>NZ_SDDX01000001.1 GCF_004115925.1 Lelliottia nimipressuralis
GATATTGACACCGGGGGGGCGCTGCCGTTCGCCCCCTTTACCCGGGAAAACCCGATTGCGGTGGATGAAAACACCCCCGACTACACCGTCGTGCTGTCGCTGGACTACGCGCAGTTTCTGCCCAACATGCGCCTGTCCTGTACCTCGGACGGTCAGGACCTGGACGCCCCGGCGAATTTTGACGGCAACATCACCCTCAGCCTCAGCACGGTGAATGACAAGGCGCTGGACTGGACGGGGGAGGCGCAGACCACCAACAACGGCATCAAGATGAAGATGTACATCAAGGCGGTGTCGTTAAGCGAAGAGACCCCGCCGGACAGCTATCCGTCTGCCCGCATGGTGCTGGGGAAACGCCTCGGGGTGGAATACCCGATTATTAACGGGAAAGAGGACTCGACGCTGGTGCAGTTTGGTGCCCAGTACAACGCCGGAAAAACCCTGTACCGGTTTGATAACAAATACAATTTCGCCATCGAATCGATGCGCGTGGAGCTGATTAAACTGGGCTGGGTGGATTATCGCTCAGAAGCGGTCATTCCGCCGGGGGCGCACCTCACGTTCTCTATTGACGGCCTGGGCGGCGCCTCAAGCGTCGACGTACCGCTCGGATCGGGTGTCTATATGGCAGCGCCGTCGTGCTCGCTGGATAACAAACATCAGACCGTGGACCTGGGGGAATTTCGCAAAAGCAGCAGCGGTTCATTCCCGCGTGAAGGGAAGCTGACCCGTTTTGGTATGGATTTCACCTGCAGCAGCTACACCAACAATGTCGAGTTTACCTTTGATGAGCCCTACACCATTGTGCCCGGACGAGAGACCATTTCGGCAGTGAGCGATCAAAATGGTCAAAAGCTGAAAGGCCTCGAAGTGGGTCTCTATAACAGTGAAGGGAAAGTGGTGCGAATGGGCGTGAAGCAGAATATCGGAGTGGGGCAGAAAGGGAAAAATACGGCGTATTTCCAGGCGGCGGCCATACAGACAGCCCCCGAGATAACTGACGCAAATGATAATACCTTTTCCGGAGATTTTACGGCAAAAGTGAATGTCACGATCACCTATTACTAGGGCAAGGGTAAGCGTTCATCACTTTCAACAATGATCGAATCCGAGAGAACCCTGTGCTGTTTTGAGAGAAACAGCAGGGCCCTCCGGTGTAGTATCATAAAAAAGTTATGTCACTAATCGGGATTCTCATAATTAAGTTATGTTATTATTAAATTTAATTAATTGATTTTAAATGTTTTTATTGGCAATGACTCAAGTGGCATTGAGCATACTTTTTGCTGAAAGGGTTTCGCAACGATTGAGTGCGGGCTACGTATACATACATGAGTATGCAGAAGTGGAGCTCATGTAATACAAGCCCTCAATCCATGATTCTGAGATTATGTGCTGAGGTGGCACCTGCTTGTATGCCATTCATGCATCTCGCTAAACTCTATTGTGCTCGGTTCATATCGTTACCATTTCTCCCTTCGGGCAGGCGAATTTACAAAATCACTGTTTGTTTCTGTCTCCTTTCTGATTGTGGAGCATGACTCCGAGGAGAGGTTAATTTCTACCCCAAGAACAGTAAACACTCTAAACAGACGTGTAATACTGACACTGGCAGGGTTGGTCTCCAGGCGAGCATATGTCTGCTGTGTCACGCCTAGTCGTTCAGCAACTTCTTATTTTGTCAGTCCTTGCGATTTGCGAAAACCTATAAGCAGGGGGCGTAAGTGATTGAGTGTTCTTACCGGATAAACATTTTTCATTATGCCTCTGACCGCTATAGTTGAAATTAATACAACCTCTGAGCTGTTATTTTATATTACACCCTATAAGCTGTTAAAGTGGATTTACAGCTTAAAGGTGACCTGGTCCCTATAATAGTGACATAACAAGATTCGGGGAATCTTGATCAGAGGGAGTATCAATGTCTAAGACTAGTAAATTATTACAGTTAATTATTTTACCTGGCGTTAATCACTGTTTTCATGAATGATTAACTTCTTACTTTTAAGATAACTTGCATGATATAGCATCTTGTGAGTAATGGCTTATATTGAAGCTGATGAGTGGTTTTATTTAGTTTGGCTAGCGGGAAGTGCATCTCGTTTTCTCTGTTCCAGTGCTTCAACAATCTGATTAAACTTAACCTCGTTGAGCTTATAGAACAACCCCATGATAATTGCCGCAATGACGACTAACGCGCAGGGCCAGAGAAAAATTAACTGCCGCAACCCCTGAATAGTCATGTCGCTTTGCGTTATTTGTGGGATATAGCCAATATGGGTTAGCATTAGACCCGGCAAAAATCCGGCAAGTGCTGCAGAAATCTTACGCGAGAAGGTAAAACCTGTATAAACCGATCCCTCCGTACGAACACCCGTTTTCCACTCGCCATACTCTACGGTGTCAGGTACCAAAGCCCAGTTCAGACTGTTTACAAACGCCGTACCGAAAAATGCTATGCAAGAGAATCCTATGAATAACAGGGAGCTGTTTCCAAATGCAAAGTTCAACATGTCACCAATTGCCCACAGCAACAGGCCACCGAGATAGACTCGCTTCTTACCAAACTGCTTAACAGCGCCAGGTACCAGCAGAACACCTACCAGAATGCAACCCATACTGAAGAAACCCATCCATGACAGCAATTGAAGATCCTCTAGGACATACTGGGCGTAGTAAACCTGGATCACCAGTTTAATATTGAAAGCAGCCAGCGTACAAAGATTAGCGATGCATAAAATCAGCAGCGGTGGATTGTGAAACACCGTAAAAAACGATGCCACTATCCCCGGTTTATGATGAGTGGGGATAGCTTCGGTATATCGTTCTTTTACGCCGCTATAGCACCACCACATACACAACAGACCACCGATGGAAAACACTAGTGCTGCGATAGTATAACCCAACGAAGTATTAACAGTGAATAATGCCTGGATAGGCATAAATCCAACGGTGCATAACAATAAACCTACCGTTGCCCCTCCCTGACGCCATGCCGCCAGATGCGCACGTTCTTCAGGGTTTTTAGTTATAGCCGGTACCATCGCTCCGTAAGAACAATTCATCAGGCTGTAAAAAAGTCCAAACAGCATAAAAAAGATTGTTGCGAGGGTAGTTTTAACCGATAAATTAAAATCAGTAGCGACAAATTGTACTGTTGCTATTAATGCGACCGGGATAGAGGCGAACAAGATAAAGGGTCTGAATTTTCCACGTGCTCCTATTTTACGTCGCGAGTCGAGTAGCATACCGGTAAACATATCGGTAAAGGCAGTAAAAAATTTGGCTATAAGAAAAATGAGCCCACCGTAAATTGCGGGGATCCCTAACTCATCGGTATAAAATTTAAGAAGGTATAGCGTCCCGATACCAAGCATGAGATTTGAGCCCAGATCTCCGATTCCATAGGAAAACTTTTCACGCAAGCTGAGCCTAAGTGTCAGCGGACTAGGATTTCGATTCATATTCGTCCCTCATAGCGCTCCGAAGAGCGCTATTTTTAGTTGGCATAGCTCATTCCATAAGTGATGTCTTTAAAGACACGGTTACTACTGAATATGATCCTTCTCACCTTCTTTTTTTTGCGACTTAGCCTGTTCTTCTGCACGTATTGCGGCGACCTTTTTCCCAAAAACCAGATGCAGAAGCCCTAATACTGCAAACACTGGCAGTAGAGCGCTGAGAGTTGAGATTCCGAGTGCGCCCTTAATAAGCATCGCACCCGAGGTAATCAGCAGCAAAAACACTACAACGCGGAAAGTATTCACAGGAATACGTTTGTGGACGTATTGTCCAACCAGCGACCCTAGAATCATGGTCGGTATGCAGAATGCTACTAGCTTAACGGTGGAGATGGTCAGGATTCCGCTACTGGTAAGCCCACCAATGATGGCAATGTTATTTGCGGTAAAAAAAGCATTCAATGTCCCGCGGAAAGCGGCAGGAGCAAGATTACGAAGCATGCCGTAAATTACGACCGGTGGCCCATTTGTGGAAAACGCCGATCCCAGTGCACCAGCGATCACCCCTGTTGGCATTGCAATCCAGTTTTTGTCATACACTGGCAAGCGAGGAATGAACAGGCTGTAAAATGAGTAAAGAATCAGGAAACTGCCTAGCCCTATTTTCATAATGTGATCGGGTAGGTATGAAAGGGCATAAATTCCTATGGGGATGCCAGCTAATGAAAAGATAATTAGCACAAGTGCCGATTTCCAGTTGGTCTCCTTGCGTGAAAGCCATGTTGCATAAAGAGCAGTCGCCGTACCCACAATCACTGACATCGGTGCAGCCATTTTTAAAGGTATCAGCAATGTAATAAGTGGCATTGTGGTCAGTGCGCCGCCAAATCCTGCACAGATGCCAACGAAGGTATAAAGGAACATAATGGCGATAACCATTGCCACTGTGGTGTAGTCCAGCACAACGCCATCAGGCGTAAATAGAGTGAAGAAATCCATAACTAATCCTTGTATGTTCAGGAGTTAATCTGGCGAAGCGAGGCAAATAATACGCACCATTCGCTCTGTTTACGGTAAAACACCGGCGGTTTCCCAATGGGTGTCGAAACGGTAATCTCGCCGCCGGCGAACCTTTCGCCAGTCCAGATACTGATCCAGTCATCTTCAGGCAGATAGACAGTCCAGCTGCTGCGCCCTTCTTCATAAACCGGAGCGACCAACAGGTCGCGGCCAAATAGATACTGATATTTCAATGTGTATGTGTGTGGATCATCCTCATAGTGAATAAATAACGGGCGCATCACCGGCAGACCGCGGAGTGCATTCTGCGAGACGGCATCTTTGATGTAAGGTTTTAAGGTGGTGAAGATAGAGGTCATGCGTGCGAAGTGGGCAATCGTTTCGCTATCACCATCAAACTGCCAGTTATCGGCAGGACGATTTCCTTCATGAGTACGCATCATCGGAGTGAAAGCACTGAATTCACACCAGCGCATTAGCAGCTCTTTACTGCGCTTCATTCCATAAAGTGTGGTATAGCCGCCTATGTCACTGTGATGCAACCCATGCCCGCTCATTGCGAGTGATAGCGCTGCAGGAATTACGGACGCGAGGCCATCGTCCAGACTCCAGTCCACATTCTGATCCCCAGCCCACATCATGGTGGAATACTTCTGACTACCGGTGTAACCTGCGCGCATAAAGAACAGCACTTCGCCAAGTTTGTCGGTTTCCTGTAAGGCCTCGTAGTTACATTTTGCCCATAGTACTGGCCATGCGTTATGCATTATCTCGGCGCTTACGCCGTTGTACAAAAAGGTGTCGGTGGGAAGATATTCACCGAAATCAGCCATCCAGCCCGCGCAACCCAGTTCAATCAGGTTTTTTTTGATAACCCCTTTATACCAGTCATAGGCTTCTGGGTTCGTCAGGTCGATGACACCTGCGTAGAACTCACCGAATTCGACGTGATAGTCCAGATTATTGGCATCTTTGGTAAGAAATCCGCGTTCTGCTGCCTCTTTGCAGAGATTTTTGTCACTGGCGACATAGGGATTAATATAGGAAAGGAACTTGATCCCCTGCTGATCCCATTGCTGAATACGCTTATCTAACTGTGGATAACGCTCATGATCCCATGACCAGTTCCACATGACGCGTTTGCCGAAGGAGGTCATTCTGCATCCTGACCAGTCCTGCGCCCAGATGCCATTAACTTTGACACCACTGCTGCGCATTAAATCGAGCTTTTGCTGGCAAACGTCTGTGCCGCCCTGAATACCAAGCGTGACGCCATCGTAGACCCAGTCTGGAAGTTCTTGCTGTCGGCCCAGTAAAGCGGTGAGTTTTTCAAGTAGCTCAATATAGGTGTCGGCGCATTCAAATCGCAGCGTTGCGTTGTCTTCCCAGAACGCCAGTTCATGGTAGTCGGGCGCACTGAAATCAAAATTCATATAGCACGTGTTGTCGATATGACAGTAATACTTCTGTGTACTGACAAAGGTTGGCTGTGGGTAAAAGGTCCAGTAATAATCGCCCCCGGCATTCTCATGACAGTCAGCAAGCCACGTGATGTGGTGCTTTTTGTTTCGTCCAATACCCTGTTCGCTGGTCCACAGTGGGAAAGGTTTGCCACGTAAATCAAAGTAGGAGAACTGTTCACCGCCCCCATAAATGTGATCATCCGGCTGGGCCGCTAATCGGAGCCAGATACGGTTGTAGGATGGAGAGTCATTTTTGACCCTTAGTTCCAGACGGCCCTGTTGATCGGTACTGATAAAGAGGGTGGCATTTATGTCATCGGCTCGGGTGAAACGAATTACCCATCCGTTGTTTTTTGCTGTAACGGTGATATTTTTCAGCGTAATTTTCTCGCGCAGCAGATCCTTAATACTAAAGTTGCCACGAAACATCTCAATATCAGCCGTGCCAGCGCCAATCCACAAGCAGGGAACCTTATCACTGTGGCGCAGAATCACGCGTTGTTTATAAGTGAGGGTAAACCCGTCAGTCGTGAGATCGAGTGATACATTATTAGACCCAGCATGCTGTGCATTCATCAAACCCTCCTTTGTCATATCATCCGTATGTTGCTAATTTTGTGAGATGTCTTCACCACCTATGGCAAACCACAGCTGATGGGTATCGCCAGGCTTAAGCCGAACCAGATCGATACCAGAATTGAAGGCATCCGGTGGACAACTCATTGGCTCTACCGCCAGGCCTGTACGCCCTAATTTTTCACCGCTGTAGACCTGTATCCACGGCTGTGAGCCACGTAGCCAAACGGCCAGTCTCTGACGCGGGCTGACCAGGCGTACTTCCCACTGTTCGGTAAGTGCAGTAATGTGAAAGCTATGATCAATACTGGTAGCATTAATGAGTGCTGGTGTTGAGAAATCCAGCGCCGCATCCTCGGTGCTGGAGTAGTGTCGTGTGGTGTGGTCGAACAGCCGTGACCGCGGCATGTGGAGTTCACAACTGTCTATTTTTTCTAAATCGCAGGTTAAATAAGGATGTGCGCCTGCACCGTATGGTGCGTCTGTATTGCCGATATTGGTGGCGCAGATGCGGGCCTGAAGGCCCGCAATACTGTCTAAAGTCCAGGTAACCTCAGCATGTAGCATAAAAGGGTAACCGTAGTTAGGCGGCAGAAATGCCTCAAGAATGACGGTCTGGTCTGTCTTCCTTGCGATCTGCCAGTTGTGCCATGCCAACAGGCCGTGAATAGCCGCGCCAGACGCACGATCGTTTATAGCCGGCTGCAATGTTTCGTTGGCAAAAACATAACTTGCGTTGGCGATACGATTCGGCCATGGAAGAAGCACTTTCCCCAGATGTGCAGGAGGCATATCTTCTGGTCTGTGTGGGAGCGTAAGATTACGTCCGCAGCGGGTCAGCTGAGCTAATCCTGCACCAGTAGTGACTATTTTCGCGTGATAGTCTCCAGCCCGGAGCTCTACAGTCTTTCCACTTTTATGCATTTGCGTGATCCCGTGGGTTGTTCAACAGGTATTATTGAGCATTGATATCCAGCAAACCGGCGGCAACAGCAGGAGCAAGCCCAGGAGCCAGTGGCAGACGCGGTATTACCAGACAATGCAACAGATGATAAATATCCTGCTTGCCGTCCCAAACTTTGGTCGTTACTTCGTTATTGGGATCAAGCTCCTGCCACCAGGATCCATTTTCATAATCCATAAGGTATTTGATGCAGTATTCCCACCATTGCTGATACCAGGCTTCGTATTGTTCATCACCCGTTACGGTATACAACGCATAGGCGGTCCCCATTGCTTCTACAATTGGCCAGCGGACACGTTCACGAACAATAGGTTTGCCATCCCAGTCTACGGTGTAGACAAAACCGTCGGCACCGTCGGGTGCCCAGGCATCACGAATGGTTGCGTTAAAGAGACCTTTCGCATCCTCCAGAAGCCATGCAGGCGGCGTTTCGTCACGCGCTTCCAGTGCAGCACGAAGATGAAGCATCAGCCGCCCCCATTCGATCCAGTGCCCAGGCGTCCCGCCATAAGCGCGGAACCGATGTGCGGGATTATCTTTGTTGTAATCCCGGATTGGGTTCCAGTTAGTATCAAAATGTTCGTTAACCCTGTATTCGCTCTTACGGGCAACATCGTGGATTATCACCTCTGTGATCCGTAAAGCACGATCAAGCCATTTATGGTCTTGCGTTACGTCATAGACGATCAGGAACGCTTCAACAGCATGCATATTGGCGTTGCCGCCACGATAATCTTCGGTTTTACTAAAGGTTTCATCCCAGGACTCGAGGCACATTTTCTCTTGCTCGCTCCAGAAATATGTCTCAATGATCTCGATAACATCATCAAGAAGTTGACGCGCCTTTGGATGACCAGTAGTGACGGCGCTGGCTGCACCAAGTAAAGCGAAGAAATGCTGATAACCCTGTTTAGAGGCATCGACTACACCATCGTTATTCACACAGGCGTACCAGCCTCCATATTGCTTGTCGCGTAGTGCGCCATTGAGGGCATTTATGCCATGATCGACCAGGGAATAAGCACCCGGACGTCCCATAGACGCCGCCACAGAATATACGTGTAACATTCGAGCAGTGATCCAAAGATGGGTTCCCATATCTTCTTTCACTTGCCCGGTATTACCGAGCCAGCCAAAACCAGTCGGTACTGCAGCTTTTTTGCCAAAATCCAAAATGCGGTCAGTTTCTTGTTCCAGCCAACGGTTATGGCTCAGGGTATTAAACCATTTCATCTTTGCTCTCCTTGTATTAACGGCGGGCCATCATTTCATCGACGATCTCGCCCAGACGATGTAATTTAGGAACGGAAATATCGCGTAGCATGAGTTCAGTATCTGGCAAGCCAACTACAGAAGACCAAACGGCTCGCCCGGCAAGAAAGCCAGATGCTCCAGCCTGCATCGCAACACGCACCGCACGAGGGAATAATTTTTCATCCACGCCGGAAGAGAGGATTACCCATGGCATCGCGATATGGTCGTTAAGTGCCTGTGCGGCCTTCAGCAACTCCTGCTGTGATCCTTTACCGTTCAGCGGCATTTCAACCTTATAGAGGTCGGCTCCGCTATTCCCTAGCTCTTTCGCCGCTTCGATAATGGCCTGTTCCCTGTCAAACGTATTACAGCGTCGTGGTGGTCGTACGACGGGTTCAATGATGCTGAGCAAGCCATTTGTATGGCACAGTTGGTTAAAGTCTCGAACCATGTCCAGACGTTGCTGAGGGTCTTCATCGCTGCGCCAGAGAACCAATAACTTCAGAGCTTTCCCCCCATCGCGTTTGACCATATGTGGATCGATACTTTTATCAATCATCACACTATCAACCGGGAGGCCGTTACCAGGGATGAACTTATCTGCCGCAACAATCATCGCGCAGTTTTTAGCTAAGGCGTTTTGCTCGACTATCTGGCGATAGCAAAATTGTTGGTCAACCAGGATAGCGGAGGCGTAAGGGGACAGAATTTTAGCAGCGTTTACTTTGAAATCGGTCAGTTGCTGGTCAGTCACCGGCGCGGGCAGGCCTGAAGCAGAAAACATCAGGCGCATTGCTTCACGCTGATCGACGGCGAGCATTGCAAAACCGCCAGAGGGTCGGGTGATATCCTTAAGAGAGTATGTCGTCATTCGATATTCCTTTTGTTAATCAATGTTGATTTTCAACCCAGCAGATGTGCGAACATGTTCGAGGATGGCCGTCCAGTCTTCACGACCGCGTCCGGCCGCGCGGGCCTGGTTATACACTTCGCGAGAGGCTGCGCCGAGTGGCATTGGGACATGTAACTGATTTGCAACGTCCAGAGCGATCCCGAGATCTTTATGCGCGAGATCGATCATGAATGCAGGGGAAAGGTCACCTTTCAGGACTTTATTTGGCCAGGTAGTTGTAAAATGGCCTTTTCCGGCAGGGGTACCGGCCATGACGTCCAGTGCGACGCTGAAAGAAAGCCCCAGCGCCTCACACAAAACGGCAGCTTCAGCGGCCAATGCATTCAGGGCGATACTCATATAGTTATTGACCAGCTTGACGCGGATCCCCATTCCGGGTCCTCCCGCTTCAATTAACTCGCTTCCCATTGCCATCAGAATGGGGTTGGCGCGTTCTATCTGCTGAGGTGTTCCGCCAGCAAGCAACAGCAGCGTGCCCTCAATGGCATGATCGGAGGTTCGGCCCACAGGCACATCCATCATGCTAAATCCCATTTTGATCATTTTTGTAATTAACTGGTCGGTTTGCAGAGGATGAATCGTCGACATATCGATGACCAGCGCTTCAGGTGATAGCTTTTCACAAACACCATTTTCCCCAAACAAAACGGAGCTAACCAGATCTCCATTCGGCAGCATGGTAATGACGAATTCAGCGCCTTCAGCGGCAACAGCAGGTGTGGAACAGGGTATTGCGCCTTTCTGTGTTAAGGCTTCTACAGCCTTAGGAGCCACATCATAAACATTCAGCTGATGGCCTTGTTTGAGCAGATTGCGCGCCATTGGGGCCCCCATCTGTCCAAGTCCAATAAATGCAATTACTGACATAACGCCTCCTGAACTGCTGTGTAAGTTTTTGTCATTTTGATCATTTTGTTGCTGTCTGTTTTTGAGTGTATTTGTAATTTATGGTTATAAAATTGACGTCGGTCAATTTAAAAACAGATTGCGACATTAAGATGAGGACAACTCAAACACGCTGGAGTAATGACCATGACCCGAATCGCTTGTGTTGGTATCACTGTGCTGGATCGCATCTGGTATCTCGATGAACTCCCTAAAGAAGGGGGGAAATTTGTTGCGAAAAGCTACACCGAGGTAGGGGGGGGACCTGCAGCAACAGCGGCGGTCGCCGCCTCTAAGCTGGGGGTACAAGTTGACTTTATCGGACGGGTAGGCGATGACGATACGGGTCGTAGACTACTCACAGAACTGGAGACATGGGGTGTTAATACACGCTATTCCCGGATAATCAAACACGCTCGCTCTTCGCAGTCAGCAATACTGGTCGATAATGCTGGTGAGCGCATTATTGCCAGTTTTCCAAGCCCTGATTTACCAGATGACGCGGGCTGGCTAAACGAAATTGATTTCTCACAATATGATGTCATTCTTGCTGATGTGCGCTGGCATGAAGGTGCCAAACAGGCGTTTACTCTCGCGAGAAAGCATGGTGTTTTGACTGTGCTTGATGGTGATACCACCCCGCAAAATATTGCGGATCTGGTCGAGTTAAGCGACCACGCGGTATTTTCTGCACCAGGTTTAGAACGTCTGACCGGGATCAGTGATAGCACGGTTGCACTTAAAGAAGCAAAAACGCTCACAAATGGACATGTATACGTCACATGCGGCGAAGAGGGTTGCTACTGGCTTGAAAATGATACTCTGCGACATCATCCTGCTTTTGCAGTAAGAGTGGTGGATACAACCGGAGCTGGCGACGTTTTCCATGGAGCATTTGCGGTCGCTCTGACAGATTCTGACACGCTGGAGCATGCTGTTCGCTTCGCCAGCGCGGTAGCTGCATTAAAATGTACGCGACCAGGAGGGCGAGCGGGAATACCTGATAGTGATCAAACCCGATGCTTTATGTCACTTTTTGTATAGAATAGTGAACATGATGATTTGACAGGACATCCCATGAGCCATACAGCACTAACCGGTAATCCACGACATGATCAGCTTTTGAATTTGCTCGCTCATCGCGGATATATGAACATTGATGTTCTTGCGGAGATGCTTGGCGTATCGACACAAACAGTGCGGCGTGATATCCGTAAACTTAGTGAGCAGGGATTGATAACACGCCATCATGGAGGCGCGGGCCGCGCCTCCAGCATAATCAATACCGCTTTTGAGCAGCGTGAACTGGCATTGACAGAAGAGAAGCGTGCTATTGCTGAGGCCATTGCGGATTATATACCTGACGGCTCGACGATCTTCATCACTATAGGGACTACGGTGGAGCATGTTGCCCGCGCACTGCTTCACCATCATCATCTTCGCATCATCACCAATAGCCTGCGAGTGGCCAAGATCCTATATAAAAACCCACGCTTTGAAGTCATGGTACCTGGCGGTACGTTGCGCCCGCATAATGGGGGAATAACAGGACCAACAGCGACAGAATTCATATCAGGTTTTCGCGCAGATTACCTGGTGAGCAGCGTCGGGGGTATCGAAAATGACGGCACGTTGACGGAGTTTGATGTTAATGAAGCCAGTGTGGTGAAAATGATGATGGCTCACTCCCGGCATATCTTGTTGGCAGCCGATCATACAAAATTTTACGCTACTGCTGCAGTTGAAATAGGAAATGTGGCGCAGACGAAAGCGCTCTTCACCGATGAAATTCCCGAACCTGAACTTATTACTCACCTGAAATCCAGCAAGGTGGACATTGTTAAGGTCAATCCAGGCGACTAATTGTTGGTAGATTCCCCTTCAGTAAGGTTATTTGTCACTAATCTTTTGCTCAAAGGAGACTACAGCTTGCAGAAATTATTCATTAGGTAAAGGCAAGCGAGACGAAGCGATTGTCGGCACTACACGTCAGTGCTGACCAATACTGGCCATCCATCTGGTTAGCCAGAATAGCGACATAACTTTATTATGATAAACGTGATTAGTGACATAACTTTAATATGACACGACATCCGGCTTCTTTATTTCTATCCCGCTCACAAAAAACGATCCTTCCGTTTGCTTGATTTTTCATCTTTGCCTATATGACTAGTCATGAAATTTAAATGACTAGTCATATAGGGAGAGACCATGAAGCAATCACTGCCAGCTAACTTTTTATGGGGTAACTCGGTTTCCAGTATGCAGACCGAGGGGGCATGGAACGAGGGCGGAAAGGGGATGTCGGTGTATGACATCCGCGAAGCCGGGGAAAATGCCTCTGACTGGAAAGTCGCCACCGATTCGTATCATCGCTACAAAGAAGATTTCGACCTGATGCAGGATCTGGGCATGAACTGCTACCGCTTCCAGATCTCCTGGAGCCGTGTCTGCCCGCAGGGTGACGGCGATTTCAACGAAGAGGGCATCGCGTTTTACGATCGCTTTATCAACGATCTCATCGCGCGCGGCATTGAGCCGATGATCTGCTTGTACCACTTCGACATGCCGCTGGCCCTGGCGCAGGAGTACAACGGGTTTAACGATCGCCGGGTGCTGGACGCGTTTGTGCGCTACGGCAAAAAGATGATCGACTGCTACGGCGACCGGGTGAAGTACTGGCTCACCTTTAACGAGCAGAACATTTTCCATATGCCGGAAGCGTTCAGAGTCTCAGGCTACATGAAGGGCGAGCAAACCCTGCGCGAACTCTACGAAATCCAGCATCATACGATGGTGGCGCACATGGCGCTGACGGAGTACCTGCACCAGGCCAAACCGGGGCAGTTGATGGGCGGCATGCTGGCGCATCAGTTGATCTACCCGGCCACCTGCAAACCGCGCGATATCTTCTGCGCTCAGCAGTACGACGAATTCCTCAACCAGAATCTGCTGCGCGTCTTTGCCGGTCAGGGCTACAGCCCGGCGGTGATGGCAGTGGTTGAACAGCAAGGATTTGGGGATATCTATCGTGAGGACGATTTGGCCCTGCTGGCGCGAACCAAAAACGACTATATGGCGTTTAGTTACTACGCAAGTAAAACCCTCGACAGCGACCCGATTCCGGAAGGCACGCCGGTGAACTACTACCTGGCCCATGGCGAGAAGAACAATCCGTTCCTGAAAGCCACCGAATGGAACTGGCAAATCGATCCGCTCGGTTTTCGTACCATTATCACCCGCTATTACAACGACTGGCGTTTGCCGGTCTTCCCGATTGAAAACGGTATCGGGGTAATTGAGTCCTGGGACGGGGTGAATCCGATAGAAGATGATTACCGCATCGATTATCACCGCAAGCATTTCGAGGCGATGAAAGCGGCGATCTTTGAAGACGGTGCGCAGGTGGTAGGCTACCTCGGCTGGGGGTTGATCGACATTCTCAGCTCGCAGGGCGATATGCGTAAACGCTACGGCGTGGTGTACGTCAACCGTGAAAACCACGATCTCAAGGATCTGAAACGTGTGCCGAAAAAGAGCTACGCGTGGTTAAAACAGGCTATTCATAGCAACGGAAGCGAGCTGTAAGCCTTACGCTGCCGGACCGGTTTTTGTGACTGATTGATGGGAATATCCGCTATGTCTGATACAAAAATTACACCTGCGATGCAGTCGTTTGTCGACAGATTTGTTGAGTTCTCCGCGCGCCTGGCAAACCAGGTGCACTTACGTTCCTTGCGCGACGCCTTCGCCACGGTAATGCCGATCTTCATCCTTGCCGGTCTCGCGGTGCTGGTGAACAACGTGGTGTTTCCGTGGGTGTTCGAAGGGGAAACGCTCGCCCACTTTAAGGTGTGGGGTGAGGCGATTATTAACGGCACGCTGAACATCGCGGCGCTGTTACTCGCCCCGATGATTGCCTGGTCGCTGGCGCGCAACAAAGATTTCGACAACCCGGTTTCGGCAGTGGTTATCGCCGTAAGCAGTTTTATCATTATGATGCCGATGCAGCTCCAGCTGGTGCCCGTCGGCAGCCAGGCGACGGTGAATGTCACCCAGGTGCTGACGTTCAGCAATATCGGCTCAACGGGCATATTTGCCGGGGTGCTGATTGGTCTGATTTCAACGGAAGTGTTTATTGCGATTTCGCGCCTGAAAGTGTTGCACATTTCGCTGGGCGAGAACGTCCCGCCTGCGGTGAGCAAATCCTTTACCGCGCTGATCCCGACGATCATCACGCTTTCCCTGTTCGCCATTCTGGCGGCGCTGCTGGCGAACGTGCTGCATACGGATCTGATTCACCTGATCACCCATTTTATCCAGCAGCCTCTCAGACTCATTAATACCAGTTTGCCCGGCACAATTTTTATCTACAGCTTCGGTAATTTCCTGTTTACGCTGGGTATTCACCAGTCGGTAGTGAACAGCGTGATTCTGGAACCGTTCCTGTTAATCAACACCAATGAGAACATGCTGGCCTTCGCCAACGGACAGCCGATTCCGCATATCATCAATAACATTTTTGTCCCGACGTTCGGGATGATCGGCGGGACGGGCAGCACCATCTCGCTGCTGATCGCCATTTTTATCTTCTCACGGCAAAAATCGGCCAAACAGGTGGCGCGGCTGTCGCTGGCTCCGGGGCTCTTTAACATCAACGAACCGGTGATTTTCGGCCTGCCGATTGTCTTTAACCTGCCGCTGATGATTCCGTTTGTGCTGCTGCCAGCGATAGGGATTTACTTTGCCTGGCTGTGTACCACGCTCGGCCTGATGTCGCGCTGTGTAGTCATGATCCCCTGGACCACGCCGCCAATACTCAGCGCCTGGCTGGCGACGGCGGGGGACTGGCGGGCGGTGGTGGTTCAGTTGGCAATCATTGTATTTGGTGTATTCTTCTACCTGCCTTTCCTCAAGATTGCTGAGAGGGTGGCATTGAAAAACAGTGCGATAGCGGATTAATCATAAGGAAAAGGCGATGGCGGCGAAGTACATCACCATAGCGCGGGAAATTAAGAAACGCATTATTAGCCAGCAGTATGCCGCCAATGAACCGCTGCCGGACCAGTTTGCGCTGGCGGCGGAGTTCAGCACCAGCCGGATGACCATTCAGCAGGCGATGCGCCAGCTGATTGTGGAAGGGCTGGTCTATACGCGACAGGGGCAGGGGACGTTCATTCGTAAAAACTTCCTGCAGCTTTCCCAGTGGGATCTCTCCGGCAGCGACTATTTCGGCGCCACCAAAACCTGGGAACATCTGGGTACGGTGAGCAGTAAAGTGGTCCATTTCGAACTGCGCTTTCCGAACGAGAAAGAGCAGTCGTCCCTGATGATAAACGACGATACGCCGATCTATGATTTTATTCGCCTGCGCAGCCTTAACGGTGAGCCGATGTCGCTTGATTCCACCGTCATGCCGCTGAATCTGGTGCCGGGGCTGAATAAAACCCATCTTGAAAGCTCGGTGTTCCAGTACGTGCAGGAGACGCTGGGGCTGAAAATTATGGGGTCATATCGGGTGGTGCGGGCGCTAAAACCGAACGCGCTGGATATGCAGCATCTGATCTGCGAGCAAACCGACCCGGTGCTGGAGGTGGAGCAGGTGATCTATCTGGAGGATGGCACGCCGCTGGAATACGCCCATTGCCACTACCGGTACGATCACGGTGGAATCGTCATCGTGAATAACGGGTAATAAAAAAGCGGGCTAAGCAGCCCGCTTTTTTGTTTGAAGCTGAGTCAATCAGTTCAGACGTACCGGCATACCGGAACGGTTCTGTACCGCCTGATCCACAACGGTGGTTTCAACGTCGGCCTGGCTGGTGACAGCCTGCACGTTGCTCTTCAGGGTAATCGGCACGATCTCGTTGTTGTTAATCTGATCTTCGCTGGTAGACAGCGGGTTGTGCACTTCGATATAGCGGCTGCCATCTGGCTCAGAGGTCGCTTTCACCGGTTCGTTGATGAACTGAACGCGGGTACCGACCGGCACATTCTCGAACAGGAACTTGATATCGTCGTTACGCAGACGCACACAGCCGTGGCTCACGCGCAGGCCGATACCGAAGTTGGCGTTGGTACCGTGGATCGCATACAGACGACCGATGTACAGCGCGTACAGGCCCATAGGGTTGTCCGGGCCGGCAGGAACAACGGCTGGCAGCGGCTCACCGGCAGCGATGTACTCGGCGTGCATCTTGGCGGTTGGCGTCCAGGTTGGGCCTGCTTTCTTACGTTCTACTTTGGTGGTCCAGTTCAGCGGGGTGTCTTTGCCCAGCTGACCGATACCAATCGGCAGAACGATCACGGTATTGGTGCCTTTCGGGTAGTAATACAGGCGCATTTCAGCGCTGTTGATCACGATACCTTCGTGGACGGTGTCCGGCAGGATCAGCTGCTGAGGAATGTTCAGCACGGTACCGGCCTTCGGCAGATACGGGTCAACGCCCGGGTTTGCTTCGAGCATGTTGGACAGGCCCAGCTGGTATTCAGCGGCGTAATATTCCAGCGGCTGGGAGTTGCCTTCCGGAACAATAACCACCTGGTTTTGACCCACCAGACGGCTACCGTCTGTCGGCAGCGGATAAGTCACCGCAGAAGCGGTATTGCAAAAACCTACTACGGCTAACGCCGCCGCAAAAAGCGTTGATAATTTCATATTCATGTTATGCGAGGTATCTTTGCCACTCTGGCGATTAGTTGATGAGTCTGAATCATTGATGGGAGCGCATTATATGTGCATTCCCTCGCGCATGGAATTCAGATGTGTACGAAATCACATTTTTTTCGATTTTGTTAAAGTTTAGTGGTTGGTTGCAACACGGGATTTCAATTCGGAATTGTGGCATAATGCCGTGTTTATCACACTTTTTCGCAGGAATCTCCCCGTGTTAGTTACCAGCAACGTCACTATGCAGTTTGGCAGTAAGCCGCTGTTCGAAAACATTTCCGTCAAATTTGGCGGCGGCAACCGTTACGGCCTGATTGGTGCCAACGGTAGCGGAAAATCCACCTACATGAAAATCCTCGGCGGCGATTTAGAGCCGACGCTCGGCAACGTGTCGCTCGATCCGAACGAGCGTATCGGTAAGCTGCGTCAGGACCAGTTCGCCTTCGAAGAGTTTACTGTGCTCGACACCGTGATCATGGGACACGGGGAACTGTGGGAAGTGAAGCAAGAGCGCGACCGCATCTACGGTCTGGCTGAAATGAGCGAAGAAGACGGCTATAAAGTGGCCGATCTCGAAGTGCTTTACGGCGAAATGGACGGTTACTCTGCCGAATCCCGTGCCGGTGAACTGCTGCTCGGCGTCGGTATTCCGGTTGAGCAACACTACGGCCTGATGAGCGAAGTCGCACCGGGCTGGAAACTGCGTGTGCTTCTGGCGCAGGCGCTGTTCTCAAACCCGGACATTCTGCTGCTCGATGAACCGACGAACAACCTGGACATCGACACCATCCGCTGGCTGGAGCAGACGCTGAACGACCGCGACAGCACTATGATCATCATTTCGCACGACCGTCACTTCCTGAACATGGTCTGCACCCACATGGCCGATCTGGACTACGGCGAGCTGCGCGTTTATCCGGGCAACTACGACGAGTACATGACGGCTGCCACCCAGGCGCGTGAGCGTCTGCTGTCTGACAACGCCAAGAAAAAAGCGCAGATTGCTGACCTGCAATCCTTCGTCAGCCGCTTCAGTGCTAACGCCTCTAAATCTCGTCAGGCGACGTCTCGTGCGCGTCAGATTGATAAAATTAAGCTGGACGAAGTGAAAGCCTCCAGCCGTCAGAACCCGTTCATTCGCTTCGAGCAGGACAAGAAACTGTTCCGTAACGCGCTGGAAGTGGAAGCGCTGGCGAAAGGTTTTGATAACGGTCCGCTGTTTAAAAACTTCAATCTGCTGCTGGAAGTGGGCGAGAAGATTGCGGTACTGGGCGCAAACGGTGTGGGTAAATCAACCCTGCTGAAAACCCTGGTGGGTGAACTGGCGCCAGATAACGGTACCGTGAAGTGGTCGGAAAACGCCCAGCTCGGTTACTACGCGCAGGACCATGAATTTGAATTCGAAAACGATCTGACCGTCTTCGACTGGATGAGCCAGTGGAAGCAGGAAGGCGACGACGAGCAGGCCGTGCGCGGCATTCTGGGCCGTCTGCTGTTCAGCCAGGACGACATCAAAAAGCCTGCCAAAGTGCTCTCCGGTGGTGAAAAAGGGCGCATGCTGTTCGGTAAGCTGATGATGGAAAAACCTAACATCCTGATAATGGACGAACCGACTAACCACCTGGACATGGAATCTATCGAATCCCTGAACATGGCGCTGGAAATGTATCAGGGCACCCTGATCTTCGTCTCCCACGACCGTGAGTTCGTAAGCTCCCTGGCGACCCGCGTGATTGAAATCACACCGGAACGCATCGTGGACTTCACCGGTAATTATGAAGATTACCTGCGCAGCAAAGGCATCGAAGGCTAACTGGTCTATCAGGCAACAGCAAAACGGCAACCCACGGGTTGCCGTTTTTTATGGGTGTTTTACATCGCACCGAACACGCAGGGCGGCTAAGGTGCAACAGCCACCCGGCAATCAGTGATTAGAGTGCCCACTCACTGCACGCTTCACCATTAATCAACAATTTACGCTTCTCGCCCACCGGCAACGACACCTTCAGCGCGTGCCACGCCGGACGATAATCGCCGCGTGCCGCGACCTTCAGATTGATTGTGGTGCCATCGCACACCATCTCCCACTCCAACCACAGCGCATTTCCTTTCTGATAGCCCCAGCTCTCGCCATCATCCTCAAACAGCAGGCCCGACGTTGTGCCCACGCCCTTCACCGGAAACAGTTTCAGCTCGCGGGTATCATCTTTCCCGGCGCTCACATGGGTAATGCGTTCGCTAAGCGGCAGCCCGGCCCCTGCGCGTACCAGCAGCGGCAGTTTTTCCAGCGGCGCATCGCGGACGATCCACTGGCCGCCGGAGAACCACTCGTGGGTGTAAAAATCGTACCAGCCCGTTTCGTTGTCCGGCAGCCAGAGGCGGCGCTCGCGCTGGCCTTGTTCAACGACGCTGGCCACCAGCAGATCGCGCCCGAGCAGGAAATCGTCACACTCTTTGAATGTCTGGGCATCATGCTCGTGATCGAGGAAAGTCGGACGCAGCATTGGCTCGTCATCGGCATGGGCCTGCCACAGCAGAGTATAAAGATACGGCAGCAGACGATAGCGCAGCTCAATTGCGCCACGGATCGCAGGCGTCACGCCCGGATACATCCACGGCTCGTTCACCGTGTGATCGTCATTCCACGAGTGAATGGTGAAGCGAGGGTGCATCACGCCGTTCTGAACCCAGCGCACAAACAGCTCCGCGTCCGGCTTATCGCCGGAGAAACCGCCGACATCGTGGCCGACGTTGAACAGCCCGGAGAGGCTCATCCCCAGCCCCATGCGGGTGTTATAGCGCAGGGTGTCCCAGTTGGTGCGGTTATCGCCGCTCCAGGTCTGGACGTAGCGCTGCATCCCGGCGCAGCCTGAGCGGGAGATCAGGTACGGACGTTTATCCGGCGCAAAGCGCTGCTGGGCTTCCATCGAGGCGCGCATCATCAGCAGCGGCATCACCGGGCGAATATGCTTGATAGCAATCTCCTGGCCAAAACCATGGCAGCGCGCCTCGCCGTCCCAGACTTCAAACTCGTTGTTGTCGTTCCAGGTGGAGTCGATACCCATCTCCAGCAGCTGCGTGGTCACGCCTTCCTGCCACCATTTGATGGTCTGCGGATGGGTGAAATCGAGGTGAGAACCCTCGTCATCCCAGAAGCTTGAACGTTCCGGTGCATCGGTTTCTGAATCACGGATAAACAACCCGCGCTCCGCCACTTCGTTATAGCGCGGGTGGTCCTGCAGCAGGCATGGTTTTATGTTTGCCGCGAGTTTCAGCCCCGCGTCGTGGAATGCCTGGCTCATCACCTTCGGCTGCGGCACTTTGTCATAGTTCCAGTTGAAGACGTAGCGCTTGCCGTTGATGGAGGTGTAACCGGACGAAAGCTGGAACGAATCGCACGGAATCGCATGCTCTTCACACAGGCGGATAAAGTTCATCAGCTGGTTTTGCGCGTCCGGTGCGTCGGTGTAGTGCATGGTCGAACCGCTGTAGCCGAGGCTCCATTTCGGGCCGAACAGCGTTTTCCCGGTCAGCCGGACAAAAGCTTTGGTCACGTCCAGCACGCGTTTACCGGTGAAGATGTAGTAATCGATATCGCCCGCTTCCGCCTGCCAGCGGCGATATGCCGTGTGGTAGTTGTCGATTTCGTTACCCAGATCCAGCCAGCAGCTGCTCAGGTTGTCGTAAAACAGACCGTAGCTCACGTCGTCGCGGCGGGTGATAGTGAACGGAATGTGCTTGTACAGTGGGTCGGTGCTGACGGCGTTATAGCCCATCGCGTCGAGGTTACGCATCTCGTAGCGTTTACCGTTGCGCTGCAAATCACCCGCTTTTTCGCCCAAACCGTAAAAACGCTCGTCCTTGCGGCGGCTCAGATAGTGCGCCGCGCCGTCGCCGTGGGCGTTCAGCAGGTACGCGCTGGTCGGGCGGTCGTGCGCCAGCTCCAGCCATTCACCGTCCTCATTGCGGTAGTGCCACTCCAGCCACAGAGGCTGGTGGACGGTGACGCGCAGCTGTTCCGTCGCGACGACGAGCGTGTCGTCTGGCTGCGTGAGCGTCCACGTCGGGCAGCTAAATCCGCTGAGATCGTCGCGCTGGCGGCCCTCCCACGGCACGTCCTGAGCGGGCGCGATACTCCAGGTTTTATCCAGCGACAGCTCGCCTTTGCGTTTGATCAGCACGCGGAACAGATTCTCTTCCAGCATATACAGACACAGACGGTGCTGATTATCGACGAGCAGTTCCAGATGGTTCGCGGACTGTTCAAGAAGGGTCCAGTTTTTCAGGGTTTTCATATGCAATACATCCACTATCAGGCGCGCTTGGCGCGACGTTCAGCAATAAATGCTACCAGGAAAAATGCGCCAATCAGGTCAAAGAAGCCCATGGCAATGAAGAGCGGGTTGAAGCCGATTTTGTCGGCGGTGACACCAATTAACAGAGAGAACAAGAAGCTTGCGATCCACGCCGCCGAGCCGCGCATGCCGTTGACGGTGGCCATCTGGCCTTTGTCGAACGACTCCACCACCAGGGCGCTTAACATGCAGGAGATAATCTGGTGGCCGAAACCGCCAATCGAAATCAGCACGATGGTGACGTACGGGTCGCGAGTGATCGCCACGGCGGCCAGGGAGATCATCAGGAAGGCACCGGTGACGGAGCTGGCAACGACCGAGTTCACGCGAGTGCAGCCGAACCAGCGGGTATACAGGCGGGTGAGGTAGCCACTGGCCACGCTGCCCAGATCGGCGGCCAGGAACGGCAGCCAGGCGAACATCGCAATCTGTTTCAGATCCATACCGTGCTCTTTCGCCAGATACAGCGGTACCCAGAAGCTCAGCACGGCCCAGGCCGGTTCCGCCATAAACGCCGGAATGGCGATGCCGTAAAAATGTTTGTTTTTGGAGACGGTTTTCAGCGCCGTCAGGAACGGCATCTTCACGGCAGGCGGTTCGTTATCCTGCTTGATAAACGCCAGCTCGTCCTTGCCCAGATTCGGGTGCTGTTCCGGGTTATGGTAGAACGCCCACCACAGAATCACCCACAGCAGCGCCAGTACGCCGGTAAACATAAACGCACCCTGCCAGCCAAAAGAGGCATGGGCGAAGTAGATGATAGGCGGAGCCAGCATCGCACCGATGGAGAAGCCAACGCCAGCCCAACCGGCGGCCACCGGACGCTCTGATTTCGGGAACCATTCGCCGATGGTCTTGGCGTTCGCCGGTGTGGCGGCCGCTTCGGACGCGCCCATAAAGAAGCGCAGCACTGCCAGATGCAGCCAGCTGCTGGCACCAGCGTGGAAAATACACATCAGCGCCCAAATCCCGGCGCACACCATAAAGCCAATCTTCAGGCCAATCACGTCGATCAGCCAGCCGCACAGAGGCTGGAAGAGGGTATAGGCAATCTGGAAAGCACCTACGATCCACGAGTACTGCTCGGTGGTGATCCCCATGCTCTCTTTCAGCTCCGGCGCGAGGATGCCTAACGAGTTACGGGTAATGTAGTTAACGGTGACGCCCAGTAAAAACAGCACCAGCACGTACCAGCGCAGATTCTTGATGACGCGGCGGGCTTTGCTTGCCACGACAGGGGTATTGATGTCCTGACTCATTTTTCTCTCCACAAGACGGACGGTAGGGGGATGAACGTATCGGGTGTCACACCGGTTTTATGCCTTTGATCGTTATCAGTTTTATGACTTCAAGTTGCTATACAACTAGTATGGAAGTGGTGTGACAAGTTCACCTTAAGGGAGAAAATGAGCGGGAAATAGCGGATTTTGTGCAAGCTTTCTCATAACTGCGCAGCTTATTTTGGCATGATGCCTTTTAAGCCTGCTGTTACCGCAATCTCACGCTATGAAAATTTTTTCATTTGGCAAATGGAGCGAGATCACAAAATGGATAAAAGACTCAAAATCGCGGAAATTGCCGCCCGTACCCAGCTCTCTATTAGCACCGTTTCCCGCGTGCTGGCGGGGAAGTCCAATACCAGCGAAAAAGCACGCACTAAAGTGCTGGCCTGCGCGCGGGAGCTGGGGGTGATGGACGGCATGGCGGCCGGGCGACTGCTGCTTAACAGTCTGGTGGTCTTTGCTCCGCAGCGCGCGTTTGACGAGCGGTCCGACATCTTTTACTACCGCGTGATCCAGAGCGTGAGCAAAGGGCTGGCATCACATGAAGTCAGGCTCCGCTACTGCGCGCTGGAGGAGAACGACAGCGACGCGCAGCTTTTCCTGGCGCGTATGAATGAAGCGGATACCCAGGCGGCGATCTTGCTCGGTATCGACGATCCGCATATTCACGATCTGGCCGTCGATATCGGCAAGCCTTGCATGCTGATTAACTGTCGCGATCAGCGGATGCGGTTGCCCGCCGTGGCTCCCGATCATCGCGCCATTGGCGAGCGCGCAGCGGAGTATCTGTTCGAGATGGGGCACCGGGAAGTGATGAACGTCCTGTGCCTGCGGCGCTACACCATGGAGCTGCGCCTGGCAGGGATCCGCGACGGATGGCGGGGGCATAATATGAAATTCAATGACAAACGCGATCTGCTGGTGGTCCCCAGTTTCAGTGCCAAAGAGACCGAGCAGCAGGTGAGCGAGTGGCTAAGTCAGATGCCGGAAAAAGCGCTGCCCACCGCTTTTTTGGTCGGCGGAGATTTTATGGCGGAGGGCACCATTCGCGCGCTGCAGAAGCACGGCCTGCGCGTCCCACAGGATGTGTCGGTAATGAGTATTGACGGTTTTAATCTGGCCGCGATTCAGGATGTGCCCTTAACGGCGGTGCATGTCCCGCGCGACGAGCTGGGAACCGAAGCGGTGCATATGCTCCAGCAGAGGCTCATGCGCCCGGATGCGCCGGTTGGAACCTTATTACTGAACGGCACGCTGGCGGTGCGGGAGTCGGTACGGCGGATACGTCAGGGGAAAAGACGCACCGCCGTGGAGCGGGAAGGGCTGTACGACGCTTAGGCCATGCCGAGGGCGCGTTTACCGTGGATGTTAAGATCGTCCAGGGTAAAGCGGTCCTGCCAGTTTTTTTCGTAATCTTCGCGCGGGAAATCGCCCGGAGAAGCGCCGGTTTCCAGTGCCGCTTTCACCTTCTTCGCATAGGCGAGGTTTTTCTCGCACATCGGCGCGGCAGGAATGTACATCACGTTCCCCCAGCCCTGCTGATTATCTACCGGTGCGACCGAGTGGATCACATCGCAGTGCCACCACACGGAATCCCCCGCATCCAGTGCCGGAATGCTGGTTAACGCGTCGATGAGCAACGGATGCCACTTCTCGGAAATCGGCAGAACGCGACCCGGCGCGACGCCGCAGAGTTCGTCTTCTGGCACATCATCCAGCAGAGGACGCAGCAGAATGTAGGCCATGGCTTCCGGGATCGGCACCACGTGCAGCAGACCCTGATTCGGGATCATATCCGACAGGGCAGTCCAGCCCTGGAACGTACGGAACACCGAGCATTTGGTGGTGTTATCCACGGTGTACTCTTCCACTTCGGTACGGTGCGCCGCATTCCACGGATCGTACTGATCGACATTGCCGTCAAACACGCGGGCAAACACCTGCTGATAGGCCGGCAGCAGCCAGCGTTCCAGCGCGCCGGAATCCGTATGCGCTCCCAGCCCTTTAGAGGTGGTTCCCGGTGGGCGACGGCGAATACGATCCGGGTAGATCACGCTGACGTCCGGGTTAAACCACTGTTTGCCGTTGTTCTCAAAAGTCCATAAACGGTTCAGGAACGACTGTACCTGCGCCATCTCTTCACTCTGACGCGCCTGCATCTGTGCCTGCGACCAGTAGATCGGGAAAATTTCCGGACGTGACGCGGTTAAGGTGCCGAAGAAGTTATCACCCGGCCCTTTGTACACGTCGTCAAACTGATTGAGATCGAGATAGTCGAGCATCGCGTTATCCCACGCCAGCGCCTGCTCGCGCGGGAAGTGACCTTTGATCACCGCACAGCCGCGGCGTTTTACCGCTTCACGCTGGGCCGTGGTAATCGTTCCGTTCTTTACGTCCTCGAACGGAATCACAGGCCAGACGGTTTCACCGTTATTCTTCATGGCGTTAATTTCCGCCACGCGTGTCGCAATCTTATCGCTGAGCCGGTCAAAAACGGCCTGAACGTCGCCGATCTGGGCACGCAATTCACGTTTTAACTGGCGAATGGCGGCTTTGTGGTCCGCAGGCAAAATTTCACTGGAGAAGGTCATAACTGCCTCGCTATCTTTCATTCGAAAGTAAAAGTATCTACAAGTGATACTTTAAGTTAAAAATAAGTTAATGCAAGTTTAAAAACTTGACGGGCAGCACAGGATGAAAAAAGAGTGAGGTGCCGGAGCGTTGCCCCGGCAGGGGAGGAATCAGAGGTTAAAACGGAGCGGTTTTGTCGAGTACGGCCTGAATAACGTTCAGCGCGCCCTGGTGGTTATTGTCATCGGTGCTGAAGGTGCTGATCGTTTTGATGCTTTCCGCCGCGTTGCCCATGGCGAACGAGTATTTCACCAGCTTCAGCATTTCCGCGTCGTTGCCGCTGTCGCCAATGGCCACACACTCCTGCGGAGAGACCGACCAGCGTTTCAGCAGGCGGCTAATCCCATTCGCTT
This sequence comes from Lelliottia nimipressuralis, assembly GCF_004115925.1. Lineage (GTDB taxonomy): Bacteria > Pseudomonadota > Gammaproteobacteria > Enterobacterales > Enterobacteriaceae > Enterobacter > Enterobacter nimipressuralis. Next base: position 25,829 of record NZ_SDDX01000001.1, read on the forward strand.
TATGCAGGCCGGGAATGATCAAATCAACGAAGCCAAAACCGCTGGTGACTGGTTTCATGATGCCATCTAACGAGACGTGCAGTTTGTCGATAAGACCTGGGATGTCGCTGTCCGGCAGGTTCAGGGAGAACTTGAACAGCACGTCGTCGATCTCATGATAATCGCTGATGCGCTGTAAGCGGTGGTAGTGTTTTGACATCAGCGCGACAAACTCGTCCGGCGCGTGTTGGCTGACGTAGGCGCTCTTCAGCCCACAGGCGACGAAGTTAAGCTGTTTGTCTTTCAGTAATTCGCCAATCACGATTTGCGATTCGTGACGCGTCAGTTCGCCGTGGAAAATCTGCTCGCCATGATCGAAGACCAGCGCGCCGTTTTCCGCCACGAAGGAGATCTGTTCTTTCAGTTCCGGAAAGAAGGAGATGAGCTGGTAATACTGGTTTCCGCTGGCGACCACGAACTCGATGTCACGGGCCTGAAGCTGCTGAAATTGCGCCATAAAGCGGTCACGATCGTACTGCTTGGCATCATCAAGGAAAGTTCCGTCCATATCGGTGACGATAACTTTTACGGTCATACATTGCTCTCCAGAATATTACTGCGACCAGCAACATTCTAATAACAATGTGACCCGAACCACAAATTTATTTCGAATGAAAGTAAACGCAAAACAGCAACCCTTGGGTTGCTGTTGTTGGTGTGCTCAGCCTCTCCCGCGTGGGAGAGGGGTTGCGGGTGAAATTACAGCGTATGCTCGGTACGCGCAATAATGTCGTCCTGCGCATCCGGGGACAGGGCGGTGAAGAAGGCGGAATAGCCCGCGACGCGCACCACCAGGTCACGGTACTGGTCAGGGTGTTTCTTCGCTTCTAGCAGCGTTTCACGTGACACGATGTTGTATTGAATATGCCAGCCCTTATGCACCTCGAAGAAGGTCCGCAGCAGAATCATCAGCTTCTGACGGTCCGAATCGTTCTCCAGCGTCGCCGGGTTCAGCTTCTGGTTCAGCAGCACGCCGCCCAGAATCGCCTCTGTTGGCAGCTTGCCAACGGAACCGATCACCGCCGTCGGCCCGAGGTGGTCGGTACCGGATGCCGGGCTGGCCCCTTCCGCCAGCGGAGTATGCGCCTTACGGCCATCCGGCGTTGCCATGGTTGCGGTGCCAAACGGCACGTTCGCGGAGATGGACGACGTACCGGCATAGTAATTCCCGCCAATCGGACCACGGCCGTAGCGCGGGTTGTGATACTGCTTCAGCTCTTCAATATACGTCTCATACGCACGGGCCAGCAGCAGATCCACGCTGTCATCGTCGTTACCGTATTTCGGCGCGCCGTTGATCAAACGCTGGCGGAGCTGCTCATGCGTCAGCCCTTCGTAGTCCTCCGCCAGCGCTTTCGCCAGCTGTTGCTGACCAATCGCTCCCTGCTCGAACACCAGTTTCTTCACGGCGGCGAGGCTGTTGCCGAGGTTGGCGATGCCCACCTGCAAACCTGATACCCAGTCATATTTCGCGCCACCTTGCTTGATGCTTTTCGCGCGTTCGATGCAGTCGTCTACCAGCGCCGAGCAGAGAATATCGTGCACGTTCTCTTCCAGCATGGTGTCGACCACGTACTCAATTTCAATCGATTTGCGGGTGTAGTAGCGGATCTGGTGATCCCAGGCGGCCATCACCTCGTCGAAGTTGTCGAAATTGCCCGCAGACAGCGCTTTCTCCTGCGGCAGGAACACCTTGCCGCTGGTGGCGTCGCGGCCACCTTCCATCGCCGCCAGCATCACGCGCGCGAAGTTGATAAAACTCATGCCGGTACAGCGATAGCCCCACTTGCCGCCGACGGCGGTTTCGATGCAGCCGATTGCCGCGTAATCGTAGGCGTCCTCTTTTTCCACGCCGAGTTTAATGAACTCGGAGATGACGATTTCGTCGTTGTTAAACGCGGGCATCCCGAAGCCACAGCGGATCACCTGCACGCAGGCGTCGAGGAAATCGTTGCTCATGCCCGCGTGATAACGCACGCTCAGGTTTGGCTGGGTGGAGCGCAGGCGTCCGCAGGATTCCAGAATCGCGTAGGAGAGGGGGTTCACCGCGTCCATCGGCTCACCGTTCACCAGTTTCTGACCGCCAATGGTGACGTTCTGATACAGCGGGCTACCCGCCGAGGCTTTAGAGTGCGAGCCGGAACGGATTTTGTTCACTTCCAGCAGCTTCAGCCAGCAGCTGTGCAGCAGCTCAATCGCATGTTCGCGGTCGAGAGACTGATTCAGCTCCACGTCGCGGCGGTAGTACGGATAGAGATACTGGTCCATACGCGCGAAGGAGACCGAGTGGCCGTTGGACTCAATTTGCAGGATCAGCTGGATGAAATAGCACAGCTGTAGCGCCTGCCAGAAGGTTTTTGGCGGCTGGTGGGCAATGACATCGCAGTTTTCCGCCATTGCCAGCAGCTCGTCGCGGCGGCTTTCGCGGATCTCATTTTTCGCCATCTCACGCGCCAGATCGGCAAAACGCTGGATGTGCAGCGTGACGGCTTCCAGTACGATATCAATCGCTTTCAGGAACTGATCGCCGTGCAAATCCTCCAGCACGGTCAGGTTGATGCGGGTACGGCGCTCCGCGACTTTCGCGCGCATGCCGTCGAGACCTTTCTCCAGCAGCAGCGGGAAGTTCACCGCCAGGTGCGCATCGCCGGAGGTCATGTTGCCTTCGGCTTTGATGATGCCGGTTTCCAGCAGCCCTTTTTGCTCGTCGGTAAACATACCGTAGCAGCGATCCTGTACCGTCTGGCCGCGCCACCATGGGCAGACGTCATGCAGCACGCGCTTGTTCTCTTCGCTCACCGCAAAGCCAGCGCCCGGACGGTCGGCCAGATCGTCGATCTCTTTTTCAATCCACGAAACGGTGTATTCCGGGAAGATTGGCGCGGCGCGCACTTCGCTTGCCTGGTTGCCGATAATCAGCTCGTCGTGTTTGATCCAGATGGTGCGTTTTGCCAGATGATGCGCCAGCGCCAGCGCGCGACGCACCGGGATCGGTTTGTCCATGTGCTGCTGGTACATTTCGGTGTAATGCTGCGCGCGCTCGGTACAGACCGGCGGTTTCACGATATGCACCAGAGCGGTTTTGTGCGCCTTAATGCGGTCTGTCAGGGTGTTCAGATTCAGCTGTGTCATATCTTTATCCTCGTAGGGTCGCAGTTAACCCATTCTGGGCCGCATACTGTTGGGCAAACTCCAGTAACTCAGGGTTATCGAGCGGTTTGTCAGGGGCAGAGTAGGGTTGGCCGAGCAGGGTGTATTTGTTCATGCCAAGGGTGTGGTACGGCAAAAAGTGGATATCGCGGACGTTCAGTTTGTCGGCGGCAAAACGGGTGATGGCTTTAATCGACGCTTCATCGGCGTTAAAGCCCTGAATCAGCGGGACGCGAATGGTCAGCTGTTTTCCGGCAGCAGCCAGGCGTTTTAAGTTCTCCAGCACCCGTTTTGCCGAGCCGTCAGTCCACTGTTTAAACACCTCGCTATCGACATGCTTAAGGTCGGCGAGGAACAGATCGACATAGGGTAACGACGGTTCGATATAGTGCCATGGCACATGCAGACAGGTTTCGACCGCCGTGTGTATGCCCTGATCGTGGCTGGCTTTAAACAGAGAATGGGCCAGCTCCGGGCTCATAAAGGGTTCGCCGCCGGAGAGGGTGATACCGCCGCCGCTGCGATCGTAAAAGGGTTTATCGCGCAGGACGGTTGCCATAATATCGGCCACCTGTTTCTCTTCCCCACAGACCGTTAGCGCCTGGGTCGGGCAGCAGTCGGTGAGGGCGTCGAGATGGTCGTCATTGAGTTTTTCGCGATGGATGATCACTCCGTTCAGCGCACGGTCGATAATCCCTGGCGCAGCCTGCTGACACAGGTCGCAGCCTTCGAGGCACAGGCGGGCATCAAACAGCACATCCCGCGTGCGGGAGCGGCTCTCCGGGTTCTGACACCAGCGACAGCCGAGGGAGCAGCCTTTCAGGAACACCACGGTACGAATACCTGGGCCGTCGTGGGTGGAGTAACGCTGAATATTGAAGATCATATTTTCGCCTCTTGTTGCGTATGAAGATTAAATAACTTTCGAATGAAAGTTATTTTGATGTGCGTCAACTCTGAGGAAGGTTTTTACGTGGTAGTGTTACGGCAGGTTAATTTTGAGGGTGACATCATGGAATTTTATCTCGACACATCTGACGTAGCCGCAGTCAAAAAACTGGCACGCGTTTTCCCGTTAGCCGGTGTAACGACCAACCCGGGCATCGTCGCAGCAGGTAAAAAGCCGCTGGAGGTGCTCCTGCCGGAGCTGCATGACGCGCTCGGCGGAAAAGGGCGTCTGTTTGCCCAAGTGATGGCGACGACCGCAGAGGGCATGGTGGCAGACGCACGTAAACTGCGCGCCATCATTAACGATCTGGTGGTGAAAGTGCCGGTCACGGCAGAAGGGCTGGCGGCGATCAAAATGCTGAAAGCGGAAGGGATCCCAACGCTTGGGACGGCGGTGTATGGCGCGGCGCAAGGGATGCTGTCGGCATTAGCAGGCGCGGATTATGTCGCACCCTATGTAAATCGCCTTGATGCTCAGGGCGGCGACGGAATTCAGACCGTGGTGGAACTCCAGCAGCTGCTGACGCTGCACGCGCCGCACGCTAAAGTGCTGGCCGCCAGCTTCAAAACGCCGCGTCAGGCGCTGGACTGCCTGCTGGCCGGGTGTGAATCTATCACCCTGCCGCTGGACGTGGCGCAGCAGTTTATTAGCTCTCCGGCAGTGGATGCGGCGGTAGTGAAGTTTGAGCAGGACTGGCAGACCGCGTTTGGGCGCACGTCGATTTGACCCAATAAACCGGGTGCTGGCGTCGCCTCACCCGGTAAGCGTTACCCCCCGCATACCTCGCAGCCAGGATTACGCATCAATTTCATCTCACGAAACTGACAGGTCATCGCGTCGTACATCAGGATTTTTCCGGCGGCAGGTGTGCCGTAATGGGTCAGCACTTTAATCGCTTCCATCGCCTGCAATGAACCGATCACCCCCACCAGCGGCGCCATGACGCCTGCTTCCACGCAGGTGAGGGCGTTCTCGCCAAACAGTCGGCTCAAGCAGCGATAGCACGGCTCGCCATCCGCATAGGTAAAGACGCTGATCTGCCCTTCCATGCGGATCGCCGCCCCGGAGATCAGCGGTGTTTTATGGGTAAAACAACCCGCGTTGAGTTGATTGCGCACCGCCACGTTGTCGGTGCAATCGAGCACAATATCGTGCTGCGCGATGTGGGCGGACAGCGCGGCATCGTCCAGCATCGCATCAATGAGGGTAAAGTGAACATTCGGGTTGATCCGCGCCAGGGCATCGCGCGCCGAGATCACTTTCGGCTCGCCAACGGTCGCATCGCTGTGCAGTGTCTGACGCTGTAAGTTCGACACCGATACCGTATCGAAATCCAGCAGCGTCATCCTGCCAACGCCCGCTGCCGCCAGATACTGCGCGGCGGCACAGCCCAGCCCGCCAAGGCCAACGACCAGCACGTTCGCCGCCTTTAGTGCTTCCTGCCCGTCAAAATCAAACCCGCGCAGGACAATCTGACGGTTATAACGCAGCATCTCCTGATCGTTCAGCTCCACCGCCATTTTAGCCTCCGAACAGATGGTTAAAGGCTTCGACCTCAACCCATTCACCGGCTTCGACGTTGCCGCGCTCACGCTCCAGCACGATGAAGCAGTTACCCAGGCTGAATGAGCTAAAGATATGCGAGCCCTGATGCCCGGTGGTGCTCACTTCCAGCTCGCCGTCGGCGTTACGCGTCAGAATACCGCGCTGGAAATCCAGACGTCCCGGGGATTTTTTCAGTCGCGTCGCCGCTCGCACGCGCTGGCGAGGAGGAAGGCCTGAGGCGTTATCGCCGGAGAGTTTCGCCAGCAGCGGCTGCACCAGCTGATAAAAGGTCAGTGCCGCCGAAACCGGATTGCCAGGCAGACCGCAGAACCAGCTGTTAGCCAGCGTGCCAAAGGCAAACGGCTTGCCCGGTTTGATCGCCAGTTTCCAGAAGCTGATTTCACCCAGCTCATCGAGAATGGTTTTGGTGTAATCCGCTTCGCCGACGGAGACGCCGCCGGAGCTTATCACCACGTCGGCTCTGTTATCCGCTTCGATAAAGGCCGCGCGCAGTTTTTCCGGATCGTCTGGAATGATACCGAGGTTGATCACCTCGCAGCCCAGCTGTTCCAGCATCAGATGCACGGCCAGACGGTTGGTGTCGTAGATTTGGCCCGCCTGCAATGGCTGGCCCGGCAGCTGCAGCTCGTCGCCCGTCGAGAAAAGCGCGACGCGCACTTTGCGCACCACGTCGATCTCCGCAATGCCGAGAGAGGCCAGCACCGGCAGCTCTGCGACTGTCAGTTTGGTTCCGGCCGCGAACACCGTTGCGCCCTGGGCGATATCTTCCCCGGCGCGGCGGATGTTCTGATTCGCTTTAACGCTGGCGGTAAAACGCACGCCCGCGTCGGTCTGTTCGGTCTCTTCCTGCATCACCACCGCGTCGCACCCGTCAGGCACTGGCGCACCGGTCATGATGCGAATGCAGGTCCCCTGCGGCCACTCACCCGCGAACGGCTGACCGGCGAAGGCTTTTCCGGCGACCGGTAAGGCATTTCCCGCCTGAATATCCGCAAGGCGCACCGCGTAACCGTCCATCGCCGAGTTATCAAACCCCGGCACATTGAGCGGAGAGACAACGTCGCGCGCCAGCACTCGCCCAAAGCCGCGCAGCAAAGGCAGCGTTTCGTGCTCTTTCAACGGGGTGACGGGGGCGAGCATCTGCGTGAGTGCCGTTTCAAGCGGCATCAGTCCGGCGGTAAAATCCATGGTTTACTCCTGCGGGATAACAGCGAAAGCGGGCATTATGACAGAAAAGTGCCCCTAACTGTATGACACAGAGGGTGTAGTCTTTACATCACCCTTGCGTCTTTCTATATTCAAAATTCGTCTGAAGATCTGACAACGATAATGATATTTATAGAAAAAGCGGCGCCTCTGTGCTGATGGGTGATGGAAATGGTTAATGCGGTGATCGCAATTCATGGCGGCGCAGGGGCAATTACCCGTGCGAAGCTGAGTCCGGAGCAGGAAAAACGCTACGTTGACGCGCTTTCTGCCATTGTTGAAACGGGCCAGCGGATGCTGGAGGCGGGCGAGAGCGCGCTTGATGTCGTCACCGAGGCGGTACGTTTGCTGGAAGAGTGCCCGCTGTTTAACGCGGGCATTGGGTCGGTATTTACTCGCGACGAAACCCATGAACTGGACGCCTGCGTGATGGACGGCAATAGCCTGAAAGCCGGTGCGGTGGCGGGTGTCAGCCATCTGCGTAACCCGATTCTGGCAGCGCGTCTGGTGATGGAGCAAAGCCCGCACGTCCTGATGACGGGAGCTGGCGCGGAGCAGTTTGCCGCAGAAAACGGCATGGAACGGGTGCCTGCTGAGACCTTCTCGACGCCCGAGCGTTATCAGCAATTACTGGACGCCCGCAGCGCCGGGATCACCCAGCTCGATCACGCGGCACCGCTCGATGAGAGCACCAAAATGGGTACCGTTGGAGCGGTGGCGCTGGACAAAGCGGGCAATCTCGCGGCGGCCACCTCTACCGGCGGAATGACCAACAAACTACCGGGCCGGGTCGGGGACAGCCCTCTGCCGGGCGCGGGATGTTACGCCAATAACGCCAATGTGGCCGTGTCCTGCACCGGTACGGGCGAAGTGTTTATCCGCACGCTCGCGGCGTATGACATTGCCGCCTTGATGGATTACGGAAACTTAAGTCTGGCCGAGGCCTGCGAGCGCGTGGTGATGGAAAAACTCCCGGCGCTCGGCGGCAGCGGCGGGCTGATTGCTGTGGATCGTGAGGGCAACGTCGCGTTGCCGTTTAACAGTGAAGGGATGTATCGCGCCTGGGGTTATGCGGGCGATGCACCCTCGACGGGAATTTATCGTGAATAAGGGGAGCCTGCGTGCCGCACAGTAACGATCTGGATAGCCGGGAAGTTCTGGCCGTCCACAACCTGAACATCGCGTTTCAGGAAGAGCGGCGGCCTGTCCCGGCGGTAAAACAGCTTTCGTTCTCTCTCAAGCGAGGCGAAACGCTGGCGATTGTCGGTGAATCCGGTTCCGGTAAATCCGTCACGGCCCTGTCGCTGATGCGTTTGCTGGAGCAGGCCGGCGGGATGATCAACTGTGACAGCCTGCTTTTGCGCCGTCGCAACCAGCAGGTCATCGATCTCACCGAGCTGAGCCAGTCGCAAATGCAGAGCGTGCGCGGCGCGGACATGGCGATGATTTTCCAGGAGCCGATGACCTCGCTCAATCCGGTGTTTCCGGTGGGCGAGCAGATTGCCGAATCTATTCGCCTGCACCAGGGATTATCCCGCGAGCAGGCGCTGGCAGAAGCCAAACGCATGCTGGATCTGGTGCGTATTCCGGAAGCGCAAACCATTCTCGGGCGCTACCCGCATCAGCTCTCCGGCGGCATGCGCCAGCGGGTGATGATCGCCATGGCGCTGTCGTGCCGTCCGGCGGTGCTGATCGCCGATGAACCAACCACCGCGCTGGATGTGACCATTCAGGCGCAGATCCTGCAGCTCATCAAAGTGCTGCAACAGGAGATGGAGATGGGGGTGATTTTTATCACCCACGATATGGGCGTGGTGGCGGATATCGCCGATCGGGTGCTGGTGATGTACCAGGGCGAGGCCGTTGAAACGGGCAGCGTGGAGCAGATCTTCCACGCGCCGGAACACCCTTACACCAAAGCGCTGCTGGCGGCGGTTCCGCGTCTCGGGGCGATGAACGGCAGCGATTTGCCACGTCGTTTCCCGCTGCTTTCGCCGGGCGTGGCGCAAAGCGAAGAGACCGAACAAGACACGGTGGTACCGGGCGAGCCGATTCTGCAGGTGCGCGATCTGGTGACCCGTTTCCCACTGCGCGGCGGGCTGCTTAACCGCGTAAAGCGCGAAGTGCACGCGGTGGAAAACGTCAGTTTCGACCTGTGGCCGGGCGAAACCCTGGCGCTGGTGGGCGAATCGGGCTGCGGGAAATCCACCACCGGACGGGCGCTGCTGCGTCTGGTCGACTCCCAGGAGGGCAGCATTACCTTTAACGGTGAGCGCATCGACACGTTGCCTGCCAGCAAGCTACAGCACCTGCGCCGGGATATTCAGTTTATCTTCCAGGACCCCTATGCCTCCCTCGATCCGCGCCAGACGGTCGGTTACTCGATCATGGAGCCGTTGCGGGTGCATGGCCTGCTGAAAGGCGAAGAGGGGCAGCGGCGCGTCGCCTGGCTTCTGGAACGCGTGGGGTTGAAGCCGGAACATGCCTGGCGTTACCCACACGAGTTTTCCGGCGGACAGCGTCAGCGCATCTGCATTGCCCGCGCGCTGGCGTTGAATCCGAAGGTGGTGATTGCCGACGAATCCGTCTCGGCGCTGGATGTCTCCATCCGCGCACAAATCATCAACTTACTGCTCGATCTCCAGCGCGAGCTGGGCATCGCCTTTTTGTTTATCTCACACGATATGGCGGTGGTAGAGCGCATCAGCCATCGCGTGGCGGTGATGTACATGGGACAAATCGTGGAGATTGGCCCGCGTCGCGCGGTGTTTGAAAACCCGCAGCACCCGTACACCCGCAAACTGATGGCCGCCGTTCCGGTGGCCGACCCGGCGCACCGGCACGGCCACCGCGTGCTGTTGCAGGATGAGATGCCGGGCAATATTCGTAAACGCGGCGAGGCGACGGAGCGTGTGGTTCTGCGCGAAGTGGGCCCCGGACATTTCGTGGCACCGCCGCATCAACACAACGCCTTTTCACGCTTATAGCTTTTGACAGACAGGGAACAACAGGAGAATACAATGACAAAATTTGTTGCTCGTTCATGGCTGTTAGCCGCGAGCGTGACGGCCGCACTGGCGGCAACGCCTGCATTTGCGGCCAAAGATGTGGTGGTCGCCGTGGCGTCCAACTTCACCACGCTGGACCCGTATGACGCCAACGATACGCTGTCGCAGGCGGTGGCGAAGTCGTTCTATCAGGGGCTGTTTGGCCTTGATAAAGAGATGAAGCTAAAGAACGTGCTGGCCGAAAGCTATACCGTCTCCGATGACGGGCTGGTCTACACCATCAAACTGCGCAGCGGCGTGAAGTTCCAGGATGGGACTGATTTCAACGCTGAAGCCGTGAAGGTGAACCTCGATCGCGCCAGCAATAAAGAAAACAGTCTCAAGCGCTATAACCTCTACAAAAACATCGCCAGCACCGAGGCCGTCGATCCGACGACGGTGAAAATCACCCTCAAAGAGCCGTTCTCGGCGTTTATCAATATCCTGGCGCACCCGGCGACGGCGATGATCTCCCCGGAAGCGCTGAAAAAATACGGCAAAGAGATTGGTTTCCACCCGGTCGGCACCGGGCCGTACGAGCTGGTGACCTGGAATCAGACCGATTTCGTGAAGGTGAAGAAATTCGCCGGGTACTGGCAGAAGGGCCTGCCGAAGCTGGACTCTATCACCTGGCGTCCGGTTGTCGACAACAACACCCGTGCGGCGATGCTGCAAACCGGCGAAGCGCAGTTTGCTTTCCCGATCCCTTACGAGCAGGCGGCAATCCTTGAGAAAAACAGCAAGCTGGAGCTGGTGGCCAGCCCGTCGATCATGCAGCGCTACATCAGCATGAACGTGACGCAAAAGCCGTTTGATAATCCAAAAGTGCGCGAGGCGATCAACTACGCCATTAACCGTCAGGCGCTGGTGAAAGTGGCTTTTGCGGGCTATGCGACCCCGGCGACGGGCATTGTGCCGCCGTCGATTGCCTACGCCCAGAGCTACAAACCCTGGCCATACGATCCGGCGAAAGCGCGCGAGCTGCTGAAAGAGGCCGGTTTCCCGAACGGCTTTAGCACCACGCTGTGGTCATCTCATAATCACAGCACCGCGCAGAAAGTGCTGCAGTTCACCCAGCAGCAGCTGGCGCAGGTGGGCATCAAAGCGCAGCTGACAGCGATGGACGCGGGCCAGCGTGCGGCGGAAGTGGAAGGCAAAGGGCAGAAAGAGAGCGGTGTGCGCATGTTCTACACCGGCTGGACGGCATCAACGGGTGAAGCAGACTGGGCGCTTTCGCCGCTGTTTGCCTCGCAAAACTGGCCGCCGACGCAGTTTAACACCGCGTTCTACAGCAATCCGCAGGTGGATAAAGATCTGACGGATGCCCTGAAAACCACCAAAACCGACGAGAAAGCGCGTCTGTACAAGGATGCTCAGGATATTCTGTGGAAAGAGTCGCCGTGGGTGCCGCTGGTGGTGGAAAAACTGGTTTCCGCCCACAACAAGGCGCTGACCGGGTTCTACATCATGCCGGATACGGGCTTCAGTTTTGAAGACGCGGATTTGAAATAACAGAACTCATTCCCGCAGGCGATAGTCTGCGGGATGAGAGGGAAAGGCATGCTGAATTACGTTTTTAAACGCCTGCTGGGGCTGATCCCAACGCTGCTGATTGTGGCGGTGCTGGTGTTTCTGTTCGTCCATATGCTGCCCGGCGATCCGGCGCGACTCATCGCCGGGCCGGAGGCGGATGCGACGGTGATCGACATGGTGCGCCAGCAGCTGGGTCTTGATCGGCCGCTGTATGTGCAGTTCTGGCACTACATCACCAACGTGTTGCAGGGCGATTTCGGCATCTCGATGGTGTCGCGACGTCCGGTTTCTGAGGAGATTGCCAGCCGCTTTATGCCGACGTTCTGGCTCACTCTTGCCAGTATGATCTGGGCGATGATTTTTGGTCTTGCCGCGGGGATTATTGCCGCCGTCTGGCGCAACCGCTGGCCGGATAAGCTCGGCATGGCACTGGCCGTCACCGGGATCTCTTTCCCGGCGTTTGCGCTGGGGATGCTGCTGATGCAGATCTTCTCTGTCGAACTGGGCTGGCTGCCGACGGTGGGGGCGGATACGTGGAAGCACTACATTCTGCCGTCGCTCACTTTAGGCGCAGCGGTGGCCGCCGTGATGGCGCGATTTACGCGCGCCTCGTTCGTCGATGTGCTGAGTGAAGACTATATGCGCACCGCGCGCGCCAAAGGTGTGAGCGAAAAGTGGGTGATCCTCAAGCATGGCCTGCGCAATTCGATGATTCCGGTTGTCACGATGATGGGCCTGCAGTTTGGCTTCCTGCTTGGCGGTTCGATTGTGGTGGAGAAGGTCTTTAACTGGCCGGGGCTGGGTCGTTTGCTGGTCGATTCCGTCGACATGCGCGACTATCCGGTGATTCAGGCAGAGGTGCTGCTATTTTCACTGGAATTTATTCTTATCAACTTAGTGGTGGATGTGCTCTACGCCGCCATTAACCCGGCTATCAGGTACAAGTAACATGCGATTGTTTAACTGGCGTCGTCAGGCCATTTTAAAGGCTATGCCGGGGTTAAAACCGGACCATATCCGCACGCCGTGGCTGGAGTTCTGGCGGCGATTTCGTCGTCAGCCGGTGGCAATGACCGCCGGACTGTTTGTGCTGCTGCTGATCGTAGTGGCGATACTGGCACCCTGGATCACGCCGTTCGATGCCGAAAACTACTTCGATTACGATCGACTGAACGATGGCCCGTCAATGATGCACTGGTTTGGCGTGGACTCTCTCGGGCGCGATATCTTTAGCCGCGTGCTGGTCGGCGCACAAATCTCACTCGCGGCGGGCGTTTTCGCGGTGCTGATTGGCGCTGCCATCGGTACGGTGCTGGGCCTGCTGGCGGGGTTCTACGAAGGCTGGTGGGACCGCATCATCATGCGTATCTGCGATGTGCTTTTTGCCTTTCCCGGCATTTTGCTGGCGATCGCCGTCGTCGCAATAATGGGCAGCGGGATGGCTAACGTGATCATCGCCGTGGCGGTCTTTTCCATTCCGGCGTTTGCCCGTCTGGTGCGCGGAAATACGCTGGTGCTGAAGCAACAGACGTTTATCGAGTCGGCGCGCAGTATTGGCGCCAGCGATGCAACCATCCTGTTTAACCACATCCTGCCCGGCACGGTCTCGTCCATTGTGGTCTATTTCACCATGCGTATCGGCGTGTCGATTATCTCAGCGGCGAGCCTCTCATTCCTGGGATTAGGCGCACAGCCGCCGACGCCGGAGTGGGGCGCGATGCTCAATGAAGCGCGGGCTGACATGGTGATTGCGCCTCACGTGGCGATATTCCCAAGCCTCGCGATCTTCTTTACCGTACTGGCCTTTAACCTGTTAGGTGACGGCCTGCGCGACGCGCTGGACCCGAAGATTAAAGGGTAGGGCTGGGGGCTGGACGTTGTAACATTGTAAAGAATGTTAATCAGTTACGATTTATTGACCTGACGCATTAATCTGGTCAAAAAATGAGCTTATTCTGATCGTGCACAATGGCTGACAAGGGAGGAAATAGCATGTCCGTTGACAGACTGAAACGCGATCTACTGAACAAGCTGATCAATGCCCGGATTGACCTTGCGGCATACCTGCAGTTAAGGATGGCAAAAGGGTATATGTCAGTCAGCGAAAGCGACCATCTGCGTGATAATTGTTTTGAACTGTGTGACTACATGCGTGAAAAAGCGCCGATCCTGCGGGATTATTACGACGCTGATGAACAGCTTGTCCTGCAACGCGCGGCTGACGCGTTGTCAAAAGCTGCCGTATGCCTGATGACCGGACACCATGATTGTCCAACGTTTGTCGCCGTCAGCGCGGAGAAACTGGAACACTCCCTGACGACACTGACTCTCTGCATTATGTGCCTGAAAGAGCACGCCGCGCTCCATCAGCACTAAACTCCGGGGGAGGCGACTCCCCCTTCTGATTAAGCTTTTGTAAAAGTGCTCACGCGCCCGGTCGGCCTGGCTACTCTTTATGCCAAACGTCGAAAAAAGGAGTGCGTAATGCGCCGATCTTCGCTGATTCCTCTGTCTCTCTTCTTTCTCTCCGCTTACGTAATGGCGGCACCCGGCGCAGTTAAAGTCGATGTGCTGCAAACTAAACTCGATCACCCGTGGTCGCTGGCCTTTTTGCCAGATAATCAGGGCATGCTGATCACCCTCAGGGGTGGGCAGCTCAAGCACTGGCAGGCGGGAAAAGGGCTGTCAGATCCGATCGTCGGGATACCGAAAGTGTGGGATAGCGGGCAGGGCGGTCTGTTGGACGTGGTGCTGGCTCCGGATTTTGAACAGTCGCGCCGCATCTGGCTCAGCTACGCCGAAGCCGGCAACGATGGTAAAGCGGGCACGGCAGTAGGATATGGCCGCCTGAGCGAGGATCTCTCGCGCGTCGAGGCTTTCCAGGTGGTGTTCCGCCAGATGCCAAAACTGTCGACGGGAAATCACTTCGGCGGGCGACTGGTGTTCGACGGAAAAGGCTATCTGTTTATCGGCCTGGGTGAAAACAATCAACGTCCGACGGCGCAGGATCTGGATAAGCTGCAAGGGAAAGTGGTACGCCTGACGGATCAGGGCAAAGTGCCCGCAGATAATCCGTTCGTCGATAAAGCAGGCGCACGCCCGGAAATCTGGTCATACGGCATCCGCAATCCGCAGGGGATGGCGATGAACCCCTGGACCGACGCGCTGTGGCTGAACGAGCACGGCCCGCGTGGCGGTGATGAGATCAACATCCCTGAAAAAGGCAAAAACTACGGCTGGCCGCTGGCGACGCACGGGATTAACTACAGCGGCCTGAAAATTCCGGAAGCCAAAGGCGAGCACGTCGAAGGCACAGAGCCGCCGCTGTTTGTCTGGAAAGTATCGCCCGCGGTGAGCGGCATGGCGTTCTACAACAGCGACGTCTTCCCGCAGTGGAAAAACAAACTGTTCATGGGTGCGCTGAAAGAGAAAGACGTGATTGTCCTGAGCGTGGACGGCAATAAGGTGACGGAAGACGGGCGGATTCTGGGAGATAAAGGCAACCGCATCCGCGATGTGCGGGTGGGGCCGGATGGCTATCTGTATGTATTAACGGATGAATCAGACGGGCAACTGTTGAAAGTCAGCCCGTCCGGGGCGTGATTAGCTCACGGGGATCATGATCGCTTTTTGGAAGGCTGGGCGCGTTTTGAGTTGTGCGAACCAGCGCTCCAGGTTTGGATACGATCCCCACTCCAGACCGATGTTGGTCAGGTTCCAGATAAACGGCGCGACCGCGATATCGCCCACGCCAAACGCGGAGCCTGAGAGATATGGCTGGTTCGCGAGTGCGTCATCCAGCAGGGCAAACAGTTTTTCGCACGCCGCTTTTCCGGCGTCGATCGCCGCATAATCACGCTCGGCTTCCGGGGTTCTGACCAGGCCCATCAGGATCGGGCGGTGCGCGGGGGAGAGCGTCTGGTTTGCCCAATCCATCCATTTTTCACCCTCGGCACGGCGGGCAGGATTGTCCACCCACAGGCGGTTTTGCCCGTACTGCGCTGCCAGATAGCGCACAATGGCGTTCGATTCCCACAGGGTTAAGTCGGTTTCATCGTCGCGCAGCAGCGGCACCAGTCCGTTGGGGTTCATCGCCAGATACTCGGCATCGTTATTCACGCCAAACTGCAAACCGGCCATGATCTGGTTAAACGGTAAATCCAGCTCTTCCAGCGTCCAGAGCACTTTCTTGACGTTGGTTGAATTGTTCCTGCCCCACAGCGTAATCATATTGACTCCTGAATGAGTGAAATAACCTGAGTGGTGAATCAAAGCCTGCGATTGCACATGGTGAGATAAACCTAACATTTACGCAACAGAAGACAAAAAAATCGCATCCGGGACAGCACCCCGGCCCGTTATTGCGTAAACTTTAAAAACTTTACCTGGTTTAGGTTTCTTTAGACTCATTAGTACGTTATTACTCATCGCTTCTTGCGACACGGTGATGTGACGTGATTTTTTAGAAAGGACACTCGGGTGGCATTTATGACGCATACAACTTCTTCTCTGCGCAGCCTGGCGGCAGGCTCCGCACTGCTTTTCCTGTTTTCCCCCACACTTTTTGCGGCTGAAACGGCAGCACCAGAAGCGCCTCCGGTCGACGCGCGCGCGTGGATCCTGATGGACTACGCTAGCGGTAAAGTGCTGGCGGAAGGCAACGCGGACGAACAGCTCGATCCGGCGAGTCTGACCAAAATCATGACCAGCTACGTGGTGGGGCAGGCGCTCAAAGCGAACAAAATTAAGCTCGACGACATGGTGACCATTGGCAAAGACGCCTGGGCCACCGGCAACCCGGCCCTGCGCGGCTCGTCCGTGATGTTTCTGAAACCGGGTGACCAGGTTTCCGTGTCGGATCTGAATAAAGGGGTGATTATTCAGTCGGGGAACGACGCTTGTATCGCGCTGGCGGATTACGTCGCGGGCAGCCAGGACTCCTTTATCGGCCTGATGAATGGTTACGCGCAAAAACTCGGCCTGACCAAAACCACCTTCAAAACGGTCCACGGCCTGGACGCGCCGGGGCAGTTCAGTACCGCCCGCGATATGGCGCTGCTGGGCAAAGCGCTGATCCACGACGTGCCGGATGAGTACGCCATCCATAAAGAGAAAGAGTTTACGTTCAACAAGATCCGCCAGCCGAACCGCAACCGTCTGCTGTGGAGCAGCAACGTGAATGTAGACGGCATGAAAACCGGCACCACCGCAGGCGCAGGCTATAACCTGGTGGCCTCTGCGACCCAGGGCGATATGCGTTTGATCTCCGTGGTGCTTGGCACCAAAACCGACCGCATCCGCTTTAATGAATCCGAAAAACTGCTGACCTGGGGCTTCCGCTTCTTCGAAACGGTGACGCCAATTAAACCTGACGCGACCTTTATCAGCCAGCGCGTCTGGTTCGGCGATAAGAGTGAAGTGAATCTGGGCGCGGGTGAAGCGGGTTCTGTGACGATCCCGCGTGGTCAGTTGAAAAATCTGAAAGCGAGCTACACCCTGACCGATCCACAGCTGACCGCGCCGCTGAAAAAGGGCCAGGTGGTCGGCACGATCGATTTCCAGCTTAACGGCAAATCTATTGAGCAGCGTCCGCTGATCGTGATGGAAGCGGTGGAAGAGGGTGGATTCTTCAGCCGGATGTGGGACTTCGTGATGATGAAATTCCACTCGTGGTTTGGTAGCTGGTTCTCATAAAAGCAAAACGATAACCGCAAGGTTATCGTTTTGAGTGTTTGCCTCGTCCCCCGACGGGGGAGGGATAGGGTGAGAGCATCAGACCGCGCTGGCGGCCAAGCCCGGCAAAACCTCCACTCAGTACATCAATTTAATCTGCTGCGCTTTGGCGTGCGCGACCAGCTCGTCATCAGGGCGGCAGTCGCTGACAATCGCATCAAAGCGTGCCAGATCGCCCATTCTTGCTGAACGCACTTTGCCAAATTTGCTGTGATCCACCACCAGCACATGATACTGCGCGGCGTTCATCGCCCAATGCTTCACCGTTAACTCTTCGAGGTTAAAACAGGTTGCGCCCTGGCGCACGCTCACGCCTGCCGCTGAGTAAAAGGCGATATCCGGACAGAGATTGCTCAGGGTGTCCTGAAGATTCAACGGCTTGAAAATGGCGTTGCTGGCGTGAAACTCACCGCCGCAGAGGATCACCCGACACTCAGGTTTCTCCTGGAGAGCCAGAAAGGTATTTAGGGAGTAGCACACCGCCGTGAACGGCAGCGCGTTATCGATGGCTTCGATAATCCAGGGTGTGGTGGTGCCGCAGTCGAAAAACAGAGTCTGATGCGGTTGCACGAGGGAGGCGGCCAGCCGTGCGGCTTTGCGTTTTTCCTCAACCAGGCGGGTTTTCTGATCGCTCAGCAGATAGTGGCTGCCGCTGCGTGGCTCCAGTACGATATAGCCGCCGAGCAGCACCACGGGGGCACTCTCGCTGTTCAGGTCGCGACGGATGGTCATCTCGGAAACGCCGAGCAGAGTAGCAGCTTCTTTGAGATGCAGCTTATCGCTGCGCTTCAGGGCTTGCAGCAGCTGGGAGATGCGGTCGTCGCGTCGTGTTTCCATAGATCCTCGGGGCGAAAAGGTGAACCCCCACAATGTGGGGGTTCAAGTGTAACCTGTCGGACCGGGATTAGTCACGTATCCAGCCTTTGCGGATCGGGAGAGCAAAGCAGATACGGTAGACGCGCTGCAGCCCGCGATAAATCTGCTGTCCCATGATATTCCACAGGATTTGTGCGCTCAGGCAGCCCATCATTCCGACCAGCAGTCCGCCCAGCATATCCAGCGGCCAGTGGACGCCGAGATAAACGCGCGACCAGGCAATGCCGAGTGCGATCGCCATCAGAACCACGCCCGACCAGACGCGGTGCCAGAACAAAAAGGCCAGTGCGAAGGTGAAAATCACGGTACCGTGATCGCTCGGGAAGGAGTCGTCAGCCGCATGGTGCAGGAAGTTTGAACCGATATGATCGACAAATGGACGGTCGTGCGGGAACAGATGCCCCAGCGTCCAGGAGGCGGTCATGCTAACCGCCAGCGCCATCGCCACCTTTATCACCAGCTGACGCTGCGCGCTGACCTGCTTGCGTGGCCCCCACAGCCAGAGTATCGCGATCAGCAAGGGCACGATGTTAATCAGATCCTTTGCCACAAATTTGGCAAACATAATCATCCACTCCGGTGACGCCGGGGTGGCATTAATCAGATAAAACAGTCCGTAATTGAGATTCTCTAGCATTCCAACTCACTCTTTTGCAAACCAGGCAGAAACAAGGCCGTAAGCCACGACCTGAGAAAACCAAACCCACCAACCTGCCCACAGGTTGTGAGAGAAGAAATGGGCGCCGCGCATGACCTGGCCGAAGCCCATCGTCAGGCCCGCCACCGCACCCAGCGCCACGAAACACCACGCCAGACGAGGGCGCTCGCGCCAGAAGGCGAAAAACAGCCCCATTACCATAAAGCCGCTCGATGCGTGCCCGCCAGGGAAGCAACGACCGGGGCCGCTGCCATCAGGCGTACTGCTAAACAGCGGATACGAAACCGCTTTGCCGCCGTACTCCAGCAGATCCCACGGACAGCTGTGATGGCTGGTACTTTTCAGCACACCGACCACCAGGGTGCCAAGGCCCATCAGCAGCGCTCCGGTGACCAGCGGCATGTTGCGACGAAAGGCGCCATAAATCAGCGCCACGGCCGCCGTCGCAATCGCAACGTACTTCGCCAGTCGATGGTTCAGCAGATCCAGCAGCGCGTTTTGCTGCAGCGGGAAATGGTGGCTGGCGGCGTCATACCAGAAACCCGTGATCCAGCGGTCGAGCGTCTCATCGCGCGAAAGACAGGTAAACAGCACCGCCATCAGCAGTAGCGCGAAAAGCTGATAACCATAAAAGCGCACCGGTAAACGGTAAAGGGGTTTTATCTTAGTTGTCGGTGACTTAGATAAATCCGAAGGGGCAGTATGTTGAGCCATAATGACGTTCGTTGACGGGAAATAGGCCCATCATAAAGGTGTCAACTTAAGGAAACCTTAAACGACGACGATATGTGCTTTATTTCTGTTTATCTTCGATAATTCACTATCTCGCGACCGGTCATTTCATTAAACTCATCGCGATTTTTTCATCAAAAAGAGACTGCATGTTAAACCGTTCTTCTTCCGGTAACCGTCTGGGTCGTCAGGCGTTACTTTTCCCTCTGTGTCTGGTGCTTTACGAATTCTCCACCTATATCGGCAACGATATGATCCAGCCGGGTATGCTGGCCGTGGTGGAGCAGTACAACGCCGGGATCGAGTGGGTACCGACATCCATGACCGCCTATCTGGCTGGCGGCATGTTTTTACAGTGGCTGCTGGGGCCGCTGTCGGATCGCATTGGCCGTCGCCCGGTGATGCTGACCGGCGTGGTGTGGTTTATCGTCACCTGCCTCGCCATTCTGCTGGCACAAACGATTGAACAATTCACGCTGCTGCGATTCTTGCAGGGGGTGAGCCTGTGCTTTATCGGCGCCGTAGGGTATGCCGCTATTCAAGAGTCTTTCGAGGAGGCGGTGTGTATCAAAATCACCGCCCTGATGGCGAACGTGGCGCTGATTGCGCCGCTGCTCGGCCCGCTGGTGGGCGCGGCGTGGGTGCACGTTGCGCCGTGGGAAGGGATGTTTGTGCTGTTCGCGGCATTGGCGGCGATTTCGTTCTTCGGCTTGCACCGCGCAATGCCAGAGACCGCCACCCGCCTGGGCGAAAAACTGTCCCTAAAAGAGCTGGGGCGCGACTACAAAGAGGTGCTCAGGAATGGCCGCTTTGTGGCGGGGGCGCTGGCCACCGGTTTTGTCAGCCTGCCGCTGCTGGCGTGGATTGCCCAGTCACCGGTCATTATTATTAGTGGCGAGAAGCTCAGCAGCTATGAATACGGTCTGCTGCAGGTGCCTGTTTTTGGCGCGCTGATTATCGGTAACCTGGTGCTGGCACGCCTCACTTCCCGTCGCAGCGTGCGCTCGCTGATCATTATGGGCGGCTGGCCGATTGTGGCCGGGCTGGTGGTTGCAGCGGTGGCGACCGTCGCCTCTTCCCACGCCTATCTGTGGATGACGGCCGGGCTGAGTATTTATGCCTTTGGGATTGGTCTGGCGAATGCCGGGCTGGTGCGCCTGACGCTGTTTGCCAGCGAGATGAGTAAAGGCACCGTATCCGCCGCAATGGGGATGCTGCAGATGCTGATCTTTACCGTGGGCATTGAAGTCAGTAAACACGCCTACAGCTTTGGCGGTAACGGGCTGTTCAGCCTGTTTAACCTCGCCAATGGCGTGCTGTGGCTGGGGCTGATGGTGATGTTCCTGAAAGATAAACGCGTCGGCAGCGCGTTACAGTAAGTTGTTGCCCGGTGGCGTTACGCTTACCGGGCAATTCGCGCGCTAGTTAAACGGCGCTTCCCCGTTCAACGCTTTTTCGATCACGTCCAGCACGCCTTCGTCGTTATTGTGCGGCGCCTCGAAACGCGCCTCGGCTTTGATATGCGGTTTGGCGTTTGCCATCGCAAAGCTAAAGCCCGCCTGACGCAGCATCTCAACGTCATTCCCGCTGTCGCCAAACGCCACCACTTCGCTATCGTCGATACCCCAGTGCTGCTGCAAAATACGCAGTCCGTTCGCCTTGTGCACGCCCGGAATTATCAGATCGATATTGCCATGGCCGGTGGTCACCGGAACCATAATGTCGCTCAGTTCCTGATGGATCAGCGCCTGCACGCGCGGGATTTCGCTGTCCGGCAGATTCAATCCAAACTTAAAGAAGATGTCGTCAAGATGGTCAAAGTTATCAACCATTTCCAGACGATGGTAATACTTCGCCGCCATCTCTTTGAGGCTGTCATCATAAGATTTCAGGGTATAGGCGCTGCTCTTACCGCAGGCGATCACTTCCACTTCCGGCAGAGAGCAGAGGAAACGCGCCACCGTGTCGAACTGGCTTTTGGTGAGTTCACCGTTAAACACATCTTCGCGAGCGTTCACCACCCAGCCGCCGTTTTCGGCGACAAAAGCGATCTCATCGGCAATCTCCGGGAAAAAGGAGATGAGCTGGTAATACTGATTCCCGCTGGCAACCACAAAGCGAATATCTTGTGCTTTCATGCGCGCATACTGCGCCAGAAAGCGCTCGCGGTTATAGGTTTTGGCGTCGCTCAGGAAGGTTCCATCCATGTCGACGGCGATTAACTTAACGCTCATATCCCTTCTCCATTGCTGAATCTTGTGTTGTAGGTTTTGCCACGGCTTTTGCGACCAGCGCGGCGACAATGACCAGGGCTAACACCACCAGCATGGCGCTGCGTAACCCGTAATGTTCGCCGAGGAACCCGAGCAGCGGCGGGCCGACCAGGAAGGCGAGATAGCCGGTGGTGGCAACCACGCTGACGCGCGTCGGGGCGTCCGGGCCGGTATCGCTGGCCGCCGAAATGGTGAGCGGGAATCCGAGTGACGCACCGGCGCCCCACAGAATGACCGAGACACCGGCGATCCAGTCCACGTCGACAAAAATAATCAGCGCGATACCGAGCGCGCCCATCATCGCGCTGGCGCGCACCACGGCCACGCGGCTGTAACGATCGATAAACCAGCCGCCCGTAAAGCGCCCGACGGTCATCCCGAGGGTAAATCCGGCGTAGATCAGTGAACCTGAGGTAGGGCTAAAACCGTGGCCATCGACCATCAGCAGCGGCAGCCAGTCGTTCGCGGAGCCTTCGGCAAACGCCATCGCCAGCACCACTACGCCAATCAGCATCAGCTGCATATCGCGATAAAAAGGTAACCCTTTCTCGGTCGACTTTTGCTCTTCCGCGCTGTTTTTGCCCGTGCCGTCAGGAATGAAAGTAATACCGGTCAAAATCGGCACAATACAGATCAGCGCCGCCAGTAAAATGTGCAGGCTCGCGGCGGTACCAAAAGCGGTCAACGCCATGCCCACACCGGCACCGGCCAGCGTGCCGAGGCTGTAGAAGCCGTGCATCATCGGCAGAACGGTTTTATTCAGCTCGCGCTCGACGGCGGCGCCTTCGACGTTAATCGCCACTTCTGCTGCGCCAAAGCTGCCACCAAAGACCATCAGACCAAAGGCAAACATTACCGGCGATGCAAACCACAGGGCGGCGCTGAGGATCAGCATGCCGACCACGGCGCTGCACATGGTGGTGCGAATCACTTTACGCGTACCAAAGCGCTTCACCAGCCATGCCGAGCAGAGAATACCGCTCATCGAACCGATCGACAGACCAAACAGCACGATGCCCATCTCTGCCGTCGAGACCGAC
Source organism: Lelliottia nimipressuralis (assembly GCF_004115925.1). Lineage (GTDB taxonomy): Bacteria > Pseudomonadota > Gammaproteobacteria > Enterobacterales > Enterobacteriaceae > Enterobacter > Enterobacter nimipressuralis. The sequence continues at coordinate 48,631 of NZ_SDDX01000001.1, forward strand.
AGAATATCGCGGATCGCGGGGGTGCGCGTCGCCCAGGACGCCATCAGCAATCCGGGGATGAAAAAGAACATAAACAGTGCCCACAGGCGGCGCTGCAGGGCTTTACGGGGAGAGATCAACGTCATTGAGGAGCACCAGAAGTACAACAATAGCGACAACACTAGCAAGTTTGTGTACATTTGTACACAAACCGAAAGGGGAAAAGATGAGCAGACGACCAAACGATCCGCAGCGTCGGGAGCGGATCCTTCAGGCCACCCTGGAGTCCATTGCAGAGCATGGCATCAATGCCGTGACGCACCGTAAAATCGCCAGCTGCGCGGGCGTGCCGCTGGGGTCGATGACCTATTATTTCGACGGGATAGACTCGCTGCTCGAAGAGGCGTTCACCGGCTTTACCCAGCAAATGTCGCTGCAATACCGCGATTTTTTTGCCGGTGTTACCGGCCCTGAAATGGCCTGTGAGGCGATCACCACCCTGATCCACAGCTCAGAAGTGACCACGCCGCACAATATGGAGCTGATGTACCAGCTGTATGCGCTGATGAGCCGTAAACCGGCGCTAAAAAAAGTGATGCAGGACTGGATGCAAACCAGCCAGAGCACGCTTGAGCAGTGGTTTGACCCGGTGACGACGCGTGCGCTCGATGCGTTTATCGAGGGCATGACCCTGCATTTTGTGACGGACCGGGAGCCGCTGTCACGCGAAGAGATCAGAGCAATAGTGAGGCGCATCGCAGGATTTTAGCATTAGCCGAGGGTCGCACCCGCCGTCACGTTGACCATCGTCGCGGTCATCGCACGGGCATGTTCAGAGGCCAAAAATGCAATCACACCGGCCACCTGCGGCAGGGTTGGCAGCCGCTTGAGCATTGTGCTTTGCGCGGCACCTTCCATAAATTGCTCGATCGTCACTCCCATCGACTGCGCTTTTATCGCGAATAACTCTCCTGTGTAAGAACCCGCCTGAACCGCGCCGCTGATGGCATGAGAGCGCACGCCCGTAACGCGGATGTTCTTCGGACCCAGTTCGCTGGCGAGCGCGTTGACGAACGCCTCAATGCCCGCGCAGCCGACGATATGCCCAAGATGACCGGGTATCGCCATCGGGCCTGCCGGTGCGACAACGGTGATTATCACGCCCTCGCGCTCGCCACCCATATAGGGGACGACGGCCTTTGATATAGTGAAAAGGGCGGTGAGAAACGGATCAAATCCCTGCCTGAACTCTGCCAGGGATAACTCTGCGAGGCGTTTACCTTGATCGTGCATAAACCCTGTTGCGTTAACGACCACATCAATGCCGCCGGTCTGCTGAGCCATTTTTGCGGTTTGCTCAAGAACAGAACGTTCGTCGAAGACGTCGATAACACGTGATTCAGCGATTCCACCGGCAGAACGGATGTCGTTAGCCACGCGCTCCAGCTTCTCCCGATTTCGGGCGACGAGGAAAACATGCGCTCCCTCTCGCGCCAGTACTCGCGCGGTTTCGCTACCTATCGCGCCGCTTGCACCGAAAATGACAACGGTTTTGGTTTTCATCAGCATGGCCTTTTCTCAATTAAAGAGGCAGGGGGAATTCAAAGTATGGGTGCAAATGGAGTAGGGGCAAGTGGAGGAAACAGGAACCTGGTTACAGCTTATATCATGGGGTAATGGTGCTAGTGCGACGGTGTTATTTGCGGAGCAGGAAAGGAGGGGGACGCAGCTGATTTGAAATGGCTATGAATTTCAGGCAACAAAAAACCCATCAACCTTGAACCAAAATGGCGGGGTTGATGGGCTCCACAAAATGGGGGACATCAAAGAAAAGCAGTGGCAATAGTTATGACTGCCTCATATACAAAAAGTTCTGCGCATCGCGAAAATAATTCGGGGATGCGCAAACTTCAGAGTTATCCGAGCGCGGGCCAGATAATGATAATCAGCGTACCGGCAAGCGTCAGCAGGACGTTGGCGATGGCGTACGTGCCTGCGTAGCCCAGCGCCGGGATGTTGCTGCGGGCGGTGTCGCTGATGATTTCCATCGCCGGTGCACAGGTGCGCGCGCCCATCATGGCGCCAAACAGCATTGCGCGGTTCATGCGCAGCACGTAAGCGCCGAACAGGAAGCAGATCACCACCGGCAGCAGGCTGACGATCAACCCGGCGACCAGCATCTGCCAGCCGACGGCACCCAGACTGTGTCCGATGCCGCTGCCTGCGCTCAAACCCACGCCCGCCATAAAGACCATCAGGCCAAACTCTTTCACCATGTTCAGCGCGCCCTGCGGGATATAGCCGAAGGTCGGGTGGTTGGCTCGCAGGAAGCCGAGCATGATCCCGGCGAACAACAGACCCGCAGCGTTACCCACGCCGAAGCTAAAGTTGCTGAACTGGAAGGTGATCATCCCAATCATCAGGCCGACAATAAAGAAGGCGCAGAAGGCGAGCAGGTCGGTAACCTGGCTGTGAATGGAGATAAAGCCGATGCGGTCGGCAACGGTTTTTACGCGGCGCGCGTCGCCACTGACCTGAAGAACGTCGCCTTTATTCAGCACGACGTTATCGTCGATGGGCATCTCAATCTGGCTGCGGATGACCCGGTTCAGGAAGCAGCCGTGATCCGTCAGCTTTAGCTGTGCCAGACGACGTCCGACGGCGTTATGGTTTTTCACCACAATCTCTTCCGTGACGATACGCATGTCGAGCAGGTCGCGGTCGAACACCTCTTTACCGTTACGGAAACTCGGGTCGAGGCGCGCGTGCGCGTCAGGGTAGCCGACCAGAGCGATATCATCCCCCATTTGCAGCACTGCATCGCCGTCCGGGTTAGCCAGAATACCGTTGCGGCGAATACGTTCGATATAGCAGCCCGTCTGGCGGTAGATACCCAGCTCGCGCAGGTTTTTGCCGTCGGCCCAGGCAACCAGCTCCGGCCCGACGCGATAGGCGCGAATGACGGGCAGATAGACTTTACGTTTGGTATCGGTGTCCAGACCGCGCTCGCGCGCAATCTGCTGGGCGCTGGTCTGGAGATCCTGATGCTGCAGTTTAGGCAGGTAACGCGCAGCGACGATAAGGCTCACCAGCCCAATCAGATAGGTCAGGGCGTAGCCAAGACTCAGGTGGTCGAGCGCCAGCGAAAGCTGACCGCTCTCCATACCCGAGTGGCGCAACGTATCACCTGCACCGACCAACACGGGCGTCGAAGTCATCGAACCGGCCAGCATCCCGGCGGTTAGGCCGATATCCCAGCCAAACAGTTTACCCAGCCCTAACGCTATCACCAGGGCGCTGCCGACCATCACCAGCGCCAGCATCAGATAATTTTTGCCGTCGCGGAAAAAAATTGAAAAAAAGTTCGGCCCTGCTTCCACGCCAACACAAAAAATAAACAGCATAAAACCGAGATTAAGCGCATCCGTGTTAATGCTGAAATGCTGCTGGCCTAATAATAATGAGACCACTAAAACGCCAATGGAATTACCAAGTTGAACTGAACCCAGGCGTAATTTACCCAGACACAGTCCCAGTGCCAGTACAACAAATAATAACAGGATGTAATTCCCATTTAACAAATCTGCGACGTTTATATTCACGGAGGCTAACTTCTTTTTTACCGTTAAGCTGTTGAAAGGATGGGGGATTTAGGCTACTGTTTTATCCCATGTGAGTGAAGGGATTCTCCCTTTCGCCCATACAGAATATATCCCACAGAACAATAACTGGCCGATAGTCTAATCGTATTAGATATCCAGGGCCAGAAAAGATCGCGTAACAATCTATGAGCTTTGGCAAGGAATGCCACATTGCATTATCTGACTGGGCGTCCTCTGGACGAATGTGTATTCGATAGTGATGGAGTCAGGAGGATTTTTGAACATCAAGCGGAACTGGACAGGTGTCGTCTGCTGTTTTCTACTGTTTATCGCCGTATGCCTTTCTTTAGCCTTCCATGTGAAGGGGGCATTCAGGGCATCAGGTCATCCTGAACTGGGTTTACTCTTTTTCATTTTGCCAGGCGTGGTGGCGAGTTTTCTCTCGCGCGGGGGAGAAGTGGTCAAACCGCTGATTGGCGCGATGCTCGCGGCACCGTTATGTCTGGTGGTGATGCGTATCGTTTTTGTCTCGCCGCGCTCGTTATGGCAAGAGCTGGCGTGGCTGTTGAGCGGGATTTTCTGGTGTGCGTTAGGTGCGCTCTGTTTTATGTTTGTACGCAGCCTGGTGCATCGCTGGCGACACAAATAAATACGCCCTCCTGAGAGGGCGTTATCGCGTTACTGGGCTGCAAACAGTCCCAGATTTTCTTTCGCGTAGGCTTCGAAATCGGTGAAGCCGCCAATGTGCGTCTGATCGAGGAAAATCTGCGGAACAGTTTCAACAGGTTTACCCACGGTTTTTTCCAGATCGGCTTTGCTGATGCCTTCCGCGTGGATATCCACGTAGCGGAAGTTAAAATCATCGCGCTCGGCGGTCAGTTTTTCTGCCAGTTCTTTAGCGCGGACGCAGTAAGGGCATCCCGGACGTCCAAAAATCACTGCAAACATATCTCTCTCCTCAAAACGTAAGCCCGACGGCGAATGGCGCTTAGTGTGCCCGATAACCCTTGCTCATGGAAAGCAGGTTTTACCTGTCGCTTTAATACTTACAGACTATGTTTTGCCAATTACATCACACTTTTCTTTGCCTATACTGGCTGTCAAACCGCGTTCAGACAGACAAAAGTGAGACCCAATGACGCCGACTATTGATACCATTCGCGCCCACCGTTCCATCCGCCATTTTACCGATCGGCCAATCAGCGACGCCGAGCGCGAGGCGATTGTGGACAGCGCGAGAGCAACCTCCAGCTCCAGCTTTTTGCAGTGCACGTCGATTATCCGCATCACCGACCCCGCAATGCGTGAAAAGCTGGTGACACTCACCGGCGGTCAACCGCACGTGGCGCAGGCCGCCGAGTTTTGGGTGTTTTGTGCCGACTTCAACCGCCATCTGCAAATCTGCCCGGATGCCCAACTGGGCCTGGCGGAACAACTGCTGCTTGGCGTCGTGGACACGGCGATGATGGCGCAAAATGCGCTGACGGCGGCGGAATCCCTGGGTTTAGGCGGCGTGTACATCGGCGGCCTGCGTAACAATATCAACGACGTGACCGAACTGCTGGCGTTGCCAAAACATGTTTTACCGCTGTTTGGCCTGTGCCTCGGCTGGCCGGCAGATAACCCGGATCTCAAGCCGCGTATGCCAGCGGCGATGCTTGTGCACGAAAATCACTACCAGCCGGTGGATGCGCAGGTTCTCGCCCAGTATGACGAAGAGCTCGCCAGCTACTATCTGTCGCGCGGAAGCAATAATCGCCGCGATACCTGGAGCGATCACATCCGTCGCACCATCATTAAAGAAAACCGTCCGTTTATTCTCGACTATTTGCATAAACAGGGCTGGGCTGTGCGTTAAGTCCATTCATCCTGTGCCAGCCTGCGTGTATGATACGCAGGCTTTTATCGAGTCTTTAGAGAGGTGCAGGGTGAAAATTGCCATTTTGTCCCGGGATGGAACGCTCTATTCGTGTAAACGTCTGCTTGAGGCAGCTAATAAGCGTGGCCATCTGGTTGAGATCCTCGATCCGCTGTCGTGCTATATGAACATCAGCCCGGCGGCGTCCTCGATACATTACAAAGGCCGCCATCTGCCGCACTTCGATGCGGTGATCCCCCGCATCGGCTCGCAAATTACCTTCTACGGCACCGCCGCGCTGCGCCAGTTTGAAATGCTCGGCAGCTATCCGCTGAATGAATCCGTCGCCATTACCCGCGCGCGTGACAAGCTCCGCTCCCTGCAACTGCTCGCCCGTCAGGGGATCGATCTGCCTGTCACCGGCATTGCCCATTCGCCGGACGACACCAGCGATCTGATCGACATGGTCGGCGGCGCGCCGCTGGTGGTGAAACTGGTGGAAGGCACACAGGGTATCGGCGTGGTGCTCGCAGAAACGCGGCAGGCTGCCGAGAGCGTGATCGACGCCTTTCGTGGTCTCAATGCTCACATTCTGGTGCAGGAATATATTGAAGAGGCGAAAGGGCGCGACATTCGTTGCCTGGTGGTCGGCGACGAAGTGGTGGCTGCCATTGAACGTCAGGCGAAAGACGGTGATTTTCGCTCGAATCTTCACCGGGGCGGCGTGGCGCGTATCGCTGACATCAGCGATCGCGAACGCGAGATTGCCATCAAAGCGGCGCAAACCCTGGGGCTGGATATTGCAGGCGTCGATATTCTGCGCGCCCATCGCGGGCCGCTGGTGATGGAAGTCAATGCATCACCCGGCCTTGAAGGCATCGAAAAAACCACCGGAATAGATATCGCCGGTAAAATGATCTCCTGGATCGAACGCCACGCCACGCCGGGCTTTTGCCTGAAAACGGGTGGTTAGGGCTGCATTTTTTGCGTAATCTAAGCGAAGTTTTTATCTAAGAGGCTGCACTGCTATGGATTTACAGGTCGTTCCAACACTGGATACGTTACGTCAATGGCTCGACGATGCAGGCATCACCTATTTTGAGTGTGATTCCTGTCAGGCGTTGCACCTGCCACATATGCAAAATTTCGACGGCGTGTTTGATGCCAAAATCGATCTGATTAACGACGTTGTGCTTTTCTCGGCGCTGGCGGAGGTCAAGCCCTCGGCATTACTGGCGTTGGCGTCTGATTTGTCGGCTATTAATGCCGGTTCTTTGACGGTGAAAGCATTTCTCGACATACAGGACGATAATCTGCCAAAGCTGGTGGTTTGCCAGTCTTTATTCGCTGGGGCAGGGGTGTCGTTTAAGCAGTTTGCCTGGTTTATGCGCCAGAGCGAAGAGCAGATTTCCATGGTCATGCTGGAAGCCAGCGCGCACCATTTACTCTTTACCACGGAAGAGGAAATGGAGAATAACGATTCACGCGAATCGTTCCTGCACTAAGCCTTTCCGACCTGCACGCAGTCGCTGCCATGGCGGCTGCGCATCACAAAATTTTCCTCTGGCTGTAACCTTTCTTTAAAGAATTATTCACCTCACCGCAGGCCATTTCGGCTTATCACATAGACAGATCCTGCATAAAAAATTGATAAAAGGCGTTTTTTAATCTGGGCTATAGCCTGGGGCACGGGCTACAGTTATTCTTGCGGAGCTTAAAAAAGCGAGCAAAAACTGCCAAAAGAATTTTTCTTTTGCGTCAGGCAGAGCGACAAAGTATGCATGATTCTTGCATATCACCAATTGCATGGTTGTAGTTCGTTTGTTAACAACAGTTAACGAGCTTTCATAAGGAATAACGATATGATCGCCTTGAATAAAAAATGGTTATCGGGTCTGGTTGCGGGTGCTCTGATGGCTGTCTCTGCCGGCACGCTCGCTGCGGAACAAAAAACGCTGCATGTCTATAACTGGTCTGATTATATCGCGCCGGACACGGTTGCGAATTTCGAAAAAGAGACCGGGATTAAAGTGGTTTACGACGTCTTCGACTCTAACGAAGTGCTGGAAGGCAAACTGATGGCAGGTAGCACCGGCTTCGACCTGGTCGTGCCGTCAGCCAGCTTCCTTGAGCGTCAGCTCACCGCGGGCGTGTTCCAGCCGCTGGACAAAAGCAAACTGCCGAACTGGAAAAACCTCGATCCTGAGCTGCTGAAGCTTATCGCCAAACATGACCCGGAAAACAAATTCGCCATGCCGTACATGTGGGCGACCACCGGCATTGGCTATAACGTCGACAAAGTGAAAAAAGCGCTGGGTGCGGATGCGCCGGTGAACAGCTGGGATCTGGTGCTGAAACCAGAAAACCTCGAAAAACTGAAAAGCTGCGGCGTCTCCTTCCTTGATGCGCCTGAAGAGGTGTTCGCCACCGTGCTGAACTACCTCGGCAAAGATCCGAACAGTACCAAAGCCGATGATTACACCGGCCCGGCGACGGATCTGCTGCTGAAGCTGCGTCCAAACATTCGTTACTTCCACTCCTCCCAGTACATTAACGATCTCGCCAACGGTGACATCTGCGTGGCGATTGGCTGGGCGGGTGACGTCTGGCAGGCGGCGAATCGCGCGAAAGAAGCCAAAAACGGCGTGAACATCTCCTATTCGATTCCTAAAGAGGGGGCGATGGCCTTCTTCGACGTCTTCGCGATGCCTGCGGATGCGAAAAACAAAGACGAAGCCTATCAGTTCCTTAACTATCTGCTGCGTCCGGACGTGATTGCGCATATCTCTGACCACGTCTTCTACGCCAACGCCAACAAAGAAGCGACACCGCTGGTGAGCGCGGAAGTGCGTGATAATCCGGGGATTTACCCACCGGCTGACGTGCGCGCCAAAATGTTCACTCTGAAAGTGCAGGATCCGAAAATCGACCGCGTGCGTACCCGCGCGTGGACGAAGGTGAAAAGCGGTAAATAACAGCGGTTATGCAGGCCGGGCACGCGTTGCGCTGCCCGGCAAAACGCACCGTTCGGGTGCGTTTGCACTATTTTAGATTTCTGCCGGAGAGCACCCCGTGAATGAAACCATCCCCCGCCCGCAGGCGAAAACCCGTAAAGCGCTGACTCCGCTCCTCGAAGTCCGTAATCTGACCAAATCGTTCGACGGCCAGCACGCCGTGGATGACGTCAGTCTGACGATTTATAAAGGCGAAATTTTTGCGCTGCTTGGCGCATCAGGCTGCGGGAAATCCACGCTGCTGCGCATGCTGGCCGGATTTGAACAACCGACGTCCGGACAAATTATGCTGGATGGTGTCGATCTCTCCCGCGTTCCACCTTATGAACGCCCGATCAATATGATGTTCCAGTCCTACGCGCTGTTTCCCCACATGACGGTGGAGCAGAACATTGCCTTTGGCCTCAAGCAGGACAAGCTGCCGAAAGCGGAAATCGCCGCGCGCGTGGCGGAAATGCTGAGCCTGGTGCACATGCAGGAGTTTGCGAAACGTAAGCCGCATCAGCTTTCCGGCGGCCAGCGTCAGCGCGTGGCGCTGGCGAGAAGTCTGGCAAAACGCCCGAAACTGTTGCTCCTCGACGAACCGATGGGGGCGCTCGATAAAAAACTGCGCGACCGCATGCAGCTCGAAGTGGTGGATATCCTTGAGCGCGTCGGCGCGACCTGCGTGATGGTCACCCACGATCAGGAAGAGGCGATGACCATGGCCGGACGCATCGCGATCATGAATCGCGGCAAGTTCGTGCAAATCGGCGAGCCGGAAGAGATTTATGAGCATCCGACCACCCGCTACAGCGCCGAGTTTATTGGCTCGGTCAACGTCTTCGAAGGGCTGCTGAAGGATCGTCAGGAGGACGGCCTGGTGATTGACTCGCCGGGGCTGGTGCATCCGCTCAAAGTCGATCCGGACGCGTCGATTGTCGACAACGTCCCGGTCTACGTGGCGCTGCGCCCGGAAAAAATCATGCTCTGTGAAGAGCCGCCTGCGGATGGCTATAACTTTGCCGTCGGCGAAGTGGTCCATATTGCCTATCTGGGCGATCTCTCGATCTATCACGTGCGCCTCAAAAGCGGGCAGATGATCAGCGCCCAGTTGCAGAATGAACACCGCTACCGTAAGGGGCTGCCGACCTGGGGCGACGAAGTTCGCCTGTGCTGGGATGCGGACAGCTGCGTTGTGCTGACGGTATAAGGAGTGGCCATGAATACACTTGAACCACCGGCCCGCGTGCAAAAATCGGGCGGTTTCGCGCAGTGGCTGACGCGCATGCAGATGGCGCATGGTCGTAAGCTGGTGATTGCCATGCCGTACGTATGGCTGATCCTGCTGTTCCTGCTGCCGTTTTTGATCGTCTTTAAAATCAGCCTCGCGGAGATGGCGCGCGCGATCCCGCCGTACACCAATCTGATGGAGTGGGCCGACGGCCAGCTGTCGATCACCCTTAATCTCGGGAATTTTCTTCAGCTCACAGACGATCCGCTCTATTTTGAAGCTTATCTGCAGTCGCTGCAGGTGGCGGCGATCTCGACGATCTGCTGTCTGGCGATGGGCTATCCGCTCGCCTGGGCGGTGGCGCACAGCAAACCCTCGACGCGGAACATTCTGCTGCTGCTGGTGATTTTGCCGTCGTGGACATCGTTCCTGATCCGCGTGTATGCCTGGATGGGCATTCTGAAAAACAACGGGGTGCTGAATAATGTCCTGATGTGGCTCGGCGTTATCGATCAGCCGCTGACGATTTTGCACACCAATCTGGCGGTCTATATCGGGATTGTGTACGCCTATCTGCCGTTTATGGTGCTGCCGATTTACACGGCGCTGACGCGGATTGACTACTCACTGGTGGAAGCTTCGCTGGATCTCGGCGCGCGTCCGCTGAAAACCTTCTTCCAGGTGATTGTGCCGCTGACCAAAGGCGGGATTATTGCGGGGTCTATGCTGGTCTTTATTCCGGCGGTGGGCGAGTTCGTGATCCCGGAACTGCTGGGCGGCCCGGACAGCATCATGATTGGCCGCGTGCTGTGGCAGGAGTTCTTCAATAACCGCGACTGGCCGGTGGCATCAGCGGTGGCGATTGTGATGTTGCTTCTGCTGATCGTGCCGATCATGTGGTTCCACAAACATCAGCAAAAACAGATGGGAGATCACGGATGAACAACTTACCGGTGGTGCGCTCCCCGTGGCGAATTGTGATTCTGGTGCTAGGCTTTACCTTCCTCTACGCGCCGATGCTGATGCTGGTCATCTACTCATTTAACAGCTCCAAACTGGTGACAGTCTGGGCGGGCTGGTCGACGCGCTGGTACGGGGAACTGTTCCGCGACGACGCGATGATGAGCGCGGTGGGGCTGAGTCTGACCATCGCCGCCTGTGCGGCGACCATGGCGTCGATTCTCGGCACGATTGCAGCGATGGTGATGGTGCGTTTTGGTCGCTTCCGTGGCTCGAACGGCTTTGCCTTTATGATCACCGCGCCGCTGGTCATGCCTGATGTGATTACCGGTCTGTCGCTGCTGCTGCTGTTTGTCGCGCTGGCGCACGCCATCGGCTGGCCGGCAGATCGCGGCATGCTGACGATCTGGCTGGCGCATGTAACTTTCTGTACCGCCTATGTGGCTGTGGTGATTTCGTCCCGCCTGCGCGAACTGGATCACTCCATCGAAGAGGCGGCGATGGATCTCGGCGCAACGCCGCTGAAGGTCTTCTTCATCATTACGCTTCCGATGATCATGCCTGCGGTGATTTCCGGCTGGCTGCTGGCGTTTACCCTGTCTCTGGACGATCTGGTGATCGCCAGCTTCGTCTCCGGGCCTGGGGCGACCACGCTGCCGATGCTGGTCTTCTCCAGCGTGCGAATGGGCGTTAACCCGGAGATCAACGCCCTGGCGTCGATCATCCTCGGTGTGGTGGGTATTGTCGGTTTTATCGCCTGGTATCTGATGGCGCGGGCGGAAAAACAGCGTGTGCGTGATATCCAGCGTGCAAGACGCGGCTGAAGCATTTAAAATTCTCAATGAAGTGCCGCGCCTGTCGCGGCACTGTTTTTCAGGGAAGTAAAAACATTGGGACTGTTTACCAAATCACGACATTCGCATGCGCGCCTCAATGTACCTGCACTGGTGCAGGTAGCTGCGCTCGCCATTATTCTGATTCGCTGCCTGGATTTGCTGATGGTGTTTAACATGCTCGGCGTGCGGGGCGTGGTCGAGTTTATCCATCGCAGCGTGCAGACATGGAATCTGACGCTGGTCTTTTTCGCAAGCCTGGTGCTGGTGTTCGTCGAGATTTACTGTGCCTTTTCCCTGGCGAAAGGGCGTAACTGGGCGCGCTGGGTCTACTTGCTGACTCAGGTGATCGCCACGGGGTATTTGTGGGCCGCCTCGATTGGATACGGCTACCCTGAGCTGTTCAGTATTGCCGGGGAGTCGAAACGGGAAATTTTCCGTTCACTGGTGATGCAGAAATTGCCTGATCTGTTGGTACTGTTCCTGCTGTTTGTCCCGGCATCCAGCCGACGGTTCTTCCGCCTGCAATAATGTGTATAATCGCTGCCCTCGCGAACAATGAGGTTTTCCTATGCAGTGCGCACTTTATGACGCCGGTCGCTGCCGCTCCTGTCAGTGGATAGAACAGCCGGTTTCCCAGCAACTTACCGCCAAAATGGCCGATCTCCAGCAGCTGCTTGCTGAACATCCGGTCGCGGAGTGGTGCGCGCCCGTCAGTGGACCGGAGCAGGGCTTTCGCAATAAAGCCAAAATGGTGGTCAGCGGTAGCGTCGAAAGGCCGCTGCTCGGCATGCTGCATCGCGACGGTACGCCGGAAGATCTCACGGAATGTCCGCTCTATCCCGCCTCCTTTGAGCCGGTGTTTGCCGCGCTGAAACCCTTTATCGCCCGCGCCGGTTTGACGCCTTACAACGTCGCCCGCCAGCGCGGTGAGCTGAAATATCTCCTGCTGACGGAAAGCCAGCTCGACGGTGGGATGATGCTGCGCTTCGTGCTGCGCTCTGAAACCAAGCTTGAACAACTGCGCGCAGCGCTCCCCTGGCTGCAACAGCAGCTGCCGCAGCTGAAGCTGATTACCGCGAACATTCAGCCGGTGCATATGGCGATCATGGAAGGGGAGAAAGAGATCTTCTTCACTGAACAGCAGGCGCTGGCTGAGAATTTCAACGGCGTGCCGTTGTGGATCCGCCCACACAGTTTCTTCCAGACCAACCCGGTGGTTGCCAGCCGACTGTACGCCACGGCGCGTGACTGGGTGCAGGCGTTAAATATCGATCACATGTGGGATCTCTTCTGCGGGGTTGGCGGGTTTGGCCTGCACTGTGCGACGCCGAACATGAAATTGACCGGGATCGAGATCTCCGCCGAGGCGATTGCCTGCGCGAAGCAGTCTGCCGCCGAGCTGGGCTTAACGGATCTCCATTTCCAGGCGCTGGACTCCACGCAGTTTGCCACGGGGCAGGGCAGCGTCCCGGACCTGGTGCTGGTGAACCCTCCGCGTCGCGGCATCGGTAAAGCTCTCTGCGAATACCTGAGCCAGATGGCGCCAAAATCCCTTATCTACTCCAGCTGCAACGCGCAGACCATGGCCAAAGATATCGCGATGCTGTCGGGCTATCGTGTCGAGCGGGTACAGCTTTTCGATATGTTCCCGCATACGGCGCACTATGAAGTGTTGACGCTGCTGACTCGCAGATAAAAAAGATAAGTCGGGTCAGCGCAGCGCCGCCCGACCCCCTCCCGCACAATCTTCAACAAAATGTGAACTCTTCCACGCCCTAAAATCAGGTAAGCTTGAACTATTCACGATGAAGTAAGGCTTACCGATGAAGCACATCCTGCTGGTGGAAGACGACAGCGATATCGCGTCACTGCTGCGATTAAACCTCGAAGACGAAGGCTATGCGATCACGCACGAAGCGGACGGCGCGCGGGCATTGCAGTTGCTCGACCGCACCCACTGGGACGCGGTGATCCTCGATCTGATGCTCCCGAACGTGGACGGCCTGGAGATCTGCCGCCGCATCCGCCAGCTTACCCGCTATCTGCCGATTATCATCATCAGCGCCCGCAGCAGTGAAACCGACCGCATCACCGGGCTTGAAACCGGCGCCGACGATTACCTGGCCAAACCCTTCTCCGTCCAGGAGCTGATCGCCCGTATCAAAGCCCTGTTTCGCCGCCAGCAGGCGATGGGGCAGGCGCAGACCAGCGGCACGATTGTCGCGCACGGGCTAACGCTCGATCCGCTCGCCCGCAGCGTGCGTCTGCACGGCAAAGAGGTGGATCTCACGCCACGCGAATTCGAGTTGCTCTGGTTTTTTGCCCGTCACCCCGGCGAGGTCTTTTCGCGGCTCGCGCTGCTGGAACAGGTCTGGGGTTATCAGCACGAAGGCTACGAGCACACCGTTAACACCCACATTAACCGCCTGCGGATCAAAATCGAAAAAGATGCCGCCGAGCCGGAAATTATTCGCACCGTCTGGGGCAAAGGGTACAAATTTGCGGAACTGAACCATGATGCGACGTCTTAGCCTCAGTCAGCGGCTGACGCTGCTGTTTATCCTGCTGCTGATCCTCTGTGCCACCGTGGCCTGTGTGGTGCAGCTCTACGCCAGCAAACAGTACGGTAACGCCATGGTGCAGCGTCTTTCCAGCAGTCTGGCGCAGCAGATCCTTCAGCGCGAGCCGGTGCTGGACGCCGAAGGGGGCGTTGATCGCAGCCGCCTGAAACCGCTGTTTGATCGGCTGATGACCTTTAATCCCAGCGTTGAACTGTACGTGATCTCACCCGATGGCGATCTGCTGGCCGACGCCGCACCGCCGGGCCATATTAAGCGGCAAAAAATCGCCATCGCGCCGCTGCAAACCTCTCTTAGTGGCACCAGCTGGCCGGTGTACGGTGACGATCCGCGCAGCCTGGATAAACAGAAAGTGTTTAGCGTAACGCCGCTGCGCCAGGACGGGGAGCTGCGCGGCTATCTGTATATTATCCTGCAGGGCGAGGAGTTTAACGCTCTGGCGGATATGGCGTGGCACAAGACGCTCTGGAGCACGGTAATGTGGTCTCTGCTGCTGGTGGCGGGCTTTGCCCTGCTGGCGGGAGGACTGGTCTGGTACTGGGTCACGCGGCCGGTAAAAAGGGTGACGGCGGAAGTGTCCGGACTGGAGCAGGACAGTATCAGCGCCATTAAACAGCTGGCAGCGCAAACGCCGGTGCCAGGCTCGGCGGATGAAGTGACGCAACTGCGTAATACGTTTATCGAGCTGGCGCGCCAGATCACCGCGCAGTGGGACCGGCTGGCCGACAGCGACCGGCAGCGCCGGGAATTTATCGCCAATATCTCTCACGATTTACGCACGCCGCTGACGTCATTGCTGGGCTATCTGGAAACCCTGTCGCTGAAATCCGCCACCCTGAGCGCCGCGCAGCATCAGCAGTATCTGGCGACGGCCCTCAGACAGGGGCAAAAAGTGCGTCATCTCTCGCAGCAGCTGTTTGAGCTGGCCCGGCTGGAGCACGGCGGCATCAAGCCGCAGCGCGAGCGTTTTGCGATGGCGGAACTGATCTCTGACGTGGCACAAAAATTCGAACTGACCGCCCAGACGCGCCAGCTTCGGCTGCATATCGACGTGCCGGGGCCGCTGCCGCTGGTGTTTGCCGATGTGTCGATGATCGAGCGGGTAGTGACGAATCTGCTGGATAACGCCGTGCGTCATACACCGTCGGGCGGCGATATCCGGCTCTCCGTGTGGCAGGAGAACGAACAGCTGCAGGTAGAAGTGACCGACAGCGGGCCGGGCATTGAGGCGTCGTTGCGCGAAGAATTGTTCCAGCGTCCCTCGGCGTTAAGCCAACAGGCGTCGCGGGAGAATCGCGGTGGGTTAGGGCTGTTAATCGTGAAAAAGATGCTGGAGCTACATGGGGGCGGGATCAGTCTGCTGGATTCTGAACCGGGGGCGACATTCCGCTTTTTTGTGCCGCTTTAAGAAAAACCGGGCGGCGCAACCGCCACCCGGCAATATCATTTTAAAATTACTGCGGGAACCACTGGTCGCTAATTTTCTGGTAAGTCCCGTCAGTTTTAATCGCTTTCAGCGCGCCGTTCAGTTTTTCCAGCAGGGCTTTGTTATCCGGTCGTACAGCGATACCCAGACCGGTGCCGAAATACTGCGGATCGGTCACTTTCTCGGTCGCGGTACCCAGCTGTGGATTGGTTTTCAGCCACTCGTTCACCACCGCCGTATCGCCAAAGACCCCGTCAATACGGCCATTTTTCAGGTCGATGATCGCGTTCTGGTAGCTGTCATAGGCCACGGTTTTCACTTCCGGATGCTTATCCTGCAGGTATTTCTGGTGCGTGGTGCCGTTTTCCATCCCGATGCGTTTGCCTTTCAGCTGATCAAAAGAGGTGTAAGCCCCTTTCTTCGCAATCACCACAGCGGAGTTGGCGTAGTACGGGTCGGTAAAGGAGACCTGCTTGCTACGCTCTGGCGTGATGTCCATACCGGAAATCACCGCGTCATATTTTTTGAATTTCAGAGACGGGATCAGGCTGTCGAACGCGTGGTTAGTGAATGTGCAGTCGGCCTGCATCTGTTTGCACAGCGCTTTGGCGAGGTCGATATCAAAACCCACGATCTGGTTGCTGGCATCCAGCGATTCGAACGGCGGATAGGTCGCTGAAACGCCGAAATTGATTTTATCTGCAGCCGATGCGCCTGCGGCGAATGTTGCCAGTAATGCAGCCAGAACTAACTTTTTCATTTGAATGCTCCCGTCTGTCAATCTTGTCATTATGCGCCGTGTCTGCGGCATGGATGTACAATGCCAGTTAATGAATTTGTATGCAATATTTATGATTAAGTATTTTTTTTTGAAATAAAAAAACGGGCAGTCGTTAGACTTACCCGTTTTCGTGATGCAGTGATTATGCAGTTAGTTTCGACGCTCAAAGGCCAGCGCTTTGTTCTCGATAAGACGCATCAGCAGGGTCAGCAGGCCGTTCACCACCAGGTAAACCAGACCGGCTGCGCCAAAGACCATCACATCATAGGTGCGTCCGTACAATAGCTGGCCGTGGCCCATGACTTCCATCAGCGTAATGGTGTAAGCCAGAGAGGTACTTTTAAACACCAGCACCACTTCGTTGGAGTAGGAAGAGAGCGCGCGTTTGAACGCATATGGCAGCAGGATCGCCAGCGTGTCTTTCTTGCTCATGCCCAGCGCCCCGCAGGACTGCCACTGGCCTTCCGGAATGGCGCGAATCGCACCATAAAACAGTTGAGTGGTATACGCCGCGCTGTTCAGGGAGAGCGCAATCAGCGCGCACAGCCAGGGTTCAGACAGCAGATGCCAGATAACAGGGTAGTTCTGCAGCGACGGGAACTGGCCCGGTCCGTAGTAAATCAGGAAGATCTGCACCAGCAGCGGCGTACCGGTAAACAGTGTGATATAGGCGCGAACCACCCACACCAGCACCGGCGTTTTCAGCGTCAGAACGATGGTGAAAAAGAGGGCCAGAATCAGCGCCACCACGATAGATGCCACGGTCAGCGTCAGGCTGGTGTGCAGCCCTTTCATCAGCTCAGGTAAATACTCAAGCATCAGCCTGGTCTCCGTTCAAAACGCGTTGCGCGCAGATCAATACGTTTGAGAACGTATTGGCTCAGCAACGTGATCACCAGGTAGATAGCCGCCGCAACGATATACCAGGTGAAAGGCTCCTGGGTGCGGGTGGCGATGCTTTTAGTTTGCAGCATTAAATCGTTCACACTAATCAGGCTCACCAGCGCGGTGTCTTTCAACAGCACCAGCCACTGGTTGCCCAAACCCGGCAGGGCATGCCGCCACATCTGCGGCATCACCAGGCGGAAGAAAATGGCGGCTTTCGATAAGCCCAGCGCCTGGCCGGATTCCCACTGACCCACGGGCACCGCTTTCAGCGCGCCGCGCAGCGTCTGGGACGCATAGGCGGAGTAGAGCAGAGAAAGGGCAATCACGCCGCACAGGAACGGGCTGACGTCAAAGTTTTCAATCTGCATCTGCACCGGGATCTGCGCAAAGCCGAGGTTAAGGGTAAAGCCGTCCGACAGCGTTAGCAGCAGCTGTGAGGAGCCGAAATAGATAAACAGAACCACCAGGATTTCCGGCAGCCCGCGCAGAACCGTCACCAGCGCTGAGCCCGCCCATGCGACCGGGCGCCATTTGGCTGACTCCCACACCGCAAAGAACATCGCCAGCACAAGGCCGATAATGAGTGCGCAAACGGCAAGGCCGACGGTCATCCCGGCGGCACTTGCTAAAGGAAAAATTTCGTTCATCAGATCTTACTTCTGGAACCATTTGGAATAGATGGTTTCGTACGTGCCGTCTTTTTTCACTTTATCCAGCGCAGTATTGAGCTTCTGCTGCAGGTGAGTGTTGCCCTGACGAACAGCGATGCCCAGACCGGTACCGAAGTAATCTTTGTCCGTCACTTTGTCACCGATAGCGGCCAGTTTCGGATCGGCTTTCAGCCACTCGGTGACCACGGCAGTGTCACCGAATACGGCATCAATACGACCATTCTGCATATCCAGCTTGGCGTTCATGTAGCTGTCGTAAGGCACAACGGTGATTTCCGGGTGCTTATCGGTGATGAATTTCTGGTGCGTAGAGCCGTTCTGCATACCGACTTTTTTGCCTTTCAGCGCGGCGATATCCGCAATTTTGCCTTTCTGACCGACGAACAGGGCCGAGTTTTCATAGTACGGCTGAGTGAACAGCACCTGTTTTTCACGTTCTGGCGTGATGTCCATTCCGGAAATCACCGCGTCGAAACGACGGAACTTCAGGCTTGGGATCAGGCTGTCGAACGCCTGGTTGGTAAAGGTGCAGGTGGCGTCGATCTCTTTACACAGCGCGTTCGCCAGATCCACATCGAAGCCCACGATCTTATTGCTGGCATCCATGGATTCAAACGGAGGGTAAGACGCTTCCATGGCAAAACGAATCGTCTGTGCTGCGGTAGCGGAAAGGCTGACGCTGGCAAGCAGCGCGGCAATCAGTACTTTTTTCATTGTCATTTTCCCTAACACATCAGTGAGATAAATAGTTTTTAAAGGCGTCGGTTTGCGGGGCGGTAAAGCAGCTCGCATCACCTTGTTCAACAATATGACCGTTTTCCATGTACACCACGCGGCTGGCGGTTTTGCGCGCCACTTCCACTTCATGGGTCACAATCACCTGTGTGATATTGGTTTCGGCCAGCTCGCGGATGATGCTGACGATCTGGGCGGTAATTTCCGGGTCCAGCGCGGCGGTAGGCTCATCGAACAGCAGTACCTGCGGCTCCATCATCAGCGCACGGGCAATGGCGACACGCTGTTGCTGTCCACCGGACAGGTGCAGCGGATAGCGATCGCTGTAAGGTTTTAAGCGCAGACGTTCGAGCAGCTTTTCAGCGCGGGCGAGGGCCTGATCTTTGCTTAAACCCAGCACGCGGCAGGGCGCTTCAATCAGGTTTTGCTGCACGGTGAGGTGCGGCCAGAGATTGTATTGCTGAAACACCATGCCGACGTTCTGACGCAGATCGCGGATCGCTTTATCAGAAGGGGCTTTGGCGAAATCGAAATGATTTCCGGCAATCGCGAGCGTGCCGGAACGTGGCATTTCAAGCAGATTGAGGACGCGCAGCAGTGAGCTTTTGCCCGCACCGCTTGGGCCGAGCAAAACCAGCGTTTCGCCCTCTGGGCAGTTCAGCGTGATGTCGAACAGCGCCTGGTGTGCGCCGTAGAAGCAGTTAATGCCGTTTAGTTGAATACTCATCGGGGCAGTCTTTACTCATCCAGGCAATCTATAGCAATTGAGGCCGCAGATAGTACCGTTGACAGAATAGTTATGCAATATTTATGCGTTAAAAGTTAAATATAAACCGTATTCACGTTTAAACATAGCACAAAATAGCGAAGGGCATAGGGGGTGAGAATAAATGTCGGCATTCCTCTCGAAATGCCGCACATTTTACGGGGGAAACTTTTTTGAACTAACGATTCTCTATCGACTGGCGAAGCGTACCGGCAGGGGCGTGGACGCTGCCGCCGATGTAGCGCACGTCGTCGATGGCCCAGCACTGGCCCTCACGGATCATCAGCACTTCATCCTGCCAGGTCTGGCTGCCTTGCGTCAGTTTGACTCGCAGCGGGATGTTGCGCGCATCGGTGTTCGGGATGGTAGAGGCGCTGGAGACGTCTGCGCGGTCAGGCAGCGTGGTGCGGCTGGAGAACGGATCGGATTTCAGCAGCGCGTTGTGCTGCGGATCGCGCGAGGCATCGTTAAGCAGTTTCGCCAGGTTGTCACTCAGGTACGGGCGCAGAGCGGTGAGATCGCTGCTGCGATGCGAAATGCGGTAATCATAGAACTGTTGAGCCACGGCATCCGGGCCGCCGTCAATGCACGGACCGCTGCGTGTCCCGATATCCTTAAAAGCCGGTGTCACCGTGGTGGTGCAGGCGCTGAGCAGCAGCGCGCACGGCACTAAAAGCGTCAAAGCAGAATAGCGCATGTTGATTTCCTTAATGATTAACTATCCTTTCAATAATAGCGTAACGAACCGATAATGCGGCTGAGTTAATCCGCTAACGCATTGAACGTTAAATAATCGTCATACTTCCGCATGCCGATGCATTTAACGCGTTCGTTCACCCGTTCACTGACTCACGTCAGCTACGGGGGATTCTCTCACGTGCTGCCTTGTGACTACGTGACTATTTTGAGTATTGAAGGAGATAAACATGCAATTTTCCACCACCCCGACTCTGGAAGGACAGCCGATTGTCGAGTATTGCGGCGTTGTCACCGGTGAAGCCATCCTTGGCGCGAACATCTTCCGCGACTTTTTTGCCGGGATCCGCGATATCGTCGGTGGGCGTTCGGGTGCCTATGAGAAAGAGCTGCGGAAAGCGCGGGAAATCGCGTTTAAAGAGCTGGGCGAGCAGGCCAAATCCCTGGGCGCGGATGCCGTTGTGGGCATTGATATCGACTACGAAACGGTCGGCAAAGACGCCAGCATGCTGATGGTGAGCGTCAGCGGTACGGCGGTGAAAACGCGCCGATGAAACGTTTGTGGTCCACGCTCCTGCTGGCGGTGTTGCTGTCAGGCTGCGCAGAGAAAGGGATTATCGATAAAGGGGCCTACGAGCTGGACACGCGGCATCAGGCGCAGGCGGCGTATCCGCGGATCAAAGTGCTGGTCATTCATTATACCGCCGATGATTTTGACAGCTCACTTGCGACGCTCACGGACAAAAACGTCAGCTCCCACTATCTGATTCCGGCCAGACCGCCTGAGCCGTCCGGCAAACCGCGCATCTGGCAGCTGGTGCCGGAGAAGGATTTAGCCTGGCACGCGGGGATCAGTTTCTGGCGCGGAACGAACCGCATCAACGATACCTCGATTGGTATTGAGCTGGAAAACCGTGGCTGGCAAAAGTCGAACGGCGAGAAAATCTTCACCCCGTTTGAACCGGCGCAAATCGCGGCGCTTATTCCCCTCGCCAAAGACATTATTGCCCGCTACGACATCAAACCGGAAAACGTGGTGGCCCATTCGGATATTGCCCCGCAGCGTAAAGACGATCCCGGCCCGCTGTTTCCCTGGCAGCAGCTGGCACAGCAGGGCATTGGTGCCTGGCCCGATCCCGCCCGCGTGACGTTTTATCTCAACGGAAAGTCGAAGTATGAGCGCGTAGAGACGGCAGCGTTGCTCGACCTGCTGGCGCGCTACGGCTATGACGTGCCGGAGAACAGCACCGAGGCGCAGCAAAAACGGGTGATTATGGTCTTCCAGATGCACTACCGTCCCCAGCTGTGGAACGGCATTGCCGATGCAGAAACGCTGGCGATTGCCAGCGCGTTGTTAGAGAAATACGGCCAGGGATAATTACCGGTGCAGTTTGCCGTGGTCGCGCAGCCAGGCTGCTGTGCGCACGATCCCTTCATCCAGCGTGACGATGGGCTGATAACCCAGCTCGGTTTCAGCGCGCGTGGTATCCAGCGTAAAATCGAAGTTCAGCTTTGACACGCCGTAGTGGGTCAGCGCCGGCTCTTTCGCCGATTTATTGCCAAAGCGCTCCATGCTGCGGGCGATCATGTCCAGCATCGGGTAGGGCACAGAACGAATGCGGCAGTGAATGTTCAGCTCATCGATCAGGCGCTGGACGATGCTACGCAGCGTCTGCGGCTCGCCGTTGGTGATGTTGTAGGCGCGGCCGGACACCAGATGATCGCACTCGGACTGACTGGCCAGCCACATGGCGTGGATCGCGTTCTCGTAGTAGGTCATATCCACCAGCGCATCGCCGCCGCGCGGCAGCAGCACGCTGCCGTAGTGGTGCATCATCTGCGCCAGACGCGGGATAAACACTTTGTCGTGCGGCCCAAACAGGCTCTGTGGACGCAGAACGGTGAAACGGGTGTGCGGGTTTGACTGCGCCAGCAGATCGATCACCTCTTCGCTGGCCGCTTTGCTGCGCGCAAACTCACAGGCGAAACGCGCCGGGCGGAAATCTTCCTGAATATCGCGATGGTGGTGATAATCAAAATAGAGCGACGGGGAGGAGATATGCACAAAGTTGCGTACGCCCCAGGCGACGGCCCATTCACCGAGGCGGCGAGTGGCGCGAACGTTAGCCAGGTCGAACGCCTGCTGCGTTCCCCAGGGAGAGGTAAAGCTGGAGCAGTGCCACAGTGTATCGATTCCGGCGAGCATGACTTTGGCCTGCGAAGACACCAGCTCTGTCAGATCGGCGTGGATGAATTCCGCGCCCATTTTTTGCAGGAGTTTACCCATCGCTTCGTTGCGACCGGTGGCTCTGACGCTGATGCCTTTCTGACGCAAAAACTCGACCGCATTTCGGCCTAAGCCGCTGGTGGCGCCGGTAACCAGTACCTTCATATCTATCCACTGTGTTGAAAAGAATTTCGTGCGCATTCTTCCGTGAATTACGTCACGATGCAATGGGAAAGGTGAAAGAATCAGAGTTTAAATCAGACTTTTTCCGTGATTCCTTCTGCAAGATGCGCAATACGCTTTGCCATCCCCCGGAAGATAAACAGGTGCGCCGGGATCATGAACAGCCAGTAAAACAACCCTGGCATTCCGTGCGGATGCCACCAGGCGCGAACGTCCAGCTCCCGGTGATCGCCTTTGTCTTTTAGGGTAAAGCAGAGTCGGCCCAGACCCGGCGCTTTCATACCAAACAATAGCGCCAGCTGTTTTTCCGGCTCAACGATGATCACCTTCCAGCTGTCCACGCTGTCGCCCGTCTGCAAGTATGGGTGCGCAGGGCGGCCTTTTGCCAGTTTATGCCCGACCAGCAGATCCATCATCCCGCGCGTTTCCCAGAGAATATTGCCAAAGAAATAGCGCTCTTTGCCGCCGATCTGGTTGATCACCTCCCACAGCGCCGCCAGGCTGGCGGTTGTTTTCACCGTGCAACCGGCCTGTTTCGGGTAATAGCCGTATTCTGGCCGCCAGCGGGCAAAGGCCTGAGCGTCATAACCCCAGTCGCTGGAGTTCATCAGCTCCTCTTCTTCTTTGAGGGTGTGGCGTACCGCATCGTCAAAGCGGATCAGATTTTGTGGAATCAGCGCCCGCAGCTCGCGGTCGTCGGCCAGCAGATCGTGCTTCAGCCCCTGAATCAGCGCTTTGGCGGTTGTGGGTGGAACGGAGGTGATGACATTCAAAAACCACACCGAAATCCAGCGGGTCGGGAAGGGGACGGGCACCAGCCAGCGACGACGGCCGCTGACGGTCATAAAGTGTTCGAACTGCTCCTGATAGCTCAGCACCTCTGGCCCGGCGGCTTCCAGCACGCGATGGCTTTCCGTCGGATGATTCAGCAGTTCGACCAGATAGTGCAGCAGGTTTTCCAGCGCAATCGGCGTGGTGCGTGAGCGCACCCAGCGTGGCGGCGTGAGCACCGGCAGGTTATAGACCATATCGCGCATCACTTCGAAGGCGGCAGAACCCGCCCCGACAATAATGCCCGCCCGCAGTTCCGTCAGTGGGATCCCCGCACTACGGAGCATTTCCCCCGTCAGCTGCCTGGCGCGCAGGTGGTCCGATTGCTCGTGTTCAGGAGCCTGTAAGGAACTGAGAAAAATAATCTGCTTTACCGGCGTTTGCAGCAGCGCGTCACGTACGTTCAGCGCCACCTGACGCTCATGGGCGATAAAGTCACCGCCTTCGCCCATGCTGTGTACCAGATAATAGAGCGTATCGACGCCTTCCAGCAGCGTCGGTAGCTCTTTTGGCCAGTTAAGATCCACCGTGTGACAGGTGACGTTGGGCAGCGCGAGTTTTTGCAGCCGTTCCACATTACGTGCCGCCGCCAGCACCTGATGTCCGTGCTGGCTGAGCGCCGTCGTCAGATGCTGACCGATATAACCGCTGGCACCGAGCACCAGAATACGTTGCGGCACGTTGTGCTCCTTAACGCTGTAAAAAGGCCTGCCAGTGTTTTACCACTTCCGCCAGCTGCTCGCGGCTCACGTCGAGATGCATCACCAGACGCACAACCGGCGAGGCGTTCATCAGCACGCCGTGCGCTTTCATATACTCACCCAGCGCCGCCGCGTTCTCTTCGCCAACGCGAACAAACAGCATATTGGTGTCGTGACGCATCACATCCGCGCCGATCTCGCGCAGCTGCGCCGCCATCCATGCCGCGTTATCGTGATCGTCTTGCAGACGGGCAACGTTATGTTTAAGCGCGTACAGCCCCGCTGCCGCCAGAATTCCGGCCTGACGCATGCCGCCGCCGGTCATTTTACGCCAGCGGTTGGCGCGCTTGATATAGTCCGCATTGCCGACCAGCAGTGAGCCGACCGGCGTCCCCAGCCCTTTGGAGAGGCAAATGGTGAACGAATCGCAATACTGGGCGATCTCTTTCAGCTCGCAGCCATACTCGACGACGGCGTTAAAAATACGCGCGCCGTCGACGTGCAGACCCAATTTGCGCTTGCGAGTAAACTCCCATGCGGCCTTCAGATACTCGCGCGGCAGCACTTTGCCGTTGTGGGTATTTTCCAGACTCAGGAGTTTGGTGCGGGCAAAGTGAATATCGTCGGCTTTGATTTTGGCGGCGACTTTGTCTAACGGCAGGGAGCCATCGGGCGCGGCATCAATGGGCTGCGGCTGAATACTGCCGAGCACCGCAGCGCCACCGGCTTCATACAGGTAGTTATGGGCACCCTGGCCGACGATATACTCTTCGCCGCGTTCGCAGTGGCTCAGCAGCGCCACCAGGTTCGCCTGGGTGCCGGTTGGCAGGAACAGCGCCGCCTCTTTACCGCTTAATTCGGCGGCGTAGCGCTGAAGTTCGTTTACGGTGGGATCGTCACCGTAAACGTCATCCCCGACCGGGGCGGCCATCATCTCTTCGAGCATGGCGCGGCTCGGACGGGTTACGGTATCACTGCGCAGGTCTATCATTTCACATCCCTATAGTTTTAAAGGTGATGTGAGATGTTTTACCTGAGCCAGTTGGTTTTTGCCAGTTCGATCACTTCGTCGCCGCGCCCGCTGATAATGGCGCGCAACATATACAGGCTAAAGCCTTTCGCCTGCTCCAGTTTGATCTGCGGCGGGATCGCCAGCTCCTCTTTGGCAACGACCACATCCACCAGCACCGGGCCGTCGATGGAGAAGGCGCGCTGCAGGGCTTCATCCACGTCCGCGGCTTTTTCCACGCGAATACCGGGAATCCCGCAGGCTTCGGCGATCTTCGCGAAATTGGTGTCATGCAATTCGGTGCCGTCCGTCAGATAGCCCCCGGCTTTCATCTCCATCGCCACAAAACCTAACACGCTGTTGTTGAACACCACGATTTTAACCGGGAGTTTCATCTGCACGACGGAGAGGAAATCGCCCATCAGCATGCTGAACCCGCCGTCGCCACACATGGCCACCACCTGACGCTCCGGTGCAGTGGCTTGTGCCCCCAGCGCCTGCGGCATTGCGTTTGCCATCGAGCCGTGGTTGAAAGAACCGATCAGCCGGCGTTTCCCGTTCATTTTCAGATAGCGCGCCGCCCAGACGGTGGGGGTGCCCACGTCGCAGGTAAAGATGGCGTCGTCGCTGGCGAAATGGCTGATCTGCTGCGCAAGGTACTGCGGGTGAATGGCTTTGTCGCTCGGTTTGGCGAGATCGTCCAGCCCTTTGCGCGCGTCACGGTAGTCGGTCAGGGCTTTGTCGAGGAACTTCCGGTCGGTTTTCTCTTCCAGATGCGGCAGCAGGGCGGCAAGCGTGGCTTTGATATCGCCCACCAGCGCCATATCAACCTTACTGTGCGCGCCAATGCTGCCGGGATTGATGTCGATCTGAATGATTTTTGCGTCGCTCGGATAGAACGCCCGGTACGGGAACTGGGTGCCGAGCAGCACCAGGGTGTCGGCGTTCATCATGGTGTGGAACCCGGACGAGAAACCAATCAGGCCGGTCATACCGACATCGTACGGGTTATCGTATTCCACATGCTCTTTGCCGCGCAGCGCGTGAACGATGGGGGCTTTTATTTTCCCGGCAAATTCGACTAACTCTTTATGCGCGCCCGCACAGCCGCTGCCGCACAGCAGCGCGATATTGCTGGAGTAGCGCAGCAGCTGCGCCAGCTTTTTCAGCTCCTCTTCCGCAGGCGTTACCACCGGCTGCGGGGCTTGATACCAGTGGGTGCTGGCCCCTTCGGGCGCGGCTTTGAGCGCGACGTCGCCCGGCAGAACCACCACCGACACGCCGCGGTTGAGGATCGCCTTGCGCATGGCGATCGCCATGACCTGCGGGATCTGCTCCGGTGTGGAAACCAGCTCGCAGTAGTGGCTACATTCACGGAACAGCTCCTGGGGATGCGTCTCCTGAAAATAGCCGCTGCCAATTTCGCTCGACGGAATATGCGCCGCAATCGCCAGTACCGGGACGTGATTACGGTGACAGTCGAAAAGACCGTTAATCAGATGCAGGTTGCCCGGCCCGCACGAACCCGCGCATACCGCCAGCTCGCCCGTCAGCTGCGCTTCCGCGCCTGCGGCAAAGGCCGCCACCTCTTCGTGGCGCGTCGGCATCCAGTCAATGGTGCCCATTCGGTTGAGGCTGTCGCTTAAGCCGTTGAGAGAATCGCCGGTGACGCCCCAGATGCGTTTGACGCCAGCTTGTTCCAGGGTTTTTGCTACGTAGGCCGCTACGGTCTGTTTCATGGTTGTCCATCTCCGTTTTGTGATAACGCTTACAAGCTTAGAAGAAACTGGGCGTTATGCCCGTTTAATCCCCCTGATTAATAGTGAATTTCTTTGTACAACCTTTCGTCATATTCTGATGGCCTACAGGGTGAAAACAGGAATCATTTCAGATGGTTAAATCATTGTTAATTGCTGTTAATAGAACGCTAACGCATGAAGATTTTGGCAAATTGTTATTACGTCTGGCGGTCGGCGGGTTGATGCTGTTTCACGGTTTACACAAGCTGTTTGGCGGCGTGGGGTTTATCAGCGGCATGCTGGTGGAAAAAGGGCTGCCGGGATTTATCGCTTATGGCGTTTTGATTGGTGAAGTGGTGGCACCGGTTCTGATTGTGCTGGGGATCCTGACCCGTCCGGCGGCGCTGGTGCTGGCGTTTACGATGATCGTTGCCTGGCTGATGGTCGGCACCGGCAAAACCTTTGCGCTGGATGCGGTAGGCGCATGGGCGATTGAAAGTCTGGTCTATTTCTTCATTGGCGCACTGGCCGTGGCCTTTATGGGGGCAGGGCGTTATTCACTGGCGCGCGATCCGGCCTGGCGTTGAGAATAAAAAAAGCCCGGTAGCCTGATATCTACCGGGCCTGAAGAGGGTCGGCCGGGCAACCGCAAAGCTGCCCGGCATAGTGTGCACAGTATATGGTGCACAGTTTATGCCAGAACCAAATCACCTTGCGGATGACAAGAACAGGCCAGCACGTAACCCTCGGCAATTTCCGCATCCGTCAGCGTCATCGTACTGCTCACGGTGTAGTCGCCAGAAACCACTTTCGTTTTACAGCACCCGCACACGCCCGCGCGACAGGCCGCAACGACCGGAACATTATTGCTCTCCAGCGCTTCCAGCAGCGTGGTACCGACGCGGCCGAAGAAGGCCTGCGCAGGCTGCAGTTTAGTGAATTTCACCCCGCTGGTGGCGGCTTCGGCCACTGGCGTGAAGAACTGCTCCTTAAAGAAGCGGGTCACGCCGAGCGCTTTCACCTCGTTCTCCACGATTTCCATATACGGCGCTGGGCCGCAGGTCATCACGGTGCGCGAGGCGATATCTGGCACGCTTTGCAGCAGTTCGCGGCTCAGACGGCCCGCGACAAATCCGTGAGTCGCGTTATTCTCTGCGACCAGGGTGACCGGATAATTGCGCCACTCGTCGGCGAAAATGACATCCTCGGGTGAACGGACGCTGAAAATCACCTGTACGTCAGCCTGCGGGCGGTTCTTCGCCAGCCAGCGACGCATCGACATCACCGGCGTCACGCCGCAGCCCGCCGCCAGCATCAGGAATTTATCGTCAGCTTTATCGTCGCAGACGAAATCCCCCAGGGCGTCGGAGAGCCAGAGATAATCCCCGCGCTTCACTTCGTTCGTCAGCCACTGTGAACCTGCACCGTCATCGATCCGACGCACGGTGAGCGTGATGTACTCACTGACGCCCGGCGTCGAGGACAGGGTGTAGGCGCGCAGTGTGTCCGCAGAATTGCGTACACTCACCAGCGCATACTGTCCGGCGCGATAGGGGTAAAAATCATGGCACAACAGCGACAGCGTCCACACATCCGGCGTCTCCTGATGGATGTGATGAACCTGCATCCGCCACGGGCATTGTGAGGTTGGCATCGTCATGAAAAACTCCTTACGCGCTCAGCAGTTGCTGCATGTCTTCTTCTACGGTGGTCACGGAACGCAGACCAAATTTTTCGTTCAGCACCGCCAGCAGATCCGGGGTCAGGAAGCCCGGTGCCGTCGGGCCGGTCACGATATTGGTGACGCCCAGCGACAGCAGCGTCAGCAGGATCACGATCGCTTTTTGTTCGAACCAGGAGAGCACCAGTGACAGCGGCAGATCGTTCACGCCGCAGCCCAGTTTCTCGGCCAGCGTCACCGCCAGAATGATCGCCGAATAGGCATCGTTACACTGACCGGCATCAATCAGACGCGGCAGGCCTTCGATATCGCCGAAGTCCAGTTTGTTGAAGCGGTATTTCCCGCACGCCAGGGTCAGGATCAGGCAGTCCTGCGGCACGCTGGTGGCGAAATCGGTGAAGTAGTTACGTTCGCCGCGCGCGCCGTCACAGCCGCCGACCAGGAAGATGTGACGCAGTTTTTCGCTGCTCACCAGGTCGATCAGGGAATCCGCCGCCCCCAGCAGGGTTTCGCGGCCGAAGCCGACGGTGATCAGGTGTTCAATTTCGCTGAACGGGAAGCCTGCCATCTGCTGCGCCTGGGTGATGACGGGGGTGAAATCATCGCCTTCGAGGTGGCTTACGCCCGGCCAGCCGACGATGCTGCGCGTCCAGATACGGTCATCATAAGCACCAACGGTCGGATCGATGATGCAGTTGGAGGTCATGACGACAGGGCCAGGGAAGCGGGCGAACTCCACCTGCTGGTTCTGCCAGCCGCTGCCGTAGTTGCCGACAAGGTGCTTAAATTTACGCAGTTCCGGGTAGCCGTGGGCAGGCAGCATTTCGCCGTGGGTGTAGACATTCACACCCGTGCCTTCGGTCTGTTGCAGCAGGTTGTAGAGATCTTTCAGGTCGTGGCCGGAGATCAGAATGCATTTCCCGGCAGTGGCTTTGACGTTGACCTGAGTCGGCGTCGGATGGCCGTAGGTGCTGGTTTCACCCGCATCCAGAATGCTCATCACTTTGAAGTTCATCTGGCCGATTTCCATTGAACACTCCAGCAGGGCGTTCATGTCGGAAGGCCAGGTGCCGAGCCACGCCATGATTTTGTGGTACTGGGCATAAATGTCGTTGTCGTACTGACCCAGAACGTGGGCGTGTTCCATATAGGCCGCCGCACCTTTCAGGCCGTACAGGCACAGCAGACGCAGGCCGAGAATGTTCTCGCCAATCGCCGCTTTGTCTTTGTTCGGGGTGAATTCCGCCGCCTGACGCTGCAGTTCGCCCAGATCGTCGCTCACCAGTTGCAGCCCAGCCATAGGGTTATCGACGGCGGCGTTCGCGTCCACGCTCAGGCTTTGTGTTTTCAACGCTTCACGCAGGGCAATGGCTTCGCGCGCGTAGCCCACGATGCGAGGAGAGTCGAAGTTGACGTTAGTCAGCGTGGAGAAGAATGCGCGCGGCGCGAAGTTGTCGATGTCGTGGTCGATAATGCCATATTCACGCGCTTTTACCGCCCAGGCGGAGAGGCCTTGCAGGGCTGCAATCAGCAGATCCTGCAGGTCAGACGTTTCTGCGGTTTTACCGCACATGCCCTGCGCGTAGGAGCAGCCGTTGCCAGCTGGGGTACGGATGGTTTGTTCACATTGCACACAAAACATAATCACACCTGTTAAAGTTATATTTTAGATACATGTTTAAGGTTATGCCTGTGACCGGACAGAGAAAAGGTCTTTCTTCTACAAAGTAAAGGGAGATTGATTTAACGCAATTTTGGCGGCAGAAGCCTACCGCCAGAGAGGTATTATGCGGTGAACAGCGCCATCAGAATCGGCACCAGCAGGCTCAAAATAAAGCCATGGACGATGGCGGCAGGAACCAGTTCCAGCCCGCCGGAACGCTGCAGAACGGGCAGGGTAAAGTCCATCGACGTCGCACCGCACAGGCCAACCGCTGTGGAGCGGCTTTTACGCACCAGCCCCGGAATGAGCATAATGGCGATCAGCTCGCGGCCCAGATCGTTAAAGAACGACGCGCTGCCAATCACCGGGCCAAAGGATTCGGTCATTAAAATCCCTGACAGCGAATACCAGCCAAAACCGGAGGCCATCGCCAGCCCGGTTTTCAGCGGCAGGTCGAGAATAAATGCGTTAATCACGCCGCCAATCAGCGAACTGCCCACCACGACCACCGCGATAATCATTCCGCGTCGATTGAGCACAATCTGTTTCAGCGTCATGCCGTTATTGCGTAATTGAATACCGATCAGGAATAACAGGAAGATCAGGGTATATTCGCTGGCTTCGGTGGCGTGTTGTAAAAACGCTAAACCGGTCAGGCCAAGCAAAAAGCCGAGCACTACCACGCCGCACAGTTTTAATGACTCCAGCGCCATGGCAATTCGCGAGGGTAATTTTTCCTGTTGATGATGGTTTTTCCATGGCAATGCGCGCTCAAGCCAAAATAGCGCCGCAATATTACACAGCAGAATCACCACAATAGTAACAACAGAATAATGGAGAATAGAAAGTAAATTAGCGGCCAAGTTGTCCAGGAACGCGAGGCTTATTCCCATAAAAAACAGGATGACGTAGACAATCCAGCTGAGGAAGCGATTAATGAGTTTTAATGCCGACTCATGATGGAGGGGAATAAGATAGCCCACTACCAGCGGCAGCAGAATGATTAAGAGTCCTGAAAACATGAACAGCCGGGTCCTTTTGTGTGTCTGAATAGCGCCAGTGACACTACCCAATTCCGGTCTGCCAGTCAAAGTACAAAATAAAGGCCGGGCGGCGGCGACGCCTTACCCGGCCTGGATGACTGCACCTGTTAGCCGGGGTCGCGACGTGCCACCCGGCATCACAGCCGTACACTCAGTCGCGTTTTTCCAGCAGCGTACGATACAGCAGCCCGCCGAGGATACCGCCGACAATCGGCATTACCCAGAACAGCCACAGCTGCTGCAGCGCCCAGCCACCCTGGAAGATCGCCACTGCGGTGCTGCGCGCAGGGTTCACGGAGGTGTTCGTTACCGGAATGCTGATCAGGTGAATCAGGGTCAGCGCGAGGCCGATAGCAATAGGGGCAAAACCGGCGGGTGCGTGTTTGTCAGTGGCACCGTGGATCACCAGCAGGAAGCCCGCGGTCAGGACGATTTCAATAACAATCGCAGACAGCATAGAGAAGCCGCCCGGTGAGTGTTCGCCATAGCCGTTAGAGGCAAAACCGCTTGCCGCCGCGTCGAAGCCCGCTTTACCGCTGGCCACAACGTACAGGACCGCTGCCGCAATAATGCCGCCAACCACCTGAGCCACAATATAGCCAATCACGTCTTTCGCCGGAAAACGACCGCCAGCCCACAGGCCTAATGTCACGGCCGGGTTAAAATGCCCGCCGGAAATATGGCCGACAGCAAATGCCATCGTTAATACGGTTAAGCCAAAGGCTAATGCCACGCCTGCAAAACCAATACCTAATTCCGGGAATGCCGCAGCCAGAACGGCGCTACCGCAACCACCAAACACCAGCCAGAATGTACCAAAGCATTCTGCCGCTAATTTTCTAAACATAACCACCTCGTTAATTTCCGCACGCGGTCCTGCGCGCGGGCTACTAAATCGCCTAAAAGGGATGACGACTCAAAGAGCCATTATTTTAAAAACCAACAACACCCCTTCGCCAGTTAAATAAATCTGTTTAATTTGATTTATGGCAATGTGATGTTAATCCTTGTTCGGACTGGATGGATTTAAAGCATAGTCCAATTCGGAATGCGAAGTATCTTATGCCGGAAAATATGTTTCAAACGAAAGTCGTGGTGTAAATTCTGAATTTTAGGCTCCGTCCTGAAATAATCCGTCGATCTTAATGTGTCCTGTCACACCGCCTGCCGCTATACTGCTGATAACTTGAAGGAAAAAGTGAGCATTTCAGGGGGCATTATGTTTCTCGAACGTGTGGAGATCGTCGGGTTTCGCGGCATTAACCGTTTATCGTTAATGCTGGAACAGAACAACGTGCTGATCGGTGAAAACGCCTGGGGTAAATCCAGCCTTCTGGATGCGCTGACCCTGCTGCTTTCGCCGGAGGCAGACCTTTACAGCTTCGTTCGGGAGGACTTTTGGTTTCCGCCGGGGGATATTCAGGGGCGCGAGCACCATCTGCATATCGTTTTGACCTTTCGCGAGCTGGAGCCCGGTCGTCATCGCGTTCGCCGCTATCGGCCACTTTCTCCCTGCTGGACGCCCTCCGATGATGGCTATCAGCGTATCTTTTATCGCCTGGAAGGCGAGCTGGCGGAAGATGAGAGTGTGATGACCCTGCGCGGGTTTATGGATGCCCGCGGGCAGCCTATTCCGCTGGAGGATATTGACGCTCAGGCCGCCCATCTTGTGCGCCTGATGCCGGTGCTGCGCCTGCGGGATGCGCGCTTTATGCGCCGGATCCGCAACGGCTCGGTGCCTAATTTGCCCGACGTTGAAGTCACCGCCCGCGAGCTGGATTTTCTGGCGCGCGAGCTGGTGGCGCGTCCGCAAAATCTCACGGACGGGCAGATTCGCCAGGGGCTGTCGGCGATGGTGCAGTTGCTGGAACACTACTTTTCCGAACAGGGAACGACACAAACCCGCCACCGGCTGATGCGCAGGCGCTCTCACGATGAGCAGCGCAGCTGGCGCTATCTGGATATCATCAACCGTATGATCGACAAACCCGGTGGGCGCGCGCATCGGGTGATCCTGCTGGGGCTGTTTTCCACGCTGCTGCAGGCGAAAGGGTCGGTGCGGCTGGACCGCGACGCGCGTCCTTTATTGCTGGTGGAAGATCCTGAAACGCGGCTGCATCCGATCATGCTGTCGGTGGCCTGGCATCTCCTGAATCTGCTGCCCCTTCAGCGCATCACGACCACTAACTCCGGGGAATTGCTCTCTCTGACGCCGGTGGAGCATGTCTGCCGTCTGGTGCGTGAATCCTCGCGCGTCACCGCGTTTCGCTTGGGACCAGGGGGATTAAATCCGGAAGATGGCCGCCGTATCGCATTTCATATCCGCTTTAACCGTGCGTCGTCGCTGTTTGCCCGCTGCTGGCTGTTGGTTGAGGGGGAAACGGAGACCTGGGTGATCAACGAACTGGCGCGTCAGTGTGGACACCATTTCGACGCCGAAGGGATCAAAGTCATTGAGTTTGCCCAGTCGGGATTAAAACCGCTGATCAAATTTGCCCGCCGGATGGGGATCGAATGGCATGTGCTGGTGGATGGCGATGAGGCCGGGAAAAAATATGCCAGTACCGTACGCGGTTTGCTGAACAACAACCGGGAAGAGGAGCGGGAGCACCTCACGGAATTACCGGCGATGGATATGGAACACTTTATGTATCGTCAGGGGTTCGACGATGTGTTTCACCGCGTGGCCATGATCCCGCCGGGCGTGCCGATGAATATGCGACGGGTGATCGCCAAAGCGATTCATCGCTCATCGAAGCCGGATCTGGCTATTGAAGTGTCGGCGGAAGCAGGACGGAGAGGGGTCGAGGCGGTGCCGACATTACTGCGTAAAATGTTCTCCCGCGTGCTGTGGCTGGCACGCGGGAAAGCTGACTAGCGGCGGGCTGCCTGATTGATCTGCTCGATCAGGCTATCCAGCAGTTCATAACGGCGACGGTACTCGGAGCGTTTTTTGCTCGCGATCTCTTCCATCGGTTTGCGCGCCATCTCGAGCGGTAGCTGGAAGTGACCGCTCGCCAGCGGTTCGCCACTCATTGAGCGCCAGAAACTGTCGTAATCCGCCAGCAGTTTGCCCTCTTTTTTCTTACGATAGCGCCAGCTGCGATAGATATGCGTGGCGTTGCTGACGGCCAAAATCTGCTCCACCGGGAACGCGGTGCCCAGCGTCATGGCGGCTTCCACCAGCAGACGTTTCGGGAACAGGCCATGACAGGCTTTGGTTGCACCCTGGATCAGCTCGTGAGGCACAAAAGCTTTTGCTCCTTGCAGGCCGCCGATAAACAGGGTGGTTTTCCCGTCGAGCTGACACAGGGTGAAGGTCATCTCGGCCAACACCGTATTCTGGTGATCGCAGAAGGCCAGCGTCGCTTCGCCCTCTTTATCGAGGAACGCATCGGCACACAGGCGGATCGTAAACTGGCGTTCGTCTTTGCCGGTCAGCGTTAACAGGGTGACACCTTGTTTGGATAAATACCCGTTCATCAGCGATGCCGGAAGGGTTTTGCTCATGGTCTGGTAGTGCCAGTTCAGCGCCTCGAGCGCGCGCTGACGGCTCATGTCTACTGAAAGCCATGGGCGGTGCAGACGGCACGGCAGCCCAGGCTGCACTTTCAACATTTGCATTAATCGCGGTTGTTTTGCCAGGCTTGCCAGCAGGCGCGCAGTGCTGAACGGTGCCGCCAGCGAACGCAGCATGAATTTACGCCGATAGGAGGGGTTCTGCCACGCAAGCCCCGGTGTTAATTCGCCTGATGCAAGGCTCTGGAAAAGCTGCCAGCCTGATTTTGGCTGCGACGGCTGTGAAGAAGGTAGATCGGCGATGGAAGACATGATTATTCCTGGCTTCTGGATGAGATCTCTATTTCAGCAGCCATTTAATCAACATCTCGTCAACAAATGAGGTGAGAGATAAAAAAACGGGGGTTTCGTTGAGGAACAGTTTAGATAGAATCGACATTTATAATTGCCAGAACATTTATTTGGAATATTTATGAATCTCAAGGGAAAACGCAGGAAGCTGTTTTTACTGTTGGCCGTCGTCGTGCTGGTGGGCGGATACTGGCTGTGGCAGGTCCTCAACGCACCTGTGCCGCAGTACCAGACGCTGATTGTGCGGCCGGGCGAGCTGCAACAAAGCGTGCTGGCAACCGGTAAGCTGGACGCTCTGCGAAAAGTCGACGTCGGTGCGCAGGTCAGCGGTCAGCTTAAAACGCTGTCGGTTGAGATTGGCGACAAAGTGAAAAAAGGTCAGCTGCTGGGGGTGATCGATCCTGAGCAGGCAGAAAACCAGATCCGCGAAGTAGAAGCCACGCTTATGGAATTACGCGCCCAGCGCAGCCAGGCCGAAGCCGAGCGCAAGCTGGCGCAGGTGACGCTTGGACGTCAGCAGGCGCTGGCAAAAACGCAGGCCGTTTCCCGTCAGGATCTGGATACCGCGACGACGGAACTGGCGGTAAAACAGGCGCAGATTGGCACCATTGACGCGCAAATCAAACGCAACCAGGCCTCCCTGGATACGGCCAAAACTAACCTCGATTACACCCGTATCGTGGCACCGATGGCCGGGGAAGTGACGCAAATCACCACCCTGCAGGGCCAGACGGTTATCGCCGCTCAGCAGGCGCCAAACATCCTGACGCTGGCGGATATGGGCACCATGCTGGTAAAAGCGCAGGTTTCCGAGGCTGACGTTATCCACCTCAAGCCCGGCCAGAAAGCCTGGTTCACGGTGCTAGGCGATCCGAATACCCGCTATGAGGGCGTGCTGAAGGATATTCTGCCGACGCCGGAGAAGGTTAATGACGCGATTTTCTACTATGCCCGCTTTGAAGTGCCAAACCCAAAAGGCGTGCTGCGTCTGGATATGACCGCGCAGGTGCATATTCAGCTGACGGGCGTGAAAGATGTGCTGACCGTCCCGCTGGCGGCGCTGGGCGAACCGGCAGGCAACAACCGCTACAAAGTGAAAGTGCTGCGTAACGGCGAAACCCGCGAGCGCGAGGTGGAGATTGGCGAGCGTAATGATACGGACGTCGTGATCGTCAAAGGACTCGAAGAGGGCGACGAAGTGGTGACGGGTGAAAGCCAGTCCGGGGCCGCGAAATGACGGCACTGCTTGAACTGAACGATATCCGCCGCAGCTATCCTTCCGGGGAGGGGGCGGTGGAGGTGCTGAAGGGCATCACTCTGCGCGTCGAAGCCGGGGAGATGGTGGCGATCGTCGGGGCGTCCGGCTCAGGAAAATCCACCCTGATGAACATTCTCGGCTGCCTGGATAAACCAACCAGCGGCACCTATCGCGTGGCGGGGACGGATATTTCCACCCTCGACAGCGATGCGCTGGCCAAACTGCGCCGTGAACACTTCGGTTTTATCTTCCAGCGATACCATCTGCTTTCGCATCTGACGGCGGCGCAAAACGTGGAAGTCCCGGCGGTGTATGCCGGTGTGGAACGTAAGAAGCGCCTTGAGCGCGCCCATGCGCTGCTGACGCGTCTGGGTCTGGCCGAGCGTGTCGATTATCAGCCGTCGCAGCTCTCTGGCGGCCAGCAGCAGCGCGTGAGTATTGCCCGCGCGCTGATGAACGGCGGGCAGGTGATTCTGGCCGATGAACCGACGGGCGCGCTGGACAGCCATTCCGGGGAAGAGGTGATGGCGATCCTGCACCAACTGCGCGAGCAGGGGCATACGGTGATTATCGTCACCCACGATCCGCAGGTGGCGGCGCAGGCGGAGAGAATCATTGAAATTCACGACGGTGAGCTGATAAGCAACCCGCCAGCGAAGAAAAATCACGTCGGTGTGCAGAAAACGATCCTGCCGCCGCCGACGGGCTGGGGGCAGTTTGTCAGCGGATTCCGCGAGGCGTTAACCATGGCCTGGCTGGCGATGGTGGCGAACAAAATGCGCACATTGCTGACCATGCTCGGCATTATCATCGGCATTGCATCGGTGGTATCGATTGTGGTGGTGGGCGATGCGGCGAAACAGCTGGTGCTGGCGGATATCCGCGCCATCGGGACCAACACCATCGATGTCTATCCGGGTAAAGATTTTGGTGACGATGAACCGCAAAACCAGCAGGCGCTGAAGTATGACGATCTGGTGGCGCTGCAAAAACAGCCGTGGGTGAACTCGGCCACCCCAGCGGTATCGCAAAACCTGCGTCTGCGCTATGGCAATATTGACGTAGCGGCCAGCGCCAACGGTGTGAGCGGTGACTATTTTAACGTCTACGGGATGACCTTCAGCCAGGGCGCAACCTTTAACGCCGAGCAGCTTGCGGGCCGCGCGCAGGTGGTGGTGCTGGACGACAACTCGCGTCGTCAGCTGTTCCCGAATAAAACCAACGTCGTCGGTGAAGTGATTCTGGTCGGTAACATGCCCGCGACGGTGATTGGCGTGGCGGAAGAGAAGCAGTCGATGTTTGGCAGCAGTAAGATCCTGCGCGTCTGGCTGCCGTACACCACCATTTCCGGGCGTATCATGGGGCAGTCGTGGCTTAACTCCATCACCGTGCGGGTGAAAGAGGGTTACGACAGCACTCAGGCCGAACAGCAGATCGAACGACTGCTCACCCTGCGCCACGGGAAGAAAGATTTCTTCACCTGGAATATGGACGGCGTCTTGAAAACGGCGGAAAAGACCACACGTACTCTTCAGATGTTCCTGACGCTGGTGGCGGTAATTTCGCTGGTCGTCGGTGGGATCGGGGTGATGAATATCATGCTGGTTTCGGTGACGGAGCGCACGCGCGAGATTGGCATTCGCATGGCGGTTGGCGCGCGGGCAAGCGATGTGCTGCAACAGTTTTTGATTGAAGCGGTGCTGGTTTGTCTGGTGGGCGGTGCCTTTGGTATCACGCTTTCGATGCTGATCGCCTTTACGTTGCAGCTGTTTTTACCGGGCTGGGAGATCGGTTTCTCACCCTTTGCGCTGCTGACGGCGTTTTTATGTTCGACGGCGACGGGCGTGCTGTTTGGCTGGTTACCGGCGCGCAATGCGGCGCGGCTCGATCCGGTGGATGCGTTGGCTCGCGAGTGAGTTTTACCGGGTTACGCGCCGTCGCGCGACCGGTGCTGGAAATAAAAATGCCAGCCGATCGGGCTGGCATTTTGCCGACAGGATGTACACAATGAATCAGAGGGCTAAGCGACAGCTTCTGCTTCAATGGGCACAATGACACTGGCATGATTGCCTTTTGGCCCCTGGTGAACATCAAACCGAACCGACTGTCCGGCTTTTAGTGTTCTGTATCCATCCATCTGAATGGTGGAATAGTGAGCGAAGATATCTTCGCCGCCGCCTTCAGGGCAGATGAACCCGAACCCTTTGGCGTTGTTGAACCACTTAACAGTACCCATTTCCATGCTTCGACATCCTTCGTATATCTTATTAAGTAAGATGGAATGAACCGGTGGTGGAGTGGGGGCTGTTCAAAACCTCGCCAACTCACGCTTGTACAATTTAGATAAACCAGCCTTATCGTCAAGTGTCAGGCGCTGGAGTTGGGACAATAATCAACCAAAATTTGAAGCAGTTAACGCTATTGACGGGAATGTGACAGACATCGCGGATGGCAGTAATAGATGTTTGTTATCTGATATCTGAGGTAGATTCAGAATATGTATCAATGCCTGTCAGCGAAAAATGTTCTGCCGGAAACCGTAACCGATGATGACGACTGACAATGGGTAAGACGAACGACTGGCTGGATTTTGACCAGCTGGCGGAAGACAAAGTGCGCGACGCGCTAAAACCGCCATCTATGTATAAAGTTATGTTAATGAACGATGATTACACGCCGATGGAATTTGTTATTGACGTGCTACAAAAGTTCTTTTCTTATGATGTTGAACGTGCAACGCAATTGATGCTCACCGTTCACTATCGCGGCAAAGCCATCTGCGGCATTTTTACTGCCGAAGTAGCCGAAACCAAAGTGGCGATGGTGAACGAGTATGCAAGGGAGAACGAGCATCCGTTGCTGTGTACGCTGGAAAAAGCCTGAAAAGGCATAAAATTGGGGGAGGTGCCTATGCTCAATCAAGAACTGGAACTCAGTTTAAACATGGCTTTCGCCAGAGCGCGTGAGCACCGTCATGAGTTTATGACCGTTGAGCACCTGCTGCTTGCACTGCTCAGCAACCCATCCGCCCGCGAAGCGCTGGAAGCCTGCTCCGTGGACCTGGTGGCGTTACGTCAGGAACTCGAAGCCTTCATCGAACAAACGACACCGGTGCTGCCCGTCAGCGAAGAGGAGCGCGACACTCAGCCGACGCTCAGCTTCCAGCGCGTGCTGCAGCGTGCGGTGTTCCACGTCCAGTCCTCTGGCCGTAGCGAAGTGACTGGCGCAAATGTGCTGGTTGCCATCTTTAGCGAGCAGGAGTCGCAAGCTGCGTACCTGCTGCGTAAACACGAAGTCAGCCGACTCGACGTGGTGAACTTTATCTCTCACGGAACGCGAAAAGACGAGCCTAATCAGGCGTCGGATTCCAGCAATCAGGTCAATAATAATGAAGAGCAAGCAGGCGGGGAGGATCGTATGGAAAACTTCACCACCAATCTTAACCAGCTTGCTCGCGTCGGTGGGATCGACCCGCTGATTGGCCGCGATAAAGAGCTGGAACGCGCGATTCAGGTCCTGTGCCGTCGTCGTAAGAACAACCCGCTGCTGGTGGGGGAATCGGGCGTGGGTAAAACCGCGATTGCTGAAGGGCTGGCCTGGCGTATTGTGCAGGGCGATGTTCCAGAAGTGATGGCCGATTGCACCATCTACTCGCTGGATATCGGTTCCCTGCTGGCGGGCACCAAATATCGCGGTGATTTCGAAAAACGCTTCAAAGCCTTGCTGAAACAGCTGGAGCAAGACACCAGCAGCATTCTGTTTATCGATGAAATTCACACCATCATCGGCGCAGGTGCGGCGTCTGGCGGCCAGGTGGATGCGGCTAACCTGATCAAACCGCTGCTCTCCAGCGGCAAGATCCGCGTAATGGGGTCGACCACCTATCAGGAATTCAGCAATATCTTCGAGAAGGACCGTGCGCTGGCGCGCCGCTTCCAGAAAATTGATATTACTGAGCCGTCCGTTGAGGAAACGGTGCAGATTATTAACGGCCTGAAACCGAAGTACGAAGCGCACCACGACGTGCGTTACACCGCCAAAGCGGTGCGTGCGGCGGTAGAGCTGGCGGTGAAATACATCAACGACCGTCATCTGCCGGATAAAGCGATTGACGTGATCGACGAAG
Organism: Lelliottia nimipressuralis; assembly: GCF_004115925.1. Taxonomy (GTDB): domain Bacteria; phylum Pseudomonadota; class Gammaproteobacteria; order Enterobacterales; family Enterobacteriaceae; genus Enterobacter; species Enterobacter nimipressuralis. Next base: position 88,966 of record NZ_SDDX01000001.1, read on the forward strand.
CGGGCGCGCGTGCGCGTCTGATGCCGGCCAGCAAACGCAAGAAAACCGTCAATGTGGCGGACATTGAATCCGTGGTAGCTCGCATCGCGCGTATCCCTGAGAAGAGTGTCTCTCAGAGCGACCGCGATACCTTGAGAAACCTCGGCGACCGCCTGAAAATGCTGGTGTTTGGCCAGGATAAAGCCATTGAGGCCTTAACCGAAGCCATCAAGATGGCCCGTGCCGGGCTGGGACACGACCATAAACCGGTCGGCTCTTTCCTGTTTGCCGGTCCAACCGGTGTCGGGAAAACCGAGGTAACGGTGCAGCTGTCTAAAGCGTTGGGCATTGAGCTGCTGCGCTTTGATATGTCCGAGTACATGGAACGCCACACCGTCAGCCGTTTGATTGGTGCGCCTCCAGGATACGTGGGCTTTGACCAGGGCGGCCTGCTCACCGATGCGGTGATCAAGCATCCGCACGCGGTTCTGCTGCTCGATGAGATCGAGAAAGCGCACCCGGACGTGTTCAACATCCTGCTTCAGGTGATGGACAACGGGACGCTGACCGACAACAACGGGCGCAAAGCGGACTTCCGCAACGTGGTGCTGGTGATGACCACCAACGCCGGTGTGCGTGAAACGGAACGCAAATCTATCGGCCTGATCCACCAGGATAACAGCACCGATGCGATGGAAGAGATCAAGAAGATCTTTACGCCAGAGTTCCGTAACCGTCTGGACAACATTATCTGGTTCGATCACCTGTCTACCGAGGTGATCCATCAGGTGGTGGACAAGTTCATCGTCGAGCTGCAGGTCCAGCTGGATCAGAAAGGCGTATCGCTGGAAGTGAGTCAGGAGGCCCGCAACTGGCTGGCCGAGAAAGGCTACGACCGTGCGATGGGCGCACGTCCGATGGCGCGAGCCATTCAGGACAACCTGAAAAAACCGCTGGCCAACGAACTGCTGTTTGGTTCACTGGTGGATGGCGGACAGGTGACCGTGGCGCTGGATCAGGCGAAAGGGGAGTTGACGTACGACTTCCAGAGTGCGCAGAAGCATAAGCCAGAAGCGGCACACTGAGTTATATCGCGTAAATAAAAGCCGGGTGAAAGCCCGGTTTTTTTATGTCTGTCATTTACGGGGGGATGCATGTTGGACGCGTCAGGCTGTTGCATGTGACCGGTTCGGATATAACGCAGGCGTTGGCGAGGTCTCTGACGGTAATAGATTTTCGGCCTGGCCCGGTTTATAGCGGAAATAAAAAAGGCCGGGGATTCCCCGACCTTTTTAAATATCTCTACGCCTTTACTGGCGAAAACAATTAGCGACTACGGAAGACAATGCGGCCTTTGCTCAGGTCGTACGGGGTCAGCTCAACAGTCACTTTGTCGCCCGTCAGGATACGGATGTAGTTCTTGCGCATTTTACCGGAGATGTGCGCGGTTACCACGTGACCGTTTTCCAGTTCTACGCGGAACATGGTGTTAGGTAACGTATCAAGTACGGTACCCTGCATTTCAATATTGTCTTCTTTGGCCATCTAATCCTCTGGGGTATCACTACCAAGTTTTGAACCGGCAAGATAATGCCGAAATTCATCAATTAAGTAAAGAATTGCGCGTTTAAAACGCAACAAAACAGTTTCGGCGTATTGCCCAGTCGTCACGGTATAACCGTACGAGAAGCGCATTCGTAAAGGGGAGGCGACAGGATAAACGCAAGGACGTTATCTGGTGCGAAGGATTCCCAAACGGCGGCGGGGCAACAGGCTGAACCTACTCTGCGGCACCAATTATAACACTCCTCATCGGAAATGGGCGGAAAACATTTATGCCTGAGAGATAAAGAGCGTTCTGGGAACCCAAAACTTCTGTGGCAGCTTCTGCAAACGCATGGCATCCAGCTGTTCCAGATAATGTCGACGTGATATTTCAACGGCGCCTAGCGAGGCGGTGTGCTCGTTCAACACCTGACAATCGACCAGTTGACCACCGCGCAGAGAGAACTCCTGGCAAAAGACCAGCAGGGCCGTTTTGGAAGCGTTAATGGCGCGGCTGAACATCGACTCACCGCAAAACAAGGTGCCCTGCGCCACGCCGTACATGCCGCCAACTAGCGCCTCGTTTTCCCACACTTCGATGGAGTGGGCGTGGCCCAGTTCATGTAAGCGATGATAAGCGTCGATAATGTCGTGCGTGATCCAGGTGCCTTCATGACGATCGCGGGCACACCCTTCGATCACCTGCCCGAACGCGTGATTGAGCGTCACCCGATACGGGGATTTCGCATGGAAGCGTTTCATGCTGCGACTCAGGTGAAACTGCGCGGGCAGCAGCACTGCGCGGGGGTCGGGCGACCACCAAAGAATCGGATCGCCGGGTGAGAACCAGGGAAAAATGCCGCGCTGGTAGGCCATCAGCAGACGTGCCGGGCTTAAATCACCGCCAAGCGCCAGTAGCCCATTGGGTTCACGTAGCGCTCCCTCTGGCGAAGGGAACGCAATATTATGACGAGAAAGCTGGACCAGGCGCATGACTGCGAAACTCCAATACGCGAGTTAGGATCGGTTCAAATATAGTCTACAGACGTTGTTTAAACTGGTAATAGCGACCCTGTTTCGCCAACAGCTCTGCGTGACTACCTTGCTCAATAATTTGCCCGTTGTCCATTACAATTATTTGGTCAAAATTCGCCAGTCCGCGCAGACGGTGTGTCACCATCAGCACGGTTTTGTTTTTCATGACTTGCGCCAGTAAATCAAGGATTTGGCTTTCTGTTGTGGCGTCCAGACCTTCCGTCGGTTCATCCAGGAGCATCAGCGGCGCGTCATGCAACAGAGCACGTGCTACCGCCAGACGACGTAACTCTCCACCCGAAAGCTGACGACCTCCCTCTCCGAGCCAGCTGTTTAAGCCGTCATCCTCGAGCAGTTTCTGCAGGCCGACCTGTTCCAGCACGGCGCTTAAGTCGCTGTCAGAGGCTTGCGGCGACGCCAGCAGCAGGTTATCGCGCAGCGTGGCGCTAAACAGATGCACGCGCTGCGGAACTACGCTGACAGCCTTACGCAGGGCGGGCTCGCTAAATTCCGTAAGCGGTGTGTCGTTAAAGCGAATTTCGCCCCGACTCGGGTCCCAGGCGCGGGTCAGTAATTGCAGCAGTGTCGATTTACCGCAGCCGGTTCTGCCGAGCACGGCAACGTGCTTGCCGGCCGGAACTGTCAGGCTGATGCCATCGAGCGCGTTTTGCGCCTGCCCGTCGTAGGCAAACGTCACGTCTTTCAGCTGCAGCGCCACGGACTGAGGAGCCGCATCGTGCTGTGCGGTGAACGCCACTTCCGGTTTCTGTTTGGTAATCTGGGTAATGCGCACCGCCGAGGCAATCACCTGGCCGAGGTGCTGGAACGCGCCGGTTACCGGCGCGAGTGCTTCAAAGGCTGCCAGCGCACAGAAGACAAACAGGGCGATCAGCGCGCCGGGCTGCGTATTTCCGCCCACGCCGCCTGATGCCATCCACAGCATCGCAATCACCGCAACACCGCCGATCAGCATCATCACCGCCTGGGACAGCGCCGTTAGCTCGGACTGTCGGCGCTGGGCTTCGTGCCAGCTCAGCTCCGTACTTTCCATCTGAGCGCGGTAGCGGCGGCTGGCGCCGAAAATCGTCAGTTCTGCCTGGCCTTGCAGCCAGGATGTGAGCTGCTGGCGGTAGTCGCCGCGCAGACGGGTCAGATTTTCACCCGTGGATTTCCCCGCACGATAAAACAGCGGCGGCAGCAGGAGCAGCGTGAGCAGCATAATACCGCCCAGGGTGAGGGCGATAGGCACGTCGAGCACACAAAGGCCCAGCGTGACGGTCACGATCACCACAAACGCGCCAACCAGCGGGGAGATCACGCGCAGATAGAGATGATCCAGCGTATCGACATCGGCCACCACGCGGTTCAGCAGTTCGCCCTGACGAAAACGCGCCAGCCCGGCAGGGGAGAGGGGCAGAAGCTTGCTGAAGGTGAAAATACGCAGGTGTTGCAGAACGCGGAAGGTGGCATCATGGCTGACCAAACGCTCAAAATAGCGCCCGGCGGTACGGGCAATCGCAGTCCCGCGCACGCCCGCAGCGGGCAGCATGTAGTTAAAACTGTAGAGTCCGGCAACGCCCGCGACGGCAGAAGCCGACAGGAACCAGCCAGAGAGTGTTAATAATCCGATACTGGCCAGCAGGGTGACGATAGCCAGCACAATGCCCAGCGTCAGCATCCATTTATGGCGTTTATACAATGCGAGGTACGGCAGCAGGGCGCGCATTAAATATCCTCCTGACGATTAGCCAGCAGAGAGGCAAATGGCCCCTGCGCGGCGGCGAGCGTGGCGTAATCACCTTGTTCGACAATACGCCCGTTTTCCATTACCCAAATCTGATCCCAGTCGGCAATACCTTCGAGCTGGTGCGTGACCATCAGCGTCGTTTGCTGGCGAGAGGCATCATTCAGCGCCTGCATGACGCGCTGTTCACTGTGGGCGTCAAGGCTTGCGGCAGGTTCGTCGAGCAGCATTAACTGGCTTGGATTCAGCAATGCGCGCGCTACGGCGATACGCTGGGCCTGGCCGACGGAGAGTCCTGCAGCCTGATCGCCGACAACAGTATCCACGCCGTTTGGCAGCAGCGGCAGAAACTCGCTGACCCAGGCGCGGTCGAGCACCGATTGCAGCTCATCTTCCCGGGCGTCGGGGCGGGCCAGCAGGACGTTTGCGCGAAGCGTCGCGGCTGGCAGCTGTGGGTTTTGTCCCACCCAGCTCAGTTGCCTACGCCAGGCATCAGGCTCAAGCGAGCGCAGTTCCGTTCCGTTGATCTGCAGCGAGCCGGTATACGCCATAAAGCCGGATAACGTATTCAGCAACGAGCTTTTCCCCGAGCCGCTGATGCCAACCAGCACCACGCGCTGGCCCGCCGAGAGTGTAAAGTTGAGCGGCCCGGCCAATACTTTGCCTTCCGGCGACAGGATAGAAAAATCTTCGGCGTGAACGGTGATCGGCTCTTTGCTGTTGAGCGTGATATCTCCACGCTCCGGGTGTGCCAGCGGCGTTTCAAGGAAGGTTTTCAGGCTGTCAGCTGCGCCCACGGCCTGCGCTTTGGCGTGATAAAACGTTCCCAGATCGCGCAGCGGCTGGAAGAACTCAGGCGCCAGGATCAGGGCGAGGAAACCGGCTGACAGCGTTACCGCAGTGCCGTAGTGGCCAAAATCCAGCGCGCCAAGGTAGGAGAACCCAAAGTAAACCGCGACCAGCGCAATGGACAGCGAGGTGAAGAACTCCAGCACGCCGGAGGAGAGGAACGCCAGACGCAGCACTTCCATGGTGCGCTGACGGAAGTCCTGTGAGGCGAGACGGATATTATCGATTTCGGCTTCGCCACGACCAAAGACGCGCAACGTCTCCATTCCGCGCAGGCGGTCGAGGAAATGCCCGCTCAGGCGACCCAGCGCGAGGAAGTTACGGCGGTTGGCATCTGCCGCGCCCATGCCGACCATCGCCATGAACATCGGGATCAGCGGCGCGGTGCCGAGCAGAATCAACGCCGCCACCCAGTTAGAGGGGAAAATCGCGAGCACGATCAGCAGCGGAACACAGACTGCCAGCGCCATCTGGGGCAGATAGCGGGCATAGTAGTCGTGCATATCGTCGATCTGTTCAAGGATCAGTGTCGCCCAGCTACCGGCTGGTTTGCCCTGAATCCAGGCCGGGCCTGCTTCCTGGAGACGATCCAGAACCTTACGGCGGATTTCGTAGCGAATATTTTGTCCGGCGTGGAAGCCCACACGCTCGCGCAGCCAGACCACCCAGGCGCGAAGAACAAAGACCAGCACCAGCACGACAAACGGCATCAATAATGCCTCGCGCGGAATGTTCTCCATAATCATATGGTTAAGAATGCGGGCCAGCAGCCATGCCTGGGCAACAATCAACAAACCGCTGATAAGACCCAAAAGACGGGAAATAGTCAGCCAGCGGCGGGAAATAACGCTTTGCTGTTTAAGCCAGCGAGTTAACTCTTGTTGACGGGTTTTTTCCATTACGCGCTTTGCAGGTGAGTTATAAGAAATTAGACAACCGCATGTTACACGTGGGAAAAAATAAAGGCGACCAGTGGCCGCCTTTATTTACGTTTGTTACTGACTTGTAAAGATTATTTACTTAATTCAGCCAGCCCATCCAGGTAGCGTTCCGCATCCAGTGCAGCCATACAGCCGGTGCCTGCGGAGGTGATTGCCTGACGGTAAATATGGTCCATCACGTCGCCTGCGGCGAAGACGCCTGGGATGCTGGTTTGGGTCGCGTTGCCGTGAATACCAGACTGCACTTTGATGTAGCCGTTTTCCAGCTCCAGCTGACCGTCGAAGATAGCGGTGTTCGGGCTGTGGCCGATAGCCACAAACAGACCTGCCACTTCCAGAGACTCAATGTTGTCGCTGTTTTGCGTATCACGCAGACGCAGGCCAGCAACGCCCATCTGATCGCCAGTGACTTCTTCCAGCGTGCGGTGGGTGTGCAGCACGATGTTGCCGCTCTCCACTTTATCCATCAAACGTTTGATGAGGATTTTTTCCGCGCGGAAGGTGTCACGACGGTGGATCAGATGCACTTCAGAGGCAATGTTTGCCAGATAAAGCGCTTCTTCAACCGCGGTGTTACCGCCGCCGATCACCGCCACTTTCTGGTTACGATAGAAGAAACCGTCACAGGTGGCACAGGCAGAGACGCCACGGCCTTTGAACGCCTCTTCGGACGGCAGACCGAGATAACGCGCGGACGCTCCGGTTGCGATAATCAGCGCATCGCAGGTGTACTCGCCGCTGTCGCCCGTCAGACGGAACGGACGGTTTTGCAGATCAACCTTGTTGATGTGATCGAACAGGATTTCGGTTTCGAATTTGATGGCATGCTCGTGCATACGTTCCATCAGCAGCGGCCCGGTCAGGTCGTTCGGATCGCCTGGCCAGTTTTCCACTTCAGTTGTGGTGGTCAACTGACCGCCTTTTTCCATGCCGGTGATTAACACCGGGTGCAGGTTAGCGCGTGCAGCATAGACCGCTGCGGTGTATCCCGCAGGTCCAGAACCAAGGATTAGCAGCTTACTGTGTTTAGCCGTGCCCATGAGATCCCCATTGTTGTTGGCAGACATTTGCTCGGATTGTAGGGAATTTGTTGCCTTAAAAAAAGAGCACAGCAATTTTGTAAACGATTTGTGTAATAGCCGGGGACGATGAGGCGGCCTTTTTGGGCGTAATAACATCACACTATCGGTGAAAAACGGTCGTTTATACGGCGTCAGAATGAGGATTAATACCCGGTCGCAATGAATAACTGGCATGTTGTACTAAAAAACGATGTTTTGCTTTGACAATCCCCTGCGCTTTTGCGAAAACATTGAAGGAAGAAAAAAAAGCCGCGCTAACGTTGTGTCGCATAGACATGCACGGAAACGCCATTTTTACCGGGTCAGTGAAATCTACGCATGGTGTGGACAGATGCCATGCGTGATGTCGGTGACAGCCTTCTGGCAACGGTCTTCTCACCGTAGAACCCGAATCTGCATCGCGTACAAATTATAAAAGGCGATGTGATAAGCAACGGGTACAGGCTCTGAACAGTGATGTGCACAGGGTCCAGGCAGGAGTAGGGAAGGAATACAGAGAGACAATAATAATGGTAGATAGCAAGAAGCGCCCTGGCAAAGATCTCGACCGTATCGATCGTAACATTCTGAATGAATTGCAAAAGGATGGGCGTATTTCCAACGTCGAGCTTTCAAAACGTGTGGGACTTTCTCCGACGCCATGCCTTGAGCGTGTGCGCCGACTGGAAAGACAGGGTTTTATTCAGGGCTATACGGCTCTGTTGAACCCGCATTATCTGGATGCCTCACTTCTGGTATTTGTTGAGATTACTCTGAATCGTGGCGCGCCGGATGTGTTTGAACAATTTAACACCGCAGTGCAAAAACTTGAAGAAATTCAAGAGTGTCATCTGGTTTCTGGTGATTTCGACTACCTGTTGAAGACCCGTGTACCGGACATGTCAGCCTATCGTAAACTGCTGGGTGAAACCCTGCTGCGACTGCCTGGCGTGAATGACACCCGCACCTATGTGGTGATGGAAGAGGTCAAACAGAGCAATCGTCTGGTTATTAAGACGCGCTAATACGGAACAGGTGCAAAATCAGCGTAATTTGATTACACTCCTGTTAATCCATACAGCAACAGTGCCGGGTATCCCGGCGCTGTTGTCCGTTTTAGCAAACAGGCAGGAAATGCCTGGTACCTGGAGAGCCTTTTTTGAGCCAGGAATATACTGAAGACAAAGAAGTCACGTTAACGAAGTTAAGCAGCGGGCGCCGACTCCTTGAGGCGTTACTGATTCTTGTTGCCCTTTTTGCCGTCTGGTTGATGGCCGCCTTACTCAGTTTCAATCCTTCCGATCCCAGCTGGTCACAAACGGCATGGCATGAACCGATCCATAATTTGGGCGGGGTGCCTGGCGCATGGCTGGCGGACACGCTGTTCTTCGTGTTTGGCGTGATGGCCTACACCATTCCGATCATTATCGTCGGCGGGTGCTGGTTTGCCTGGCGTCACCGTCAGAACGAAGAGTACATCGACTATTTTGCCGTTTCGCTGCGTTTGATTGGCGCGCTGGCGCTCATTCTCACGTCCTGTGGGCTAGCCGCGATTAACGCCGATGATATCTGGTATTTCGCCTCCGGTGGCGTGATTGGCAGCCTGCTGAGCACGGCGCTTAAGCCTATGCTTCACAGCAGTGGTGGCACCATTACGCTGCTCTGTATCTGGGCCGCCGGGCTTACCCTTTTTACCGGCTGGTCGTGGGTGAGCATCGCCGAGAAACTTGGCGGTTTTATCCTCAATATTCTGACTTTCGCCAGTAATCGCACCCGTCGTGACGACACCTGGGTGGATGAAGAAGAATACGAAGATGACGACTATGAAGAAGAGACGTCATCCGCTAATCGTACTGAATCTCGCCGTACGCGCATTATGCGTGGTGCTCTGGCGCGTCGTAAACGCATCGCAGACAAATTCACCAATCCTGTGGCGCGTAAAACGGACGCTGCACTCTTCTCCGGCAAACGCATGGATGATGACGAGCAGATCTCCTATAGCGCGGGCGGTGTTGCTGCCGATCCGGATGACGTGCTGTTCTCCGGCAATCGGGCGACGCCGGGTGATTTCGATGAATACGATCCGCTGTTAAACGGTCATTCCGTTACGGCACCTGTTGCCGCTGCGGCTGTTGCGACGACGGCTGCGCAAGCCTATGCCGCACCTGTCGAAGCTGTCATGCCTGCTGCGCCGGTGCAGACACCCGAGCCTGCAATGCAGCAGCCTGTAGTCGACTGGCAAACGGCGCCAGGCGTTCACACGCCAGAACCCACCATTGCCCCTGAGCCAGAAAGCTACGTGCCCGTTCAGCCGCAAGAGGTGCAGCCGCAAGAACAATGGCAGCAGCCGTATCAGCCAGAGCCAGTTTACGAACCAGAAACTTATCCGCAGTATGCTGAGCCTCAGGTTCAGACTTATCAGGAATACACGCCTGAGCCCGTCGTCGAGCCGCAGGTTGAAGTGGAAGAGGTCAAACCTGCTCGTCCACCGATGTACTATTTTGAAGAAGTGGAAGAGAAGCGTGCCCGTGAACGCGAGCAGCTTGCGGCCTGGTATCAGCCTGTGCCGGAGCCAGTGAGTGAGCCTGTTGTCACACCTTCTGCGTCGCCTGCGTCCTTTGGTACACCCGATCTCGACCCGACCGCGTCCGTGGCACCTGTTGCGGCTGGTATCAAGCAAGCGACTGCCTCTGCGGCAGCGACAGCTGCGGCTACCGCACCAGTGTTCAGTCTGGCTACGGGCGGCGCGCCGCGTCCGCAGGTTAAAGAGGGTATCGGTCCGCAGTTGCCACGTCCCAATCGCGTGCGCGTTCCGACCCGTCGCGAGCTGGCGTCCTACGGGATTAAACTGCCTTCCCAGCGTATGGCTGAGGAAAAAGCGCGCGATCCTGATGACATGGATGATGCCGACGAAATGCAGCAGGACGAACTGGCCCGCCAGTTTGCTGCTCAGCAACATCAGCGCTACGGCGAAGAGTATCAGCCGGGTGTTCAGGACGACGAAGATGAAGCCGCCGAAGCGGAGCTGGCTCGTCAGTTTGCCGCCTCGCAGGAGCAGCGTTATTCTGGCGAACAGCCAGCCAATGCGAATCCTTTCTCTCTGTCAGATTTTGAATTCTCACCAATGAAAGATTTGGTGGATGACACGCCGAGTGAACCGCTGTTTACGCCGAGTGTTATGCCGGAAGCCGAACCGCCGCGTCAGCACTATGCGCCTGCTCAGCCTGCGCACGTTCCACAACCTGCCGCTCCACAGCAGTATGCGCAACCGCAGCAGCCAGTCGCTGTACCACCGCAATATGCGCAGCCGCAGCAGCCCGTTGCTGCGCCACCGCAATATGCACAACCGCAGCAGCCAGTCGCTGTACCACCGCAATATGCGCAGCCGCAGCAGCCCGTTGCTGCACCACCGCAATACGCGCAACCGCAGCAACCTGTCGCACAGCCGCAGGAGAGCCTGATTCACCCGCTGCTGATGCGCAATGGTGACAGCCGTCCTGTGCAACGACCGACTACGCCGCTGCCGTCGCTGGATCTCTTAACCTCTCCGCCGACGGAAGTTGAGCCGGTGGATACCTTCGCGCTGGAGCAAATGGCGCGTCTGGTTGAAACACGTCTTGCCGATTTCCGTATCAAAGCGGATGTTGTGAACTATTCACCAGGCCCGGTCATTACGCGCTTCGAGTTAAATCTGGCACCTGGTGTTAAAGCGGCACGTATTTCTAACCTGTCACGCGATCTGGCACGCTCACTGTCAACCGTGGCTGTGCGCGTGGTAGAAGTCATTCCAGGCAAACCGTACGTGGGCCTGGAACTGCCGAACAAGAAACGCCATACCGTTTATCTGCGCGAAGTGCTGGATAACGCCAAGTTCCGCGATAATCCGTCGCCACTCACCGTGGTGCTGGGCAAAGATATCGCGGGCGAGCCTGTGGTGGCCGATCTGGCGAAAATGCCGCATCTGCTGGTTGCAGGGACCACGGGTTCCGGTAAATCCGTGGGTGTAAACGCCATGATCCTGAGCATGCTGTACAAAGCGCAGCCGGAAGATGTGCGTTTCATCATGATCGACCCGAAAATGCTGGAACTGTCTGTCTATGAAGGCATTCCGCATCTGCTCACCGAAGTTGTAACCGATATGAAAGATGCCGCCAACGCACTGCGCTGGAGCGTCAATGAGATGGAACGCCGCTACAAGCTGATGTCGGCTCTGGGCGTGCGTAATCTTGCCGGTTATAACGATAAAATTGCTGAAGCCGCGCGCATGGGTCGTCCGATCCCGGACCCATACTGGAAGCCGGGCGACAGCATGGATGCCCAGCATCCGGTTCTGGAAAAACTGCCGTATATTGTGGTGCTGGTGGATGAATTTGCCGACCTGATGATGACCGTAGGCAAGAAAGTGGAAGAGCTGATCGCCCGACTGGCGCAGAAAGCGCGTGCGGCAGGTATTCACCTGGTGCTCGCGACGCAGCGTCCATCCGTTGATGTCATCACCGGTCTGATTAAAGCGAACATTCCAACGCGTATCGCCTTCACCGTTTCGAGCAAAATCGACTCCCGTACCATCCTCGATCAGGCCGGTGCAGAATCGCTGCTTGGCATGGGTGATATGCTCTTTTCCGGCCCTAACTCCACGACGCCAGTACGTGTTCACGGTGCTTTCGTGCGTGACCAGGAAGTCCACGCCGTGGTCCAGGACTGGAAAGCGCGCGGTCGTCCTCAGTACATTGACGGCATCACCTCTGAAAGTGAAAGCGAGAGCGGCGGTGGCGGTTTTGACGGTGCGGAAGAGTTGGACCCGTTATTCGACCAGGCAGTTAACTTTGTGACGGAAAAACGTAAAGCCTCAATCTCGGGCGTACAGCGTCAGTTCCGCATCGGTTACAACCGTGCCGCACGCATCATCGAACAGATGGAAGCGCAGGGCATAGTGAGCGAGCAGGGGCACAACGGTAACCGCGAAGTGCTGGCACCACCGCCGTTCGAGTAATCTGGCGCCGAATGCAAAGATCGGTAAATCAGCAAAAATTAAGCATTTTCTTCTGTCGCCTGCCTGTGGGCAGGTCCAGAATAGAGGACTGAACCCCATTCGGGGATGACGAATTTTAAGGATTAATAATGAAAAAAATCGCAATCGTCGGAGCACTACTGACCAGCTTTGTTGCCAGCAGCGTCTGGGCTGATGCCGCAAGCGACCTTAAAAGCCGCCTGGATAAAGTCAGCAGCTTCCATGCCAGCTTCACGCAGAAAGTGACGGATGGTAGCGGTAATGCGGTGCAGGAAGGTCAGGGCGATCTCTGGGTGAAACGTCCTAATCTGTTTAACTGGCACATGACGCAACCGGATGAAAGTATTCTGGTTTCCGATGGCAAAACCCTGTGGTTCTACAATCCGTTTGTGGAGCAGGCGACGGCAACGTTGCTGAAAGACGCGACCAGCAATACGCCGTTCATGCTCATCGCCCGTAATCAGACCAGCGACTGGCAGCAGTACAACATCAAACAGAATGGCGATGATTTTGTACTGACGCCGAAAGGCAATAACGGCAACCTCAAGCAGTTCACCATTAATGTGAGCAGCAACGGGACTATCAATCAATTCAGCGCCGTTGAGCAGGATGAGCAGCGCAGCAGCTACCAGCTCAAGTCTCAGCAAAATGGCGCTATTGACGCATCGAAATTCACCTTTACCCCGCCGCAGGGCGTAACGGTGGACGATCAACGCAATAAGTAAGAGGCGTGAGTGGGCAACCTGTCGCTCGATTTTTCTGACAATGCGTTTCAACCTCTGGCCGCGCGTATGCGGCCAGAAAATTTAGCGCAGTACATAGGCCAGCAGCATCTGCTCGCTGCCGGGAAACCGTTGCCGCGCGCTATCGAAGCCGGGCATCTGCACTCGATGATCCTCTGGGGGCCTCCCGGTACGGGCAAAACTACGCTGGCCGAAGTGATTGCTCGCTATGCAGATGCGGACGTTGAGCGCCTTTCTGCCGTCACATCAGGCGTGAAAGAGATTCGCGAAGCCATTGAGCGCGCCCGTCAAAACCGCAATGCCGGTCGTCGTACGATCCTGTTTGTCGATGAAGTCCATCGTTTCAATAAGAGCCAGCAGGATGCGTTTCTGCCGCACATTGAAGATGGCACGATCTTTTTTATCGGTGCGACCACCGAAAACCCCTCTTTTGAACTCAACTCGGCGCTGCTGTCGCGTGCGCGCGTCTACCTGCTGAAATCGCTCACCACGGACGATATCGAGCAGGTACTGACTCAGGCGATGGAAGACAAATCGCGCGGCTACGGCGGACAGGATATCGTTCTGCCGGATGACACGCGTCGAGCGATTGCCGAACTGGTCAATGGCGATGCGCGCCGGGCATTAAATACGCTGGAAATGATGGCCGATATGGCCGAGCTGGACGCATCCGGGAAGCGGGTGCTGAAGGCAGAGTTACTGACCGAAATTGCCGGAGAGCGCAGCGCGCGTTTCGACAACAAAGGCGATCGTTTTTACGATCTCATTTCGGCGTTACACAAATCCGTACGAGGCAGTGCGCCAGATGCTGCGCTCTACTGGTATGCGCGCATTATTACCGCCGGTGGCGATCCGCTCTACGTCGCGCGCCGCTGTCTGGCGATTGCATCCGAAGATGTCGGTAATGCCGATCCGCGCGCCATGCAGGTGGCGATTTCTGCCTGGGACTGTTTTACCCGCGTAGGGCCGGCGGAGGGCGAGCGCGCCATCGCCCAGGCGATTGTCTATCTGGCCTGTGCACCGAAAAGTAATGCTGTCTACACCGCGTTTAAAGCAGCGATGTCCGATGCTCGCGATCGGCCGGACTATGATGTGCCGGTGCATCTGCGTAATGCGCCGACCAAACTCATGAAAGAGATGGGTTACGGTCAGGAATATCGCTATGCCCACGATGAGCCGAACGCCTATGCCGCCGGGGAGGAATATTTCCCGCAGGAAATGGCACAAACGCGCTATTATCGCCCGACTAACAGAGGTCTTGAAGGCAAGATTGGCGAAAAGCTCGCCTGGCTTACCGGACAGGATCAAAATAGCCCTATAAAACGCTACCGTTAGCGCGATCGTTGCGGTAATGTTGGCAATGTATCCCTGTGACCGCAGGCTGTGGTCACTTTTCCTCATTTAATTCGATAAGCACAGGATAAGCATGCTCGATCCCAATCTGCTGCGTAACGAGCCAGACGCAGTCGCTGAAAAACTGGCACGCCGGGGCTTTAAGCTGGATGTAGATAAGCTGCGCGCTCTTGAAGAGCGTCGTAAAGTTCTGCAGGTACAAACTGAAAATCTGCAGGCTGAGCGTAACTCTCGATCGAAATCCATCGGCCAGGCGAAAGCACGCGGGGAAGACATTGAGCCATTGCGTCTGGAAGTGAACAAACTGGGTGAAGAGCTGGATCAGGCGAAAGCTGAACTGGATGTTCTTCAGACCGAAATTCGTGATATCGCGCTGGCGATCCCGAACATTCCTGACGATAGCGTTCCTGTCGGCAAAGACGAAAATGATAACGTTGAAGTGAAACGCTGGGGTACCCCGCGTGAATTCGACTTCGATGTGCGCGATCATGTCACCCTCGGTGAAATGCATGCGGGTCTGGATTTTGCCGCTGCGGTGAAACTGACCGGTTCTCGCTTTGTGGTGATGAAAGGCCAGATCGCGCATCTGCACCGTGCGCTGGCGCAGTTCATGCTGGATTTGCACACCGAGCAGCATGGCTACAGCGAAACCTACGTTCCGTATCTGGTTAACCACGATACGTTGTACGGTACTGGCCAGTTGCCGAAATTTGCAGGCGATCTGTTCCACACTCGTCCGCTGGACGAAGAAGCAGACAGCAGCAACTATGCGTTGATCCCAACAGCTGAAGTGCCGCTGACCAACCTTGTTCGCGATGAAATCATCGACGAAGACGATCTGCCAATCAAACTGACTGCACACTCTCCGTGCTTCCGTTCTGAAGCGGGTTCCTACGGTCGTGACACCCGTGGTCTGATTCGTATGCACCAGTTCGACAAAGTCGAGATGGTTCAGATTGTTCGCCCGGAAGAGTCGATGGATGCGCTGGAAGAGATGACCGGCCATGCAGAGAAAGTGCTTGAACTGCTGGGTCTGCCGTACCGTCGTATGGCGCTGTGCTCGGGTGATATGGGCTTTGGTGCCTGTAAAACCTATGACCTGGAAGTTTGGGTCCCTGCGCAGAACACCTACCGCGAAATCTCCTCCTGCTCTAACGTCTGGGATTTCCAGGCGCGTCGCATGCAGGCGCGTTGCCGCAGCAAATCTGACAAGAAAACCCGTCTGGTTCATACCCTGAACGGTTCTGGTCTGGCTGTGGGCCGTACGCTGGTTGCGGTGCTGGAAAACTACCAGCAGGCAGACGGCCGTATTGAGATCCCTGAAGTGCTGCGCCCGTACATGAAAGGCCAGCAGTACATCGGTTGATTTGCCCTAAAACAAAAAAGCGCCTGATGGCGCTTTTTTTATGCCTGCGTTTTGACTCCAGACAATAACTTATCCTCCTAAAGTAGTAATACTCACCTCACTCATTATTAGCATAAAAATCTAATAACGAATCAAATCGTTATATAAAAAACTATATAGCGGCGTGTGCCGCACCTTTATTTATTTGTGAGCAACCAAAGTGAGTTTCTATGAAAATCAAAGCGCCTGATGCTCTTCTGGCTGCCGAGGTGAGTCGTCGCGGGTTAGTCAAAACGACGGCGATTGGTGGCCTGGCCGTTGCCAGCAGCGCGTTCACTCTCCCTTTTTCACGGATGGCAACCGCGGCTGAAGCTATCGCGCCGCTGAGTGCCCCGGATAAAGTGGTCTGGAGCGCCTGTACCGTCAACTGTGGCAGCCGTTGCCCGCTGCGGATGCACGTTGTCGATGGTGAAATCAAATATGTCGAAACCGACAACACCGGGGATGATAACTACGAAGGGTTACATCAGGTTCGTGCCTGCCTGCGTGGTCGCTCGATGCGTCGTCGTGTTTACAATCCGGATCGCCTCAAATATCCAATGAAACGCGTGGGCAAACGCGGTGAAGGGAAGTTTGAGCGCATCAGCTGGGAAGAGGCCTTTGATACCATCGCCGGGAATATGCAGCGACTGATCAAAGAGCACGGTAACGAATCCATCTACCTGAACTACGGTACCGGCACGCTCGGTGGCACCCTGACTCGCTCATGGCCACCGGGAAAAACGCTGATTGCCCGTCTGATGAACTGCTGCGGCGGTTATCTCAATCACTACGGTGATTACTCCTCTGCGCAAATCGCCGAAGGGCTGAATTACACCTACGGCGGCTGGGCCGACGGCAACAGCCCGTCCGATATCGAAAACAGCAAACTGGTGGTTCTGTTCGGCAACAATCCGGGTGAAACGCGTATGAGCGGCGGTGGGGTGACCTATTACCTCGAGCAGGCGCGCGCAAAATCTAATGCCCGGATGATCATCGTCGATCCGCGCTATACGGATACCGGCGCCGGTCGTGAAGATGAATGGATCCCGATTCGCCCCGGTACCGATGCGGCGCTGGTGAATGCGCTGGCGTGGGTGATGATCACAGAGAATCTCGTCGATCAGCCATTCCTCGACAAATACTGTGTCGGGTATGACGAGAAAACCTTGCCAGCCAGCGCCCCGGCTAACGGTCATTACAAGGCGTATATCCTTGGACAGGGCAGCGATGGCGTGGCGAAAACGCCGCAATGGGCATCCACCATCACAGGCATTCCCGTTGAGCGTATTGTGCAACTGGCGCGTGAAATTGGCTCGGCGAAACCGGCCTATATCAGCCAAGGCTGGGGCCCGCAGCGTCATGCGAACGGTGAAATTGCCACTCGCGCGATTTCGATGCTCTCAATTTTAACGGGCAACGTCGGCATCCACGGCGGTAACTCCGGCGCGCGTGAAGGCTCTTATTCTTTGCCATTCGAACGTATGCCAACGCTGGAAAACCCGGTGCAGACCAGTATCTCCATGTTTATGTGGACCGATGCGATTGAACGCGGCCCAGAAATGACGGCCCTGCGTGACGGTGTGCGCGGCAAAGATAAACTGGATGTGCCGATCAAGATGATCTGGAACTATGCCGGTAACTGCATTATTAACCAGCATTCAGATATCAACCGCACGCATGACATCCTTCAGGATGACAAAAAATGCGAGATGATTGTGGTGATCGACTGCCATATGACCTCGTCGGCGAAATATGCCGATATACTGCTGCCGGACTGCACCGCCTCTGAGCAGATGGACTTCGCGCTGGATGCCTCCTGCGGCAACATGTCGTACGTCATCTTTGCCGACCAGGCAATTAAACCGCGCTTTGAATGCAAAACCATCTACGAGATGACCACGGAACTGGCTAAACGTCTCGGCGTTGAGCAGCAGTTCACGGAAGGCCGTACTCAGGAAGGATGGATGCGTCATCTGTATGAACTCTCCCGCAAGGCGATGCCTGAACTGCCTGATTTTGACACCTTCCGTAAGCAAGGGATGTTCAAACAGCGCGATCCGCAAGGGCATCATGTGGCTTATAAAGCGTTCCGCGAAGATCCGCAGGCGAATCCACTGACTACGCCGTCTGGCAAAATCGAGATTTACTCTGAAGCACTGGCAAAAATTGCCGCCAGCTGGGAGCTGCCAGAAGGGGATGTCATCGATCCATTGCCGATCTACACCCCTGGTTTTGAGAACTATAACGATCCGCTCATCGCCAAATACCCACTGCAGCTCACCGGTTTCCACTATAAATCGCGCGTTCACTCTACCTATGGCAACGTCGATGTGCTGAAAGCGTCGTGCCGTCAGGAGATGTGGATGAACCCGATGGATGCGCAGAAACGTGGCATTGCCAATGGCGATCGCATTCGTATCTTTAACGATCGCGGTGAGGTGCATATCGAGGCGAAAGTGACGCCACGTATGATGCCAGGCGTGGTCGCGCTGGGGGAAGGGGCCTGGTACAACCCGGATGCCAATCGCATCGATCAGGCTGGCAGCATTAACGTGCTGACTACGCAGCGCCCGTCGCCTCTGGCGAAAGGCAATCCGTCCCACACGAACCTCGTTCAGGTTGAAAAGGTATAAGGAGTAACCGATGACTACCCAGTATGGATTTTTCATTGATTCCAGTCGTTGCACCGGTTGCAAAACCTGCGAGCTGGCGTGTAAAGATTACAAAGACTTAACTCCTGATGTCAGCTTCCGCCGTATCTACGAATACGCAGGCGGCGACTGGCAGGAGGACAACGGCGTCTGGAATCAGAACGTGTTTGCCTACTATCTGTCGATCGCCTGTAACCACTGCGAAGATCCCGCGTGTACCAAAGTGTGCCCAAGCGGCGCGATGCACAAGCGTGACGACGGTTTTGTGGTGGTGGACGAAGATGTCTGCATCGGCTGCCGCTACTGCCATATGGCCTGCCCATACGGCGCGCCGCAGTACAACGCTGCGAAAGGTCACATGACCAAGTGCGACGGCTGCCACACCCGCGTCGCAGACGGTAAAAAGCCAATCTGCGTGGAGTCCTGCCCGCTGCGCGCGCTGGACTTTGGCCCGATTGAAGAGCTGCGTCAGAAACACGGTCAGCTTGCCGCTGTCGCGCCGCTGCCGTCTGCGCACTTCACGAAGCCAAGTATCGTTATTAAACCGAATGCCAATAGCCGTCCGACGGGTGATACCACCGGCTACCTGGCCAATCCGAAGGAGGTGTGAGATGGGAAGTGGATGGCATGAATGGCCGTTGATGATTTTCACCGTCTTCGGACAGTGCGTGGTGGGCGGGTTTATTGTCCTCGCTCTGGCATTGCTAAAAGGTGATTTACGCGCTGAGCAGCAACAGCGTCTGATACTGGGTATGTTCGGCCTGTGGGTGCTGATGGGGATTGGCTTTATCGCCTCCACGCTCCACCTCGGCTCCCCGCTGCGCGCATTTAACTCCCTGAACCGTATCGGCGCCTCTTCGCTCAGTAATGAAATTGCGAGTGGGGCGATCTTCTTTGCTGTCGGTGGTCTTGGCTGGCTGCTGGCAGCACTGAAGAAGTTACCGTCAGGGCTGCGGGGAGTGTGGCTGATCGTGACCATGTTGCTTGGGGTCGTATTTGTCTGGATGATGGTACGCGTCTATAACACCATCGATACCGTTCCTACCTGGTACAGCGTCTGGACACCAATGAGCTTCTTCCTGACCATGTTTATTGGTGGTCCGCTGCTGGGCTTTCTGCTGCTGCGCGTGGCGGGTGTCGATGGTTGGGCAATGCGCCTTCTGCCGGCGGTATCACTGCTGGCGTTGGTGATCAGTGCAATGGTTGCGCTGATGCAGGGCGCTGAGCTGGCGGCTATCCATAGCTCTATTCAGCAAGCGTCGGCGCTGGTTCCGGATTACGGTTCGCTGATGGCCTGGCGTATCGCACTGCTGGTTGCGGCTCTGGCCTGCTGGGTGATCCCGCAGGTGAAAGGGTATCAACCGGCCGTTCCGCTGCTGTCTCTGGCCTTCGTGCTGGTACTGGCAGGGGAGCTGATTGGTCGCGGTGTGTTCTACGGTCTGCATATGACGGTAGGTATGGCTGTTGCCAGTTAAACGATCATTTGGTTATATCGAGCCGGGGCAATTGCTCCGGCTTTTTTATTTTCTATCATGAAATTTTTCAACTGAGCGCGGCCGTTAATTTGCCTCAGAGATTAATAAAAACAATCAGATAATTATTACGCATTGTATTGGCTGCGCACGGAGGATGAATTTTTTAAATCGACAGCGAACAAATAGTGCGAGGCCGCTAACTGCATGGATTGACTTTGTTTTTGCCGGTGGCATGATGCGCTCGAATCTTTACTTCCTCACGGTTAAAATCCATGACCACCTACACCCGCCCAGTGCTGCTCTTGCTCTGTGGCCTGCTTTTGTTGACCCTGGCGATAGCGGTATTAAATACGCTCGTCCCGCTTTGGCTCGCCCATGAAAACCTTCCGACATGGCAGGTGGGTATGGTCAGCTCATCCTATTTTACCGGTAATCTGCTGGGTACTTTGCTGACCGGTAAACTGATCAAACGCTTCGGGTTCAACCGCAGTTATTACCTGGCCTCGCTGATCTTTGCGGCCGGTTGCGTTGGTCTGGGCGTGATGGTCGGATTCTGGAGTTGGATGAGCTTCCGTTTTATCGCTGGCGTCGGCTGCGCGATGATCTGGGTGGTGGTGGAAAGCGCATTGATGTGCAGTGGGACATCCCGCAATCGTGGCCGCTTACTGGCGGCGTACATGATGGTCTATTACGTGGGGACGGTGCTGGGTCAGTTGATGATCAGCAAACTGCCTACCGATTTGATGAGCGTCCTGCCGTGGGTAACCGGTATGGTGCTGGCGGCGATTCTGCCTCTGCTCTTTACCCGAATTGTGAACCAGGGCAGCGAACATCAGGAAGCGACGCAAGTCTGGCCGATGCTCAGATTGCGTCATGCACGCCTGGGTATCAACGGCTGTATTATCTCCGGGATTGTACTCGGCTCGCTGTACGGCCTGATGCCGCTCTACCTGAATCATAAAGGTGTAAGTGATTCCGGTATTGGTTTCTGGATGGCTGTGATGGTCAGCGCGGGCATCGTGGGGCAATGGCCTATCGGTAAACTGGCCGATAAATTTGGTCGTCTGCTGGTGCTGCGCGTGCAGGTTTTCGTGGTGATCATGGGCTGTCTGGCGATGCTGAGCAACGCGGCGATGGCCCCGGCGCTGTTTATCCTGGGCGCTGCGGGCTTTACGCTCTATCCGGTAGCGATGGCCTGGGCCTGTGAAAAAGTCGAGCATCACCAGCTGGTGGCGATGAATCAGGCACTGCTTCTGAGCTATACCATCGGCAGCCTGCTGGGTCCGACGTTTACGTCCATGCTGATGCAGAGCTATTCCGATAATCTGCTGTTTATCATGATTGCCAGCGTGTCGTTTATCTATCTCCTGATGCTGCTGCGAAAAGCAGGGGAGCATCCGACGCCAGTGGCGCATGCCTGATAAAAAAAAGCCCGGTGCACATTGCCCGGGCTTTTGTCATTCAGACCTCTTTTAGTACATCACTTTGTGACCATACTGTTCGAGAATGCCTTTGACGCGTTCCATCGTCTCTTTCTTAGGCGGTTTAACGCCGTCGAGTTTGTATTCTTCGCCCATCGCCACCCACTTGTGTTTGCCCAGCTCGTGATAGGGCAGCAGCTCGATTTTCTCGACATTGCCCATGTCGCGAGTAAATTCGCCGAGGCGATGCGCGGAGTCATCATCATCTGACCAACCCGGAACAACCACATAGCGGATCCAGGTTTTGATTCCTTTATCGGCAATGTATTTGGCAAATTCCAGAGTACGGTGGTTCGAGACGCCAACCAGATTCTGGTGGATCTCATCGTTCATCTGTTTCAGATCGAGCATCACCAGATCGGTCACTTCAAGCAGTTCATCAATCACCGGATCGTAGCGACGGACAAAACCGTTAGTGTCCAGGCAAGTGTGAATACCTTCTTTGCGGCAGGCACGGAACCAGTCGCGAACGAATTCAGCCTGCAGGATTGCTTCGCCACCTGAGGCCGTCACGCCGCCACCGGATGCATTCATAAAGTGGCGATAGGTGACCACTTCTTTCATCAGCTCTTCAACGGTGATCTCTTTGCCACCGTGGGTGTCCCAGGTGTCGCGGTTGTGGCAGTACAGGCAGCGCATCAGGCAGCCCTGGAAGAAGGTAATAAAGCGGATGCCTGGGCCGTCGACGGTGCCACAGGATTCAAAGGAGTGAATGCGACCAATAGTTGACATTGCGGTGATATCTCCAGATTCGGTCCGTCCGGGACCTGTTTATGTGCATAGCTCATCGGCTATGTCGAGTCTGTTTTGGCTGTTATCCATTAAGTATATAGATAGCGGACAAAAGAGACTGGTGTGGAGAGGGTGTTAAAAAGGCCCCACTGACGTGGAGCCTTTATTGTACGCTTTTTACTGCGTGATTTCAGTCAATTCCAGTTAGATGGATTGAGTGAAAGTACGGGTGATAACGTCCTGCTGCTGTTCTTTAGTCAGGGAGTTAAAACGTACTGCGTAGCCAGATACACGAATGGTCAACTGCGGATATTTTTCCGGGTTTTCCATCGCGTCGAGCAGCATTTCACGGTTCATCACGTTCACGTTCAAGTGCTGACCACCTTCGATGGACGATTCGTGATGGAAGTAACCGTCCATCAGACCTGCCAGGTTGGTTTTACGCACTTCGTCGTCTTTACCCAGCGCATTTGGCACGATGGAGAAGGTATAAGAAATACCATCTTTCGCGTAAGCAAACGGCAGTTTAGCAACGGAAGTCAGAGAGGCAACTGCACCTTTCTGGTCACGACCGTGCATTGGGTTAGCACCTGGACCGAATGGAGCGCCAGCGCGACGACCGTCTGGGGTGTTACCGGTTTTCTTACCGTACACAACGTTAGAAGTGATGGTCAGAACAGACTGAGTCGGGATAGCGTTGCGGTAGGTAGTCAGTTTCTGAATTTTCTTCATGAAACGTTCAACCAGGTCAACGGCCATGTCATCGACACGAGAGTCGTTGTTACCAAACTGCGGGTATTCGCCTTCGATTTCAAAGTCAGTCGCCAGACCATCTTCGTCACGAATTGGTTTAACTTTCGCATATTTGATAGCAGACAGGGAGTCAGCTGCAACGGACAGACCTGCGATACCACATGCCATGGTGCGAACCACGTCACGGTCGTGCAGAGCCATCAGAGAAGCTTCGTAGCTGTACTTGTCGTGCATGTAGTGGATGATGTTCAGGGCGGTGACATACTGCTTAGCCAGCCAGTCCATGAAGTGATCCATGCGGTCCATTACTTCGTCGAAGTTCAGAACGTCGCCTTTGATTGGTTCAGATTTAGGACCAACCTGGATTTTCAGTTTTTCATCAACGCCGCCGTTGATTGCATACAGCATGGTTTTCGCGAGGTTAGCACGAGCACCGAAGAACTGCATTTGCTTACCAACAACCATTGGGCTTACGCAGCAAGCGATAGCGTAGTCGTCGTTGTTGAAGTCAGGACGCATCAGATCATCGTTCTCGTATTGCAGAGAAGAGGTATCGATGGAGACTTTAGCAGCGAATTTCTTGAAGTTCAGAGGCAGTTTTTCTGACCACAGAACAGTGATGTTCGGTTCCGGAGACGGGCCCATGGTGTACAGGGTGTTCAGGAAACGGAAGCTGTTTTTGGTTACCAGAGTACGGCCATCAACGCCCATACCACCGATAGATTCAGTTGCCCAGATTGGGTCACCGGAGAACAGCTCATCATATTCTGGGGTACGCAGGAAGCGAACCATACGCAGTTTCATGACCAGGTGGTCAATCATTTCCTGTGCGTCTTGCTCGGTGATTTTGCCTGCTTTGATGTCACGTTCGATGTAAGCATCCAGGAAGGTGGATACGCGACCGAAGGACATTGCTGCGCCGTTCTGAGACTTAACAGCAGCCAGGTAGCCGAAGTAAGTCCACTGGATAGCTTCCTGAGCGTTGGTAGCAGGACCAGAGATATCGCAGCCATATTTAGCAGCCATTTCTTTGATCTGACCCAGCGCACGGTGCTGTTCAGAGATCTCTTCACGCAGACGGATAGTCGCTTCCAGGTTTACGCCGTTTTCCAGGTCAGATTGCAGTGACAGGAACTGTGCGTATTTGTCTTTCAGCAGGAAGTCGATACCGTACAGTGCAACGCGACGGTAGTCACCGATGATACGGCCACGGCCATACGCATCTGGCAGACCAGTCAGAACACCGGATTTACGGCAGTTCAGGATGTCTTTGGTGTAAACGTCAAACACGCCCTGGTTGTGAGTTTTGCGGTAGTCGGTGAAGATTTTCTTCAGCATTGGGTCCAGCTCGCGATTGTACGCTTTGCAAGAACCTTCAACCATTTTGATGCCACCGAACGGGATAATCGCACGTTTCAGTGGTTTTTCAGTCTGCAGACCAACGATTTTCTCAAGGGCTTTGTTGATGTAGCCAGCGTCGTGAGAAGTGATGGTAGAGGCAACGGAAGTATCGAAATCAACTGGCGCGTGAGTGCGGTTTTCCAGTTTGACGCCTTCCATAACATTGTCCCACAGCTTGGTTGTTGCGTCAGTAGCACCAGCCAGGAAGGATTCGTCACCTTCATACGGGGTATAGTTTTTCTGAATGAAGTCACGTACGTTGACTTCTTTCTGCCAGTCACCTTTCGCAAAACCTTCCCAGGCTGTGGCTAACTTTTCATTAAGCTCGGACATGTGATACCTACCTTCTTAAGTGGATTTTTCTTTACTGCCTGAGAAACCATCAATGATGATTGTCGCCACGCAGGTAAATGACCCAGTATGTCAACCCAACCAGCAGACCCCCACCGATAATGTTCCCAATAGTGACAGGGATCAGGTTATCTGTGATGAAGTTCATAATAGTCAGGTGAGAGAAACTTTCCGGGGTTGAACCAACTGCAGTCCAGAACTCCGGGCTCGCAAAGTTGCGGATTACGATACCCATCGGGATCATAAACATGTTTGCGATACTGTGCTCAAAGCCGCTGGCAACGAACATCGCAACCGGCAGAACCATAATCATGGCTTTGTCCATCAGGCTGCGGCCAGAGTAGCTCATCCAGACTGCCAGGCAGACCATCAGGTTTGCGAGGATGCCGAGAGCGACGGCTTCGATAAAGGTGTGATGCATTTTGTGGTCAGCGGTTTGCAGGACGTTGAGTCCCCAGCCACCGTTGGCGGTCATATACTCGCCGGATAACCACATAAGCAGTACAAAGAGCAAACAGCCAATCAGGTTGCCAACGTAGACATTAATCCAGTTGCGCGCCAGCTGACCCCAGGTGATTCTTCCGCTCGCTTTTGCCACCACGATAAGCACCGTTGAGGTAAAGAGGTCGGCGCCGCAAATGACGCACAGAATCAAGCCCAGTGAGAAACAGATACCGCCAATCAGTTTCGCAATACCGAAAGGCATCGCAGCAGTACCGGTTGTCGCAGTGATGTAGAAGACGAAGGCGATGGAGATGAACACACCAGCGGTAATCGCCAGATAGAACGTCGTCATCGGGTGTTTCGTTGCTTTATAGACACCCGCTTCTTCGGCAACTTTGGCCATCGCAGCTGGGAGTAATAGATCAAAAGGGTTGTCAGCTTTCACACTAACTCTCTCTTTATTAAGTCGGCGACGAGATACTAACAAAGCATTATAGAAGAGAAATTGATATAGATCATATCTCGCCTGGCTTATAGGCCCGCAAAGCGCGTGGTTTTGCAACAAATGCGGAGTAAGTTTTTGATTATCCGTATAAAAATAAATTTTAAAAGTTATGAAAAGAGTTGAATTATTTCCTGTAACCTCTCCCGAAGCAGTTAATTAAAATGGAGTAATTACCCTAAAAAGTAACAGTAAAGCCCAGGTAAGCATAATTATATTTACCTGTAATTAACTTTATTATTACAATCAAAATTCATTGCAAAAGAAATAAAAAAACGGGGCAATGAAATTGCCCAGTAATATAGCCCAGACGTGGAAATACGCCTACTGTCTGTAATGCTATGTGCGCTTATTTTGACCAGTAGGCCGCTTTCGCGCGCTGCAGTTTTTCGTAAGCTCTGAGCAGTGACTGATGGGCCGGGAAGGCTTTCAGATCGCTATCGACAGCCTGAAGGCCATAGAACGGCGCTTCACCGCTCAGTGCGGCGCTGGCGGCTTCAACAGCGTCGGCACCGTACATACGCACGAACGCATTGAGATATTGCAGCGGCTGACGATCCTCTTCCTGAGACAGGAGTAGCAGGGTTTGCAGGCAACGATAATAGTTAGCGCGCTCCGGGCTGAAGACCGACTGGTTGTACTCAATGGTCCATTCCGTCCAGGCCAGAGCCTGATCCAGATCGCCACCGGCCAGGGCCAGCATGGATTTCAGCTCGCCCACACGCAGGGTGTACCAGCCATTGTCTTTGCCGGTTGCCAGGCCCAGCAGTTCGCGTACGCGGGTAAGATCGTCGTGGCCTTCGTCGTCCAGTTGGGCGATCAGGTTCAGATAATCCTCTTTTTCCCACTCGCTACCCGGCAGAGCCAGCAGCGTTTCGCGCAGATGGCTGCCCATGCTGTTGTTGGCAAGCCACAGATCTTCTGCCGGATAGATGTCGGACATGCCTGGCACGATAATACGGCAAGCGTAGACGCTCAGGTGCTCGTAATCGGCGATGTACACTTCTTTATCTTCTGCTTTGAAGATTGCCATCAGCGTGGCGAACTCTTCTTCCGTGGTGCCGGAGAAACTCCAGTCCACGAATTCATAGTCGGCGTCCTGCTTGAACATATCCCAGGAGATCAAACCGCTGGAATCGATGAAGTGCGTTTCGAGGTTGGTGTGTTCGCCCACTTCTTCGTCGTCAAACGTTGGTGGGGTAAAGACGTCAAGATCTTTCAGGCTACGGCCCTGAAGCAACTCGGTAACGGTACGTTCCAGCGCCACGCCGAAGTCAGGGTGGGCGCCAAACGACGCGAAGCAAGTGCCGTTCGCCGGGTTGAACAGCACCACGCAGATTACCGGGTATTTACCGCCCAGAGAGCCGTCGTAAGCAAAGATTGGGAAACCTTCTGCTTCCAATTTAGCGATAGATTCCACCACCCCCGGATAGCGCGCCAGCACCTCGCTCGGAATTTCCGGCAGGCTGATGGACTCGGCGATAATACGGTTTTTGATATGACGCTCAAACACCTCGGACAGCCCCTGTACGCGGGCTTCGTTACGGGTGTTACCTGCGGACATGCCATTGGACACGTACAGGTTGCCGACGATGTTCATCGGGATATAAACAGTGTGATCGTCAGACTGACGGGTAAACGGCAGGGCGCAAATACCACGCTCGTCGTTACCGGACTGCAGATCGACCAGCATACCGGCGGTCAGTTCGTTATCCGGATCGTAGAACTTGCGCAGACGTGCATCCAGAATGCCTTCCGGCAGCGTGTCATCTTCCGTCAGCGGGAACCACTTTTCGTTCGGGTAGTGCACGAACGGGCCGTTGGCGATGGTTTCGCCCAGCCAGAAATCAGCGAAGAAGTAGTTGGTGGACAGGCGCTCAAAATACTCACCCAGGGCAGATGCCAGAGCCGCTTTTTTGGTGGCGCCTTTACCGTTGGTAAAGCACAACGCACAGTCGGTGTCGCGAATATGGACAGACCAGACGTGAGGTACCGGGTTGAGCCAGGAGGCTTCTTCGATATTAAAACCCAGGTCGGTCAGTTTCTGCTGGAAGCGAGCGATGGAATCTTCCAGAGCGGCGTCTTTGCCGGGGATAAATGTTTGAGTCATAGCGATCACTTTTATCGTACGTAAAGCGCGCAATGATACGGGTTTTGCGTGGCAGGCGCTATCTTCGCGAGGAGAAGAGCGAAAATAAAAGACTCAGCTATGCTTATCAGCAGTAACTTACTGTTAAGGCGAATAAAAATGAAAGCGTTCGATCTTCAGCGGATGGCGTTCGACAAAGTCCCGCTTGAGTTCTTAGGGGAAGTGGCTTTGCGCAGCCTCTACACCTTTATTCTGGTGTTTCTGTTTCTCAAAATCACAGGGCGGCGCGGCGTAAGGCAGATGTCGCTGTTTGAAGTCCTGATCATTCTGACACTCGGCTCTGCGGCCGGTGACGTCGCGTTTTATGACGATGTGCCGATGATTCCGGTGTTGATCGTTTTTGTCACGCTGGGCTTGCTCTATCGGCTGGTGATGTGGCTGATGTCGAAAAGCGAAAAAATCGAGGATCTGCTGGAAGGCAAGCCGGTGGTGATTGTCGAAGAGGGGCAACTGGCCTGGGAGAAGGTGCGCAGCGCCAACATGACTGAATTTGAGTTTTTCATGGAGCTGCGCTTAAACAGCGTGGAACAGCTGGGCCAGGTGCGGCTGGCGATCATGGAAACGAACGGGCAGATTAGCGTCTACTACTATGACGACGATGACGTGAAACCGGGTTTATGCATTTGCCGGATGAATACGTTGAACGCTTTACCACCGTCCCGGAGGCAGGAGAGTACGCCTGTCGACGCTGTAGCCATGTTCTGACGATGCAGCCGGGCGATCATCAACTTTGCCCTCGCTGTGCGAATCCAGTATGGACGAAGGTGAGCCGGGCTAAACGCGTCACCTGACAGCCAATTTGTCGGTTTTGTGACAACGCGCTGGCAGATTGTTTTGTGTGAGCGGGGACACATTTTCCCGGTCATAAGTTTTAGACATTGCGGCGCGTGTCACTGAATGATAAAACCGATATCCACAGTTATAACTTATGGCTTTTAGCGTGGTGAGGGTAAATGGCTCAGGTCTTTAATTTCAGTTCAGGTCCGGCAATGCTACCGGCGGATGTGCTTAAACAGGCTCAGCAGGAGCTTTGCGACTGGCAGGGTCTCGGTACATCGGTGATGGAAATTAGCCATCGTGGAAAAGAGTTTATCCAGGTGGCGGAAGAGGCAGAAAAAGATTTTCGCGATCTGCTGAATATTCCCTCGAACTACAAAGTATTGTTCTGCCACGGCGGCGGGCGCGGTCAGTTTGCCGGCATCCCGCTGAATCTGCTCGGCGACAAAACCACCGCAGACTACGTTGATGCCGGCTACTGGGCAGCCAGCGCAGTGAAAGAAGCCAAAAAATACTGCACCCCGAATGTTATCGACGCCAAAATCACTGTTGATGGCCTGCGCGGCGTGAAGCCGATGAGTGAATGGCAGCTGTCCAGCGACGCGGCCTATCTTCACTACTGCCCGAACGAGACTATCGACGGCATCGCCATTCACGAAGAGCCAAACTTTGGCGACAACGTCGTTGTCACGGCTGATTTATCCTCAACCATTCTCTCTGGCCCGCTGGATGTCAGCCGCTACGGCGTGATTTATGCTGGCGCGCAGAAGAACATTGGCCCGGCTGGTTTAACGTTAGTGATTGTCCGCGAAGATCTGCTGGGCAAAGCGCACCAGGCCTGCCCGTCGATTCTGGACTATACCGTTCTGAATGATAACGACTCCATGTTTAACACCCCGCCGACCTTCGCCTGGTATCTTTCTGGCCTTGTCTTCAAATGGTTGAAGAAAAATGGCGGTGTGGCGAAGATGGATAAGATCAATCAGCAAAAAGCGACCCTTCTGTACAGCGCGATTGATGGCAGCGGCTTCTATCGCAACGACGTGGCCAGCGCGAATCGTTCTCGCATGAACGTGCCGTTCCAGTTGGCTGACAGCAATCTTGATAAGCTGTTCCTCGAAGAGTCCTTCGCGGCGGGTCTGCATGCCCTGAAAGGCCACCGCGTGGTCGGCGGCATGCGTGCTTCCATCTACAATGCGATGCCGCTGGAAGGCGTCAAAGCGCTGACTGATTTTATGGCCGACTTCGAACGTCGCCACGGTTAATTGCGCGAGTTTTTCACCCCCGTAGCCTCGCTGCGGGGTTTTTATTATGTTGATTTGAGAGTTAAGTTTCATGGAATCCCTGACGTTACAACCGATCGCGCGGGTAGATGGCACCATTAATCTGCCTGGTTCAAAAAGTGTCTCGAACCGCGCCCTGCTGCTGGCTGCTCTGGCAAATGGCACCACTGTTCTCACTAACCTGCTGGATAGTGACGACGTTCGCCATATGCTGAATGCGCTGAACGCGTTAGGTGTTCAGTACACGCTGTCAGCCGATCGTACGCGTTGTGAAGTGACGGGCAACGGCGGTGCGCTGCAAACTGTCGACGAGCTGGAGCTGTTTCTCGGCAACGCGGGTACGGCAATGCGCCCTCTGGCGGCAGCGCTGTGCCTGGGCAGCAACAATGTTGTGCTGACCGGCGAGCCACGCATGAAAGAGCGTCCGATCGGTCATCTGGTGGATGCCCTGCGTCAGGGCGGCGCGCAGATTGACTATCTGGAGCAGGAAAATTACCCACCACTGCGTCTTCGCGGTGGATTTACGGGCGGCGACGTAGCGGTAGACGGTAGCGTTTCCAGCCAGTTCCTGACGGCGCTGCTGATGACGGCACCGCTGGCATCTCAAGATACGGTGATCACCATCAAAGGGGATCTGGTTTCCAAACCCTACATTGATATCACCCTGCATCTGATGAAGACGTTTGGCGTCGAGGTGGAAAACCAGGCGTATCAGCGCTTCGTGGTGCGTGGTGCGCAACAGTATCAGTCGCCGGGCCACTATCTGGTGGAAGGGGATGCATCATCCGCCTCCTATTTCCTCGCTGCCGGTGCGATTAAAGGCGGCACGGTGAAAGTCACCGGTATCGGGCGTAACAGTGTTCAGGGCGACATTCGCTTTGCCGATGTGCTGGAAAAAATGGGCGCCGTCATCACCTGGGGCGATGATTTTATTGCCTGTACCCGCGGTGAGCTGAACGCGGTCGATATGGACATGAACCATATTCCTGATGCGGCGATGACCATTGCTACAGCAGCACTGTTTGCCAAAGGCACCACAACGCTACGTAATATCTATAACTGGCGCGTAAAAGAGACGGACCGCCTGTTTGCGATGGCGACGGAGCTGCGTAAAGTGGGCGCTGAAGTGGAAGAGGGCGAAGACTACATTCGCGTGACGCCACCAGCCAAACTGCAGGTTGCAGAGATCGGGACATACAACGATCACCGTATGGCGATGTGTTTCTCGCTGGTGGCCTTGTCCGATACGCCAGTGACAATTCTGGACCCGAAATGCACCGCAAAAACGTTCCCGGACTATTTCGAACAGCTGGCGCGCATTAGCACACTTGCCTGATTCTTCCCTGGATGAGACGAAAAAGTCGACTACGAGTCGGCTTTTTTTATGTCCCGTTTCAAACTTTTTTCATGACATCGTGGAGTGCTATCTTCCCGTGAACGTTGTGGGTTAACCCATAATTTTTCAATAAGTTAATCAACGGAAGATAGATATGAAAAATCGTAAACTGCTTTTATCTCTGGCCATTGCCGCTACGCTTCTTGCTGGCTGTAAAAATATGAACGGCGTCGATCCTAACGGGATCGCGAGCGCCGGTATGTCGGCCTATAAAGCCGCGACGCTCTCTGACGCTGATGCGAAAGCCATCGCCAACGGCGGCTGTAAAGAACTGGACAGCCAAAATGAGATTGCGGGCGCTTCAAGCAAATATACTAAGCGCATCAATAAAATAGCGAAGGCGCTCGGGAACACTATTAACGGCACGCCGGTTAACTATAAGGTCTATTTGACCAGCGACATCAACGCCTGGGCAATGGCGAATGGCTGTGTTCGTGTGTACAGCAGTCTGATGGATATGATGACGGACAACGAGGTCGAAGGGGTGTTAGGCCATGAGCTGGGGCACGTGGCGCTGGGCCATTCCCGTAAAGCGATGCAGACGGCCTATGCGACTGTTGCCGCTCGCGATGCTGTTTCGGCAACCAGCGGGGTGGCGTCTCAGCTCACGCAGTCCCAGTTAGGTGATATTGCGGAAGGGGCGATAAATTCTGCATTCTCGCGCAGTCAGGAGTCTGAGGCAGATGATTTCTCTTACGATTTGCTCAAAAAACGTAAAATCAGCACCGCGGGTTTAGCCAGCAGTTTCGATAAACTGGCTGCCCTCGACAGCGCCCACGCAAAATCCTTGTTTGATTCTCATCCGCCATCGACAGAACGTGCGCAGCATATCCGCGACCGTATTGCGGCAGATAAGAAGTAACGCTTTGACTTACGGGCTGGTTTTACGCCAGTCCGTCCTTTGATGCCTATTTCTTCTACACTCACCTTCAAACATTCCGTTATTTGCAAGCAACATTAACGGTTGCGGGCAATGGCGCGTATAATGCGCGGCGTTTATGTAACTGACGCCTTTAATGAAGGAGAGAACGATGACAGCAATTGCCCCGGTAATTACCATTGATGGGCCAAGCGGTGCGGGTAAAGGCACCTTGTGCAAAGCGATGGCGGAAGCATTGCAATGGCATCTTTTAGATTCGGGCGCGATCTATCGCGTACTGGCGTTAGCGGCGTTGCATCATCATGTGGACATGGCTTCTGAAGAGGCGCTGGTGCCTCTGGCTGCGCACCTGGATGTCCGCTTTGTGTCCACCAACGGCAATCTTGAAGTCATCCTTGAAGGGGAAGACGTGAGCGGTGAAATCCGCACCCAGGAAGTGGCAAATGCGGCTTCGCAGGTGGCGGCGTTCCCGCGCGTTCGTGAAGCGCTCTTACGTCGTCAGCGCGCCTTCCGCGAAGCGCCGGGCCTGATTGCGGATGGTCGTGACATGGGAACGGTGGTGTTTCCTGATGCGCCGGTGAAAATTTTCCTTGACGCTTCCTCGGAAGAACGCGCGCAACGTCGTATGCTTCAGTTGCAGGAAAAGGGCTTTAGTGTTAACTTTGATCGCCTTTTATCCGAGATAAAAGAGCGCGATGACCGCGATCGTAATCGTGCTGTAGCGCCACTTGTTCCGGCAGACGATGCCTTAGTGCTCGATTCTACCCGATTAACTATTGAGCAAGTGATTGAAAAAGCGTTACAATACGCGCGCCAGAAATTGGCACTCGCTTAATCGCGACAGATTCGTAGTGCCCCGCTGCAATGGATTGACGGTGGGTATGTGAAACAACCCCATCCGGCATGGAGCCAGGTGGACGTTATATTAACCTGAAGATTAAACATGACTGAATCTTTTGCTCAACTATTTGAAGAATCCTTAAAAACAATCGAAACCCGTCCGGGTTCCATCGTTCGTGGTGTTGTTGTTGCTATCGACAAAGATATCGTACTGGTTGACGCCGGTCTGAAATCTGAGTCTGCCATTCCGGCAGAGCAGTTCAAAAACGCCCAGGGCGAGCTGGAAATCCAGGTTGGT
This sequence comes from Lelliottia nimipressuralis, assembly GCF_004115925.1. Classification (GTDB taxonomy): domain Bacteria; phylum Pseudomonadota; class Gammaproteobacteria; order Enterobacterales; family Enterobacteriaceae; genus Enterobacter; species Enterobacter nimipressuralis. The sequence goes on from NZ_SDDX01000001.1 coordinate 122,027, forward strand.
GACGAAGTTGACGTTGCACTGGATGCAGTAGAAGACGGCTTCGGTGAAACTCTGCTGTCCCGTGAGAAAGCTAAACGTCACGAAGCTTGGATCACGCTGGAAAAAGCTTACGAAGAAGCTGAAACTGTAGTCGGTGTTATCAACGGCAAAGTTAAAGGTGGCTTCACTGTTGAGCTGAACGGTATTCGCGCGTTCCTGCCAGGTTCTCTGGTAGACGTTCGTCCGGTTCGCGACACGCTGCACCTGGAAGGCAAAGAGCTTGAGTTCAAAGTAATCAAGCTGGACCAGAAGCGTAACAACGTTGTTGTTTCTCGTCGTGCCGTTATCGAATCCGAGAACAGCGCAGAGCGCGATCAGCTGCTGGAAAACCTGCAGGAAGGCATGGAAGTTAAAGGTATCGTTAAGAACCTCACTGACTACGGTGCATTCGTTGATCTGGGTGGTGTTGATGGCCTGCTGCACATCACCGACATGGCGTGGAAACGCGTTAAACACCCAAGCGAAATCGTGAACGTTGGCGACGAAATCACTGTTAAAGTGCTGAAGTTCGACCGCGAGCGCACTCGTGTATCCCTGGGCCTGAAACAGCTGGGCGAAGATCCATGGGTCGCTATCGCTAAACGTTACCCAGAAGGTACTAAACTGACTGGTCGCGTTACCAACCTGACCGACTACGGCTGCTTCGTTGAAATCGAAGAAGGCGTTGAAGGCCTGGTGCACGTTTCCGAAATGGACTGGACCAACAAAAACATCCACCCATCCAAAGTTGTTAACGTTGGTGATGTAGTGGAAGTGATGGTTCTGGATATCGACGAAGAACGTCGTCGTATCTCCCTGGGCCTGAAACAGTGCAAAAACAACCCATGGCAGCAGTTCGCGGAAACCCACAACAAGGGCGACCGTGTTGAAGGTAAAATCAAGTCTATCACTGACTTCGGTATCTTCATCGGCCTGGACGGCGGCATCGACGGCCTGGTTCACCTGTCTGACATCTCCTGGAACGTTGCAGGCGAAGAAGCAGTACGTGAATACAAAAAAGGCGACGAAATCGCTGCAGTTGTTCTGCAGGTTGACGCAGAACGTGAGCGTATCTCTCTGGGCGTTAAACAGCTCGCAGAAGATCCGTTCAACAACTGGGTTGCACTGAACAAGAAAGGCGCAATCGTAAACGGTAAAGTGACTGCAGTTGACGCTAAAGGCGCAACCGTAGAACTGGCTGACGGCGTTGAAGGTTACCTGCGCGCTTCTGAAGCTTCACGTGACCGCGTTGAAGATGCAACTCTGGTTCTGAGCGTTGGCGACGACGTTGAAGCTAAATTCACCGGTGTTGACCGTAAGAACCGTGCAATCAGCCTGTCTGTTCGTGCTAAAGACGAAGCTGATGAGAAAGATGCAATCGCAACTGTTAACAAACAGGAAGATGCAGGTTTCTCTAACAACGCAATGGCTGAAGCTTTCAAAGCAGCTAAAGGCGAGTAATTCAAGTTCTCTAAATCGTTTGGGCGGTAACAAGGCAACGAACCTGAGAGCCCCAGCCACTTACTCAAGTAAATGACTGGGGTGGAACAGGCGAAGTTAACGCAGTGACCGCTCGAAGGATGACGAGCAGACTTGACAGATTGCAGGATTCGTTCTGTAATCAATAACAAAGGGCGGCTACGGCCGCCCTTGTTTAATAAGCTGTTCAGCTAATTGGTTTGAAGGAACCGGAGGAATCATGACCAAGTCAGAATTGATTGAAAGACTTGCCAGCCAACAATCGCACATCCCCGCAAAAGCAGTGGAAGATGCAGTGAAAGAGATGCTAGAGCATATGGCCTCGACTCTTGCACAAGGCGAGCGCATTGAAATCCGCGGTTTCGGTAGTTTCTCTCTGCATTATCGTGCTCCACGAACCGGGCGTAACCCGAAGACTGGTGATAAAGTCGACCTGGAAGGCAAATACGTTCCGCACTTTAAGCCGGGTAAAGAACTGCGCGATCGCGCCAATATTTACGGAAACTGAGTTTTAGCCTTCGGGCGAACTGGGTTTTTCAAAAGAAAGCACCTTCGGGTGCTTTTTTCTTATCTATTTTTAAATATCTGAAGCAGCGCTGCAACTCAGCATGGCTGTTTCTGCAACCCGAAAGATTCTCTTCGGCAATGGCTGCAACCGCGTATTTTCATGCCTGACTCGCCCAACGCCATACAGCAAACTGTCCCTAAACAGGGAGGTGTGTGTGGGTATTCCAGTCATCAGTGCATGTTTAATTTCAGCTATCGTGCCATTACTTTGGCTGCCTTCGCTCCCCGGTTTGCCAGTCGTCTGGGTGTGCATTGCAGTTGGCATCCTGCTGGCACTGCAACGTCTGGTTTATCTGCGGTATGCGGGGCTATGGCTGATATTTTTTGCCTGGGGAGTCTTAGCGGCGCTGGAGTGCGTATGGCCGATGCAAAACCTGACGGCCGGGCCACAGCAGGCAGAAATCGTCATCACAGGTACAGATGGCGCCACCACCCATCAGGCCAGGATTGTCAGCCTTGGCGGCAAGCCCTGGTTTTCGACGACAGGTGTCACGCTCTACGGAAATTACTTGCCGCAGGCGGTCTGTGCAGGGCAACGCTGGGCGGTGACGCTGCATCTTCGCGCGGTGCATGGTGAGCTTAACGAAGGCGGTTTTGATTCGCAGCGCTATGCGCTTGCTTCGCATCAGCCTCTGACCGGTCGCTTCACTCATGCCGAGGCGATTGATACCACGTGCAGCCTGCGCTCCCGCTATCTCACATCTCTTACCTCAACGCTCACATCTTATACATGGGGTTCTGTCATTCTTGGGTTGGGAATGGGGGAGCGTCTGGCAGTCTCACAAGACGTGAAAAAATTGATGCGTGAGACCGGGACTTTGCACCTGATGGCGATCTCGGGTTTGCACATTGCGCTTGCGGCATCAATTGTCTGGCTCATCGTTCGTGGACTTCAATTTTTACTCCCATGCCACTGGATTAACTGGCGCACACCACTACTTGCTGGAGTCTGCTTCGCGGCGTTTTACGCCTGGCTTACAGGAATGCAGCCGCCAGCCTTACGGACTGTCGTCTCTCTTACCGTGATGGCATTGCTGCGTCTGAGTGGACGGCAATGGTCACCGTGGCAGGTCTGGTTATGTTGTGTCGCGGCGATCCTGTTTATCGATCCATTGGCCGTACTTTCACAAAGCCTGGCACTCTCCGCCTTTGCCGTTGCGACCCTTATTTTCTGGTATCAGTGGCTGCCCCTGCCAAAATGGCAACTTCCGCGGTGGTTAAAACCTCTGCCAGCACTGTTGGATTTGCAACTTGGGATGCTGTTTTTACTACTGCCGCTACAGGTCAGCATTTTTCATGGCATGAGTCTTTCTTCTGTAATCGCGAATCTCTTTGCCGTGCCGCTGGTTACATTCATATCCGTCCCCTTGATCCTGGCCGGAATGTTGCTGCATCTTTGTGCGTTGAATGTATTGGAAATCAAGGTCTGGTTTCTGGCTGATAAATCGCTGGATCTGCTTTTTGGATTGCTAAAAAAATTACCGGACGGCTGGATTGATATTGATGAGCGCTGGCTCGCCGTCACCTGCCTCCCGTGGATTACCGTGATGGCATGGCGTTTACGTGCCTGGCGGTCAGTCCCCGCAGTCTGTCTTGCATTAAGCGTATTGCTGACGTTTCCCTTGTGGCGCTCTCAGAAAACCGAGGGCTGGACGGTGCATATGCTGGATATCGGTCAGGGACTGGCCATGGTAGTTGAGCGACAGGGAAGGGCGATTTTGTATGATACCGGCTTAGCCTGGCCGGGGGGCGACAGTGCACAACAGCAAATTATCCCCTGGCTGCGCTGGCACCATCTGACGCCAGAAGGGGTGATTCTCAGTCATGAACACATGGACCATATTGGCGGATTACACTCTCTGCAAAAAGCATGGCCGTCAATATGGATAAGAAGTCCGCTCGACTGGGGCGGACATCAGCCCTGTTTTCGTGGCGAGCAATGGCAGTGGCAGGGCCTGACCTTTACAGCGCATTGGCCGCCGAAAGGGTATCAGGTGCAGGGAAATAACCGCTCGTGCGTAGTGAAAATTGACGACGGTGAGCACAGCGTATTACTCACCGGCGACATTGAGGCAAAAGCCGAGCAACTGATGTTAAGTCATCGTTGGCAATATCTAACGTCTACACTTATCCAGGTGCCGCACCATGGGAGTAATACCTCGTCATCGCAGACGCTCATTCAGCGCGTGGAAGGGAAGGTCGCTTTGGCCTCTGCGGCACGTTACAACGCATGGCATTTTCCGTCAGCAAAAGTCGTTCGACGCTACAAAAAGGAGGGCTATTCTTGGCTCGATACACCGCAATCTGGGCAAATATCGGTACGTTTTTCGCCACATGGCTGGCAAATCCGACGCTTACGAGATCAACTTTTACCTCGTTGGTATCATCAGTGGTTTGGCGCGCCCGTCGATAACGGGTAGAATATGCGGCTATTTCAACAAATGCTGGTTTTTTGAATGCATAACGACAAAGATCTCTCCACGTGGCAGACCTTCCGCCGACTATGGCCGATGATTGCACCCTTCAAAACAGGTCTGATCGTGGCGGGTGTCGCGTTAATCCTCAACGCAGCAAGTGATACCTTCATGCTATCGCTCCTCAAACCGTTACTGGACGACGGTTTTGGTAAAACGGATCGCTCAGTGTTGCTATGGATGCCTCTGGTGGTTATCGGACTGATGATCTTACGCGGCGTCACCAGCTATATCTCCAGCTACTGTATTTCCTGGGTATCGGGAAAAGTGGTCATGACCATGCGCCGTCGACTGTTCAGCCATATGATGGGCATGCCGGTCTCCTTCTTTGACAAACAGTCCACCGGGACCTTGCTGTCGCGCATCACCTACGATTCTGAGCAGGTTGCGTCGTCATCGTCCAGCGCACTGATTACCGTAGTGCGTGAAGGCGCATCGATCATCGGCCTGTTTATCATGATGTTCTACTACAGCTGGCAGCTGTCGATCATTCTCATCGTGCTGGCGCCAATTGTCTCGATCGCTATCCGCGTCGTCTCCAAGCGTTTCCGCAACATCAGTAAAAACATGCAGAACACCATGGGGCAGGTGACCACCAGCGCAGAGCAGATGCTGAAAGGCCACAAAGAAGTGCTTATTTTTGGCGGTCAAAATGTCGAGACCAAGCGCTTTGATAAGGTCAGCAACAAAATGCGTCTGCAAGGGATGAAAATGGTTTCGGCCTCTTCCATCTCCGATCCGATCATTCAGCTGATTGCCTCTCTGGCGCTGGCATTTGTACTGTATGCCGCGAGCTTCCCAAGCGTCATGGAGACCTTAACCGCTGGTACCATCACCGTGGTCTTCTCGTCGATGATTGCACTGATGCGTCCGCTGAAATCCCTGACGAACGTCAACGCCCAGTTCCAGCGCGGTATGGCCGCCTGCCAGACGCTGTTTAGCATTCTGGATACGGAACAGGAAAAAGACGAAGGCAAACGCGTGATCGATCGCGCCAACGGTGACGTTGAATTCCGTAATGTGACCTTTACTTACCCAGGCCGCGAAACGCCTGCGCTGCGTAATATCAACCTGAACATTCCGGCTGGTAAAACGGTTGCGCTGGTGGGCCGCTCTGGTTCAGGTAAATCGACCATTGCCAGCCTGATGACCCGTTTCTACGACATCGACGAAGGCGAAATTCTCCTCGATGGTCACGATCTGCGGGAATATACTCTGCAGTCACTGCGTAATCAGGTCGCGCTCGTCTCGCAGAACGTTCATCTGTTCAACGATACGGTCGCCAACAACATTGCTTACGCCCGTACCGAAGAGTACAGCCGTGAAGCCATCGAAAACGCCGCGCGTATGGCCTACGCGATGGACTTCATCAATAAGATGGATAACGGTCTTGATACCGTAATCGGCGAAAACGGCGTGCTGCTTTCCGGTGGCCAGCGCCAGCGTATTGCGATTGCCCGTGCGCTGCTGCGTGACAGCCCGATTCTTATCCTCGACGAAGCCACTTCTGCACTCGATACCGAGTCTGAACGCGCCATTCAGTCGGCACTGGATGAACTGCAGAAAAACCGTACCTCGCTGGTGATTGCGCACCGTCTGTCGACTATCGAGCAGGCGGATGAAATCGTGGTTGTGGAAGACGGTGTGATCGTTGAACGCGGAAGTCATGCGGATCTCCTTGAGCATCGCGGCGTTTACGCTCAGCTTCATAAAATGCAGTTTGGCGCATGATTGCACGCATCTGGTCCGGGGAATCACCTCTCTGGCTACTGCTGTTGCCGCTCTCCTGGCTATACGGCCTGGTGAGCGGCATCATCCGTTTGTGCTATCGCCTGGGGCTGAAAAAAGCCTGGCGAGCACCGGTGCCGGTTGTGGTCGTCGGGAATCTTACCGCCGGCGGCAACGGTAAAACGCCCGTTGTGATCTGGCTGGTGGAACAGCTGACAAAACGGGGTGTGCGTGTCGGCGTGGTCTCACGGGGTTACGGTGGAAAAGCCGAGCAGTATCCACTGCTCCTGACCTCTCAGACCACCACGGCACAGGCCGGAGACGAACCGGTATTGATCTTTCAGCGTACCGGCGCGCCTGTCGCTATCTCTCCTAATCGCAGCGAAGCCGTTCAGGCATTGCTGGCCGAACATCCGCTGCAAATTATCATCACCGACGACGGCTTACAGCATTACGCCCTTGCGCGAGACAAAGAGATCGTGGTGATTGACGGTGAGCGTCGTTTCGGCAACGGCTGGTGGTTACCTGCCGGGCCAATGCGCGAACGTGCGTCTCGTCTGCGCTCCGTCGATGCCGTTATTGTGAATGGCGGCGAAGCACGGGCTGGCGAAATCCCGATGGCCTTAAAGCCCGGACAGGCGGTTAATCTGCTGACCGGTGAACAGCGGGACATAACCGCGTTGCCTTGTCTGGTCGCCATGGCCGGTATCGGTCATCCTCCGCGTTTTTTTGCCACCCTGGAAAGCGGCGGAGCAAAGCTTGAAAATCGAATTCCTCTCGCCGACCATCAGGCGCTGACGCTGGAGAGCGTTGAACCTCTGGCGACTTCTCACCAGAATCTGATCATGACCGAAAAAGACGCCGTTAAATGCCGCGCCTTTGCCAAAGCCAACTGGTGGTATCTGCCCGTTGATGCACAGCTCAGCGGCGAACAGCCAGAACGCCTGCTCCAGGAACTGATAGCGCTGGTGCGCTAAGTCGAATGCGGTTCTGGTAGCGCGATGACTTACAGGAAAACGCATGTCACTACCGCAACTCTCACTTAGCGCCGCCCGCCATTTGCATCTTGCCGCGCAAGGTCTACTGAAAAAGCCCCGCCGTCGCGCACAGCCTGCCGATATTCTCTCTGCAATCCAGCGCATGTCCCTGCTGCAAATCGACACCATTAATATTGTTGCCCGCAGTCCCTATCTGGTGCTTTTTAGCCGCCTTGGGAATTATCCGGCTCAGTGGCTGGATGATGCGCTAAGCCAGGGCGATCTGATGGAATACTGGGCGCATGAAGCCTGTTTTCTGCCGCGTACCGATTTCGGGCTGGTGCGCCATCGCATGCTCGCGCCGGAGAACATGGGCTGGAAGTATCGGAAGGAATGGATGCATGAAAATGCCGACGAAATCGACCAGATGATTGCGCATATTCAGGACAACGGCCCGGTGCGTTCTGCCGATTTCGAACATCCGCGTAAAGGCACGAGCGGCTGGTGGGAGTGGAAACCGCATAAGCGTCATCTGGAGGGGCTGTTTACCTCGGGAAAAGTCATGGTGGTGGAGCGACGTAATTTTCAGCGCGTGTACGATCTTACCCACCGGGTGATGCCGCACTGGGACGACGAACGCGATCTGCTGGACCAAACCGCTGCCGAAGCGATCATGCTGGAAAACAGTGCCCGTAGCCTGGGGATTTTTCGGCCACAGTGGCTGGCGGATTACTATCGTCTGCGTCAGCCGGCGCTGAAACCGCTGCTTGAACGCTGGCAGGAAAACCAACGCGTTGTGCGCGTCGAGGTCGAAACGCTGGGGGAAATGTGGCTCCATGCCGATCTCCTCCCACTTCTGCCGCAGGCTCAGGCCGATAAGCTGACCGCGACGCATAGCGCCGTATTGTCGCCGTTCGACCCGGTGGTCTGGGATCGTAAACGCGCAGAACAGCTGTTTGATTTTATCTATCGCCTCGAATGTTACACGCCCGCGCCGAAACGTCAGTTCGGCTATTTCGTCTTACCGCTGCTGCATAAGGGGCGGTTGGTCGGACGGATGGACGCGAAAATGCACCGCAAAACAGGCGTGCTGGAAGTCATTGCGTTGTATCTGGAAGCGGGCGTTAAAGTCAGTGCAACGCTTGAAAAAGGTCTCACGTTGGCACTTAACGAATTCGCCATCTGGCAGCAGGCCCGACAAATCACTCTGGGACAACTGCCGGACGGGTTATTTGAGGGCTGTCGGAGTGGCTGGGAAATAGACATAGCCTGAAAAAGGAATGTGGTAAGCTTTAGCGATTACCTATACGGAGGAACTATGGATCACCGTTTACTTGAGATTATTGCCTGCCCGGTGTGCAACGGCAAACTGTATTACAGCCAGGATAAGCAAGAGCTGATTTGCAAACTGGATAATCTGGCTTTCCCGTTTCGTGACGGCATTCCTGTCCTGCTGGAAACCGAAGCCCGTACGCTGACGGCAGAAGAGAGCAGACCATGAGTTTTGTTGTCATCATTCCGGCACGATTCGCATCAACCCGTTTACCGGGCAAACCGCTGGTCGATATTAACGGTAAGCCGATGATTGTTCACGTTCTCGAGCGAGCACGTGAATCGGGTGCTGAGCGCGTGATTGTCGCCACGGATCATGAAGAGGTTGCACGTGCGGTCGAAGCGGCGGGCGGCGAAGTGTGCATGACGCGCGCGGATCACCAGTCCGGTACCGAAAGGCTTGCCGAAGTCGTCGAAAAATGCGGTTTCAGCGATGACACGGTAATCGTTAACGTGCAGGGCGATGAGCCGATGATCCCGGCGGTGATTATCCGCCAGGTCGCGGAAAACCTCGCGCAGCGCCAGGTCGGAATGGCAACACTGGCCGTGCCGATTCACCACGCGGAAGAAGCGTTTAACCCCAATGCCGTCAAAGTGGTGATGGACGCGGAAGGTTACGCGCTCTATTTCTCCCGTGCGACTATTCCCTGGGATCGCGATCGTTTTGCGCAGTCCAAAGAGGCGATTGGCGATACTTTCCTGCGTCATTTGGGCATTTACGGCTACCGGGCGGGCTTTATTCGCCGCTACGTGACCTGGGCACCAAGCCCGCTGGAGCACATCGAAATGCTCGAGCAGCTGCGCGTGCTGTGGTACGGCGAAAAAATCCATGTGGCTGTTGCACAGGAAGTGCCTGGAACCGGCGTCGATACCCAGGAAGATCTCGAACGCGTACGCGCGGAACTGAAATAAATCTCCCGCATCCCCCCGTTCTGGGGGGATGTTCTACCGCCTCGTTTTTATCGCATTTTTCTACGTTCAAATTGATCTCATAAGGGTGACATCTGTCAGCTACACGCTCATTATGAAAGCAGTAGTTTTGATGGGGGTAATCTCATATGGAACAGTTGCGTGCTGAGCTGAGCCACCTGCTGGGTGAGAAACTCAGTCGGCTGGAGTGCGTGAGTGAGAAAGCGGACACTTCCCTGTGGTCGCTGTACGACAGTAACGGAAATCCCATGCCGTTAATGGCGAGAAGCTTTACCTCCCCCGGCGTAGCCAGGCAGTTGGCCTGGAAAATGTCGATGCTGGCACGTAGCGGGACGGTGCGGATGCCGACGGTGTATGGGGTTATGACCCACGAAGAACATCCCGGCCCGGATGTGCTGCTGATTGAGCGCCTGCGCGGTGTCCCGGTCGAAGCGCCCGCAAGAACACCGGATCGTTGGGAGCAGCTTAAAGATCAAATCGTCGAAGGGCTACTGTCCTGGCACCGACAGGACAGCCGTGGGCTGGTCGGGCCGGTAGACAGCACCCAGGAAAACCTTTGGCCACTGTGGTATCGCCAGCGGGTCGAAGTGCTCTGGGGAACCCTCAACCAGTTCAACAATACCGGCCTGAGCATGCAGGATAAGCGTATTTTATTCCGCACCCGCGAATGTTTGCCGACGATGTTTGAGGGCTTTAACGATAACTGCGTGCTGGTTCATGGCAACTTTACCCTGCGCAGCATGCTGAAAGACGCCCGAAGCGATCAGCTTCTGGCGATGGTGGGGCCGGGGATTATGCTGTGGGCACCGCGCGAATATGAACTGTTCCGCTTAGGCGAAAGCGCGCTGGCAGAGAGCTTAATGTGGCACTATCTGCAGCGAGCGCCAGTCTCGGAATCTTTCCTCTGGCGCCGCTGGCTGTATCTGTTGTGGGATGAAGTCGCGCAGCTCGTTAATACCGGGCGTTTTAACCGCGCAAACTTCGATATGGCTACAAAATCACTCCTGCCCTGGCTCGCCTGACGAGCCTTTGAGCCACTGCCAGAGTCGTCCGAGGGATTCATACCCGACGCGATCGCTGTGCATCAGCCAGACCGGCGACGGGATCACGCGCTCCCAGGGATTGAGCGGCGCGTCGATCGCCAGCTGATTCGCCGGTGCGGGCAGGGGATGCAATCCGGCATGTTCAAAGAAAATCATCGCTCGCGGCAGATGCGAGGCGGACGTCACCAGCAGGAAAGGCGCATCGCCGATAGCCTGTTTCACGGCAGCGGCCTCTTCTTCCGTATCTTTAGGGCTATCGAGGGTAATAATCGCCGAGCGCGGCACGCCGAGCGATTCTGCCACCCGCGCCCCAGCTTCTGCGGTGCTGACCGGATTCGTTTTAGCGGCGGCACCCGTAAAGATCATTTTCGATCTCGGATTGCTCAGCCACAGACGGATCCCTTCATTGAGGCGCGGCAAACTGTTGTTAATCAGGTTGGAACTGGGCGCCCATTTATCGTCCCAGGTATAACCGCCGCCCAACACCACGATGTACTCCACTTTCTGATTTCCCTGCCACGTCGGGTACGTGTTTTCAATGGGGCGCAACAACCTGTCCGCCACCGGTTGCAGGCTTAACAGCAGTAGCGCCAGCCAGCCGGTGGTGATCACGATTTTGCCACTTCGCTGAAAACGGGTGAACCACACCAGCAGCAGCCCGAGCGCAATGAACATCAGCAGGAGAGGGAGAGGAAGCATCATCCCTCCAATGTATTTCTTTAGGGTAAAAAGCATCCTTTTTGGTTCCTTTTTTAACCATACAGCAGGTGATTACACGCGATATTACACCAGAGAGGTTCATTCTCCGCGCGGGTGTGACAAAATAGCGGTTTTGCTGCTAGCGGATGGAACTCTCCCAATGCGGGATCGCAATTTTGATGACATCGCGGAAAAGTTTTCGCGGAACATTTACGGCACTACCAAGGGGCAGTTACGTCAGACGATCCTCTGGCAGGATCTGGACAACGTGCTGGCCACCTTTGGTGACCGAAAGTTGCGGGTACTGGATGCGGGCGGCGGTGAAGGTCAGACGGCCATTTTAATGGCGCAGCGCGGCCATCACGTCACGCTTTGCGATCTTTCTGCTGAAATGGTGGCGCGTGCGAAACGCGCGGCAGAAGAGAAAGGTGTGAGCGACAACATGCATTTTATACATTGCGCCGCTCAGGACATTGCGCAGCATTTGGAAACTCAGGTTGATCTGATATTGTTTCATGCTGTGCTGGAATGGGTCGCCGAACCTCAGGAAATGTTAAAAACTCTGTGGTCTGTGCTCACCCCCAGCGGCGCGTTGTCGCTGATGTTCTACAATGCTAACGGCCTGCTGATGCGTAACGTGCTGGTGGGCAATTTCGGCTATGTGCAACAGGGCATGTATAAAAAGAAACGGCGCACGCTTTCGCCGGATTTTCCACGCGATCCGCAGCAGGTCTATGGCTGGCTGGAAGAGATGGGGTGGGAGATCACCGGGAAAACGGGCGTCAGGGTTTTTCATGATTATCTGCGCGATAAACAAAAACAGCATGACTGTCTTGACGCTTTAACAGAAATAGAAACGCGGTATTGCCGTCAGGAACCCTTTATCAGTCTTGGGCGATATATTCACGTCATCGCGCGCAAGCCGCAGAAGCAAGGATAATTTATGAGTGAATTTTCCCAGACAGTCCCCGAACTGGTTGCCTGGGCCAGGAAAAACGATTTCTCCATCTCGCTGCCGGTAGACAGGCTCTCTTTCCTGCTGGCGGTCGCTACGCTTAACGGCGAACGTCTGGATGGAGAGATGAGCGAGGGTGAACTGGTGGATGCGTTCCGCCATGTCAGTGATGCGTTTGAGCAAACCAGCGAAACCATTAGCGTGCGTGCCAACAACGCGATCAACGAGATGGTGCGTCAACGTCTGCTGAACCGCTTTACAAGCGAGCAGGCGGAAGGAAACGCCATCTATCGTCTGACACCGCTGGGCATCGGCATTACGGACTATTACATCCGTCAGCGCGAATTCTCCACGCTGCGCCTCTCTATGCAGCTGTCGATCGTGGCGGGCGAGCTTAAACGGGCGGCGGATGCTGCGGACGAAAATGGGGATGAATTCCACTGGCATCGAAATGTCTACGCGCCGCTGAAATACTCGGTGGCCGAAATTTTCGACAGTATCGATCTCACCCAGCGTCTGATGGACGAGCAGCAGCAGCAGGTGAAAGACGATATCGCGCAGCTGCTGAATAAAGACTGGCGTGCGGCGATCTCAAGCTGTGAACTGCTTTTGTCTGAAACTTCCGGAACCCTGCGTGAATTGCAGGACACGCTGGAAGCTGCAGGGGATAAACTCCAGGCGAATCTGCTGCGCATCCAGGATGCGACGCTGGCGCATGACGATCTGCATTTTGTCGATCGCCTGGTCTTCGATTTGCAAAGCAAACTCGACCGTATTATCAGCTGGGGCCAGCAGTCGATCGATCTGTGGATCGGCTATGACCGCCACGTGCATAAATTCATCCGTACCGCCATCGACATGGACAAGAACCGCGTGTTCGCCCAGCGTCTGCGTCAGTCGGTACAAAGCTATTTCGATGCGCCATGGGCGCTGACCTACGCCAACGCCGATCGTCTGCTGGATATGCGCGACGAAGAGATGGCGCTGCGTGACGAAGAGGTCACCGGCGAACTGCCGCCGGATCTGGAGTTTGAAGAATTCAACGAAATTCGTGAGCAACTTGCCGCGATGATCGAAGAACAGCTGGCCGTCTACAAAACCAGACAAGTGCCGCTGGATCTCGGCCTCGTGGTGCGCGACTATCTGGTGCAATACCCGCGTGCGCGCCATTTTGATATCGCCCGCATCGTCGTCGATCAGGCCGTTCGCCTGGGCGTCGCGCAAGCAGATTTCACCGGACTGCCGCCGAAGTGGCAGCCGATTAACGATTACGGAGCCAAGGTACAGGCGCATGTCATTGACAAATATTGAACAAGTGATGCCAGTTAAACTGGCCCAGGCGCTGGCAAATCCGTTATTTCCGGCGCTGGACAGCCAGCTGCGTGCCGGTCGTCACATTGGTCTTGACGAGCTGGATAATCACGCTTTTCTGATGGACTTCCAGGAGTATCTGGAAGAGTTTTATGCCCGTTACAACGTTGAGTTGATCCGCGCGCCAGAAGGCTTTTTCTACCTGCGCCCGCGCTCCACGACGCTGATCCCACGCTCTGTGCTGTCTGAGCTGGACATGATGGTGGGCAAAATTCTTTGCTATCTCTACCTCAGCCCGGAACGTCTGGCCAACGAAGGCATCTTCACTCAGCAAGAGCTGTATGACGAGCTGTTGAGCCTCGCAGACGAAGGCAAGCTGCTTAAGCTTGTGAACAACCGCTCCACCGGGTCGGATCTTGACCGCCAGAAGTTACAGGAAAAAGTCCGCTCTTCCCTGAACCGCCTGCGCCGTCTGGGGATGGTCTGGTTTATGGGCCACGACAGCAGCAAATTCCGCATTACCGAATCCGTGTTCCGCTTTGGCGCTGATGTGCGCACTGGCGATGACCCGCGTGAAGCGCAGCTGCGCATGATCCGCGACGGTGAAGCCATGCCTATCGAAAATAATTTGCAGCTCAATGATGAGAATGAAGAGAGTCAGCCGGATAGCGGGGAGGAAGAGTAATGATTGAACGCGGTAAATTTCGTTCGCTAACGCTGGTTAACTGGAACGGTTTCTTTGCCCGAACCTTCGATCTGGATGAGCTGGTCACCACGCTCTCCGGCGGTAACGGGGCGGGTAAATCCACCACCATGGCGGCGTTCGTCACGGCGCTGATCCCTGATTTGACGCTGCTTCACTTCCGTAACACCACCGAAGCGGGCGCGACGAGCGGGTCTCGCGATAAAGGTCTGCACGGTAAGCTGAAGGCGGGCGTCTGTTATTCAGTGCTGGATGTGATCAACTCCCGCCACCAGCGTGTGGTGGTCGGTGTGCGCCTGCAACAAATTGCGGGCCGCGACCGTAAAGTCGACATCAAACCTTTCGCCATCCAGGGGCTGCCAACGTCGGTTCAACCGACGTCACTGCTGACGGAAACCCTTAACGATCGTCAGGCGCGCGTGCTGCCGCTGAATGAACTGAAAGAAAAGCTCGAAGCGATTGAAGGCGTCCAGTTTAAACAGTTCAACTCGATCACTGATTATCACTCGCTGATGTTTGATCTGGGCGTTGTGGCGCGTCGTCTGCGCACCGCGTCGGACCGCAGCAAATACTATCGCCTGATTGAAGCCTCCCTGTACGGCGGGATTTCCAGCGCCATCACCCGCTCCCTGCGCGACTACCTGTTGCCGGAAAACAGCGGCGTGCGCAAAGCCTTCCAGGACATGGAAGCGGCGCTGCGTGAAAACCGCATGACGCTGGAAGCGATTCGCGTTACCCAGTCTGACCGCGACCTGTTCAAACATCTGATCAGCGAAGCGACCAACTACGTGGCGGCGGACTACATGCGTCACGCCAACGAGCGTCGCATTCATCTGGATAAAGCGCTGGAGTACCGCCGCGAGCTGTTTACCTCTCGCAAGCAGCTGGTGGCTGAGCAGTACAAACACGTTGAGATGGCCCGCGAGCTGGGCGAACACAACGGTGCCGAAGGCGATCTGGAAGCCGATTATCAGGCGGCCAGCGATCATCTGAATCTGGTGCAAACTGCCCTGCGCCAGCAGGAGAAAATCGAGCGCTACGAAGCCGATCTCGATGAGCTGCAGATCCGTCTCGAAGAGCAAAACGAAGTGGTGGCAGAAGCCGCCGATATGCAGGAAGAGAAAGAGGCGCGCGCCGAGGCCGCCGAGCTGGAAGTGGATGAGCTGAAAAACCAGCTGGCCGACTACCAGCAGGCTCTCGATGTTCAGCAAACCCGCGCCATCCAGTACACCCAGGCATTACAGGCGCTGCAACGCGCGAAAGAGCTGTGCCACCTCCCGGATTTAACACCGGATAGTGCCGACGAGTGGCTGGAGACCTTCCAGGCAAAAGAACAGGAAGCGACGGAGAAATTGCTCTCCCTCGATCAGAAAATGAGCGTGGCGCAGGCCGCGCACAGTCAGTTCGAACAGGCATATCAGCTGGTTGCGGCGATCAACGGCCCGCTGGCGCGCAGTGATGCCTGGGAAGTGGCGCGCGACTTGCTGCGCGATGGAGTCAATCAGCGCCATCTGGCGGAGCAGGTTCAGCCGCTGCGTATGCGTCTGAACGAGCTGGAACAGCGTCTGCGTGAACAGCAAGAGGCGGAACGCCTGCTGGCCGAATTCTGCAAGCGCCAGGGTAAGCATGTCGATATCGACGATCTGGAAACGCTGCATCAGGAACTGGAAGCGCGTATCGCGTCTCTGTCTGACAGCGTCTCCAGCGCCAGCGAGCAGCGCATGGTCCTGCGCCAGGAGCTGGAACAGCTGCAGTCGCGCACTCAGACGCTGCTGCGACGTGCGCCAGTCTGGCTGGCCGCGCAAAGCAGCCTGAACCAGCTGAGCGAGCAGTGTGGTGAAGAGTTCGAGTCTAGCTCAGAAGTAACCGAATACCTGCAACAGCTGCTTGAGCGCGAGCGCGAAGCCATTGTTGAGCGTGACGAAATCGGCGCGCGTAAAAATGCCGTCGATGAAGAGATTGAACGTTTAAGTCAGCCAGGCGGCGCGGAAGATTCGCGTCTTAATGCGCTGGCGGAACGTTTTGGTGGCGTGCTGCTGTCCGAAATTTACGACGACGTCAGCCTTGAAGATGCGCCGTATTACTCTGCGCTGTATGGCCCGTCCCGTCATGCGATCGTCGTGCCGGATTTATCGCTGATTGCCGATCAGCTGGAAGGGCTGGAAGAGTGTCCGGAAGATCTCTATTTGATCGAAGGGGATCCGCAGTCCTTCGATGACAGCGTGTTCAGCGTCGATGAGCTGGAAAAAGCGGTGGTCGTGAAAGTTGCCGATCGCCAGTGGCGTTATTCTCGCTTCCCGACGCTGCCGATCTTTGGCCGCGCCGCGCGTGAAAACCGCATCGAAAACCTGCATGCCGAACGTGAAACCCTATCTGAACGCTTCGCGACCCTGTCGTTTGACGTGCAGAAAACCCAGCGTTTGCACCAGGCCTTCAGCCGCTTTATCGGCAGCCACGTTGCAGTTGCCTTTGAGCCGGATCCAGAAGCCGAGATCCGCAAACTCAATACCCGTCGTGGCGAACTTGAGCGCGCCCTGAGCAATCATGAAAATGATAATCAGCAGAGCCGCGTACAGTTTGAACAGGCGAAAGAGGGCGTTGCAGCCCTGAACCGTATCCTGCCGCGTCTGAATCTGCTGGGTGACGAAACCCTCGCCGATCGCGTGGATGAAATTCAGGAACGCCTGGATGAAGCTCAGGAAGCCGCACGCTTCGTCCAGCAGCACGGCAATCAGCTCGCGAAACTGGAGCCTGTGCTGTCGGTTCTGCAAAGCGATCCGGAACAGTATGAACAGCTGAAAGAAGATTATGCGTACTCCCAGCAGGTGCAGCGTGATGCGCGCCAGCAGGCGTTTGCACTGACCGAAGTGGTGCAGCGTCGCGCGCACTTTGGTTATAGCGACTCGGCAGAAATGCTGAGTGGCAACAGTGATTTGAACGAAAAACTGCGCCAGCGTCTGGAGCAGGCAGAAGCAGAACGTAGCCGCAGCCGTGATGCGCTGCGCAGCCACGCCGCACAGCTGAGTCAGTACAATCAGGTGCTGGCATCGCTGAAAAGCTCCTTCGACACCAAGAAAGAGCTGCTCACCGATCTGCATAAAGAATTGCAGGATATCGGCGTTCGCGCGGACAGCGGGGCGGAAGAGCGTGCACGCATTCGCCGCGATGAGTTGCACAGCCAGCTGAGCAACAACCGTTCACGCCGTCACCAGCTGGAAAAAGCCCTGACACTGTGCGAAGCGGAGATGGATAACCTGACCCGTCGCCTGCGTAAGCTGGAACGCGATTACCACGAGATGCGCGAGCAGGTCGTGACCGCCAAGGCGGGCTGGTGTGCGGTGATGCGCATGGTGAAAGACAATGGCGTCGAGCGTCGTCTGCACCGTCGCGAGCTGGCCTATCTCTCTGGCGATGAGCTGCGTTCGATGTCGGATAAAGCGTTGGGTGCTCTGCGTCTTGCGGTGGCGGATAACGAACATCTGCGCGATGTGCTGCGTATGTCTGAAGATCCAAAACGTCCTGAGCGCAAAATTCAGTTCTTCGTGGCGGTTTATCAGCACCTGCGTGAACGTATTCGCCAGGACATCATTCGCACGGACGATCCGGTCGAAGCGATCGAACAGATGGAGATCGAACTGGGTCGCCTGACAGAAGAGCTGACCTCCCGCGAACAGAAGCTGGCCATCAGCTCTCGCAGCGTGGCGAACATTATTCGCAAAACGATCCAGCGCGAGCAGAACCGTATCCGGATGCTCAACCAGGGTCTGCAGAGCGTGTCGTTTGGCCAGGTGAACAGCGTTCGTCTGAACGTTAACGTCCGTGAAGCGCACGCCACTCTGTTGGATGTGCTCTCTGAGCAGCACGAGCAGCATCAGGATCTGTTCAACAGCAACCGTCTCAGCTTCTCCGAAGCGCTGGCGAAACTGTATCAGCGCCTGAATCCGCAGATTGATATGGGCCAGCGTACGCCGCAAACCATTGGTGAAGAGCTGCTGGATTACCGTAACTATCTGGAAATGGAAGTTGAAGTTAACCGTGGTTCTGACGGCTGGCTGCGTGCAGAATCCGGCGCACTTTCTACCGGCGAAGCGATCGGTACCGGGATGTCGATTCTGGTGATGGTCGTGCAGAGCTGGGAAGATGAAGCGCGCCGCCTGCGTGGCAAGGATATCTCGCCGTGTCGCCTGCTGTTCCTCGATGAGGCCGCGCGTCTGGATGCCCGTTCAATCGCAACGCTGTTTGAGCTGTGCGACCGTCTGGATATGCAGCTGATTATTGCGGCACCTGAGAACATCAGTCCGGAAAAAGGCACGACGTACAAACTGGTGCGTAAAGTGTTTAATAATACCGAACATGTTCACGTCGTGGGGCTGCGCGGTTTTGCGCCGCAGCCGCCGGAGTCGTTACCGGGTACGGCTGACGCGTCTTAACGCGTTTGATAAAAAGGGCGGCACACAGGTGCTGCCCTTTTTATTTGCTTAACTTGCGCTCAGGGCTGCGTTATCTTTAAACTTCTTTACATAAGGCAAGGCAGTAGCGTCTATGCCTTTCTATACTGAAGAAAAGCCCCGGTGTTGTGGGCAGGTCGTAAAGCAAACAGGGGGCAAGGGATGTTGCTAAAGAAAACTCATGGTCGTCAGCTATCCGCACTCAGTGTGTGCCTGACGTTAATATTCGCTCCACTGTTTAATGCCCAGGCTGATGAGCCTGAAGTGGTTCCTGTCGACAGTTCGGCGACGATGGGCGCACAGCCCACTTCGCTGCTGCAACCACTGGAACAATCTTCCGCGACCGCCATTATGGCAGGTATCAAAACGCTGCCTGCGGATGTGGATACGCAAGCCGTGCGCCAGCAGCTGCAATCAGGACTGCCGTCCGGCTACACGCCCGCCTACCTTAATCAGCTGACCTTACTGTATGCCGCGCGCGCGATGAAACCGATGTGGGACGATCGCGATGCGGTACGTGCTTTCCAGCAGCAGCTGGCGGAAGTGGCTATCGCCGGTTTCCAGCCGCAGTTTACCGCGTGGGTTGAGCTTTTGACTGACCCGACGGTGACGGGGATGGCGCGCGACGTGGTTCTTTCCGATGCCATGATGGGCTATCTGCAGTTTGTGGCGGGTATTCCGGTCAATGGCAATCGCTGGCTGTACAGCGAAAAACCCTACAAGCTGGCGACACCCGCACTCTCTGTGATCAACCAGTGGCAAGTGTCGCTGGATAAGGGCACGCTTCTGCGCTTTATTGCCAGTCTGGCACCGGCCCATCCGCAATATGCCACCATGCATCAGTCGTTGCTGCAACTGGTGGCGGATACGCGCCCGTGGCCGCAGCTGCGTGGCACCACTACACTGCGTCCAGGACAGTGGAGCAGTGATGTTCCTGCGCTGCGCGAAATTCTTCGCCGCTCTGGTGAGGCCGATTCAGGGCCGAAAATTGCGCTGCCGGGGGATGATCCGCAAAGCGTGGTGGTCAGCCCATCAGCGCCTGTACAGAAGAAAAAATCTGCCGTTCCGGCCGATAAACCTGCTGCCTATGACCGTGAACTGGTTGCTGCAGTAAAAGCGTTCCAGACGGCTCAGGGCCTGGGGGCTGACGGGGTCATTGGACAGTCAACGCGCGACTGGCTGAATGTCTCACCGGCGCAGCGCGCAGGCGTACTGGCCCTGAATATTCAGCGTTTACGCCTGCTTCCAGGAACTCTTTCCAACGGAATTATGGTGAACATACCGGCCTATTCGCTGGTTTATTATCAGAATGGCAGCGAAGTGCTGGCCTCCAGAGTCATTGTCGGACGACCGGATCGTAAAACGCCGATGATGAGCAGCGCGCTGAACAACGTGGTGGTGAATCCGCCGTGGAACGTCCCGCCGACGCTTGCGCGCAAAGATATTCTGCCGAAGTTGTGGAATGACCCGGGTTATCTCGAACGCCACGGTTATACGGTGATGCGCGGCTGGAACAGCAATCAGGCAATTGACCCGTATCAGGTCGACTGGTCGACGATTACGGCGTCAAACCTGCCTTTCCGCTTCCAGCAGGCTCCGGGTGAGCGTAACTCGCTTGGCCGCTATAAATTTAATATGCCAAGTTCCGATGCAATCTATCTGCACGACACGCCCAACCACAACCTGTTCCAGAAAGATACGCGCGCGCTCAGTTCCGGCTGTGTTCGCGTAAATAAAGCGTCTGAACTGGCGAATATGTTGTTGGGTGACGCAGGCTGGAACAACACGCGGATATCCGATGCGCTGAAAGAAGGGAATACGCGCTACGTGAATATTCGACAAAACATTCCGGTCAATCTTTACTATCTGACGGCGTTTGTTGGTGCTGATGGACGTACCCAATATCGTACAGATATTTACAATTACGATCTCACCGCGCGATCTGGCGCACAAATTTTGCCAAAAGCCGAACAATTAATCAGGTAAATGAAGTAGTTCGGGAAAAATGATTGTCGTAAGTTATGGTAGAGAAGGGGCTATATCGCTGTAAGCCCCGTATCTACTGGGGTTGGGTGCCTTGACGTTGGCTGTTCTGGCGGTTATGGTGCCCTTCGTGCGCTAAGCATATTTACGATAACATTGACCTGTAGACCTGATTATCATGGACAAATTTGACGCTAATCGCCGCAAGCTGCTGGCGTTAGGTGGTGTTGCGCTGGGCGCAGCGGCCATCTTACCGACGCCAGCATTTGCCACCCTCTCGACACCACGTCCGCGTATTTTGACGCTCAACAATCTTCACACTGGTGAGACGTTAAAAGCGGAGTTTTTCGATGGCAGAGGCTATATTCAGGATGAATTAGCAAGACTCAACCATTTTTTCCGTGATTACCGCGCGAATAAAATAAAAGCCATCGACCCAGGATTATTTGATCAGCTTTTCCGCCTCCAGGGCCTGCTCGGCACCCGCAAGCCGGTGCAGCTCGTTTCCGGTTATCGCTCTATTGATACCAATAACGAACTGCGCGCCCATAGCCGTGGGGTAGCCAAAAAAAGCTATCACACTAAAGGACAGGCGATGGACTTTCATATTGAAGGCGTTTCATTAGCCAATATTCGCAAAGCTGCGTTATCTATGCGCGCAGGTGGTGTAGGATATTATCCACGTAGCAACTTTGTGCATATTGATACCGGGCCAACACGGCACTGGTAATAATGAAGGAGCAGTATGAACTATCGTATTATTCCGGTGACTGCGTTCGCCCAGAACTGTTCATTAATCTGGTGTGAACAAACCAAACTGGCCGCGCTTGTCGATCCCGGCGGAGATGCTGAGAAGATCAAGCAGGAAGTCGACGCGTCCGGCGTGACGCTGATGCAGATTTTGCTGACCCATGGTCACCTCGACCATGTGGGGGCTGCGGCAGAGCTGGCACAACATTACGGTGTGCCAGTCATTGGACCGGAAAAAGAAGATGAGTTCTGGCTGCAGGGCTTGCCTGCCCAAAGCCGTATGTTTGGTCTCGATGAGTGTCAGCCTCTGACGCCCGATCGCTGGCTGAATGAAGGCGAGAGCGTTAACGTCGGAAACGTGACGCTACAGGTGTTGCATTGCCCGGGCCATACGCCGGGGCACATCGTCTTCTTTGACGATCAATCGCGTTTGCTCGTCTCGGGTGACGTGATTTTCAAAGGCGGCGTAGGACGCAGCGACTTCCCGCGCGGCGACCACGGTCAGTTGATCCAGTCGATTAAACAGAAGTTATTGCCGTTGGGTGATGATGTGACGTTTATTCCAGGCCATGGCCCACTGTCGACGCTGGGATATGAGCGGGTGCATAACCCGTTCCTGCAGGATGAAATGCCTGTCTGGTAAACCCCATTAAAAAAGCCTGCTATCAGCAGGCTTTTTTGTGCGTACTGAATACGGATTTTACAGCACAGCGACAATCGCTTCGCACAGCGGTGCCATGTTGTCTGGCGTCATTCCCGCGACGTTCACACGTCCAGAAGCGACAGCATACACACCAAACTCTTCACGCAGACGCAGAACCTGTTCTTTGGTCAGGCCGCTAAACGAGAACATCCCGTTCTGTTTGATGATGAAGCTGAAGTCACGATCCGCCCCTTTTTCTGCCAGCGTGTTCACAAACAGCAGACGCATGCGCTGGATGCGTTGACGCATGTCGTTCAGCTCTTGTTCCCAGATGGCGCGCAGGGCGTCATTGCTGAGGATGGTCGCTACGACAGACGCACCGTGTGCTGGTGGGTTGGAGTAGTTAGCACGAATCACCGATTTCATCTGGCTGAACGCACGATCAACGGTTTGCTCATCGGCCGCCACCAGCGTACAGGCGCCAACACGCTCATTGTACAGACCAAAGTTCTTGGAATAGGAGCTGGCGACGATCAGTTCCTGATGAACAGCGGCAAAGGCGCGCAGGCCCTCTGCATCTTCTTCCAGACCGCGAGCAAAGCCCTGGTAGGCGAAGTCGAAGAGCGGCAGCCAGCCCTTTTCTACTGACAGTTTTGCCAGCTGTTCCCACTGTTCCAGCGTCGGATCGATACCGGTTGGGTTGTGGCAGCAGCCATGGAACAGCACCACGTCACCCGCCTGTGCTTCGTTCAGGCTGGAGAGCAGGCCGTCAAAGTCGAGCGTATGGTTTGCCGCGTCATAATATGCATATTCACGCACTTCCAGCCCCGCAGAGTTAAACACGCTCTTGTGGTTCGGCCAGCTTGGGTTGCTCACCCAAACGCGCTTCACAGCGGTGTTTTTCGCGAGGAAATCCGCCGCGACGCGTAATGCGCCGGTACCGCCTGGCGTCTGGGCTGTGCGGGCACGCTTATCGCTAACAATCGTGCTGCCTTTTCCAAACAGCAGCTCCTGAGTGCAGCGACCAAATTCCGGGATACCGTCGATACCGAGGTAGTTTTTGGTGTTTTCGTTTTCCAGCAGATACTGCTCAGCTTTTTTAACGCTGGTCAGGACCGGAGTCTTGCCGGTTTCATCTTTATAGACACCAATACCCAGGTTGATTTTTCCAGGGCGGTCATCGGCACGAAACAGATCGGCCAGGCCCAGAATAGGGTCGGCAGGGGCGGCGGTAATGTTCTCAAACATGACGAGGTTCCATTGTGATTACAGAAGTGAAATCCGCTATCAGGTTAACGGTAGATTTACAAAATGCCAACCGTTTGCGACGAAAAGCGTGCGCCTTTTCAAAAGTCGCTACTTTTTGCTTTCAGCCATAAAAAAAACAGGACCGAAGTCCTGTTTTTAAGGCATTTAGCAGAGAGGGCTGCTTATTAGAACTGGTAAACGATACCAACACCAGCCTGGTCGTCGGTAGACAGACTCACCGCACGGGTGTAGCTGTTATCGTCCAGCAGGTTGAAGCGGTAAGCCGCGTATACGTTCATGTTCTTGTTGAAGTAGTACCAGGTACCCAGCTCAATATATTTAACCAGGTCAGCGTCGCCACCAGCGAAGCCGTTACGGTCGCTCAGGTTTTTACCTTTAGACTGTACGTAGCCCAGGGATGGACGCAGGCCGAAGTCGAACTGGTACTGTACTACTGCTTCAATGTTCTGAGTTTTGTTTGCGAATTCGTCGTCGTTTTCGCGGGTCATGTTACGGGATTCGCCGTACATAACAGATGCGTACAGGTTGTTCGCATCGTATTTAACAGAAGTTGCCCAACCTTCAGCGCGTTTACCTTTGCCGTCAGCAGACTGATCAGAAGAACGGTCAGAGTTGGTGTACGCTGCAGTTACGTTGAAGCCTTCAGCGAAGTCATAACCCAGAGAGTAGCTGCCGCCGTCGCCGTTCTGACGAGCTGGGGTGTGACCAGATTCGTTTTTACCCTGGTATTGCAGACCCAGGTTCAGACCGTCAACCAGACCGAAGAAGTTGGAGTTACGGTAAGTTGCCAGACCGGTGCTACGGCCAGTCATGAAGTTGTCTGTTGCTGCCAGGGAGTCGCCACCCCAGATAACGAACATATCGGTAGATGCCAGTGCATCGTAGAACGCACCGTAGTTACGGCCGTAATCGAATGAACCGTAGTCGCCGCCTTTCAGACCAGCGAATGCCAGACGGGTTTTAGTACCCTGAGCGCCTTCCTGTGCGGAAGCATCCATGTTGTATTCCCACTGACCGTAACCGGTCAGCTGGTCATTAACCTGGGTTTCACCTTTGAAGCCGATACGGGCATAGGTGGTGTCATTGTTGTTAGAGTCACCGTTGGTAGTCCACTGGTGTTCACCTACAGCCTTACCGTAGAAGTCCAGTTTGTTGCCGTTTTTGTTATAGATTTCTGCAGCGTTTGCTGCACCGGCTACCAGCAGGGCAGGGATAACCACTGCCAGGATATTGCGCTTCATCATTATTTATTACCCTCATTGGTTTTTTTATGACACTCGCCACTGCCCACAATAAATTCTGTCAATAAATATTTCCGGAACTATTGATGAGAGTTTGGTGTCTTTATGTATCTGACAGGCATCTTTCCATTCATATAACCGTTTCGCTAGCCTGAAAGTGCTACAAAGATAAAGATTGAGTAACAAAAAGAAATTATGTGTAACTAAATGTGTATTATTCGGAACTTTGTGAAGCACCTCAAATTTCGGAACTGATTGCTGAATAAAAACACTAACCCATTCCTATATATATGAATTGCTTATATTTAATTTTGATAAAGGCTTTTCGTATCAACAGAAGTTAAACAATGCACTTTTTCTTATTGTATACATTAGCCATCCAGAGGGCTGTGTAAGTGGGTATTTTTTGTGCTAAAGCACGCAAAGGTAATAAGGCGCAATAAGAATGTGGTTTATTTTTTGTTCGTAGATATTTCATGGAAATAAAACGTAACAGGTGGAATATTTGGCGGGGTTGCACTTTGAAGATACTGACTTTCAACTGACATAAACTGACAGTACAGAATAAAATAACGGCCAGCAGTTGCTGGCCGTTATTAATTGTGAGGATTAGAAACTGGCGTTACGCGGAGTACGTGGGAATGGAATCACGTCACGCACGTTCTGAACGCCGGTGACGTATGCAATCAGACGTTCAAAGCCCAGACCGAAGCCTGAGTGTGGCACTGTACCGTAACGGCGCAGGTCGCGATACCAGCTGTAATCCGCTGGATTAAGACCCATCTCTTCCATACGCGCGTCCAGTACGTCCAGACGCTCTTCACGCTGAGAGCCACCGATGATTTCACCGATGCCCGGCGCCAGCACATCCATCGCCGCAACGGTCTTACCGTCTTCGTTAAGGCGCATGTAGAAGGCCTTAATGTCTTTCGGATAGTTTTTCACGACCACCGGTGCTTTGAAGTGTTTCTCAGCCAGGTAACGTTCGTGTTCAGAAGATAAATCCACGCCCCAGTAAACCGGGTTCTCGAATTTCTCACCGCATTTTTCCAGGATCGCTACCGCGTCGGTGTAATCGACCTGCGCGAAGTCCGCAGAGACGAAACGCTCCAGACGGGCAACCGCATCGCTGTCGACACGCTCTGCGAAGAATTTCATGTCGTCTGCGCGCTCTTCCAGAACCGCTTTGAAGACATACTTCAGCATCGCTTCTGCCAGGGCGGCCGCGTCATTCAGATCGGCAAACGCCACTTCAGGCTCCAGCATCCAGAACTCTGCCAGGTGGCGGCTGGTGTTGGAGTTTTCAGCACGGAAGGTTGGGCCGAAGGTGTAGATTTTTGACAGGGCGCAGGCATAAGTTTCGCCGTTAAGCTGGCCGGATACGGTCAGGAACGCCTCTTTACCGAAGAAGTCCTGGTCGAAATCCACTTTGCCTTCTGGTGTGCGCGGCAGATTTTCCAGATCCAGCGTAGAAACGCGGAACATTTCGCCCGCACCTTCGGTATCGGACGCGGTGATCAGCGGCGTGGAGACCCAGAAGTAACCCTGCTCGTCGAAGAAGCGGTGCAGCGCTTGCGCCAGCGTGTGACGAACGCGTGCGACGGCACCAATCATGTTGGTACGCGGGCGCAGGTGAGCCACTTCACGCAGATATTCGATGCTGTGGCGTTTTGCCGCCATTGGATAGGTGTCTGGATCTTCAACCCAGCCGGTTACTTCAACAGACGTCGCCTGGATTTCGAAGCTCTGGCCCTGGCCTGGAGACGCAACCACGACACCCGTCACGATAACGGAACAGCCGGTGGTCAGGCGCAGAACTTCGTCATTGTAATTGGGCAGAGAATTATTAATAACGGCCTGTACAGGATCAAAGCAGGAACCGTCATAGACGGCAAGGAAGGAGATGCCAGCTTTAGAATCTCGGCGAGTACGCACCCATCCGCGCACGGTGACTTCTTGGTCAACGGCGACGCGGCCCTGGAGTACGTCGGCTACAGGCACAACGCTCATAATATTCTCTCTGTTAATAGTCGGAAAAAATAGACACTTGTTCACCCTTATAGGGGGATATCTATGTTACCTGGCATCCGCCATCAGACAAGCAGATTTCGCAGAGAAAAGAGAGAAATTAGTAAAAATTTGGACGGGGGGCCGATAAGCCCCCCTGAAGAGGATTAACTGGCTTTCTTAATCTGTGGCAGATCGAAGGCTTTACGCAGTGCGCGCACGAACGCTTTATCATGGCAGATGGTTTTACCCGGGCTGTCAGAAAGCTTGGCGACCGGCTTGCCGTTACATTCCACCAGTTTGATAACGATATTCAGCGGTTTTACCTGCGGGATATCGCACGTCAGGCGGGTACCGATGCCGAAGCTAAGGTTAACCCTGGAGGAGAACTGACGGTAAAGGTCGACCGCTTTTGTCAGATCCAGATTGTCGGAGAAGACCAATACTTTGGTGAGCGGATCGATGCCGAGCTTCTGATAATGGGCGATTGCTTTCTCACCCCATTCAACCGGATCCCCGGAGTCATGGCGCAGACCCTGATAGCGATTGGCAAATTCCGGGCCGAAATCGCGCAGGAATGCATCCATGGTAATACAGTCGGTGAGGGCAATACCCAGCTGATCCGGATACTCATCAAGCCATGCGGCGAGCGCCGCGCGCTGGCTGGTGGCAAGATCGGGGCTTATCTGCTGATGCGCCTGGAACCACTCGTGAGCCTGTGTGCCCATCGGCGTCAGATTACGGCGACGCGCCAAATCATAGTTGCTGGTTCCGACAAACCACGGCTCTTGCTGCAAACGTTCCACAATCGCCTGCTGCACTTCGCGGGAGAAGCGACGGCGCGTGCCGAAATCCATCAGTCGGAAACGGGACATATCAATCGATTCTGTCATCTGGTGGAAATCAACCAGCTTGCTTTCCAGCGTCACCAGCGCCTGTTCAACGCTCGCTTCGGGTGAACGGTAGCGGTGCACAATCTCGCTAATCACCGCCAGCAGCGGCACTTCCCACATGATCACTTCACGCCACGGGCCGGCGAGGCGAATGTGCAGCCTGCCATTATTGTTGGTGACGGTAACCTGTTCGGGGTTGTAGCGGAAATCGCGCAGCCAGTTGAGATAGTCGGCTTTGAAGAAGGGGAGGCCAGAGAGCCACTGGTATTCGTCGTCCTGAAGAGTCAGATGCTGCATGGCATCGACCTGTTCACGGATGGTATCAGCGTAAATACCGAGCAGGTCATCACCGCGGCAGCGGAATTCAGCCGCTACCTCTACATCATAGTAATGGTGAAAAACGGCTTGCTGCATATGCAGTTTATACGCATCGGTATCCAGCAGTGTATGCAGAACAGGGGAAGCGAATTGAGTCATAGGTGCGCAGTAGCATCCTCTCACGGGAGCGTTTAGTACAATAAACAACTATTGAAACCGCTGGAGTATACCTTGTTTAGCGATTTATTGAACCCCGATCACAACATAAGCTGCCGTTATGGTCGAGGGCATTTCGTGCCCCGTGTTATACAAATGTAGCAAAAATGGTTTTTCCGCCTGAAAAGATGAACATTCTGCGTAGCGCGTTTTACACAACAGGAATAGACTGGATTCGTTATTCGACAAACGATGCATAAGGTTTTCTATGACACAACAGCCACAAGCCAAATACCGCCACGACTACCGTGCGCCGGATTACCTGATTAGCGATATCGATCTGACTTTTGACCTGGATGCCACCAAAACCGTTGTCACGGCCGTAAGCCAGGTCACACGCCAAAGTGCGACGGCTGTTCCGCTGCGTCTCGATGGCGAAGACCTGACGCTGGTCTCAGTCCACGTGAACGACGAAGCCTGGTCTGACTATAAAGAAGAAGAGAACCAGCTGGTCATCAACAATCTGCCAGAGCGTTTCTCCCTGCGCATCGTGACTGAAATCAGCCCGGCGTCCAATACGGCGCTGGAAGGCCTGTATCAGTCAGGCGTGGCGCTTTGCACCCAGTGCGAAGCCGAAGGTTTCCGCCATATTACCTGGTATCTGGACCGCCCGGACGTTCTGGCGCGTTTCACCACCAAAATCATTGCCGATAAAAAGCGTTATCCGTATCTGCTCTCCAACGGTAACCGTGTGGGGCAGGGCGAGCTGGAAAATGGCCGTCACTGGACACAGTGGCAGGATCCGTTCCCGAAACCTTGCTACCTGTTTGCCCTGGTCGCGGGTGATTTCGACGTGCTGCGCGATACCTTCAAAACCCGTTCCGGCCGCGACGTCGCGCTGGAGCTGTTTGTCGATCGTGGCAACCTTGACCGCGCGCCGTGGGCGATGACGTCCCTGATTAACTCTATGAAGTGGGACGAAGAGCGTTTCGGCCTGGAGTACGATCTCGACATCTATATGATCGTCGCCGTCGACTTCTTTAATATGGGCGCGATGGAGAACAAAGGCCTGAACGTCTTTAACTCCAAATATGTGCTGGCCCGTACCGACACCGCCACCGATAAAGATTACCTCGATATCGAACGCGTGATTGGTCATGAGTATTTCCACAACTGGACCGGGAACCGCGTCACCTGCCGCGACTGGTTCCAGCTGAGCCTGAAAGAGGGCCTGACCGTGTTCCGCGATCAGGAGTTTAGCTCCGATCTGGGATCACGCGCCGTCAACCGCATCAGCAATGTGCGCACCATGCGCGGCCTGCAGTTTGCCGAAGACGCCAGCCCAATGGCGCACCCGATTCGCCCTGATAAAGTGATTGAGATGAACAACTTCTACACCCTGACGGTGTACGAGAAAGGTTCTGAAATCATACGTATGATCCACACCCTGCTCGGCGAAGAGAACTTCCAGAAAGGGATGCAACTCTATTTCGAACGCCACGACGGTAGCGCGGCGACGTGCGACGATTTCGTGCAGGCGATGGAAGATGCGTCCAACGTCGACCTGTCGCATTTCCGCCGCTGGTACAGCCAGGCCGGTACGCCGATTGTCAGCGTTAAAGATGACTACAATCCGGAAACCGAACAGTACACCCTGACCATCAGCCAGCGCACGCCGCCGACAGCTGAGCAGGAAGAGAAGCACCCGCTGCACATTCCGTTTAGCATCGAGCTGTACGATAACGAAGGCAACGTGATCCCGCTGCAGAAGGGCGGTCATCCGGTGCATCACGTGCTGAACGTGACCCAGGCAGAACAGACCTTTATCTTTGATAACGTTTACTTCCAGCCGGTTCCGGCGCTGCTGTGCGAATTCTCCGCACCGGTGAAACTGGAATATAAGTGGAGCGATCAGCAGCTCACCTTCCTGATGCGTCATGCGCGCAACGATTTCTCCCGCTGGGATGCGGCGCAGAGTCTGCTGGCGACCTACATCAAACTGAACGTGAACCGTCACCAACAGGGTCAGCCGCTGTCGCTCCCGGTTCACGTTGCCGATGCGTTCCGCGCCATTCTGCTGGATGAGAAAATCGATCCGGCGCTGGCCGCAGAGATCCTGACGCTGCCGTCCGCGAGCGAAATCGCCGAGCTGTTTGAGATTATCGATCCCATCGCCATTACCGCCGTGCGTGAAGCCCTGACCCGCACGCTGGCGACCGAACTGGCCGATGAATTCCTGGCCATTTATAACGCCAACAAGCTCGACGAATACCGTGTGGAACACGCGGATATCGGCAAGCGTTCCCTGCGTAACACCTGTCTGCGCTATCTGGCATTTGGTGAAACAGAACTGGCGAACACGCTTGTCAGTAAGCAGTATCACGAAGCCGATAACATGACCGACGCCTTAGCGGCCCTGGCGGCAAGCGTGGCGGCAGAGCTGCCGTGCCGTGATGCGCTGATGCAAGAGTACGATGATAAGTGGCATCAGGACGGCCTGGTGATGGATAAATGGTTTATCCTGCAAGCCACCAGCCCGGCGGCGGATGTGCTGAACAAGGTACGCCATCTGCTCAAACACCGCTCTTTCACCATGAGCAACCCGAACCGCGTGCGTTCCCTGATTGGCGCGTTTGCCAGCAGCAACCCGGCGGCCTTCCATGCGGAAGACGGCAGCGGTTATCAGTTTATGGTGGAAATGCTGACTGAGCTTAACAGCCGTAACCCGCAGGTGGCATCGCGTCTGATTGAGCCGCTGATCCGCCTGAAACGCTACGACGCAGCGCGTCAGGCGAAAATGCGTGCTGCCCTTGAGCAGTTAAAAGGGCTGGAAAATCTGTCGGGCGATCTGTTCGAGAAGATTACGAAGGCGCTGGCCTGACGTTAATGCCAGGTAGCACTGTTAAGTAAAAACAAAACGGCAACGCAAGTTGCCGTTTTTTATGGGTTTAACCGTTTCTTGTATGAGAGGCTGTCAGGCACTGCCTTCTTTATCCATGACGCCGGGCCTTCTCTTCAGTTGCCCCACGCTTCATCACTCTCTCCAGCACTTCTGCTTCCAGTTCTGCCAGTCGTACAGAACCGAGCCGCCGTGGACGGGGAATATCCACCGCCAGATCCAGGCCGATTTTGCCTTCTTCAATTAGCAGCACTCGATCCGCCATCGCCACGGCCTCGCTCACATCATGCGTCACCAGGAGCACGGTAAAACCGTGCTCCTGCCACAGGGAAGCGATCAGATCCTGCATTTCAATGCGCGTCAGGGCATCAAGCGCCCCGAGCGGTTCGTCCAGCAGCAGCAGGCCTGGCCGGTGGATCAACGCGCGTGCCAGTGCCACACGCTGTTTTTGGCCGCCGGAGAGGGCAGCAGGCCACTCGTCCGCACGGTTTTCGAGGCCGACGGCGCGCAGCGCCTGACGTGCGTTATCCCGCCAGTTACCTTTCAGCCCCAGCCCCACGTTGTCGATAACCGTTTTCCACGGCAGCAGGCGCGCATCCTGAAACATCATGCGGGTATCGTCCTGAATATCCGCCAACGGCGTATTGCCCGCCAGCAATTCCCCGCCGTTCGGTGCCTCCAGCCCGGCAAGCAGGCGCAGCAGGGTGCTTTTGCCCCCGCCGCTGCGCCCGACAACCGCAACAAATTGTCCGGCAGGGACATGCAGATCCAGCGCGTTCAGGATAGTGTTATCGCCGTAGCGTTTGGTGACGCCGTTAAGCAGCAGCGGCGTCCCTTGGGTTAAACGAGCCGTATTCATGCGTTTGCCTCCTTCGTGGAATAGGCCGGGTTCCAGCGCAGCCAGCTACGCTCAAGCCACTGGGCGCTGACGTCGGCGAGTTTGCCGAGCAGGGCGTAAAGAATGATGGCCACCACCACCACGTCGGTTTGCAGAAATTCGCGGGCGTTCATCGCCAGATAGCCGATCCCGGAGTTGGCCGAGATGGTCTCCGCCACAATCAGCGTCAACCACATCAGACCGAGGGCGAAACGCACGCCGACCATAATCGACGGCAGCGCGCCCGGCAGGATCACGTGGACAAACAGCGCAAAGCCGGACAATCCGTAACTGCGCGCCATCTCCACCAGGCCACGGTCGATATTACGAATGCCGTGCCAAGTGTTGATGTAAATCGGGAACAGCGTGCCGAGGGCCACCAGGAAAATCTTGGCGCTCTCGTCGATGCCAAACCACAGAATTACCAGCGGGATTAACGCTAAATGCGGGACGTTACGCAGCATCTGAATTGACGTATCCAGCAAACGCTCGCCCCAGCGGGAGAGGCCGCTGATAAGCCCCAGCGTCAGGCCAATCGATCCGCCGATGGAAAAGCCTATTAGCGCACGCCAGGAGCTGATCGCCAGATGCTGCCACAGCTCACCGCTCGAACTGAGCGACCAGAACGCCTCCACCACGCCCTCCGGAGAGGGCAGAATGCGGCTCGACAACCATCCCACGGACGAGGCGATTTGCCAGACAATCACAATGCCGACGGGCAGAAACCAGGGGGCCAGACGCAGCAGCCATTTTTGGGATGGATTTGCCATACGTACCTCGTTAGCTCTGCGCGACTTTTCGCGGGATAAACTCATTCGCTACGGCTTCGCCCTGAAGCTGGAGCGCACGCGGCTGCGGGATTTCCGGGATTGCCACATCCAGATGCGGGAACAGCAGCTCGCCGACTTTGTATGCTTCTTCCAGATGCGGATAGCCAGACAAGATAAAGCTGTCGATACCCAGATCGGCATACTCGTTGATCCGCGCCGCGACCGTAGGGCCATCGCCCACCAGCGCCGTGCCTGCGCCGCCGCGAACCAGGCCAACACCAGCCCACAGATTCGGGCTGATTTCGAGATTGTCCTTGTTGCCTTTATGCAGGGAGGCCATCCGGTGCTGTCCTACGGAATCAGTCTTCGCAAAGGCTGCCTGCGCTTTGGCAATGGTGTCATCGTCCAGATGAGAAATCAGACGGTCGGCGGCCTGCCAGGCTTCGGCGTTCGTTTCTCGCACAATGACGTGCAGGCGGATGCCGAAGCGTACTTTGCGCCCATGCGCGGCGGCTTTGGCGCGCACCTGCTCAATTTTTTCTTTCACCAGCTCAGGCGGTTCGCCCCAGGTCAGATAGAGATCAACCTGTTCAGCAGCCAGATCCTGCGCGACATCTGACGATCCGCCAAAGTAGAGTGGGGGACGCGGCTGTTGCACCGGCGCAAACAGCAGTTTCGCATCGCGAACGTGGATATGTTTGCCCTCGTAGGTGACGGTTTCGCCCTCCAGCAGACGGCGCCAGACGCGGGTAAATTCCGCAGAAGCCTCGTAGCGCTCCGTGTGATCGAGGAACACGCCGTCGGCGGCCAGCTCCCGCGGATCGCTGCCGGTCACCAGGTTAAACAGGGCGCGGCCATTGGAAAGGCGATCCAGCGTCGCGGCCTGACGGGCGGCAACGGTTGGGGAGACCACGCTCGGGCGCAGAGCCACCAGGAATTTCAGGCGCTGCGTGACCGGTATCATCGAAGCGGCCACCAGCCATGCATCCTCGCAGGAGCGCCCTGTCGGGATCAGCACGCCGGTAAAACCGATTCTGTCGGCGGCCTGCGCGATTTGCTGCAGATAGCCGTAATCCACCGGGCGCGCACCCTCTTCGGTGCCAAGATAATGCCCATCACCGTGGGTCGGTAAAAACCAGAACAGATTCAGACTCATGATTTCGATCCTTCTTTGTCAGAGGGTTGCCAGATACGGTCGCGAATATCGATTTTTTTCGGCACGAGACGGTTCTCGTAGAACAGATCTGCGGTTTGCTGCTGCAGGACAGCGGTTTTCGCGTCGACGGGTTTAATCACCGTTGTCGGGCGATGATCCAGATAGCTGGCGATCACCGGCTCCGGCAGGCCCATGGTTTTGGCGAGCAGGGCGATGCTTTCCTGACGCTGACTCTGAGTCAGCGCATCCGCCTCGCTAAAGGTCTGCAGCACACCCTGAACAAAGTGGCCGTTCTTTTCCGCATACGGACGTGCGGCAAGATAGAACGAACCGGTCTGTTTCAGTGTTTCGCCATCTTTCAGCACCCGAACGCCGCCCTGCAATAAGGCGGCAGAGTAGTACGGGTCCCAGATCGCCCAGGCATCAACATTATTTTGCTGGAACGCCGCGCGGGCATCCGCCGGGGTTAAGTAGACAGGCTGAATATCCTTGAACGTCAGACCCGCCTGTTGAAGGGCGCGCAAGAGCAGGTTGTGGGAGCTTGAACCTTTCTGGAAGGCGACTTTGTGGCCTTTCAGATCGGCGACGGTTTTGATCGGGCTGTTTTCAGGCACCAGAATCACTTCCGCTTTCGGCTTTGGCGGCTCGACGCCGACATAAACCAGATCCGCTCCGGCAGCTTGCGCAAAAATAGGAGGGATGTCGCCGGTACTGCCCAAATCAATACTGCCGACGTTCAGCGCCTCCAGCATCTGCGGCCCGGCCGGGAACTCGATCCAGGAGAATTTGGTGTCCGGATAGCGCTTCTCCAGCAGCTGATGGCTTTTCGCCAGCACCATGCTGACGCTGCCTTTCTGGTATCCGATACGTAGGCTTTCAGGCGCCGGTTCCGCCGCCTGCGCAAGCGCAGAAACAGCGAACAGGGCGGTCAGAAGATATTTAAACATGGGCGACTCCTTTCAGACGGCCAAAGGCGGGGGCTTGCACATCGCGACGATGCAACGCCTGCCAGAAGGTTTCCAGCGCGCTATCAAGGCGCAGGTGCAGGTTCGGGGTGAACTGCGGTTTATGCTGGTAATCGATCACCTGAGAGTCATCGGCAAACACCCCGTGCAGGATCTCCTGGGCTTTAAGCGCATTCAGGACTGGCTTGAGGGCGTAATCCACCGCCAGCATGTGCGCAACGGTGCCGCCGGTCGCCAGTGGCAGAACCACTTTTCCCTCCAGCGCACGTTCAGGCAGGAGATCGAGCAGGGTTTTCAGCGCGCCTGAGAAAGAGGCTTTATAGATCGGTGTCGCCACGATCAGACCGTCGGCTCCTTTGAGCTGTTCGATCAGCGCCTGTAATGCCGGGCTGTCGAAGCGGGCATAAAGAAGATCTTCCGGCTCAAAGTTTTGCAAGTTCCAGTGGCACACCTCGACGTTCAGCGAGTTGAGCTGTTCGCGGGCGTATTCCAGCAGGGCGCTGGAGCGAGAAGGGAAACGCGGACTTCCGGCCAACGTGATGACGCGCATGTTTGCTCCTTATAACTATTTGTTTGCTTTTATCTAATATTCATAACAATTTTCACGAGTGTGACATTGCAGGGTTATTCCACTAAATGATTTATCTGAAATTAAAATGCCGAAAATTGCATAAGAAAGAGGCAGAAAGGAAAACGATTGCGCTTTACGATGATTTTTTGCCACAGGTCAATTCCCTTTCCTGGCGCGATCGCTGATAATCCGTGTCCGGTTTGCATACCGGAATCCAGGAGAGTTCATGTACTACCCCTTCGTTCGTAAAGCCCTTTTTCAGCTCGATCCAGAGCGCGCTCATGAATTGACATTCCAGCAGTTACGCCGCATTACAGGAACGCCTCTTGAGGCGCTGGTGCGCCAGAAAGTGCAGGAAAAACCTGTCCAGTGCATGGGCCTGACGTTTAAGAACCCACTGGGTCTGGCAGCAGGTCTCGACAAAAATGGTGAGTGCATTGACGCCCTTGGCGCGATGGGGTTTGGCTCCATCGAAGTGGGCACCGTGACGCCGCGCGCGCAGGATGGGAACGACAAGCCGCGCCTGTTCCGCCTGGTTGAAGCAGAAGGTTTGATCAACCGGATGGGCTTCAATAACCACGGTGTTGATCATCTGGTAGAGAACGTTAAAAAAGCCCATTTTGACGGTGTGCTGGGAATTAATATCGGGAAAAATAAAGATACGCCGGTTGAGCAGGGTAAAGATGACTATCTGATTTGTATGGAAAAAGTCTATGCCTATGCCGGTTATATCGCGATAAATATCTCTTCGCCAAATACCCCTGGTTTGCGTACGCTGCAATATGGTGAAGCGCTGGACGATCTGTTAAGTGCGATTAAAAATAAACAGAATGAACTCCAGGCGACCCATCATAAATATGTTCCGATCGCGGTTAAGATCGCCCCGGATCTTTCTGTCGAAGAATTGATCCAGGTTGCCGACAGTTTGGTTCGCCATAATATTGATGGTGTTATTGCCACCAATACTACGCTCGATCGCGCCCTCGTGCAGGGAATGAAAAACTGCGACGAAATGGGTGGCTTAAGTGGTCGGCCGGTACAATTAAAAAGCACCGAAATTATTCGTGCCTTGTCGGCGGAATTAAAAGGTCGCTTACCGATCATCGGCGTGGGCGGGATCGACTCTGTCATCGCGGCTCGCGAGAAGATGGCGGCAGGTGCCTCACTGGTGCAAATCTATTCCGGCTTTATTTTTAAAGGCCCACAATTGATAAAAGAAATCGTTAATCATATCTAATCTTTTCTCCATATCAGACAACCAGGGCTTTATTTCCAGCCCTGGTTGTTTTATATTCCGTCTTTGTTGCTTATTTAGACATTATGGTCTTTTATTATTGATGTTATAAACGAAGCGATAATTTGGACATTTTAAGAACAGGACGTTGTGGGGAAGGAGAGGAAAATGCGAATAAAACCTGACGATAACTGGCGCTGGTATTTTTGCGAAGAGCACGATCGAATGATGCTCGATTTAGCCAATGGTATGTTATTTCGCTCTCGTTTTGCTCGCCGAATGCTGACCCCGGATGCGTTTGCACCGTCAGGCTTTTGTGTTGACGATGCAGCCCTGTTTTTCTCTTTTGAAGAGAAATGCCGCGATCTTATTCTCTCTAAAGAGCAGCGTGCCGAGCTGGTGCTGAATGCGCTGGTGGCGATTCGCTTCCTGAAACCGCAGATGCCAAAAAGCTGGCACTTCCTCGCTCATGGTCAAGCATGGTCCCCGGTCACCGGCGATGCGGCCTGCGTCAATCTCAGCGATACTTCGGAAGAGGTGAGTTTGCTGGTGGTTGAGCCGGGCGAAAACGCCGCGCTCTGTTTGCTGGCGCAACCCGGCGTGGTGATTGCCGGGCGCACAATGCAATTGGGTGATGCGATTAAAGTGATGAACGACCGGCTTAAACCGCAACTGCGTATGGATTCCTTTAGCCTCGAACAGGCTGTTTAGCGCTCTAGCTGCAACGACGTTTTCGGAATGCAGCTACAGCACAGAATGGTACCATCTTCGCTTACGGCTGATTTCTTGAGTGCCGTCACTTCGCCATCGACCAGAGTGATGCGACAGCTTCCACAGATCCCCGCACGACACGAATAGGGCACGCGGATCCCCGCTTGTTCCAGCTGTTCAAGCAGTACCTGCTGATTATTCCCCTGTAACGTTTGCCCCTCCCACTGAAGCGTCACCTTTGTGACAGGCTGCGTTTCAGCTTCAAGCGCTTCTTCTTCCGGCCCTGGGCCGTAAACTCGGGCAGGACCCGTTGCGAGGATCTCAATCTCGTCGCCGACGCGAATCACGCCGCTGGAGCGTGGGATCAGGTTCTGACCAAAATCGACATCGCCGTTATCCTGTGCGGTGCGGAAAGACTGCAATGTTTTCAGCGGCTCGCCGGAAGGGTGTTTTTGCCCTTTTTCCGGGCTGATAGTGGTGAAAATGCAGCGGCTGCACGGTTTCACCACATCAAAGATCACGCTGCCGATACGGATCACTTTCCAGGTATCTTCTTCCCAGGCCTGTGCGCCCGTCACGACCAGATTCGGGCGGAACTGCTCCATCTGCACGCTGGCGGAACAGCGGTTTTGCAGATCGCGCAGGGAGGCGTCATTCGTCAGCAGATAGGGGAAACCGTCGGCAAAGGAGAGGGGAACGGCTTCGAAACGCTTCACGCGGCGCGTAAGCTCCGGGCCGACCCAGCGCAGCTGCACCGCGCGGGAGAAGAAACCGCTCAGCCAGGTGTTAATCTCATCCGGGGCGATGCGGGCGGTGAAATGGTTACCCCACACTTCTGTCGGGGCATCAACGGGGGCAAAATCAGTAAAGCGTGCAATCACGCTTGAGCCATCCGGCGCCGTCAAATGCAGGCCGTCGTGCAGCGGAGCCGGGATAAAACGCACCATCTGCGGGAACTGGCGGGCGGTGATGAAGGTGCCGTCCGGTTCGGTAATCATAAATATGCGATCGAAGGCAAAGCCGCTGACGTCAGCAAGCGCGTGGGTCAGGCCAATACCACGCATGGATTTGACCGGATGAATAAAAAGCCTGGATAACGTCGCCACTGTTCACGCCCTCGAACGATTTGAAAATAAGCCTTCAACTTTATGACATAGAGCGCATATTAGCTATAATGCGCAGCAATTTTCTACGAGTAATAAGTGACGATATGAATTCTCTGTTTGCCAGTACGGCCCGTGGGCTGGAAGAGCTGTTAAAAACTGAACTGGAAAGCCTTGGCGCGCTTGAGTGTCAGGTGGTTCAGGGTGGTGTCCACTTTGAGGGCGACACACGGCTTATTTACCAGAGCCTGATGTGGAGTCGCCTGGCGTCGCGCATCATGTTGCCGCTGGGTGCCTGCAAGGTCTACAGCGACCTTGATCTGTATCTCGGCGTGCAAGCGATCGACTGGACAGAGATTTTCGCCCCGGGTGCGACCTTTGCCGTGCATTTCAGCGGGCTGAACGACGAAATCCGTAATAGCCAGTACGGTGCACTGAAGGTGAAAGACGCCATCGTCGACAGCTTCACGCGTAAAAATCTTGAGCGCCCGAACGTCGATCGTGAAAATCCCGATCTGCGCATCAACGTGTGGCTCAATAAAGAGACCGCCAATATTTCTCTGGATCTCTGCGGCGAAGGCCTGCACCAGCGCGGTTACCGCGATCGCGCCGGTATTGCGCCGATCAAAGAAAACCTGGCTGCGGCCATTGTGATGCGCTCTGGCTGGCTGCCGGGCACGCCGATGATCGACCCAATGTGCGGTTCCGGCACCTTGCTGATTGAAGCGGCCATGCTGGCCACCGACCGCGCGCCAGGATTGCATCGCGGGCAGTGGGGCTTTAGCGGCTGGGCACAGCATGACGACGCCATCTGGAAAGAGGTCAAAGCCGAAGCACAGGTCCGTGCACGTAAAGGCCTGGCTGATTACACTTCCCGTTTCTACGGCTCGGACAGCGACGCTCGCGTAATTGAACGCGCGCGCAGCAACGCCCGCCGCGCTGGTATCGGCGAACTGATCGACTTCGAGGTGAAAGACGTCTCCCAGTTAACCAACCCGCTGCCGAAAGGCCCTTACGGTACGGTGATCAGTAACCCGCCGTACGGCGAACGTCTCGATAGCGAACCGGCACTGATTGCGCTGCACAGCCTGCTCGGTCGCACCATGAAAGATTATTTCGGCGGCTGGAATCTGTCGCTGTTTAGCGGTTCTCCTGAGCTGCTAAGCTGCCTCCAGCTCCGCGCCGAGCGTCAGTTCAAAGCTAAAAACGGCCCGCTGGACTGCGTACAGAAAAACTACCATCTGACCGAGAAAGATGGCGACAGCAAGCCATCAACGGTGGCAGAAGACTACGCTAACCGTCTGCGTAAGAATCTGAAGAAATTCGAAAAATGGGCGAAACAGGAAGGCATTGAATGCTATCGCATTTACGATGCCGATTTGCCGGAATATAACGTTGCGGTAGACCGCTATGCGGACTGGGTCGTGGTGCAGGAATACGCTGCGCCGAAAACCATTGATGCCCAAAAAGCGCGCCAGCGTTTGCTGGACATCATCGCGGCGACAATTGGCGTGATGGGCATTGCGCCGAACAAACTGGTCCTGAAGACCCGTGAGCGTCAGAAAGGGACCAATCAGTATCAGAAAATGGGCGATAAGGGCGACTTTATCGAGGTGGGCGAATACAATGCGCGCCTGTGGGTGAACCTGACAGACTATCTCGACACCGGTCTGTTCCTCGATCACCGTATTGCGCGTCGTATGCTGGGCCAGATGAGCAAAGGGAAAGACTTCCTGAACCTGTTCGCTTATACCGGCAGCGCCAGCGTTCATGCGGGCCTGGGCGGTGCGCGTAGCACCACCACGGTAGACATGTCGCGTACCTATCTGGAGTGGGCGGAGCGCAACCTGCGTCTCAACGGCCTGACCGGTCGTCAGCATCGTCTGCTGCAGGCCGATGTACTGGGCTGGCTGCGCGATACGGATGAACAGTTCGATCTGATCTTCATCGATCCGCCGACCTTCTCCAACTCCAAGCGTATGGAAGACACCTTCGACGTTCAGCGCGATCACCTGCGTCTGATGACCGACCTGAAACGTCTGCTGCGTAAAGGCGGCACCATTATGTTCTCGAACAACAAACGCGGCTTCCGCATGGACAATGACGGGCTGGAAAAACTGGGGCTGAAAGCACAAGAAATCAGTCAAAAAACGCTGTCTCAGGACTTCGC
Organism: Lelliottia nimipressuralis; assembly: GCF_004115925.1. GTDB lineage: Bacteria > Pseudomonadota > Gammaproteobacteria > Enterobacterales > Enterobacteriaceae > Enterobacter > Enterobacter nimipressuralis. The sequence goes on from NZ_SDDX01000001.1 coordinate 162,407, forward strand.
CCGTAACCGTCAAATTCACAACTGCTGGTTAATTACCGCAGTCTGAAAGGAAATTTAAATGTCATTAATTAGCATGCACGGCGCATGGCTGTCCTTCAGCGATGCGCCACTTCTCGACGATACAGAATTGCACATCGAAGACAACGAACGCGTCTGTCTGGTGGGCCGTAACGGCGCGGGTAAATCCACGCTGATGAAGATCCTCAACCGTGAGCAGGGCCTGGACGATGGGCGTATCGTCTATGAGCAGGATCTGATCGTTTCTCGTCTGCAACAGGATCCGCCGCGCAACGTCGCGGGCAGCGTCTATGATTTTGTCGCCGAAGGGATCTCCGAGCAGGCCGAATACCTGAAGGGGTATCACGATATTTCGCATCTGGTGATGACCGATCCGAGCGAAAAAAACCTCAACGAGATGGCGCGCCTGCAGGATTTGCTGGATCACCACGGCCTGTGGCAGCTGGAAGACCGCATCAATGAAGTGCTGGAGCAGCTTGGCCTTGAGGCCGATATGGCGCTGGCTTCTCTGTCTGGTGGCTGGCTGCGTAAAGCGGCGCTGGGCCGCGCACTGGTCTGCGGGCCAAAAGTGCTACTGCTCGATGAACCGACGAACCACCTGGATATCGAAACCATCGACTGGCTGGAAGGGTTCCTGAAAACCTTCAATGGCACCATTATCTTTATCTCGCACGACCGTTCGTTTATCCGCAATATGGCCACCCGTATTGTCGATCTCGATCGTGGCAAGCTGGTCACGTATCCGGGCGATTACGACACTTATCTGCTGGAAAAAGAAGAGAACCTGCGCGTTGAAGAGCTGCAAAACGCCGAGTTTGATCGCAAACTGGCGCAGGAAGAGGTGTGGATCCGTCAGGGCATCAAAGCACGTCGTACGCGTAACGAAGGCCGCGTGCGTGCGCTGAAAGCGATGCGTAACGAACGCAGCCAGCGCCGTGAAGTGATGGGCAGCGCGAAGATGCAGGTCGAAGAGGCCTCTCGTTCCGGCAAAATTGTCTTCGAAATGGAAAACGTGAACTACCAGGTCGACGGCAAAGTGCTGGTGACCGATTTCTCCGCGCAGGTTCAGCGCGGCGATAAAATTGCGCTGATCGGCCCGAACGGCTGCGGTAAATCCACGCTACTGAAACTGATGCTCGGCCAGTTACAGGCTGACAGCGGCCGTGTTCACTGCGGGACCAAACTGGAAGTGGCCTATTTCGATCAGCACCGTACTGAGCTTGATCCTGAAAGAACGGTGATGGATAACCTGGCAGAGGGCAAGCAAGAGGTGATGGTTAACGGGAAACCGCGCCATGTGCTGGGCTATCTGCAGGACTTCCTGTTCCATCCAAAACGCGCCATGACGCCTGTTCGCGCGCTCTCCGGTGGGGAACGTAACCGACTTCTGCTGGCGCGTTTGTTCCTGAAACCCAGCAACCTGTTGATTCTCGATGAACCGACGAACGATCTGGATGTCGAAACCCTGGAACTGCTCGAAGAGCTGATCGACGGCTATCAAGGCACCGTGATGCTGGTGAGCCACGACCGTCAGTTTGTGGACAACACCGTCACCGAATGCTGGATTTTTGAAGGCGAAGGTCGTATTGGTCAGTATGTGGGCGGTTATCAGGACGCGCGTGGGCAACAGGCGCAATCCTTGGCGCATAAACAGTCCAAATCTAAAACGGGCTCGCAACCGTCTGTCGCAAAAGCAGAAACTGTCAAAAAGCCGACGGTTAAAATGAGCTATAACCTGCAGCGCGAACTGGAAGGGTTGCCGCAGCGTCTTGAAGAGCTGGAAACGCAACTGGAATCATTACAGGCTCAAGTTGCTGATGCATCCTTCTTTAGCCAGCCACACGACTATACTCAGAAAATATTGGCAGAGCTTTCCCAGGCCGAAAAGGCGCTGGAAGAGGCATTTGAGCGCTGGGAGTACCTTGAGGCACTCAAAAACGGCGCATAAACAGGGATACCCGATGTGTGATCAGCACCATGCCGACCGGCATATTTTATGCTCGCAATGCGATATGCTCGTGGCGCTGCCTGAGATGGGTCACGGACATAAGGCGGCATGCCCCCGTTGTGGGGCAACGCTGACGACAGAGTGGGACGCGCCAAGGCAGCGTCCCACTGCTTATGCGCTTGCGGCACTGTTTATGCTGCTGCTCTCGAATCTTTTTCCGTTCATCTATATGAAAGTCGGCGGGATGACCAGCGAAGTCAATTTGCTGGAGATCCCAGGCGTCATGTTCTCGGAAGATTACGCCAGCCTTGGTACCTTCTTTCTTCTCTTTGTGCAAATCGTTCCGGCGTTTTGTCTGGTCGTGATTTTACTGCTGGTAAACCGCGTCCGGATGCCCATTAAAGTCAAAATCCTGCTTGCCCGAATTCTTTTCCAGCTGAAAAGCTGGGGGATGGCGGAGATTTTCCTCGCGGGGATTCTGGTCAGTTTTGTGAAGCTGATGGCCTATGGCGACGTCGGCATCGGCAGCAGTTTTGTTCCCTGGTGTCTGTACTGCATGCTACAGCTGCGCGCCTTCCAGTGCGTCGACCGTCGCTGGGCCTGGGATGATATTGCGCCTGCGCCAACGCTAAACCAGACGGTTAAAGTGGGCGTGCCCGGGATTCGCCAGGGATTACGCTCCTGTACGTGCTGCACCGCCATTCTGCCTGCTGATGTGGAAGAGTGCCCGCGTTGTGGCACCAAGGGGCATGTGCGGCGCAAAAACAGTCTGCAATGGACGATGGCCTTACTGGTCACCTCCATCATGCTTTATCTGCCGGCCAATATTTTACCCATCATGATCACCGATCTGCTGGGAGATAAAATGCCTTCGACGATCCTGGCCGGGGTGGTGTTGCTGTGGGGCGAGGGATCTTATCCGGTGGCGATGGTGATTTTCATTGCCAGTATTATGGTTCCCACCTTAAAGATGATCGCGATTGCCTGGCTGTGCTGGGATGCCAAAGGCCATGGAAAGCGCGACAGCGAACGCATGCATCTGATTTATGAAGTCGTCGAATTTGTTGGCCGTTGGTCAATGATCGACGTGTTTGTGATTGCCGTTCTCTCCGCGCTGGTGCGCATGGGTGGACTGATGAGTATTTATCCCGCTATGGGCGCGCTGATGTTTGCGTTGGTCGTTGTCATGACGATGTTTGCGGCCCTGACTTTCGATCCGCGTTTATCCTGGGATCGTGAGCCAGAGTCAAGCCATGAGGAAGAGTGAAAGCATGGAAAATAAGAGTGGAGAGGCGAAAGTGCAGAAGGTCAAGAACTGGTCGCCGGTGTGGATCTTCCCCATCGTCACAGCGCTGATCGGAGCCTGGATCCTGTTTTATCATTACAGCCATCAAGGGCCGGAAGTGACGCTGATCACGACTAACGCCGAAGGCATTGAAGGGGGCAAAACCACCATCAAGAGCCGCAGCGTTGACGTGGGTGTCGTCGAGAGTGCGACGCTGACTGACGATCTCACGCACGTTGAAATCAAAGCGCGCCTTCATTCCGGCATGGAGAAGCTGCTGCATGGCGATTCCGTCTTCTGGGTGGTCAAACCGCAGGTAGGACGCGAAGGGATCAGCGGCCTGGGTACGCTGCTTTCCGGGGCTTACATTGAGCTTCAGCCCGGCGCGAAGGGCAGCCAGCCTGGACATTATCAACTGCTGGATGCACCGCCGCTTGCGCCGCCAGACGCGAAAGGTATTCGCGTGACCCTCGACAGCAAGAAAGCGGGGCAGCTCAGCCCTGGCGATCCGGTGCTGTTCCGTGGTTACCGCGTGGGCTCGGTGGAAACCAGTACCTTCGATGCGCAAAAACGCACTATCAGCTATCAGCTGTTTATCAATGCGCCAAACGACCGTCTGGTGACCAGCAACGTACGCTTCTGGAAAGACAGCGGTATCGCGGTGGATCTGACGTCGGCGGGGATGCGCGTAGAGATGGGTTCTCTGACCACGCTGTTTGGCGGCGGGGTGAGTTTTGATGTGCCTGAGGGAATTGATCTGGGGCAGCCGGTCGCGCCGAAAACCGCGTTCAGACTGTTTGACGATCAGAAAAGCATTCAGGATGCGCTCTATACCGATCATGTCGACTATCTGATGTTCTTCAAGGACTCTGTTCGCGGCCTGCAGCCAGGTGCGCCGGTAGAATTCCGCGGTATCCGCCTGGGTACAGTAGGTCAGGTGCCGTACTTTGTGCCGGGTCTGAATCAGGTACTGGATGACGACTATCGTATCCCAGTGTTGATTCGCATTGAACCAGAACGGTTACTGGCCCAGATTGGTCAGAACCAGGATATCGGTACGCATATTAATCAGCTGTTGAGTCGCGGGTTACGTGGCTCGCTGAAAACCGGCAACCTGGTGACGGGCGCCCTGTATGTGGATATGGACTTTTATCCGAAAGCGCCAGCGATTACCGGTGCGCGTGAATTCGGTGGTTATACCATTATCCCAACCGTCAGCAGCGGTCTGGCGCAGATCCAGCAGCGCCTGATGGAGACTCTGGATAAGATTAACAACCTGCCGTTGAATCCAATGCTTGAGCAAGCGACCAACAGCCTGACGGAAAGCCAGGCCACGATGCGTCGTCTGCAAACCACTCTGGATAACATCAACAAAATTACGGCTAACCAGTCGATGCAGCAGCTTCCGCAGGATATGCAGAAAACGCTGCGTGAGCTTAACCGCAGTATGCAAGGCTTCCAGCCAGGTTCGGCGGCGTATAACAAGATGGTAGCGGATATGCAGCGCCTGGATCAGGTCCTGCGCGAACTGCAGCCGGTTCTGAAAACGCTGAATGAGAAGAGCAACGCGCTGGTATTTGAAGCGAAGGACAAAAAAGATCCTGAGCCGAAGAGGGCAAAATAATGAAAAAATGGCTATTAATCGTCGGAGCACTGGTTTTAACGGCCTGTAGTTCAGGAAGCGATACCAAGAGTTACTACCAGTTGCCGATGGGGGCTCAGACGGGCGGGCAAAGCAGCGCCAGCCAGGGGCATCGCCTGCTGTGGGTTGAGCAGGTCACGATCCCGGATTCCCTCGCCGGCAACGGCGTGGTGTATCAGACCAGCGACGTGCAGTATGTAATTGCGAATAACAATCTGTGGGCCAGCCCGCTGGATCAACAGCTGCGCAATACGCTGGTGGCGAACCTGAGCAGCCAGCTTCCGGGATGGGTTGTTGCCTCACAGCCTCTGGGCAGCGACCAGGATACCCTCAACGTCAATGTGACGGGTTTCCATGGACGCTACGATGGCAAGGTAGTGATCAGCGGTGAGTGGCTGCTGAACCATCAGGGGCAGCTGATTAAGCGCCCGTTCCATCTTGAGCTGAAACAGCAGGAGGATGGTTACGACGCTATGGTGAAAGCCCTGGCCCAGGGCTGGGCACAGGAATCTGCCAGCATCGCCCAGGAGATTTCTCGCCTGCCATAAGCAAAATTCATGATGTTAAGCCGCCATCCGCGTTTCGCTGATGGCGGCTTTTTTTTCGGTTTTTGTTCAGGCTGTTACTTGTTCCAGCTCACAATTTTTGTACAAATGATCTTCTGTGTAGCTCACAAATATGACACTGGCGTGAATTTTGCGCATTGACGCATGGCGTGATTCGGGTTATTCGTTATCTGTGTTTGCACGTTTTGCATACACTGTTTTCTTTCCACCAGACCAAAGAATGAGGGAAACGAGGCATGAAGAGACAGAAACGAGATCGCCTGGAAAGGGCTCATCAACGTGGTTATCAGGCTGGCATCGCTGGACGCTCAAAAGAAATGTGTCCTTATCAGACGATAAATCAAAGGTCACAATGGCTGGGAGGCTGGCGAGAAGCCATCGGAGACAGGGTACTTCTTGCTTGATAACGTCTCTTTAAAAAACAGAAACCTCCGCCATGCGGAGGTTTCGCCTTAGTTGCTTAAGACCGACTTAAGCAAAATCAGAACGCGGAAGTGTCCTGGAACAGACCGACTTTCAGGTCACTGGCGGTATAGATCACACGGCCATCAACCAGCACTTCGCCGTCTGCCAGACCCATCACCAGACGACGGTTCACGATGCGTTTGAAGTGAATACGGTAGGTAACTTTCTTCGCGGAAGGCAGAACCTGACCGGTGAATTTCACTTCACCCACGCCCAGCGCGCGGCCTTTGCCTTCGCCGCCCAGCCAGCCGAGATAGAAGCCAACCAACTGCCACATCGCATCCAGGCCTAAACAGCCAGGCATTACCGGATCGCCGATAAAGTGGCAACCGAAGAACCACAGGTCTGGATTGATATCGAGTTCCGCTTCCACGTAACCCTTGTCAAAGTTGCCGCCGGTTTCGGTCATTTTCACGACACGGTCCATCATCAGCATGCTAGGTGCCGGTAACTGCGGGCCTTTAGCGCCGAACAGTTCACCACGACCAGAGGCAAGAAGATCTTCTTTTGTATAGGATTCGCGTTTATCTACCATGTTCTCAGTAAGCCTTATTTTAGTGAAGCACGCAGGATAGCTAACACGTGTACGCTGAACAAGTCCGATCAGTTCGGGCTAAACCAGCTTAACCAGCGTAACGGCCATGGATAACGATGACGAGCATCCTGTTGCATCGCCTGAGCGATACGCTCCTGGATAGTTTGCATCAGCGTTGTTTGCACTTCGCCATCCCAGACCTGATTTGTCAGTAAGGGTAGCGCATCCGTGACATCGTCGATGGCCCAGATACTGAATTGCTCTGCATCCACCGCATCCAGTACCGCCTGGCTCAGGCTCAGATGGCGTGCGTTTGGCGCAGGAATAATCACGCCCTGTTTGCCACTCAATCCACGCTGCTGGCAAATAGAGAAGAAGCCTTCGATTTTCTCATTCAGGCCGCCAACCGGCTGAGCGCGACCAAACTGATCGACAGAGCCGGTGATAGCAATGCTCTGGTTAACCGGCACATCCGCAAGCGCACTGATAACAGCACAAAGCTCGGCCATAGACGCGCTGTCGCCGTCCACTTCACTGTAAGACTGCTCAAAGGTCAGTGAGGCGGAGAAGGGCAGCTGTTGCTCAAGCTGAAGCTGTGACATCAGGAAGGCCTGCATAATCATCATGCCTTTAGCATGAATGTTGCCGCCCAGCTCGGCTTTGCGCTCAACGTCAGTAAATTCGCCGTCGCCAATGTGGATGACGCAGCTGATACGTGAAGGCTCGCCAAAGGCACGCGGATGACCAGGGAACTCAATGACCGACAGGGCGTTGATTTGCCCCACACGCTCGCCTTCGGTTTCCACGAGGATCTGTTCCAGCAGGATTTCATCCTGCATACGATCCGCGAGATACCCTTCCCGCCATTCGCGCTGTGCCAGCATCTGGGCGAACTGCTCACCGGTAAAAGTACCCGGCCCGCTAATGACGCCCGTTTCGCGCAGTTGTTTGCTGATCCACAGCGGACAGAGCGGCAGGGTTTCCTGATCGCCCGTATCACGTGCGGCTTCACGAATAAGACCTGTCCAGGCATCTGTGGCAGGGATCGGAAGAGCATAACGTGCCGCGACGGCCAGCACCCATTGGCACCATTGCGTCACGTCGTCTGCATCGGCGATCTGGATGTTATCTTCAAATTCGGTGTAAACGGCCTGATCGGCAAGTTCCGGCTCCATCTCCTGAAAATCCGCCAGAGACTCACGATCGCCTGTCAAAATTACTTTCAGTGACAGGGGCATCGATGGAATAGCGACAGGCAGCGGGCGGGACTCATCATAGGCAATCCAGTCGAAACGCTGATGCGCCACAATGTTCTTCAGACGCATCCACAGCAACGGCTGTGCAAGCAGCGTTCGCAGAGAGATGATCAGGACACCGCCATTGGCTTTGTGCACCAGTCCCGGCTGGATACTGAGCTGACCGTTAAAGTGACGAAGACAGCCAAACAATTGCTCCGCTTCGGCCCACTCGGCGGTAATGACCTCGCCTGTAGCGGCAAAATTATCATCAGCCTGCGTGGCGGGTTCGAAAGTGACATCACTTCCCACGATACGATATTGTCCGCCAAAAACGGTGTCCGTTTCTGGTTGCAATTGACGCACGGCATCGGCCATCAGAGCCAGGTATTCAGCTTCTTCTGGCGCCTTCAGTAACATGAAGGGGGAGGTTGTCCATGGGCTTAACGTCTGCTCAAGCGCGTAATGTAAACGCGGTTGCGTATCGCTAAGGATGAAGTCGTGTTCTTTTGCGAGGTCTGGCTGTGCAAACAGTTCCTGATAGCTCTCAGTATCAGGAACCAGGTCACGCCATGCTAGTTTCGTAATGGTCAAAGTTGATGTTTTTTAGTTAGATGTAAAACGGTGGATTATACCGCAAGCCTTGACCCATTCCCACGTGGTATTAGGGATTTCAGGCGGGGAATGCGCGGTAAGGGGTCACTGGGTATGATTTCTTTTCAGCAGATTGCCAAAAAACTGATATTCTGAACATAGTTACGAGGTAACACTGAGATCGCGATGAAATATCAACAACTGGAAAATCTCGAAAGCGGCTGGAAATGGAAGTATCTGGTCAAAAAGCATCGAGAAGGCGAGCTGATCACCTGCTACATCGAAGCCAGTGCTGCAAAAGAAGCGGTAGATTTATTGCTGACCCTCGAAAATGAGCCCGTGCAGGTCAACGGCTGGATCGAGAAACACATCAATCCTGCTCTGCTAAACCGCATGAAGCAGACCATTCGTGCGCGCCGCAAACGCCATTTCAACGCGGAGCATCAGCACACGCGTAAGAAGTCTATCGACCTGGAGTTTATGGTCTGGCAGCGATTAGCGGGGCTTGCTCAACGGCGCGGGAAAACCTTATCGGAAACGATCGTGCAGCTCATTGAAGATGCGGAGCATAAAGAGAAATACGCGAGCCAGATGTCTACGCTTAAAAATGACCTTCAGGCGATGCTGGGTAAAAAATAGTTTCTCATTTTCTTTAGCCAATAAAAAACCCCGCATAGCGGGGTTTTTTTATAAGACGATAACTTATGCCGCAGGCTGAGTTACAACGTCTTTGATACCTTTAACTTCGATCTCAACGCGACGATCTGGTGCCAGGCAGTCGATCAGTGCAGCGCGAGCTTTCACGTTGTCACAGGTATTGCCAGTCACTGGGTTAGATTCGCCCATACCACGTGGGGAGATCTTGTTAGCTGGGATACCTTTAGATACCAGGTAATCAACTACAGACTGAGCACGTTTCTCTGACAGGTTCTGGTTGTATGCGTCAGAACCGATACGGTCGGTGAAGCCCAGAACAACTACAGAACCATCTTTAGGGTCGAGGTTGCTCAGCTGGGTGTACAGCTGATCCAGTGCCTGCTGACCTTCTGGTTTCAGAGTTGCTTTGTTGAAGTTGAACAGAACGTCAGACTTCAGAGTGAAGTGCTTGGTCTGTACTTCTGGAGCTGGAGCCGGAGCTGGAGCAACGATCGGAGCTGCATCTTCCTGCTGGCCGAAACGGTAGGAAACACCTACGCTCAGCATGCCGTTGTCAGGACGAACGCCAACGGTGTTACCGTCGCCGATGTTGTTAACCCACTGGTATTCCAGACGGGTAGCGATGTCACGGGTCATTGCCCACTCTACACCACCAGCGAATACTGGAGAAACACCAGTGTCGTGGTCGTCGCCAGCAACGCTATTGCTGGAGTCAGCGCGCCATACCATGCCGCCCAGACGAGTATAAACGTCCAGATCGTCAGTCACTGGGTAACCCAGTTTAGCGGTCAGCTGTACGCCTTGAGCTTTGAATGCGCCGTTAACGTTGTCGCCTTTGTATGGCATACGACCTAACCAGTCGTAACCCATTTCAAAGCCAACATACGGGTTAACCTGATAGCCACCAAACGCACCTGCACCGAGCTGGCTTTCGTGAGTTGGGCCATCGTTGTTCAGGGAGCTGTTGTACCAGCCAGTGTCGTGGAACTGAGACCAGCCCAGTTTGCCACCTGCATACCAGGTATTATCTTTCGGAGCGGCCTGCGCTACGGTAGCGAAGCCAGCCAGTGCCACTGCAATCGCGATAGCTGTCTTTTTCATTTTTTGCGCCTCGTTATCATCCAAAAATCGCCATGAAGATCTCGTCGAGAAATCACGGTTAAATCCTTCACCGGGGGGCGAGCTCAAACTAGTAACTCTACCGATATCTTCGGCTTAGACCGAGCACCCCTGGCGATGTAAAGTCTACAACGTAGTTGAAAACTTACAAGTGTGAACTCTGTCAGGCATATGAAAAAAAAAAGTTCCGTATACAAAATATTTAACATTTTTTGCGAGTATTTTATGCAGTAAAATTAACGGAAACCGCGCCAGACAAGCGTTGACGAAGTTTTTAGTCAGGGAACTATTTGCACTTACGACTGTCAAAAAAAGTTCCAGGAATACTCTTAAATTTACTCAATGATACAAATTAGAGTGAATTTTTAGCCCGGACAGGTGTCCTCTGCCGAGAGAATCAAGACGAATTGGGCGCATAATGAACCCGATCGCATCACCTTCTTCAGCAGCTTCAGCCAGACGAAAATGCTCTTCCTCCGTCAATTCCTCTGACAACCAACCGATTACCACACTGTAATTTCCGGTGCGCAAAGCGCGAACCATCGAATCAACCGTATGACATGGCGAAACCAGGCTGCTTTGCATCATTTTGGTGAGCGGCAGGCCCGCCGACTGCACCCATTCGCGGCTCAATTTCTGCTGCGGGGTTAACCACAGCTGCCAGCGTGACTGCTGACCAAGTTGTTGTAAAAGCGGCAATAAAAGCAGTTGCGTCATCAAGGGCTGGTCTTCACGATATACGATTTCACTGATCAAACCGGTAGAAACACGCCCGGAGGTTTTCTGCGCGCCCTTACCCGCGGAAGAAGAAAAAGAGGTTAAGCGATTTGCATAGTCTGAAGTGTGCATAATCATTCCAGCCCTGTAGTTACTGTATGAATATACAGTAACCCCTGTGCGACTAAAGATCAACCTCATTTTCGGAAAGCGTCTCGCAAAATTGGTTCGATATTGGCGTGTCCTGCAAAATAATCTTGCCGAGTGACAATAAGTTTTCTATTTTCCTGCTAACGGATCCGGTAGTAAGAAAAACACATCGTTAATGTTTGATTTATATGGTGAATATCATGAAAAAGATATCTTATGAACGGATCTATAAGTCCCAGGAATACCTCTCTCCGTTGGGTGAAATCCATCATCGTGCCCTTTTCGGCGGTTATACCCTGGCGGTGAATGAAGCCGTGTTTGCGATGGTCTCTGATGGCGAGCTTTACCTGCGAGCCTGTGAACAAAGCGCTCAGTACTGTGTAAAACAGTCCTCTTCATTTTTAACTCTGTTGAAACGGGGCAGGCCTGTACTGCTGAACTATTACCGGGTGGATGACGGGCTATGGCAGGACAGGGAAAGGCTATTGCAACTTTCCAGTTTTGCACTTGAAGCCGCCCGTCAGGAGCGCTCTCTACGGCATCAGAGGCGGCGACTCAAAGATTTGCCCAACCTGACGTTTCAGATTGAAGTGCTTCTCTGCGAAGCTGGCGTCACCAGTGAAACCATGCTGAGGGCGCTAGGGGCAGAGGAGTGCTGGCTGAAAATCAGGGCCAGAAATAAGAACCTGGGGATCAGAGTGTTGTTTGCGCTGGCAGGGGCAATAGAAGGAACGCATGAAGCTGCGCTCCCGACGGTCAGACGCCGGGAGCTAACGGAGTGGTTTAATGCGCTTCCTGTACTGCCGGATAGTCATTCCGATAGGTAGCAATCTGCTGCTGCAACCGGCAGATTTCGGGCAGAAGTGCAATGAGCAGACCGATTTGTTGGAGTATGAGTGGCGCCTTGTTATCCGTACCAGGATCGCAATGCGCAATACGCTGGCTCAGTTCGTCTATGGCACTCTGCACGCGCGGTTCGTCTGCGGGACGATGATGGAGAGCATCGTCAACGTAACATACCGCGTCATCCAACAGTGCGAGGATGTTTGGATCGGTTAGCTGCTCACGATGCGCGCCCAACGTTGAAATGTAACTGGTGAAGGTGTGGTTCAGACACAGCAGACGAAAGGCGACTTCCCGGATTTCTGCGGTAGCACGCGGCTCCGTTGACATGTTTGACACCACCGACGCCAGTTCTGCATCGCGGTTATGGGCATCCCGTCGGGCAATGCGATACGCCAGACGGTTATCGCGGCCCTGATGATATTGCTCAAGGATCGCATCCAGATAGCGACAGTTCGCATTCATGGCGAGATCCAGGGCGCGTGGCAGATTGCGAAAACGCCAGTCCGGCCAGATAAAACTGACAGCGGCCCAGGCAATCGCGCAGCCTATCAACGTATCGATGACGCGTGGCAGGGCGACTTCGAACCCTTCGCCCAGCAGGTTAAAGCACAGCAGCACCAGCAGGGTAATAAACATGGTGGCATGGGCATACTGAACATTACGGAAGGCGAAGAACAGCACGCCCGTAATGACTATCAGGATCAGTTGCCCTTCAACGGAAGGAACAAAGTACAGCACCGGCAGGCCGATTGCGACGCCGACCAGCGTGCCGATCACGCGTAGCGCCAGTCGATGGCGGGTGGCGTTATAGTTCGGCTGGCAAACAAACAGACTGGTGAGCAAAATCCAGTAGCCGTGATGCAGGCCGGTTATCTGGATAAAGGCGTAACCGACGCACAGCACAGCAGACATTCTTACGGCATGGCGGAACAGCGCCGATTCCGGCGTGAAGTTGCGGCTTAACCGCAGCCACATGTCCGCGAAGCCGTGCGGACTGTCATCGGCAAGCTGATTTTCGACCTCGCTACCCGGCGCTGACAGCGCCTGTTCAGACTGAATTGTCGCGAGCTGCGCATCGATGGCGCGTAAATTGCTGAGCAAGAACCCCAGCGCTTTCATCTGTTCTGGCGATGTGCCGCTGGCCTGCACCCGATCGAGCGCCGCATCAAGATGGCTGAACGCACGCTCGAAGCGAGGGTCATGCTGGTAGGGGGTTCGCAGCAGAATCGATCGCGCAAGTTGCTGGCAGGCCTGAGACTGCATCGACAGCATCCGCTGGAAGCGGAACATCACGTCGCTATAGCGAAACTTCTCGCGCAGCGCGGCGTACTGGATATGCGATGAGCTGGCGCGCTCATGTATATCCTGGGCGACGAAGTAGTAATGCAGCGTTTGCCGCGTGCCGCGCTGGCCGCGATCGCCACGAAGACGCGTCAGCAGAGAGGCTTTGGTTTGATTCAGCGTGGTAACCAACTGGCCGTTAGCCAGCGCCAGATCGTAAAGCGGCGCCTGGCTCTCATCTTCAATGTCGGGATCGAAGAGCCTGGATTTCAGTTCCAGGTAGTGCGCCAGCTGCTCGTAGCTGCGGGCGAGATTATCCTGCAAGGGGCGAATCGGAAAGATAAGGTGCCCGGTTAAGGTCAGCAGGTTATACCAGATTGCGCCTACCAACAGCAGCAGGGGCTGCTGATACCACTGGTCGTAAAGGGAAACGCCCAGCATGGTATAGATCGCAATCAGCAACGCGCCAAAGGCAATGGTGGCGTAGCGTTGCCCCAGCCCGCCCAGCAAAATAAAACCGCTGGTCGAGATCATCAGCCCAAGGGCAAACAGCCAGGGCCACGGGAAAAGTAGTTCTACAGACGCGGAGGCGATGAAAAAGCAGATCAGCGTAATCACCAGGTTACGCAGCCGCCCGGCCAGACGGTCGTCCAGATCGGCCAGTGCTCCGGCTACCACGCCCAGAGTGAGTGGGATCGTGAGTTTAATCTCACCCAGCCACCACGGCACGGCAGCCGCACCGCAAAGCGCGATAAAAATCCTGACGTTATAGAGCCAGGCACTGTTCCATGTGTATCTGCGAAGCAAAGGGCTTAGCATAAAGGCGGCGTATCCTTATTTACTGAAAACGACGACGGGCATTGGCTTCGCGTGCGGCCCGGGCGACTTCCACGGGAACCACGCGGCGACCGACGGGCCAGAGCGCAATCGCGGCAATCTTGAAGTTGGCGATACCGACCGGGATACCAATAATCGTAATACACTGGGTAATCCCGACCGCGATGTGCATCAGGCACAACCACCAGCCAAAGAAGATCAGCCATAAAATATTAAGCAGCGTGCCGCCCGTATTCATCAGCACACTTTTGCTGTCCGGGTTGAGTTCATCAACGTGAACCGCTTCATTTCCGTAGGGCACCAGGGAGAGTTTGGTGATCTCCCAGCACGAACGCGTCAGGGGAAGCGTGAAGATCAGCACGATGCTGACCAGAGTGGCGAAAAGCCAGGAAAGAGTGGTGGCAAAACCGCCAAGGACAAAATTCAAAATATTCAGAACGGTACGCATAAACCCTCACTTCCTTTCGATATGATTAAAGCCTGATGATTGTAACGTTTTTTTAGGCTGGAGCACCTGAAAACTGGCGGTTAAACTAATGAGCAAACTATCACTTCGTGGATCAGGCTGGACATGGAACTAAAAGCAACATCATTAGGCAAGCGCCTGGCGCAACATCCGTACGACAAGGTTGTCCTTCTTAACGCCGGGGTGAAAGTTTCCGGCGAACGCCACGAATATCTTATTCCATTCAATCAGTTGCTGGCCATTCACTGCAAGCGCGGCCTGGTGTGGGGCGAGCTGGAGTTCGTCCTGCCTGCCGATAAAGTCGTGCGTCTGCACGGTACGGAATGGGCTGAAACTCAGCGCTTTCATCATCATCTGAATACCCTCTGGCAGCAGTGGAGCACAGAGATGAGTCAGGTGGCCGAGCAGGTATTGCAGCAGGTTTTGGCGGATATCGCTCAGAGTCAGGAGCAAAAAAAATGGCTGACCCGCGCCCAGACGGCGGGGATGCAGCAGCGCATTCAGCAGGCGCTGACCGCGCTGCCACTGCCTGTTTCTCGTCTTGATGAGTTTGAAAATTGCCGCGAACCGTGGCGCAAATGCAAAGCATGGCTGACGGATATCGATCGAAGCCGACTGGCGCACAACCAGGCCTGGACGGATGAGATGCTGACCCAGCACGCTGGGTTTTTCAAAAATATCGAATCGTCGCCGCTGAATCCGGCTCAGGCGCGTGCGGTGGTGAACGGAGAACACTCGCTGTTGGTACTTGCGGGCGCGGGCAGCGGTAAGACCTCTGTGCTGGTGGCGCGAGCCGGATGGTTGCTCGCACGGGGTGAAGCAACGGCAGATCAGATTTTGCTCCTGGCCTTTGGCCGCAAGGCGGCGCAGGAGATGGATGAGCGCATTCAGGAACGTTTGCACACGCGTGATATCAGCGCGCGAACCTTCCATGCGCTGGCACTGCATATTATTCAGCAGGGCAGCAAAAAAGTGCCGGTTATCAGTCAGCTGGAAAACGACACCCAGGCCAGGCTGTCGCTGTTTGTCACCACCTGGCAACAGCAATGCAGTGAGAAAAAGGCGCAAGCAAAAGGGTGGCGGCAGTGGCTGGAAGAAGAGTTGAACTGGACTGTGCCGGAAGGCAGCTTCTGGCAGGATGAGAAACTGGCGCGCCGTCTCGGTTCGCGCCTCGATCGCTGGGTGAGCCTGATGCGCATGCACGGCGGCTCGCAAGCGGAGATGATTGAGAATGCGCCAGAAGAGGTGCGGGCGCTGTTTTCCAAACGTGTCAAACTGCTGGCTCCGCTTCTCAAAGCCTGGAAATCAGCGCTGAAAGAAGAGAATGCTGTGGATTTCTCGGGTCTGATTCATCAGGCGATTATCATCCTCGAAAAAGGGCGTTTCGTGAGTCCGTGGAAGCATATTCTGGTGGACGAGTTTCAGGATATCTCCCCGCAGCGTGCGGCGCTGCTGGCGGCGCTGCGCGCGCAAAACAAACACACCTCACTCTTCGCGGTGGGCGATGACTGGCAGGCAATTTACCGCTTTAGCGGCGCACAGCTGTCGCTGACCACGGCGTTCCACCACTATTTTGGCGAGGGTGACCGCAGCGATCTCGATACCACGTACCGTTTTAACTCGCGCATCGGCGAAATCGCCAACCGCTTTATTCAGCAGAACCCCCATCAGCTGGTGAAACCGCTGAACAGTCTCTCCGCCGGGGATAAAAAAGCGGTGACGCTGTTGCCCCAGGATCAGCTGGAACCCTTGCTGGATAAGATGAGTGGGTATGTCAAAGCCGAGGAACGGATTTTGGTGCTGGCGCGTTATCACCATCTGAAACCGGCGATCCTCGAGAAAGCCGCCACGCGCTGGCCTAAGCTCACGCTCGATTTCATGACCATCCATGCCAGCAAAGGGCAACAGGCAGATTACGTGATTGTACTTGGGCTGCAGGAGGGGAGTGACGGCTTCCCGGCACCGGCTCGGGAATCGGTGATGGAACAGGCGCTGTTGCCTGTGGTAGAGGATTTCCCGGATGCAGAAGAGCGACGTCTTCTGTATGTGGCCATCACCCGCGCACGGCATCGCGTCTGGCTGCTGTTTAACAAAGACGAACCCTCACGCTTCGTGGAGATTCTGAAGAATATCGATGTGCCGGTGGCGAAGAAGCCTTAAGGGTAAAAGCCGGGACAGGCGGAGCCGCCGCCCGGCAAACACTTACTTCAAGCGCTCAGCCAGATAGCGCGGATAATCCGGAATCAGGATCTCAATCGGCGCGTTGAACTGCGGTGACTCAATGATAAAGTCCGCCGTAGAGAGGTTAGTGGCGACCGGGATATTCCAGACGGTGGCCAGGCGCAGCAAGGCCTTCACATCCGGATCGTGCGGCACCGCGTTCAGCGGGTCCCAGAAGAAAATCAGCACATCAATTTTCCCTTCCGAAATCTGCGCGCCCACCTGCTGGTCGCCGCCCATGGGGCCGCTCAGCATGGCGTTCACGTTTAATCCGGTTTCACGTTGGATCAGATTACCGGTGGTGCCCGTTGCCGAAAGGGTGTGCTTTTCAAGCAACGCCTGGTGGCGCTGAACCCAGTTCAGCAGCATTTTTTTGCAGTGATCGTGCGCGACCAGAGCAATGTGTTTGCGCTCTGGCAGGGTACGTGTCGTCAGTTCCATAATCTCTTTCCGTCAGGTTCAGGTTAACTGGCTACACGATGACGGGAACCGCCTGAGGCTGCAAGAGAAAGGGCAAAAAAATGCGGCTTAAGACGAAGGTTGTTGCTTTGCCCACTGTAAAAATCGCGTGCGGGTGTCGGGATCGGCCTGCTGGAACCAGAATTTGAGGCGCTGCTCGGTAAGCGTCTGCGACTGCGGTGGAATAACGTCCAGCTCCGAAACGCCGGACAGCAGCGTGCTGTCATCCGCCATCATGGTTGCAAATTTCGGCAGTGACGCCGTTTTACCCGCTTTGTTATAGCGCTCCGTATCCGCTTCGTAATCCAGCCCCTTCGGCGTTTTGGTGAGGGCGAGAATATCCAGTTTCACCGGAATGGGCATCGCATCGCCGTCGAGCAATTCCAGTTTCGGTGCGGCCTCAAAAGCATCGGACTCTTTTTCCGTTTCCAGCCGCGGTAGATTAAAATTAACCTGACTGATCTTCTGCGTGTTGAAGCTCACCACCAGCGGCGGGGAGATATAGAGACGTTGTTCGTGATTGGAGAGGCGAATGTTTTTTTCGACGCGAAAGACGATCTGGTGCGGCCCGTTATCCAGCTCAATGCTGTCGGCACCGCGCAGGAGCGAGCTGGACACTTTTTTACCGTCCAGCACCAGCAGATCGATGTCGGTAGATAATCGCAGCGTCGTGGCATATACGCAGACCGGCATCAATAATGCAATCACAGCAGAGGCAATGCCGGTCTTCATAGGATGCTCCTGTCGAAAATTCTTTCGTCGTAATAATGTATCTAAATTTTTCGATAAACACGTTTACTAACATATAGACATATTCCCGGGTTTTGCCCTCATACAGATGTATGGGATGAATGGTTGCCTGATGTGCTTTGACGTACACTTAAAAAAAAGCCAGGAGAAACATTATGAAAGAGAACGATATTGTCGGCATTCTGACCTCAACCCATACCATCGCGCTGGTGGGCGCCAGTGATAAACCCGATCGCCCGAGCTATCGGGTGATGAAATATCTTCTCGACCAGGGCTATCACGTCATCCCCGTTTCACCGAAGGTCGCGGGTAAAACTCTGCTGGGGCAGCAGGGGTACGCCACCCTTGCGGATGTGCCTGAAAAGGTGGATATGGTGGATGTGTTTCGTAACTCCGAGGCGGCCTGGGGTGTGGCGCAAGAGGCGATTGCCATAGGCGCGAAAACCTTGTGGATGCAGCTGGGCGTAATTAACGAACAGGCGGCCGTGCTGGCGCGTGATGCGGGATTAAACGTGGTGATGGATCGCTGCCCGGCGATTGATATTCCGCGTCTGGGTCTGGCGAAGTAATAAAAAAAGCCCGAGCGATTCGGGCTTTTTTCAGGTTAGTTCCGCAGGCGCGGGGCCTGGAGCTGTTTGCGGATGGTCTGGGCCAGTTCATCCATTGAAGGCTGCTCCGGATGTTCCTTTTGCAGCTCACTGCTTAACTGCGCTTCGGCGAGATAAGTGTGAACCGGCTGGCCATCGTCGTCTTCCATAACCACATGGTACCAGGGCGCGGCGCGAAGCTCGGCGTTTACCGCCAGCTCATCCGCTGACGGTTCATCAAGGGAGTATTCCGGGTCAATATCCACCACCACACCCAGATACCCTAACAGGGAGTGGCGCACCTGCTGGCCGATACCGTATTTGCTGGCAATCATAGTCACCTCCCGGGAAATGTTACTTACATCCGATGTATGGGCAACATTCCACTTTTCAAGCTACATGACGCGACAGGCAAACCCTTTCAGATACAGCCCTTCCGGGTAGGTAGCGATCACCGGGTGATCGGCCGCCTGACGGAACTGCTCTATAAATTGTACATCACGGCCCGCATCTACAGCGGCATCTGCGATCAGTTTCTGAAATAAATCGGTGGTCATCAGGCCTGAGCAGGAGAAGGTCAGCAAAATGCCGCCTGGATTGAGCAACTGAATGGCAAGCATGTTGATGTCTTTATAGCCACGGCAGGCGCCCATCAGCTGGCTTTTGTTTTCCACGAACTTCGGCGGGTCCATCACGATGACATCGAATTTCTCCCCCTGATCGCGGTATTTGCGCAGCAGTTTGAACACGTCATCGCGGACAAATTCGGCTTTGCTCAGATCCAGCTTGTTCAGCTCAACGTTCTGTTTTGCCACGTCCAGCGCTTCCTGCGAGGTGTCGACGCTGACCACCTGGCTGCACCCGCCCATCAGTGCCGAAACGGCAAATCCGCCGGTGTAGGAGAAGCAGTTCAGCACGCGTTTATTCGCAACGTACTGGCGCGTCGCCAGGCGGCTGTCGCGCTGATCGAGGTAATAGCCGGTTTTATGGCCACCCTGGATGTCGACGTACAGCTTCATACCATGCTCTTCAATAGGCAGCAGGGCAGGCGGCAGTTCACCGGTGACCGGACCTTGCGTCAGCTCCATCCCCTCTTTTTTACGCACCGCGACATCGCTGCGATCGTAAATAGCGCAGTCAGGGTAAAGGCCCTGCAGGGCACTGATTAACGCGGCGCGCTGATACTCTGCGCCTGCGCTCAGGAGCTGAAGCACCAGAAAGTTGCCGAAGCGGTCGATGGTCACGCCCGGCAGACCGTCGGACTCGCCGGCAATCAGTCGATAGCTGTCCAGCCCGTCACGTTTCGCCAGCCAGTCACGCCACTCCTGCGCCTGCTGTAAACGGCGGGTGAAGAAGGCGATATCGATGGTTTCGTCTTTATCAAAGCTCCAGACGCGCGCACGGATCTGAGAAGCAGGCGAGTATGCGCCGCGCGCTAACCATTTCCCCTGATGGTCAACAATATCGATGGTTTCACCGAGGCTGGCTTTCCCTTCCATGCGGGCAACGGCACCAGAAAACACCCAGGGATGACGGCGCAATAATGATTTCTCGCGCCCTTTGGCTAACACTAAACGTACACTCATAATTTGCTATTCTGTTGATTCAATGAATTGGCGGCCATTTTCCCGAGTTCAGTGGGGAAATGCAACGCGCCAGACAGGATTAAGGGGAACGATGATGTCAAAAGTCTGCACAATCGCCTGGGTTCACGGCACCGTTCAGGGCGTCGGGTTTCGCTACAGTACGCAGCGCGAAGCGTTACAGCTTGGGCTGACGGGCTATGCGCGCAATATGGATGACGGCAGCGTGGAAGTGGTGGCCTGTGGCGACGCTGAGCAAGTCGAAAAACTGGTCGCCTGGCTGAAAGCGGGCGGGCCACGTAGCGCACGGGTTGAAAAGGTTTTAACCGAACCGCATCAACCCGGCCGCGACTATGTGGATTTCGGTATTCGCTATTAAATACACTTCACGGGCTTGGGCAAACCGGCGATTTTGGTCGCCTGTTTCGCTGGCCCTTTCGGGAACAGGCGATACAGATAGCGGCTATTGCCTTTCTCTTCGCCAAACTTGTTGGCCATCGCCTTCACCAGCATACGGATGGCGGGAGAGGTGTTGAATTCCAGATAGAAGTCGCGCACAAAGCGCACCACTTCCCAGTGCTCCGGCGTCAGGGTAATAGCCTCTTTCTCGGCAATCACCTCGGCAAGGCCTTCGCTCCACTGGCTGCTCTCTTTCAGATAGCCGTCGTTATCGGTTTCTATCTCTTTACCTTCAAAGCTCAACATAGTCATTCACACGTCAATCGAAAACCCGCGCAGTGTACCAAAAAACAAAGCCCCGCATAAGCGGGGCTTGTTTCGACGCACTGTCTGTTAATCGCGGCTGGCGAAGCCCAGGATGCTCAACAGGCTGACGAAGATATTGTACAGCGACACATACAGGCTCACGGTAGCACGAATGTAGTTCGTTTCGCCGCCATGAATGATGTTGCTGGTTTCATACAGGATCGCCCCGGAGGAGATCAGGATGAACACCGCGCTAATCGCCAGGTGCAGGGCAGGCAGCTGCAGGAAGATGTTTGCCACCATGCCGACCAGTACAATCACGATACCCGCCATCAGCATTCCGCCGAGGAAAGACATGTCTTTACGGGTCGTCAGGACGTAAGCGGAGCAGCAGAAGAACACCAGTGCCGTACCACCCAGCGCCATGCCAATCACATCACCCATGCCCGCAGACAGATAGGCGTTGAGGATTGGTCCCAGGATATAACCCAGGAAGCCAGTGAAAGCGAACGCAGACAGAATACCAATCGGTTTGTCAGCGGTTTTATAGGTCAGGAACATCAGACCATACATGCCCACCAGCGTCAGAATCAGGCCCGGAGACGGCAACATCAGCACGGTGCTGGCCGTTGCGGTAATGGCGGAAAACGCCAGGGTCAGGCTGAGCATGAAATAGGTATTGCGCAGCACTTTGTGGGTGCTGAGTAGCGATGTGCGGTCGCGTGAAGAACTAATAATACGATCCATGAGTCACTCTCTTATGACAGATGTAATTAACGGCAAGAATAAGAAAGGTCTTGCCAGTTACAAAGTGGTTTTACCCATCTTTACTCAGCACCTTAGGGCCTGCATTGGTGCTTTGTTTCAAAGAAATCCATTTCAACAGAATGAATATCGGTTTGACGAATTTAATCAGATCAACATCTTATAGGTTACTGAAAAATATTGCCTTATTTATCTTTGAGCGCTAAGAGTGAATACGCATCGTCAAAAACCCACAATAAGGCGAAACAATGAAATCAGCATCACGCACTCACTTTACACTCTCTTTACTGACGGCAGGGATCTTGTGCGCCAGCACAACGGCCTGGGCGGCCAGTGTACCAGCAGGAACGCAGCTGGCAGAGAAACAGGAACTGGTCAGGAATAACGGCAGCGAGCCGGCATCGCTCGATCCCCACAAAGTCGAAAGCGATGTCGAATTCAATATTATCAGTGATTTGTTCGAAGGGCTGGTGAGTGTCTCACCGGCGGGGGAAATTCAGCCGCGCCTGGCAGAGAAATGGGAAAATAAAGACAACACCGTCTGGACCTTCCACTTGCGCCCTGGCATCACCTGGAGTGACGGCTCTGCGATTACCGCTCAGGATATTGTCTGGAGCTGGCAGCGTCTGGTTGATCCTAACACCGCGTCACCCTACGCCAGCTACCCTGGCAACATGCATATTGTGAATGCGACCGATATCGCGCAGGGGAAGCAAAAGCCCGACACGCTGGGCGTGAAGGCGATTAACGACACCACCCTCGAAGTGACGCTGACACAGCCGAATGCGGCGTTCCTCGCCATGCTGGCGCACCCGTCGCTGGTGCCGGTCGATAAAGTGCTGATAAGCCGCTTCGGCGACAAATGGACCAAGCCCGAGCACTTTGTCAGCAGCGGCGCGTACAAACTCTCACAGTGGGTGGTCAACGAACGTATCGTTGCTGAGCGTAACCCGCGCTACTGGGATAACGCCCACACGGTGATCAATAAAGTGACGTATCTGCCGATCACCTCTGAAGCCTCGGACGTGAACCGCTACAAAGCGGGTGAAATTGATATCGTCTATACGGTGCCCATCAACCAGTTTGCCCAGTTGAAGAAAACGCTGGGCGCAGAACTGGATGTCTCCCCGCAGCTTGCCACCTATTACTACGAATTCAACACCACCCGACCGCCGTTCAACGACGTGCGGGTGCGTAAAGCGTTAAACATGGCCCTGGATAAGGACATTATTGCCGAGAAAGTATTAGGGCAGGGGCAGCGCCCGGCGTGGGTGATCAGTCAGCCGGACATCGGCGGCGTGAAACTTAAGGCGCCAGAGTACGCGAGCTGGCCAATCGACAAACGCATCGCAGAGGCGAAAAAACTGCTCAGCGAAGCGGGATTCAACGACAGCCATCCGCTCAGTTTCAATTTGCTCTATAACACGTCGGAATCCCATCAGCGTATCGCCATCGCCGCCAGCTCCATGTGGAAGAAAAATCTCGGCGTGGAAGCGAAGCTGCAAAACCAGGAGTGGAAAACCATGCTGGATACCATGCACACGCACAATTTCGATGCCGTGCGCTACGCCTGGATTGCCGACTACGATGACGCCGCGACCTTCCTGAACAATTTCCGCACCGGCGACAGCGAAAATACCAGCCAGTACAGCAACCCGGCCTATGACAAGGCGCTGGTGGATGCGGCGAAAGCCAAAACCACCGAGGAGCGCGGCAAGTTCTACCAGCAGGCGGAAGACCTGTTGGGCCAGGATGTGCCCGCTATTCCGGTGTATCACTACGTCCGTACGCATTTAATTAAGCCATGGGTGGGTGGATTTACGCCGGATAAACTGGGTTATTACTTCACGAAGGACATGTACATCAAAAAGCATTAAGCCGTAAATGGGCTATTTTGTGCTGACAAAATAGTCAATGCGTTGTTATTTCAACCGATTAACATCGTTTTGGCTATTTTTGAAGCAAACGAACACATTGATGCTTTACACGAAGTACGGAGGTGTTTATAGTGCGCCCCATACCGGAAGCGTGGCCGAGCGGTTGAAGGCACCGGTCTTGAAAACCGGCGACCCGAAAGGGTTCTAGAGTTCGAATCTCTACGCTTCCGCCAAATACGAAAAAAGGGGTTACCGAAAGGTAACCCCTTTTTTTTGCTCTCTTTTCATCAGAATCTTCTTTGGCTCAATCCAAAGCCTGTACAGGCATTGCCAGCAGCGCACGGAAAGGAGAGTTTTAGCCCGATGAAGGGCGGGACGTTACCGATGTGGTTGAATGATGGGAATGTTGATCACTGCACGTCGAAGATGTTGCGAGAGCCGGGGGCGCATTCCCGGCTCTCGCGAGGCTTTGGTTTAGGCTAGGCGCCTTTCACTCCAGACCCAGCGTGTACTGCGCGATTTTGAAATAGATAATCAGGCCTGTTCCGTCGATAAAGGTGGCGATAAACGGCGCGGAAACCACTGCAGGGTCGATGCCGCAGCGTTTTAGCACCATTGGGATCACTGACGAGACAATGGCGCTCCAGAGGGTGATGCACACCAGCGTCAAGCTCACGATAAGCGTAATGTCCATTCCAATGCCCATCATCCAGGCGCGCACACAGCCTGCCAGCCCGAGCGTAACGGCAATCATCACCGAGGTGGTCATCTCTTTACGCAGCACGCGTCCCAGGTCTTTCAGCCCAACTTCACCCAGCGCCATTGCACGGACCAGCGTGGAGGTAATCTGCGTGCCGCTGTTGCCGCCGGTGCCAATGAGCAACGGAATAAAGAACGCCAGGGCGATCGCGGATTCGAGAGCATCTTCAAAATGCTGAAGCACAGTGCTGGTGTAGGCCTCTGCGACGAACAGCAGCAATAGCCAGACGGCACGTTTTTTCCATAGCTGCACGGCGCTGGTTTCGAGGTAAGGCCGCTCCAGAGGCAGCGTTGCCCCCTGGCGCTGCGCATCTTCCGTCACGTCATCTTCCAGCAAATGCGCAATTTCACGCTCGGTGAGACAACCCACCAGTTTCCCGTGGGTGACCACCGGTACCACGTCAACACCGGCATGGCTCAGCAGGGCAGCCACTTCTGCACGCTCATCGTCGGGTTTAACCTGCAAAAACTGAGAGACCATCAGCGCGCTCACGGCCTGAACGGTATTGGCTTCCTGTAATAACGCTCTGACCGAAATCATTCCGGCCAATCGGCCATTATTTTCAATAAAAATATGCGTTGGAATATCGTCATCTTTTAATTGTGCGAAGAAATGTTCACGCGCCAGCGCGACACATAATGATGCGTCGAGGACAATAAAATCCGTATTCATATATTGCGCGATGGCGCTGTCGTTAAATGCCGGAAGTGAATTATGGATGGTGTAAGACATAGTGAATTCCCTTTGAATATAATTATCTCTCAGGGGCGAGCAAGACAGGGCATGTCGAAGAGGAGATCCCCACGTCCTGGGTTCAGCACTGTACACCGTATCCCCTAAGGGAAGTTATACTGACAAAGCCTTGATTCGACAGTGCCTGTTTTACCCTGTGTAGTTTCTCTCGAAACCACCAGAGCGATAACGTGTATTTGTACAGGAGCCTCGCCATAACGAGATCGTAGTAAAGCGGTAGGGATAATACGCCAGTTTTTAAATGCTGCTTTAAAATATCAATAATGTTGACGAACGGTTTAGGTTAAATATATTTAATCCGCGTTGAGGTTTTATTTAATTCATTTCATTTTAAATAGCAGATTCCCCTTTCTAAAGAGGCGCTGCGATGGAATGGCTCAATAATTTGCTTAATCATTTTGCACACTATCCGGCGCAATTGTTCGCCTTGCTGGCGGTAATGGCGTTCTGCAAATCAACGGTGTTTGTCTCCTCCATTCTTCCGCCCGCGTCGCTAATGTTGCTTGGTGGGATTACCGTCAGTCAGACAACGCTTTCGCCCGCGCTAGCCTGGCTTGCCGTGGTGATGGGTGCGACGTGCGGCTCAGTGTTGAATTACCATCTGGGGCAGTTCATGGGCAATACGCGGATGATGATGCGCCTGAGTGCAAAACATGCCGATCGCTTTTTACGCATCCAGCATCAGTTAGAGAAAAACAGCGTGGCAGTATTATTCACTGCCCGTTTTCTGGCGGTGCTGCGCTACATCGTACCGCTGGCGGCGGGGATGCTCAGAGTGAATGTCGGGAAGGTTTACGCAGTGAGCCTGATCTCTGCCGCCGTTTGGGCGGCGCTGTATGTCGGCGCGGTGATCGGCATCAGCGCCGGGTTTTCTCCCGGGGGGCTTTAGCCGTTCACGCGGATCACACGCTTTCCAGCCACATCATCCGCTTACTGGCGATCTGCGTATTTGGTCCGTTTATGCTGATATAGCAGCGCGTCCGCCTTCAGCATTGCCTCCTCCAGAGTATCACCCTCGCGCATCTGGTAACTCCCCCAGGAGAACGCCACCATTTTTTCCGTATCAATGGTCTGCAAATAACCTTGTATGCGCGCAATCATATCCCGGGAGCGGTCAATATTATTGTCGATCAGAATTAAACAAAACTCGTCGCCGCCGAGCCGGATTCCGTAATCGCTTTTGCGAATCGACTGAGCCAGCGCCAGCCCCAGGGACTGAATCGCCTTATCGCCCATATGATGACCTAATGTGTCATTGATTCTTTTGAGTCCATCGCTATCTATAGCAATCACCGTGACGGGAATATCTCTCTCCACCAGTAACTGAATTTTTTGGTTGAGTTCTGGCGTGATCACTTTGCGGTTATACAGCCCGGTTAACACATCGGTAATATTGTCGCGGGAGAGTAATTTCTGGCGGATAAACTGTTTGCGGGCATAGCGCAGCAGCATCACGGTAGCCAGGACGTAAAGCAGCACCAGCCAGAAAGTCAAAATCACCACGTAAATCGCATCGAGCTTAACGTGCAGGGTATAGTACTGCGTCATTTCATCTTTATAATTAATCAGATCCAGCGACCTAAGGATCGGTTTATGGAAAATGATATTCCCCCCGGTGGTATTATCCGTGACATACAGGGAGAGGAATTTCCACAATATTGGGCGGTCAGGAGTAATAAACGATGTGGCCAGATCGTGAATATTAATGTCGGTGATCAGCAGACCTTTTATTTTTCCATCAAAAAATACCGGCTTGATCATGCTAATAATATTTCGTCTGGTATAGGCATCTTTATAAATGTGCGTCACAATATTTTCGCCCTGGATCAGGTCTTCCAGCGCGTTATCATCTATCGTAATGGTGTTCGGGTTGTTTGCGAGATTGATTCTGTCCCCGTCGGCCACCAGCCAGTTACCAAAGGTGTAGTCAAACGTGTTCACCAGATGGTTGATGTAAATATAGTTGTTTACGAGGTCAATATAATATCGGGTGCTATTAAACGCGTAGCCCGTATAGTTGGAAAAAGTGTACTTTGACGAGGCAACTGTCTCCGTCATATTAATGACGGGCAGGGCGAGTACATCCTGCCCCCAGGCTTCGCAGGCGGTATTTCGCGTCTGAAGGGTCCCCTCCAGAAGAATGGTCGTTCTCGCCACCAGATTAAAGCCTTTGATCTCGCCAACAGTTTCAACATTCTTGCAGAGCGATTTGGCTTTTTCTTTAGTATTCACGCCTGAGGCCGCTTGTTTAGAAAACGCGCGAGATAAACGATAGGCGATATCCTCATTAATAAATTCTTCATGGAAAAGGGCCGATTTCCCATTCTCGGCAATGTAACCCATATAACCATGAAGATTCTTTACTTCATGTGAAATTAACGTTGCGAATATTGACGTTGTGCAGGCAATGATAATTATCGTTGCAGTGATATATTTACGTTGTGACAAGAAGGTTAATTCCTTTGCAATACCACCTAAGACTATTCGTAAGTATAACATTGAAACAGACTATTATTCAGTGAAGTTATATTTGAATGCTTATTAAACCAGGCGCAATATACCGGCACGAATTCCGCTATATCGCGCCTGTGAAATTACAGACTCCCGGTTCCGCCATCCACCAGCAGGTCGATTCCCACGGTATAGCTGGACTCATCGGACGCGAGATAGAGCGCCGCTTTCGCCAGTTCCTGCGGCGTACCCATACGCCCAAGTGGGACCAGGCTTGCGATATCCCCCTGCAGCGCTTTCTGTGCCTCTGCGCTCAGCCCCAGTTTGTTCAGCGCCGGGGTTTCTACCGGACCAGGGCTTAAGCCATTCACGCGAATGCCACGTGGCAGAAGTTCCGCTGAAAGCGTCCGCGCCAGCGACAGCAGACCTGCCTTACTGGCCGCGTACACGCTGCTGGTGGGTAAGCCGATCCGCGCGCTCACCGAGCCGCACAGGATCACCGAAGAGGGATTATTCAACAGCGGCAGCAGGGCCTGCACCAGAAAGAACGGGCCTTTGAGGTTAATGCCCATCAACCGATCCCACGCCTCTTCGCGCCACTCTTCCAGCAGCCCGTGCGTCACATCACCGGCGTTGATAAACACCGCATCCAGTCGCGGCCAGCGTGCGGCGAGGGTATCTGCCAGCTGTTTCTGTTCCGCAATTTTCCCCGCGTCGGTGGCGATCACCCAGGCGTTGTCCCCCAGCACGCGCTGGGCCTCGGCCAGAGTGTCCGGGTTACGTCCGGTCACCGCGACGTGTGCTCCTTCGGCGATGAACGCCTGTGCTGTCGCCAGACCGATGCCGCTGGTACCCCCTGTAATAAGCGTATATTTACCTGCTAAACGACCCATGGTTATCTCCTGAAATGTCACTGGAGAAAGCACTATAGAAACGTTAGTATCCAAAAGAAACCAGGTACCATTTGGATACTAATGAGGCGAAGGGTGTGCTATGGCGCAAACAGGCGAACTAACCTGCGAAAAAAATTCTGCGACGGAATCCTGTCCGATGACGCAGTTTGTGAATTTGATTTCGGGCAAATGGGCAATCCCCATTCTCTATCGTTTGATTGTGCTGAACAGCCCGGTGCGTTTTGGCGATTTGCTGCGCGCCGCCGCCCCCATCACACAAAAAGAGCTGACCAAACAGCTGCGATTATTTGAACAGCGTGGGCTGGTGTCGCGCACCATTTATCCGGAAATCCCGCCGCGGGTGGAGTATCAGATCACGGCGTTAGGGTTGACGCTGCAGAGCGCGCTCTCTCCGCTGGCCGCCTGGATGCGGGAGTACGGCGACCAGCTGGAGCGCTAGTTTAACGACTGAAATAACGTGGGGCCGGGACGCCGGTGCGCGCGCTGTTGAAGAGGGCCAGACGCGCCTCTTCATAGTCCTCCCACAGCTGCACATCGTGCATTGGCGGGATAGTAATCAGTTCACCCTGATCCAGCCCGGCGAGTGCCGCATCGACCATATTGTCGGTGGTCATCACCGATCCTTCCGGCAGATCGTTCATCGAGACACCC
The DNA here is from genome assembly GCF_004115925.1 of Lelliottia nimipressuralis. GTDB lineage: Bacteria > Pseudomonadota > Gammaproteobacteria > Enterobacterales > Enterobacteriaceae > Enterobacter > Enterobacter nimipressuralis. Next base: position 191,243 of record NZ_SDDX01000001.1, read on the forward strand.
GAAATTTCCCAGATTTCAGTCGCGGTGGCGGCAGGTAACACCGCCTGAATCCGCACGCCGCTGTCGGCAAACTCTTCCTGCAATCCGCGCGTAAAGTTGAGCACCCACGCTTTGGTGGCGCTATAGAGCGCGCTGCCCGCACGGGCGTGGATCGACAGCACCGAGGCGATATTGATCAGCGTACCGCGACGGTTTTCCGCCAGACGTGGAAGAACCGCGAGCGTCAAACGCATCAGCGCAGTCGTGTTGAGAGTATTGATGGCCTGATGCGAGGCGGCATCACTGGCGAGGAACGGTGCCATTTGCGCCGTGCCTGCATTATTGACCAGCGTGTCGATGGCGTTATTACTGTGCAGCACTTCTTCGACGGCGCGGATCCCCGTCTCTTGTGTCAGGTCAGCAACCAGAATCTCGACGTTAACGCTATAGCGTTCACGCAGTTGCGATGCCAGCGCGTTCAGACGATCTTCCCGGCGGGCGACCAGCACCAGGTTGATGCCCCGCGCAGCGAAACGATCGGCGTACACCGCGCCAATACCGGATGATGCCCCTGTGATCAACGCGGTCGAGTGTTGAGTTGTCATTGCGTGTTACCTCAAAGCGGAGTGGATTAATGGTTTCAATATGAAACTGAATCAACTGTGAGATATTTGGTTTTATAATGCAACCAATTTGCGGAGATTATTTTTATTCTGCGGTCAGAAGGAGGGCGAAGGTACGGCTAATGTATTGAAAATAAGGGCTAAGGGAGCTTTGGGACCACCTCGTCCGGCGTCAGTTCGCGGCCATCGTGCGCGATAAGCGCCAGCTTACGCAGCGGCTGACGATGTTCGGCATCCACCAGCACGCTTCCCAGCTCATTTTCCGCAAACAGAAATTCATTGCCCCACTGTGACAACGCCACCAGCACTGTCTGCAGGGCACGGCCTTTTTCGGTCAGGACATACTCCTGCCAGGCGCTGCCGTCGGAGGCGGGCTGCAACACCAGAATCTCTTCTTCCACCAGCAGCTTGAGGCGCGTGGCAAGCATATTTTTGGCGATGCCGAGGCTTTTCTGAAACTCCCCAAAGCGCTTCAGCCCGCGCAGGGCGTCGCGCACAATCAGCAGCGACCACCAGTCGCCGATAATATCGAGCGAACGGGCGACGGGGCAGGTACTCTCTTCAAGACGGGTTCGTTTCACAGTCACTCCTGAGGTTGATAGTTTTATTATAAAACCTTTTTTCGCCCGCGTAAAAAGAGATAACTATCAGTTTGAGAAATGGTTCCCGGAAATATGTCATCAATCTGTCACAATCATATCGACGATAATAATACGTGAGGAACAAGGGATGAGAAAAACACTACTCGCTATTGCAGTGGCTGGCACCGTAACAATGACCTCTGGCGTTCAGGCGCAACCGGCCCCGGAAGGCTATCAGTTGCAGCAGGTTTTGATCATGAGCCGCCACAACCTGCGCGCGCCGCTGGCGAATAACGGCAGCGTGCTGGAGCAGTCCACGCCGGGCAAATGGCCGGAATGGGAGGTGCCGGGCGGGCAGCTCACCACCAAAGGCGGCGTGCTCGAAGTCTATATGGGCCATTACATGCGTGAATGGCTGGCGGAGCAGGGGATGGTGACCACTGGCGAATGCCCACCGGCTGATGCGGTCTATACCTATGCCAACAGTCTGCAACGTACCGTCGCGACCGCGCAGTTCTTTATCACCGGGGCTTTCCCTGGCTGTGATGTGCCGGTGCATCATCAGGAAAAAATGGGCACCATGGACCCGACCTTTAACCCGGTGATCACTGATAATTCGCCGGAGTTCCGCGAAAAAGCGATCAAAGCGATGGAGACCGAGCGCCAGGGCATGAAGCTGGATGAGAGCTACAAGCTGCTGGAGCAGATCACCAAATACACGGATTCCCCGTCCTGCAAAGAGAAAAAAGAGTGCTCTCTGACCGAGGCCAAAGACACCTTCACCGCCGATTATGAAAAAGAGCCGAGCGTCTCTGGTCCGCTTAAAGTGGGCAACTCGCTGGTGGATGCCTTTACGCTGCAGTATTACGAAGGCTTCCCGCTGGATCAGGTGGCGTGGGGCGAAATCAAGACGGACCAGCAGTGGCGTGTCCTGTCACAGCTGAAAAATGGCTATCAGGATTCTCTTTTCACCTCCACGGAAGTGGCGCGAAACGTCGCCAAACCGCTGGTGAAATATATCGATAAGGCACTGGTCACCGATCAGGCGAAAGCACCGAAAATCACCGTGCTGGTGGGGCATGACTCCAACATCGCATCGCTGCTGACGGCGCTGGATTTCAAACCTTATCAGCTGCATGACCAGCACGAACGCACGCCGATTGGCGGGAAAATTGTTTTCCAACGCTGGCATGATAAGAGTGCGAATCGTGACCTGATGAAAATTGAGTATGTCTATCAAAGCTCAGAGCAGTTGCGAAACGCCGATGTGCTGTCGCTGAAATCTCCGGCGCAGCGTGTGACGCTCGAACTGAAAGACTGTCCGGTGGATACCAACGGTTTCTGCCCGATTGATAAATTTAATACGCTGATGAACGACGCGGCGAAATAAGTAAAAACCCCCCGCTTCGGCGGGGGGCAACGGTCAGACGTTTTTACGTTCGATGGTTTGCTCGCCCCAGAAGAGCGAGTCTTTGTCTGTTTTGTCGAAGGCACGGACCAGCACTTCATCGCTCCCGTCCTCCCAGATTTTCTCCGCCAGCTTCTCGTCATATTCCGCGACTTCAAAGATCGCCTCGGCAATTTCTGGAGAGGTATTGCGTAAACTTGCCCACTCACCGACGTGATGAGCTTTGGATTGTTGAGTTGGCATGCTTGTCCTCCTGTTGAGGTTAACCGTTCAGTTTTTTCGCGAGGCCCGCGACGTGCTCACCCTGATAACGGGCGATGGCCAGCTCTTCCTGGCTTGGCTGACGCGAACCGTCGCCGCCAGCAATGGTGGTCGCCCCGTACGGTGTCCCGCCGCGCACCTGTGAAACATCAAACAATTCTTGCGCACCGTAGCCAATCGGCACAATCACCATCCCGTGATGGGCAAGGGTAGTCCAGGTGGAGGTGATCGTCTGCTCCTGCCCGCCGCCGGTCCCGGTTGAGCTAAAGACGCTGGCCAGTTTGCCGTACAGTGCGCCAGACGCCCACAGCCCGCCGGTCTGATCCAGGAAGGTACGCATCTGCCCGGACATGTTGCCAAAGCGCGTTGGGGTACCAAAGATGATGGCGTCATAGTCGGCCAGCTCTTGCGGGGTTGCCTGCGGCGCATTCTGTGTTTTACCGCCTGCTTTTAGAAACGCCTCGGCGTTCATGGTTTCCGGTACGCGTTTTACCACGACCTCAACACCATCCACTTTACTTGCGCCTTCCGCCACCGCATGAGCCATGGTTTCAATGTGTCCATACATGGAATAATAGAGCACCAGAACTTTTGCCATCTTGCATCACTCCTCGATTGTGGTTTCTGGCAGCGAATCGCTGCGTTCTTTTAAAGATAAGACGCCACGGCCAGACTGCAAACCTGAAAGCCATTTCTTTGATTTATAACAAGATATCTAAGACGATTCCTTGTAGCAAAATGAAACATTTTTAAGAAATCGCGTTTCCTGAATGATAAGAGGAGCTTATTGGTCTCGCTTTCGCGATCTCACACGAATGGCTGATTTCATGTTGCAGAATATTACCGTTTACTGGCTGGATCGGCTCATTCCACTAAGCTTAGTTTCACGCGACGCAGACAAAGGCACTGACCTTGTGTCGTCAGGTGAAAGAATCCTCTTTTACTGAATGCAGTATGATGTCTAATGTTTCATATTCTGGAGGTTCGAGATGGCAAACCATCGTGGTGGGTCAGGTAATTTCGCTGAAGACCGTGACAGAGCATCAGAAGCAGGTCGTAAAGGTGGCCAGCAGAGCGGGGGCAACTTCAAGAATGACCCGCAGCGTGCATCTGAAGCTGGCAAAAAAGGGGGCAAAAACAGTCATGGGAGCAGTAATAAGAGTTAGCGTCTCCCCATTTCAGTGTCACCCAACCTGAAATATCCCCCTGCCGCCGGGTTTCCCCGGCGGTTTTTTCGTTTCATGACATTGAACTGTAACCAAAGCCATCGCACACTAGCGGATTGACTCTTGTTGCAGGTAGCTCATGTCCTCCTCTCGTTACGCCTTTTCCATCAAACCCCAGGAAGCGATCCTGATTCTGATCACCATGTTCTGGGGCGGTACGTTCCTCGCGGTGCAATACGCGGTGACGCTCAGCGATCCCTTTTTCTTCGTCGGGCTGCGTTTTGCCACGGCGGCGATTGCGGTGGCGCTGATTTCACTAAAAACCCTGCGCGGTCTGACCCTGAAAGAGCTACAGGCTGGAGTGGCGATTGGCGTTGCTATCGCGATGGGCTACAGCCTGCAAACCTGGGGTTTACAGACGATCCCCAGCAGCAAATCGGCGTTTATTACCGCGATGTATGTTCCGCTGGTGCCGCTGCTGCAGTGGCTGTGTCTGGGCAGAATGCCGGGGCTGATGTCCTGCATCGGTATCGTGCTGGCGTTTATTGGCCTGATCCTGCTTGCAGGACCGGGTGACAACCTGCTGGCGATGGGGCCGGGCGAAATCATTACGCTGATTGGCGCAGTGGCGATCGCGGCGGAAATTATTCTGATCAGCGCCTGGGCCGGAAAGGTCGACGTTAAACGGGTGACCGTCGTGCAGCTGGCAACAGCCTCAATAGTGGCCTTTATCGCGATGGTGCCTGCGGGCGAATCGGTGCCGCCGATGTCCACCGGGCTGGTGGTTGTGGCGCTCGGTCTGGGAATTTTCAGCGCCATTATTCAGGTGACAATGAACTGGGCGCAGCGCAGCGTTTCGCCCACGCGCGCCACCGTCATCTACACCGGTGAACCGGTCTGGGCCGGTATTTTTGGCCGTCTGGTGGGCGAACGCCTGCCACTGCTGGCGCTGTTAGGTGCGGCGTTTATCGTGCTGGGTGTGCTGGTCAGTGAGTTAAAGCTAAAAAAGAGACGCCGTGAAGCGGCCGATCTGACCCTCGAATAACGCGCTATTGTACCTGAAGCGCGGCCATTCACTCTGCCAGCGCTATCCTGTGCCGGGTAAGGCGACGCGCCATTACCCGGCACAAACCTTCTGTCAGGAATCCTGACGCACCACTTCAGCCTGAGTAACCTCAGCCGTGCGCCGACTCAACAGCGCATTCAGTAAAATCGCGCCAAAGGTCGCCGTCCCAATCCCGCCCAGAGTAAAGCCGCCGAGCGTCAGTGCGAAATCCCCTGCACCGAGCACCAGCGTTACGGCGACCATAATCAGGTTGCCGTTCTGGTTGAGATCCACACGGTTCTGCACCCAGATGCGAGCGCCTGCCACGGCAATCAGACCAAACACCACAATCGACGCTCCGCCAATCACCGGCGCCGGAATGGTGTGGATCAGCGCCCCGAATTTCGGAGAAAAGCCCAGCAGCAGGGCAATCACCGCCGCGGCGACAAACACCAGCGTGGAGTAAACCTTGGTCACCGCCATCACGCCGATATTCTCCGCGTATGTCGTCACGCCGCTGCCGCCCACGGCGCCAGAGAGCATCGTGGCCAGCCCGTCACCCACGAACGCGCGCCCCATGTACGGGTCCATGGTACGCCCGGTCATTCCAGCGACCGCTTTGAGATGGCCTAAGTTTTCCGCCACCAGAATCACCGCGACCGGCGCGATAAGCATCATCGCCTGTCCGCTAAAGGTGGGGGAGGTGAGGTGCGGCAGACCAAACCAGGCGGCGTTTTGCACCAGCGTAAAATCGACCGGTTTACCCAGCCCCAGCACGCTGGTCATCAGGGCATACACCAGGCAGGCCGCGATCAGCCCCACCAGGATCAACAGCCGCTGAATCATTCCTCGGGTAAATACCGCGACCAGACCAATGCACAGCACCGTCACCGCCGCCATCCAGCTATCAAAAGACGAGCCGGAGACGCTTTTCACCGCGATAGGCGCGAGATTCAGGCCAATCGCCATCACCACCGCCCCGGTCACGACCGGCGGCATCAGGCGTTCGATCCAGCGGGTGCCGACCTTCATCACCACCAGCCCAATCAGGGTGTAGATAAACCCGCAGGCGATAATGCCGCCGAGGGCGATACTAAGATTGGGGTTGATGCCCTGGCCGTTATAGCCCGTGGCGGCGATCACCACACCGACAAAAGCGGCACTTGAGCCAAGATAGCTCGGCACGCGCCCGCCGGTGATGAAAAAGAACAGCAGCGTGCCAATCCCCGACATCAGGATCGACAGATTCGGATCAAGCCCCATCAGAATGGGCATCAGCACCGTCGCGCCAAACATAGCGACCGCATGCTGAACCCCCATCACCACGGTGGGTAGGACGGGAAGCCTCTCATCCGGCGCGACCACGCCGCGTTCAGTGGAGGTCGAGGTTAACTGCCAGTGGGGAAAACTGAACAAGGCCATGAGCTGTCTCCTTAAGGAGGGTTAACAGGCGGGTCGCAGGAGTGCGTGATAGCCGCGATCAAACCACACCAGTCCCTGCGGCGCGGGGTGGCGGGTAATGGAGACAATGTCGCAAAACAGAATGTCGTGGGTACCGACGCTGACCACCTGGCTGATGCGGCAGTCAAACGACGCCAGAGCCTCCTCCAGCCGTGGGCAGCCCGTTTCACCGGTCTGCCAGTTTGCCGCCGCGAAGCGTTCCGCCATCGGCGTTTTCCCGCCGAACAGGTTAGACAGCGGCTCTTGTCCGGCGCAGAGGGTATTGACGCACAAGGTGCGGTTTTCGCTAAACGTCGGCCAGACGGACGCGCCACGATTCAGGCACACCAGCAGCGTCGGCGGAGAGTCGGTCACGCTGCACACGGCGCTGGCGGTAAATCCCGCCTGTCCGGCAGGGCCATCGGTGGTAATGATATTCACCGCCGCGCCGACGCAGGCCATCGCGTCGCGAAAGGTTTGTTGATCCGGTACGCTCATGTTTGCTCCTTACGCCAGCCCGCAGGCATCTTCAAAGGTCAGACGCGGCAGTCGGGCATAGACTTTGCTCGCATCGCCATACCCGATATTGATCAGCAGATTGCTTTTCAGACCGGTGCCGGTGAAAAAGGCTGCATCCACTTTTTGCGGATCAAAGCCGGACATTGGCCCGGTATCCAGCCCCAGAGAGCGACAGGCGAAGATCAGATAGGCCGCCTGCAGGGAGCTGTTGCGAAACGCCGTCTCCTGGGCGAGTTCCGGGCTGGTGGTAAACCAGCTGCGGGCATCGCCGTGGGGGAACAGTTCAGGTAAACGCTCATAAAATTCGCTGTCCCACGCCACGATCGCCGTGACGGGGGCGGCAAGGGTTTTTGCCAGATTGCCGCTGGAGAGGGCCGGCGCCAGTTTTTCTTTGCCTTCGGCCGTGCGAACAAACACGATCCGCGCGGGGGAGCAGTTGGCGGAGGTCGGTCCCCATTTCATCAGGTCGTAAATCTCACGCAGCGTCTCATCGCTGACCGGAATATCCTGCCAGCCGTTGTGCGTTCGGGCGTCGGTAAAGAGCGTTGTCAGCGCGCTCGGGTTGATGGCTTCGCTCATGGCGGCTCCTTATAGCACTTTTTCACGCGTATGCAGCAGGCTGGCAAGCCCGTTCAGCAATAGCGTATTAAACGTATCGGGATCGGTGACGTTGCAGGCGTGTCCGCCCTGGCGCATCACCACTTTTTCGCTGTGGGGCAGCGCGGCGTGCAGCGCAGACGAACAGACGGCGGGCACCAGCAGATCGTCTGCGGAGCAGATCACCTGCACCGGGCAACGAATCCGCGCCGCATCCCGGCTAAAATCCGCCTGTTTCAGGGCCTGAAGCCGACGCAGCAGATTCGCTTTCCCCTGGAAATGGGCGAGCGCAAGGGCCTCTTCGGCCTCCATGCGCGGGCCACGGGCCGCCATCCAGTCTGCGGGGTAGAGAAACAGGGGCTGCGCCTCTACCCAGGCCTGCGCGCCGCCCGCATGCAGCAGCCGCTCGCGGATCTGAAAGCAGCGGCGGGTATGGGCGTTTAACGTTAGCCAGCCGTTGACGGACACCAGCGCGGTGAGCGCCTCAGGGTGATCGAGAGCTAACTGCAGGCCGACCAGCGCCCCCAGCGCGTGTCCCACCACGCAAAAGCGCGGAATGCCTGCCTCTGTCAGCGCCAGATACAGCTCCTGCGCCATCTGCGCGAGAGAATAGCCCTCGGGCAACGCCTCGGGATTATTCCCGGTCCCACGCTGGTCGTAGCACACCACCTGATACTCTTGCTCCAGCACTGCCAGCTGCGGCAGCCAGTAGCCACCCGCGCCACCCAGCCCGGCAATGAGAACCACCACCGGCGCACCGGCGTACGGGGGCGGTGAAACGGATATTTTCATGGCAACCTCATTTTCCGATATGCGCAACGGTGGCGATTTCGACCAGCGCCTCGGGCTTTACCAGTCCGCACTGGATACAGAACCGTGCCGGTTTGTCGCCGGGGAAAAACTCGGCGTAAATTTCGTTAATCGCGGCGTAGTTTTTCCAGTCGGTGATAAAAATGCTGTTGAAGGTAACGTCCTCCATCGTTCCACCCGCCGTTTCGATAACGCTCCTGATGGTCTCGAGAACGTGGCGGGTTTGCGCCTTTGGGTCGTCGGGATAGACCACGTTGTTGTGCTTATCAAACGGCAGCGTGCCGGAGACATACACCACGCCGTCGGCGAGCGTGCCGGGTACAAAGGGCGCAATCGGCGTGCTGGTGCCTGCGGGAATGATCACGGATTTCGGCATAGTGTGGCTCCTCAGGCGATACGGGCTAACGATGGCGGAGAGATGGCATCGCAAAACTCGGCGACGGTGCTGACCCAGCCAAAAAAGGTTTCGATATTGAACAGGGCGGCCTGCTGCGCGAACTCCGGCCCGGCCTGGTGCGTTGCGTCTGACAGCACCACGCCGAAATACTCAAGGAAAAAGCCGTCGCGCAGGGTCGATTCCACGCAGACGTTGGTGGCGATCCCGGTGAAGACCAGATGGCGAATGCCTCGACTGCGCAGCAGGCTGTCGAGCGGGGTATTGAAAAAGCCGCTGTAACGCGGTTTGGGCAGCACGATATCGCCGGGCTGCGGCACCAGTTCATCCACCAGCTGGTAATCCCAGCCCCCTTTTGCCAGCAGTTTTCCCTGCAGCTCCGGCTGCTTGCGCATGGTTTTCAGCGCGTTGGATTTGTGGAAGTTAGGCGAACCGGGGCCACCGGCTTCCACGTACTGATCGTCCCAGCCGTTCTGGAACCAGATAATCAGCATGCCCGCCGCGCGGGCGGCGGCAACGGCGGTGTTGATATTGTCGATTACCGGACGGGTGGCCGAGACGTCAAATCCGGCCAGATCCAGATAACCGCCCTGGCTTGCGTAGGCGTTTTGCATATCCACCACGATCAGCGCGCTATGCTCAGGCGCAAAGGTGATGGCTTCCGGGCGTGCATGTAACGTCGTCATTACGCGACCTCCCTGGTGACGGCGGGAATATGTGTGCGGCACTGCATTAGCGGCTGAATGCGCTCGCCAAAGGTTTCCACGCCGGTAAGGAAATCGTCGAAGGTCAGCAACACGCCTTCGGCACCGGGCACGCTGGCAACTTCATCAAGCATTCGCGCCACATTGGCGTAAGAGCCGACCAGCGTGCCCATGTTGATGTTGACCGCGGAGGTCGGGTCCGCCATCTGGCGCACGTTGGTGTCCGATCCGGAACGCGTGTCTTTTTGGCTCTGTTCCGTCAACCAGCTCAGGGCTTCTTCATCGGCACCGGCTTTGTAATGCTCCCATTTCGCCCGCGCGGCCTCGTCGGTTTCGTCGGCGATCACCATAAACAGCACATAAGAACCGACCTCGCGCCCGGTCACTTCCGCCGCTTCTTTCATCCGCGCTGCAGTCGGCGCGAAGGCGGCCGGGGTGTTGACGCCTTTGCCGAAGCAGAAGTTGAAATCTGCGTGCTGCGCCGAGAACGCCATGCCTGCGTCGCTTTGTCCGGCGCAGATCACTTTCATCGGCGTGGAGGGCTGCGGGCTGACGCGGCAGTCGTTCATGGTGAAGTAATCGCCCTTGAAATCGCTCTTGCCGGTGCCCCACAGATCGCGCAGGACCTGCACGTACTCGGTGAGATAGTCATAGCGGCGCGAGAAATACTCATCGCCCGGCCACAGCCCCATCTGCTCGTATTCCGGTTTTTGCCAGCCGGTCACCAGATTCACGCCGAAACGACCGCCGGAGATAGAGTCAATGGTCGACGCCATTCGCGCCACAATCGCCGGGGGCAGGGTGAGGGTGGCGGCCGTCGCGTAAATCTGAATGCGTGAGGTCACCGCCGCCAGGCCCGCCATCAGGGTGAAGGACTCCAGATTGTGATCCCAGAATTCGGTTTTACCGCCGAAACCGCGCAGCTTAATCATCGAGAGCGCAAAATCGAAATGGTAATGCTCCGCCTTTTGCACAATGGCTTTGTTCAGCTCGAAGGTCGGCATGTACTGCGGCGCGTGGGAGGAGATTAGCCAGCCGTTATTGCCGATAGGGACGAATACGCCAATTTTCATCACGAACCTCTCTTCAACTCAGTGTGGGGTGAAAGTCAGACGTGGCGCTGCATCCTGCATTTCCTGTTCAGCCTCGTGAGATAGGTTTTGCAAAGGGAATGCCAGTTTTGAAAATGGCTTTGTTATTAGTGTGTTAACTGATGGTTGTTAAAAAGATGCCGGTAAAAGTGGACTAACTGGTCAAAAGCGATGCACACAAATCAGGCAGTTATGCGCGATTGAGGTGCAGAATGTCGTGAGAAGCGAGGGGTTTTGCTATGCTGAACGCACATCAACAAGGAGAGCAGGCATGACACAAGGCGCAGTGCAAACAGCAGGTAAACGTTCGCGGGCGGTGAGCGCCAAGAAGCAGGCCATTCTGAAAGCCGCACTGGAGACCTTTTCCCGGTTCGGCATTCACGGCACGCGTCTGGAGCAGGTGGCGGAGCTGTCCGGCGTGTCGAAAACCAATCTGCTCTACTACTACCCGTCGAAAGAAGCGCTCTATGTCGCCGTTCTGCAGCAAATTCTCGATATCTGGCTGGCGCCGCTGAAAGCGTTTCGCGAAGAACTGGCGCCGCTAGTGGCGATCAAAGAGTACATTCGCCTCAAGCTGGAGGTCTCCCGCGACCATCCGCAGGCGTCGAAGCTGTTCTGCATGGAGATGCTGCAAGGTGCGCCGCTGTTGCAGGCGGAACTGACGGGGGATTTAAAGCAGCTGATCGACGACAAATCGGCCATCATTGCGGGCTGGGTGGCGAGCGGAAAGCTGGCGCCAATCGATCCGCAGCACCTGATTTTCATGATTTGGGCCTCGACCCAACACTACGCTGACTTTGCCAGCCAGGTTGAAGCCGTGACCGGAAAAACGCTCCAGGATGAAGCGTTTTTCCAGAGTGCGGTGGATAACGTGCAGCGTCTGATTATTGAAGGGATTCGCCTGCGTTAATTGCCTGGCGGCAGCGGGCAGCTCAAATCGCCTTCTTCGCACTGCATCAGCGAGGCCAGAAACGCCTCGCGCTCGACGGTTTTTTCCGTCATGCACTGATTAATGATCATCGGCTGGATGCTGCCGCCTTCGGTGCCGGAACCGGCAAAGGCGCAGTCGGCATCACGCAGTCCAATCCACGCCTGCTGGGCCTTTTTCAGTAAATCACGCTGGGGCACGGCAGCACGCTTCATCACGGCCTGGTACGTCTGATTCAGTTTTTTATCTGCCGCCTGATATTGCTGGGCGGTGCAGGTGTTCAGATCGGTCTGGGTGGTCGCACTGGCACACTCATCCGCCAGCGCGTTAGCGCTGAAGAGCAATACCGCGCCGGCAATCAATACTCGTTTCATTTTACCCTCCGTATAAAAAAGCCGGACGCGCTACGCTTATCCGGCCTACGGGTTCATTGTAGCTATACGATTAGCCGATTGTCATCAGGCTGGCGTTACCGCCTGCGGCCGCCGTGTTGACGCTAAGAGAGTGCTCAACGTACAGACGCTCCAGCAGCAAATTGGTTTCACCGCGTGCGAAGCCCTGCACCGACACAATCGCGCCGTCGCGCGCCGCTACTTGCTCGCACAGCTCACGCAGCTGATCGGAATCGCCGTGGTAAATCACGGCGTCGAAGGCCTGTGTGGTGATCACGTCCGGTTTCGCGAAGGTGATGCGCGCAGACACCTCTTTCGGCAGCTGTTTGGCGAGATCGCGGTGCAGACCATCCTCCGGCCACAGCACTTCACAGCCCGCTGCCGCAGCGGCAGCCAGCTGGACCAGCGCATCCTGTTCGTTGTCGGCAATACACAGCACGCGCTCGCGCGGCATCAGCGTCCAGGTGTTGCGCTCACCGGTTGGGCCGGGCAGCAGACGCTGAGTACCGGCCTGCGCCTGTTCGCCATACTGCTGGCACAGGGCGTGCAGTTCCGGGCGTTTTTCCGCCCATTTGGTTAGCGCCTCCAGCGGCTGAGTCAGCAGCGTTTTCAGTTGCGCATCCACCGGACGTTCCGCATCCTGACGCGCCAGGGTCACGCCGAGGGCGTTCTCCGGACGGTTCGCCAGCAGACGATACAGGTAGAGCGGGCCACCGGCTTTCGGACCGGTGCCGGACAAGCCTTCGCCGCCGAACGGTTGCACGCCGACCACCGCGCCCACCATGTTGCGGTTGACGTAGAGGTTGCCGACTTTGGCGCTGCCCGTCACCTGAGCGATGGTTTCGTCGATACGGGTATGCACGCCGAGGGTTAGACCGTAGCCTGAGGCGTTAATCTGATCGACCAGCGCCTCGAGGTTGTTGCGGCTGTAGCGCACCACGTGCAGCACCGGGCCGAAGACCTCTTTTTTCAGCTCGTCAAAGCTGGAAAGCTCAATCAGCGTCGGTGCAATAAAGGTGCCGGTGTTCCATTCGCGGGCGTCTTCGCTGTTCTCGCGAACCGCCTGGAAGACCGGACGACCTTTGGCGCGCATCGCCTGAATGTGCTGTTCGATATTGGCTTTGGCTTCGGCGTCAATCACCGGGCCAATGTCAGTGGTCAGTCGGCCTGGGTTACCCATCCGGCATTCTGCCATCGCACCGCGCAGCATTTTCAGCGTGTGGTCGGCGATATCATCCTGCAGACAAAGCACGCGCAGGGCGGAGCAACGTTGTCCGGCGCTGTCGAAGGCCGAGGCCAGCACGTCCACCACCACCTGCTCGGTCAGGGCGGAGGAGTCGACGATCATCGCGTTCATCCCGCCCGTTTCGGCGATCAGTGGCGTCGGACGCCCCTGCGGATCGAGACGGGTGGCGATGTTGCGTTGCAGCAGCGTTGCCACTTCCGTGGAACCGGTAAACATCACACCGCGCACGCGGTTGTCAGACGTCAGCTGAGCGCCGACGGTTTCACCGCGCCCCGGCAGAAGCTGTACCACGCCTGCCGGAACACCGGCTTCGAGCAAGATCTGAATACCCTGAGCGGCAATCAGCGGCGTCTGTTCAGCGGGTTTCGCCAGCACGCTGTTACCAGCGGCAAGCGCGGCAGCAATCTGGCCGGTGAAGATCGCCAGCGGGAAGTTCCACGGGCTGATACAGACCACCGGACCCAGCGGGCGGTGAGTTTCATTATCGAAGTCGTTGCGTACCTGACCGGCGTAGTAGTGCAGGAAGTCGACCGCTTCGCGCACTTCGGCGATGGTGTTGCTGAAGGTTTTCCCGGCTTCGCGCACCAGGATGCCAATCAGCTGTTGCATCTGGCCTTCCATCAGCACGGCGGCGCGTTCGAGGATCGCGGCACGCTCCTGCGGCGGCGTTGCGAACCAGATTGGCGCATTATTGACGGCATTTCCCAGCGCCAGCTCGACTTCCTGGGCGGTGGCTTCGCGGGCAAAACCGACAATATCTTTCGGTTCGGCCGGGTTGATCACCGGCTGCATGTCGCCTGCGTCAACGGGCTGTTCGAGAATCGGCTTCGCCTGCCATTTCTGCAGGGCGCTATTGAGCAGGGCGGAGGAGAGGGACGCCAGACGGTGTTCGTTCGCCAGGTCCAGACCCGCTGAGTTGGTGCGATCGCTGCCGTACAGTTCACGCGGCAGGGCAATTTTCGGATGCGGCAGGCCGAGCTGGCCCTCCTGCGCTGCCATTTTTTCCACGGCCTGCACCGGATCGGCAACCAGTTCATCGAGCGGCAGTGTGGTATCGGCAATACGGTTGACGAAGGAGGTGTTCGCGCCGTTTTCCAGCAGACGACGCACCAGATAGGCAAGCAGCGTTTCGTGTGTGCCAACCGGAGCATAGATACGGCACGGTCGGTTCAGTTTGCCTTCTGCCACTTTACCGGTGACCTGTTCGTACAGCGGTTCACCCATGCCGTGCAGGCACTGGAACTCGTACTGGCCCGGATAGTAGTTTTGCCCGGCCAGGCTGTAGATCGCCGCCAGCGTATGGGCGTTGTGGGTGGCGAACTGCGGGTAAATCAGGTTCGGCACGTTGAGCAGTTTTTTCGCACAGGCGAGGTAAGAAACGTCGGTATAGACCTTACGGGTGTAGACCGGATAGCCTTCCAGCCCGTCCATCTGCGCACGCTTGATTTCGCTGTCCCAGTACGCGCCTTTCACCAGACGGATCATCAGGCGACGGCGGCTGCGGGAGGCGAGGTCAATCAGATAATCAATCACAAACGGACAGCGTTTCTGATAGGCCTGAATGACGAAGCCGATACCGTTCCAGCCCGCCAGCTCTGGCTCGAAGCACAGTTTTTCCAGCAGATCGAGGGAGATCTCCAGGCGGTCGGCCTCTTCGGCATCGATATTAATCCCGATATCGTACTGGCGCGCCAGCAGAGTCAGGGATTTCAGGCGCGGGTAGAGTTCATCCATAACGCGGTCGTACTGAGCGCGGCTGTAGCGTGGGTGCAGGGCAGAGAGCTTGATGGAAATCCCCGGCCCTTCGTAAATGCCGCGCCCGTTCGAGGCTTTACCAATCGCGTGGATCGCCTGCTGGTACGAAACCATATAAGCCTGGGCATCGGCGGCGGTCAGGGCCGCTTCACCGAGCATGTCGTAAGAGTAGCGGAAGCCTTTATCTTCCAGCTTGCGGGCATTGGCCAGCGCTTCGGAGATGGTTTCACCGGTGACGAACTGCTCGCCCATCAAACGCATCGCCATGTCCACGCCTTTGCGGATCAGCGGTTCGCCGCTCTTACCGATAATGCGGTTCAGGGAGCGGGAAAGGTTGGCTTCGTTATGGGTGGAGACCAGTTTGCCGGTAAACAGCAGGCCCCAGGTGGCAGCGTTGACGAACAGCGACGGGCTGCGGCCAATGTGCGAGTGCCAGTTACCGTTGCTGATTTTGTCGCGGATTAAGGCATCGCGCGTGGCTTTGTCCGGAATACGCAGCAGCGCTTCCGCGAGGCACATCAGCGCCACGCCTTCCAGCGAGGAGAGGGAGAACTCCTGCAGCAGCCCCTGCACCATACCGGCGCGGCCACTGGCGGATTTCTGATTACGCAGTTTGTCGGCGAGCTGATATGCCAGGCTGTGCGCCTGGGACGCAATCGGCTCCGGCAGACGGGCCTGCTCCAGCAGCATCGGCACGGCGTCGGTTTCGGCGCGACGATAAGCGGCGGTGATCGCGGCGCGGCTCACGGACTGCGGCAGGATCTGCTCGGCAAAGTCGAGGAACGGCTGGTGGTTCTCTTCGGCGATGGCGGCGGCGTCTTCGCTTTCGTTGGCGGCACCCGCCAGCAGGGCAGGCAGTTCCGGTAAGTCGTCTTCATTTTCCAGACGTTCCAGATAATTAAAAATGGCCTGTTTAATCAGCCAGTGCGGCGTGCGGTCAATGCGGGTTGCAGCGCTCTTAATCCGTTCGCGGGTCGCGTCATCCAGCTTAACCCCCATGGTGGTCATGCCCATGCCAGTAACTCCTGTTGATCTTTAGTGATGTTCGTTCGTTAGCGTGAAATATCCACCATGTTGCAACTTTGTGCAACCGTGTTAAATGTGACCTGGACTGCAAGCTGAAAAATGAATGGATTGTTAACGATAAGTAAGCTGGTAAATACGATGAGATTCTGCGTGTGAGGCCCGTTTTTATGCGGCACTTAACACTTTTAAAAGGTGCAACCCGTAAAAGCGTGAGCGAGTGCAACCTATACGAAAGACCTATAAATCCAGGGATGAATTTGATGTAAATGCAGTGTTAAATCATTTGTGCATGTGGAGCGCTTACGGCAGGATACGCGCGCCCAACCGAAATACACTCATGATTATCACGTTCCGATAATCGAATAATAAGGCAGCCCGGACGGCTGTCGCTCGATATTTTTGGAGATTTTAAATGGCTATTAGCACACCGATGCTGGTGACATTTCTCGTTTATATTTTTGGCATGATCCTGATAGGGTTTATTGCATGGCGTTCGACCAAAAACTTTGACGACTATATTTTAGGTGGGCGTAGTTTAGGGCCCTTTGTGACCGCGCTGTCAGCGGGCGCATCCGACATGAGCGGCTGGCTGCTGATGGGGTTACCGGGCGCGATTTTCATCTCCGGGATTTCCGAAAGCTGGATTGCCATCGGCCTGTGTATCGGGGCATGGATTAACTGGAAACTGGTGGCCGGTCGTTTGCGTGTTCACACCGAAGTGAACAACAACGCGCTGACGCTTCCGGACTATTTCACCAGCCGTTTCGAAGATAAAAGCCGCGTGCTGCGTATTATCTCCGCGCTGGTGATCCTGCTGTTCTTCACCATCTACTGTGCGTCCGGGATTGTCGCCGGGGCTCGTCTGTTCGAAAGCACTTTCGGCATGAGCTATGAAACCGCACTGTGGGCCGGTGCTGCAGCCACCATCCTTTACACCTTCGTCGGTGGCTTCCTGGCCGTCAGCTGGACGGATACCGTGCAGGCGAGCCTGATGATTTTCGCCCTGATCCTGACCCCGGTGATTGTGATTATCACCGTCGGCGGGTTTGGCGATTCGCTGGAAGTGATCAAGCAAAAGAGCATTGAAAACATCGATATGCTCAAAGGGCTGAACTTCGTGGCCATCATCTCACTGATGGGCTGGGGCCTGGGCTACTTCGGCCAGCCGCACATTCTGGCGCGTTTCATGGCGGCGGATTCTCACCACAGCATCGTGCATGCGCGTCGTATCAGTATGACGTGGATGATCCTGTGCCTGGCGGGTGCGGTCGCGGTCGGCTTCTTCGGCATTGCGTACTTCAATAACAACCCGGCGCAGGCGGGGGCGGTGAACCAGAACGCCGAGCGCGTGTTTATCGAGCTGGCGCAGATTCTGTTTAACCCGTGGATTGCCGGGATTTTACTGTCGGCGATTCTGGCGGCGGTGATGTCGACTCTGAGCTGTCAGCTGCTGGTCTGCTCAAGCGCCATTACAGAAGATCTGTACAAGGCCTTCCTGCGTAAAGGTGCGAGCCAGAAAGAGCTGGTGTGGGTCGGACGCTTTATGGTGCTGGCGGTGGCGCTGGTCTCTATCGCGCTGGCCGCAAACCCGGAAAACCGCGTGCTGGGCCTGGTGAGCTACGCCTGGGCGGGCTTCGGTGCGGCCTTTGGTCCGGTGGTGCTGTTCTCGGTACTCTGGTCACGCATGACCCGAAACGGTGCGCTGGCGGGGATGATTATCGGTGCGGTGACGGTTATCGTCTGGAAACAGTTCGCGTGGCTGGGCCTGTATGAAATCATTCCAGGCTTTATCTTCGGCAGCATCGGGATTGTGGTGTTCAGCCTGCTGGGGAAAGCGCCGTCGGCGGCTATGCAGGAACGTTTTGCCGAAGCGGATGCGCATTACCACACGGCACCGCCGGTAAAGTTACAGCCTGAATAAGCGTTAACAGGTGTTCAAAGCCGGGTAAGGCGTCGTCGCCGCCCGGCTTTTTTTCTGTCAGAACTGCACGCAGACCGGCTGATCAACGCGCATCACTGACTCCTGTGCAAACCGTGATTTGTAGATCCCGCGTAATGCTTCGATATTGCTCTCGCTCTGAGCATCTTTTCCGTGGATCAGCATTAACGCTTTACTTGGCTCACGCGCCACTTTCCCGTCATTGCCCAGCCATTGTCCGCGCGCATCAAACACCGTTAAGCCATCGCGAAAACGCGGCGTTACGTCCTGATCGACAAACTGCTGCCACTCCTGCCCGGTGATGGCGGCACCCGCCGGACGATTCAGACCGAAATAGAGCGTGGTTTGCTGCATCTGGTTATCCACTTTGCAGGTGGCGTCAGGAGTCGTATGCGAGGGGGCGTTGCAGCCGGCCAGCATGAAAAGTGCGGCAACCATAAGCCCTGTTTTGATGGTCATTGTTCGCTATCCTCATTGTTATTGTTGCAAGAAAAAGCCGGGTGGCGCTAACGCTGACCCGGCCTGCATATCATCTGTTCGACAACGGTGTTAAAGCACCAGCCCCGCAAAACTTGCCGACAGCAAACTCACCAGCGTCGCGCCATACACCAGACGCAGACCAAAGCGAGATACCACGTTGCCTTGCTTCTCGTTCAGCCCTTTGATCGCCCCGGCCACGATGCCGATAGAGGCAAAGTTGGCGAACGACACCAGGAAGATAGAGAGAATGCCCAGCCCGCGCGGTGTCATTTGACCGGCAATTTTTTGCAGCTCAATCATCGCCACAAATTCATTCGCCACCAGTTTGGTCGCCATAATACTGCCCGCGTTCAGCGCATCACTCAGGGGTATGCCCACCAGCCACGCCAGCGGATAAAACACATAACCAAGGATCTGCTGGAAGCTCATTCCAAACAGGCTGGAGAAGAGGGCGTTGACGGCGCTAATAAGGGCAATAAAGCCAATCAGCATCGCCAGAATAATCATCGCCACTTTAAAACCGGCCAGAATATACTCGCCCAGCATCTCAAAGAAGCTCTGGGATTCGTGCAGTTTTTCCAGTTTGATTTCCGGCTCGGCTTCTGGGCTTGCCGGGTTAATGACCGACAGAATAATAAAAGTGCTGAACATATTGAGGATCAGCGCCGCGACCACGAATTTCGCATCGAGCATGGTCATATAAGCGCCGACGATCGACAGGGAAACGGTGGACATCGCCGTCGCCGCCATGGTGAACAGGCGACGAGACGAGAGATCGCCGAGCACCCCTTTGTAAGCAATGAAGTTTTCCGACTGGCCGAGAATGAGTGAGCTGACGGCGTTAAAGGATTCCAGCTTGCCCATGCCATTCAGTTTTGACAGCAGGGTGCCGATCAGACGAATAAAAATCGGCAGAATTCGCCAGTGCTGAAGAATACCGATCAGGGCAGAAATAAAGATAATCGGACACAACACGCCGAGGAAAATGAACGCCAGCCCTTTTTCACCCATTCCGCCAAAGACAAAATTGGTGCCCTCCGCGGCAAATTTCAGCAGGGATTCAAAGAAACCGGAGACATATTTAATCACGAAGAGACCGCTTTCGGCGTGCAGGAAAAAGAACGCCAGCGCAATTTCAATCACAATAAGCTGTAAAACATAACGAATACGAATTTTTCGGCGGTCGAAACTCACCAGCCAGGCGAGCGCAAGAATAATGACCAGCGCCAGCAGGAAATGAACAAAGTTATACATTTTGAATTTTCAGCAGGTAAACGAAGCGCTTATTTAGCCATAGGGCACGGGAACCGTAAATGGGCATTTACGTTATAAGTTATATACATAACGGTAACGATCGTAACTATTAACCGGCGATGGATTTACAACTGGTCATCAAAACCTGACACAATTCGCTTGTTTTTCTTTCTGCCGTAATGATAATCACTATCACAGTTATTTACCTTTCTTTGCACCAGTTGACCGCGATAAACATTTAAGGTGTCGGCATGTTTGTTCCATTTCTCATTATGTTACGTGAAGGGCTTGAAGCGGCCTTAATTGTCAGTCTGATTGCCAGCTACCTGAAGCGCACCCAGCGCGGCCGCTGGATTGGTGTGATGTGGATTGGCGTTATTCTCGCCGCCGCACTCTGTTTAGGTCTCGGGATCCTGATTAACGAAACCACTGGTGAATTCCCGCAAAAAGAGCAGGAGCTGTTCGAAGGGATCGTGGCGGTGATCGCCGTGGTGATCCTCACCTGGATGGTGTTCTGGATGCGCAAAGTGTCGCGTAACGTTAAAGTGCAGCTGGAGCAGGCGGTCGATCATGCGCTGGAAAAAGGCAACCACCACGGCTGGGCGCTGATTGGGATGGTCTTTTTCGCCGTCGCCCGCGAAGGGCTGGAGTCAGTCTTCTTCCTGCTGGCGGCGTTCCAGCAGGACGTAGGGATCTGGCCGCCGCTCGGCGCGATGCTGGGGCTCGCCACCGCGATTGTGCTGGGATTCATGCTCTACTGGGGCGGCATTCGCCTGAACCTTGGCGCGTTCTTCAAATGGACCAGCCTGTTCATTCTGTTGGTCGCCGCCGGGCTGGCGGCAGGGGCGATTCGCGCCTTCCACGAGGCGGGCCTGTGGAACCACTTCCAGGACGTTGCGTTCGATTTCAGTAATACGCTCTCCACCCACTCTCTGACCGGCACCCTGCTCGAAGGCATCTTCGGCTATCAGGAAACGCCGAGCGTCAGCGAAGTGGCGATGTATTTCATCTATCTCATTCCGGCGCTGGTGCTGTTCTTTATGCCATCACGCCCCAGTACTCAGCCGTCGCGTACTGCGCCCTGAAGTGCTTCGTGTTGTTTATACATACTTTTAGAAAGGGAAGGGTCATGGCAATTCAATTTCGACGTACTGCATTACAGGCAGGTGTGGCAGCGCTGTTTGCATATGCATTCTCAGCGGGCGCGGCAGATGTTCCACAGGTGAAAGTCACTGTGAACGATAAACAGTGTGAGCCGATGACCATCACGGTCAACAGCGGTAAAACCCAGTTTATCATTCAGAACCATAGCCAGAAGGCGCTGGAGTGGGAAATCCTCAAAGGCGTGATGGTGGTGGAAGAGCGTGAAAACATCGCGCCAGGCTTTACCCAGAAAATGACGGCTAACCTGCAGCCGGGCGAATATGACATGACCTGCGGCCTGCTGACCAACCCGAAAGGCAAGCTGATCGTCAAAGGCGAAGCCACGGCGGATGCGGCGAAAGGCGAAGCGCTGCTGAGTCTGGGCGAGGCGATCACCGCCTATAAAGCCTACGTGACCAAAGAGACCGCCGACCTGGTTGCCGGTACTAAAGCCTTTACCGACGCGGTAAAAGCGGGTGATATCGAGAAAGCCAAATCTCTGTACGCGCCAACGCGTCAGCACTACGAGCGTATCGAACCGATTGCCGAGCTGTTCTCTGACCTCGACGGCAGCATCGACGCCCGTGAAGATGATTACGAGCAGAAAGCCGCCGATCCGAAATTCACCGGCTTCCACCGTCTGGAGAAAGCGCTGTTTGGCGACAACTCCACCAAAGGGATGGAGAAGTACGCGGAGCAGCTGAATACCGACGTGCTGGATCTGCAAAAACGCATTAGCGAGCTGGCTTTCCCGCCGTCAAAAGTGGTGGGCGGCGCGGCTGGCCTGATTGAAGAAGTGGCGGCCAGCAAAATCAGTGGCGAAGAAGATCGTTACAGCCACACCGACCTGTGGGACTTCCAGGCGAACGTTGACGGCGCGCAGAAGATTGTAGACCTGCTGCGTCCGCAGCTGCAGAAAGACAACAGCGAACTGCTGGCGAAAGTGGATGCCAACTTCAAGAAAGTGAATACCATTCTGGCGAAGTACCGTACCAAAGACGGGTATGAGACTTACGACAAATTGACGGACGCCGACCGGAATGCGCTGAAAGGGCCAATCACAACGCTGGCGGAAGATCTGGCACAGCTGCGTGGCGTACTGGGTCTGGACTAAGCATTATGAGTAAACATCACGAAATCGACGTCGCAGAACCGTCGCGCCGTCGATTGTTAAAAGGGGTGGGGGCGCTTGGCGGCGCGCTCGCTCTGGCGGGGGGGTGCCCGGTGGCGCATGCGGCCAAACCGCAAAGCGCGCCGGGAACCCTCTCCCCGAATGCGCGCATGGAGACGCAGCCGTTCTACGGTGAACATCAGGCCGGGATCCTGACGCCACAGCAGGCGGCGATGATGGTGGTGGCGTTTGATTCGCTGGCGAGCGATAAAGCGGATCTGGAACGTCTGTTCCGTTTGCTGACGAAGCGGATTGCGTTTCTGACGGCAGGGGGCCCGGCGCCGGAAACGCCGAACCCGCGGATGCCGCCGATGGATTCGGGTATTCTGGGGCCGTTTATCGCCCCGGATAACCTGACGGTCACGGTTTCCGTTGGCGAGTCGCTGTTTGACACCCGCTACGGGCTTGAGAAACAGAAACCGAAAACGCTGCAAAAGATGACGCGTTTTCCGAATGATTCTCTCGACGCCGCGCTCTGTCATGGCGATCTGCTGATCCAGATCTGCGCTAACACCCAGGATACGGTGATCCACGCCCTGCGCGATATCATCAAGCACACGCCGGATCTGCTCAGCGTGCGCTGGAAGCGGGAAGGGTTTATCTCCGATCACGCGGCGCGCAGCCAGGGAAAAGAGACGCCGGTCAACCTGCTCGGCTTTAAAGACGGAACGGCCAACCCGGACAGCCGCGATGCGGCCCTGATGAAAAACGTGGTCTGGACCACGGCGGATCAGGGCGAACCGGCGTGGGCGGTGGGCGGCACTTATCAGGCGGTGCGTATTATCCAGTTCCACGTGGAGTTCTGGGATCGCACGCCGCTGAAAGAGCAGCAAACCATTTTCGGTCGTGACAAGCAGAGCGGTGCGCCGCTGGGCATGAATAACGAACACGATGTGCCGGATTACGCAAAAGATCCGGACGGCGATACCATCGCGCTCGACAGCCATATTCGTCTGGCGAACCCGCGAACGCCGGAAACCCAGTCCAGCCTGATGATGCGTCGCGGCTACAGCTATTCGCTGGGGGTGACCAACTCCGGGCAGCTGGATATGGGCCTACTGTTTGTCTGCTATCAGCACGATCTGGAGAAGGGCTTTTTAACCGTGCAGAAGCGGTTAAACGGCGAGGCGCTGGAAGAGTACATAAAACCTATCGGCGGCGGCTATTTCTTTGCTCTGCCGGGCGTGCGCGATAACACCGCGTATCTCGCACAAGGGCTGATCGAAGCCTGATTATTCTCCCCGCCACCCGCGCGGGGAGATTATTTTTTCCTATGACCCTCACTGTTATATTTCTGTCATATTTCTGTATAAGACTGAACTCAGCTGCAGGGCGAGTCTGAAAAAGTTGCGTTCAGGTAAAAAAGATGTTGCATTTGTGATAAATCCTGATGTACTTAATATAAGACAGCGGTAGTTCCCGGCAGTGATAACGATTCACTATGGAGATCGCGAATGGTTGGGTCCTGTACTGGACAAGTTAAACATAACAACCGCAGCACCCGGCGCGGAGGCTCTGACTCCGGCAGCGATTTCTTCACCACAAAATTCTCCTCCCCAATACCTCAAAAGAACTTATCCGGCGTGCAGAACGGTGCGCGTAGCCGTTTTGCATCGTCATTCCAAAAGGCAAGCAAGGGCTTACAAGGAAGCCAAACCTCAGATGTTCGTGCGCATAATCGCGCCGCCAACGGCGCGTGTGATGAATACCAACAACTCAAGGTGCTATCCATGGGAAGACAAAAAGCAGTGATCAAAGCTCGTCGCGAAGCAAAACGTGTGCTGAGACGGGATTCACGTAGCCATAAACAGCGTGAAGAAGAGTCGGTCACCTCGCTTGTGCAGATGAGTGGCGGCGTAGAAGCAATTGGCATGGCGCGAGACAGCCGTGATAACTCCCCAATTGCCGCCCGCAATGAAGCTCAGGCGCACTACCTGAATGCTATCGAGAGTAAACAGCTGATCTTCGCAACCGGTGAAGCCGGATGCGGGAAAACGTGGATAAGTGCTGCCAAGGCGGCGGAGGCTCTGATTCATAAGGATGTGGACAGAATTATCGTCACCCGTCCGGTATTGCAGGCCGATGAAGATCTCGGCTTCTTGCCCGGCGATATGTCAGAGAAGTTCGCCCCGTATTTCCGGCCTGTCTATGACGTGCTGGTGAAACGCCTGGGGGCTTCTTTTATGCAGTACTGCCTGCGACCAGAGATTGGTAAGGTGGAAATCGCGCCGTTCGCCTATATGCGCGGACGTACATTTGAAAATGCGGTCGTCATTCTCGACGAGGCTCAGAACGTGACCGCAGCGCAAATGAAGATGTTTTTAACGCGCCTCGGGGAAAACGTGACCGTTATCGTCAACGGCGATATCACCCAGTGCGACCTGCCGTCGGGTGTCAAATCGGGCCTGAGCGATGCGCTGGCACGTTTTGTGGAAGATGACATGGTTGGGGTGGTGCGTTTCAACAAAGATGATTGCGTACGCTCGGTTCTGTGCCAGCGCGCACTGCTTGCTTACGACTGAATTTGCTGCTGATGACAAAGCCCGGGCAACCGGGCTTTGCTTTCTGGGGAACCCAAACGACAGACGAAAAAAAAGCCCGCATTTTCATGCGAGCTCTTCTCTAAATATGGCGGTGAGAGAGGGGTTCGAACCCTCGATACGTTGCCGTATACACACTTTCCAGGCGTGCTCCTTCAGCCACTCGGACACCTCACCGTATTGTTTCGCTGCCTGACCTCTCAGGGGCAACGGGGCGCTACTATAGGGAGTTGCGCTAAAACGGTCAAGCAAATTTTATGCCCGAGTGGCTGTTCGGTTAAGCAATAATCACCTCTGCCGGTTTACGCTCACATCTGACCAAAACGACCGGAATTAAAATCACCGATCGCCTCTGCGATTTCGGTTTTGGTGTTCATCACGAACGGACCGTAACCGACAATCGGCTCGTTTAACGGCTCGCCGGACATCAGCAGCACTTTTGCGTCACGGGTGGCCTCAAGGTGCAGTTTATCCCCGCTCTGGCTCAGCACCACCAGCTGGGCTTCACCGGCTTCGGTGGTGCCATTCACTGTGATGCTGCCTTCGACCACCACCAGCGCCGTGCTCCAGCCATTCGGCTGGTTCAGGCTCAGGTGACCGCCCTGATGCAGGGCAATGTCCCATACGTTGAGGGGCGAGAAGGTGTGCGCTGGACCTTGTGTATCGCCATACTGACCGGCAATCACCCGCAGCTCGCCGCTGTTATCGGGCAGCGCCACGACCGGGATCGCCGCTTTGGTGATGCTCTGGTAGCCCGGAGTGGCCATTTTGTGCTTCGCCGGAAGGTTGACCCACAGCTGCATCATCTTCAGCTCACCGCCCTGGCGCGAGAAGGCATCGGCGTGAAACTCTTCATGCAAAATGCCCGCACCGGCTGTCATCCATTGCACATCGCCCGGACCAATTACGCCACCTTTACCGGTTGAATCGCGATGCTCTACGTCGCCGGAATAGACAATGGTCACCGTTTCAAAGCCGCGATGGGGATGCTCACCCACACCGCGTTTCACGCCGTCGCCGGGGAAGACGTGCGGGCCTGCATAGTCCAGCAGCAGGAAAGGGCTGAGGGCTTCGCCGTGAGTCTGGTAAGAGAACATTGAGCGTACCGGGAAACCGTCGCCCACCCAGTGGGGACGCGGTGCGGTATAGACGCCAGTAACCTGTTTCATGTTTTTCTCCTGCTGTTCGGTTGATGTGTATTAGCTTATATTCGACATTAATAACCCGGTAGAGTGTGAAATTAATACTCACTGTTCCATAAACAGGACGATGGAGGCGAAATGCAGGATCTCAATGATTTTGCGTGGTTTGTGAAAGTGGTGGACCACGGCGGATTTGCCGCAGCAGGGCGGGCCTGTGATTTACCAAAATCCCGCCTCAGCCGTCGTATTGCGCAGCTTGAGGAGCGGCTGGGCGTGCGATTAATACAGCGCACCACGCGGCAGTTTACGGTCACCGACATCGGCCATACCTTTTATCAGCACTGCAAAGCGATGCTGGTCGAAGCCGAGGCGGCGCAGGAGGCCGTCGCCGCTCTACAGGCAGAGCCGCGCGGAATGGTGCGCATAACCTGTCCGGTTACGCTGCTGCATGTCCATATTGGCCCGATGCTGGCGCGATTTATGGTCCGCTATCCGGGCGTGAATCTGCAGCTGGAAGCCACCAACCGGCGCGTGGATGTGGTGGCGGAGGGGATTGATGTGGCAATTCGCGTAAGGCCACGGCCTTTTGACGATAGCGATCTGGTCTTGCGTGTGCTCGCCGATCGCGGTCACTGTCTAGTGGCGAGCCCGCAGCTGATTGAACGGCTGGGTACACCGACAGCGCCTGCTGAACTCAGCCAGTGGCCCGGACTGAGCATGGGGGCGGGCAAGCAGGTTCACAAATGGGCGCTGACCGGGCCTGCGGGCGCGAAGGCGGAGATCCACTTTACGCCGCGTTATATCACCTCCGATATGCTGGCGCTGCGCGAAGCGGCATCGGCTGGCGTCGGCGTGGTCCAGTTGCCTGTTTTAATGGTCAAGGAGCAGCTGGCGCGCGGTGAGCTGGTCAGGGTACTGAGCGAGTGGGAGCCGCAGCGGGAAGTCATTCACGCCGTGTATCCTTCGCGGCGCGGACTGTTGCCTTCTGTGCGCACGCTGGTGGATTTTCTGGCCGAAGAATACGCGCGGATTGTCGAAGAGTAGACCCAAACGACAGACGAAAAAAAAAGCCCGCATTTTCATGCGAGCTCTTCTTCAAATATGGCGGTGAGAGAGGGGTTCGAACCCTCGATACGTTGCCGTATACACACTTTCCAGGCGTGCTCCTTCAGCCACTCGGACACCTCACCGTATTGTCATCCCGTTGTTGCTGGGACGGGCGCTAATGTAAGTAAAAGGGGCATCGCCGTCAATCAACTTTTTCAGTTATTTGGCGTGTTTAGATAAAGTTTCAGCAATGTGATTCCTGAATGTGCTGAAAGCGCTTTTTTTATCATCAACACACCCTGCGCAATATTTGTTATCCTGATAATCCTCTTGAAAACACATATAAAACATCGCAATAAAAAGCAGGAGTCATTTATGGATATCATCTTTTACCACCCGACGTTTGATACCCCTTACTGGATTAAGGCGCTGTCGACAGCCATTCCGGGCGCGCGCGTGCGTGAATGGAAGCGGGGCGACAACGAACATGCGGATTATGCGCTCGTCTGGCATCCGCCGGTGGAGATGTTGCAGGGGCGCAATCTGAAAGCGGTCTTTGCCCTCGGCGCGGGCGTGGATTCCATCCTGAGCAAATTAAAAGCGCATCCGGAAATGTTGCCAGAACATATTCCCCTGTTCCGCCTCGAAGATACCGGTATGGGCCAGCAAATGCAGGAATACGCGGTGAGCCAGGTTCTGCACTGGTTCCGCCGTTTTGACGACTATCATGCGCTGAAGCAGCAATCGCGCTGGGAACCGTTAGCCGATTATCAGCGCGAAGATTTTACCGTCGGGCTGTTGGGTGCGGGCGTGCTGGGTTCAAAAGTGGCTGAAGCCCTCGCGCCGTGGGGATTCCCGCTGCGCTGCTGGAGTCGCACGCGCAAGACGTATCCTGGCGTGGAGAGCTTTGCCGGTCATGACGAACTGCCAGCCTTCCTGAAAGGGACGCGCGTGCTGATCAACCTGCTGCCAAATACGGCAGAGACGGTCGGGATTATCAATCAGGATCTGCTGAACCAACTGCCGGATCAAAGCTATGTGATGAACCTGGCGCGCGGCGTGCATCTGGTGGAAGCGGATCTGCTTAAAGCGCTCGACAGCGGTAAGCTGAAAGGGGCGATGCTGGATGTCTACAGCCGTGAACCGTTGCCGGAAGAGAGCCCGCTGTGGGCGCATCCGCGCGTGGCGATGACGCCGCATATTGCCGCAGTCACCCGCCCGGCAGAAGCCGTGGATTACATTGCCCGCACGATAGCGCTGCTGGAGCAGGGGAAAGCCGCGACCGGACAGGTCGACAGGCAGCGAGGCTACTAACCGCAACCCGGCTTTTGCCGGGTTTTTGCTGATATTCGCCGGGTATACCTGCTATCCTTGGGGTAAAACATCAGAGGAGAGAGAGATGTATCCCGTAGACCTGCATATGCACACCGTCGCCAGCACCCACGCGTACAGCACCCTTCATGACTACATCGCGCAAGCCAAACTGAGAGGGATTACGCTTTTTGCGATCACCGATCACGGCCCGGATATGGCTGATGCGCCGCACTACTGGCACTTTGTAAATATGCGCATCTGGCCTCGTCTGGTGGATGGCGTCGGGATACTGCGCGGCATCGAGGCGAACATTAAAAACACGGACGGCGAGATCGACTGTACTGGCCCGATGCTGACCTCTCTGGATCTGATTATCGCCGGTTTTCATGAACCGGTGTTTGCTCCTCAGGATAAAGAGACCCACACTCAGGCGATGATCGCGACGATTGCCAGCGGCAACGTCCACATTATCAGCCACCCTGGCAACCCGAAATTCCCAATCGACATTCAGGCGGTCGCCCAGGCGGCGGCAAAACACCGCGTGGCACTGGAAATCAATAACTCCTCCTTTACCCACTCGCGCATTGGCAGTGAAGCCAACTGTCGTGCAGTGGCGGCGGCGGTGCGTGATGCTGGCGGAATGGTGGCGCTGGGCTCTGATTCCCACACCGCCTTTACGCTGGGGGAATTTGGCGAGTGCCGGAAAGTGTTAGATGAAGTCGGGTTCCCGGAAGAGCGTATTCTTAACGTTACCCCGCGTCGGATGCTGGATTTCCTCGAATCGCGTGGCATGCCACCGATCGCTGAATTTGCTGAACTTTAATACAGTCATGGAATAAATAAATGAACGAGTTTTCAATCCTTTGCCGCGTACTGGGCACCTTGTACTATCGCCAGCCGCAAGATCCGCTGCTGGTTCCGCTCTTTACGCTGATTCGCGAAGGTAAGCTCGCGGACAACTGGCCGCTGGAGCAGGACGAGCTACTGAAACGCCTGCAAAAGAGCTGCGATATGCAGCAGATTTCGGCGGATTATAACGCCCTGTTTGTGGGCGAAGAGGGGCGCGTTTCTCCGTATCGCTCTTCCTGGGAAGAGGGGGCGACGGAATCTGAAGTGCGCGCGTTCCTCTCCGAGCGCGGTATGCCCCTGAGCGATGCGCCTGCCGACCATATCGGCACGCTGCTGCTGGCGGCCTCGTGGATTGAAGATCACGCCGGTGACGATGAAAGCGAAGCTCTGGAAACGCTTTTTGGCGATTACATTCTCCCCTGGTGCGGTGCTTTCCTCGGTAAGATTGAAGCCCACGCCACGTCTCCTTTCTGGCGCACCTTGGCACCGCTGACCCGTGAAGCGATCTCGGCCATGTGGGACGAATTACAGGAAGAGAACGAAGAGTGATTTAAATCACATATTCAATGTAACGATACATTTTGATTTGAACAAAATGTGCTCGTGATCTCATTTCACTGGCGCGTATCTGATAAGATGCGCGCCATGAATATATTACTTTCCATTGCCATTACGACAGGGATCCTCTCCGGAATCTGGGGATGGGTTGCCGTGTCTTTGGGACTGCTCAGCTGGGCGGGTTTCCTCGGCTGTACCGCCTACTTCGCCTGTCCGCAGGGCGGACTGAAAGGGCTGTTTATCTCGGGCTGCACCATGATGAGCGGCGTTGTCTGGGCATTGATAATCATGCACGGCAGCGCGCTTGCGCCGCATCTTGAGATCGTCGGCTATATGATGACTGGCGTGGTGGCTTTTTTGATGTGCATTCAGGCAAAACACCTGCTGCTCTCTTTTGTTCCTGGAACTTTCATTGGCGCATGCGCGACCTTTGCCGGGCAGGGCGACTGGAAAATGATTATCCCGTCGCTCCTTCTGGGACTGGTGTTTGGCTACGCGATGAAAAACAGCGGGCTGTGGCTGGCGGCCCGGCGAGAGCGGGCGCAGGAAAACGGCACGGTATTGAGCAAATAAAAAAGCGAGGCCTTAGCGCCTCGCTTTTTCGTTGTGCTTTCTGAATCAGGATTCTGGAGGCACCGACATTTCGCGGTATTTCACCAGGACCTCATTTTTCACGTCATTTTTATTCTGCAGATCCCACAGTCCACGATCGATCCCGTCGTTAATCAGGAAAATAACCCCTGTTTCGATGGCCGACATCAGACACATCATCACCGGTTCATTCGAGGTGTAGCCGATTTCACCTTCCAGCAGACGCTGGTAGTCGATGAAGCGGAAGACACCGGCCTGAACTTCATAGGAGAGAATCGTTTTGCTGGTGGTGACCGATGATAGCACTTCACCGGTGCTCACGTTAACCACGCGCAGGTTGACGGCAATCTGGTCGAGCTGGTACTGCGTGTCCGCCCCAATACCGAAATAACGCGCCCCGACACCGCCCGATTTCACGTTACTTTCGTAGCCGATAATCGAGCCTTCAACCATAACGTTTGCGGCAACCAGCGACTGCAACGGTACGCGGTTATTAACCTCAACGGTGCCGTTTTCCTGAGCCGCACGAATGATTTTGCGTTCGTTCAGCAGGTTTTGCAGCCCCTGGCGTTCCAGAGGAATAAACCAGCGTGAATCCTTGAGCGCAGTCACCAGCATGGCGGTGGCACTTTGTGGAACAGCCGTCGAGAAGTTACTTGCCGGATACGGTTTGAACTGGCCCGTTTCATCCTGAATATTATAAACCGAGACAAATATCTTACCGGTCGGTGCCGGCAGATGCGTCAGGTCGCGATAGCTTTGCGCCCGGGGCATCAGCGTGGGTTTAGCGGCTTCTTTAGGTGGAGCAGTTAAACAACCGCTCAATAAGCACACTGCAACAAGAATCAGTAAGCGCTGCATGATTGTTGTCCTTATTTCGTGGTTGTTTAAAAATCAGTTGAATCGGTTGCGAGACCCGATACCTGAATGGTGGACGTTTTGCCCGTTTTCCGGTCGGTCACATTCAGCTGCAGTTGCCCGTCTTTATTGGCTATATCGACAATAAAATCGTTGGTCACCATGCGGCCTGGTTTGCCGGTATTAATATTCGTGAGCAAGCCACCTAATATTTGCGACTGAATAGCCTGAGTGAAGTTATCCAGTGCAGACGGTGTTTCAATACCAAAATCATCGTTATAGCTGGGGTCTTTATAGGAGTTTTGGGCCTGGGCTTCATTGAGCATAAAAGCCCCGTTATTTGGATTGCCACCAAAGTTTGGGTTACGGAACTGGAAAGTCATATTCCCGGCCCAGCTTAACGGTGCAATCAGCATTAACGAAATCACTGTGTGTGCGAGACGCATTACAGCCTCCGGAGATTAATATCGCTAGAATTCATCTTTTGCTAAATCGCCAGTGCTCAGCAGAGCCTTATCGATTTGCAGACGATTTACCGCTTCTTCAGTTTGTGCCAGTGCAAAACTGATGTTTTTGTCAAAGTCTCTTTTCGTTGGGAATAAAAATGTCTGGTACACCACGTCCTGATTAACCGTTATGGTGATCCAGCTTCCCCATCGAGCACTGGGCCGCTCATTGATTGTTAAGTTGCCAGGATAATCACTTTCCCATTTGTCGCTAAATGCCCGATAAAAATCGTGGCCGATAGATGAGACGGTGTGGTCAGTTAATAATCCGGGCACTTCCACTTCAACAGCGTGAAGATTTCCGGCAGCGAGCAGAAAGCCGACTGCCGCGATCCAACTCGACGTGCGTTTCATGTTATTAACGCCTGAGGTTATCGTTTGCCCATGAAACAGCCTGAGTCCTGTTTTTAACAGCTATCTTCTTGAAAAGATTATAGAGATGTGTCTTCACTGTATTTTCGCTGATAAATAACGAACGGGCGATTTCAATATTTGAAGAACCAATGCGTAATTTATTCAGAATCTCTTTTTCGCGATGCGTCAGCAAAGCCGACTCTGAACTGTTATAGCGATAATTTCCGGAGTGAGTGATGAGGTAGCTGGCCAGTTTTTGTGAAAAGTAACACTCTCCACGCAAAATACCCTGTAACCCTTCCACCACACGCGTCTCGTCTTCAGTGACGTAAAAGACGCCGTTGATATGCGGCCAGCTTTCAATATCCCGGAAAGGATACTCATCAGGTGTATTCAATAAT
The DNA here is from genome assembly GCF_004115925.1 of Lelliottia nimipressuralis. Lineage (GTDB taxonomy): Bacteria > Pseudomonadota > Gammaproteobacteria > Enterobacterales > Enterobacteriaceae > Enterobacter > Enterobacter nimipressuralis. The sequence goes on from NZ_SDDX01000001.1 coordinate 223,355, forward strand.
AACACGCGGATATTATTGTTTTTCCTGCTTAAGTTATCTTGCCAGTAATGGATAAGCTTTTTATCAGCTTCCATCATATCGAAGAGAATGATGCTGCCAGGAGCAATATCATCATAAGAACGTTGAATATTGTGCAATTTCCCGTTCAATGACAGAGACTGCTTCAAATGTTGTAATAAGGCTGTCGCTTGTAAAGAAGGCTTTGTGATCAACAGTAATGTATGACCATGTAAACTATGGACTTCATTAAACATGATGAAACCCCACTTTTTTTATAACACCTGGCAGCTGTCCCCCGATATATTCGGGGGACACCAGAAGTACTGACAGATGTTGCACTGCTGTGTGTAGAATCAGACCATAACCTCCAGGAGGAGGTAAATATTAAAAATAATTCGTACTGCTGATTTCAATCTAGCTATTACGATTTTTAAATCAAGTGTTAATGGTGTAACATAATGTAAAAATCAATATTAATTTGTGAATTTAAGGCGCTTTAAAAGTTCAGTAATGATAAAAAAGTTGTACATGATAATAATGCTGCACACATTTTAAAAATCATACAAATTATTGCAATCAGTTGATTTTAATATCAATTGATTATTTTGTGTTTGCTCGTAACAGGTATGAGTGAGATGAAAAATCTAAGACTTTGCATGCTAACAGAAAGCTCTTAAGAAATCGTACGTCTTGTGACAGAGGTGTCGCGGAATGTTGTCGGCGAAGCGCGAAGGGCAGACGCGACGGGGGCGATAAGCGCTTCCTTAACGAAGCGCAAACAGGCTGTCAAAATAATATTTAAAAAACTAACTTACGCTGCCGACTGGTAATTTTGGCATTAATTAATACTTTGAGGTGACCCATTAAATAAAAATAACACTCGCGGGTGAGATATTTAAATTGTTTCGGTAGACATACTCTTCATCGTAACGCGGCGTTAACAAAAAACGAATCGCGTTAACACCAAGCCATTTATTTATTACCAGGTCCAGGTGACAACATGAAAAACAGAACGTTATTTATGATGTTTACATTACTGGGTGCGCCTGGGTTAGCGATCGCGGCAGGTCCGGATTTGGCAGTCTCGGAATATAACTTCGCGATTAATGAATTAAGCAAGTCTTCATATAATCAGGCAGCCATTATTGGTCAACAAGGTTCAGGTAATAATGCTGACGTTCGCCAGGGCGGTTCTAAATTACTGTCCGTTGTTTCTCAGGATGGCGGGAACAACCGAGCGAAAGTTGATCAATCAGGGACTTATAACCTCGCTTATATCGATCAGTCCGGTAACGGCAATGATGCGAGTATTAAGCAAGGGGCTTTTGGTAATACCGCGATGATTATCCAGAAAGGCTCGGGTAACAAAGCGAATATTACCCAGTATGGTACGCAAAAAACAGCAGTTGTAGTACAGAGACAGTCGCAAATGGCAATTCGCGTTATCCAACGCTGACTATTTACGACGACTTAAATCAATCCGATGGGGGTTTACCATGAAACTTTTCAAAGTGGCAGCAATTGCAGCAATCGTAGTTTCTGGCAGTGCTCTGGCTGGTGCGGTTCCACAATATGGCGGCGGCGGTGGTGGTTGGGGTGGCGGTAATAGCGGCCCGAACTCAACTCTGAGCATTTACCAGTACGGTGGCGGCAACTCAGCTGTTGCCTTGCAAACTGACGCTAAAAATTCTGACCTGACGATTACTCAGCACGGCGGCGGTAACGGTGCTGATGTAGGACAAGGTTCTGATGACAGTTCCATTGACCTGCTGCAGAAAGGCTTTGGTAACAGCGCAACCCTCGATCAGTGGAACAGTAAAGACTCCACCATCAGTGTTAAACAGTTCGGCGGCGGCAACGGCGCGGCAGTGGACCAGACCGCTTCCGGGTCAACTGTAACTGTGCATCAGGTTGGCTTCGGCAACAACGCGACTGCGCATCAGTATTAATTTCGAATCTGTACTACAAAAAAACAGGGCATTTGCCCTGTTTTTTTTCGGGAGTTTATCATGCACACCTTATTACTCCTTGCTGCGCTCTCGAGCCAGATCACCTTTAAAACCACCCACGACGGGGATATGACCACCATCATTCCTCAGGTTATTTTGACTGAACCCTGCGTATGTCAGGTGCAAATTATTTCATCTCGGGAAGGGCTTGGGGGGCAAAGTACGTCTAGTCAGCGCAGCACCCTCTCTATTCCCGCGAATCAACCGATCGATTTAACCCGTCTGAGTCTGAATATTAACCCTAAAGATTCCGTGAGAATTGTCGTTAATGTCTCTGACGGGCAATCGCTTCATTTATCGCAACAATGGCCGGGTTCTGAATGAAATATTCACGAAATCAATATATTGGATAATTTGGCGGTTCCCAATGAATGTTTCTATGATTTGAATAAGGAATGCGTGACCCCTCAAGGATGATTTCTCATTGAGGAGCCAACCATGGCAGCGTCCATAGTAAAAAGTATTATTTCAGCAGGTATTGTTGTTTTATCGGCACTGACTCCAGCATTAGCTGCAACCACGGTTAACGGCGGTGTGATTCATTTTAACGGGTCGATTGTGGAAGACCCGTGTGAGATTTCACCACAGCATAATCAGTTTGCGTTGTCATGCCCGCACGAAGGACGCGTGCAAACCACCCAGGTAAGTTACGGTGATGCCCTGCGGGGACATAACCCTTACCCAGATGTCGCCACGGTAAGTATGAAATATATCAATCCGGAAAAAACGTTGGCAGTGTTGTTAGTCAACTATCGCTAGGCCTGAGCCCTCCCGTTTCACGACCGGAGGGCTTTTCTTATCAATTACTTCTTCCCAACTGACCGCTGCTATACACTTAACAAAGAGATCGGTAGTAGAGGGTTAGATATGAGACCGCACATTGAAGTTGTCCTCGGGGACATCACCACGCAGCACGTTGATGTCATTGTCAATGCCGCCAATCCATCCCTGATGGGCGGTGGCGGCGTCGACGGTGCCATTCATCGTGCCGCCGGGCCACAGCTGCTGGAAGCCTGTAAAATTGTTCGTCAGCAGCAGGGTGAGTTAGCGCCAGGACATGCGGTGATTACGATTGCAGGCGATCTGCCTGCCAAAGCAGTTATTCACGCGGTAGGCCCGGTCTGGCAGGGCGGAGAGCATCATGAGGCGCGAAGCCTGGAAGATGCCTATCTGAATTGTCTGCGTCTGGCGGCCGCCAATGGCTATCAAACTATCGCCTTCCCGGCGATCAGCACCGGTGTCTACGGTTTTCCCAAGGCTGCTGCGGCGGCCATCGCGGTGACGACGGTTTCAGACTATCTCACCCGCAAGCCGTTACCGGAACGGGTATACTTTGTTTGCTATGATGACGAAAATGCCCGACTTTACCAACGACTCCTTACCCAGCGAGGAGAGGATCTCGACGCATAACACGCGACTCGGGCGTGCTATCGCGCCCGTCAATGCCGAACATCCGGGGATGTGTGGGCTGCTTCCTCTGGATGACAGCCTGGACGCGTTTGCCTGCCGCTACAGGCTTGCGGAAATGGCCGAGAAGACGCTGGATGTGCAGTACTACATCTGGGAAGACGATATGTCGGGGCGTCTGCTGTTTTCCGTGCTACTCGCTGCGGCATCGCGCGGCGTGCGGGTCAGGCTCTTGCTTGACGACAACAATACGCAGGGACTGGATGCTATCCTGCGCTTGCTCGATTCCCATCCCAATATCGACGTCCGGCTGTTTAACCCTTTCTCTTTCCGCACCCTGCGCGCGCTGGGTTATCTCACCGATTTCGCCCGACTTAACCGCCGAATGCACAATAAAAGTTTCACCGTCGACGGTGAAGCGACGATTGTGGGGGGCCGAAATGTCGGGGATGCCTATTTTGGGGCAGGGGAGGCGCCGCTCTTTTCCGATCTGGATGTGATGGCCATCGGGCCTGTGGTGGCGGATGTCACGGACGATTTCGAACGCTACTGGAACAGCGCCTGCGTCTCGCCCCTGAAGCAGGTGCTTGAGCTGTCGGAGGAGGAGATTGAAATGCGTCTCCATACGCCGGAAGAGTGGTATCAGAATGACATTACCCAGCGGTACCTGGATAAACTCGAATCTAGCCAGTTCATCACCCGGCTTGAAGCGCGCAATCTGCCGCTTATCTGGGCGAAAACCCGTCTGCTCAGCGATGATCCGCGTAAGGGGCTAGGGCGGGCGAAACGTCATTCCCTGCTGCCGCAGCGTCTGCTGGATGTCATGGGCTCGCCGGTTGAACAGATCGATATTATCTCGTCCTATTTTGTTCCTACACGCGCCGGCGTCGCGCTACTGCTGCAAATGGTGCGCAAGGGCGTCAAAATCGCGATTCTTACCAATTCTCTGGCGGCAAACGACGTGGCGGTGGTGCATGCGGGGTATGCCCGCTGGCGCAAAAAACTGTTGCGTCATGGGATTGAACTCTACGAACTGAAACCGACGCAGGATTTTGTCCCAGGCCTTCGGGATCGCGGCCTGACCGGGAATTCCGGCTCTAGCTTACATGCTAAAACCTTCAGCATTGACAACGAAAAAGTGTTTATCGGCTCGCTGAATTTTGATCCGCGCTCGACGATGCTTAACACCGAAATGGGGTTTGTCATTGAAAGCGAAACCCTGGCGCGCCTGATCCACCGACGTTTTCTGAAAAGTCGTCAGCATGAGGCGTGGCAAATCCGGCTGGATAAATTCGGGCGTTTAAACTGGGTGGAGCAAAAAGAGGGCGAGGAGATTGTCCTCAAGAAAGAGCCGAAAACGCGCTTCTGGCAGCGGGTGCTGGTGCGGCTCGCCTGGTGGCTGCCGGTGGAATGGCTACTGTAGACGCGCCGGAAGCCCGGCGCGACAGGGGCGTTAAGCGGCTTTGACGCTCTCCGCTTTGTTTTGCGGTTTACCGGAAAACAGGAAACGCAGCAGGGGAATTCGCAGATGAATTTCGTACAGCAGGATGGCAATCCCCACCACAAACACCAGACCGGTGAAAAAGCCTAATGCGTTAGAACGAATGTGCGGGGTGATATATGCACCAAAAAAGAGCGTCAGCGGGTGGTGAACCAGATAGATAAACAGCGACGCGTTGACGAAATAGGTCACCCGCGCGGATTTAAAGTTCAGCAGGCGATGCCCCAGCGCAAACACCACGTTCACCATCCACAGCCCCAGCAGCATCGTAATCACGCTTTCTGTTTCGTACATCCACGCATCGCCACTCCCATAACGCTGATTGAGCAGATAGGCCGCAAAGGCGAGGGCTGAACCGACGGCGCACCATGGAGATGGCGTGGTGAACAGCGCTTTGAGCTTCGGCGAGATGAACGCCAGCGCACCCAGCATAAAGAAGGGGATGTAGAACAGGGTTTGCATCACGACGAAGTTAAACAGCCCATCGCTCAGTACTGGCGGATAAACCAAAAACAGAATACGGCGAATCGCGCCGTAAGCGATACCCAGCACCAGGAATAGCAGAGAGAGCTTGCCATAGGTGAGGTGGGGGAAATGCGATTCGTGATGTCGGCTAAGATGGCGGCGCAACTTGCTGAAAATCCACAGGCTCACGGTCGTCATCACCACCAGCACCAGCAGGAACCACAGGTGCGAAACCAGCTCCCAGACCAGGGTGTTGTATTTTTCATACAGCGACAGGTTTTGCCAGTTATCCGCTTTGCCTTTTACGTACTGCAACATGATGAACTGGGGCAGTGTCAGCAGCGGGATGGCGGTCAACATCGGAATGCCGACGCGCTCGACGCGCACTTTCCACCAGCGCTTCATCGGATAGCGCAAAAACAGCATGTAGGAGAAATAGCCAGAAATGACGAAGAACACCTGCATGCGGAAGGAGTGAATAAAATCGTTAAACAGTGTCAGCCACCATGAGGGCTCTATACTGTTAACGTGCCAGGTGTGGCTGGAGTAAATCAGTGAGATGTGAAATGGGATCCCCAATAGCATCAGCCATGCCCGGATCGAGTCGAGGAAATATTCACGTTGTACAGGTACAGTGGTCATATAACTTTGTGCATTCTCAGACTTTTCGCCTTATCCATAAGGCTAATAGTGGTTACATTCGAAGCCAACCCTACACCAAGACCGACACCCTGTCTCCAGGATAAGCACGCAAAGTGAAGAGTGGGTTCTTCTCGTTGCTTAATCCATGAGCCAGCCGCTGAACAAAGCAGTGATAATGTTGTCGGATTGCCTGAATTTCCAGTAAAATGGATCGGATCGAATTAAGCACACAAAGGGGGAAGTGCTTACTTATTATGAAACATAAACCACAAATGATGAAAATGCGTTGGTTAGGTGCAGCAGTATTGTTGTCACTGTATACCTCTTCTGCATGGTCTTTTTCCATCGATGATGTCGCAAAACAGGCAAAATCGCTGGCCGACAAAGGCTATGAGGCGCCAAAAAGTAACCTGCCCTCCGTTTTCCGCGACATGAAATATGCGGACTATCAGCAGATCCAGTTCAATCACGATAAAGCGTACTGGAACAACATTAAAACCCCGTTCAAGCTTGAGTTTTATCATCAGGGTATGTATTTCGACACCCCGGTTGCCATCAATGAGGTGACGGCTACTGCGGTGCGTAAGATCAAATACAACCCGGATTATTTTAATTTTGGCGATGTGAAACACGATAAAGACACCGTTAAAGACCTGGGATTTGCAGGCTTTAAAGTGCTTTACCCCATCAACAGCAAAGATAAAAACGACGAAATTGTCAGCATGCTGGGGGCCAGCTATTTTCGCGTGATTGGTTCCGGCCAGGTTTACGGTCTCTCTGCGCGTGGTCTGGCAATCGACACGGCGCTGCCGTCTGGTGAAGAATTCCCGCGTTTTCGTGAGTTCTGGATCGAGCGTCCAAAACCGACGGACAAACGCCTGACTATCTACGCACTGCTGGACTCCCCGCGTGCAACCGGTGCCTACCGTTTTGTGATCATTCCAGGTCGTGACTCGGTTATCGACGTTCAGTCCAAAGTTTACCTGCGCGACAAAGTGGGCAAACTGGGCGTTGCGCCACTAACCAGTATGTTCCTGTTCGGGCCGAACCAGCCGTCTCCTGCGACCAACTTCCGCCCGGAACTGCACGACTCCAACGGCCTGTCTATTCTTGCGGGTAACGGCGAGTGGATCTGGCGTCCGCTGAACAACCCGAAACACCTGGCGGTCAGCAGCTTTGCGATGGAAAACCCGCAGGGCTTTGGTCTTCTCCAGCGCGGTCGTCAGTTCTCTCGCTTTGAAGATCTCGACGATCGTTACGATCTGCGTCCAAGCGCCTGGGTCACACCGAAAGGGGACTGGGGTAAAGGGAAAGTCGAGCTGGTTGAAATTCCAACCAACGATGAAACCAACGACAACATCGTCGCTTACTGGACGCCGGATCAGCTGCCGGAAGCCGGCAAAGAGATGAACTTCAAGTACACCATCACCTTCAGCCGCGATGAAGACAAACTGCATGCGCCGGACAACGCGTATGTGATGCAGACGCGTCGCTCAACGGGCGATGTGAAGCAGTCTAATCTCATTCGCCAGCCTGATGGTACCGTGGCGTTTGTGGTCGACTTCGCCGGTCAGGATATGAAAAAACTGACGCCGGATACGCCCGTCACGGCGCAAACCAGCATCGGTGACAATGGTGAAATCGTTGAGAGCACCGTGCGTTACAACCCGGTAACTAAAGGGTGGCGTTTAACCCTGCGCGTAAAAGTGAAAGATCCTAAACAGACCACTGAAATGCGCGCTGCGCTGGTCAATGCCGATCAGCCGCTGAGTGAAACCTGGAGCTATCAGCTACCTGCCAATGAATAATACATCTGAATATATCGATGCCATGCCGCTGACAGATATTGAGAAAGCGGCGCTGCCTAAGAGCGACATCCGCGCGGTTCATACCGCGCTGGATGGCGAGCATCACGAATTTACCCGTGATGACGATACGCCACTGGGTTCCGTCAAGGCGCGTCTGGAGCAGGCCTGGCCGGATTCGCTGGCAGAAGGGCAGCTGGTTAAAGACGATGAGGGACGCACCCAGCTGCAGGCTATGCCGAAAGCGACGCGCTCTTCCATGTTCCCGGACCCGTGGCGCACCAACCCGGTGGGCCGCTTCTGGGATCGTCTTCGCGGTCGCGATGTGGCGCCGCGCTATTTGTCTCGCCTGACCAAAGAACAGCAGGCGTCTGAGCAGAAGTGGCGTACCGTCGGCACCCTTCGTCGTTACACCCTGCTGGTTCTGACCCTGGCACAGACCGTGGTCGCCACCTGGTACATGAAAACCATCCTGCCTTATCAGGGCTGGACGCTGATCAATCCGGCCGACATGGTAGGACAGGATCTGTGGGTCTCCTTCATGCAGCTCCTGCCGTACATTCTGCAAAGCGGGATCCTCCTGCTGTTTGCGGTGTTGTTCTGCTGGGTCTCCGCCGGTTTCTGGACCGCGCTGATGGGCTTCCTGCAACTGCTGATGGGGCGTGACAAATACAGCATTTCAGCGTCGACGGTCGGGGATGAAGCCTTAAATCCCGAGCACCGCACTGCGCTGATCATGCCTATCTGTAACGAAGACGTTGACCGCGTATTCGCGGGTCTGCGCGCGACCTGGGAGTCTGTAAAGGCGACCGGCAACGCCGAGCATTTTGACGTCTACATCCTGAGCGACAGCTACAACCCGGACATCTGCGTGGCTGAGCAAAAAGCGTGGATGGAACTCATCGCGGAAGTGCAGGGCGAAGGGCAGATTTTCTACCGTCGCCGCCGTCGTCGTGTGAAGCGTAAAAGCGGTAACATCGATGACTTCTGCCGCCGCTGGGGTAATCAGTACAGCTACATGGTGGTGCTGGACGCCGACTCCGTGATGACCGGTGAGTGTCTGACTGGCCTGGTGCGCCTGATGGAAGCGAACCCGAACGCCGGGATCATTCAGTCATCGCCGAAAGCCTCCGGTATGGACACGCTGTATGCGCGCTGTCAGCAGTTTGCTACCCGCGTTTACGGTCCGCTATTTACCGCCGGTTTGCACTTCTGGCAGCTAGGTGAATCCCACTACTGGGGCCACAACGCCATTATTCGTGTGCAGCCGTTCATCGAACACTGTGCGCTGGCACCGCTGCCGGGCGAAGGCTCGTTTGCGGGTTCCATTTTGTCTCACGACTTCGTGGAAGCTGCGCTGATGCGCCGCGCAGGCTGGGGCGTGTGGATTGCCTACGATCTGCCTGGCTCCTATGAAGAACTGCCGCCGAACCTGCTGGATGAGTTAAAGCGTGACCGCCGCTGGTGTCACGGCAACCTGATGAACTTCCGTCTGTTCCTGGTCAAAGGGATGCACCCGGTTCACCGCGCCGTGTTCCTGACGGGGGTAATGTCTTATCTGTCTGCGCCGCTGTGGTTTATGTTCCTGGCCCTGTCGACCGCACTTCAGGTTGTCCATGCCCTGACCGAACCGCAGTACTTCCTGCAACCGCGCCAGCTGTTCCCGGTGTGGCCGCAGTGGCGTCCTGAACTGGCGATTGCGCTGTTTGCGTCAACCATGGTGCTGCTGTTCCTGCCTAAGCTGCTGAGTATCATTCTTATCTGGTGCAAAGGCTCGAAAGAGTTTGGTGGCTTCTGTCGCGTGACGCTTTCCCTGCTGCTCGAAGTGCTGTTCTCCGTGCTGCTGGCCCCGGTACGTATGTTGTTCCACACGGTGTTTGTGGTCAGCGCGTTCCTCGGTTGGGAAGTGGTCTGGAACTCGCCGCAGCGTGATGATGACTCCACGCCGTGGAGCGAAGCCTTTATGCGTCATGGCTCGCAGATGCTGCTGGGTCTGGTGTGGGCTGCCGGAATGGCGTGGCTAGATTTACGCTTCCTGTTCTGGCTGGCGCCGATTGTGTTCTCGCTGATCCTGTCGCCGTTTGTCTCCGTGATTTCCAGCCGTTCTACGGTGGGGTTACGTACCAAACGCTGGAAACTGTTCCTGATCCCGGAAGAGTACTCCCCGCCGCAGGTGCTGGTGGATACCGACAAGTATCTGGCAATGAACCGCAGTCGCTCGCTGGACGATGGCTTTATTCACGCGGTGTTTAACCCGTCGTTTAACGCCCTGGCCACCGCAATGGCAACGGCGCGTCACCGTGCAAGCCAGGTGCTGGAGATCGCCCGCGATCGCCACATCGAGCAGGCGCTCAACGAAACGCCGGAAAAATTGAACCGCGACCGCCGTCTGGTGCTGTTAAGCGATCCTGTGACGATGGCGCGTTTGCACTACCGCGTATGGTCCTCTCCGGAGAGATACTCTTCGTGGGTGAACTACTACTCGACGATAAAGCTGAACCCGCTGGCCCTGAAGGCGAAGTAAGCCGAACGAAAATAAAAATACCGGCCAAGGCCGGTATTTTTTTATATGAGGTTTGAATGCGAATACTCATCGTGGTGATGATGGCGCTGCTGCTGAGCGGCTGCGGCAGCATTATCAGCCGTACCATTCCCGGTCAGGGCCATGGCAACCAGTATTATCCCGGAGTGCAATGGGACGTTCGTGACTCCGCATGGCGTTATGTCACGATTATCGATCTGCCGTTCTCGCTGGTGTTCGACACGCTGTTACTGCCCATCGACGCCCAGCATGGCCCTTACGAATAGGGCTGATTAACGCTCGTCCCACTCATCCGCTGCGGTTTGCCCCTCTTCGGTATCCAGCGGCGGCTCAAGCTGAAACTCACCCTCATCCCATTCATGGAGGGTGTTTTCTTCCTGCCACTCCTGACGCAGTTCGATCTCTTCATAATCACCGTCGAACACCGCCTGAGCTGCTTGACCACTCAGCACGGGCAGGCATTCACCGTCTTCCCCCTCGTCTGCAAAGAATTCGGCCTGCCACATGATATCGCCATCCTGCAGGACATATTTTTGGATATTGAGTTGTTGGATGTCCGCATCTTCTTCCTCGACGTTGGTGTTGTCGGCGAGGAACTCTTCACGGGCGGCATCAATCGCTTCTTCCAGCGTGGCATACATGGTCATCGGTTTCTCCCTGTGATTCGCAGTGGTGTTCAGGGAAAGAATAGCTGATTCTCTGATTTTGCAAGTATGAATGGGGCAATAAGTTGTCAGGAGGATGCATTAAGGGCAGGCCGCGAGGCGCGGGCCAGGCTCCACCAGGAGTAAATGGCATTAAACAGTACGACGCTTGCCGTCACAATAAAGACCGCGCGGAAGCCAAAGCTGGCGGAGATCCCGGCGCCGACCAGTGGGCCGGTGACGTTACCAATATCGCGAAATGACTGGTTATAGCTGAAGATTCGCCCGGCGATTTGGTTTGTCGAATTGTAGACCAGCAGGGTTTGCACTGCCGGAAGCAGTGCGCCGTCAGCGGCGCCCAGTAAAAAGCGCAGCACGCCGAGTTGCCACGGCGTTTGGACGAAGGACATCGGGATCAGCAGCAGAACCGAGATCACCAGCGCGGCAATCAGGATCTTCTCCGGGCCGATACGATCGCCGAGCTTCCCGAGACGCGGTGCGCTCAGCAGCGCTGCAACGCCCGGCACGGAGGCAATCATGCCGCTGATAAACGCGATATTGCTGACATTCCCGGCCAGTTCGCGCACGTACAGCGTCAAAATCGGGGCGATCGATCCGGTCGCCACCTGGATAATCATCGTCGTCACGAACAGGCTCAACACCAGTTTCGGATTTTTCAGCGAGCCAATAACATCGCGCGCATGCAGCATCTCTTTTTTCGACACCGGCGTGAAGTTTTCGCGAATAAAGAACGCCGTCAGCAGGAAGCAGGCAAAGAGCACGCTGGCGGTGATGAAAAACACGGGACGCAATCCGTAGGTATCGGCCATCAGCCCCCCGGCGAGCGGACCTAACAGTGCGCCACTGACGCCGCCGGTCGATAAGGTGCCGAGCGCCCAACCGCTTTTATGGCGAGGAATTTGCGTGGCGATAAGGGCGTTAGCGTTAGGGACAAATCCACCTAACAGGCCCAGCAGCGCACGCAAAATCAGGAACTGCCAGATATTCTGCGCCATCCCCATCAGTACCATGATAATCGCCATCCCGAGCGCAGAACGCAACAGCATGATCTTGCGCCCCTTGCGGTCGGCAAGCCCGCCCCAGAAAGGGGAGGCAATGGCTGAGAAAAGGAAAGTGATACTGAAAACCAGACCGGACCACATATTCAGTGCGCTATGGCCCGTCACGCCGAGTTGCTCGACATACAGCGGCAGGAAAGGCATCACCAGGCTAAATCCGGCTCCGGTTAAAAAACAGCCGAGCCAGGCCACGACGAGGTTACGTTTCCAGTTTATGGGGGCATCTGAGGGCGACATAGCATTCCGCATTGCGATAAAAGACGATAGTAAGCTTGCTAATTATGCGCCTGGGGGATGATTGCTGCAATGCGAAGGGCTTTTAAAGCTAAAAGCGATGCGGCCTGAACGACCGCAAGGAGGTTAGTTAGTAGCGGGAAGGCATGCCTTGTGGGCGTGTCTTGAAGCGGCGATGCAGCCACATATACTGCTCCGGCGCGTGCATGATGCATTGCTCAATGATGCCGTTCATCCAACGGGCCGTGGTTTCTGCATCATCCAGCGGCGGCGTGCGCTCTGGCTCAAGCATCATCAGCTCGTAGCCTTTTCCGTCAGGTTTACGACGCGGAACAAATGGCACAACGGCGGCTTTAGACATACGGGCCAGCATCCAGGTACCGGTGGTGGTCGCCGTTTCCTGAACGGCAAAGAAAGGGACGAACACGCTGGATTGCTTGCCGTAATCGTGGTCAGGGGCATACCAGATGACTTCGCCGTTTTTCAGCGCGCGGATCATCCCTTTGAGGTCTTTACGGTCAATCATGCTCTTATTGGAGCGCATACGGCCCCAGGTTTGCAGAAGATCGATCACCGGATTATCGTTCGGGCGATAGACGCCGATGCCGGGAGCCTGCATGCCAAACATCCTTGCGCCTATTTCGAGCGTCAGGAAGTGAATGCCAATCAGCAGCACGCCGGTTTTTTCCGCCTGCAGGGTATGCACTGGCTCCATGCCTGTTCCGGTCACGTCAAACCAGCGCGCCATACGTTTATCGGGCCAGAACCAGGCCATTCCGGTTTCCATCAGACCCATGCCGACAGATTCGAAATTCTTGCGCAGCATCCGCTCGCGTTCCTGTTCGCCCATGTCTGGAAAACAAAGTTCCAGATTGCGGTTCGCAATCTTGACGCGTCGTTTCATAAAGCGCTGAGCGAGATGACCGAGACCGCAACCGATGCGATAGATCACCGGATAGGGAAGTTGCACCAGCAACCATAAAAGGCCGATGCCGGCCCAGGTTGGCCAGTAACGTGGATGAAGCAACGCCGTTGAAAACTGAGGTAATCGGGTCATGTCTTTCCTGTCTTTTTCGTCCTTATGCCAGCATTCTCGCATTTTTTAAATACATAACCAAAACGAAAGGGCGCCAAATGAACGCTTTTGCAGCAATTGTTGCTACTTTATTTTCTGGATGAGGGAAATGTAGCGCAAAATGTGGGGATGTAAATTCTCATTGTATGCTATATGATGCCGCCGATTTTCTTTCTCTTAACGATTGCAGGAACCGTACACCATGCCAGTGTTACACAACCGCATTTCGAATGAGACCTTGAAAGCACGCATGCTTGCGGAAACCGAAGCGCGTGTAACCATCTCATTCTACAAATATTTTACCATTGAAGAGCCGCAGGTCACCCGCGACGCACTCTATAAAGCTTTCGAGGCGCTAAAGGTGTTTGGCCGCGTTTATCTGGCTCATGAAGGGATCAACGCGCAGATCAGCGTGCCAGAAAGTAAAGTAAACGCCTTCCGCGATTTTCTTTATGGTTTTGATCCCGCTCTCAACAATGTTCGTTTGAACGTTGCCCTCGATGATGACGGGAAATCCTTCTGGGTGCTGCGCATGAAAGTGCGTGAGCGCATCGTGGCCGACGGCATCGACGATCCGACGTTCAACGCCGCTGATGTCGGCGAATATCTGAAAGCGGCAGAAGTGAACGCCATGCTGGACGATCCTGATGCCGTGTTTATCGATATGCGCAACCACTACGAATATGAAGTAGGCCATTTCGAAAACGCGCTGGAAATCCCGGCGGACACATTCCGCGAGCAGCTGCCGAAAGCCGTGGAGATGATGCAGGAACACAAAGATAAAAAAATTGTGATGTACTGCACCGGCGGAATTCGCTGTGAAAAAGCCAGCGCCTTTATGAAACACAGCGGTTTCAATAAAGTCTGGCATATCGAAGGCGGGATTATTGAGTACGCCCGTCGCGCGCGTGAGCAGGGCCTGCCGGTGCGTTTTATCGGTAAGAACTTCGTCTTTGACGAGCGTATGGGCGAGCGCATCTCCGAAGATGTGATCGCGCACTGTCATCAGTGCGGTACGCCGTGTGACACCCACACCAACTGCAAAAATGATGGCTGCCATCTGCTGTTTATTCAGTGTCCGAGCTGTGCCGAGAAGTTTAGAGGCTGCTGTAGCGAGCTGTGTAGCGAAGAGAGCGTACTGCCTGAAGAAGAGCAGCGCCGCCGTCGCGCAGGGCGAGAAAACGGCAACAAGATTTTCAATAAATCGCGTGGTCGTCTGAATACCAAACTGGGCATCCCTGACCCGGAATAAATAAGAAATCCCGGCGCAAAATGCGGCCGGGATTTTTTTTATCAGGACTTCTGCTGCACGCCTTCCACGGAAATAATCAGATCCACTTCCTGCGATGCCGGGCCTAAATCGGTGGTGATGTTGAAATCTTTCAGACGGATTTTACCCTCAGCCTCAAAGCCAGCGCGTTTGCCGCCCCACGGATCATCCCCCTGACCAATGAGTTTCGCATCGAGGGTGACAGGTTTCGTCACGCCGTTCAGGGTCAGATTGCCGGTGATATCCAGATCATCTCCGTCCTTTTTCACTTCCGTTGAGGTAAATGTCGCCTGCGGGAATTTCGCCACGTTGAGGAAATCCGCGCTGCGCAGATGTTTATCACGCTCTGCGTGGTTGGTATCGAGGCTGTTGGTATTGATGGTCACATTCACTTTATCGGCGGCGGGATTTTTCTCGTCAAAGGTAAAAGTGCCGTCGAAATCTTTAAAGGTGCCATACAGCCAGCTGTAGCCCAGATGCTGAATACGGAAATTCACGAAGGCGTGCTGGCCCTCTTTATCAATTTTGTAATCAGCGGCCACGGCGGAGCCTGTGACAAATACCAAAGAACCTAACGCGATACCCAGCAGGTGTTTTTTCATTTTATGCTCCAGAGTCTACAGACGATCGGCCCAGCATGCGCTTGAGCGTGGCGTCTTTATCGATGAAATGATGTTTAAGGGCCGCAAGGCCGTGCAGGACAGATAAAATCACGACACCCCAGGCAAGCCAGAGATGCACCTGGCCCGCCAAATCGGCCTGGGAACCGGCATCCGCCAGGGTAGCCGGAACCTCAAAGAGACCAAAGACGCTGATCGGTTTACCATCGGCGGTCGAAATCAGATACCCGCTAATCAAAATGGCAAACAGCAGGCCATACAGGGCGATGTGAGCGGCGATGGCGCTCAGTCGCGTCAATTTGCTGTAGCTTTTTAGCGCCGGTGGAGGAGGGGAAATGTGACGCCAGACAATACGAACCACCAGGCTCATCATCAACAGGATGCCAATGCTTTTGTGCAGTTCAGGCGCCTGGTGATACCAGCCGTCGTAATAGCTAAGCGTCACCATCCACAACCCTAAGCCGAACATGCCATAAACCGCGAGAGCAATTAACCAGTGCAAGCACATGGATATTATTCCATAGCGTGCAGAAGAATTACGCAGCTGCATAATGATGACCATCCCTAATTAATTTGAAGGGTAAAAATGGCCTGTGAAAAGGTTTATTGCAACTGATATTTAAGCATTAGGAATATTCATTTTTTTATTTCAATATTTTTGATTGTGTAACGCGATTCTGATTCAATTCATTCGTGCTTAAGTGGCTGTTCTTAGGTGGGAAAGGGTTTTCTGGGGTTGTGTGGCAATCAAAATATTTGCGGCCAGATTAAGATAATATAAAGTATTGTCAATTATCGTCAGCGTGTCTTTTCAGAAAAATACAATATAAATAACATCGATGATGGCAAGCATTGACCATAGAAAAATATAGAGCATCAAATGCTCGCGAATATTGTTTACCAGATAATCAAAGATCCTGCGCATTATCTCTGTCCGACGATATAAAGAGAAAGGCCCCGACGGGTCGGAGCCTGAAAAGAGGATTATCCGCCAAAACGCGCGAGAGAGAAGGGGGCCAGATCAAACTGCGGAGTGATACCCTGCGCAAACTGCGCGGCGATTTCACCCAGCACAGAGGCGAATTTAAACCCGTGTCCGCTTAGCCCGGTGATCAGCAGCGTATTGTCGTGGCCCGGAAGCGTATCGATAATGAAATCTTCATCCGGGGTGTTGTCGTACGTACAGGCGGCACCGTACAGCAGCCCGCCGACGCCTGGCAGCACATTACGCAGGAAGTTGAACGCCTCGGAACCATCGCCCGGCAAAGCACCGAACGCTTTGCGCTCCTCCGGGGAGGAGATGATCTGCCCGCCGTTATGCTTACCAATCTTGAGCGCGTCTTTTTCAGACGGGAAGCCGTAAAACTGATCGCCATTCGGCAGCTCGCCGGTAAAGGCCGGGAATTTATTCTGGGTGCTGAAACGCCCGTCGGCCTGGAACCAGGAGAAGACTTTACGCACCGGCTGAACCGGCAGCTCAGGCATCAGTTTCGTGACCCATGTTCCGGCACTGACCAGCAGGCGGGAGGCGGTATAAGGCCCTTCCGGTGTCTCAACGGTAACACCGTCGTCATTGTGCTGGATTGCCGTGACCGGGCAGTTAAAGAGCTGGGCGCAACCCGCTTTTTCCGCGAGGGAGACCCAGGTTTTGATGGCGGTTTCACAATGCAGTACGCCGGAGCTGGCTTCAAAGAGTCCGATGTAATCCTCGGGAACCGTGATCTCTGGCCAGCGTTTCATGACGGCGGTGGCGTCGAGGCGTTCTACGTCGAGATTGAATTCGCGGGCACTGTGCTCCACGTTCGCCAGGAATTCCGAGTGCGCAGGACCCAGGTTCACCACGCCCGTGCGCTCGAAAATTTTATCTTCGGTCAGGGCTGATAATTCATCCCAGAGTTGTTGCGCCCTCAGTACCAGCGGAACGTAGCGCTCGCCTTCGCCATAGGCATGGCGGATGAGGCGGGTGTCGCCGTGATGGCTCCCCTCAGCATGCGGAGGAAGGTGGGAATCAATCATCAGCACGTTCAGGCCAGCAAGAGTTGCGTAATAACCCGCAGCAGAGCCTACGGAGCCGCTGCCTAAAATAATCAAGTCGTATTTCATGAGAATCTCTTAAACCAGGACTTAAGTTTGCAGAGTAAATAAGATGAAAGGCTTATTCAAGGGAGAAATAAATGAGGCACCCCTTAGGTGCCTGTTGAGTGAATGTAGGGCATAAAATTAATGCCGACGATACTCATTTTCCTGGTAGTCGCCAGACTCTATTTTGGCAATACCTGCCTCTAAAATAGAAATAAACTGACGGGCGACATCTGTGGTCAGCCACAGTGTCTGTCCAACTTCCGCTTCTTCACGGCTAGGCTGATTCGGGGTCTGGTAGTGCAAACGCAGCATCAGCGCATCGTAGCTGTCTACGGTACTGATGTCCCATCCGACAAGTGGATGAGTCTGGATGACTTCATTATTCTTTTCCATCATAACCCCCGTAATACGTGTGAGAAGACAACGACTGTGAGGTTCAATGCGTGTTTTTCTGAAGCAACTTCAGTATATCAATAAATAAGGGATATGAAGGGAAAAATAAACAGGCGGCAACCTAAATTTCTGCTTTTTAGGATTGTTTGAACAATAAAACGCCATCTTATTCACGTTTTTTTAAGAAGATACGCAATTAATTTGAACTTATTTAATCGGCATAAAAAAAGCCGGGGCGACCCGGCAAAAAATGACAATGAGGGAGTTTGAATTAATCGGTGATGAACCAGTCGTCGGCGCTTTCCCAGGTTTCTTGCAGGATTTCGCTAATGCGATCTTTATCCTCTTTTGCCCCACCGAGGACGGAAAGATTGTTCGCGGAGGCGTAACGGACGGTGACAGCCCCTTCCTGATCGGGGAACGTGCTGTTGATGCGACGGGAGAGTTCTCCGGCCAGCGCATCCAGCGCGCCAGCAGGCAAAGTGGTTGTTTTGGCGATAGTCACTTCGATACGCATAATTGCCCCCTGTGTAATATACTGTTTATTTATACAGGTATTATATTGAACTTACAACAGGGGGCGATAAAAAATTACTGTTTAACCGTCCAGTTAACGGTTTCACCGGCCAGGAACGGGATCAGCGTGTCGTCTGTCAGGGCGATAGTATCGACGACCTGGCTCTGTTTGCGTTCCAGCTCGATAAAGGTTTCATTCACCGGCAGGCCGTAGAAGCGCGGGCCGTTCAGGGAACAGAAGGCTTCGAAGTGCTCCAGCGCGCCCATCTCTTCAAATACCGTGGCGTAGCTGGCCAGCGCCGTTGGGGCGTTGAAACAGCCCGCACAGCCGCAGCTGGCCTCTTTACGGTGACGCGCGTGCGGGGCGGAGTCGGTTCCGAGGAAGGCGCGGCTAAAACCGCTGGCAACGAGTTCACGCAGCGCCTGCTGGTGGATATTGCGCTTGAGGATCGGCAGGCAGTACAGGTGAGGGCGCACACCGCCGACCAGCATGTGGTTACGGTTGAACATCAGGTGCTGAGGGGTGATTGTCGCGGCGAGCAGATCGTTGCCGTCGCGCACATACTCGGCAGCATCTTTGGTAGTGATGTGCTCAAAAACCACTTTTAGCCCCTGCAGACGCTGGCGCAGCGGTTCCATCACGGTCTCGATAAAGCGCGCTTCACGGTCAAAAATATCGATATCGGGGTGCGTCACTTCGCCGTGGATAAGCAGCGGCATGCCCAGTTTTTCCATGCGTTCCAGGACCGGCATAATGGCATCCGTGCTGGTCACACCGTGGCTGGAGTTGGTGGTGGCATTGGCCGGGTAGAGTTTGGCGGCAGTAAACACGCCTTCATTAAAGCCGCGTTCGACTTCGTTCGGGTCGAGCGAATCGGTGAGGTAGCAGGTCATCAGCGGGGTAAAATCATGGCCTGCCGGAACGGCGTCGAGAATGCGCTGACGGTAGGCAATTGCGGCATCAACGGTGGTGACTGGTGGAACCAGGTTAGGCATGACAATCGCGCGGCCATAGATTTCGCTGGTGTAAGGGACAACGGTTTTCAGCATGTCGCCATCGCGCAGATGGATATGCCAGTCGTCAGGGCGGCGGATTTTCAGAACCTGGGGATGTGCAGTCATTGATATGCTCCGGCTTATCAGGAATCAGTCATAAGGATGGCTGTTTTTGCCGGACACAAATCATAAGGGGAAACGTTTTCGTTTGCACACATTTCCGTTAAATAGCAGTGTAAAAAAAGGGCGCACACGGCGCCCTCTCGGTTAATTCGTAAACGGGATGATAATTTCACCCGGTTTCACTTCAATCCCCTTGGCGTATTTCTTCGCCAGCGCTTCACCTTTGCTTCTGTCCTCGCTCAGCACATAGGCAGGCTGCTGATTGAAATAGTTCCGCAGCGACTGGTTCAGATACGGCATCAGGGTTTGCAGCACCGGTTTCATTTTCTCCGGCGTCACTTCGGCATCCACGATCTCCATTTCCTGAAGATAGATGGCCCCTTTCTCTTTGTTAAAGACCGGCAGCGCTTTCAGTTTCAGCTTAATGTTCGCTTTCTGGCTGCCAAACAGGGAGTTCATATCCAGTTTGGCGTCGCCGGAGAGCGTGACTTTATTCGGCTCTTCGCGGCCAATCTGGCTGACGAGTTGATTGAGTACGATATGGGCATCGGCAACGCCGGGCACACCGATATCTTTGGAGAAGTTATTGTGTTTTTCCAGCGCCTGATTAATTTCCTGCTCACTAACGCTGTATTGCGTAAGCTGGTTACAACCGACCAGCAGGCCGCTGATAACTAACGCAGCAGCAATGACAATCTTTTTCATGGGGTTCCTCAACATGATGTCGGCGCTCTTGTCCTGACGCCTCAGTATGTCAGGGGGGTATACCAGTTACCAGCAGAAAAACCTGATATTCGGGGGCGAAAGTGGACCTTCCGCCCGTCGGAATACGTGCTCAGACCATCAGGCCCCGGGTTCGAGCATACCGCTCGCGCTGCGTTTCGGGCTGAACTGCCACCACAGGGCGATGAGGGTGATAAAGCCTACAACGCCCAACATCACCCACGGCAATTCCGGTTGATTGAGCGCTTTCCCTGCATCGAACAACCAGCCGCCTCCGGCGTATCCGAGCGCACCGCCAAAGGCCAGCCCCAGTCGGCTAAAGCCCATGTAGCTGCCGCGTGCACGCGGATCGGCAAGCCCGGCGCTGAGGGTTTCACGCGCCGGTTCGGCAATGATCGACCCGATGTAGAAAGTGCAGATCAGAATAAAGAGCTGTTGCAGAGTGCCGACCAGACCAATCGGCATCATGCTTAACGTCATCAGCAGCAGGCCCGCCATCAGGCGATGCTCAAGGCGGAAACGTTTTTCGCTCCAGCGCGCGATTGGGTAGAGCAGGGTCAGCGACAGACAGGCTTCGATGGCGTACATCCATTTGACGGCCGCAGGCGAACCGGCAATATCGTTAACCATAATGGGCAGCATCAGCATTACCTGCACCGCCAGCATGTAATAGCCCGTCAGCGTCAGCACGTAGGTAACGAAGCGTTTATCGGCCAACACGCGGCCCAGCCCCTCGCGCACGGGGGCTTTCACCGTTGAGAGTTTCCAGGCGGGCAGCAGCCAAGCGTTAAATGCCGCGCAGAGGATAAACAGCACCGCGCCGGTGGCGCACACCAGACGGAAATCATACTGCAACAGCCAGCTGCCGAGCAGGGCGCCGACCACCGCACCGGCGCTATCCTGCATCATCAGCAGCGAGAAAAAACGCCCGCGATGCTGTGGGCGAATCAGTTTCACGACCAGCGCGGTACGCGGCGGATCAAACAGCGTGCCGCCAATCCCGGAGAGGAAACAGGAGAACCACAGCAGCCAGGGATCGTGCGCGATGCCCATGGTGGCAAATCCGGCGGCCCGCAGCAGCATGCCGGTGACAATCATCGGTTTTGCGCCGAAGCGGTCGGCAATCGCACCGCCAAACACGCCAAGTCCCTGCTGGACAAACTGACGCAAGCCCAGGGCAATTCCGACCATTAATGCCGCCCAGCCCATTTGATCGACAAAGCGAATGGAGATCAGTGGGAAGACGACAAAAAAGCCGAGCACGACCAGCATGTTATCGACGAGCAGAAAATATTTGCCCAGGCTCCGGGCTTGCGATACGCGAGACATTTTCCCTCCAGGGAAAAATCACGTCATCCTGCTGACGGCCCCGAAAAGGCAGTCTGAAGGCTTAAGTGTAGGAAAAGATGAGCACGCTAATATTCTGCGTGGTTGTGAGGCGTTTTCCCACACCGCCAGCGACAATATTTTTTTATCAAAAGGGTGGTTTGATTCAGCTTTTTAATCGAATTTTGTGAAATCTGTGAAAAAGGGTATGTCACTGTTTTCACAGAAAGCACCGGCGCAGGTATAGTAAAGCTAACAGGTAGAGCAGAAGTAACGGGAAGGAGTGGTAACGATGTTTGGCTATCGCAGTAACGTGCCAAAAGTGCGCCTGACAACAGACAGACTGGTTGTTCGTCTGGTGCATGAGCGTGATGCCTGGCGTCTGGCGGATTATTACGCCGAGAATCGCCAGTTTTTAAAGCCCTGGGAACCCGTTCGGGATGAAAGCCACTGCTATCCCTCCGGCTGGCAGGCTCGCCTGAGTATGATTGCCGAATTCCACAAGCAGGGCAGTGCCTATTATTTCGCGTTGCTCGACCCGGAAGAGAAAGAGATCATCGGGATCGCCAATTTCTCGAACGTGGTACGCGGATCGTTTCACGCCTGTTACCTCGGCTACTCCATCGGCCAGAAATGGCAGGGCCAAGGGCTGATGTTTGAAGCCCTGACCAGCGCGATCCGCTATATGCAGCGTTCTCAGCACATCCACCGCATTATGGCTAACTATATGCCGCACAATCAGCGTAGCGGCGATTTGCTGGCGCGGCTTGGGTTTGAAAAAGAAGGCTACGCGAAAGATTATCTGTTGATCGACGGCGAGTGGCGCGACCACGTGCTGACGGCGTTAACCACCAAAGAATGGACCGCAGGTCGCTAAGGAGCACCCATGAAATATCAGTTAACTGCCACAGAAGCGCGGGTGATTGGCTGCCTGCTGGAAAAACAGGTCACGACGCCAGAGCAATATCCCCTGTCGGTCAATGCGGTGACGCTGGCCTGTAACCAGAAAACCAACCGTGAGCCGGTGCTTAACCTGAGCGAGCACGAGGTACAAGAGCAACTGGATGCGCTGGTTAAACGCCACTATCTGCGCACCGTCAGTGGGTTTGGCAACCGCGTCACTAAATATGAACAACGTTTTTGCAATTCCGAATTTGGCGATCTGAAACTGAACAGCGCCGAAGTGGCGGTGATCACCACCTTGCTGCTGCGCGGGGCGCAAACGCCGGGTGAATTACGTTCCCGCGCCGCACGAATGCATGAATTCAGTGATATGCAGGAAGTGGAACAGACGCTGGAAAATCTCGCCTCCCGCGAAGATGGCCCGTTTGTGCTGCGCCTGGCGCGTGAGCCGGGCAAACGCGAAAGCCGATATATGCATCTTTTCAGTGGCGACGTTGAAACCCTCATCAATGTGGTAGAAGCGGTTTCGCCCGCCGAGGACGAGAGTCTTGCCGCGCGGGTCGACGCGTTGGAAAACGAAGTGGCGGAACTCAAGCAGCGCCTCGACTCCCTGCTGGCGCATTTAGGAGACTAACGGTGACAACATTACGCATTGGCGTGGTCGGCCTCGGCGGGATCGCGCAGAAAGCCTGGCTGCCGGTTCTGGGCGCGGCGACTGACTGGACGCTGCAAACCGCATGGTCCCCGACGCGGGAAAAAGCGCAGCGAATCTGCGATACCTGGCGAATTCCTTATGCTGCCTCCATGGTGGATCTGGCGCGCGACTGTGACGCGGTATTCGTTCATACCTCGACCGCGACGCACTATCAGGTGGTGAGCGAATTGCTCAATGCCGGTGTTCACGTTTGTGTCGATAAACCGCTGGCCGAGAATGTGCAGGACGCCGAGCGTCTGATTGAGCTGGCGGCGCGCAAAAATCTGACGCTGATGGTCGGGTTCAATCGCCGGTTCTCGCCGCTGTATCAGGATCTCAAATCCCGGCTTGGCGCGGCGGCATCGCTGCGCATGGATAAGCATCGCACCGACAGCATTGGCCCGAACGATCTGCGTTTTACGCTGCTGGATGATTATCTGCATGTGGTCGATACGGCCCTGTGGCTGACCAACGGTAATGCACAACTGAAAAGCGGCACCCTGCAAACCAACGATCAGGGGGAGATGGTGTATGCCGAACACCATTTCGCGGTGGACACAATTCAGGTGACCACTAGCATGCATCGTCGTGCGGGAAGTCAGCGCGAATCCGTGCAGGCGATCACCGACGGCGCACTCATTGATGTGACCGATATGCGCGAATGGCGTGAGGAAAAAGGGAGCGGGGTGGTAACGCGGCCAATCCCTGGCTGGCAAAGCACGCTGGAGCAGCGCGGGTTCGCCGGTTGTGCGCGTCACTTCATCGAGTGCGTGCAAAATCAGACGGTTCCTGAAACATCGGGCGAACAGGCGATTCTGGCGCAACGCGTCATTGAAAAGCTCTGGCGCGAGGCGATGAGCGAGTAGGAACTGTTTAACCCCTGTAACATCTGCGGATAGTAATTCGCTTAAATACGGGTAGACTAAGCGCACTTTTCACGCCTGCTATGCAGGCGTTTTGCCGTGTGGTTGTGGAAATTCACGTTAATGAACTTATTAAAATCGCTGGCAGCAGTCAGCTCGATGACCATGTTTTCTCGCGTACTGGGTTTCGCGCGCGATGCGATTGTGGCGAGAGTGTTTGGCGCGGGGATGGCGACTGACGCCTTCTTTGTGGCGTTCAAACTGCCGAACTTACTGCGCCGAATTTTCGCCGAAGGGGCGTTCTCCCAGGCGTTCGTGCCGATTCTGGCGGAATACAAAAGCAAGCAGGGCGAAGACGCGACCCGCGTGTTTGTCTCCTATGTTTCGGGCCTGCTGACACTGGCTCTGGCGATTGTCACGGTGATCGGGATGCTGGCCGCGCCGTGGGTGATTATGGTGACCGCGCCGGGCTTTGCCGACACGGCGGATAAATTCGCCCTGACGACGCAGCTTCTGCGCATTACCTTTCCTTATATTCTGCTGATTTCGCTGGCGTCGCTGGTCGGGGCGATCCTCAACACCTGGAACCGCTTCTCCGTTCCGGCGTTTGCACCGACGTTTTTAAACGTGAGCATGATCGGTTTTGCCCTGTTTGCGGCACCGCACTTCCATCCGCCGGTGCTGGCGCTGGCGTGGGCGGTCACCGTCGGCGGTGTGCTGCAGCTCGCTTATCAGCTTCCGCATCTGAAAAAGATCGGCATGCTGGTGCTCCCGCGCATTAACTTCCGCGATGCGGGTGCCATGCGCGTGATCAAGCAGATGGGTCCGGCGATCCTCGGCGTGTCCGTGAGCCAGATTTCCCTGATTATTAACACCATTTTCGCCTCCTTCCTGGTGTCAGGTTCCGTGTCGTGGATGTACTACGCCGACCGCTTAATGGAGTTCCCGTCCGGGGTGCTGGGCGTGGCGCTGGGGACGATTCTGCTGCCGTCGTTGTCGCGAAGCTTTGCCAGCGGCAATCATGATGAATATTGTCGCCTGATGGACTGGGGTTTACGCCTGTGCTTCCTGCTGGCGCTGCCAAGCGCCGTGGCGCTGGGGATTCTGGCGAAACCCTTAACGGTTTCATTATTCCAGTACGGCAAATTCAACGCGTTCGATGCATTAATGACCCAGCGCGCGCTGGTGGCGTATTCCGTCGGCCTGATGGGGCTGATTGTGGTGAAAGTGCTGGCGCCGGGCTTTTATTCGCGTCAGGACATCAAAACGCCGGTCAAGATTGCGATTGTGACGCTGGTGATGACCCAGCTGATGAACCTCGCGTTTATCGGGCCACTGAAGCACGCGGGTCTGTCGCTGTCGATTGGTCTGGGGGCGTGCCTGAACGCCGGGCTGCTCTACTGGCAGCTGCGTAAGCAGAAGATTTTCACCCCGCAGCCGGGCTGGATGAGTTTCCTGGTGCGTCTGGTGATTGCGGTGGTGGTGATGGCGGCGGCGCTGGTCGGGATGATGTATGTGATGCCGGAATGGTCCCTGGGCACCATGCCGTATCGTCTGCTGCGCCTGATGGCTGTTGTGGTCGTAGGGATTATTGCCTACTTCGCTACACTTGCGGTGCTCGGCTTTAAGGTGAAAGAGTTCGCTCGCCGGACGGCATAAACGACTAAAGGGGAGTTCACCAAAGGGTGCTCCCCGTTTCCCACTTCATCTCTTCACTGAAGCGTTAAATCGAAATCTTCTTCCCGCCACCGCGTGAGCTGGATGTCTGGCCATTGGCGCCATACAGCCCCGGCTCCTGATGAGGTTTTAACACCTCAAGCGCCTGCTGGTTGCGTTCAATTTGCCCCTCTAACAGCCAGCCGTTGTGCTGGTTGAGATCGCGAAGGTGCTGCGTTTTTTCTGTGATGGTCTGCCAGCGCTCGACGATATCGTCGTTGGCGCTGCGACGTGGATCTTGCTCCGCGCGGCGCTGCTGCTCCAGATAGTCCAGGGTAGCCAGCAGCGAGCTTTTATCTTCAGTAATGCGCTGCAGTGCGCTGCCGCTGACATAGCCTGCGGATAACTGTTGTTGCTCGGCATCCATCACCGTCTTCAGATCGTTCAGGACTACCGTCATTTGATCCAATATTTCTGACAGTCGACTCATACGGTTATTTACTCTGAAGGAAGTTCTGCGTTTCGTTAATCAGCGCATCAGCAATTTTGCTGGTGTCCATTTTCAGTTCGCCGTTACGAATCGCGGTTTTCAGCGCTTCGACGCGTTCCATATTGATATCGTTCGTGCCTGGCTGCATCAGTTTTGACTGTGCATCACTTAACGTGACGCTGGTGCTGTTGGCCGTGGACGATTTTTCCAGACGCGCTTTAAGGGCTGGCGCGTCGTTCGTTTCGCGAGGTTGTACAGTGCTAACCGGCTTCAGGGGCGATGTACGATCAATGCTCATAGTGTTGTCCTCATAGAGGTTCGCGGCGTTGGCGCCTGATATAATCATCTGATGATTATTTATCGGCAGCTGCCGCGATATCTTTAAAAAGATTATAGGTTAATCAGAATATTCCCATCAGAACCGACGGTTCCGCTAACCACCTGACCTGAAGACATCCTAACGCGTGCGTTTTGGGCGACGGCAGCGTTGTTCAGCGCCTGGCCTTCGCTATTAATGCTAAAGCCATCTCCGTTCGCCACCACCATCACGCGCTGTCCGGCTTTAATGCGCCACGCCTGACGCAGCATCGACAGCTGGATGGCTTGCCCTGGCGCCAGATCGCGCAGGCTCACCGAATCCTGTGCCTGGTTAATATCCAGCATGGTGCGCGGCGGAAGTTGATCCAGGCGTCCGCGCTTTAATTCTACATGAGCGGGCTGTAAAACGCTGCCGCGTGCGATGGGCTGAGCGGCGACAACATAGTTGCCTGTCGCCTGAACCATAACCTGCAAAAAGCGTTTCTCATTATTGCAGCGGGCCAGCACGTTCACATTACCCCACAGCCGGGCACCGCCGCTGATGCTGAACGAGGGTTGTTCGCAAGTGGGCAGGAGATTCGGCTGCGTTCGAATATCGACTTTGACCTCATCGCTTAACCCCGCCAGACGCTCAGCAAAAAAAGCGGTCAGCAACACATTCAGCCCCAGCGCTGAAGACTGGGTACTGAACAGCAGTAAGGTAACGGCAAGGCCATTTTTGAACGTCAGCATCTCACTTTCCCGCGGTTCCTGGATTTAACAGGATTCTACCCCTAAGGCTTTCCCATCAACGCAACAAATAGCGACGCATTTTGCGTTTATTCCTTCGATAAGGAAGACGGGTTGAGATTTAAGCTACATGCTGAAATTTCGCCATCAGCGGAGGAGACATGCTCGATAAACTCGACGCCGCGTTACGTTTTCAACAGGAAGCGCTGAATCTGCGCGCCCAGCGGCAGGAGATCCTGGCCGCCAATATCGCGAATGCCGACACCCCAGGGTTTCAGGCGCGCGATATTGATTTTTCTACTGAGCTTAAAAAAGTGATGGAGCGTGGTCGGGCCGAAGGGACGGGTGTTGCCCTTGCGCTGACCTCTTCACGCCACATTCCCGCTCAGGCGATGACTGCGCCGTCCACCGATTTACTTTATCGCATTCCTGACCAGCCATCCCTGGACGGTAACACCGTCGATATGGACCGGGAGCGCACCCAGTTTGCCGATAACAGCCTGCAGTATCAGATGGGGCTAACCGTGCTCGGTGGACAGATTAAAAGCATGCAGAGCGTCCTGCAGGGGGGCAACTAATTCATGGCCTTACTGAATATTTTTGATATCGCGGGTTCAGCCCTGACCGCGCAGTCTCAGCGTCTGAACGTCGCCGCCAGTAACATGGCGAACGCCGACAGCGTGACCGGACCCGATGGTCAACCCTATCGCGCCAAACAGGTGGTCTTTCAGGTCAATGCTGCGCCGGGCGCGGCAACCGGCGGCGTGAAAGTGGCCGATGTGGTTGAGAGCCAGGCTCCGGACAAACTGGTGTATGAGCCAGGCAACCCGCTGGCGGATGCGAGCGGCTACGTGAAAATGCCAAACGTCGATGTGGTCGGCGAAATGGTGAACACCATGTCAGCGTCGCGCAGCTATCAGGCGAACGTTGAAGTGCTCAATACCGTGAAGAGCATGATGCTCAAAACGCTCACTCTCGGCCAGTAAAGGAGACACGAATGTCCATCGCCGTCAATGTGAATGACCCGACCAACTCCGGCGTCGCCAGCACCAGTGGGGCCACTGGCTCCAGCTCGCTGACCGGTAACAGTGCTGCCGATCTACAGGGCAGCTTTTTGACGTTACTGGTTGCGCAGCTGAAAAACCAGGACCCAACGAACCCGATGCAGAACAACGAACTGACCACGCAGCTTGCGCAGATCAGTACCGTGAGCGGCATCGAAAAGCTCAATACCACGCTGGGTTCCGTTTCCGGTCAAATCGACAACAGCCAGTCTTTGCAGGCCGCCAATCTCATTGGCCACGGTGTGATGATCCCAGGGACCACTATCCTGGCAGGGACCAGCACCACCGACGGAAGCAGTACCACCACGACCACGCCATTTGGCGTTGAGTTGCAGCAACCGGCCGATAAAGTCACCGCCACCATCACCAACAAAGACGGTGTTGTGGTGCGCACGATCGACATTGGTGAGCTGAAAGCGGGCGTTCATACCTTTACCTGGGATGGCAGCCTGACGGATGGCACAACGGCACCGAACGGTTCTTACAAAGTGGCGATTTCTGCCAGCAACGGGACGACTCAGCTGGTGGCTCAGCCGCTGCAATTCGCTCTGGTGCAGGGGGTGATTCGCGGCTCTGATGGTAACAAACTGGATTTGGGTACTTCTGGGACCACCACGCTCGACGAAGTTCGGCAGATTATTTAAGCCTTAACACTTATCAGGAGTAAGTCATGGCCTTTTCTCAAGCGGTCAGCGGCCTGAATGCTGCGGCCACCAACCTGGACGTCATTGGCAACAACATTGCCAACTCCGCGACCTACGGTTTTAAATCTGGCACAGCATCTTTCGCAGATATGTTCGCCGGTTCCAAAGTGGGTCTGGGCGTTAAAGTTGCGGGTATTACCCAGGACTTTACCGATGGCACCACCACTAACACCGGCCGTGGGCTGGATGTGGCCATCAGCCAGAACGGTTTCTTCCGTATGGTCGATGAAAACGGTTCTGTTTTTTACAGCCGTAACGGTCAGTTCAAACTCGACGAAAACCGTAACCTGGTCAACATGCAGGGTCTGCAGCTGACGGGCTATCCGGTTGCGGGCACACCGCCAACGGTACAGACCGGTGCGAACCCACAGGCGATCTCAATTCCGAACACGCTGATGGCGGCGAAGTCCACCACCACCGCGTCTCAGCAGATCAACCTGAACTCCACTGATGCGACGCCGACGGTGACACCGTTCGACCCGACAAACGTCGATTCTTATAACAAAAAAGGGACCGTGACGGTCTTTGACAGCCAGGGTAATGCGCACAACATGAACCTGTTCTACGTCAAAGACACCGCTGCGAACAGCTGGAAAGTCTATGCGCAGGATGGCAGCGTGGCGGGCAGCACCCCGTCTCTGGCCACCACGCTGACCTTTAACGCTAGCGGCGTGCTGACAGGCGGTGGCCAGGTCAACATCACCACCGCGACCATGCCGGGCGCAACCCCTGCAACCTTCGCGATGAGTTTCACCAACTCCATGCAGCAGAACACCGGTGCGAACAACATCGTGGCGACTAACCAGAACGGTTACAAGCCGGGCGACCTGGTGAGCTACCAGATCAACGATGACGGCACTGTCGTGGGTAACTACTCCAACGAACAGACCCAGGTTCTGGGCCAGATCGTGCTGGCGAACTTCGCCAACAACGAAGGTCTGAAATCCGAAGGCGATAACGTCTGGTCTTCCACTCAGTCCTCTGGCGTGGCGCTGCTCGGCACCGCCGGTTCCGGTAACTTCGGTACGCTGACCAACGGCGCGCTGGAAGCATCCAACGTCGATCTGAGTAAAGAACTGGTTAACATGATTGTCGCGCAGCGTAACTATCAGTCGAACGCGCAGACCATCAAAACTCAGGACCAGATCCTCAACACGCTGGTCAACCTGCGTTAATCGTCTAACGGGATGATGTAATGGATCACGCAATATATACCGCGATGGGCGCAGCCAGCCAGACGATGAATCAGCAGGCTGTGACCGCCAGTAACCTGGCGAACGCCTCAACACCGGGCTTTCGTGCACAGCTGAATGCGCTACGCGCTGTGCCGGTGGAAGGGCTGTCGCTGCCAACGCGTACGCTGGTTATCGCCTCAACGCCGGGTGCCGATATGACGCCTGGTCAGATGGATTACACCTCGCGTCCGCTGGACGTTGCACTCCAGCAGGACGGTTGGCTGGCGGTGCAAACGGCTGATGGCTCAGAAGGCTATACCCGCAACGGTAATATCCAGGTGGATGCCAACGGTCAGATGACCATTCAGGGGCATCCGGTGATTGGCGAAGCGGGTCCGATTACGGTGCCGGAAGGCTCGGAAATCACCATCGCGGCGGACGGGACCATTTCGGCCCTGAACCCCGGTGATCCGGCGAACACCATTGCCCCGGTCGGTCGACTGAAGCTGGTCAAAGCGGAAGGTAATGAAGTGACGCGCGGCGATGACGGGATGTTCCGTCTGAGCCAGGCAGCACAGGCAACGCGTGGCCCGACCTTGCAGGCTGACCCAAGCATTCGCGTGATGTCCGGCGTGCTGGAAGGCAGTAACGTCAAACCGGTTGCAGCCATGACCGATATGATCGCCAGCGCCCGACGTTTCGAAATGCAAATGAAGGTTATCACAAGCGTGGATGAAAACGCCGGCCGTGCTAACCAACTGCTGTCTATGAGTTAACAGGATTTCTTATGATCAGCTCTTTATGGATCGCGAAAACGGGTCTCGACGCGCAGCAAACCAATATGGATGTCATCGCCAACAACCTGGCGAACGTCAGCACCAATGGTTTTAAGCGTCAGCGTGCCGTGTTCGAAGATTTGCTTTATCAAACCATTCGTCAGCCGGGCGCGCAGTCGTCCGAGCAGACCACGCTGCCGTCAGGGCTGCAGATTGGTACGGGTGTGCGTCCGGTTGCGACCGAACGTCTGCACAGCCAGGGCAACCTGTCCCAGACCAACAACAGCAAAGACGTGGCAATCAAAGGCCAGGGTTTCTTCCAGGTGCAGCTGCCTGACGGAACCTCAGCCTACACCCGCGATGGCTCGTTCCAGGTGGATCAGAATGGTCAGCTGGTGACTGCCGGTGGTTTCCAGGTTCAGCCTGCGATCACCATTCCGGCTAACGCCCTGAGCATTACCATCGGACGTGACGGTGTGGTCAGCGTGACCCAGCAAGGGCAGGCCGCGCCTGTTCAGGTTGGACAACTGAACCTGACGACGTTCATGAACGATACCGGTCTGGAAAGCATTGGTGAGAACCTCTACACCGAAACCCAGTCCTCCGGTGCGCCGAATGAAAGTACGCCGGGCCTGAACGGTTCCGGGCTGCTGTATCAGGGCTATGTTGAAACCTCTAACGTCAACGTGGCGGAAGAGCTGGTGAACATGATCCAGGTTCAGCGCGCGTATGAAATTAACAGTAAAGCAGTGTCGACGACCGACCAGATGCTGCAAAAACTGACGCAACTCTAAGGTGTAGTCCGGTGCGGTAAACCGCACCGGCTCCCTGTTTTCGAAGATGAAGGCAATGCAAAAAAACGCGGCGTTTCGTTATCCAATACTGACTGTCCTGGCCGTTACCCTCAGCGGTTGCGCCTTGATCCCGTCAAAACCTTTGGTAGAGGGTGCGACTACCGCCCAACCCGTTCCAGGCCCAACGCCGGTGGTGAACGGCTCCATTTTCCAGTCCGCACAGCCGATTAACTACGGTTATCAACCGCTGTTCGAAGACCGTCGCCCGCGTAACGTCGGCGATACCCTGACCATTGCGCTGCAGGAGAACGTCAGCGCGAGCAAAAGCTCCTCGGCGAATGCCAGCCGCGACGGCAAAACCAACTTTGGTTTCGATACCGTTCCACGCTATCTGCAGGGCCTGTTTGGCAATGCGCGTGCCGATGTGGAAGCCTCTGGCGGTAACAGCTTTAACGGCAAAGGCGGCGCCAATGCCAGCAACACCTTCAGCGGTACGCTGACGGTGACCGTTGACCAGGTTCTGGTGAATGGCAATTTACACGTAGTGGGTGAAAAACAGATCGCCATCAATCAGGGCACTGAATTCATTCGCTTCTCCGGTGTGGTTAACCCTCGCACCATCAGTGGCACCAACACCGTACCGTCCACCCAAGTGGCGGATGCGCGCATTGAGTACGTCGGCAACGGCTACATCAACGAAGCGCAGAATATGGGCTGGCTGCAACGCTTCTTCCTTAATTTATCGCCGATGTAAGCGAGGTGACCTATGTTTAAATCCCTCTTCGCAATGGTGTTGGTCCTGGTGGCAACCTGCGCCCAGGCTGACCGCATTCGCGATCTCACCAGTGTACAGGGCGTACGTGAAAACTCATTGATAGGCTATGGCCTGGTGGTTGGCCTGGACGGAACGGGCGACCAGACCACCCAGACGCCGTTTACCACTCAGAGTTTAAACAACATGCTGTCCCAGCTCGGGATCACCGTCCCGACGGGCACCAACATGCAGCTGAAAAACGTGGCGGCGGTAATGATCACCGCGTCCTACCCGGCCTTTGCGCGCCAGGGGCAAACCATCGATGTGGTGGTTTCGTCAATGGGTAACGCCAAAAGTCTGCGCGGCGGGACGCTGCTGATGACCCCGTTAAAAGGGGTGGACAGCCAGGTCTACGCGCTTGCACAGGGTAACATTCTGGTCGGCGGTGCGGGTGCATCGGCGGGCGGCAGCAGCGTGCAGGTGAACCAGCTGAACGGCGGGCGTATCACCAACGGGGCGATCATCGAACGTGAACTGCCAACGCAGTTTGGCGCCGGGAACACCATCAACCTGCAGCTGAATAATGAAGACTTCACTATGGCGCAGCAGATTGCCGATACCATCAACCGCAGCCGTGGTTTTGGTAGCGCGACGGCGCTTGACGCACGTACCGTGCAGATCCGCACCTCGACGGGCAGCAGCAACCAGGTGCGCATGCTGGCGGATATCCAGAATATGGAAGTCAACGTTCCGCTGCAGGATGCCAAAGTGATCATCAACTCCCGTACCGGGTCCGTGGTGATGAACCGCGAAGTGACGCTGGACAGCTGCGCCGTGGCGCAGGGCAACCTCTCCATCAGCGTGAACCGCTCGGCTAACGTTAGCCAGCCGGATACGCCGTTTGGTGGCGGTCAGACGGTGGTGACGCCACAGACGCAGATTGATATGCGCCAGAGCGGCGGCTCGCTGCAAAGCGTGCGCTCCAGCGCCAACCTGAACAACGTGGTTCGTGCGCTGAACGCGCTGGGGGCGACGCCGATGGATCTGATGTCGATTCTGCAATCCATGCAAAGTGCAGGATGCCTGCGCGCCAAACTGGAAATCATCTGATGCTCGGCGATAGCAAACTGATGGCAAGTGCGGCCTGGGATGCCCAGTCGCTCAATGATCTGAAAGCCAAAGCAGGCACCGATCCGGCGGCGAACCTCCGCCCGGTTGCCCGCCAGGTGGAAGGGATGTTTGTGCAGATGATGCTGAAAAGCATGCGAGAAGCGCTGCCGAAAGATGGCATGTTCAGCAGCGACTCGACGCGACTCTACACCAGCATGTATGACCAACAGATTGCCCAGCAGATGACCGCCGGTAAGGGGCTTGGCCTCGCCGATATGATCGTGAAACAGATGCAGGCGGCGCAGGGTGTTCAGCCCGATGAGCAAACCCAGCAGGTGCCGATGAAGTTTGATCTTGAAACGGTGACCAGTTATCAGAACCAGGCGCTGACGCAGATGGTGCGTAAAGCCATGCCGAAACCGACCGCCAGCAGCGATGAGCCGCTGTCGGGCGACAGTAAAGACTTCCTCGCTCAGCTTTCGCTCCCGGCGCGTCTGGCCAGTGAGCAGAGTGGGGTTCCTCACCACCTGATTCTGGCGCAGGCCGCGCTGGAATCCGGCTGGGGGCAGCGTCAGATCCGCCGTGAAAACGGCGAACCAAGCTTTAATATTTTTGGCGTCAAAGCGTCGTCAGGCTGGAAAGGGCCGACCACGGAGATCACCACCACCGAATTTGAAAACGGTGCGGCGGTGAAGGTCAAAGCAAAATTCCGCGTTTACAGCTCCTATCTTGAAGCCTTGTCAGATTATGTCGGGTTGTTGAGCCGCAATCCGCGCTACGCTGCGGTCACGCAGGCCGCGACGGCGGAGCAGGGGGCGCAGGCGTTGCAGAACGCAGGCTACGCTACCGACCCGCAGTATGCCCGCAAACTGACCGGTATGATTCAACAGCTTAAAGCGATGGGTGAGAAAGTCAGCAAGGCTTACAGCACCGATATCGAAAATCTGTTCTAAGGACTCAAGTTTGCGCGCGCGATGTCGATAATCCTAATCAGGACTCGTGTCTGAAAGTTTAAAAAGGAACCTCAATGTCCAGTTTGATTAACAGCGCTATGAGTGGCCTCAGTGCGGCACAGTCGGCACTGAACACCGTCAGCAACAATATTTCCAGTTACAACGTGGCCGGGTATACCCGTCAGACCACGGTGCTGGGTGCAGCGAACAGTACATTGACCGGCGGTGGTTGGGTTGGCAATGGTGTTTATGTTTCGGGCGTACAGCGCGAATATGATGCGTTCATCACCAACCAGCTGCGTGCAGCACAGACTCAGAGCAGCGGCCTGACCACGCGTTATCAGCAGATGTCGAAAATCGACGATGTGCTGTCTGATACCACTAACTCCCTGTCCACCACGCTGCAGGGCTTCTTTACCAGCCTGCAAACACTGGTGAGTAACGCAGAAGATCCGGCGGCGCGCCAGACTGTTCTCGGCAAAGCGGATGGCCTGGTCAATCAGTTCAAAACGACCGACCAGTACCTGCGCGATCAGGACAAGCAGGTAAATACTGCGGTTGCGACCAGCGTGGATCAGATTAACTCCTATGCCAAACAGATTGCGAATCTGAACGATCAGATTTCACGTCTGACCGGCGTGGGCGCAGGGGCTTCCCCAAACAATCTGCTCGATCAGCGCGA
This sequence comes from Lelliottia nimipressuralis, assembly GCF_004115925.1. GTDB lineage: Bacteria > Pseudomonadota > Gammaproteobacteria > Enterobacterales > Enterobacteriaceae > Enterobacter > Enterobacter nimipressuralis. The sequence goes on from NZ_SDDX01000001.1 coordinate 258,472, forward strand.
TCAGCTGGTGAGCGAACTGAACCAGATCGTGGGTGTGGAGGTCGCGGTACAGGACGGCGGCACCTACAACGTCTCATTCGGTAATGGTTACACCCTGGTTCAGGGCAGCACGGCTAACCAGTTAGCGGCGGTACCGTCGAGCGCCGATCCTGCGCGCACCACCGTGGCGTATGTGGATTCCCTCGCCGGTAATATCGAAATTCCCGAGAAGGTGCTGAACACCGGCTCACTGGGCGGTCTGTTAACGTTCCGCGCAGAAGACCTGGATAAAGCGCGTAATACGCTGAACCAGCTGGCGCTCTCGTTTGCTGACGCCATGAACCAGCAGCACGAGAAAGGCTTTGATGCCAATGGTGATGCGGGCGGCAAATTGTTCGATATCGGCTCTCCAGCGGTGACCGGCAATAGCAAAAACAGCGTGCCAGGTGCGGCCGTCACGGCCACTATCGCGGACAGCTCTAAAGTTCAGGCGACGGATTATAAGCTTGAATTTAACGGCACTGACTGGACCGTCACCCGTAGTTCTGACAAAACCTCATTTACGGCTACGCCAGATGCCAGCGGCAACATGACGTTTGACGGGGTCACCGTGAATGTCAGCGGTAGCGCAGCCACGAAAGACAGCTTTACGGTGAAACCGGTAGTTGACGCTATCGTGAACATGGATCTGCTGATCAGCGATGAATCCAAACTGGCGATGGCAGGTTCGGCGACGGGCGGTGAGAGTGATAACGTCAACGGGAAAGCGCTGGTGGCTTTGCAAAGCAGCAAAGTGGTCGGGGGTAATAAAACCTTTAACGACTCTTACGCCTCACTGGTCAGTACTGTGGGTAGTAGTACTGCATCACTGAAAACCAGCGCAGCGACCAAAAGCAACGTGGTGACGCAGTTGAGCAATCAGCAGCAGTCTATCTCCGGGGTTAACCTCGACGAAGAGTATGGCAACTTGCAGCGTTTCCAGCAGTATTACCTTGCGAATGCGCAGGTTCTGCAGACTGCCAGCACGCTCTTTGATGCGTTAATTAATATTCGCTAAGGCCGAGGTGAACGATGCGTATTAGCACCCAAATGATGTACCAGCAAAATATGCGTGGGATCACTGAGTCCCAAAGCAAATGGCTGGGGTATGGCGAGCAGATGTCCACCGGCAAACGCGTGAACCGTCCGTCGGACGATCCGATTGCCGCGTCGCAGGCCGTTGTACTGTCTCAGGCCCAGTCACAGAATAGCCAGTTCGCTCTCGCGCGTACGTTTGCGACGCAAAAAGTGTCCCTGGAAGATAACGTGTTAAACCAGGTGAATACGGCCATTACCAGCGCACAAGAAAAACTGGTTTATGCCGGTAACGGGACGCTGAGTGACGACGACCGTCTCTCTTTGTCGACTGATCTACAGGGTATCCGCGATCAGTTGATGAACCTGGCAAACTCCACCGACGGCAATGGGCGCTTTATTTTCGCAGGTTATAAAACTGAATCCGCGCCGTTTGACTCTACGACCGGTGCGTATTCTGGCGGCGATGATCCTATCTCTCAGCAGGTTGATTCCGCGAGAAATATGGACGTCAGTCATACGGGTAAGCAGATTTTTGAAAGTATCACCAGCAATGCACAAGAAATCCCGGGTGGGGGTTATGGTGATACCAATATGTTCAAAATTCTTGATAACGCTATAGCCGCACTCAAGGTGCCTGTCGCCAATGATTCCGCTGCGGCTGAAGCCCAAAAGGAGATAGTGACGGCATCAGCGGTGGGTATTAAGAATACGCAGAACAACGTATTGACCGTCCTGGCTGATGTTGGCACCAAGCTGAACGAACTCGATAAGCTGGATGCACTGGGTGATGACCGCGCGCTGGGTCAGACTCAGCAGATGAGCGATCTGGTGGACGTGGACTGGAACGCGGCGATTTCGTCTTACACCATGCAGCAAGCAGCACTTCAGGCCTCTTATAAAGCGTTCAGTGATATGCAGGGGATGTCTCTGTTCCAGCTGAACAAGTAACATTTTGACCTTTTAGAACATGTCTTGAAACTGGATATGTTTTGTCTGCCCAACCCGGCGTGCCGGATTGGGCTTTTTTTTAGCGATTTTGCGCCTGCACGCTGACCAGCCGCGCGCTTTCTATTAAGCGGATCAGCACTGCCGCTGCACCACACACCGTTGCCAGCATCACTACGCCTTGCCAGCCCGCCAGGGCGTACACTTTGCTCCCCAGCGCCGAGCCGAGCGCCATCCCAATAAATACCACCGTAAACAGCAGCGCATTGAGCCGCCCACGCGCCTGGGGTTCGAGGCTATAGACCAGGTTCTGATGGGCGACCAGGCTGGACTGCAGCCCCAGGTCAAAACCGATCGCGGAAATCGCGATCAGAACGAGTTGTCCGTGGCTGCCCAAAGCGGGCATTAAAAACATCAGCGCAAACGAAATAGTCACCAGCGCGGCACCCAGTTGGGTCACTCTTCCCGCACCGAGTTTATCTGCCAGGCCTCCGGCCAGCGGGGCGGCCAGCGCACCTGCGGCACCGGCAATCCCAAATCCACCAGCCACCGCGCTACCGAGGTGGTAGCGTTCCAGCAGCATCACCGCCAGCGTTGACCAGAACGCGCTAAAGGCAATAGAGAGAAAACCCTGGGCCAGCGCCGCACGACGCAGGGCCGGGTAGCGGCGCCACAGGTGCTCCATCGAGCGCATCAGGGCCGGATAGCTGAGCGTAGAGTGAATCGCAAATCGCGGCAACACAGCCCACATCACCATACCGATCATGGCGATACTGACGGCGGCAAGTTGATACATCACCCGCCAGCCGAACGCTTCACCCACCACACCGCTGACAGTACGCGACAGCAGAATACCCAGCAGCAGGCCGGTCATTACCGTCCCGACGGTTTTTCCCTGTTTGCCTTCCGGAGCAAGAATAGCCGCCGCCGGGACGATGTCCTGCGCCATGGTTGCCGCCATACCAATAAGCAGACTGGACAGCAGTAACGAGTGAAGCTGCCCGGTCAGGCTACAGCCCAGCAGAAAGAGTGCCAGTGCTGCGCTTTTAACAAGAATTAAGGTTCGGCGATCGTGACGGTCGCCGAGCGGCAGCAGGAAAAGGATGCCAAGGGCGTAGCCCGTCTGCGTCAGGGTCGGCACCAGTCCCATCCCTTCGATACTGAGGTGTAAATCGGTGCCCATCAACGGCAACAGCGGCTGAGCATAATAGATGGACGCAACGCTAAACCCGGCGCCAATGGCAAGGATAAAAATAACCCAGCGGCTGGTGGCCTGGGTAAGGGGGGCAGTTTTCATTTGATGTACCTCATTCATGGAGTGAGACTATTTTTGTGCATTCAGGCTTGAGGCGGTAGCCAGCGGGATGGTAAAACGGTTATACGTTAAACGTATCATCAGAATAATCATGAAGCGAACAGAGCGTATAGACAGAGTGGAACTGATGCGCACCTTTGCGCGTATCGTGGAATCGGGATCGCTCTCTGCCGCAGCACGGCAGCTGGGGACCACGCAGGCGACCGTCAGCCGACGCCTGCAGTCGCTGGAAACCCTCCTCGGCGTGCGTTTGCTGTTACGCACCACCCACGCCACCAAGCTCACCGATGACGGCGAGCGCTGCTATCAGCATGCCAGAAAAGTAATCGACAGCTGGCTCGCGCTGGAGGATGAGGTGGGGCAATCGGAAGATGAACCTGTCGGCACCTTGCGTGTGCGGGCGCCCCATGCGTTCGGGCAGGAACAACTTCTGGCACCATTGAGCCAGTTTTTAATGCGCTATCCGCAGCTTTCTGTCGACTGGATGCTATATGACAGATCGGCGGATTTTCTGAGTGATAACATCGACTGCGCGATCCGCGTCGGGGCGGAGATCGACCCTAATACGGTATCGGTGCTGCTGGCCGAAGTCCCGCGCTGTGTGGTCGCGGCGCCCGAGCTACTGTCCCGTCATGCCATGCCTGAGGTCCCCGACGATCTCACGGCGCTTCCCTGGATTGCACTCAATACCTTTTATCATCAGCATATTGAGCTGTTTGACGGAGCTTCGCCGCAGCCTGCGCGAGTGGCAATTTCGCCGCGTCTGAGCACTGACAGCCTGTATGTAACGCGCACCATGGCGTTGAATGGATTAGGCGTGGCGGTGGTCTCGAGCTGGACCGTGGAACAGGACATCCGCGAGGGAAGGCTAGTGCCTCTTTTGCCGGGCTGGCAACCCGCTGCGCTGCCGGTGCACCTGGTTTATCCGTGGTCGCGCTATTACCCGGCACGATTGAGGCGTTTTCTGGAAATGATGCGTGAGGTGATGCCACAAATCGTCGGAATGCGAAAACCCCTCCTGTAAAAAAGCCAAAAAAAAGCCGACCACGAAGGTCGGCTTTTCATCAGAACGGCGGGTTATTCAACCGGATTCGGGCGAGTCGCCGGAGCCGTTGCCTGGTGAGTGGCGCTATGACCACCTGCAGAACCACGACCGTCGAAATCGAACGCAGGGCGTACCCAGTCGCTATGACGTGGTGCTTCTGGCACGTATTCCGGTGCTGGCGCGCGAGTCATCGGTGCGGTTGCATGATGATGCTCAGCAACGACAGCGACAGCAGGCTCTGGTTTCACAACCGGAGCGGGTGCCGGTGCTTGTGGAGCCGGAGTAACATCGACAGGTTGCTCAGCAACCGCTTCAGTCACTACCTCTTCTTCAACCACGTCGGCAGCCGGTTCTGCGTCTTCTGCAACCTGTTCAGCCACCACAACATCTTCTTGCGCAATGAACTGAGGCTGCTCGTCGACAGGCGCGGCAATCACTTCCGGATGAGTTGTCTCGATCTCAGCGGTTTCCACAACCTGCTGAGGTTCCGCGACTGGCTCGACGTCAACAACGGGCTGGGCGTCGGCCACGATCTGCGGTGCTTCTTCAACGACCACCGCGGCGGCTTCGGTAGCGGCTACAGGTGCAACGATTGGCTCAACGGCTTCTGCAGCGACGTTTTGCTCTTCAACCTGCTGCTCCTGAGGACGGGCAACCGGGTAGCGGATCCAGACTTTGCCGGACGCCATTTCTGGTGACGCACAGGCGACAGTCAGAGGCATCGGTGACTGAGTCGGGTAACGCTCGTCACGGTAACGACGACGACGCTGACCGCTCACGCGCAGGTGACGCGGAGAGCGACGGGAACGACGCGGCATACCGTTGTTATCACGCGCTTCGCCATTGTCATCATGCTCAGAGACCGTATCGACAACCGCAGGCAGATCCAGTTTCGCCAGCTGCGTATTCTGAGCGGTTTCAACAACCGGTTCAGCGGCGGCAACGGTAGCCACTTCGGCCTGTTCAGATGCAAAGCGAACTTTCTGCGACAGTTGACGCTGCTTACGGCGCGGCATCACCTGAACGCGTTCTTCCTGATCGGCATCCTGTTCAACAGGTGCTTCGGTGTTGACAACTTTCGCTTCCTGCTGCGCCTGACGTTTATCGTCATTGCGACGGCGGTTGCGTTCGCGACGTGGCTGCTGCTCGTCACGCTGTCTGGTTTTTTCAGACTCATCGCCCGCCTGCTGGCGAATTTCGCGATCTTCCACATTCTGCTGCTGTGGCTTCTCGCGACGGTTGCGACGATTATCTTCGCGCGCTTCACGACCTTCGTTGTTGTCGGAACGGTTATCGCGCTCACCACGGTTGTCACGGTCGCCACGATTATCGCGGTTATCACGACGGTCACGATCGTTACGATCGCGGCGGTTGTTCTGACGCTTACGACGATCCTGCGGGCGCTCTTGTTTCTCTTCTTTCGGCGCAACTTTTGGCTGCTCCGGCTGAGGCTCTTCACCGGCGAACATTTTCTTCAGCGCACTGAAGAAGCGGCCCAGCAGACCTGGTTCAGTAGGCTTATCACTGGTTTCCGCAGGTTTCTGTGCAGCGGCTTTCGCAGGCGCTTTTTCCTGAACAGGCGCCGGTGGGGCTTCTGGCATGATGAAGGTCGCCAGCGCCGGTTGTTCTGGCAGCTTGCGCTCGGCCGGTTCTGCATCAGACGGCATCGCCATCTCTTCTTCATGCAGTTTTGGCAGCAGGTAGCTCAGGGTGCTGGTCTCTTCGCCTTTGCGCACGCGCAGGACGGAGTAATGCGGGGTCTGCATCTGATCGTTTGGTACGATGATGCAGCGCACGCCGCCCTGACGGGTTTCAACGGCACTCACCGCTTCACGTTTTTCGTTCAGCAGGTAGGAGGCAATTGGCACCGGAACAATGGCGTGAACCTCTTTGGTATTCTCTTTCAGTGCTTCTTCTTCGATGAGGCGCAGAATAGAGAGGGAGAGAGATTCGTTGTCGCGCACGGTACCCGTACCGCTACAGCGCGGACAGACGTGGTGGCTTGATTCACCCAGCGACGGGCTCAGGCGCTGACGTGACATCTCCAGCAGGCCAAAGCGAGAAATATGGCTGATCTGAATACGTGCACGATCCTGGCGCACCGCTTCACGCAGACGGTTCTCAACGGCGCGCTGATGGCGAACCGGAGTCATGTCGATGAAGTCGATAACGATCAGGCCGCCCAGGTCACGCAGACGAAGCTGACGGGCAATTTCATCTGCGGCTTCAAGGTTAGTGTTGAAGGCGGTCTCTTCGATATCCCCGCCGCGGGTTGCGCGTGCGGAGTTGATGTCGATGGCGGTCAGCGCTTCGGTGGAGTCGATAACGATAGAACCGCCGGACGGCAGACGCACTTCACGCTGGAAGGCGGACTCAATCTGGGATTCAATCTGATAGTGGCTGAACAACGGGATTTCACCGGTGTACAGTTTAATTTTGCTGGTGAAATCTGGACGACCCAGTGCTGCGATGTGCTGGCGAGCCAGCTCAAGCACTTTCGGGTTATCAATCAGAATTTCGCCGATGTCCTGACGCAGATAATCGCGGAAAGCACGGACGATAACGTTACTTTCCTGGTGAATCAGGAACGGAGCCGGGCGGCTTTCTGCGGCTTTCTGGATAGCTTCCCAGTGCTTCAGACGGAAGCCTAAGTCCCACTGCAGCGCTTCGGCAGATTTGCCAACGCCTGCGGTACGAACGATAAGGCCCATGCCATCAGGCAGTTCGAGGCTTGCCAGCGCTTCTTTTAGCTCGGTACGGTCGTCGCCTTCGATGCGGCGAGAGATACCGCCCGCACGCGGGTTGTTCGGCATCAGCACCAGATAGCTGCCTGCCAGGCTGATAAAGGTGGTCAGCGCAGCGCCTTTGTTGCCGCGCTCTTCTTTATCAATCTGAACGATAACTTCCTGGCCTTCGCGCAGCACATCTTTGATGTTCGGACGACCGTGGGAGTTGTAATTGGCAGGGAAGTATTCGCGGGCAATTTCTTTAAGAGGAAGGAAACCGTGACGCTCAGCGCCGTAATCGACGAATGCGGCCTCAAGGCTTGGTTCAATGCGGGTGATTTTGCCTTTGTAAATGTTCGCTTTTTTCTGTTCGTGTCCAGGACTTTCGATATCCAGATCGTACAGACGCTGCCCATCCACGAGGGCGACACGCAACTCTTCTTGCTGAGTTGCGTTGATTAACATTCTTTTCATCGTAACTTACTCATTATTCTTACATTGACGACTAAGCTGCGGGCAAGGTGACGCTTTCCGGGGTTTGAACCGATGGCCTCGTGACTATTGACGTCGCCAACCTCACGGTTGTCGCTCGCTTAAGAGGCGCAAAGTGTCGGTTGCCTGTATTTCATACGGAAATACAGCGCAATTATCAGGGGAACAGCCTGGGAACACTCTCCAGAGAAGATTCCATTTACCGGTAAGTACTGCAACCCGCAGCCCGCTAACTGTCTGAAAGATCAATACGTCTTACGCCATTGCTGCGTGGATGATCGGTCAGACAAAATGGGTCATTCCGTCGACATCCTTACTTAACCAGGATTTAACACGGAAAACGGATTCATTATTCCATTGCTAACCCGGTTATAGCAAGATGACTTTTACCATTTATCACCCGGTTACTCACAGTTTCTCCACTTCAACGAGAGGATTGGTTTAATAACCACCAAATCGATTGCGCGTGAACAAACCTGCCCGGGCAAAAGTAAATATAAGCATAGAAAAATGAGTGGCGCTATTGCGTATCGATATTTAGAATCGCCAACCATGAAAACAGAGACTCCATCCGTAAAAATGGTTGCTATCGCCGATGATGAAGCGGGGCAACGAATCGATAACTTTTTACGCACCCAGTTGAAAGGCGTGCCAAAAAGTATGATTTATCGCATCTTGCGCAAAGGCGAGGTGCGGGTAAATAAAAAGCGCGTGAAACCTGAGTACAAACTCGAAGCGGGTGATGAAGTGCGTATTCCGCCGGTGCGCGTCGCTGAACGTGAAGAAGAGGCGGTTTCGCCGCATCTGCAAAAAGTCGCCGCGCTGACTGACGCTATCCTTTATGAAGACGATCATATCCTGGTGCTGAATAAACCCTCCGGCACAGCGGTGCACGGCGGCAGCGGTTTGAGCTTTGGCGTGATCGAAGGCCTTCGCGCCCTGCGCCCGGAAGCACGTTTCCTCGAGCTGGTTCACCGTCTGGATCGCGATACCTCTGGTGTGTTGCTGGTGGCCAAAAAACGCTCGGCGTTACGTTCGCTGCACGAGCAGCTGCGTGAAAAGGGCATGCAGAAAGACTATCTGGCGCTGGTGCGCGGTCAGTGGCAGTCCCATGTGAAAGTGGTGCAGGCACCGTTGCTGAAAAACATTCTGCAAAGCGGTGAGCGCATTGTGCGGGTGAACAGCGAAGGTAAACCGTCTGAAACTCGCTTTAAAGTAGAAGAGCGTTACGCGTTTGCGACACTGGTGCGTTGTAGCCCGGTGACCGGCCGTACCCACCAGATCCGCGTGCATACGCAACATGCCGGACATCCCATTGCGTTTGATGACCGCTACGGCGATCGTGAGTTTGATAAACAGCTGGCCGGAACGGGGCTGTCGCGTCTCTTCCTGCACGCTGCGGCCTTGAAATTCACCCATCCTGGCACAGGTGAAGTGATGCGCGTCGAAGCGCCGCTGGATGACCAGCTGAAACGCTGTCTGAAAGTGTTGCGCGGTTAAATATAGGCCGGGTGGCGCTGCGCTTACCCGGCTTACCAAAACAGGGCCGTTTACGATCAGGCAGAAAGCGGATTGAAGTGCTCGCGTCTGAGCATCTGGCATAACGCAATCAGCGGCAAACCGACCAGCGTATTTGGGTCGCGCCCGTCCAGCTTTTCAAACAACGCAATCCCCAGACCTTCACTTTTAAAGCTCCCTGCGCAATTAAGCGGGCGCTCTTTGCGCACATAATCCTCAATCTCCTGATCGCTCAGGTGGCGGAAGTGAACGTCAAAGGGTTCGCATTCCGTTTGCAGATGGCCCGTGGCGGAGTTGTAAAGCGCAAGGCCGGTGTAAAAGGTAACAATGGTGCCTCGGGCTTTCATGAGCTGCAGGCGCGCGTTCTCTTCGGTGTGAGGTTTACCCGTGATTTCGCCGTCAAGCACACAAACCTGATCGGAGCCTATAATCAGATGGTTGGGATAGCGAGCGGCCAGACTTTGCGCTTTTTCCTGTGCCAGACGTAACACCAGATGACGCGGAGATTCAGCGTGATGCGGCGTTTCGTCAGCGACGGGGGCGGCACATTCAAACGGGATCCCCAGCTTTTCAAGCAACGCGCGGCGGTATGACGAAGTGGAAGCAAGCACGAGATTTGGCATATTTTTTTCACCAGATATAGCGTATCGATGCCAGCCATTTTAAACTACAGGCCGCAATGTGTGCGAATAATTGGCAAAAGGCAGCCCTGGTTGCCTTTTTCTTTGACTCTATGACGTTACAAAGTTAATATGCGCGCCCTATGCAAAAGGTAAAATTACCCCTGACTCTTGACCCGGTTCGTACGGCTCAAAAACGCCTCGATTACGAAGGTATTTATACCGCCGATCAGGCTGAACGTATCGCCGAGTTTGTGGTCAGTGTGGACACTGATGTGGAATGCTCCATGTCGTTCGCTATCGATAACCAGCGCCTGGCCGTTCTGAACGGTGATGCAAAGGTCACGGTAACGCTCGAATGCCAGCGTTGCGGGAAACCGTTCACACGTCATGTTCACACAACGTATTGTTTCAGTCCGGTTCGTTCTGACGAACAGGCTGAAGCACTCCCGGAAGCGTATGAGCCGATTGAGGTTAACGAATTCGGTGAAATCGATCTGCTGGCAGTGGTTGAAGATGAAATCATCCTCGCCTTGCCGGTAGTTCCGGTGCATGATTCTGAACACTGTGAAGTGTCCGACGCGGACATGGTCTTTGGGGAACTGCCTGATGAAGCGCAAAAACCAAACCCATTTGCCGTATTAGCCAGCTTAAAGCGTAAGTAATTAAGGAGTAAGGTCCATGGCCGTACAACAGAATAAACCAACCCGTTCCAAACGTGGCATGCGTCGTTCCCATGACGCGCTGACTGCAGTTACCAGCCTGTCTGTAGACAAGACTTCTGGTGAGAAACACCTGCGTCACCACATGACTGCCGACGGTTTCTACCGTGGCCGCAAGGTAATCACTAAGTAATCACGCGCTACTCAACGAATTTTACCGTGCGGGACGCCTGCATCGTGAAAGACGAAGAGTAAACGTGATGAAGCTTAGTGAGGCATTCCCCGCGAAAGCGGGGGATACACCGAACCGGGCAGCGAAGATACCTTGACACGTCTAACCCTGGCGTTAGATGTCATGGGAGGAGATTTCGGGCCTTCCGTGACAGTGCCTGCAGCATTGCAGGCACTGAATTCTAATTCGCAACTCACACTTCTTTTAGTCGGCAATCCCGACACCATCACGCCATTACTTGCAAAAGCTGACTTTGAACAACGTTCACGTCTGCAGATTATCCCTGCGCAGTCAGTTATTGCCAGTGATGCCCGGCCCTCGCATGCGATCCGCAACAGTCGCGGAAGCTCAATGCGAATTGCGCTGGAACTGGTAAAAGAAGGGCGGGCTGAGGCCTGCGTCAGCGCCGGAAATACCGGTGCGCTGATGGGACTGGCGAAATTAATGCTCAAGCCCATTGAGGGGATTGAGCGTCCTGCGCTGGTGACGGTGTTGCCGCATCAGCAGAAGGGCAAAACGGTGGTGCTCGATCTGGGCGCTAACGTCGATTGCGATAGTACGATGCTGGCCCAGTTTGCCATTATGGGCTCGGTGCTGGCAGAAGAAGTTGTGGGGATCGTGAATCCCCGCGTTGCGTTGCTGAATATCGGTGAAGAAGAGACCAAGGGTCTTGATAGCATCCGTGATGCCGCAGAATTGCTAAAATCCATGCCGTCAATCAACTATATTGGCTATCTTGAAGCTAATGAATTATTGACCGGAAAGACCGATGTTCTGGTGTGTGACGGGTTTACCGGCAACGTAACGTTAAAGACGATGGAAGGGGTGGTTCGAATGTTTCTTTCCTTGCTGAAATCGCAGGGCGAAGGCAAAAAAAGGTCCTGGTGGCTGATTTTATTAAAGCGTTGGTTACAAAAAAGCCTGGCGCGGCGATTCAGTCACCTCAACCCCGACCAGTATAATGGCGCCTGTCTGTTAGGATTGCGCGGCACGGTGATTAAGAGTCATGGTGCGGCCAATCAGCGAGCCTTTACCGTCGCGATTGAACAGGCAGTGCAGGCGGTGCAGCGACAAGTCCCTCAGCGGATTGCCGCTCGCCTGGAATCTGTATTAGCTAAAAGTGACTGAGCGTACATGTATACGAAGATTTTAGGTACCGGCAGTTTTCTGCCTGAACAAGTGCGAACCAACGCCGATCTGGAAAAAATGGTCGATACGTCTGACGAGTGGATTGTCACCCGCACAGGTATTCGTGAACGCCGTATCGCCGGTCCAGATGAAACAGTAACCACGATGGGCTATGAAGCGGGCCTTCGCGCGCTGGAAATGGCAGGTATTGATAAAGACGAGATCGGTCTGATTGTGGTCGCGACTACGTCAGCACCTAACGCCTTCCCAAGCGCAGCCTGTGAGATTCAGGCCAAGCTCGGCATTAAAGGCTGCCCGGCGTTTGACGTTGCAGCTGCCTGCGCAGGTTTTACCTATGCGCTGAGCGTTGCCGATCAGTACGTGAAGTCTGGCGCGGTGAAATATGCGCTGGTGATTGGTGCAGACGTGCTGGCACGCACCTGCAACCCGGAAGATCGCGGAACGATCATTATTTTTGGTGATGGTGCGGGCGCTGTACTGTTAGGTCAGTCAGAAGAGCCGGGCATTATCTCGACGCATTTACATGCCGATGGTCGCTATGGCGAGCTGCTGACGCTGCCTAACGCCGATCGCGTGAACCCGGACAGCTCCATTTACCTGACCATGGCAGGCAATGAAGTGTTCAAGGTTGCGGTCACGGAACTGGCGCACATCGTCGATGAGACGCTGGAAGCGAACAATCTTGAGCGCTCTGCGCTGGACTGGCTGGTGCCGCATCAGGCGAACCTGCGCATTATCAGCGCCACGGCTAAAAAGCTGGGCATGTCCATGGATAACGTTGTTGTGACCCTCGATCGTCACGGCAACACCTCTGCGGCGTCGGTACCCTGCGCGTTTGACGAAGCGGTACGCGATGGACGAATTAAACGAGGCCAACTGGTCTTGCTTGAAGCCTTTGGTGGCGGTTTCACCTGGGGCTCCGCGCTGGTTCGTTTCTAATTAAGGATTAAAAATGACGCAATTTGCTTTTGTGTTCCCGGGTCAGGGTTCTCAGTCGGTTGGGATGTTGTCTGAATTAGCGGCACAGTACCCAATTATTGAAGCGACTTTCCGTGAAGCATCAGACGCTCTGGGCTACGATCTCTGGGCGCTGACTCAGCAGGGTCCGGCGGAAGAGCTGAATAAAACCTGGCAGACGCAGCCTGCATTGCTTACCGCATCCGTTGCGTTGTGGCGTGTCTGGCAGCAGCAGGGCGGTAAAGCGCCTGCGATGCTGGCAGGTCATAGCCTGGGTGAATATTCTGCACTGGTATGTGCGGGCGTCATTGGTTTTGCCGATGCCGTGCGTCTGGTCGAAATGCGTGGCAAATTCATGCAGGAAGCGGTTCCGGAAGGGACTGGTGCGATGTCCGCCATTATTGGTCTGGATGATGCTTCGATTGCCAAAGCGTGCGAAGAATCAGCCGAAGGGCAGGTCGTTTCACCGGTGAACTTCAACTCACCGGGCCAGGTTGTCATTGCGGGCAACAAAGAAGCCGTTGAGCGCGCAGGCGCAGCCTGTAAAGCGGCGGGCGCGAAGCGCGCACTGCCACTGCCGGTGAGCGTCCCGTCTCACTGTGCATTGATGAAACCGGCTGCTGAAAAACTGGCGGCTGAGCTGCAAAAGATCACTTTTAACGCACCAACGGTTCCGGTTGTGAACAACGTTGATGTGAAATGCGAAACGGCGCCGGAAGCGATTCGCGATGCGCTGGTTCGTCAGCTTTACAGCCCAGTGCAATGGACCAAAACCGTTGAGTTTATGGCCGCACAGGGCGTTGAGCACCTGTATGAAGCAGGCCCGGGTAAAGTCCTGACCGGCCTGACCAAACGTATTGTTGATACCCTGACGGCATCGGCCATTAATGAGCCAGAAGCCCTGTCAGCGGCACTCGCGCAATAAAAGAGGATTACCATGAGTTTTGAAGGAAAAATCGCGCTGGTAACGGGCGCAAGCCGCGGTATCGGACGTGCAATTGCTGAGACCCTGGTCGCGCGTGGCGCGAAAGTCATTGGTACTGCTACCAGTGAGAAGGGCGCTCAGGCGATTAGCGACTATTTAGGTGCGAACGGAAAAGGTCTGATGCTGAATGTGACCGATGCTGCATCTATCGAATCTGTTCTGGAAAATATTCGCGCAGAGTTTGGCGAAGTGGATATTCTGGTAAATAATGCCGGTATCACTCGCGACAACTTACTGATGCGAATGAAAGACGACGAGTGGGACGATATCATCGAAACCAACCTGTCATCTGTATTCCGTCTGTCAAAAGCGGTAATGCGAGCTATGATGAAAAAGCGTCATGGCCGTATTATCACTATCGGTTCTGTGGTTGGTACCATGGGAAATGCTGGTCAGGCCAACTACGCTGCGGCGAAAGCGGGTCTGATTGGGTTCAGTAAATCGCTGGCGCGCGAAATCGCGTCACGCGGGATTACTGTAAACGTTGTTGCTCCGGGCTTTATTGAAACGGACATGACGCGTGCGCTATCTGACGATCAGCGTGCGGGTATTCTGGCGCAGGTTCCTGCGGGTCGCCTCGGTGGCGCTCAGGAAATCGCCAGCGCGGTTGCATTTTTAGCCTCTGACGAAGCGAGTTACATCACTGGTGAGACTCTCCACGTCAACGGCGGGATGTACATGGTTTAACCACGATCGAAAATATTTGCGTTATTAGGGCGAATGGCCTCAAAATAACGTAAAATCGTGGTAAGACCTGCCGGGATTTAGTTGCAAATTTTTCAACATTTTATACACTACGAAAACCATCGCGAAAGCGAGTTTTGATAGGAAATTTAAGAGTATGAGCACTATCGAAGAACGCGTTAAGAAAATTATCGGCGAGCAGCTGGGCGTTAAGCAGGAAGAAGTTGTGAACTCCGCATCCTTCGTTGAAGACCTGGGCGCAGATTCTCTTGACACCGTTGAGCTGGTAATGGCTCTGGAAGAAGAGTTTGATACTGAGATTCCGGACGAAGAAGCTGAGAAAATCACCACCGTTCAGGCTGCCATTGATTACATCAACGGTCACCAGGCGTAAGTGAACATCTCCAGGCGGTCATTCGACCGCCTGAGTTTTATCTTTTTTAGTCCCACGAATCCTTTTTTTTATCCCTCCCTGGAGGACAAACGTGTCTAAGCGTCGTGTAGTTGTGACCGGACTTGGCATGTTGTCTCCTGTCGGCAATACCGTAGAGTCCACCTGGAAAGCTCTCCTTGCCGGTCAGAGCGGCATCAGCCTAATCGACCATTTCGATACTAGCGCCTATGCAACGAAATTTGCTGGCTTAGTAAAGGATTTTAACTGTGAAGAGATCATCTCGCGCAAAGAACAGCGCAAGATGGATGCCTTCATTCAATATGGAATTGTCGCTGGCGTTCAGGCCATGCAGGATTCTGGCCTTGAGATTACGGAAGAGAACGCAACCCGCATTGGCGCCGCTATTGGCTCCGGGATTGGCGGCCTTGGCCTGATCGAGGAAAACCACACCTCTCTGGTGAATGGTGGCCCGCGTAAGATCAGCCCATTCTTCGTTCCGTCCACGATTGTTAACATGGTGGCTGGTCACTTGACCATCATGTTTGGCCTCCGTGGCCCAAGCATTTCTATCGCAACTGCCTGTACGTCTGGTGTGCATAACATCGGTCAGGCCGCGCGTATCATTGCTTATGGTGATGCAGACGCTATGGTTGCCGGTGGTGCTGAAAAAGCCAGTACTCCGCTGGGCGTTGGTGGTTTCGGTGCGGCGCGCGCGCTGTCTACTCGTAACGACAATCCCCAGGCTGCGAGCCGTCCGTGGGACAAAGACCGTGATGGTTTTGTTCTTGGCGATGGTGCTGGCATGATCGTACTTGAAGAGTACGAACACGCGAAAAAGCGTGGCGCGAAAATTTATGCAGAAATCGTTGGTTTCGGCATGAGCAGCGATGCCTATCACATGACCTCTCCGCCGGAAGATGGCGCGGGTGCGGCACTGGCAATGGTAAACGCGATTCGCGACGCGGGTCTCGAGCCGGGCCAGATTGGCTATGTTAACGCCCACGGCACCTCGACGCCTGCAGGCGATAAAGCAGAAGCTCAGGCCGTTAAGTCCGTATTTGGTGATGCTGCCAGCCGTATTATGGTCAGTTCCACCAAATCCATGACCGGCCACCTGCTGGGTGCTGCAGGTGCAGTAGAGTCCATCTACTCCATCCTGGCCCTGCGCGATCAGGCTGTTCCGCCGACCATCAACCTGGATAACCCGGATGATGGTTGCGATCTGGACTTCGTTCCACACGAAGCGCGCCAGGTTAGCGGTCTGGAGTACACGCTGTGTAACTCCTTCGGCTTCGGTGGCACCAACGGTTCTCTGATCTTCAAAAAGATCTAAGTTCCGCTGCCCGGTTGCGATAAATGAAAAGGTCCGCTTGTCGGGCCTTTTTTATTCGGTTTTCTTCCCTTGTCCTGCATTATTCATCCTGCCAAACTATTGGGTCACGAAAAAGGAGCCTTCATGTTCTTAATCAATGGCCAGCAGCAGGATTATCTTCCCGCGAGCGACAGGGCGACCCAGTTTGGCGATGGCTGCTTCACTACGGCACGCATTACTGAAGGCGAGGTCTGTCTGCTCGCCGCACATCTTCAGCGTCTGCAAATGGCCTGCGAAAAGTTGCTGATCCCGTTCACTCACTGGGCAGAGCTTCAGCGTGAAATGATCGACCTGGCTAAAGGCAACCCTCGTGGTGTGCTGAAAGTCATTATCAGCCGGGGGGCGGGCGGACGCGGCTACAGCGGGGCAAGTTGCCTGAATCCCACTCGAATCCTCTCTGTTTCAACTTATCCCGCGCACTACGACATATGGCGTCGCGACGGCATCAGCCTGGCGCTCAGCCCGGTTCGCCTGGGCCGTAACCCCTCGCTTGCAGGGATAAAACATCTCAACCGACTTGAGCAGGTGCTGATCCGCGCTCATCTTGAACAGTCAGACGCCGATGAGGCGCTGGTTCTTGACAGCGAAGGTCTCATTACGGAATGCTGTGCGGCCAATTTACTGTGGCGACAGGGTAATGACGTATTCACGCCAAAGATGGATCAGGCCGGTGTGAATGGCATCATGCGACAGTTTTGTTTGCAGCATCTGGCACACTCCGGTTTTCGCGTTGTCGAAGTTCACGCAGGCGAAGAGGCACTGCGGGATGCCGATGAGGTCGTCATCTGCAATGCGTTAATGCCCGTCGTGCCGGTTCGAGCTTATGCCCAGAAGCAATGGTCGTCGCGTGAGTTGTACTCGTTTTTAGCCCCACTGTGTGAGCAAACAAGATAGTCATGAAAAAAATGTTGCGCTTTGTCCTCCTCCTTATCGTCGTAATGGCTATCGCTGGCGGCGTGGGAGTCTGGAAAGTTCGTCAGATGGCGAACAGTCACATTCTGATTAAAGAAGAGACCGTATTCACGCTGAAAGCAGGTACCGGGCGCCTGGCGCTGGGCGATCAGCTTTACGGCGATAAAATCATTAACCGCCCACGAGTATTCGAGTGGCTGCTGCGTCTTGAGCCGGAGCTTTCGCATTTTAAAGCGGGGACCTATCGCTTTACGCCGGGCATGACGGTGCGTGAAATGCTTGAACTGCTGGAAAGCGGCAAAGAGGCGCAATTCCCGCTGCGATTCGTCGAAGGCATGCGCCTGAGCGACTACCTCAAACAGCTGCGCGATGCGCCCTACATCAGCCATACGCTGAAAGATGACCAGTACGCGACCGTCGCCGAGGTGCTGAAGCTCGAGCACCCCGAGTGGGTGGAGGGCTGGTTCTGGCCTGATACCTGGATGTATACCGCAGGCACTACGGACGTCGCCATTCTCAAGCGCGCACACAAAAAAATGGTTACCGCCGTTGAGAAAGCGTGGGAAGGGCGCGCGGAAGGTCTGCCGTATAAAGATCAAAATCAGTTTGTCACCATGGCCTCGATTGTCGAAAAAGAGACGGCCGTCGCCAGCGAGCGCGATCAGGTGGCATCGGTCTTTATCAATCGTATGCGTATCGGCATGCGGCTGCAAACGGACCCGACGGTGATTTACGGAATGGGTGAGAACTACGCCGGGAAGATAAGCCGTAAGGATCTGGAAACGCCAACGGCGTATAATACCTACGTGATTAGCGGTTTGCCGCCAGGCCCAATCGCGACGCCGAGCCAGGCATCACTTGATGCCGCCGCACATCCGGCACACACACCGTATCTCTATTTTGTGGCTGACGGAAAAGGGGGACATACCTTTAACACCAACCTTGCCAGCCATAATCGCTCTGTTCAGGACTATCTGAAGGCACTTAAGGAAAAAAATGCGCAGTAATTACATCGTCATAGAGGGGCTGGAAGGCGCCGGGAAAACCACCGCACGTAACGTGGTGGTCGACACACTGAAAGAGCTGGGCATCGGGGAGATGGTTTTCACCCGCGAGCCGGGCGGGACTGTGCTTGCCGAGAAGCTGAGAAGCCTGGTGCTGGACATCAAATCCGTCGGGGACGAAGTGATTTGCGATAAAGCCGAAGTGCTGATGTTTTACGCCGCCCGCGTGCAACTGGTCGAAACGGTGATCAAACCGGCGCTGGCAGAAGGGCGCTGGGTAATTGGTGATCGTCACGATCTCTCAACCCAGGCCTATCAGGGCGGTGGACGCGGTATCGATCAGGCCATGCTTGCAACGCTGCGCGATGCCGTGCTGGGCGATTTCCGCCCCAATCTGACGTTGTATCTGGACGTCACCCCGGCCGTGGGCCTGAAACGCGCCCGCGCGCGCGGTGAGCTGGATCGTATTGAGCAAGAGTCGCTGGATTTCTTTAACCGCACCCGTGCGCGCTATCTCGAACTGGCCGCGCAGGACAGCTCGATTCGTACCATTGATGCGACGCAATCCCTTGAGGATGTCACCCGTTCGATCCGCGAAACGGTCACTGCGTGGGTACAGGAGCAGCAGGCATGAAATGGTACCCATGGCTGCGTCCGCACTTTGATCAGCTGATTAGCAGCTATCAGTCCGGTCGGGGGCATCATGCGTTACTGATTCAGTCGTTACCCGGCATGGGTGATGACGCCCTGATTTATGCGATTACGCGTTTTCTGATGTGTCAGCAGCCGGAAGGCAGTAAAAGCTGTGGCAAATGCCGCGGCTGCCAGCTGATGCAGGCGGGGACGCACCCGGACTACTACACGCTGGAGCCGGAGAAGGGCAAAAGCTCGCTCGGGATTGATGCGGTGCGTGAAGTCAGCGAAAAGCTGTATGAGCACGCCCGTCTCGGCGGGGCGAAAGTGGTCTGGCTGAAGGATGCGGCGCTGCTGACGGAAGCTGCCGCGAATGCGCTGCTCAAAACGCTGGAAGAGCCGCCGGTGAACACCTGGTTCTTCATGTCCTGCCGTGAGCCGGGCCGATTACTGGCCACATTGCGCAGCCGTTGCCGACTTCACCACCTCGCCGCCCCCCAGGAATCATGGGCGTTAAGCTGGCTTGAGCGGGAAGTGACGGTGTCACAAGATGCAGCGTTAACCGCGCTGCGCCTGAGCAGTGGCGCACCTGCCGCCGCCCTCGAACTGCTGCAAAAAGAGACCTGGGCACAGCGAGTACAGCTTTGCGATGCCCTGAGCGGCACGCTGGAGAGCCGGGACTGGCTAAGTCTGTTAGGCGCGCTGAACCACGAACACGCGCCCGCACGGCTACAGTGGCTGGCATCCCTGCTACTGGACGCCCTCAAGTTACAGCAAGGCGCACAGCTTCTGAGCAATACCGACGTTTGGCCGCTGGTCAATACGCTGGCGAATCAGCTGTCGGGGGCCATACTGCGTGCGATCTTCCACGACGTCAGCGTGTGCCGCGAACAACTCTTAACCGTAACCGGCGTGAATCGCGAGCTGTTACTCACGGACCTGTTACTGCGTACGGAACATTACCTGCAACCAGGCACACAGCTGCCTGCTTCCCATCTCTGAGAGAGACATCATGTTTTTAGTCGACTCACACTGCCATCTCGATGGCCTGGATTATCAATCACTGCATAAAGACGTGGACGACGTACTGGCGAAAGCTGCCGCCCGCGATGTGAAATTCTGTCTGGCGGTCGCCACCACTTTACCGGGATACCGCGCAATGCGCGATTTGGTGGGTGAGCGCGATAATGTGGCCTTTTCCTGTGGCGTGCATCCGCTCAATCAGGATGAAGAGTATAACGTAGAGGATCTGCGCCGTATGGCAGCGGAAGAGGGCGTGGTCGCGATGGGTGAAACCGGGCTGGACTATTTTTACACGCCGGAAACGAAATCCCGCCAGCAGGCATCCTTTCGCAACCACATCCGCATCGGACGCGAGCTGAACAAGCCGGTTATCGTCCATACCCGCGATGCACGCGCCGATACGCTGGCGATCCTGCAGGAAGAAAAGGTGACGGATTGCGGTGGCGTACTACACTGTTTCACAGAAGACAGAGAAACAGCGGGCAAGCTGCTTGATTTAGGGTTTTATATCTCGTTTTCCGGGATCGTGACGTTCCGTA
This sequence comes from Lelliottia nimipressuralis, assembly GCF_004115925.1. GTDB lineage: Bacteria > Pseudomonadota > Gammaproteobacteria > Enterobacterales > Enterobacteriaceae > Enterobacter > Enterobacter nimipressuralis. The sequence goes on from NZ_SDDX01000001.1 coordinate 278,735, forward strand.
ATGCTGAACAACTGCGTGATGCCGCGCGTTATGTGCCTCTCGACCGCATTCTGGTGGAAACAGATTCTCCTTATCTGGCACCGGTGCCGCATCGCGGTAAAGAGAACCAGCCAGCCATGACGAGAGATGTGGCCGAGTACATGGCCGTCCTGAAGGGCGTCAGCCTCGAAGCGTTGGCACGTGCCACCACGGAAAACTTCGCTAATTTGTTCCACATCGCCCCCGCCCGCCTGCAATCTGTTTGAAACACCTGTTTTTTTTAGGCTCGTAATTAATAAACAAAGCGAGTAAAGTTCACCGCCTTATTTAGGGCGGTGACGGTGTTTTTAGACATATCTGGAAATGCTTTTTGTAAATTACTGAAAGTTTTTCGATCGTCTTAGGCTGAAACGTGATAGCCGTCAAACAAAGTCACAGGGATTTATTTTACTCTGTGTAATAAATAAAGGGCGCTTAGATGTCCTGTCCACGGCGCGGTTCTCCCCCCGTGCCCATGCGTGAAAGCGTAAAAAAAGCACAAATACTCAGGAGCACTCTCAATTATGTTTAAGAATGCATTTGCTAACCTGCAAAAGGTCGGTAAATCGCTGATGCTGCCAGTATCCGTACTGCCTATCGCAGGTATCCTGCTGGGCGTCGGTTCTGCAAACTTCAGCTGGCTGCCAGCCGTAGTTTCACACGTGATGGCCGAAGCAGGCGGTTCTGTTTTTGCTAACATGCCGCTGATCTTCGCTATCGGTGTCGCTCTGGGCTTCACCAATAACGATGGTGTATCTGCTCTGGCTGCGGTTGTTGCTTACGGCATCATGGTGAAAACCATGGCTGTGGTTGCGCCACTGGTTCTGCATTTACCTGCTGAAGAGATCGCAGCGAAACACCTGGCGGATACCGGTGTTCTCGGCGGTATCATCTCCGGTGCTATTGCAGCCTACATGTTTAACCGCTTCTATCGCATCAAGCTGCCTGAGTATCTGGGCTTCTTCGCGGGCAAGCGCTTCGTACCGATCATCTCTGGTCTGGCTGCGATCTTCATGGGCGTTGTGCTGTCCTTCATCTGGCCTCCGATTGGTACGGCTATCCAGACCTTCTCTCAGTGGGCTGCCTACCAGAACCCGGTTGTCGCGTTCGGTATCTACGGTTTCGTTGAGCGCTGCCTGGTACCATTTGGTCTGCACCACATCTGGAACGTTCCATTCCAGATGCAGATTGGTGAATACACCAACGCCGCAGGTCAGGTATTCCACGGTGATATCCCACGTTACATGGCAGGTGACCCAACTGCAGGCAAACTGTCTGGCGGCTTCCTGTTCAAAATGTACGGTCTGCCGGCTGCTGCGATTGCTATCTGGCACTCTGCTAAACCAGAGAACCGTGCAAAAGTGGGCGGTATCATGATCTCCGCAGCGCTGACCTCGTTCCTGACCGGTATCACCGAGCCGATCGAGTTCTCCTTCATGTTCGTTGCGCCGATCCTGTACGTTATCCACGCGATTCTGGCAGGCCTGGCATTCCCAATCTGTATCCTGCTGGGTATGCGTGACGGTACATCCTTCTCGCACGGTCTGATCGACTTTATCGTTCTGTCCGGTAACAGCAGCAAACTGTGGCTGTTCCCAATCGTTGGTGCGTGCTACGCGGTGGCGTACTACACCATCTTCCGCGTGCTGATCAAAGCACTGGACCTGAAAACGCCAGGTCGTGAAGATTCTACTGACGATGCGAAAGCGACCTCTACCAGCGAAATGGCTCCTGCTCTGATTGCAGCATTCGGCGGCAAAGAAAACATCACTAACCTGGACGCGTGTATCACTCGTCTGCGTGTGAGCGTTGCTGACGTGGCTAAAGTTGACCAGCAGGGTCTGAAAAAACTGGGCGCAGCGGGCGTTGTTGTTGCAGGTTCGGGTGTTCAGGCAATCTTCGGGACTAAATCCGATAACCTGAAAACCGAAATGGATGAATACATCCGCAGCAACTAAGTTGTGACCTGGGGAGACTAAGGCAGCCGAATGGCTGCCTTTTTTATTGGCCAGCCTACGCTCACTGGCGTTGCGTTTACCGGGCGTAAGGGATGTGTAGATCGGGTAAGAGTAAGCACCACCCAACGTTTATCCGAATAAAAAAAGGGAGCCTTTCGGCTCCCTTCGTATTCACGGCAAAATCACGGCGAACTTAGAAACTGTAGCTTCCGCTCACAGAGAAGTTACGTGGTGCGCCATAGACACCGTAAGTGCCCAGGTAATCGTAATACTCTTCATCAAACACGTTGTTCAGGTTGCCCTGAACCGAGAAGTTTTTGGTGACCTGATAGCGGGTAAAGAGATCAACCACGGTATAGCCGTCCTGAGTAATCTGCTTCACGCCGTTCGGGCCGTTATCGATATCCTGCCAGGTTTTGTTCTGCCAGCGAGCGCCACCGCCCACGGTCAGCTCAGGCAACATGGGCAGCTGGTAACGCGTAAACAGTTTCAGTGACGTACGCGGCTGGCCTGGGTTTACTGCGGCGCCATTCTCATCATCAGCAATGTACCGGCTTCCACCGAAGGTCAGCTGCCAGTTATCGGTCAACGCGCCGTTCAGTTCGAATTCGATACCTTTACTGACGGTACCATCTACAGATTTATACGCCGACTGGCCGCCGGAGCCTGGGATGGTCGTTCCGGTGTTAACGGCCACGTTGTCCTGCTCGATACGGAAGACAGCAACCGTCGCGGTCAGACGGGTGTTGAACCAGTCGCCTTTCACACCGGCTTCATAGCTCTTACCGGTGGTCGGATCGATAAACTTGCTGTTGATATCGCGCTGGCCCGTAGGCTGGAAGATAGAGGTATAGCTCCCGTAGACCGACCAGGTATCATCGATGTCATAGATCAGGCCCGCGTATGGTGTGACGTCATCGAACTTCGCGTTGCGGATTTCGTTCGGTTGACGCTCCAGATTGTACTTCGCGCTCCACTCGGTGTAACGCGCGCCGAGGATCAGGTGCAGCGGATCGGCCAGTGACAGGCGGGTGGCGCCATAGACTGATTTCTGGCGGATGACATCGCGCTGATAGAGCGAGAAGCCGGACCAGCTCGGGTCAGCCAGTTTGCCGTTGTAATCGTAAATGCTGCCGACATCCATCAGGCCATAGTTATCGTTAACCGGATAGGAGTTGTCATAGTTATTGCGCTGACGGCTGTAGCTGCCGCCAAACATGACTTCGTGCTGACGGCCCAGCAGCTCATAGCCGCCGCGCACAAACGCATCCACAGAGTCCTGTTTACGTTCGCCCCGGTTCCAGCCGCCCCAGGCACCGTACCAGCTGGAGGCATCGTACAGACCGGTTGTTTTATCCGGATAACCGTCGATGTACATCAGCTTGCTGTCAAAATTGGTTTCCGCATGCATGGCGTTAACTTTGGCTTCCCAGCCGTTATCAAAGCGCTGCGTCAGGTTAGCGAAGACCTTGGTAGAGTCGTTGTTGGAGTAAGTCCAGTCGGCCGCCGTGTTAAAGCCGCGGCGGAAATCGGTTTTGCTGCCATCGCTGAACATGGACGGGAAACCGCCCCAGGTCGGGCTGTCCTCTTCGCTCTCCTGGTAGTCATAGCCCAGGGAGAGGGTAGTGGAGTCCGTAATGTCTGCGTCGAGGATCCCTGAGACAAATTTCTTACGGTAATGGTTACGTTCAACCCAGGAGTCGCGGTCTTCGTAACCGGCGATCACGCGCCCGCGCACATTGCCGGATTCCGTCAGCGGCGCCTGCAGATCCATCACGTAACGCTGTTTGTCCCAGCTGCCGTAGGTGGCGGAGACGTTGCCTTTGAACTCTTTGCTGTCGGCGTGTTTACGCACCATATTGACGTAGGCGGATGGGTTACCCGTTCCGCTCATCAGGCCGGCTGCGCCGCGCACCACTTCGATTTTGTCGAAAATGGCCGTGTCGCCTGCGGTATCACCAAAATTCCAGCGGTTATCGAGGAAAGTGGGCATATCTTCATAGGCAAAGTTGCTGATGAAGAAACCGCGAGAATAGAAGTTGGTACGGCTGGTATCGATGCGAGACGCACTCACACCGACGGTATTATCCAGCACCGCGCCAATGGTGTTCAGCTCCTGATCCTGCATACGCTGCTGGCTCATGACGCTGACCGACTGGGGAATATCACGCGGAACCAGCAGTAATTTGGTGCCGGTCGTGGTGGTTTTGACGCTGTAATCCTTATCCTGCGCGCTATTCTGGTCTTGCGCGTTATCAGCCCCGTCAACGACAACGGTATCTTCTGGATTCGTTTCAGCGAAACTTGCGGTCGGCATCAATGCCATAGCAATACAGGCTGCCAGCAACGAAGGTGTTGCGACAGACTGACGTTGCCCATCCCTGGTGTGATTAATGAAAGACATTATCAAACCCTTTCTGAGTGAATGGTAATTTTTTGCCCCAGTCCCGATAACGGTCGGAGGTCATTTCTATGTTGAAAATGCGCATGAAAATGCAAATGCGAAATATACGCATTTGATTTAACCGTGTAAACAGATGTAACCATTGCCACTGAAATTATGTTTCAGTTCATTCCGGGGGGGGAATGGTCAATCAGCGACCATCCATTGGACGTTAAAGAAAGAAATAACGGGATAAGGTTGAAAGGACAGGAGAAACTCGCTCATACTCTTGTGTTGTGTCACGGGCAATTGCCGTATGTCAGCCTTTGCCGGTCACGCCACGCCAGATTAAACCAAAAAGGAAAACGTCATGGCTGAAGAAACCATTTTCAGTAAAATTATCCGCCGTGAAATCCCGTCGGATATCGTGTATCAGGATGAACTGGTCACTGCTTTCCGCGACATTTCGCCTCAGGCTCCGACACACATCCTTATTATCCCCAATATTCTGATTCCGACCGTTAATGACGTGAAAACTGAGCATGAAGTGGCATTAGGCCGTATGCTGACGGTAGCAGCGAAAATTGCTGAGCAGGAAGGGATTGCCGAAGACGGATACCGTCTGATCATGAACTGCAATCGTCATGGTGGGCAGGAAGTTTATCATATTCATATGCATCTACTGGGCGGTCGTCCGCTGGGTCCGATGCTGGCGCATAAAGGTCTTTAATATGCAAAGAGGGCGTATCGCTGTTCTGCTCCTGGCGATGGTAATGGCGGGCTGTAGCTCGCGTCCCGCGATCCCGGTCAGCGACGAACAGACGCTGGTGATGGAGTCGTCGGTACTGGCGGCGGGCATCACCGCAGAAGCACCGTCGCTGACGGTCAGTGAAATTCAGCCGTCGGCGTCCTCTACGCTCTATAACGAACGACATGAGCCTGTCACCGTCCACTATCGATTTTACTGGTATGACGTAAGAGGCCTCGAGATGCATCCACTTGAAGCGCCGCGCAGCGTCGTTATTCCGGCGAATTCGTCGGTCACGCTTTATGGCAGCGCTAATTATCTGGGTGCGCATAAGGTCAGACTTTATCTTTATTTGTAAGGGGTGAACCTTGATTAAGAATTTGGGCCGTTACGCGCTCGTTACCGCTTTTGCGCTCTTCCTGTCGGGATGTATCACCCGTACGGAACAGCAACCCGCGCCCGTTGATGAGGCCAAACCGGGCACTGAACAGCCAGTGACCCCGACGGAGCCGGTTCCAACGGTGCCGTCCGTGCCAACCATTCCTGAACAGCCAGGGCCGATTGAACATCCGGATCAAACCTCGCAGCCTGCGCCACGCGTTCGCCACTATGACTGGAACGGCGCGATGCAGCCGATGGTCGGCAAAATGCTGCAAGCACAGGGTGTTACCGCAGGCAGCGTGCTGCTGGTGGACAGCGTGAACAACCGCACCAACGGTTCGCTGAATGCCGGTGAAGCTACCGAAACCCTGCGCAATGCGCTGGCGAATAACGGCAAGTTTACACTGGTCTCCGTGCAGCAACTGTCGGTTGCGAAGCAGCAACTGGGCCTGTCACCGCAGGACAGTCTGGGCTCGCGCAGCAAAGCGATTGGTATCGCCCGTAACGTTGGCGCGCAGTATGTGCTCTATTCCAACGCCACCGGCAACGTCAATACGCCAGCCCTGCAAATGCAGCTGATGCTGGTTCAAACGGGTGAGATTATCTGGTCAGGTAAAGGTGCCGTTACACAACAATAACGTCACGCGCGAAACAATCGTTTCGCGCTACTTCCCTCAGTATCGCCTTGTCGCGCCGCAAACCCACGCCGGGTTTAGCGGCGCGAGTTGCATTATTGAACAGGGCGAGCACCGTCTGGTGTTGCGTCTGCGCCACGATGCGAGCGGGCCTGCTTTCTGTTTTCGCCGTCAGTACCACGCTTTATGCCGTCTGCCTGCCGATCTGGTGCCAAAGCCGCACTGCTTTCATCGCGACTGGATGGCGGTGGAGTATCTTGTGGGCGAGATCAAAAGCGAGCTTCCTGATACCCAAACCCTCGCAGGCATGCTGTATTATCTGCATCGGCAATCCCGTCTGGGCTGGCGAATTACCCTGTTACCGCTGCTCGATGCCTACTGGCAAGGGGCCGATCCTGCCAGACGCACGCCGTTCTGGCTGGCTACGCTAAAACGTCTGCGTCAGCGCGGCGAACCGCAGCCCCTGCGGCTTGTGCCGCTGCATATGGACGTTCATGCCGGAAACATTGTGCATACGCCGGCAGGCGAGCGGCTGATCGACTGGGAATATGCCGGTGATGGCGACGTAGGGCTTGAGCTGGCGTCCATATGGATGCCGACGGAAAACGCCCGCCAGGAGTTTATCGATGTCTACGCCAAAACGGCGAACATCGATGCGCATCAACTGAAAAAGCAGGTGCAGCGCTGGCGGCCCTGGGTACTGATGATGATGGCCGGATGGTTCGAATTACGCTTTCAGCAATCGGCTGACAAACAATTTATCGCGCTGGCAGATGACGTCTGGCGTCAGTTACAAACTAAAGGATAAGAGAGGTTCGTGTGGGTCCAGTAATGTTGGATGTCGAAGGGTATGAACTGGATGCGGAAGAGCGCGATATACTGGCGCATCCGCTGGTGGGTGGGCTCATTCTGTTTACCCGCAACTATCACGATCCCGCGCAGCTGCGCGAGCTGGTGCGTCAGATCCGTGCGGCGTCCCGTAACCATCTGGTGGTGGCGGTCGATCAGGAAGGCGGACGCGTCCAGCGTTTTCGCGAGGGCTTTACCCGTCTGCCGGCGGCGCAATCTTTTGCTGCACTGCTGGGAACGGAGCAGGGCGGCAAGCTGGCGCAGGATGCAGGCTGGCTGATGGCGAGCGAAATGATCGCCATGGATATTGATATCAGCTTTGCGCCGGTGCTGGATGTCGGGCACATCAGCGCGGCGATTGGCGAGCGTTCTTACCATGAAGATCCGCAGATCGCCCTGGCGATGGCAACGCGTTTTATCGACGGAATGCACGACGCCGGTATGAAAACCACCGGGAAACACTTCCCGGGGCACGGCGCTGTGACGGCGGATTCCCACAAAGAGACACCGCGCGACCCGCGCCCTGAGGCGGAAATCCGCGCCAAAGATATGTCCGTTTTCCGTTCGCTCATTACTGACAACAAACTCGACGCCATCATGCCCGCGCATGTGATTTACAGCGACGTCGATCCGCGCCCGGCCAGCGGCTCTGCGCACTGGCTGAAAACCGTGTTACGTCAGGAGCTGGGCTTTAACGGCGTGATCTTCTCCGACGATCTGTCGATGGAAGGCGCTGCGATTATGGGCAGCTATGCCGAGCGCGGTCAGGCGTCTCTGGATGCGGGTTGCGATATGATCCTGGTCTGCAATAATCGTAAAGGGGCGGTTAGCGTGTTAGATAACCTGTCGCCGATCAATGCTGAACGTGTTACACAATTGTATCATAAAGGTTCATTTAGCCGTCAGGAGCTGATGAGCTCGGCTCGCTGGAAGACGGTGAACGCTGAGCTTGAAGCACTCAATGAGCGCTGGCAGGCACACAAAGCAGGTCAATAAACCCCTCCTGGAAGGCGTCGTGTGGTGAGGAAACAATGATCATTTATTTGCACGGTTTTGATTCGAACAGTCCTGGTAATCATGAGAAAGTGCTGCAACTGCAGTTCATCGACCCGGACGTGCGGCTGATTAGCTACAGCACGCGCCATCCGAAACACGATATGGCGCATCTGCTCAAAGAAGTGGACAAGATGCTGCAACTCAACGTCGACGATCGCCCGCTGATTTGCGGTGTGGGCCTCGGAGGCTACTGGGCAGAGCGGATCGGCTTTCTCTGCGATATTCGCCAGGTGGTGTTCAATCCGAATTTGTTCCCTAACGAGAACATGGAAGGCAAGATCGACCGCCCGGAAGAGTACGTGGATATCGCCACCAAATGCGTCAGTAACTTCCGCGAGAAGAACCGCGACCGCTGCATGGCGATCCTCTCTCGCAACGACGAGGCGCTGGATAACCAGCGTGCGGCGGAGCTGCTGCACCACTATTATGAAATTGTCTGGGACGAAGAACAGACCCACAAATTCAAAAATATCTCCCCGCATCTTCAGCGCATCAAAGCTTTCAAGACCCTGGGTTAAACCCCCTCTGAACGACTCCAGGCCCGGCCGCGCAAGCGAGCCGGGCTTTGTCTTTTGCTACAATTGTACAAATTTAAATCATCAAAACTTGATTCATATCAATTTTGGTATGACCAATGCGCCTGGCGTGTTATTCTCAATGCACCTGAATGGTTTCAGTGCTGTAACCTGTTGTTAATTAAGGGTTATTATCATAACTTTTAATTAACAATTGGTTAATAATTTGAGGGGGTCACATTGACTACGCCATTGAAAAAGATAGTAATTGTAGGCGGCGGCGCAGGTGGGCTGGAGCTGGCTACGCAACTCGGCAAAAAGCTGGGCCGTGGCAAAAAAGCCAAAATTACGCTGGTCGATCGTAACCACAGCCATCTGTGGAAACCGCTGCTGCATGAAGTGGCCACCGGTTCACTGGACGAAGGTGTTGATGCCCTGAGCTATCTGGCGCATGCGCGTAATCACGATTTCCAGTTCCAGCTGGGCTCCGTGATGGATATCAACCGCGAAAGCAAAACCATCACCCTGGCCGAGCTGCGTGACGAGAAAGGCGAGCTGCTGGTGCCTGAGCGCAAGCTGCCGTACGACACGCTGGTGATGGCGCTGGGAAGCACCTCGAACGACTTCAACACGCCAGGCGTGAAAGAAAACTGCATCTTCCTGGATAACCCGCATCAGGCACGTCGTTTCCATCAGGAAATGCTGAACCTGTTCCTGAAATACTCCAACAACCTCGGTGCGAGCGGCAAAGTGAACATCGCGATTGTCGGCGGCGGGGCGACGGGCGTTGAGCTTTCAGCGGAACTGCACAATGCGGTGAAACAGCTGCACAGCTACGGTTACAAAGGGCTGACCAACGAAGCGCTGAACGTGACGCTGGTCGAAGCGGGTGAACGCATTCTGCCTGCGCTGCCACCCCGTATTTCTGGCGCGGCGCATAACGAGCTGACCAAAATGGGCGTGCGCGTTCTGACGCAAACTATGGTCACCAGCGCCGATACCGGCGGCCTGCACACCAAAGACGGCGAGTATATTCAGGCCGATCTGATGGTCTGGGCGGCGGGTATTAAAGCACCTGATTTCATGAAAGAGATTGGCGGGCTGGAAACCAACCGTATCAACCAGCTGGTAGTGGAGCCGACGCTTCAGACCACACGCGATCCGGACATCTTCGCCATCGGCGACTGCGCCTCCTGCGCACGTCCTGAAGGTGGATTCGTGCCGCCGCGCGCGCAGGCCGCGCACCAGATGGCAAGCCTGGCGCTGCACAACATTCTGGCGCAGACCAAAGGCAAAGCGATGAAGTCCTACGTCTATAAAGACCATGGCTCGCTGGTCTCCCTGTCTAACTTCTCCACCGTGGGCAGTCTGATGGGTAACCTGATGCGCGGCTCGATGATGGTTGAAGGGCGTATCGCGCGCTTCGTTTACATCTCGCTGTACCGTATGCATCAGGTCGCGCTGCACGGTTACTTCAAGACCGGGCTAATGATGCTGGTAGGCAGTATCAACCGCGTGATCCGTCCTCGCCTCAAACTGCACTAATCTTTCAGTCCCTCCGGCTCCCGGAGGGACTTTTTAGCATTTCCTGCTGACAATCTTCGTCAGAGTACTTAAGAGTTCTCTGAAACGAGCCCCTTTTCATTTTACCTCTCTCTTTTTGAGCGTTATTCCGATTGGCGAACACACTCTTCGACTGCAAAATTGTTACCAATAGCAACAAAGGAGGAAGCCCCGTGAATAAATCTATGTTGGCGGGTATAGGGATTGGCGTGGCTGCAGCGCTGGGCGTGGCAGCAGTGGCCAGTCTGAACGTGTTCGAACGCGGCCCGCAGTATGCTCAGGTTGTTTCTGCCACCCCGATTACCGAGTCGGTGAAAACCCCTCGTCAGGAGTGCCGCAACGTGGCGGTGACTCACCGTCGTCCGGTACAGGATGAAAACCGTATCGCAGGCTCAGTGCTGGGTGCGGTTGCGGGTGGTGTGATTGGTCATCAGTTCGGTGGGGGACGCGGGAAAGATGTCGCGACCGTCGTCGGCGCACTGGGTGGCGGCTATGCCGGTCACCAGGTTCAGGGCGCGATGCAGGACAACGACACCTACACCACGACGCAGCAGCGTTGTAAAACGGTGTACGACAAATCAGAAAAAATGCTTGGCTACGATGTGACCTACAAGATTGGCGATCAGCAGGGGAAAATCCGCATGGATAAAGATCCTGGCACGCAGATCCCACTCGACAGTAACGGTCAGCTGGTTCTGAATAACAAGGTGTAAAAAAAGCGGTATTATTAATTTGGCTCCTCAAACGCTCAGGCTGAGGAGCCTTTTTTTTACCTGTCAGAAGGTCAGGGCGTAGTTCAGACCGAAGGTGCGTCCACGGCCTTTATACTCGTACAGCGCCGCATTCCCGTAGGTTGGGCTGTAGAGCAGCGGAGCGCGCTGTCCCCAGACGGTGGTGTACTCTTTATCCAGCAGGTTTTCGACGCTAAACGACAGTTTACCGAGCGGAAGCTGGTAGCTGCCGATGAAATCAACGGTGTTATAACCGTTCAGCTTATTGCCCGCCGCATCGCTCAGATCAAAGGCTTGCTGCGTTTGCAGGCGCAGCGCCCACGGCTCCGGTGCCAAGCCGACGTAGGCCGTCGCTTTGGATGGCGACGCCTGAGTCACATCCCATTTTTCCCAGGAACCGTTGGTTTTAATCTCTGACTTCAGAACGTTAACATTCCCGCCGAGGCTCCAGTCGCTCTCAGGAATAAAGTAATCCACTGCGCCTTCCACACCGTAGATGCGCCGCTTCTGCGGATTCACGTCGATAGTCATGTCGGCGCGGTTGATATCAATGGATTTATCCGACAAGGAGTAATAGGCCGCAATCTGTGTGCGCAGCTGATCGCCCGTAAAACGCCAGCCCAGCTCGTAGGAGTCGACCTTAATCCCTTCAAGCTTCGCATCGTTCGGGTTAACGCTTTTCAGCAGCGCCAGATGGCCCTGGGCATCAGGTTTGCTATAGCTGCCGTTACCGTAATATTTTCCCGGATCCGGCAGTTCCACGCCCTGAGAGAAGTTAAACCAGACCTGCTGACGCTCGGTCAGGTGTGCCAGGATCCCGGCGTTAAACAGGAAATTATCGTAATCCGTTTTCCCGCCCGGGATGGCATCCGCAGAGCGCGCGCCGCCTTTGGCAATGGTCTGCTGCTGTGTATAGCCGATGAAATCATCGACGCGGTTTTCCGTCCACTGATAGCGCACGCCGCCGCTGAGGGTAAACACCTCGTTGATGTCATAGCTGTTTTGCAGGAACGGAGCAAAATTGGTGATGCTGTAGCCCGGATAGCGCCCGGTGCTGTAGGCCGACTGATTATTCATCCCGCCGGAAGGGACGGAATCGGCGAGGTCGAAGAACATCTGGTTGGAATCGAAGGTTTCATGGTCGGCATCAATACCCCAGGTGAGCTGCCAGCCGTCAAGCGGAGTGCTGTTTAAGGTCAGCTTCGCGCCGTACTGATCCGTGTTCTGCTCGGAGGCGGAGAAACTGGTAATGTCACCTTTGGCCACCGTCGGGAACGGGTAAAAACGCAGGGATTCGTCGCGATAATAGATCTGCCCGACCAGCTCCTGGCCCCAGAAATCCGTATCGGAATATTGCAGGCTGATGAGATGACGCTCGGTGCCAGGAATACGATCTGAGCTAAAGCCTTTGGACGTGCGGGCCGTGCCGTTCCCGGTGACGGCGCTCATGTTCTTGTCCAGATAAAGCCCGTAATCGTCGTCGCCCTGGCTTTTGTAATACTGGGTCACCAGCTGCAGCTGACGGGTCTCGTCAATTTCAATGGTGCCGGTTCCCATCACATCCAGACGATCGGAGTGCTGCAAACCCGTCTGGGTGTTGTCGAAGGTCAGCGCATCGCCATTGCCATCGTACCAGCCGCCGAAGCGCTGATACGCCACAGACAGACGGCCCGAGGCGTTATCATTGCCGCCGCTGACGGCCGCCGCCACGCGCTCGTCGCGATCGTCACTGTTGTTAAAGCCGCTTTTTCCGCCCAGTTCCAGATCAACCTGGGTCTCCGGCTGGCCTTTTTTGGTGACGATATTGATCAGCCCGCCGGTACTGCCGCCGCCGTAGAGTGACGTCGAGCCGGAGATGACTTCGATATGCTCAATATTGAACGGATCAATGGAATCGAGCTGGCGGCTGTCGGTTCGCGAGGAGTTCAGCCGTACGCCGTCAATCAGCACGACGATCGCGCGACCACGCATGTTCATGCCATAGTTGGTGCGCCCCTGGCTGCTGACATCCATCCCTGGGATCAACTGGCCGAGAATATCTTTAAACTCTTTCCCGCCCTGAACCTGCTGTTCAATCTCCTGACCTTCAATGATCCACGTGGTCTGCGCCATTTCGGCGACGGTGCGGTGGCTGCGGTTGGCGCTGACAACCAGATTTTCTTCGCTCTTTTGTTCTGCATACAGCGGCATCGCGATGGCCAGCAGGACAGGGTTGAGCACCCAGAGGCTCTTTTTCATCATCATTCCTTGTTGAGCTTTTGCTCTTTGTTATCGGCAGGTCAAATCACACAATGGAAACATTGTGAAACAAATGTAAACGCGAATTTTGCCGATAAAGAGTCTCATTATCAACCCGCTGAAATAAGAGGGTTTACAGGCGCGAACGTGAAAACGAGAGGGGGAAGGAAAAAGAAAAGGGCGGTTGCCCGCCCTGACAATCAGAGTTTCAGCAGTTCAGGCCACAGGCGCAGCGTGGTGCGAGAAATGCTTTGCAGCTTTTCAAGGCTTGCGCCTTCACGCGCGCTGATGGACATCCCCTGCAGGACGCAGCTTAAAAATTGCGTCAGTTCCACGGTATCGCAGTGCGCCGGAATTTCACCCCGCTTTTGGCGTTGGCTTAAAAAAGCGCCCAGAGTCTCTTCCTGCATGGCGTGGCGCGATTTCACGGTATTCGCAATGTCTTTCGACGCGGCGGCAAGCGTGGCGGAGGTGTTAATCATAAAGCAGCCCGCAGGCGTGTCTTTGCTGGTAAAGCAGGCGGAGATAGCCGCGAAATAATCCTGCAAAGCCTGTTCAACGGTTTTCTCTTCGCAGAACAGCTGAGCTTCATGTTTGGCCGCAAAGCGCGCGATATAGCGATCCAGCACTGCGCGGAACAGGCCTTCTTTATTGGTGAATTCTGCATACAGCGTGGGGGCTTTCGCACCTGTGGCTTCGACCAGGTCGGAGAGCGAGGTGGCTTCATACCCATGCTGCCAGAAGAGTGTCATGGCCTTATCGAGCGCCGCATCCCTGTCGAACACTTTCGGTCGGCCACGGCTTTTTTTTGCGCAACTCGTGACGTCGGTTGTCATGTGCCGTTGTACCTTTGTTGGTTTGTTGAATGATCATTATAAAAATAATAGCCTGCGCCGACCAGCACTCATTTCACAAAAATAAATTAATCATATGGGTATGAAAAATAAGAGGTTTAAAATTAATTTAATGGTCGTTATAAAATTATGTTGACGTGTGACCTGGATCACAACTATCATTTACCTATCGATCGTTAAGTAAATAACTAACGACCTCCCAAATTCATCTGTTAAAGGCTAATTATCATGAAAACCATCAATACCCTCATCGCTGCTGCTGTACTGAGTTCTCTGTCATTTGCCAGCTTCGCGGCTGTCGAAGTGCAATCCACCCCTGCTGACCAGCAGAAAGTGGGCACCATCTCTGCCAACGCAGGGACCAACCTGAGTTCACTGGAAGATCAGTTAGCGCAGAAAGCCGACGCCATGGGCGCGAAATCTTTCCGCATCACCTCTGTGACCGGTCCGAACACCCTGCACGGTACTGCGGTTATCTACAAATAAGCCTGGCTTAACCCTCATAAAGCCACTGCTAAAAAAAAGGCCCTGCGATTTCGCAGGGCCTTTTTTGTCTCTTGTGCTTTAAAGCGCTTGCTGAGCCACGTCGTGATGCGGCGTCACATCCACCGGCATACCCGAGCGCACGTCCATCGCTTTTTCCATCACCGCGCTGTCCGCGCGCGCTTTGAAGTTTTGCATCGCTGCGTTCAGGACAATCGGCAGCGTTTGCGGATCGTCGCCAATGTTTTTCGACAGCGGCTGGTGGACCTCCACCAGACGTTTCCCGCCCGGCTCTTCCGACACTTTTATCGGCGTATTGATGATATTGACCTTCGTGCCTGGGGTAATCACGCGGAAGAGCGTCTCAATATCGCCGTCGCGCAGGCGAATGCAGCCTGAGCTGACGCGCATGCCGATGCCAAAGTCCGCGTTGGTTCCATGCAGCAAATAGACGCCGCCGTAGGCCGCGAGGCGAATCGCGTGATGGCCCATTGGGTTATCCGGACCTGCCGGAACCACAGCGGGCAGATCAATGCCCTGGGCTTTATAGCGCGCGCGGATATTGGCCGTCGGCGTCCAGGTTGGGTTGGCGCGTTTATCCGAAACGGTGGTCACCATGGTCGGCGTTAAGGTGTCGCCGCCCAACTGACCAATTCCGATAGGGTAGACCGTCACCTCGTTTTTACCCGGCGGGTAATAGTAGAGGCGCAGTTCGGCGAGGTTAATCACCAAACCTTCGCGCGGCGCGTCAGGTAACAGGGTTTGCAACGGGATAGTCAGCACGCTGCCAGGGCGTGGCACGTAGGGATCAACGCCCGGGTTAGCCTGCAGTAACGCCAGAAAACCGACGTTATATTTTTTGGCTATCGCCTCCAGCGAACCGCCGTCATTTTCTACGACGTGAAAACGGTTTTCGCCCACCAGACGACTTCCGGCAGGGGGCAGCGGCCAGGTATTCGCACGCGCGGGCAGGGCGAGGGCGACGGTCGCCGCGAGGGCAATCAGGGTTATCCAGCGAGTAAAACGCAGAGTCATCATCACTCAATTCCATGGAAATACTAAGGTTATTGTTATTCAAAAGTTAATTGATGATTATGACCAGGGGGCGTGTCGGGAAATCAGGAGAAGTGCAAAGAGTTTGTAAATTAATGGCCGGGCGGTGATATCGCCGCCCGGCCACAGGGTTACGCCGCCGCGTTCTCTTCGAGCTGGCGCATAAAGTTACGGACCCATTCCATCCGCGTTTTGCGGTCGCTCAGTTCTTGCATGAACTTCAGACGCGTCGGGCCATCAAGGCGGAAGTGTTGCGGTTGCTTCTGCAGCAGGCCGATGAGCCACATTGGGTCGACGTGGTTCTTCTCGGCAAACTCAATCACACCGCCTTTATCATTGCCTTCCAGCTTGCGAATGCCCAGTTTCTGAGCCAGCTGGCGCAGGCGCGCGATATCCAGCAGATTGCGCGCTGCATCCGGCAGCAGGCCAAAACGGTCGATCAGCTCGACTTTGATCTCCTCAAGCTCCGCCTCATTTTTAGCACTGGCGATGCGTTTGTAGAATGACAGCCGCGTGTTGACGTCCGGGATAAAATCGTCCGGCAGCAGGGATGGCATCCGCAGTTCCACTTCCGTTTGCTGGCTGGTGAGATCTTCCAGCGACGGTTCGCGTCCCTCTTTCAGCGCATCGACGGCATTTTCCAGCAGCTCCATGTAAAGCGAGAACCCGATGGTTTCCATCGATCCGCTCTGGTCTTCGCCGAGCAGCTCGCCTGCGCCGCGAATCTCCAGATCGTGGGTCGCCAGTGCAAAACCTGCACCCAGATCTTCCAGCGAAGCAATGGCTTCCAGACGCTTTTGCGCGTCAGTGGTCATCGCTTTCGGGTGTGGCGTCAGCAGCCAGGCGTAGGCCTGATGGTGAGAACGCCCGACACGACCGCGCAGCTGGTGGAGCTGTGCCAGGCCAAAGTGATCGGCCCGTTCGATAATGATGGTATTCGCCGTCGGAATGTCGATCCCGGTTTCGATAATGGTGGTACAGACCAGCACGTTGAAACGCTGGTGATGGAAATCGTTCATCACCCGCTCCAGCTCGCGCTCGCGCATCTGGCCGTGGCCGATGGCAATACGCGCCTCCGGCACCAGTTCCGCCAGCTTATCCGCCGCTTTCTGGATATTTTCCACGTCGTTATAGAGGTAGTACACCTGGCCGCCGCGCAGGACTTCACGCAGGATCGCCTCGCGTACCACCAGGCTGTCGTACTCACGGACAAAGGTTTTCACTGCCAGACGACGGGCCGGTGGAGTGGCAATGATCGACAGATCGCGCATCCCGCTCATCGCCATATTCAGCGTACGCGGGATCGGGGTCGCGGTGAGGGTCAGGATATCCACATCCGCGCGCATCGCTTTAATGCGCTCTTTGTGACGCACGCCGAAGCGGTGCTCTTCATCGACAATCAGCAGGCCCAAATCTTTCCACTTCACATCGCTTTGCAGCAGTTTGTGGGTGCCGATCAGAATGTCGATTTTACCTTCGCTGGCCTGCTCCAGAATCTGCGTCTGCTCTTTGGCGCTGCGAAAACGCGACAGCATCTCAATACGCACCGGCCAGTTGGCAAAGCGGTCGCGGAAGTTGTCGTAGTGCTGCTGCGCCAGTAGCGTGGTGGGCACCAGCACAGCAACCTGTTTGTTGTTTTCGACGGCGAGGAAGGTCGCGCGCATCGCCACTTCGGTTTTGCCGAAGCCGACGTCGCCGCACACCAGACGGTCCATCGCCAGTGGCTGACACATATCGCTTAAGACAGCGTTGATGGCCTGAGCCTGATCCGGCGTGGTTTCAAACGGGAAGCTGTCGCAGAACAGCTGATACTGGTCTTTATCGTGTTTGAAGGCATAGCCGGATTTCGCTGCGCGCTGGGCGTAAATATCCAGCAGCTCGGCCGCCACATCACGCACTTTTTCGGCGGCTTTCTGCCGCGCGCGGGTCCAGGCATCGCTGCCCAGTTTATGTAGCGGAGCACTCTCTTCCGCGCCACCGGCGTAGCGGCTGATCAGATGCAGAGAGGAGACCGGAACATAGAGTTTTGCGTCACCGAGATAGGTGATCATCAGATATTCGGCAGTGATCCCGCCCGCTTCGAGGGTGGTCATTCCCGCGTAGCGCCCCACGCCGTGCTCGAGATGCACAATCGGCTGGCCGACGTGCAGCTCGGCCAGGTTGCGAATCAGCGTGTCCGGGTTGATGGTGCGACGATTGTCCTGTCGACGACGCGCCACGCGCTCGCCAAGGAGATCGCTTTCGCAGATCAACGCCCGATTATTCAGGGTATCGATAAAACCGTGCTCGGCAGAGCCAATCATCAGATAGCGGCCGTTATCGGCAGCTTCGTCGAGACGCAGGATCCGTTTTGGCGACACTTTGATGCGCGCCAGCAGTTCGCCCAGCGCCTCGCGACGGCCTTCACTTTCGACCGAGAAAATCACCGGGCCGGTAAAGGATTCGAGGAACTTGCGCAGATTATCCAGCGGCGATTTTTGCTGCGCCTGAACGGACAGGTCCGGCAGCGTCTTAAACGCCAGGTTAGTGTTCGCGGCTTTGTCCGGCAGACTCTCCGTTTTGAGCTGTACGCGCGGCCATTTTTTCAGCTCTGAAAACAGCTCGTCGGTGCGTAACCACAGCTGCTCCGGCGGCAACAGCGGGCGCATCGGGTCGACGCCACGGTTTTCAAAACGGGCACGGGTTTCGCTCTCAAAGCGGGTGGCGCTGGCGTCGAGATCGCCGGTATTGACGATCAGGGTTTTGGCCGGGAAATAGCTGAACAGGGCCGGAAGCGGCTCGCTGAAGAACAGCGGCTGCCAGTATTCAATGCCTGCGGGCAGGGTGCCTTTGCTCACCTGCTGATAGATATGCTCGGCGTCACGCTTCACATCGAACTTATCGCGCCACTGGCTGCGGAACAGTTCGATGGCGGTTTTGTCCGTCGGGAATTCGTGGGCAGGCAGTAAATTGATCGCCTCAACCTCTTCCAGCGTGCGCTGGGTGTCCGGGTCGAATACCCGCAGGCTGTCGATTTCATCATCAAAGAAATCCAGACGGTACGGCTGATCGCTGCCCATCGGGTAGAGATCCAGCAGTGCGCCGCGCGTGGCGTATTCGCCGTGCTCCATCACCTGGTCGACGTGGCGATAGCCTGCGCTGTCGAGCTGCGTACGCAGGGCATCGCGCGACAGGCGCTGGCCTTTTTTCATCACCAGCGCGTGGCCGTGCAGGTAGCTGTGCGGACACACGCGCTGCATCAGGGTATTCACCGGAACGATCAACACCCCGCGCTGCATCGACGGCAGCTGATAGAGGGTGGAGAGGCGCGAGGAGATAATCTCCTGATGGGGGGAAAAACTGTCGTAGGGCAGGGTTTCCCAGTCGGCCAGGTTAAACACCAGGCTGTCGGTAAACTGGCGGATCTCGTCGTGCAGACGGAGCGCGTTTTGCATATCGGGGGCAACCAGCACCACCGGGCCCGCGTGGCGCTCAGCGATCTCTGCGACCAGCGTGGCGCAGGCGGCGCCCGTCAGTTCGCCTAGCTGGCGCTGGTCACCCGCTTTGCCGGGCAGGGAATAACGGTATTGTTCAGGCATGGCTTTGTCAGAATCTCTTATGGATATATACCCTAAACACAGTATTGGGGCATATCACTGATACGCAATGTCTTTATTATCCTTGATCGTTTTACATTAGCAAACCGGAACCGCACACAGGGTGAATTCGCCCTCGAATGAGGGCGAGGGGAAGCATTATCGGGTCGCCTCAACCGGTGCGAGACGGGCGGGAGGGGCAAAGAAAAGGTCGCCAAACAGCGCGCTGGAGACTTTTCGCGCGCCCAGTCCGAACAGCGTACAGACCAGCAGGCTGACGAACGGATAGACCAGAATCAGGGTCAGTTCCGCCCAGACCGGCCAGTTGCCGCCGTTAAGTTCGCCAATCAGGAACAGGCTAAAACCTTCGATCAAAATGCGATGCGTGGTGTAGATCGCAATGGTGTTCGAGCCGACGACGTTCAGCAGATTATTCGGGTGGACGGCGTAACGCTGCTCGATGCTGTAAAACAGTTTCATAATCAGCAGAATCGACAGAAGCGACAGCAGCAGGGGAACGTTGGCAAACCACAGCACCACGGAGATCCCACCGAACGCCACTATCGGCAGCCAGTAGCGGCGTATCACCATCCCTTTCATCCACTCCATCAGCTGCGCGCCGTACCAGGCACCGAGACTGTAGTAGATCATGTTACGCACCACGCTGTTCATTCCCCACCAGGGCAGCGGCAGGAAGTTGATCGCCACGCTCGCCAGGGCCAGCACCGCGAGCACCGGCAGTTTCCAGCGGCTGAGCAATTTACAGAGGGTGAAATAGACGATCAGCGCATACAGATACCAGAGGCTGGTGCTGGCGGTGAGCATGCCGCGAATAAATTCGCTTATCGAACCGGCGTAGGCGGCGTTGGAAGAGGTGGCTAATTCACGCTCCGGCGCGAGCCAGGCGTTGATATGGCTCAGCGCCTGCCACTGCAACACGCCCCACAGCGCCAGTACCCAGACGATGCTCCAGATCCGCTTATCGAAGCTGATCCGCCAGCCGACGTCATCAATGTAGCGACGAATCAAATAGCCCGAAATGAAGAAAAACACCGGCATGCGAAACGGTGCGAGATAGAGATTGAAATAGACCCAGCATTTGGCGAGCAGACCGGAAAGCGGATGCTGTAGCCCGCTTAGATGAGGATAAAAGGTGATCACCGAGTGGTAAATCACCACCAGGCAGATGCACAGCCCTTTTATCTGATTAATCCATAATGCTTTTTGTTTCATCGGTCTTTGATACCTGTTTTGCCATAAAGAAGGCGTTAATCCTGGGCGAACCGGCGTTAGATGTAATCAGTAAGAGTCTGTATCAGGACGATTTTCAGAAAAGGTGGAGAAGGGCGCGGGTGTAATGAGAGGCCGATCGACAACTAGCCTGATGATTTTTCTTGTTTTTTCGCCAAAATCATTACCAAAGCTTACGGTTTCAGTCATTTACGCTTAACGGATTCGCTTATATACTCGTGGGTCTGCTATCAGCAACCAGACGGATTTCATGTACCAACCTGTCGCACTCTTTATAGGCTTACGTTACATGCGTGGGCGCGCCGCGGACCGCTTCGGTCGCTTTGTCTCCTGGCTTTCCACTATTGGCATTACGCTTGGCGTGATGGCTTTAGTGACGGTTCTGTCCGTGATGAATGGCTTCGAGCGCGAGCTGCAAAACAACATCCTGGGACTGATGCCGCAGGCGGTTCTCTCTTCTTCTCAGGGCTCCATTAATCCGCAACAGCTGCCCGAAAGCGCCGTGAAGTTACAGGGTGTCAGCCGTATTGCGCCGCTGACAACGGGTGACGTGGTGCTGCAAAGCGCGCGCAGCGTGTCGGTGGGGGTGATGCTGGGCATCGATCCGGCGCAGAAAGATCCCCTCACTCCGTATCTGGTTAACGTCAAACAGACCGATCTTGAGCCGGGCAAATACAACGTTATTCTCGGCGAGCAGCTCGCCGGACAGCTTGGCGTCAACCGTGGCGATCAGCTGCGCGTGATGGTGCCGTCAGCCAGCCAGTTCACCCCGATGGGGCGCTTGCCGAGCCAGCGCCTGTTCAACGTGATCGGCACCTTCGCCGCTAACAGCGAAGTCGACGGCTATCAAATGCTGGTGAATATTCAGGACGCCTCCCGCCTGATGCGTTATCCGTTGGGTAACATCAGCGGCTGGCGTTTGTGGCTCAACGAACCGCTGAAAGTGGACGTTCTGAGCGAGCAAAAACTTCCGGAAGGCACCAAATGGCAGGACTGGCGCGAGCGTAAAGGCGAGCTGTTCCAGGCCGTGCGCATGGAAAAGAACATGATGGGCCTGCTGCTAAGCCTGATCGTCGCCGTGGCCGCGTTTAACATCATCACGTCGCTTGGCCTGATGGTGATGGAAAAGCAGGGCGAAGTGGCGATCCTGCAAACCCAGGGGCTGACGCCGCGCCAGATTATGGCGGTGTTTATGGTTCAGGGGGCGAGCGCTGGTATTATCGGGGCGCTGCTGGGTGCCGTACTGGGTGCGCTGCTCGCCAGCCAGCTCAATAATTTGATGCCGATTATCGGTATTCTGCTCGACGGTGCCGCGCTGCCGGTGGCGATCGAGCCGCTGCAGGTCGTGGGTATTGCGCTGGTCGCGATGGCCATTGCGCTGCTCTCTACGCTTTATCCTTCCTGGCGCGCCGCCGCCACTCAACCCGCTGAGGCTTTACGTTATGAATAAGATCCTGTTGCAATGCGACAACCTGTCCAAACGCTATCAGGAAGGCACCGTGCAGACCGATGTCCTGCATGAGGTCAGTTTCAGCGTAGGCGAAGGCGAGATGATGGCGATTGTCGGTAGCTCCGGCTCGGGCAAAAGTACCTTGCTGCACCTGCTGGGCGGGCTGGATACGCCGACCTCCGGCGATGTGATCTTCTCCGGCCAGCCGATGAGCAAAATGACGTCGACGGCGAAAGCCGATCTGCGTAATCAGTCTCTTGGCTTTATCTACCAGTTCCACCACCTGCTGCCTGATTTCACCGCGCTGGAAAACGTCGCGATGCCGCTGCTGATTGGCAAAAAGAAACCGGCAGAGATCAACACCCGCGCCAGCGACATGCTGAAAGCCGTTGGCCTCGGCCATCGCGGGAATCATCGTCCGTCTGAACTTTCCGGTGGCGAACGCCAGCGTGTGGCGATTGCCCGTGCGCTGGTGAATAACCCGCGTCTGGTGCTGGCGGACGAACCGACCGGTAACCTTGATGCGCGCAACGCAGACAGCATTTTCCAGCTCCTCGGGGAACTGAACGCCTCCCAGGGAACGGCGTTCCTGGTGGTGACCCACGATCTGCAGCTGGCGCGACGCATGAGCCGTCAGCTGGAGATGCGTGATGGTCGTCTGACGGCGGAATTGACCCTGATGGGAGCCGAGTAATGGCGTCATCGTTATCCTTATTGATCGGTATGCGCTTTAGCCGTGGCCGCCGTCGCGGCGGCATGGTGTCGCTGATTTCCGTGATCTCTACCGTGGGTATCGCGCTCGGCGTGGCGGTGCTGATCGTCGGCTTAAGCGCGATGAACGGCTTTGAACGTGAGCTGAATAACCGCATTCTGGCGGTCGTTCCGCACGGCGAAATTGAACCGGTGAATCAGCCGTGGACCCACTGGAGTGAGGCGCTCACGAAAGTGGAAAAGGTGCCGGGCATTGTGGCCGCTGCACCGTACATCAACTTTACCGGCCTGGTGGAGAGCGGTGCGAATCTGCGCGCCATTCAGGTCAAAGGGGTGAACCCGCAGCAGGAAGCGCGTTTGAGCGCGTTGCCACAGTTTGTGCAGAACGGCGCGTGGGCGAACTTTAAAGCGGGTGAGCAGCAGATTATCATCGGCAAAGGTGTCGCGGATGCGCTGAAGGTGAAGCAGGGCGACTGGGTGTCAATCATGATCCCGAACGCCAGTGCCGATCACAAACTCCAGCAGCCGAAGCGCGTGCGTCTGCACGTGACCGGGATTTTAGCCCTGAGCGGTCAGCTCGATCATAGCTTTGCGATGGTCCCGCTCGACGATGCGCGTCAGTACCTGGATATGGCGGACAGCGTCACCGGTATCGCCATTAAGGTCAACGACGTCTTCAAAGCGAATAAACTGGTGCGCGACGCCGGTGGTGTGACCAACAACTATGTCTATATCAAAAGCTGGATTGGCACATACGGCTATATGTATCGCGATATCCAGATGATCCGCGCCATTATGTATCTGGCGATGGTGCTGGTGATTGGCGTGGCCTGTTTTAACATCGTCTCGACGCTGGTGATGGCCGTTAAAGACAAGAGCAGCGACATTGCCGTTCTGCGCACGCTGGGCGCGAAAGACGGTCTTATTCGTGCCATTTTCGTCTGGTATGGTCTGCTGGCGGGTCTGTTTGGCAGCCTCTGCGGCGTGGTGATCGGCGTGGTGGTTTCCCTGCAGCTGACGCCGATTATCAACGGCATTGAAAAGCTGATTGGACATCAATTCCTGTCGGGTGACATCTATTTTATTGACTTCCTGCCGTCTGAATTGCACTGGCTGGACGTTATTTATGTGCTGGTTACAGCACTTTTACTGAGTCTGCTGGCAAGCTGGTATCCAGCGCGTCGCGCAAGCCGAATTGATCCGGCGAGGGTGCTAAGTGGCCAGTAATTACGTCATGATTTAGCGGTTTTCGGGCCGCCAAATCAGAAAGAGGAATGCGTTATGTATTATGGATTTGATATTGGCGGCACTAAAATTGCGCTCGGCGTATTTGATGAACAGCTCAAATTGCAGTGGGAAACCCGTGTTCCCACGCCGCGCGACAGTTACGACGACTTTCTGAACGCGATCGCCGCCCTGGTGACCGACGCAGATACCCGTTTTGGCGTGAAAGGCTCCGTGGGGATTGGTATTCCGGGGATGCCGGAAACCGACGACGGTACGCTCTACGCCGCCAACGTGCCAGCCGCCAGCGGCAAACCGTTGCGCGCCGATCTCTCTGCTCTCCTTGAACGCGATGTGCGTCTCGACAACGATGCCAACTGCTTTGCCCTCTCCGAAGCCTGGGACGATGAGTTCCGTCAGTACCCTTTAGTCATGGGGCTGATTCTGGGAACGGGCGTCGGCGGCGGGATTATCATTAACGGCAAGCCGATTACCGGTCGCAGTTATATTACCGGTGAGTTCGGCCATATCCGCCTGCCGGTGGATGCGCTGGAGGTGGTCGGGCGTGATTTTCCCCTGACCCGCTGCGGCTGTGGGCAGCACGGTTGCATTGAGAATTATCTTTCCGGTCGCGGGTTTGCATGGCTTTACGAACACTTCTATCATCAGAAACGTGAAGCGCCGGAAATCATCACCTTGTGGGAGCAGGGCGATGAACAGGCCCGCGAACACGTTGAGCGCTATCTTGATCTGCTGGCGGTGTGTCTGGGCAATATTCTGACCATTGTCGATCCCGATTTACTGGTGATCGGTGGCGGGTTATCGAACTTTTCGGCGATCACGGAGCATTTGTCCGGGCGACTGCCCCGACATTTGCTGCCGGTCGCCCGCGTACCGCGTATTGAACGTGCGCGTCATGGGGATGCCGGAGGCATGCGCGGTGCGGCATTCCTTCATCTCACCCGTTAGTATACGAGGTTTCTATGCTGTCGCGTCGGTTAGGTCGACTGAGCCGTTTTCGCAAAAATAAACGCCGCCTGCGTGAGCGCTTGCGCCAGCGGATTTTTTTCAGAGACAGGGTGATGCCAGAAGGTATGGAAAAGCCAAGAGTCGTGGTACTGACCGGGGCGGGGATCTCCGCCGAGTCCGGGATCCGGACGTTTCGCGCCACGGATGGATTGTGGGAAGAACATCGCGTCGAAGACGTAGCAACGCCGGAAGGCTTTGCCCGTAATCCTGAGCTGGTGCAGACGTTCTATAATGACCGCCGCCGTCAGCTACAGTCGCCGGAGATTGCGCCCAATGCAGCGCATCTGGCACTGGCGAAGCTGGAAGAGGCACTGGGCGACCGCTTTCTGCTGGTGACGCAGAATATCGATAACCTGCATGAACGCGCCGGGAATCACAATATCATCCACATGCACGGCGAGCTGCTGAAAGTGCGCTGCGCGTGGAGCGGTCAGGTTCTCGACTGGACCGGTGATATCACGCTTGATGACAAGTGCCATTGCTGTCAGTTCCCGTCACCTCTGCGTCCACACGTGGTGTGGTTCGGCGAAATGCCGCTGGGTATGGACGAGATCTACAGCGCGCTGGCGATGGCAGATGTATTTATTGCGATTGGCACGTCAGGGCATGTCTATCCGGCGGCGGGTTTTGTGCATGAAGCACGGCTGCACGGTGCGCACACGGTTGAGCTGAATCTGGAACCGAGCCAGGTCGGCAGCGAGTTTGAAGAGAAGCAATATGGTCTGGCGAGCGTTGTGGTGCCAGATTTTGTCGAAAAGCTCTTGAAGGGATTGTAATTTTCCCGGCCCTCTTCGTAGGGAAGAGGGCCGGTTAACGCTATCGGCCTGCTTTTAACTTCTGATAATACTCTTCATAAATGCGGCTCGCGTCGCCCACATCGTTTTGCCATTCGCCTTTCTTCACGGTTTCCGCATCCGGATACAGTGATTTATCGTTCGCCATTTCAGGGCTGAGCAGCTTGCGTGCCGCCAGATTTGGCGTCGGATAGCCAATGGTTTCCGCCACCTGTTTTGCCACTTCAGGGCGCAGCAGGAAGTTAATCAGCTTCATCGCACCGTCGACGTTTTTAGCGTTAGACGGAATCGAAAGGCTGTCCATCCAGAAGATCCCGCCTTCTTTCGGCCAGACGACCTGAAGCGGCGTACCGGCCTGACGCGCGACGTACGCAGAACCGTTCCACACCATCCCCAGATTCACTTCGCCTTCCATATACGGGTTAGCCGGGTTATCGGAGTTAAACGCTGCTACGTTTGGCATCAGCTTTTTCAGCTCGTTATAGGCCGCTTCGATCTCTTTCGGGTCGGTGCTGTTACCGGAATAGCCCAGTTTGCGCAGCGCCATCTGGAACACTTCGCGCGCATCGTCCGTCAGCAGCAGGCTGCCTTTGTACTCCGGTTTCCACAGGTCAGCCCAGCTGGTGACGGTTTTCGGGTCGATCTCGTCGCTGTTTACACCGATGGCGGTTGCGCCCCAGATGTAGGGGATAGAGTAATCATTATTCGGGTCGAACGGCTTGTTCAGCATCTCCGGATCGAGGTTGCCGAAGTGGGTTAATTTCGTCTTGTCGATTTTCTGGATCATGCCCTCTTTGCGCATTTTGTCGACGAAATAGGTGGACGGCACTACTACATCATAGGCGCCGTCTTTGTAGGTTTTGAGCTTGGCGTACATGGTTTCATTCGACTCGTAGGTCGAATAGATCACCTTGATCCCCGTCTCTTTGGTGAACTGTTCAAGCAGGCCTGGCGGCACATACTCGGTCCAGTTGTAGAAGTAGAGCGTCTTACTGTCGTCCGCGTGCGCGGCGCTCATGCCGATTGCGAGAGCACCTGCCGCGAGCAGGTGGCGTGACCATTTTTTCATTTTAACGTCCCCTGAGATTTCGTTGTATCACGAGCAATAATCTGGCTGGCAATCACCATCACCAGCGATAACACCAACAGAATCGTCGCCAGCGCGTTCACCTCCGGTGACACACCGACTTTCACCATTGAGTAGATTTTCAATGGCAGAATTTCATAGCTCGGCCCGGTGACAAAGGATGAGACCACCACGTCGTCCATCGACAGCGTGAAGCTCAAAAGCCATCCGGCAGCGACCGCAGGCATTGCCAGCGGCAGAATGATTTTGCGCAGAATGGTCATCTCACTCGCCCCCAGATCCTTCGCCGCCTCGAGCATTCGCACGTCAAAGCCCTTCAGACGCGAGTAAACCGTCACCACCACGAAGGGCAGGCAGAAGGTGATATGCGAAAAGAGCAGCGACCAGAAGCCAAGCTGCAGGCCGATGAGCATAAACAGCACCAGCAGTGAAATCGCCATCACGATATCCGGTGACATCATCACCACAAACAGCATCCCGCTGACGAAGGGTTTACCACGAAAACGGTAGCGATAGAGCGCCACGGCGGTCAGTGAGCCAATCAGCGTGGCGAAGGTCGCCGACGCGATCGCCATCGTCAGAGAGTGCTGTGCCGCCTGCAGCAGGCTGTCGTTGTTCATCAGCAGGCTGTACCAGTTGGTGGTAAAGCCTTGCCAGTTGATCCCGAAACGTGAACTGTTAAACGAGTTCACGATCAAAATGATAATCGGAATATAAAGATAGGCGTAAATGGCGGTCATGAAACCGCCACGCAGCAGACGACCGATCATTCGAGATCTCCCTGTTTATTCAGCCAGCGGGAGGCGCGCCAGTAGACGAGCAGCATCAGGCCCATCACTACCGTCAGCGTAATGCTGGTGGCAGAGCCGAACGGCCAGTCGCGAATGTTCAGGAACTGACTTTTTATCACGTTGCCGATCAGCAGATTTTTCGCACCGCCCATCAGATCGGAGACGTAAAACAGCCCCATCGCCGGGAGCATAACCAGCAGACAGCCAGCAATAATGCCCGGCATGGTCAGCGGGATGATGATCCTGAGGAAGGTTTGCAGTTTGCTGGCACCCAAATCGCGTGCCGCTTCGAGCAGCGGTTTGTCGAGCTTTTCGATACTGGAATAGAGCGGCATCACCATAAACGGCAGCAGAATATAGACCAGACCGATAATCACCGCGCTCGGGGTAAACATGATGCGGATCGGCGTATCAATCACTCCCAGCCACAGCAGAAACTCGTTCAGATAGCCTTTGGTACTGAGGAAAATCTTCAGGCCGTAGATGCGAATCAGCGAATTGGTCCAGAAGGGAACAATCAGCAGAAACAGCAGCAGCGGACGGACTTTTTGCGGCAGCCGGGCCAGAAACCAGGCGAAGGGATAGCCCAGCACCAGGCAGGCGAGGGTCGCAATCAGCGCCATGTTGAGTGAATGCAGCAGGACCTCAAAGTAGAGCGGGTCCAGCAGGCGTGCGTAGTTATCCAGCGTAAAGACCAGCTTGACGAAACTGGCGTCGTCGCGGGTCAAAAAACTGGTGCCAATGATCATCAGGTTGGGGAGGAAAACAAACAACACAAGCCAACCCACGATCGTGGCGATCACCACATTCTGGAATTTACTGGTGTTCTTCATCGGCCAGCACAACCTCCCAGCTCTCTACCCAGTTAACGACCATTTTCTGATCGAGCGGATGGTCAAAGTCCGGATCGTCCTCGTTAAAGAACTCGCTGACCATCACCATTTTGCCGTTTTCCAGCTCAACCACCGACTCCAGCGTCATCCCTTTGTAGTTACGCTCGCGGATGTAGCCGATAAGGCCTTCCGCATCAGCGGTGTCGTGGATTTCATCGACGCGCAGATCTTCCGGGCGCAGCATCACATTGAGCTTCTGGCCTTTTTCGACCGCAAAATTAACGTAAATATTGCACTCGCGGCCTTCGACGCTGGCGCGCACACGCTGCTCGTCGAGACGCTCAATGACCGTAGCGTCAAAGATATTGATCTCGCCAATGAAGCTGGCCACAAACAGGTTTTTCGGCTCTTCGTAGATTTCACGCGGCGTGCCATCCTGCTCAATCTTACCGTCGCGCATCACCACGATACGGTCCGACATGGTCAGAGCCTCTTCCTGATCGTGGGTGACGAACACAAAGGTAATGCCGAGCTTACGCTGCAACGCTTTCAGCTCGTTCTGCATCTGTTTGCGCAGCTTGTAATCGAGCGCGGAGAGGGACTCATCCAGCAGCAGCAGGCGGGGTTTGTTGACCACGGCGCGCGCAATGGCGACGCGCTGTTGCTGCCCGCCGGAGAGCTGATGCGGTTTGCGCTGGGCGAACTCGTCGAGCTGAACCATCCGCAGGGCATCGTTCACACGCGGTGTTATCTGATCGGCAGGGGTTTTCTGCATGCGCAGGCCGAATGCCACGTTTTCGAACACGGTCATGTGCGGGAAAAGGGCGTAGCTCTGGAAGACGGTATTAACGTGACGATGTTCAGCGGGAACATCGGTGATGTTCTGATTTTCGAGATGAATATGGCCGTTGTCGACACTTTCCAGTCCGGCAATCAGGCGCAGAACGGTTGTCTTGCCGCAGCCCGAGGGGCCTAGCAGCGTGAGAAACTCACCGTTATTGATAGTCAGGTTAAGATCGTCAATGACGGTTTTACCATCGAAACTTTTGCTGATCCCCGACAGAAGAACCAGCGGTGACAGTGTTCCCGGTTGTGTATTCAATTTTTGGCGCTGTCCCATATAAACGCGTCGGTGGGTTTACCGACTGCGGGGTTTGTGTGTAACCACCTTGGTGACTCTTAATGAGGGCGGTCATTCTACGGCAAACCACTGAAATCACCAATCCTTGTGACTGATTGATAAGCTACATTTATTAACGAATCACGACAAAATCGAAAATATTCTCGTTTACGGGATAAAAGTGACCTGACGCAATATTTGGGTTTTGATGCTTACTGATAATGTTGTCACAAAAAGTGAGGGTGACTGCATGGAAAAATTACTTGAGCGTTTTTTACAGTACGTTTCGCTGGATACCCAATCTAAAGCGGGTGTCCGACAGGTGCCGAGCACCGAGGGCCAGTGGAAGCTTTTAAACCTGCTGAAGGATCAGCTGGAAGAGCTTGGTCTGGTCAATGTGACCTTAAGCGAAAAGGGCACTGTGATGGGGACGCTGCCGTCGAACGTTAAAGGTTCGGTTCCGGCGATTGGCTTTATTTCTCACGTCGACACGTCACCTGATTTTAGCGGAAAGAACGTTAATCCGCAGATTGTCGAAAACTACCGTGGCGGCGATATCGCACTTGGTATCGGCGATGAGGTGCTCTCGCCGGTGATGTTCCCGGTGCTCCATCAGCTGCTGGGCCAGACGCTGATCACCACCGACGGTAAAACGCTGCTGGGCGCCGACGATAAAGCCGGTGTCGCGGAGATCATGACGGCGCTGGCGGTGCTGAAAGGCAAAAACATTCCCCACGGCGATATCCGTGTGGCCTTTACGCCAGACGAAGAGGTGGGCAAAGGGGCGAAACATTTCGACGTTGAGGCTTTCAACGCGAAGTGGGCCTACACCGTTGATGGCGGCGGCGTTGGAGAGCTGGAGTTTGAAAACTTTAACGCGGCTTCGGTGACCATCAAAATTGTCGGCAACAACGTGCATCCGGGGTCGGCGAAAGGGGTGATGGTCAACGCGCTGTCGCTGGCCTCGCGGATTCATGCGGAAGTGCCCGCTGAGGAGAGCCCGGAGCAGACCGAAGGCTATGAAGGCTTCTATCATCTCACCAGTATCAAAGGCACGGTGGACAGTGCGCAGATGCACTACATCGTTCGCGATTTTGACCGCAAGGCGTTCGAAGCGCGTAAGCGTAAGATGATGGAAATCGCCAAAAAGGTCGGCAAAGGGCTGCACCCGGATTGCTACATTGAGCTGATCATCGAGGACAGCTACTACAATATGCGCGAGAAGGTGATGGAGCATCCGCACATCCTGGATATCGCCCAGCAGGCGATGCGCGATTGCGACATCGAACCACAGCTCAAACCCATTCGCGGCGGCACCGACGGCTCGCAGCTCTCCTTCATGGGATTGCCGTGCCCGAACCTGTTTACCGGCGGCTATAACTACCACGGCAAGCACGAGTTTGTTACGCTGGAAGGGATGGAGAAAGCGGTAAAAGTGATTGTGCGAATTGCGGAGCTGACGGCGAAGCAGTGAGAAAAACAGTGCCCGGTAAGCAAAGTGCTACCGGGCACTCGTGCACTCAATCCTCGAAGAACCAGTACCCGCTGTTCACCAGCGCCGCCAGCATGGCGAGGAATGACGGATCTTCCAGCGCATCGCCGAAGGTTTCAGCATTCAGAACCATATGGCTCGCCAGCGCTTCCAGCGCAGGACGGTGCGGGGAATCGAGCTTCTCGCCATTGACGAAGATATCGTCGCCAATGCGCAGTACGCGCAACCCACCCAGACGGACCAGCGAATCACCCTGCTGCAGGGCATCATAAATCTCATCTGGCTGATAAGGCGGCTCGGCAGGAGCGACATCCAGCTCGTGACGCGACTGGCTGACAAACTCCCCAAACCACTGACGGAAATGCTCCGGCTCGTTAATCAGGCCCAGCATCATCTCGCGCAGTTTATCCAGCTCCTGCGGCAGAATGTCGGCAGGGTGCTCGCGCGCAGGAACATCCGGATCGCTGTAGCGATGGCTGCCCAGCTCGCGCTGCAGAACATAATCAGCAAAGCCGCTGATCATCTCGCGCCCGCTCGGCGCACGGAAACCCACTGAGTAGTTAAGGGAGTTTTCCAGGGAATACCCTTCGTGCGGGAATCCTGGCGGGATATAGAGGATATCGCCCGGCTCCATCTCTTCGTCGATGATACCTTCAAACGGGTCGACCTGGAGCAGGTCCGGGTGCGGGCAGTGCTGTTTCATCGGCACTTTCTCGCCCACGCGCCAGCGACGGCGGCCAGTTCCCTGAATGATAAACACATCGTACTGATCGAGGTGCGGGCCAACGCCACCGCCTGGTACAGAGAAGGAGATCATCAGATCGTCCATGCGCCAGTCGGGCAGGGCGCGGAACGGATGCATCAGGGCTGCGGTCGGCTCATGCCAGTGGTTCACGGCCTGCACCAGCAGTGACCAGTTGGTCTCGCCGAGGTGATCGTAGCTCTCAAAAGGACCGTGGCTGACCTGCCATTTTCCATCCTGGTGGCTCACCAGGCGGCTGTCGACTTCGTTTTCCATGGCCAGGCCGGCCAGTTCATCCGGGGAGATGGGGTCGACAAAATTGCTGATCCCGCGTTTCAGAACGACAGGGCGTTTTTGCCAATAGCGTTCGATAAACTCGGGCCAGTTAAGTGTTAAGTGATAATCCATAATTATATTTCCGCAGGCTCTTACTGACTCGGATTATAACGGAAGCGTAAGAGCCTGCGCGCGAGAATCTCGCTTTTTTCACATTCAGTACTAACTATCGTCAGAGGAGGGGTGCTGACGCCCAAAAATCGCCACCATCCGCGCGCCGCCCAGCAGGCTGTCGCTGGTTTCGATGCGCCCGGCATACTGATCGACAATCTCCTGCGCGACGGAAAGCCCCACGCCCTGACCAGGACGCAACGTGTCGGCGCGTTGGCCACGATCAAAAACCACGTCGCGTTTGTTTTGCGGAATGCCGGGGCCGTCATCTTCGACGATAATGTGCAGCTCGTCATCGGTCTGATGGGCGGAAACTTCGACAAACTCCAGGCAGTATTTGCAGGCGTTATCCAGCAGATTGCCCATTACTTCCATAAAGTCATTCTTCTCGCCGACAAAACTGATCTCAGGCGAAATATCGAGGCTAATGTTCACCCCTTTACGTTGATAGACCTTGTTCAGCGCTGACGTCAGGCTGTCCAGCAGGGGGGCGACGGGGTGCAGTTCGCGGCTGAGCAACGGGCTGCCCGAGCGCATACTGGCGCGGTGCAGGTAATAGCCAATCTGCTGGGAGATACGGCTGATCTGCTCCAGCATCACCGGCTCGGCGTCGTCCACGCTGAGCTTTGAGCTGCGCATGGATCGCAGCGTGCTCTGCATCACGGCAAGGGGTGTTTTCAGACTGTGAGTGAGATCCGTCAGCGTGGTGCGGTATTTATCGTAACGCTCACGCTCACTTTTCAGCAGGCGGTTAAGGTTGCGCACCAGGCTTGTCAACTCGCGGGTGGTCTGCGGATTGAGCTTATCCCGGTTGTGCTCTTCGAGTTCGCGAACCTCTTTCGCCAGCGATTCAATAGGGCGCAGGCTCCACCAGGCGGCGATCCACAGCAGCGGGATCACCAGCAGCAGGTTAGCTGCCAGAACGTACACGAACCAGCTCCAGACCATATAGGAGCGTTTCAGCTCAACGGGAATGGTGTCGATCACCACAATCGTGAGCTGCGGCATATCCATGGTCGCCGGATAGAGATTGATCGCCACCGAGTGCGTCATCTCTGTATCGTCGTCATCCGCGCGGATTTCGTCGAGCTGACGCTGCATGGAGGCATCGTTGCCGAGCAGGGAGCTGGTGGAATTCAGGTCGGCCTCTATTTCGTGAAAGCCGTTGGTTTTTAGCCACTCCGGACGAATACTTTTCTCCAGCCACGGGACATGTCGTTGCGCCCACAGCAGTTTGCCTTTCTCGTCGTAGATCAGCGCCATCGTCGGGCTTTGCCGGTCCAGGTTTTCCGGCATCTCCACGCTGATGCGATTATTTTCCCATTTGGCCAGAGTGTAGAAGAGATTGCTCTCGCCGCGCAGCAGGCGGAAGGTGGTTTTATCAAAGCTGACGCTGTAGCCAACCAGCGCCACCATGCCGTAGGCGAGGGAGAGGATCAGCACCACCGCGGCGGTAGCCAGTAAAAAGCGGACCCGCAGCGACAGCGGCAGTAAATGGCGAAGGATTTTCTTCATTTAGCGTAGTTCAAACAGGTATCCCTGACCCCTGACCGTGGTGATGACATCCTGCGGATATTGCGCCTGGATTTTTTTACGTAAACGGCCCATCAGCACATCAATGGTGTGGCTCTCGCGCAGTTCGGCGTCAGGATAGAGCTGGAGCATTAAAGAATCTTTGCTCACTACTTTACCGCTGTTGCGGATCAGCGTTTCCATAATGGTGTATTCAAACGCCGTCAGCTTAATGACTTCATCGTTGATGGAGAATTCGCGACGCGAGAGATCGACCTGGAACGGAGGAAGAGAGATTACCTGTGACGCCAGACCGCTGTTACGGCGCATCAGGGCCTGCATACGGGCAGACACTTCTTCGATATGGAACGGCTTGGTCACGTAATCGTCGGCGCCCGCGCTGAGCACTTCGACCTTGTCCTGCCAGCCTTCGCGGGCGGTTAAGACCAGCACCGGGAGGGAGACATCATGGCTGCGCCAGCGGCGGATCAGCGACAGACCATCTTCGTCCGGCAGGCCCAGATCGACGATGGCAATATCGGGCAGGTGCTCATTGAGATAATAATCCGCCTCTTTTGCGTCTTCCGCGTCGTCGACCTGATGCCCCATTTCCTGAAGCTGAACTTTCAGGTGATGACGTAGCAATGCATTATCCTCAACAACCAATACGCGCATCATCTCTTCTCCCTAAAATTAATGGTATGAATAGTTTAACGCTGATTATGTTGTTTTGGGGATAAACATTGAGTAAACCGCAGAGGAAGGAACCCTCTTTCCGGGCGGAAAGAGGGTGAGGGGAATTACTTCAGCTCATCAACCATAGCAATGGCGCGACCGATGTAGTTCGCCGGCGTCATTGCTTTCAGACGCGTTTTCTCTTCTTCTGGCACATCCAGACCGTCGATAAACTGCTTCATGCCTTCGGCGTCCACGCGCTTGCCGCGGGTCAGCTCTTTCAGTTTTTCGTAAGGTTTTTCAATGCCGTAACGACGCATCACGGTCTGAATCGGCTCTGCCAGCACTTCCCAGTTGTGATCCAGTTCGTCCAGCAGACGGTCACGGTTCACTTCCAGTTTGCTCACACCTTTCAGGGTGGACTGGTAGGCGATCAGCGCATAGCCGATGCCGACGCCGAGGTTACGCAGCACGGTGGAGTCCGTCAGGTCACGCTGCCAGCGGGAGACCGGCAGTTTGCTCGCCATGTGTTGCAGCAGGGCGTTCGCCAGACCCAGGTTGCCTTCGGAGTTTTCGAAGTCAATCGGGTTCACTTTATGCGGCATGGTGGAAGAGCCGATTTCGCCCGCGATGGTTTTCTGTTTGAAGTGGTTCAGCGCCACGTAGCCCCACACATCGCGATCGAAGTCGATCAGGATGGTATTGAAGCGCGCGATGCAGTCAAACAGCTCGGCGATGTAGTCGTGCGGCTCGATCTGGGTGGTGTACGGGTTCCACTGAATGCCCAGAGAGGTCACGAACTCTTCGCTGAACTGGTGCCAGTCCACTTCAGGATACGCGGCGATGTGGGCGTTGTAGTTGCCGACCGCGCCGTTGATTTTACCGAGGATCTCAACCTGCTCCAGCTGACGATACTGGCGCTCCATGCGGTAGGCCACGTTTGCCATCTCTTTACCCATCGTCGACGGTGTGGCTGGCTGACCGTGGGTACGGGAGAGCAGTGGAATATCACGGTACTGCACGGCCAGGTCTTTCACCGCGTCGATGATTTTGCGCCAGTAAGGCAGCACCACGTCCTGGCGCGCGGTAGAGAGCATCAGCGCGTGAGACAGGTTGTTGATATCTTCTGAGGTGCAGGCGAAGTGGATGAACTCAGACACCGCGTGCAGCGCTGGAACGCTTTCTACTTTCTCTTTCAGGAAGTATTCAACCGCTTTTACGTCGTGGTTGGTGGTGCGCTCGATAGTTTTAATACGCGCCGCGTCTTCTTCGCTGAACTCCGCGACGATTTTATCAAGGTAATCGTTTGCCTGGGCGTCAAAAGCAGGAACTTCCTTGATTGCTGCCTGGGTAGCTAACTTTTGCAGCCAGCGCACTTCAACCTGTACACGGAACTTCAGCAGACCATATTCGCTGAAGATCCCGCGCAGCGCGCTGACTTTATCGCCGTAACGTCCATCGACAGGGGAAACGGCGGTCAGTGAGGATAATTCCATAATTCGCAACTCCGGGAGGTTAACAATGAGCAAGAATTTGTTTTGCCTGAGTCGTCAGGCGATTACGAGAGAACATTAACTGCAGTCGGCCACCGCCAACCTGTTGCCACAGCACGGCGGCACGAATCCCGGCCAGCAGCGAGGCGCGAACTTTCGCCTGTACCTGCGGGCTTTGCAGCACGGCAGGGGAGCCGGTGACCTGGATGCGTGGCCCAAGTGGGCTGATGACATCGACATAAATCGCGGCCATCGCACTCAGCAGGGTTTCGGACTGCAAATCAAAATGGTCGAGCTGACGCTGCAGCCCGGCAATGCGGTTGCCGAGCGTATCCATTGCACCTTTCGCGCTGTTCAGCTTACGCTCCAGCACCATCAGGCTCAACGTGTAGCGGGTCAGTTCTGCATTCAGCCCCTGGCGGTTGCTGGCATTGAGCACGCCGAGCAGGGTTTCGAGACCGAGGCGAAGATTCGTTTCACTGCCACCGAACACACCGAGCGTAGAGCCGGGGTTAAGGTCGATAACGCTGTTGAGCGAAACATGCAGCGCGTCAGCATCGCAATGACCCTGATGCGCCAGCTGTTGCACCAGACGGGCTGACTGGCAAATTCCTGCCAGTGCCAGGGTGATGTCATAATAATTCTTCGCCACACAGGCTCCTTTTGGTGTGCAATCGGTTTAAACAGCGGCCAGCGGTAGACGCTGTTCAATGATCCCGCCGCCGAGGCAGATTTCGCCGCTGTAGAAGACGGCGGACTGGCCAGGCGTAACGGCAGAGACAGGCTCGTCGAAACGCACTTCGATGCGTTCGTTATCAATAGCCGTTACGGTGCAAGGGATATCAGTCTGACGATAGCGGGTTTTCACCGTGCAGCGCAGGGTGCCGGTGAACGGTTCGCGATCGACCCAGTGCAGCTGCTGGGCAATAAGGCCGACGGACATCAGACGCGGATGTTCGTGCCCCTGAGCCACAACCAGAATATTGTTTTCAACGTCTTTATCGACCACGTACCACGGCTCTTCGCTGCCATCCTTGGTGCCGCCGATGCCCAGCCCTTTACGCTGGCCGAGGGTGTGATACATCAGACCCTGATGCTCGCCGACGTCAT
Organism: Lelliottia nimipressuralis; assembly: GCF_004115925.1. Lineage (GTDB taxonomy): Bacteria > Pseudomonadota > Gammaproteobacteria > Enterobacterales > Enterobacteriaceae > Enterobacter > Enterobacter nimipressuralis. Next base: position 315,536 of record NZ_SDDX01000001.1, read on the forward strand.
CGCCGTCAACGGTGATAATTTTGCCCGGCTGCGCAGGCAGATAGCGGCCGAGGAATTCGCGGAATTTACGTTCGCCGATAAAGCAGATGCCGGTAGAGTCTTTTTTCTTCGCGGTAATCAGATCCAGGTCTTCAGCGATTTTACGCACTTCCGGTTTTTCCAGTTCACCGACCGGGAACAGGCTTTGCGCAATCTGCTCGTGGCCCAAGGTGTAGAGGAAGTAGCTCTGATCTTTGTTACCGTCGAGACCGCGCAGCAGCTGGCTTTTGCCATCCACATCGGCACGACGCACGTAGTGGCCGGTCGCGATAAAGTCCGCGCCCAGATCTTCGGCGGCGAATTCGAGGAACGCTTTGAATTTGATCTCTTTGTTGCAGAGGATATCCGGGTTCGGAGTGCGGCCCGCTTTGTACTCTTCGAGGAAGAGTTCGAACACGTTGTCCCAGTACTCTGCAGCAAAGTTTACGGTATGCAGCTCAATGCCGAGTTTGTCGCACACGGCCTGCGCATCCGCAAGATCCGCCGCAGCCGTGCAATATTCCTCGCCATCATCTTCCTCCCAGTTCTTCATGAACAGGCCTTCCACCTTATAACCCTGCTGTTGCAACAGGTAGGCGGAAACGGAGGAATCGACACCGCCGGACATGCCGACGATTACTTTTTTCTGGCTGTTATCTGACATGGAATACTCACGACATTGAACTTAAAGGCGGCGTATTCTATCACGCGCCCCCGGTGTTGGCACCCTCTGTAAACGGCCAGTTAAATTCCGCGATCACCTCAAGCGGCAAGCGGCTGCCGGACTGGTAACAACGAATACTTTCGGCAACCAGCGGTGAGCGCAGGTTTGGGGCATTCAGGATCTCCTCAGCAGTGACCCACAGGCAGCGATCGATGTCGTCGTCGTGCGGCTCAGTGGCGCACATTTCGTTAAGTTCGACGACGAACAAAAAGCGCAGGAAGGGGGTGCGATCGGGGGCGATCCACTGATGCAGACGAACAAAGTGCTGCGGCTCGGCATGAATGCCGGTCTCTTCCCACAGCTCACGGCGGGCGGCCTGCACCAGGGTTTCGTCGGCTTCGAGATGGCCTGCAGGCTGGTTCCACAGCGCTTTGCCGTTGATGGTCTCTTCTACGACCAGAAATTTTCCTTCGGCGTGAACTACGCAGGCGACGGTAACGTGTGGTTTAAACATCTGTTCTCCTTAGATTGAATCGATCGGGATCTCTCGCCACTCACCGGACGCCAGCGTGTCGAGCGTCAGGGAACCCATCGCATAGCGTATCAGACGTAAGGTTGGAAAACCGACATGCGCCGTCATGCGTCGCACCTGTCGATTCCGTCCTTCGTATAAGGTGATTTTCAACCAGCTGGTGGGGATAGTTTTGCGCTCGCGAACGGGCGGATTGCGCGGCCACAACCACTGCGGTTCCTCGACCCGTTCGACGCCTGCGGGCAGAGTGGGACCATCATTGAGCGTAACGCCATTGCGCAGAGCCTCTACCGCGTCCTGCGTCGGCTCGCCTTCTACCTGCACGTAGTAAATTTTGCCGGTACGTTTGCCTGGCTGAGTCAGCTGCGCCTGGAGCTGACCGTCATTGGTGAGCACCAGCAGCCCTTCGCTGTCGCGGTCCAGACGGCCTGCGGCATAAATTCCTTGTAACGGGATGTAATCTTTTAGCGTGCTGCGTCCCGCCTCGTCTGTGAACTGCGGCAGAACATCATAGGGTTTATTGAAGATAACCAGCCGCTTCGGTCCAGTGTCAGGCTTTTTTTTGGCGTTGCGTCGGGTGCTGAATCGTTCAACTTGGTGATTTCTAAAAGAAGTTTTGTTCATAGTGTTTTCAGAATGAATGTATTCACGCATTATAACGGAAATTCATGAGTGATTGGCGCGAGCCAGATATTCGAGTAGTATGAGGTCGCATATTACAACTCATTAACAAAAAACCAGAAGCGCTCGAAGGAGAGGTTAATGGAAAGCAAAGTAGTCGTTCCGGCGGAAGGTAAGAAGATCACCCTACAAGATGGCAAACTGAACATCCCTCACAACCCAATCATTCCTTTCATTGAAGGTGATGGTATCGGTGTGGATGTGACGCCAGCCATGATTAAAGTGGTGGATGCCGCCGTGCAGAAAGCCTATAAGGGCGAGCGGAAAATTTCCTGGATGGAAATCTATACCGGCGAAAAATCTACCCAACTGTATGGCCAGGATGTCTGGCTGCCAGAAGAAACGCTGGACCTGATTCGTGATTACCGCGTTGCCATCAAAGGCCCGCTGACTACCCCGGTCGGTGGCGGTATTCGTTCCCTGAACGTGGCACTGCGCCAGCAGCTTGACCTGTACGTCTGTCTGCGCCCGGTGCGCTACTACGCAGGCACGCCAAGCCCGGTGAAACACCCTGAACTGACCAACATGGTTATCTTCCGTGAAAACTCCGAAGACATCTATGCGGGTATCGAGTGGAAAGCCGACAGCGCCGAAGCTGAAAAAGTGATCAAATTCCTGCGTGATGAGATGGGCGTAACGAAGATTCGTTTCCCTGAACATTGCGGTATCGGTATCAAGCCGTGCTCCGAAGAAGGCACTAAACGCCTGGTTCGTGCAGCCATCGAATACGCTATCACCAACGATCGTGATTCCGTGACCCTGGTTCACAAAGGCAACATCATGAAGTTCACCGAAGGCGCTTTCAAAGACTGGGGTTACCAGTTAGCGCGTGAAGAGTTCGGCGGTGAGCTGATCGACGGCGGCCCATGGGTGAAAATCAAAAACCCAAATACCGGCAAAGAGATCGTGGTCAAAGACGTGATCGCCGATGCGTTCCTGCAGCAGATCCTGCTGCGTCCAGCTGAATACGACGTAATCGCTTGTATGAACCTGAACGGTGACTACATCTCCGACGCCCTGGCAGCCCAGGTTGGCGGTATCGGTATCGCCCCAGGCGCAAACATCGGTGACGAGTGCGCACTGTTCGAAGCAACCCACGGTACAGCACCTAAGTATGCAGGCCAGGATAAAGTGAACCCAGGTTCCATCATCCTTTCCGCAGAAATGATGCTGCGTCATATGGAATGGTTCGAAGCCGCAGACCTGATCGTTAAAGGTATGGAAGGCGCGATTAACGCCAAAACCGTCACCTATGACTTCGAACGTCTGATGGAAGGCGCTAAACTGCTGAAATGTTCAGAGTTTGGCGACGCGATTATCGCGAACATGTAATCCAGATTCTGGGTTAAAAGAAAGCGGGAGCCGATGGGCTCCCGTTTTTTTTCGAATTAACACGGTTACCAACATTCATTATCAAAAGAGATCATGATTTTTTCTTATAACGGCCAAGGCAGGGCGGGCAGCACCACTCCATGGTGCTGAGCGCAAAAACGCTTTCACGGGTGGACGAACGATCCGATGAGGGGCTGGCCTGTTATATGGAATCCAGCTTCATCATTCCCTCATGCAACGTAATCTGAGGGTTATAACCCAGCTCCCTTCGCGCTTTGCTAATGTCGAGGGTCACTTCAACGGCAGAGGTGGCGTAGGTTTGCAGATTTAACGGGCTGGTAACACGGCCCCTGGTGAGGCGGAATAAGCCGTCCCCCAAATGGGCAAGTATCCTGACCAGACTGCGCGGAACGCGCTTATCCGGAGCCGTTATGCCCTGAGTGGCGAGCAGTTGGCTGACGAAATCACGAAAAATATGAGGTTCACCGTCGGTGAGGAAATACACCTCTCCGCTTTTGCCGTATTCGGCTGTACGGCTGATGCCATCGCAGAGATTATCAATGTGGGTCGTTGAAGTCAGGTAGTTGCCGCCGTCTATCCAGGCAAATTTCCCGGAGGAGGCCGCCGCGACAAGCTGTGGCAGAGCGGTAGTGTCGCCTTTTCCCCAGACAAATCGTGGGCGCACCACGCTGACGCAGAAATTTTCATTTGCCTGCGCAAAGGCTGCCTGCTCGGCGGCTGCTTTACTTCGGCTATACGCCCCGGCAAATTTTTGTGGCAGGGGATGTGTCTCAGAGGCCATTTGCAGCGGCGCACCAGTCAATAAAACCGACTCGGTACTGATGTGTACAGCTCGCGTAACGCCCGCCTGGCGTGCTGCCGTAAACAGCTTTTCGGTCCCTTCAACGTTGACCTGCCATTGTTCTGCCGATTCATATCCATGTGACGTATCGGCAGCCGCGTGAATGAGAAGGTCGCAACCCGTGAGGGAATCCACCAGGTCTGTTTCGCACAATGAACCGTAGACTGGCGCTCCACCCACGTGGCGAATGATTTCGGCTGCAGCCTCGCTTCTGGCCAGCGCCCGGACATCTGCCCCCGCTTCGAGATAATGGCGAATGATGTTTCTGCCGACAAAACCACTGCCGCCGGTGACGAATACTCGGCGTTGGGCCATGGCGGCATTTAAATCGTGCGGATGTTTAGTCATCTGAAGTCTCCGGGTGTGGCGAAGAAGGTACATTTTGTTCCGCGAGCCAGCTGAGTTCCTCGAGGATTTGCGCCCGTTCTACGTCGGTCCATTTATGGAAATCGAGAAAATCGAGAAACTTAAAACCTTCAAGCGCCAGATAGGCCAATAGCGCACCGCGAGGCTGGGCAGAGGTCGTAATGATGCGTTGAATAACGTCATCCTGATGCTGTTGCATGGTTTTTCGCAGTTCAGGATTCAGAATCAGCGCAGAACTGAGGTTTAACGCGACCGGCCGGAACTCCTCTGGCGGTGGCGTTTTAGCGACCTCAATACGGCCTTTTAGCGCTAAGCTGTCGATGTCCCCCAACTGCAACTCCGCGTCCTGATGAATGCTGTCATCACGCTTCATTGCGCGTGTCACCAGCGCTTCCAGCAGCGCCTGTTTGGTTTTATGCACGTACAACACGCTGGCCTTGCTAATCCCTGCCTGATGCGCGACGGCGTCAATCGTCAGGTTAGCCACGCCGATTCGGGCCATTACCGCTTCCGCCGCATCGAGAATGCTGTCGGTACTGATCTCTTTTCTGCGTCCCATCATTCACCCTATTTATTTAAACATCCGGTCGGATATTAATTGCATTACGTTTGCCGCGCAACAGATATGCTGAAGAGAACAGCAAATTAGGGATCAGCAAAACACGAAAATCTCAGGCGGTGAAAGCGATGCGGCGTCGTGCGCATATGTTTGATGCAGGAAGGTGGTCAAGAGCATCCACCCCTCTGTAAAAACGTGTTGCATTTTACTGATCAAAAACCCTGGTGAATCACTCCCGGCTAGCTACGCTTAAACAGGTAACCGATATCGGGAGGGGTTATGCTGACTCATTCTGAAGCCAAACGGTGGGCATCGATAATGCTGAAATCGGCATTATGCGATGGTATGAATACTGACGAGATTTCCCGACAGGTACACCTGGTCTGCGATCATCACGGGCGAGAGTGTCTTGAGGAGTTAATTGAGGAAATCTTAATTGAAGCAGGACGAATAGGGCCTAAGCACAGCAATGGCGAAATTCACCATCACTGAGCTTCAATATTCTGCTCATCGTATCATCCATCATGATGTCTCTTGCTGGATCCGGGAGCTTCCGCTCCCGGACAGCCCGTCTTAGTAAACCTCTTTCACTTTGAAAAGCGACACTGAGTGTGACAGCAAGTTTGCCTGCTCGTTGACCCCCGACGCGGTGGTCGCCACTTCTTCCACTAACGCGGCGTTTTGTTGCGTGACGTGATCCATCTGGGTGATTGCGATACGAATTTGCTCCACCCCACGGCTTTGCTCTTCCGACGCCAGCGCGATGTTTTCCATCATCACATTGACCTTACTGACGGCTCCGCTGATATCCAGCATGGTCTGGCTGGTTTTATTGGCCAGTTCAGCCCCTTCTTCAATATACAGGCGCGATTCGTTGATGAGCGTGGTGATCTCTTTTGCAGAGTCCGTACAGCGACGGGCGAGGTTTCTGACTTCGCCTGCGACTACGGCGAAACCGCGCCCGGACTGGCCTGCACGCGCCGCTTCTACGGCGGCGTTCAGGGCCAGAATGTTGGTCTGGAAGGCAATGCTGTCGATAACGCTGATGATCTCAACCATCTTCTGAGCGCTCTGACTGATGGCGTCCATCTTTTTCATCATGCCCCGCATCTGCTCTTCGCCTTCGTTGGCAATTCCGGCGGCGTTTTGCACCATCTGTGCCGCCTCAAGGGCATTATCGGTATTCATTTTCACCGTGGAGGTGATCTGTTCCATGCTCGCCGCGGTTTCCACAACGGCTGCGGCCTGCTCTTCGGTACGACGAGAAAGGTCGTTGTTGCCGGATGAAATCTCCTGCGTGCCAATATTGATGGACTCAACGCCCTGACGGATAGAGACCACCGTCGAGTTCAGTTCAGCCTGCATGGTTTGTAAGGAGGCGAACAGCAAGCCAATTTCATTATTGTTAGCGACGTGGATATCTCCGGTCAGATCGCCTTTACCGATAAATTCAAAATGCTCAGCCACTTCCTGCAGCGGCAGGATTAACATTTTCCGCATCCAGGCGTTGATAACAAAGAACAACACGGCGGCAAGAATCAGCAAGGCGATCATCACATACAGGGCAAATTGATAAGAACTGTTGCTGTAACTAATGACGCCATCCAGATTACGCTGCGTGGTATCAATATAAGAGTGATATTCATCATCCCAGGCCTGACGCACCTGCAGGGTGGTGTCGAGATATTTCGCGAGCGCCAGTTTCAGTTCCTGCGGATCATTAATATTAATCAGCAGGCCGGAGTTGTGAGCAATGACGGCTATTTGCTGGTCGTAACGGTCTTTCATTCTTGCACCCACTTCCGGATGAATGGTGGAAAGCCCCGGGATTTGCACAAACAGCTGGAATTGCTCAGCGGCGGTCTGCATCTCTTTGCGGATACTGGCCTGAATCGCCGGCTCATCAATATCGTCGCCGTGGGTTTTCGCTTGCGAGGCTGAATCAATAATCACCCGCGCGCGCAAAATGGCATTACGCACGTTGTTGAGCGCTTTCTGTTCTCCGGCGTTATAACTCAATGTCTGAATATCATTATTGCTGCGGTGGAGGAAATAGAGTCCCAGCCCGCTGGAAAGAATGAGCATAAGCGTAAAAGTCGTCAGAACGATCAACAGCCCGACTCTGATTTTAATATTTTTCACAGTAAACCCCTTTATAACCTGTAACGAAATACCATCAATGTTGGAAGGGTTATCGGCAGGGGTAAAAGGGGCTTGATTGAGAGAAACATCAAAATCAGTCCAAAACCAAAATATGATGTTTACTGTTTTTTCTGAGGGGAAACGCGATATTTAAACTTGATGATCCGGATGCGTATCCCAGGTGAGGAGGGCAACGGCGCAAAAAAAAGCCCACTAAAAAGTGGGCAAGAAATACTGGAAGCAATGTGAGCAATGTCGTACTGAATACCTGAGTGATTTGCTCAACTATTCAGTATTGAGAAAGATAATCTTTCTCAACTGAAGTTGCAACCCCATCTTTTGTGTGGTGCGTGATTTTTTTAAGTGCTGATAAATTGTGCAAACAGGCAGCGTGATCCCTATCACAAATATCATTTTGGTGATCCTGTGCTATCCTTTTCTGTGTCGTTGATTTAATGACAAAAAACCATACAGAGAGGAAAGCTATGGGAATTTTATCCTGGATTATCTTTGGGCTTATTGCGGGGATTCTGGCGAAGTGGATCATGCCGGGCAAAGATGGCGGTGGGTTCTTCGTGACAGTAATACTGGGGGTCGTGGGCGCCGTGGTCGGCGGCTGGATCAGCACCCTGTTCGGTTTTGGTAAAGTCGATGGCTTCAATATCGGCAGCTTTGCTGTTGCGGTAGTGGGTGCGCTGGTAGTTCTGTTTATCTACAGAAAAATCAAAAGCTAACAGCGTTCACCATCAAAAAAGGCTGCCAAAGGGCAGCCTTTTTAGTTTTCGGGATCACCACCAGCCGAGCTGGGTACCCGCCACCGCCACGACCGCGACGATCAACATAATGATGGTTGTCTTACGCATTTATGCCCCCGGCGCGGCGTAACCGCCGACAAAAAACCACGTTAAAAAAACCACTGCCGTTATAAAAATAACGACCGGGAAAACAATTCCGATCCTCATCACATCACCTCTAAGGTTTCCTTGCCCGCAGAGTGTACGGGGTTACTCATCCGGGAGAAAGCGTGTTTTGCTTTTGCCTTTTTTATCCAGGTACATGGCCGTATCCGCCGCGCGCAACGCGCTGTCAGCATCGGTACTGGCAGGATCCACTGCCACCACGCCCAGGCTCGCGCCAGGGTAGACCAGGTGTACGTTTCCAAGCCAGTACTCTCCGGCAATCGACGCGCCAAGCTGCGTGCGCAGAATATTGATTTGCGCGTTATCGACCGCTTTTTCACCCTTACTCAGGCAGGCCACTAAAAACTCATCGCCGCCGAGCCGCCCGACGATGTCGTCTTCGGTTTGGCCGTCGATCAATCGTTTACCGACCTCAACCAAAAACTGATCGCCCGTTTCATGGCCGTAGCGATCGTTGATGAGCTTAAAATCATCAAGATCGATGTAGGCGATGATGGCATTGCGTTTGAGGTGGCGCGCCAGCGAGAACAGGGTATTGAGATTATCAAAAATCGCCCGGCGGTTGGGTAAACCGGTTAACGCATCCGTATAAGAATGCGCGATCAGCGCCGCGTTCGCCTCGCGAAGCTGGATAACCAGCGACTCTTTTTGAATGTACTGCGCAATCAGCCCGGCAAAAAGCTGCAGGACCTGCTCGGCCCGGTCGCTTAAGGTCTGTTTTTGCGTGCTGGCCGCACAGAGGGTGCCGTACAACGACCCATCAGCCAGATGAATAGGAATACTCACGTAGGTCGTGATGCCCAGCGCTTTGGCGGCGTCGCAGTCGGCCCAGCGTTCCGCGACCTCATTACTGAAAAAAGAGTTGCTATCGATGGCGCGCTTACACAGCGTATCGCCCCACGGCACGCTCAGCCCTTCTGGGATCTGCATCTGCTTACTATTGCGGGCGTAAAGTATATGCTGCAAACGCGCATTGATATCGACTTTCGTCAGATAGGTCGACTCCATCTCGGTGACAATCTCCAGCATTTCCAGGAGCTGTCGAACCAGGCTTTCAAGGGATTGTTCTGTTGCAAGGGTTTCTGAAACACGGGCAAGAATAATATCCGACATGACGTGGGTAAACTCCCATGCAGAAGACGCCAGTAACTGCATGTTGTGCTGAATTTTTCGGCTGGGGCATAGTAAAACACGAATACAGGAAATTTTATATATTGTCGCGGTACGCGTGGTAGGGCAGGCGAAAAAAAGCCCCGCACAGGCGTGCGGGGCAAAGACATCTTGATTACGGAATGATGTTCTCTGGTCATTGAGAACGCAGCCACTATAGGGTGAAAAAGTGCAGGTTTAATGGAGAAATCATGGAGAAAACGGCGAAGTCCCGGTACGCTTTAGACTTTGTAAACAGAAAGGACAACCCCATGCGATACCTGCTGCTGGCGATGGCTCTGCCATTGGCCGCCTGTTCGACCCCACCTGACGCGCCGAAACCTCCGCAAATCGGTATGGCTAATCCTGCTGCCGTGTACTGTGTGAAGAAGGGCGGAGAGCGCGTTCCGGTACAAAGTCCGCAGGGCGTGCGCACCGAGTGCAAACTGCCGGGCGGCGAAGTGATTGATGAGTGGGAGTTGTTCCGCCGCGATCACCCAACGCCTGCTGCGTGACAGGGCAGGAGCGACTGCGATACACTTCTCTTTAAGAATTATCTCAGTCCTTGTGGCTGATAACAGAGACCGCGAGAGAAGTATGTTTCAGTTAAAACCGGGCAGCCTGTGTATGGTCATCGGCGCCCGCACCGCCGCCGGGCGGCGCAATATCGGCAAATCCGTAGAGCTTTTTGCGCTCTGCAAGCCCGGCCTGCGTTTCCTGAACCCCGTTAACGGCGTGATGACCGAGCTGCCTGCCAGCGCCGATCGCGCCCTGTGGCTGGTCACCGGCGATGTTTATGCCGTTGACAATCAGCATGGTTTTGCCTTTGTGCGCCCGGAGCATCTGCTGCCGCTGACGCCTGATGATGCGTCACATATCCTCGACGAATTAACCTTCAGCTAACTGGCGCAGCCAGTCGGCCAGGACCAGGGCGTGGTTCTGCCGGGTGTTCTTCGCGCCGTAGAGCAGCGTCAGGTTCTGGTTTTTCGCCAGGGCAGCCACGCGTTGCCCTTCGTCCTGATGCTGCGCCAGCTCCTGCAGATAGGCCTCGCGAAAAGCGGCGAAATCAATGGTTTCGCTGTGAAAGGCTTTGCGTAATTCGCCGGAGGGCGTCAGGGCTTTGCACCACTCATCAAAAGCCAGCGCCTCTTTCTTGATGCCGCGCGGCCAGAGCCGGTCGACCAGAATGCGATAGCCATCGTTTTCGGCTGGTGCGTCATACACCCGTTTACACTGAATCATTGTCTCTCTCCTCAACCCAGGCGATCAGCTCAGCAAGCTGGTTATCGGAAAATACCTGAATACCGTGTTCACGTAACAACGCAGCGGCGACGCCCAACCCTGCGCGTTTTTGCCCGCGAAAGCTGCCGTCGTAAATCAGCTCGCTGCCGCAGGTAGGGCTGCCGTCGGTCAGCAGGGCGGCGCGGCAGTTCCCCTCCTGGGCTGCACGTAGCGCAAGCCAGGCGGCAAGCTGATAATGCGCAGTCACATCGCGACCGTCACTTTCCAGAATGCGCGCGCGGCCCGCCATCACCTCATTCCCGCCGCCTGCCACAATCTCTGCGGGTAAACGCGGGATCGACAATCCTGCTGCCAGCTCCGGGCAGTGCGTCACCAGTCGTTGTTCTTGCTGCCAGCGCCTGAGGGTGTCAGAAATAGCCGCTTTCTCGCTGCCGTTATAGCGAACCTTGTGGCCCATCAGACACGCGCTGACCAGAATTTTGGTTTTCATGAGGTTTCAGACTACCCGAAATAAGGGGGGATAATACGCTATCACTATACCACCTGAATTTTTGCCCCTCCAATTTAAGGTATTGTGAACCCTGCAAAAGATCGGTAGGCTGAGGTTCCTTATGTTATCTGATAATTCTTTGGCATATGGAACCTCTCATGGAACTCTCCCCGGTAAAAGACACACTTCGCATTGCACTTGTTGGTGACTACAACCCTGATGTCATTGCTCACCAGGCCATTCCGTTATCCATCGATGATGCGGCGGCCGTGCTGGATTTAACGGCGGATTACGACTGGATCGCCACCACCGAGCTGACCAGCCCGGAAGATTTAGTGGGCTACGACGCGATCTGGCTGGTACCGGCAAGTCCATATAAAAATGTCGACGGGGCGTTTATTGCTGCGCGTTTTGCGCGTGAAAATAGTATTCCGTTTCTAGGAACCTGCGGCGGGTTCCAGCATGCGCTTATTGAATATGCGCGAAACGTGCTGGGCTGGAGCGATGCGGCGCATGCGGAAACCGATACCGACGGCAGAATGGTGATTGCCCCTCTGACCTGCTCGCTGGTGGAGAAAACCGACACCATCGAACTTCGTGCTAACACGATTATCGCTAAAGCCTATGGCCGGGAAGAGATCGAAGAGGGGTATCACTGCAACTACGGCGTTTCTCCGGCGTTCGCGAAAGAGCTGGAAAGCGGCGATATGCGCGTAACGGGCTGGGATGAACAAGGCGAGATCCGCGCGGTAGAACTGGTAACGCATCCGTTCTTCGTCGCCACGCTGTTCCAGCACGAGCGCGGTGCGCTGGCGGGGCGTCCTGTACCGCTGGTACAGGCCATGCTGCACGCCGCTCGCAGCTAAACGGGCAGGCCATTCGGCCTGCCGTCAAACTCAGTGGGGCGTGATCTCGCGGTCGCGCCCGGCAAGCACACCGCAGACCGCCATCACCACGCCAGCCAGCGCACAGGCGATAAGCGGGATTCGCCAGTCACCGGCGGTGTCGTGAATTTTCCCCATCAGCGGTGGACCACAGGCCGCCAGCAGATACCCGACCGACTGCGCCATTCCGGAAAGTGCCGCCGCCTGGTGCGCCGAGCTGGCACGCAGTCCGATAAAGGTCAGGCCCAGAATCATCGTCGCGCCGGAACCAAATCCATAGACAATCGTCCAGAGCACGGCCTGATCCGGCACAAACCAGAACCCGGCGAGACTCACCGCGCACATCAGTGCCGATAACCCGGCGATACCGCGCTGGTCTTTCAGTTTATGCAGCAGCAGCGGCACGGCAAGCCCCGGCGCTGCGGTCGCCAGCTGCAGCAAACCGTGCATCGATCCGGCCTCGGTTTCGCTGTAGCCGTGGCTGAGCAAAATCGCCGGTAGCCAGCCGATAATCACATAGTAAATCAGCGAGTTAATGCCGAGAAACAGCGTCACCTGCCAGGCCAGAGCCGAGCGCCAGATGCCACGGTTGTGCAGCGCCCGCGCATTGCTTAAGGAGGCGGTATGTTTTTGTCGCCACTGGGGCAGCCACAGAAGCGTGGCTAACAGCGGGAACACCATCAGCATCAGCAGCGCGCCGTGCCAGCCCGCGCCGCTCAGGGCCAGCGGTACGATCATCGCTGAACCCAGCGCCGCCGCCGCGCCCATGGTCAGGGAGTAGGCACCGGTAAGCTTTGCCACCTGGCCTGGAAAATCACGCTTAATGAGGCCGGGGAGCAGAACGTTACCCAGCGCAATTCCGCAGCCGATCACCCCGGTGCCGATAAACAGCAGCGCAGCGGAGGGCAGCGAACGAAGGCCAATGCCCGCGCAGATGAGCAGCATGGCGAAAAACAGGCTGCGCTCCATGCCGATCTTCCGCGCCACACCGGCGGCGAGAGGGGAAATCAGCGCAAATGCCAGCAGCGGCAGAGTGGTCAGCAGGCCAGTCTGGGCAGTCGTCAGGCCGTAGTCGTGACGAATCATGTCCAGTAAAGGCGCCGCACCGGTAAAGGTGACGCGCAAAGTGGTGGCAATCATCAAAATACCGGCAATCAACAGCAGGCGATCTTTGCCGGAAGAGGGAATAGCAGTAGTCATGGTTTTCTCTGACAACGTAACGAGGGCACACAATACCCGTTTTCCACCCTGTTTAAATCAAGCTAAAATGACACTTTATCGCTAATATCGGACAACTTTATGCAAGGTCTCGGACTTGACGGCTACGATCCCGACAGTCAGCACGATGCGGCCGTGGCGTTTCGCATCCGCGTGGTGGAAGACGAACAGCGCATTCCGCGCCACCAGCACCGTAAAGGTCAGCTGATCCTTGCCCTGCGCGGGGCCATCACCTGCGAAGTGGAAAACGCCATGTGGATGGTGCCCCCGCAGTACGCGGTGTGGATCCCAGGCCAAATCCCTCACAGCAACAAAGCCACGCCCGGTGCGCAGCTCTGTTTTCTGTTTATTGAGCCGGGCGCGGTGACGCTTCCGGAACGCTGCTGTACGCTAAAAATCTCCCCGCTGGTGCGCGAACTGATCCTGACGCTGGCGAGCAAAACCCGCGAGCAGCTGTTGCTCCCGTCCACCTCCCGGCTGGTTGATGTGCTGTTTGATGAAGTCCCGCAGCAGCCGCAGGAGCAGCTCCAGCTGCCGGTTTCGCCGCACCCTAAAATCCGCATGATGAGCGAAACCATGGCTGAGCAACCCGCCGAGTGGCAGACGCTGGCCCAGTGGGCGAGCCACTTTGCCATGAGCGAGCGCAATCTGGCGCGGTTGGTGGTGAAGGAGACGGGCCTGAGTTTTCGCCGCTGGCGTCATCAGCTGCAGTTAATCGTCGCGCTACAGCTGTTGATCGGCGGCAAATCGGTCCAGCAGGCGGCGCAGTCACTGGGATATGACTCCACCACCGCGTTTATTACGATGTTCAAAAAAGGGTTGGGGCAGACCCCCGCACGCTATATCGCCAGCCTGTCTACGACTTCCCAATAAACAGGGACACCAGCCCGGCGGCGATCAGCGGGCCGACCGGCACGCCGCGGAACAGCGCCACGCCGAGCACCGTCCCGACCAGCAGACCGGCGACGAGAGAGGGTTGCGAACTCATCAGCGTTACCCCGCGCCCGCCGAGCCAGGAGACGAACACCCCCACGGCGATAGCCACCAGCGATTTCCAGTTCACAAAGGAGTGTAGAAGTGTCGAGGCCGGTAGCGTACCGCTGGCGATGGGAGCCATCACACCGATGGTCAGAATGATGATCCCGATGCTCAGGCCCTGTTTTTCTATCCACGGGAAGAAAGTGTTGAGCGGCGTTACGCGTACGATAATTAACACCAGGATCGAAATGGCCACCGTGGTGTTGTGGCTGACAAAGCCCAGCGCAGCCAGCGCCAGCAGGATCAGCAGGGTAGGGTCAAACATGAGGGGTATCCTTGCCAGAAAAAAGTAAGCCTGCTTACTTTACCCGCAAAGGCGAGCGTAAACAGGCTTTTATCGACAAATCCCCCATTTTTGGGCAGCTGCCCGAGGCTAGCTCACTAACACCTTCACCAGCGGGCTACCGTCGCGAATAAACACCGGAATCGTCTCCAGCGCCGCGTCGACCGTCACGCGTTCGCCGCCGCGATATCGCTCACCGTTTAAAGCGATCCAGTGATTTCCAGCGGGAAGCCAGACGTCACGCTGGCGCTGCCCGGCGTGCATCACGGGGGCTACCAGCAGATCTTCACCGAACAGATACTGATCTTCCGTCTCCCAGCTCTGTTTTTCCTGCGGATAGTGCCAGAACAGGGGGCGCATCAGCGGGTCGCCGTGCTGATGGGCATTCTCATACAGAGCATCAATGTACGGGCGCAGTTTTTCACGCACTGACAGCCAGTGCTGCATGATAGCGAAGTTCGCTTCGCCGTAGCTCCACAGCTCGTTGGGCGAGCCGCTGTTGCACAGAGGAATGCCGTCGCGATAGCGCTCTGGCGGCTGGATTTGCGGCTCACGATAGCCGTGCATGCGCAGTACCGGACAGAAGACCGCCCACTGGAACCAGCGAATCAGCAGCTCGTGGAATGCCGGATCGTTGACGTTTCCGCCCTGGAATCCACCGATGTCCGTGGTCCACCATGGAATGCCCGCCAGCCCCATATTCAGCCCGGCGGCCAGCTGGTTGCGAAACGCGTGGAAGGATGAATGCACATCGCCGGACCACGCCAACACGCCATAGCGCTGGCTGCCCGCCCAGGAACACCGCACCAGATTGACGATATCGCGCTCGCCGTTAGCGGTTAAGCCGTCGTAGAAGCCCTGCGCAAAATCGCGCGGATAGCGGTTGCCCACCTCCAGCACCGGGCCGGCGTGATAGCGATAATTATCAAAATCGTAGGCGCGGTACTCCGGCTCGGCTTCATCCAGCCAGAACAGTTTGATGCCCAGATCGTAGTAGTTTTTCTTAACGGTCTCCCAGACAAATTCACGCGCCTGCGGATGGGTCGCGTCGAAAAAGGTGGTGTTGCCCATAAAGTCGAGATTCACCTGCACGCCGCGCTCGCTGCTGACCAGCCAGCCTTTGGCTTTCATCTGCGGGAACAGTGGGCTGCGCGCTTCAACGGTCGGCCAGACGGAGACCATCAGCTCGATGTCCATCTCAGTGAGTTCGTCCACCATCGCTTTGGGGTCGGGCCAGTCGACCGGGTCGAAACACCAGGTGCCCTGATTCGGCCAGTGGAAGAAATCAATCACCATCACAGCGAGCGGCAGGTTGCGACGGCGATATTCGCGCGCCACTTCCAGCACCTCCTGCTGGGTGCGGTAGCGCAATTTGCACTGCCACAGGCCGCTGATAAAGGCCGGGGCAGGCGGCGGAGTGCCGGTGGCGGTGACATACTGGCGGGTGATCTCCGCAATGCTGTCGCCTGCGGTGATCCAGTAGTCCATCTCCCCGGTGACGCGGGCGCGCCATTCGGTCTGGTTTTTGGCAAAGCTGACCTCCCCAATCGCCGGATTATTCCACAGCACGCCGTAGCCCAGATTCGACTGCATAAAAGGCACGCTGGCCTGAGAGTTGCGCTGGGCCAGTTCGAGGGTACAGCCTTTGAGATCCAGCCAGGGCTGCTGATACTGACCCA
Source organism: Lelliottia nimipressuralis (assembly GCF_004115925.1). Classification (GTDB taxonomy): domain Bacteria; phylum Pseudomonadota; class Gammaproteobacteria; order Enterobacterales; family Enterobacteriaceae; genus Enterobacter; species Enterobacter nimipressuralis. The sequence goes on from NZ_SDDX01000001.1 coordinate 331,595, forward strand.
TACCGTAAATCCGCTCCTCAGGGCGTGATTCAAAGCGCACGGTGAGCTGATACTTGCCGCCCGCCAGCGGTTTGAATTCGCGTCCGTCGAGTTTCAGGGCGCTGACGTATTTATCCTGGCTCTTTTCGCTGGCACCAATCCCCACCGTTGAGCGTTGACGCCACATCTCCTCCAGCAGCAGCTCACCGCGCTGGTTATAGAATGCCAACTGGCCTTTCAGATTCAGGGTGGCGGTGATGTTGCCGTTGCGCAGCGTCAGGCTTTCGTTTTCCGCGGTGATCTCCGCGGTGCAAGGAGCAGCTGGCAGGAGAGCCTGTAACGCTTCGCTGAAGTCCGGTGAGCAGGTGGCTCTCACGCGCAGGCTGTTTTTACCCCACGGTTCGATGCGCAGGATCTGCCGCTCAAAGCGCCACTCGATACTATTGGTATGTTGAATGAGTTCACTCATGGTTAATGCGTCCTTTTACGAAAGACTGTGTTTGGCAAGGTTGATGGATTGCATGGTGCGGTCGTCGAGCTTATACCAGCGCAGGGTGGCAAATGCGCACAGGGAGAGAATGCCCGGCACCACGGTAAAGAGGGCGATGATGCAGTACATGGCGGTGGAGGTTTGCTCCGGCGCGTTAGCCACATAGCCGCTGAAGCCCAGCGTCCAGCCGACGATGGCACCGCTGATGGCCATTCCCAGTTTGAGCACAGCGAGGAAGGTCGAGAAGATCACGCCGTCCATGCGTTTGCCCTGTTTCCATTCGCCGTAATCGGCGACGTCAGCCATCATCACCCACATTAAGGTGGTGGTGGCCTGATAAAGGGTGGAGATAATGAAGGTGAGGGGCACCAGTACGACGACCATTTTCGGCGCGAAGAACAGGGCGATACTCAGCACGCCCGCCAGCACCGCGCAGTAGCCAAACATCTGTACTTTGCTGTAGTTGCGCGTCAGGCGTTTTGCCAGCGCGCTGCCCGCCGCTTTACCGAGAATATGCGCGCCGAGCATCCACATAAAATAGCTGGCGCTGCCGAGATAATAGGTGACGAAATACATCATCGCCCCTAGACGAATAACCCCAAAACCAATATTGGTTAATACCAGAACGGCAACCACGCGCCACTGATCGTTACGCAATAAATCGCGTAATTCAGCCAGATAATTATTGTGCGTCGCAGGCGCGTTAATACGCTCGCGGGTATTAGCAAAACAGATCCAGAACATAATGACCGCAATCGTCGCCATTATTGCCATCGCCCAGCGATAGCCGAGTAATTTATCGTCGCCGCCGAGAAATTCGGCCAGGGGCATCATAAAGAAGGTGGATAACGCACCGCCGAGGGTGGCGAGGAAAAAGCGATACGATTGCAGGGAAATACGCGCTTCGTTGTCCGGGGTAATCACCGCGCCCATTGAGCAATAGGGGATATTAATGGCGGTATACATCAGCATCATCACCGTGTAGCTGATGGTGGCAAAAATCATTTTGCCGTGCAGATCCAGCGACTCCGGGACGGCATAAGTGAGCAGACAGCTGGCACCAAACGGCAGGGCCAGCCACAGCATCCACGGGCGGAATTTACCCCAGCGGGTGCGGGTGCGATCGGCAATATAGCCCATCGCCGGATCGATAATCGCATCTGCCGTTCTTGCCAGCAGAAACATGGTTCCGACAAAGGCGGCGGGCAGACCGACGACGTCCGTATAATAAAAGGTCAGAAAGATAATAACGTTATCCAGCCCAATATGGCTCGCCATATCACCTAACCCATAACTGATTTTCTCTTTACGGGAAATTGTATTGCTCATGTTATTCACCTTGCCAGTGTAAGGTTTATTTGAGGGTGTTCTTGTATGCAGTGTTAAGCAGGCAGGTGGGGTTAACAATTACGAGATTTGGCAATGGACTTATGGAAATCCTTTTTCGTGATACCGGTAACAAATTATTGTGATGTGGGTTGTATTTATCGCGAAGGGATTATTTTCACCAGAATCGTTTCAGCTTAATCGTATTCATCGGGCTGACCTGAATCTGTCATATCATTGTCATCTGTGGGGATTAAAAAGGGACAAACGTAGCAAAAGGGGAATCAACATGAACGATCACATGTTTGTTGAAACGCTGATTATCTCGTCGTCGTTTTTTACCATTGCGATAATACTGGTGGCCTCAGTGATGTTTCTGGAAAAACGCGGCTGACAGAACTGCCAGCCGGGAAACTCAGGCGCGACGAAACGCCACCAGCTCAGGCTGGGCGATGCGCAGGTAGTCATGGGTATTCATAATGACCGATTTTTCCAGCAGACCGGCGTTAAAGGCAATCTCATCGTAACGCTCGAACAGCAAGGGATCGGCAACCAGCGTCAGGTCCGGATGAAAGCTGAACGGGGGAATTGCCCCGAAGACGCAGGCGGTTAAAACGTCCACTTCTGCCGGGCTTGCAAGCGAAGCTTTGCTGCCGCCAAAATGGCTGGCTAATTGACTCAAATCGGCCTGCTGATCCGCCGCCAGAATCGCCAGCACATGTTTTTTCACCCCGTTACCCTTAACTTTACACACCAGCGCTTTCGCCCCCTGGCCAAGCGCCGTGCCGCGAATCTCGCTCACCGCTTCGCATTTTCCTACCGCCGCATGTTCCACCACGCGATATTGCGCGCCCTGGTCAGATAACAGTGCGATCAGCTGCTGGTGGGTGGCAGTACCTTTTATCTCGTCTGACATGATTGTTATTTCCCTCGGGTTGTTAAGTCGTGCGACTACATTAGCACAGTGTATTTTAAGAGCATTAATTTCAAGAAACCGATAATGCTCACGCGTGGGGCTATTTTTACGTCTGCTTGATATTTACGAGGGACATGATAGATACGGACATTTAACAGGCTATGCATGAGTGAGAGGGCGGATAGGACGCTTATCTCGGGAATAATGGTGTGCATTATGCCGAGGGGTAAAACCCTCGACTGTATTAATGTGAGTCAGTAAATAAAACAGCCAGCGTTTGGGCGCTGGCTGTTTGTTTATGCATTACTGGTACTTTGCGTGTGGAACAGTTCGCGGAAGACCGGATAAATATCATCCTGATCGCGGATATGCTGCATGGCAAAGTTATCGAACATCGCCTGCAGGTGTTCATATTCCCGCCAGAGCGTTTGATGCGCGCGACGGGTAATTTCGATGTAGCTGTAATACCGCACCACCGGCAAAATTTTCTTCGCCAGAATTTCGTGACAGAGCGGGGAGTCATCCGCCCAGTTATCGCCATCGGACGCCTGCGCGGCATAAATATTCCACTGCGCCGGGTCGTAGCGCTCTTTCACCACTTCATCCATCAGCTTCAGGGCGCTGGAGACAATGGTCCCGCCGGTTTCCTGAGAGTAGAAGAACTCGTGCTCATCCACCTCTTTGGCCTGCGTATGGTGGCGGATATAGACGACATCCACGTTCTTATAGGTTCTGCTCAGGAACAGGTAGAGCAGAATATAAAAGCGCTTCGCCATATCCTTGGTGGCTTGATCCATCGAGCCGGAGACGTCCATCAGGCAGAACATTACCGCCTGGCTGGAAGGTTCCGGACGTTTCTCGTAGTTCTTGTAACGCAAGTCAAAGGTGTCAATAAACGGCACACGCTCGATTTTTGCCCGTAGTTCGGCAATCTCTTTGCGCAGCCGTTCTTCCTCCAGCAGTTGCGCAGGCTCGCTGTTTTCAACGGTCTTAAGGCTGACCTCCAGCTCGCGCAGTTCACGACGTTTACCCGCCGTCATCGCGGTGCGTCGGGCCAGCGAGTTTTGCAGGGAACGCACTACGCTAATATTCGCCGGAACGCCGTTGGCGGTATAACCGGCGCGGTGGGTTTTGTACTCGTTAAGCTGACGGTGCTGATTTTTTTTCAGGTTTGGCAGCGCCAAATCCTCGAACAGCAGATCGAGATACTCATCTTTGGAAATCTGGAAGACGAACTCATCCTGGCCTTCACCGTCCTGACTTGCTTGCCCCTGACCGCTTCCTGAACCACCGCCGCCGCCCTGCGGGCGTTCAATGCGATCGTTCTGGACGAAATGGTCGTTACCTGGGTGTACGCGATGGCGCAAGCCGCCCCGTCCCTGATGGAACATCGGTTCGCTAATATCATCCGTCGGGATAGAGACGGACTCGCCGCTATCCACATCGGTCACCGAACGTTTGTTGATGGCCTCGGAGATCGACTGTTTAATTTGCGCTTTATAACGGCGCAAGAAGCGCTGGCGGTTCACCGTGCTCTTGTTTTTGCCGTTAAGACGCCGGTCAATAAACCAGGTCATATGCCCCCCGTACTGCATTGCCAACTTTTGCACTCCCTGTTTGCCGGATGCGCTGCGCTTATTCGGCTAACGGAAGGTTGTCGTTGTCGGCCCGATGGCGAGAAGCCACCGGGCACTTTTGTTAAGACGATTTACGTACGCGCAAATACCATTCGCACAGCAGACGAACCTGCTTGCGGGTATAGCCTTTCTCCATCATGCGATCGACAAAATCGTCGTGCTTTTTCTGCTCGTCAGTTGAGGTTTTGGCATTAAACGAAATGACCGGCAACAGCTCTTCGGTATTCGAGAACATTTTCTTCTCAATAACCGTGCGCAGTTTTTCGTAGCTGGTCCAGTTCGGATTACGTCCGCTGTTATGCGCTCTGGCGCGCAGCACGAAGTTCACGATCTCGTTACGGAAGTCTTTCGGATTACTGATCCCGGCCGGCTTCTCAATTTTTTCCAGTTCCGCGTTCAGGGATTCACGGTCAAACAGCTGGCCGGTATCCGGGTCGCGGTATTCCTGATCCTGGATCCAGAAGTCCGCATAGGTGACATAACGGTCGAAAATGTTCTGCCCGTATTCGGAATAGGATTCAAGGTAGGCGGTCTGGATCTCTTTGCCGATAAACTCGGCGTATTTCGGAATCAGATAGCCTTTGAGGAACTCAAGATACCGTTCCGCCAGATCCTGCGGGAACTGCTCGCGCTCAATCTGCTGCTCCAGAACGTAGAACAGATGTACCGGGTTGGCCGCCACTTCGGCGTGATCGAAGTTGAACACGCGGGAGAGGATTTTAAACGCGAAACGCGTGGACAAGCCGTTCATCCCTTCGTCGACACCGGCGTAATCGCGATACTCCTGATAGGACTTCGCTTTCGGATCGGTATCTTTCAGGCTTTCGCCATCGTAGACGCGCATCTTCGAATAGATGCTGGAGTTTTCTGGCTCTTTCAGACGCGAGAGAATCGAGAAGCGCGACAGCGTTTCCAGGGTTCCCGGCGCGCAAGGGGCATGCACCAGCTCACTGTTGTTAAGCAGTTTTTCGTAAATTTTGATCTCTTCGGAGATCCGCAGGCAATAAGGCACTTTGACGATGTACACACGGTCAAGGAACGCCTCGTTGTTTTTGTTATTACGGAAGGTGACCCACTCTGATTCGTTCGAGTGTGCCAGAATGATCCCGTTAAACGGCAGGGCGGAAATACCTTCCGTGCCGTTGTAGTTCCCTTCCTGGGTGGCGGTCAGCAGCGGATGCAGCACCTTGATTGGCGCTTTAAACATCTCGACGAACTCCATCACACCCTGGTTGGCACGGCACAGCGCGCCGGAATAGCCATAGGCATCCGGATCGTTTTGCGCGTGGTGTTCCAGTTTACGGATATCGACCTTACCGACCAGCGCGGAGATATCCTGGTTGTTCTCATCGCCCGGCTCGGTCTTGGCAATCGCAATCTGCTGCAAAATGGACGGCCAGACTTTTACCACGCGGAATTTGGTGATGTCGCCGCCAAACTCATGCAGGCGCTTCGCCGCCCACGGCGACATGATCGTGCCGAGATAGCGGTTCGGAATGCCAAACTCTTTGTCCAGAATTTGGGCATCTTCCTGCGGATTGAACAGGCACAGCGGATGATCGTTAACCGGGCTGCGTTCTCCGTTGGCGCTAAGAACATAGATCGGCACGCGCTGCATCAGTGATTTCAGGCGCTCTGCCAGGGACGATTTACCGCCACCGACCGGGCCTAATAAGTAAAGGATCTGTTTCTTCTCTTCCAGACCCTGAGCCGCGTGTTTCAGGTACGAAACAATCTGCTCGATGGCGTCTTCCATGCCATAAAATTCTTCAAAAGCGGGGTATCGTGCAACCACACGATTCGAAAAGAGACGGGAGAGCCGTGGTTCGAGGGCAGTGTCGACCATGTTTGGCTCACCGATAGCCATCAATAGCCGTTCTGCCGCATTGGCATAGGCACTGCGATCTTGCTTACAGACAGCAAGAAACTCCTGCAGTGTGAACTCTTCGTCCTTGGCAGCTTCATAGCGCTGGCGATAGTGATCGAATATATTCATGGCATGCCGTCCTTTCGTTTTTTAGCACAGGAAAAGAGCCGTTCGTATGAATAGTGGAGGCTCCTGGAAGCGTCTTCACCCCCGCACCTCAGTACCAGAGCAGCAACCCGTGTGCCAGGTCTTGCGCTCTCAACCGCCGGGCGTACAGCAATTCATCTTCCTAAAATTAAGCGTAGATGGCATTTGCAAAACTTGCATGCCTCCAGAATCTAATTTCAATGACATATCAATAACTCATCCAAAAAATCTGCGGCGAGATTCAGGATAAAACGTCGACTTTCACTGCCTCGTCACATAAATGAAAGCCTCCCGTCATCTTAAATGATGAAAATAATCGGTTAATTAAACTCATTAGCGGGCAAAAAATTTTGGGATGTGTGGGCAGGGCGGTTACACTTCACTCGCTGATTATTTGACTACAGGAAAGAATGGATTGTGACCAAACTCAAACTTCTGGCATTGGGCGTACTTGTCGCCACGTCCGTTAGCACCGCTCACGCGGCCGAACAGTGGTCCGTTGGCGCAGGCGTCGGCGTTATCAACAGCCCGTATAAACAGTACGATCGCGACGTTTATCCGGTGCCAGTGATCACTTATGAAGGCGATAACTTCTGGTTCCGCGGCCTGGGTGGTGGTTACTACCTGTGGAATGACAACACAGATAAGCTCTCCATTATGGCGTACTACAACCCGATGCACTTCAAACCGGGTGACAGTGACAGCCGTGCGCTGCGTCAGCTCGATAAACGAAGAAGCAGCGTGATGGCGGGGCTTTCCTATGTTCACAACACCCAGTATGGCTTCCTGCGCACTGCGCTTGCGGGCGATACGCTGGACAACAGCAACGGGTTTATCTGGGATCTGGCCTGGTTGTACCGCTACACCAACGGTGGCATCACGCTGACGCCGGGTATCGGTGTGGAGTACAGCAGCGAAAACTACAATGACTACTATTATGGGGTGTCCCATAAAGAGTCTAAACGTAGTGGCCTGAGCAGCTATGACGCGGATGATGGCTGGAACCCGTACCTGGAACTGACCGCAAGCTACAAGTTTGCCAGCGACTGGAACCTGTACGCCTCTACCCGTTACACCCGTCTTAGCGATGAAGTGAAAGACAGCCCAATGGTTGATAAATCCTGGGCCGGTCTGTTCTCTGCGGGCGTGACCTACAGCTTCTGATTGTGCACTTTTACGGTGCATTCTGTGCATGACAACGGGGCGCTTGCGCCCCGTTTGCTTTATGGTGGTGCGGAAAAACAGGAGAGAAACATGTCAGATAAAACCGTGACTTTTGCTGACCGTTTTACCTTGCCGGCGATGGGGCAGGGAACCTGGTATATGGGGGAAAACTCCGGTCAGCGGCAAAACGAAGTGGCTGCACTGCGAGTGGGCATCGATATGGGGCTGACGCTCATCGACACCGCCGAAATGTATGCAGATGGCCGAGCCGAGGAGGTGGTGGGCGAGGCGATCAACGGCCAGCGCGATCGCGTCTTTCTGGTCTCCAAGATCTATCCGTGGAATGCGGGCGGGAAAAAGGGGATAGCGGCCTGCGAGGCCAGCCTCCGTCGTCTCGGCACCGACTACATCGACCTTTACCTACTGCACTGGCGCGGAAACTACGGTCTGGACGAGACCGTTGAGCTGATGCAGACATTGCAACAGCAGGGCAAAATTGGCCGCTGGGGTGTGTCCAATTTCGACCATGACGATATGCAGGAGCTGTGGGGCGTCGACGGCGGTGCGGAGTGTGCCACCAATCAGGTGCTTTATCATCTGGCCTCGCGTGGCATTGAATACGATCTGCTTCCCTGGTGTCAGCAGCAGTTGATGCCGGTGATGGCCTATTGCCCGCTGGCGCAAGCCGGACGGTTACGCTCTGGCCTGCTCAATCATCCCGCCGTGAATGACATCGCGCAACATCATCATGCCAGCGCCGCACAGGTGCTTCTGGCGTGGGTGATTAGCCATCAGGGTGTTATCGCTATTCCAAAAGCGGCGTCGATTGAACATGTGAAAGAGAATGCAGGCGCGTTGGCGTTAACGCTTTCGGCTGAAGAACTTGCGCGGCTGGATGCGGCGTTTCCGGCGCCGGGACGTAAAACAGCACTGGAGGTGGTGTAACGAAATTTCCCCTCTCTGGGCAGAGAGGGGATACGGGATTAGCGTTTAACGATTTTGATGGTCTGACCCAGGCGGGATGGTTTATCCGCGCTGGTTTTCTGCGGTGCGGTGACGCACGCGGTTTCGACGCAGACAAAGGTTTTATACCCGTCGTCCGGTACATCAGCCATGCTCACAGAGAGCGCCGGGCCTGGGTTCCAGCCCACCACATTGCTGTGATGGTGGTGAACCACTTCAATACCACGGTTGAGCGCCGCATCGTGGATCACGCTGCAGGCTTCCGGGTTCAGATAGACGCGGTCGGTACGATCCGGGAAGGTCTGCACACCGTCGCTCAGTTTACCTTCTTTCGCGTTATCCACTTTATCGATAAAGCGATCGCCAAAGCCGCTCACTTTCACATCCGCAATGTCACCGACGTTGAAATAGGTGTGCAGGGCAGAGGTGGTTTCAAACTCACCGTGTGCTTCCAGCTCAATTTCACAGGTTTGACCCAGTTTGAAGCGGGCATACAGCGTGAAGTCATGCGGCCACAGCGCGCGGGTTTCGTCGTTGCTTTGCAGTTCGAAGGTCAGCACGGCGCCGTTATCATCTTCGTTGTGCGCTTTCAGCGTCCACTGTTGGTTACGGGCAAAACCGTGCGCTGGCAGGCCTGCTTCAGCGGCAGGGCCGAACCACGGCCAGCAGATAGGTACGCCACCGCGAATCGCCGCCCCTTTCTTGAAAGAGGTCGCTGCGCTCAGCCACAGGCCTTCTTCTTCGCCTTCTGGTTTCCACGAGAGCAGGTGGGCGCCATTGAGGGCCACAGAGGCTTTCACGCGCGGGTGATCGACGACAATAATATCCGCGCCATCAATCTGGCGGCGGGAGAGTACAGGGGTAAGTTGTTCGACTACTGGAAGTGCAAAAATTTTGTGAATCATTACGCAATCCTCTGTCTTTAAGCATAAAAAAAGGCGACCGAGGTCGCCTTTTTGGATCAGTATCTCATCTCAACTTATTTGGAGATGTGAGCGATCAGGTCCAGTACTTTGTTAGAGTAGCCAGTTTCGTTGTCGTACCAGGAAACCAGTTTCACGAAGTTGTCGTTCAGTGCGATACCTGCTTTAGCATCGAACACAGAAGTGCACACTTCGCCGTTGAAGTCGGTAGAAACAACGTCGTCTTCGGTGTAACCCAGAACGCCTTTCATTGCGCCTTCAGAAGCGGCTTTGATAGCTTTCTTGATTTCTTCGTAAGACGCTGCTTTTTCCAGACGAACGGTCAGGTCAACAACGGATACGTTTGGAGTTGGAACGCGGAACGCCATACCAGTCAGTTTGCCATTCAGTTCTGGCAGTACTTTACCTACTGCTTTAGCAGCACCGGTAGAGGATGGGATGATGTTCTGAGCTGCGCCGCGGCCGCCGCGCCAGTCTTTGTGAGACGGGCCATCAACGGTTTTCTGAGTTGCGGTGGTCGCGTGAACAGTGGTCATCAGACCTTCGATGATGCCGAAGTTGTCGTTGATAACTTTTGCCAGCGGAGCCAGGCAGTTGGTGGTGCAGGATGCGTTAGAAACGATGTCCTGTCCTTCGTATTTGTCAAAGTTAGCGCCTTTAACAAACATAGGCGTGTTGTCTTTGGAAGGACCAGTCAGAACAACTTTCTTCGCACCAGCGGTGATGTGTTTACGCGCAGTTTCGTCGGTCAGGAAGATACCCGTTGCTTCAGCAACAACATCAACACCGATTTCGTTCCACTTCAGGTTAGCTGGATCTTTTTCAGCAGTAACACGGATGGTTTTGCCGTTAACAACCAGGTGGCCGTCTTTCACTTCAACGGTGCCATTGAAACGACCGTGAGTTGAGTCGTACTTCAGCATGTACGCCATGTATTCAGCGTCCAACAGATCGTTGATACCAACGATTTCGATGTCAGAACGTTCCTGAGCAGCACGGAAAACAATACGGCCGATACGGCCAAAACCGTTGATACCTACTTTGATAGTCATATATTCCACCAGCTATTTGTTAGTGAATAAAAGGTTGCCTGTAAAATTACAAAAACCTTACGCAGCGTCAAGCGGAATCGTGTCAATCATTGCGACAAATCAATCCTGCGCATAACCTTTGTGCGACTGACAGCCTCACTTTCCCTTTGAGCTAGCAACCACATGGGGGCTGCGCCCGGGATTTTAAAGGGCTATCAGGATAAATATGTGAGCAAGATCACAATTGCCTGACTGCCGTACCGCAACGCATAAGTTTAGAACAAAAGTTCACACTTCAGTGTTAATGTTTTGTTAGAATTCGCGATGAAAGGTATCTGTTTCTACAGCGAGATCTGAGCATATGTCGAATCAACGTAACCCTGACGAACTCAAAAAAAATCTAACAGAAATGCAGTTCTACGTGACGCAGAACCACGGAACTGAACCCCCATTCACCGGGCGTTTGCTGCACAATAAGCGCGATGGCGTCTATCACTGTCTGGTATGCGATGCACCGCTGTTTAATTCCCAGTCAAAATATGATTCTGGCTGCGGCTGGCCGAGCTTTTACGAGCCTGTCAGCGACGAGGCCATCCGCTATTTAACGGACTCTTCACACGGTATGCAGCGCACAGAAATCCGCTGCGGAAACTGCGATGCTCATCTCGGACACGTTTTCCCGGATGGACCACAGCCTACGGGTGAGCGTTTCTGTGTAAATTCGGCGTCGATGAGCTTCTCTGATGACGAAAATGGCGACCAGACCAAAGGTTGAAAAACCGATTCAGCAAATTATTCCATCACAGCGGATTTCTCATGAATATTGATGACATGATTAACAGTATGACGCCGGACGTGTATCAGCGTCTGGTGACAGCCGTAGAACTGGGGAAATGGCCGGATGGCGTGGCGCTCACGGCAGAGCAAAAAGAGAACAGCCTGCAGCTGGTGATGCTGTGGCAGGCGCGCAATAACAGCGACGCACAGCACATGACCATCGACACGAAAGGCCAGATGGTGATGAAGAGTAAGCGCGAGCTGAAGGAAGACTTTGGCATCACGCCAAAACCGATTGCGACGATGAAAATGCAGTAACCACAGGCCGGGCAAGCGCCAACGCTGCCCGGCAATGGGGTTAGTGCTTAATCCCTAACGACGTCGCTAACTGCTTCGCCAGCTGGTTGTGGTCGTCCGCGCCATACTCCCAGAACATCGCGCCACCCAGACCTTTCTCTTTGATGTACTGCGCCTTCAGGTCGACCGAACGCGGGTTTTCGTACGACAGAGCGAACAGTTCCTTGCCCTCCGCCGATTTCACCGACAGCCACGGCACTTTCGCCTGATCGTCCCAGTGCTCGGTAAAGCGTTTCTGCGGATCGTTAATCAGCTTGCTGACAATATCGTTGTACTTCACGTAGGTATCTTTGGTGAGGTCATAGCCCAACGCCTTGAACAATCCGATCTCCTGAGCACCGAAGTACGGCTGTGTCACCGGATTTTTCTCAGCATCTGCTTTTGTCCAGTCGATTCCAGGCTCCACGCTGCGTTTTGGCACGCGCCCGTAAAAACCAATCCCTAAATTCATCTGCTCAGGTTTCAGCCCGGCAGCGAGGTAGTTGTTGACTACAAAATCAGCACTGTATTTGTCCGCTGCGGCCACAGTCGGCCACTTAGTGGAGTCATACAAATTCGAGTTAAAATACTGCGTGCCGTAGGCCATATCGTAGGTCATCAGATTGATGTAGTTCAGATATGGCGCGATCGCTTTGACGTCGACCCAGCTTTTAGGGCTTTCCGCATTTGCCCCCAGGGCGACAGTCACCAGCTTCTCTTTCGGCAGCGCTTCGCGGATCTCCTTCAGCAGGGCGGTGAAGTTGTCTTTATCGGCGGGCTGCTTATCCACCAGACCCCACGCACCGTTCACCGGGTACTCCCAGTCGAGATCGATGCCATCAAGTCCGTAGGTCGTGACGATCTCCTGCACGGAGCGAATAAACACGGCGCGGCTCTCTTTACTATCCGCTGCGCCGGAGAATCCGCGCGCGCCCCAGCCACCAACAGAGAGCAAGACTTTAAGCTGTGGGTTTTGCTTACGCAGTTCAGGGATTTTATGCAGATCGGCGGTTACCTTCGGCGAGAGCCAGATTTGGTGCAGCTTACTGGCGTCTTTCAGCGCGGCGTTTGTTTCACCCGCTTCGTTGTTATAGATAAGACCAAACGAGTAGTTGAGATGGGTAATCTGGCGAACATCCAGCTTATCAATGTCACCTCCCGGCCCGGCAGTGACATCGCCGCCACCGTTGAAGTAGCCGACGGACATCAGGTCAGCCGCAAAAAGGGCTGGAGCGCAGAGCAGGGGTAAGGCTGCCATCACAGGCAATAGCTTCATAACGTATCCTCTTTGACTAAAAAAAAGTACGTCACATCAGGGATGTGACAAAAAATAGCCAAATGAGGATAGCAGTGCCGCTTCGCTGAAACTGCGAGAGAGGTTGAATTTTTGTTATACGGGAAACAAAAGGCTGTTAACGGCAGGAAACGCAGCGCGTAACTGTCCGAAAGCGTAAAGGGCGACTAAAGCTATCGTGAGGCGTGGGAAACGGTGAGGCGTAGGAAATTTGGCCGGGCAGCGTTGTCATGCCCGGCCATCAGTGCAGGATTACTTCTTATCAATCATCGCTTTCAGATTGGCAAACGGGTTGTATTTCGCTTCCCCGACGCTCTTCTGCGCATCTTCACCCGCGACGACGGTGGAACCGTACAGGTCGGCTTCCGTGTATTTGGAATGCTCATGATCGTGGCAGAACAGGCATAACATCTCCCAGTTGCTGCCGTCTTCCGGGTTATTGGAGTGATCGTGATCGATATGGTGAACCGTCAGCTCACGCAGGTTGGAATAGACAAATTCGCGGCTACAGCGACCGCATACCCACGGAAAAAGCTTCAGTGCCTTTTCACGGTAACCGACTTCAAGCCGGGCATAGTTTTTTGGGATAAAAGCCATAAGAGTGGCCCTCCTGAATAAGATAAAAAATGGGAACCGCGCTTACGCCTGCGTCTCTTGCCAGTCGGAGAGGGTGTACAGCGTCGCACCAGCCGTCGACATCTCCATAAACGCCAGCGCGCTATCCTGCGCCTGAATATTCACGCCGCGACAGCCATCGGTGATGACGCTGACGTTATACCCCAGTTTTAGCGCATCGAGGACGGTGAACTTCACACAGTAATCCGTCGCCAGCCCCATCACGATCAGCTCGCCGATCTCATGATGGCGTAGCCACTCATCGAGCGCGGTTTTCTGTCGATGGCCGTTGTCGAAAAAGGCGCTGTAGCTGTCGATATTCGGATTTTCGCCTTTATGAAACACCGCATCGATGGCCGCTTGATTCAGCAGCGGATGCAGTTCGGCCCCTTCGGTCTGCTGAATGCAGTGATCGGGCCAAAAGGTTTGCGCCAGACCGTCCAGCTCGCCCTGGGTAAACGGCTCGACATTGTGCTGGCTGGCAAAGCTGCCGTGATCCGCCGGATGCCAGTCCTGGCTTGCCACCACCGCCTCACCGCGTGCTTTACACCACGCAATCAGCGTATTGGCAACATCCACGGTGCTATCGCCACCGGCCACCGCCAGCGCGCCACCGGCGCAAAAATCATTTTGCAGATCGACCAGCAGCAGGGCACGTTGCTTCATAACACTCTCCTTATTCGTCCGGCGTCAGTTCGCCGCGCAGGTTTTGCATCATCGCGGTACGCATCGATTGCACGTCCAGATCCTGACTGAGTAAGTAATGAAGTTTAGTCAGGGTGGCCTCGACCGTCATATCGAACCCGCTGATCACCCCGGCATGCGCCAGCGCGTTGCCCGTGGCATATCCCCCCATATTCACTTTTCCTGACATGCACTGGGTGAGGTTAACCACCAGAATGCCGCGATCGCTCGCTTCCTGTAGCTCTTTCAGGAACTCGCCGTTCTGCGGCGCATTGCCCACGCCGTAGGAACGCAGGATCAGCGCTTTCACCGGCTGGCGCAGGAAGTTGCGCACCACGTCGGCAGAAATCCCCGGATAAATCGTCACCACGCCAATCGGCTGTGGGGTGATCGGGTGAACAATCAGCTCGCCCGCCGTGTGCGGTGCCGGTGGTGTGCCCAGACGACGAATATGGATACCCGCCTCCAGCAGCGGCTGGAGGTTTGGCGACGCAAAGGCATCAAAACCGTCGGCGTGCGCTTTGGTGGTGCGGTTCCCGCGATAAAGTCGGTTGTTGAAGAACAGCGACACTTCATTGATCGGGTAATTGGCGGCGACATACAGGGAGTTGAGCAGATTGATCTGCCCGTCGGAGCGCAGCTCCGCCAGCGGGATCTGCGAGCCGGTCACGATCACCGGCTTGCCGAGGTTCTCCAGCATGAAGGAGAGCGCAGAGGCCGTAAACGCCATGGTGTCGGTGCCGTGCAGGATCACAAAGCCATCGTACTCGTCGTAATGGGCTTTGATATCTTCTGCGATATGCTGCCAGTCTTCCGGCGTCATATCTGAGGAGTCCATCAGCGGATCGTACTCGTGAATGGTGAAGTCTGGCATCTCCTGGCGGTGGAACTCGGGCATCAGCGCGAGCTGGCGCTGGAGATGGCCGGAGACGGGAATATAGCCATTTTCAGAGCGCTGCATACCGATGGTCCCGCCGGTATACGCCACATAAATCGATTTCTTCTGCATGATAGTGTGTTCTTGTGCTTCAAAGAAAAATCCCCCCTTCGCGAGAAGAGGGGACAGGGTTTTTAGCGAACGTTAGCGCAGGTGAGGCAGAACGCGTAACGGTTTTGCGGATCGTTAAAGGCGGCGAGCTTATCGCTCTCGGCTTTTACGACGCTTGCCGCGCTCGCCACTGGCGCAGGCAGATAGGCCTGAATTGCAGCAGGCAGCATCGCGCGCACTGAGCCGGACATGCTGTTCATCATCATATCCACAAACGTCGGCTCATCCTGATAATACGCAATGTGCCACTGTTTCAGTTTTGCCAGTTCGGCGGCTTTCGCGACGGCGTCATCGAAGTCGCCCAGGCTGTCGACCAGCCCATTGTTCTTCGCGTCCTGGCCGGTCCACACATGGCCCTGCGCGATTTTATCCACCTGCTCCGGCGTGGATTTACGGGAATCCGCCACCAGTGTGATAAAGCGCTTATAACCGTTCTCAATGCTGAGCTGCATCATCTGCGACACTTCCGGTGGCAGGGATTTGGTCACGGCCACATCCGCCAGCGGTGACGTCGCAACGCCATCCGTATGCACACCCAGATAATCAAGGCTGTTTTCAACGGTATTAATAACGCCGAAGATACCGATAGAGCCGGTTAACGTACTCGGGTTTGCCACGATGTAGTTCGCTGGTGTGGAGATCCAGTAACCACCGGATGCCGCCATACCGCCCATCGACACCACCACCGGTTTGCCTGCAGCACGCGCAGCGGCCAGTTCCGCACGGATCACTTCCGAGGCGCTGACGCTGCCGCCAGGGCTGTTGACGCGCAGGACAATGGCTTTCACTTTCGGGTCCAGACGCGCATCGCGGATCTGCGACGCGGTCGTGTCACCGCCCACATTCCCCGGCGTCTCTTCACCGTCCATGATCGCGCCGTTGGCAAAGACCACGGCCACGCTGTCACCCGTCTCGTTCGGTTTTTTCGGCGTGTAATCGTAGAGGCTGATGGCGCTGTAGTTCTTGTCTTCTTTGCTCCAGCCAAACTGTTTGGTCAGCGCTTTTTCGATCTCTGCGCTGGAGCCGAGGGTGTCGACCAGCTTGTTATCGAGCGCATATTTCGCCGTATCGCCGCCGACTTTAGTCAGGCCATCCAGCATCGCCTGTGCGCCCGGGAAGACCTGCTCAGGGGTGATCTGACGGTTCGCGGCCACGGTAGCCAGATAGTTCTGCCACAGCTCGCCGATCCAGCGGCTGTCCGCTTCACGGGCGGCAGGGGACATATCATCGCGAATAAACGGCTCAACGGCCGATTTATAGGTACCGACGCGGAACACGTGCGTGCTCACTTTCAGCTTATCCAGCAGCGATTTGTAGTACAGCCCGTTGGTGGCAAAACCGTGCAGATCGACGGTACCCTGCGGGGAGAGCCAAATCTTGTTGGCAAAGCTCGCCAGATAATATTGCCCCTGGCTGTAGCTGTCGCCCACGGCAATCACCGGTTTACCGCTGTCGCGGAATTCACGCAGCGCTTTACCGATGTACTGCATCGACGGCTGATCGCCCCCGGCGAAGTTTTTCAGGTCCAGCACGATGCCGGTAATATTGCGATCGTCTTTCGCCTGACGAATAGCGTCGACGATATCAAACAGGGAGTTTTCCTGCATACGATCGGAGGTGGAGCCAAGCAGCTGGCGGCCAATCACGCCCAGACGATTGCTGGTGGACGGCTTATCGACAATCACACCGGTGATGTCGAGCAGCAGCGCGCCGCGCTCGGAATGCTGCGCCTGGTTACTGCTGCTGATGTGCATCCACAGGCCCACACACACCAGAATCAGGAAGATGAAGAAGATATTCATCACCAGTTCGCGGACAAAATTGAGCAACCGCCACGTCCATTTAAAGAAACCGGCAAAAATTCGCCAAAGGGTTCGCATGTATTCTCCCAAACCAGATAATGACCGTTTCCGTCGCGACTGGACGGCAATGTGGGGTTATCGTAATGACCCAACCGTCACTTGTCAGCAGGAATCGCCCACTGCGCTGTAACAAATTCTGCTGTCGTGTTAATTTTGTGAGCAAATTTGAAGACAGGAGTGAATCAATGGACGCACTTGAACTGCTTGTTAACCGTCGTAGCGCTTCTCGCCTGGCGGAACCTGCGCCTGCGGGCGAACAGCTGGAAAACATTCTGCGCGCCGGTATGCGCGCCCCGGATCACGGTACGCTCTCGCCGTGGCACTTCTTTATTATTGAAGGCGAAGGGCGCGACCGTTTCAGCACCTTGCTTGAGAATGGGGCGATGGCCGCCGAGCAGGATGAAAAAGCGATTGATAAAGCGCGCAATGCGCCGTTTCGCGCGCCGATGATCATTGCGGTGGTGGCGAAATGTCAGCCGGAACATAAAGTGCCGGTCTGGGAGCAGGAGATGTCTGCAGGCTGCGCGGTGATGGCGATGCAAATGGCGGCTGTGGCTCAGGGCTTTAACGGCATCTGGCGCACCGGCCCGCTGACCGACAGCCCGGTGGTGCGCGAAGGGCTCTCCTGCGCCCAGCACGATAAAATCGTTGGCTTCCTCTACTTAGGTACGCCGCAGCTGAAAGCCTCGACCACCATTACAGCACCCGATACCGCCCCGTTCGTCACCCGTTTCTGATAATCGCACTAAACTGTCTGGATTATGAGCAAGCGTCGCATAATTCAGACAGTCATACTTACCTCATCACGGAATGAGCGCTACCATAGCGCGATTGCAATGACAGGAGATGTCCATGAGCGAGCAAACCATTCGTTTAACGCAATACAGCCACGGAGCGGGTTGCGGTTGTAAAATTTCTCCCAAAGTGCTGGAAACCATTCTGCACAGCGAACAGGCGAAGTTTGTCGACCCGAACCTGCTTGTCGGCAACGAAACGCGTGACGATGCAGCGGTATACGATTTAGGAAACGGCACCAGCATTATCAGCACCACCGACTTCTTTATGCCGATTGTCGATAACCCGTTTGATTTCGGGCGCATCGCGGCGACCAACGCCATCAGCGACATCTTCGCGATGGGCGGTAAACCGATCATGGCGATTGCTATTCTCGGCTGGCCGATCAACACCCTGGCGCCGGAAATTGCCCGCGACGTCATCGAGGGCGGCCGCTTTGCCTGCCAGCAGGCGGGGATCGCTCTGGCGGGTGGGCACTCTATTGATGCGCCGGAACCGATCTTCGGCCTCGCCGTCACCGGCGTCGTACCGACCGAACGCGTGAAGCGCAACAGCACCGCGCAGGAAGGGTGCAAACTGTTCCTTACCAAGCCGTTGGGCATTGGCGTGCTCACCACCGCTGAGAAAAAATCCCTGCTCAAGCCCGAGCATATCGGTCTTGCCACCGACGTGATGTGTCAGATGAACCTGGCGGGTGCGGCGTTCGCGAATATCGACGGCGTAAAAGCGATGACCGACGTCACCGGTTTTGGCCTGCTCGGCCACTTGAGCGAAGTTTGCCAGGGCGCGGGCGTGCAGGCACAGCTCTGGTATCAGGACATTCCAAAACTGCCGGGCGTGGAAGAGTACATCGCACAGGGGGCGGTGCCGGGCGGTACGCAGCGTAACTTTGCCAGCTACGGTCATCTGATGGGCGATATGCCGACGGAGTGGCGCGATCTGCTGTGCGATCCGCAAACCTCCGGCGGCCTCCTGCTGGCGGTCACGCCTGAAGCGGAAGCCGATGTCAAAGCCACCGCCGCGGAGTTTGGCATTACCCTGAGCGCCATCGGCGAGCTGGTCAGCGCGCGCGGCGGCCGTCCGATGATTGAGATACGTTAATTCGATGCGTTTGTTTATTGCGGAAAAGCCGAGTCTCGCCCGAGCCATTGCCGATGTGCTGCCCAAACCGCATCGCAAGGGCGACGGCTTTATCGAATGCGGTAACGGGCAGGTGGTCACCTGGTGTATCGGTCACCTGCTGGAACAAGCGCAGCCGGATGTCTACGACAGCCGCTATGCGCGCTGGAATCTCAACGATCTGCCGATCGTGCCGGAGAAGTGGAAACTGCAGCCACGTCCTTCGGTCACCAAACAGCTCAACGTCATCAAACGTTTTCTGCATGACGCGCAAGAAGTAGTTCACGCGGGTGACCCGGACAGGGAAGGGCAACTGCTGGTGGACGAAGTGCTCGATTACCTTGAGCTGGCGCCGGAAAAGCGTCAGCAGGTGCAGCGGTGTCTGATTAACGATCTTAACCCGCAGGCGGTGGAGCGCGCCATTACGCGTCTGCGCGCCAACAGTGAGTTCATCCCGCTGTGCGTGTCTGCCCTGGCGCGTGCCCGCGCCGACTGGCTGTATGGCATCAACATGACGCGCGCCTACACCATTCTCGGGCGTAACGCCGGGTATCAGGGCGTGCTCTCCGTCGGGCGCGTTCAGACGCCGGTGCTGGGCCTGGTTGTGCGTCGCGACGAAGAGATCGAAAACTTCGTCGCCAAAGATTTCTTCGAGGTTAAAGCGCATATCGTCACCCCGAAGGATGAACGTTTTACTGCGACCTGGCAGCCGAGCGACGCCTGTGAATCTTACCAGGACGAAGAGGGGCGGTTGCTGCATCGTCCGCTGGCGGATCACGTGGTCAACCGCATCAGCGGCCAGCCAGCGATGGTCACCAGCTATAACGATAAACGGGAATCAGAACCCGCGCCGCTGCCGTTTTCGCTGTCGTCGTTACAGATTGAAGCGGCTAAGCGCTTTGGTATGAGCGCGCAGAACGTGCTCGATATCTGCCAGAAGCTGTACGAAACCCACAAGCTGATTACCTATCCGCGTTCAGACAGCCGCTACCTGCCGGAAGAGCATTTCGCCGGGCGACATGCGGTGCTGAATGCCATCGGCGTTCACGCCCCAGACCTGCTCCCGCAACCGGCCGTGAACCCGGAAACGCGCAACCGCTGCTGGGATGATAAAAAAGTCGACGCGCACCACGCGATTATCCCGACGGCGCGCGCCAGCAATGTCAATCTGAGCGAGAACGAAGCGAAGGTCTATAACCTCGTGGCGCGCCAGTATCTGATGCAATTTTGCCCGGACGCAGTGTTCCGCAAATGCGTGATTGAGCTGGAGATCGCCAAAGGTAAGTTCGTCGCCAAAGCGCGTTTTCTGGCGGAAGCGGGCTGGCGCACGCTGCTCGGCAATAAAGAGCGCGATGAAGAGAACGACGGCACGCCGCTGCCCGTGGTTGCAAAAGATGACGAACTGCTGTGCGAAAAGGGCGAAGTGATTGAGCGACAAACGCAGCCGCCGCGCCACTTTACGGACGCCACGCTGCTCTCTGCCATGACCGGGATTGCCCGCTTTGTGCAGGATAAAGATCTGAAAAAGATCCTTCGAGCGACCGACGGATTGGGTACAGAAGCGACGCGCGCGGGGATTATTGAGCTGCTGTTCAAGCGCGGTTTCCTGGTCAAAAAAGGGCGCTATATCCACTCGACGGATCCGGGCCGGGCGCTGATTCACTCGCTGCCTGAGCTGGCTGCGCGACCGGATATGACGGCGCACTGGGAATCTATCCTGACCCAAATCAGCGAGAAGCAGTGCCGCTATCAGGACTTTATGCAGCCGCTGGTTGGTACGCTGTTTGAGCTGATCAATCAGGCGCGCAATACGCCGGTGAAATCCTTCAGAGGAATGGTGGCGCCGGGCGGTGGGGATGCGAAGAAAAAGTTTAAGAAGAAGAGTGCGGCCTGACGCCCTCTCACAAGACGCGGGCGAAGATATAAAAAACGGCAACTCTGTTGCCGTTTTACTTTTATCAACCAGGCCAGTAACGGTTTAAATCACCCCTTGCCCGATCATTGCATCCGCGACCTTCACAAACCCGGCGATATTCGCGCCGCGCACGTAGTTTGTCTGCTCCGCTTCTCCGCCGTACTCCACGCAGGCGTGGTGAATATCCAGCATGATGTGGTGCAGACGGGCGTCCACTTTTTCAGCTTTCCAGCCCATACGCGCGGCGTTCTGCGCCATCTCCAGGCCAGACGTCGCCACGCCACCGGCGTTAGCCGCTTTACCTGGCGCAAACAGCACACCGGCTTCCAGGAACAGATCGGTCGCTTCGATGGTCGTCGGCATATTCGCGCCTTCCGCCACAGCTTTCACGCCGTTTTTGATAAGCGTGCGGGCGGCGTCCACATCCAGTTCGTTCTGCGTGGCGCACGGCAGGGCGATGTCTACTGGCACCGACCACGGCTGCTTGCCTTCCAGATAGGTCAGGCCAAACTCGCGGGCGTAATCGGCGACGCGACCGTCGCGGCTGGCTTTAATTTCGCACAGACGCGCCAGTTTTTCCGCCGTGAAACCGGCTTCATCCACCACCGTGCCGCTGGAGTCGGAAGCTGTCACCACGCGCGCACCAAACTGCATCGCTTTTTCAATGGCATACTGCGCGACGTTACCGGAGCCGGACACCGCCACGCGCATCCCTTCAAAGCTCAGACCGTGGCGTTTGAGCATCGCTTCAGTGAAGTACACCAGCCCGTAACCCGTCGCTTCCGGGCGAATCAAACTCCCGCCAAAGGACAGCCCTTTGCCGGTAAACACGCAGGCGCTGTTGTTGGACAGTTTTTTCATCATCCCGGCCATAAAGCCCACTTCGCGCCCGCCCACGCCAATATCGCCCGCTGGCACGTCCGTATCAGGGCCGAGGTGACGATACAGCTCCGTCATCAGCGCCTGGCAGAAACGCATCACTTCGCCTTCGCTTTTGCCTTTCGGATCAAAATCGCTGCCGCCTTTGCCACCGCCCATCGGCAAGGTGGTGAGGGCGTTTTTGAAGGTCTGCTCAAAGCCGAGGAACTTCAGGATCGACAGGTTCACGGAAGGGTGGAAACGCATTCCGCCTTTGAACGGGCCGATGGCGGAGTTGAACTGTACGCGCCACGCGCGGTTCACCTGCACCTGATTTTTGTCATCGACCCAGACCACGCGGAACTGAATCACACGTTCAGGTTCAACCAGACGCTCGAGCAGAGACATCTGACGGTAACGCGGGTTTTCTTCGAGGAATGGCCACAGGGTGGTCATGACTTCACGAACGGCCTGTGCAAACTCGCTCTGATGCGGGTCGCGTTGTTGAACATGGGTAAGAAATGATTCCAGAGAGCGTGTCTGTTCCATAGCGATAAGAGCCTCTTATGACGATTTTTTTAATTTTGTGTGTTGTGTGGGTGATTTGTGGTCGTTTTCGACTATACCACCCGTACCGCTTTGCGTGGCAAGGGAAAATTTACCGGGAAAGTGAAATTAATCAGCGGCCTTGTGTCATAACTAAAAACGATGATGCGCTAAAGATTCAGCGGCAAACAACCGTTATATACAGATCATCCTTCAGGCACCTACACGAGTCAGCCCTGGGTATGCTCAGGTTTGCTGGCTTGATGCAACTTGAATGATTTTGTGTATAGTCATGATCAGCAGATAAAAGGAATCTTTATGAACCGCTACCTAGTAACCGCTCTGTTTGCTCTGTTATCCGCAGGGGCCCAGGCTGATCGTATTCGCCCGGACGTGGAGGTCAATGTGCCGCCAGAGGTGTTCAGCTCCGGCGGTCAGCGTGCGCAGCCCTGCAATCAGTGCTGCATCTATCAGGATCAAAACTATTCGGAAGGTGCGGTGGTGAAGGCCGACGGCGTGTTGCTGCAGTGTCAGCGTGATGAAAAAACCATCAGCACGAACCCGCTGGTGTGGCGTCGCGTAAAAGGATAAAGGCTTCCAGCAGGGGAATATCGGCGGGCGCTAAATCATAGGCGAACGCCTCCTGCGGCGTACACCACACCAGACGGCTGTGATAGTGCGCGACCACGTCGCCGCTAAAGGACGGAACGTGCCAGGCGTGGAGATGAATCAGCCGCCCGGACACTTCGCGCTGGTGGCTGGCAACATACTGCACAGGGAGTGCCTCAATCCCCAGCTCTTCGCGCAGCTCGCGGATCAGCGCCTCGGGCTGCGTCTCACCGGCTTCGACTTTACCTCCGGCGAACTCCCACATTCCCGCTTGATCGGCCTGCGCGGGGCGCTGCGCGAGGAGAATTTTGCCATCCTTTTCAAGAATAGCGGCAACAACCTCGAGAGTTTTCAGCATGGTCGTCAATAATTACAGTTGAAAAACGACATATTATCGTCGCCTTTCAAAGAGTCCAGCCATCAGGAGAGTCCGGTGAAAGAAACATCCGCCTGGGTCCAGCCCGTAGAATCCCTTCCCGCCAGTCTGAAACCCATCGCCGCCATGCAGAAAAAACACTTTGGCGTGGTGCTCAATCCCACCCGCTGGTGGGGAAGAATGCCGCGTCTTTTCTGGCTGGTCGCGCTGTTTGTCGGTTTCCTGGAGAGAAAAAAGGCGCGCCTGAACCCGGCCCTGCGCGCACTGCTGATGACCCGCATTTCGCAGCTCTGCCACTGCGCATTTTGTATCGACGCTAACAGCCTGCGCCTCGCCGAGCGCTGCGGCGCGCTGGATAAAGTCCAGGCGGTCAGCGAGTGGCGTACATCCACGTTATTCACGGCAGAAGAGCGTGCTGCGCTGGACTATGCCGAGGCGACGACGGCCACGCCGCCGCAGGTGACGGAAGCGATAAAATCCGAACTAAAGCGCTTTTACAACGACGAAACCATTACCGAAATGACGGCCCTGATTGCGTTTCAGAATCTCTCGGCGCGTTTTAACGCTGCGCTGGAGATCCCGTCACAGGGGCTTTGTGACGCCTTCAAAGGTCAGCCTCATGCTTGACAGACATCTGCATCCACGCGTTAAACCTGCGCTTAACCGCCTGGTGGCAGTCATCGATAAGCCATTTATCACGCCGGATGGCGTAACGCTTGCGGGCTTTGCCCTCGGCGTGCTGGCGCTGCCGTTTCTGGCCCTCGGCTGGTACCCGGCGGCGCTGGTCGCGATTGTGCTGAACCGCCTGTTCGACGGGCTGGATGGCGCACTGGCGCGGCGTCGCGGCCTGACGGACGCGGGCGGTTTTCTCGATATCGCCCTCGATTTTCTGTTCTATGCCCTGGTCCCTTTTGGCTTTGCGCTGGCGGCACCAATGGAAAACGCACTCGCCGCCGCCTGGCTGCTGTTTGCGTTTATCGGTACCGGGAGCAGTTTTCTGGCGTTTGCGGCGCTGGCGGCGAAACACAATATCGACAACCCAGGCTATGCGCATAAGTCGTTTTATTACATCGGGGGATTAACGGAGGGGACGGAGACCATCGCGCTGTTTATGCTCTGCTGCCTGTTCCCGGCGCACTTTGCGCTGTTCGCCTGGATCTTTGGCGCGTTGTGCTGGCTCACCACCACAACGCGTATCTGGAGCGGGTATCAGACGCTGAAAACCCTGAAATCTTAAAGCGTGCTTTCCGGCGTCAGCGGACCCGTGGTGATCGGATTTTGTGGATGGCTGCTCCACTCGTACCAGCCGCCGTCGTAAACCGAGACGTTTTTCCAGCCCATGGCGCGGGCGTACATAAAGGTTTCTGACGCGCGCCAGCCGGTGCCGCAGTAAAAGGCGACGTGCTGATCCGGCAGGATGTTCCACGCTTTCCACATCGCAGCGATATCCTCGGCGCTGCGCATGGTGCCGTCCGGGTTGTGGAAATCTTCCATATGCGTCGCATCGCTGCCCGCATGGCCCCAGCGCGCGCCTGCGATTTCACCTTTTGGCTTGATGTAGCTGTAGCCGCTGGTTTCGCCGGTAAATTCCGGCCAGGAACGAATACTCACCAGCGAGGCATCCTGGCGATGCAACATCCCGCGCGCCTGTTCCATATCTACCATCAGCTGCGGCTGCCCTGGGATCGGTGCGCCGAAATCATTCGCTGGCGTCTCTTTCACAGGCAATCCGCGCTCGACCGGCAGACCGGCGTCGGACCAGGTTTTCCAGCCGCCATCCAGCAGACGCACATCTTTCACACCCGCGTAGAGCATGATCTGCGCGACGCGCGCCGCCGCATAGACGTCGCGACCGTAGAGGATCACGGTGGTGTCGTGGCGAATGCCCTGTTTTGCCAGCAGCGCTTTCAGTTTGTCGTCGGAGACTTTATTCCACAGCGGCTCGCTTTCGACGTCGTTAGTATCGATATAACCCGCGCCCGGAATGTGATTCAGCAGATAAAATTTCGGTGCGCCCCAGGCGGCTTCGATAATTTTATAATCGCCCGCAGGCGCCGCCGCGACCTTTTTGCCCTGCATCAGCTGGTGCAGCCATTCGGGATAGACCAGTTGCTCGAAATGAGGAAGACGTTGCAGACGATCGGCACTTTGCAGCGCATCGCCAAGCACTGAAATGTGTGAATAACCGGCTTTGGCAAGGCGCGCTTTCACGGCCTGGTTGTCGGTATCGCTGCCGTACAGGGCGATAGCGGTTGTCGGGGTGAGGTTATGCTGTTTTGCCCAGTCGCTGAGCTGCTCATCGCTCATCACCTTCAGCCAGCTGGCTGACAGATTCAGTGCGGCGGGCTCATGCCCGGAGGTGCCAGACAGGGTTTGCGGCCAGCCGTTAAAAAATGCGCTGGCGCGGGTATCGATCACCGCGCCGTGCTGCTGTTGCAGCTGTGCAAGCGTCAGAGAAGGGGCCATATTAGCGGCAAAAGGAGAAACACTGGCAAGACAGAGCGCCAGCGCGGTCAGTTGAGAAACACGTTTCATCGAAAAACCTGACATCATATAAAAGGTGCGTCATTTTCGTCTCCCCCTAAACAGAATTCCTTGCGTTAGCACAGGGTTTAATGCCAGTCGGACAGCTGAATCACACGTCCGCCCGCCGGAATGTCCTCTTCATCGTGCGTGACCAGCACTACCGGAATATTCAGGGCACGAACCTCAGCGAATACCCACTCCCGAAACGTCACGCGCAGGGATTTATCCAGACGACTAAAAGGCTCATCCAGCAATAGCGCGCGCGGCTGCGCCAGCAGGGCGCGCAGCAAACTGACGCGACTGCGTTCACCTCCCGACAGCGTGGCCGGATCGCTGGCATAAAACCCGGCCAGACCGGCGCTGGCAAGCGCCTGTTCAACCCGCTCGCGCCGCGCCGTGCGGATCTGCGCGGGAAGCGCCAGCATCAGGTTCTGTCCGACGCTAAAGTGATCGAACAAGAGCGCGTCCTGGAACAAAATGCCGATCTCCCGTTTTTCAACCGGGCGCGTATCGAGCCGCTGATCGCCAAGCCACAGCTCGCCATGAGCGTGAAAATCGGTGGAGAGGGCGCCCACCAGCCAGGCAAAAAGGGTCGATTTTCCGCTGCCGGAGGGGCCCATCAGCGTCAGAATTTCCCCGCGCGCAACGCTGAAATTGGCATTGCGCAGCAGTGGTTCGAGGGTGAGATTTTTGACCGTCAACATTACCGTAACCCCTGTCGATAGTAGCCAGCGAGCCGCGATAAACCGGCCGCCAGTCCAAATGCGGCGGCGGTAAGCGCCAGAAGCCATAAGGCCTGGCTCGCCAGAATAGCGCTGCTGCCGCCGCTGCTAAGGGCCACCGCTTCGGTGGTCAGCGTGGCAAATCGTCCGGCGCCGAGCCACAGCGTCGGCAGATACTGCGCCATGCTCACGGAAAATCCGGTGGCAAAAGCAATCAGGATCGGGCGCACCAGCAGCGGGCATTTGATTTTAAAAAACAGCTGACTGCGCGACAGCCCGAGGGTTTTAGCGATCAGGAGCAGGCGCGGATCGAGCCTGCGCCAGGCCGGCTGCAGCACCAGCAGCGTCCAGGGCACTACCCACAGCAGATGCCCCCACAGCACCGCCAGAAAGCCGCCGTCAAAGCCCAGCGCGAGCGCCAGACGGTATTGCCCGGCGACGAGAGGCAGGGCGGGCAATGCCAGCGGCAGCCACAGCCAGAGCGCTCCGCGTGACGGACCCCACTCCAGCCAGAGCAAAATAATCGCCAGTGCAATCAGGGCGGAAAACAGAGCAAACGAGAGGCTGGCGTGAAACGGCGCGAGATCAAATTCGCGGTACTGCGCCAGCAGGAGCAGCGCTCCGGCACACAGCAGCCCACAGAGCGGCAGCAGCCAGCCAAGTGCCGTTCCCGTGACGGGCGGACCGGCGTTGTTGCGGTGACCGGACGTGGCTGGCAGCGTGCGTCGCCAGGCTTTCCAGAGCGCAAAGCCCACCGCGGCAAACAATGCCAGCAGGAGCAGCAAAACCAGACACAGCAGCGTGCCTTTGATTTGCTGCTCCGCATCGCCCTGGCTCAGCCACTGCCAGGCCAGCACTGCCAGTGTCGGCGGATTACCCGGCCCGAGAATGATGGCGATATCCACCACCGACAGGGACCAGGCCACCACCGCCAACATCACTGCGCCCAGTGCCGGGGCAATGGTCGGCAGAACCAGCCAGAACAGCCCCTGAATGCGGGAATAACCGAGGCTTTGCAGCACCACCATTTTCTGCGCCAGGGTCTTTTCCGGTAGCAATGCGTAAATCGCCCACAGCACGAAGGCACTCTCTTTCACCGCCATTGTCGCACCAAGGCCTATTCCATAGGGATCAAGCACTGGCGAACAGGCGCTACAAAGCTGATAAACGGCACCGCCTTCGGCAAAAAGCAGCAGCACGCTGGTGGCGAAGGCGACATGCGGCACGGCGAGTAACCATGGCAGGCGGCCATTCATCTGCTGCCAGCGCTTGCCGGGCCAGAGGGCAGACAGGATACAAAGCGCAATAAAAAGCGAACCGAGGGTGGCGAGGGTCGTTGAAACCAGGGTGGCGATCAGCGCCTGCGGCAGCTGCGGATCGCGAAACAGGGATTGCCACCCGGCGGCAGAAAATGCAGGGGACAGGAGCATGGCGGTGGCGGGAAACAGCGGCGCGTAAATGGCCGCCATTGCCAGCCACACCAGCCAGCCTAGCGGGTGCCGTAGCGACGCAGCCATTCCTGCTCCAGAGCATTCACCCACGCCGCGTGCGGCTCAGGCAGCATGGCGGGTAAACCGACCGGGATAAACTGGCGCAGGGCGTGAGCCTGCTCAGCGGGCAGTTTTTGCGGGTCCAGCACGCTCGGATCGCCCCAGATTTTCGGATCGGCTTTGCGACGTTGCGCGGGTGGTGACAGCAGGAAATTCGCCACCACTTTTGCTCCGGCGCTGGCGCTGCTGTTGGCAGGAATCGCCACGAAATGAACATTGCCAATCATTCCGCTGGCAAAGCCGAAGCTTATGCTGTCAGCAGGTAACTCGCCGCTGACCACCTTCTGCCGGGCATGCGCCGGGTTAAAGGTCAGGGAGAGATTCAGATTGCCGCTGGCGAGCAGGGCATCCATTCGTGCCGGTGACGGCGGGAAATCTTTGCCTTCGCGCCAGAGCAGGGGATGAAGCTGGTCGAGATAGCGCCACAGAGGGGCGGTTACCGCGTCAAATGTATGGGGATCGGGCGCGGTTTTTAGCGCATCGGGTGTAGTCGTCAGGTTAAGTAACAGCTGTTCCAGAAACGCGGTGCCAGTAAAATCGGGCGGGCGCGGATAGGTCACTTTACCGGGATGCTGTTTCGCGTACCCGAGCAGGGCGGAAGGATCGCGCAGTGGCTCAGGCAGCAAAGTCTGTCGCGAGATAAACGTCAGTTGTGCTGCGCCCCACGGAGATTCGGCGCCGTCGGTGGCGATGGCAAAATCCTCAGTCACCGGTTTGGTGGTATCGACATACCGCCAGTTGGGGAGCATTTGCGCCCAGCCGCTTTGCAGCAGATTCGCCTGTTTCAGCGTGCGGAAGTTCTCGCCGTTGACCCACAATAAATCGACCGAACCTTTGGTGGTCCGCCCGGCGCGGGATTCCGTCTGGATACGTTTGACCGCATCGGCGGCATCCGCCAGATGCACGATGTTGAGGGTAATGGCGTAGTGAGTTTTCATCTCATCGCTTACCCAGTCGAGATATCGATTCACCGCCGGATCGCCACCCCAGGCGTTAAACCAGACGGTCTGCCCTTTGGCTTCCTGTTGAACGGTTTGCCAGTCGCTGGCGGCGAGCACGGGGGTTGCCAGCAGCAGCCCGGTCAGAAACACGCAATAACGCACACGGCGCATAATGCCTCCCTGTTAATGAGATGAAGGGGTGAAGCGAGAAAACAGCCAGCGAGCGATCAGCGGCAATAACCCTAACAGTGTAAAGGCGATCAGCACTCCCGGCGACAGAATATCGCGCAGAGAGGTCAGTTGCCCCAGTTCGCGCCCGGCGTTGAGGAAAACCACCGTCGCCGGCAGCATCGCCAGCTGGCTCACCCACCAGTAACGCGCCACGCCGAGAGAGGTCAGCCCGCAGAGCAGATTAACCAGAAAAAACGGGAACACCGGCATCAGGCGCAGGGCAAAAAGGTAAAACGCGCCATCGCGTTTCACCCCTTCATTCACCGTCTGCATCGGTTTCGCAAAGCGGCGTTGCACCCAGTCGCGCAGCACATAGCGGCTGGCGAGCATCGCCAGTGTCGCCCCCAGCGTCGAGGCAAAAGAGACCAGCACCATCCCCTCCCAGAAGCTGAATAACGCGCCGCCAAGCAGCGTTAACAGCGCCGCACCAGGAATCGAAAAGGCGGAAATCAGCACATACAGGGCGAAATAGAGCGCGGCACTTTGCACCGGGGCGCGGTCGACGTTATCCAGCAGCATCAGCCGATGGGCGCGGATCGCATCCAGGGAGAGAAATTCCGGCGGCAGTTGCGTGATGAGCAAAGCAAATGCGCCCAACAGGGCGCACAGGAAGAGGATTTTTGACGCGTTCACCGGCACTTACAGCTTGAATTTCGCCCAGACCGGCGCGTGATCGGACGGTTTTTCCATGCTGCGAATATCGTAGTCGATCCCGGTTTCGATGCAGCGCTCGGCCAGAGGCTGGCTTGCCAACAGCAGGTCGATGCGCAGGCCACGGTTATCGTCGAAGCCTTTTGAGCGGTAATCAAACCATGAGAAGCGATCCTGTGTCTCCGGGTTGGCGGTGCGGAAGGTGTCTACCAGGCCCCAACTCATCAGGCGATCCATCCACTCGCGCTCTTCCGGCAGGAAGGAGCATTTACCGGTGCGCAGCCAGCGCTTGCGGTTGTCTTCGCCAATGCCAATATCCAGGTCCGTCGGGCTGATATTCACGTCGCCCATGATCAATACCGGATTTTCTTTGTTCAGCTCGGTGTTCAGGTAATCCTGCAGATCCTGATAGAACTTCGCTTTTGCCGGGAATTTGGTCGGGTGGTCGCGGCTTTCGCCCTGCGGGAAGTAGCCATTAATAACGGTGATATTACCCAGCGGGGACGGGATCTCGGCCATGATAATGCGGCGCTGTGCTTCACCGTCATCGCCAGGGAAGCCGCGGCGGACCGAGACAGGCGTCTCTTTGGTTAACAGCGCCACGCCGTAATGGCCTTTCTGACCGTGATAAAAGACGTTGTAACCCAGCTTCGCAACGTCTTCCAGCGGGAACATATCGTCGTGAACTTTTGTCTCCTGCAGGCCGATCACGTCAGGTTGATGTTGTTCAACAATGGCTTCCAGTTGGTGAGGGCGGGCGCGCAGGCCGTTGATATTAAAAGAGACAAATTTCATAGTCGCTGCCAGTGCAAGGTGAATAGTGCATGGATGGTAGCAGAATTTGCGCCGCCTGTTACCGGGTTAGACCAATAACTGCAACAGATCCTGCCGACGGTGCAATTTTTGCACCATTTCGACGCGCCTTGCCCTCAAAAGGGGCGTAAACGGTCAATAAATTTCGCGAGCGATCACAATTCCAGAATTATATTTTGCTTGTGAATAATATTTCTCGTTTTCGTCCCGCGAACCGCCGCTTATCGTAAAAATATTCACTTAATATGCATTAACAGTGAATAACTCCATATCCTAACTCATTGATATTCTGTCCCGGCAATCCGTTTATGCATTTTTATCGCTGGCTGGCACGAACTCTGCAATCTACATTCACAGTGCAAACACTCAAATATTTAACATTTAAACAACTTATTATTTACCGGATGAGGTCGCTATGTCTCTGTCAATTACGCGTGAAAATTTTGATGAATGGATGATGCCGGTTTACGCTCCGGCGGCTTTTATTCCGGTACGCGGGGAAGGCTCACGCCTGTGGGATCAGCAGGGTAAAGAGTATATTGATTTTGCGGGCGGTATTGCCGTGAACGCGCTGGGGCACGCACACCCGGCGCTGCGTCAGACCCTCAACGATCAGGCGGCGAAGTTCTGGCATACCGGTAACGGCTACACCAACGAGCCTGCGCTGCGTCTGGCGAAAAAGCTGATCGACGCGACCTTTGCCGAGAAAATTTTCTTCTGTAACTCCGGTGCTGAGGCCAACGAAGCGGCCCTGAAGCTGGCGCGCAAATATGCCCACGACCATTTCGGCGCGCAGAAAAGCGGGATCGTGGCGTTCAAAAATGCCTTCCACGGTCGCACGCTGTTTACCGTCAGCGCCGGTGGGCAGCCCGCTTACTCCCAGGATTTTGCCCCGTTACCGCCGGACATTCGTCACGCGGTGTTTAACGATCTGCAGTCTGCCAAAGCGCTGATTAATGACGACACCTGTGCGGTGATCGTCGAGCCGATGCAGGGCGAGGGCGGTGTGGTTCCGGCAGATAAAGCATTCCTGCAGGGGCTTCGCGAGCTGTGCGATCAGCACAACGCGCTGCTGATTTTTGATGAAGTGCAAACGGGCGTTGGCCGTACGGGCGAGCTTTACGCCTACATGCACTACGGCGTCACGCCGGATGTGCTGTCGACGGCGAAAGCGCTGGGCGGTGGCTTCCCGATTGGTGCGCTGCTCACCACCGATAAATGTGCCAGCGTGATGGTCGTCGGCACCCACGGCACTACTTACGGCGGTAACCCGCTGGCATCCGCAGTGGCGGGCCAGGTGCTGGATATCATCAATACGCCAGCGGTGTTAAACGGCGTGAAGCAGCGTCACGACTGGTTTGTTGAGCGCCTGAATGCCATCAACAGCAAGGTCGGCATGTTCAAAGACATTCGTGGGCTGGGGCTGTTAATTGGCTGCGAACTGACCGCTGAATTTGCCGGAAAAGCTAAACTTATTTCACAGGAAGCAGCAAAAGCGGGCGTGATGGTGCTGATCGCAGGCGCGAACGTGGTGCGTTTTGCCCCGGCGCTGATTGTCAGTGAAGAAGAGATCACCACCGGCCTGGACCGCTTTGCGGTGGCCTGTGAACAGGTGAAATCCGGGGTGTCATCATGATGGTCATCCGTCCCGTAGAGCGCGGCGATCTCGCCGGGCTTATGCAGCTTGCCGGTAAGACGGGAGGCGGGCTGACCTCGCTTCCTGCCGACGAAAAAACGCTGTCGGCGCGCATCGAGCGCGCCATCCATACCTGGCAAGGGACGGTACCGAAAAGCGAACAGGGATACGTCTTTGTTCTGGAAGAGACGGATACAGGAACCGTGGCCGGGATCTGCGCCATTGAAGTGGCGGTCGGCCTGAATGAACCCTGGTACAACTATCGCGTGGGGACGCTGGTTCACGCGTCGAAAGAGCTGAATATTTATAACGCGCTGCCGACGCTTTCACTGAGCAACGATCACACCGGCAGCAGCGAACTCTGCACCCTGTTTCTCGACCCGGCCTGGCGCAAAGAGGGCAACGGTTATCTGCTCTCTAAATCGCGCTTTATGTTTATGGCTGCCTTCCGCGACCGCTTTAATGAAAAAGTGGTGGCGGAGATGCGCGGCGTGATTGACGAAACCGGCTACTCCCCGTTCTGGGAAAGCCTCGGCGAGCGCTTCTTCTCGATGGAGTTCAGCCGCGCGGACTATCTGTGCGGCACCGGGCAGAAGGCGTTTATCGCCGAGCTGATGCCGAAACATCCGATCTACACCCATTTCCTCACCCCCGAAGCGCAGGCGGTGATTGGCGAAGTCCATCCGCAGACGGCACCCGCGCGCGCGGTGCTGGAGAAAGAGGGTTTCCGCTATCGGAACTATGTCGATATTTTTGACGGTGGCCCGACGCTGGAGTGCGATATCGATCGCGTTCGCGCCATCCGTAAAAGCCGTCTGGTGACGGTCGCCGAAGGGCAGCCTGCGCCAGGCGAATTACCAGCCTGCCTGGTGGCGAATGAACAATACGACCATTTTCGCGCCATGCTGGTGCACGCGAATCCAAAATGTGAACGACTGGTGCTGACCGCAGCCCAGCTTGATGCCCTGAAATGTAGCGCAGGCGACACAGTGCGCCTGGTGCGACTCTGCCCCGAGGAGAAAACAGCATGAGTTTATGGATTAATGGCGACTGGGTGACGGGTGAAGGCGAACGCCGCGTGAAAACCAACCCGGTGGGTAAAGAGGCGCTGTGGACGGGGTCAGATGCCAGCGCCGCGCAGGTGGAACAGGCCTGCAAAGCCGCACGCGCTGCGTTCCCGGCGTGGGCCAAACAGCCGTTTAGCCTGCGTCAGGCGGTCGTTGAGAAATTCGCGTCACTGCTGGAGGCCAATAAAGTCGAGCTGACCAGCATTATCGCCCGTGAAACCGGCAAACCGCGCTGGGAAGCGGCGACGGAAATCACGGCGATGATCAACAAAATCGCGATTTCGGTGAAGGCGTATCACACCCGCACCGGCGAGCAGCACACGGAGATGGCCGACGGTTCGGCCACTCTGCGCCATCGCCCGCACGGCGTGCTGGCAGTCTTCGGCCCCTATAATTTCCCCGGCCATCTGCCGAATGGCCACATTGTGCCTGCGTTGCTGGCGGGAAACGCCGTGATCTTCAAACCCAGCGAGCTGGCGCCCTGGAGTGGCGAAGCGGTGGTCAAACTGTGGGAACAGGCGGGTCTGCCGCCGGGCGTGCTGAACCTGGTGCAGGGCGGGCGTGAAACCGGTCAGGCGCTGAGCGCGCTGAGCGATATCGACGGGCTGCTGTTTACCGGCAGCGCGGGGACCGGCTATCAGCTGCATCGCCAGCTGGCGGGCCAGCCGGAAAAAATTCTGGCACTGGAAATGGGCGGCAATAATCCGCTGATCGTTGAAGATCCTGATGATATCGACGCCGCCGTGCATCTGGCTATCCAGTCGGCGTTTGTCACCGCCGGGCAGCGCTGCACCTGTGCGCGCCGTCTGCTGGTTAAACGCGGCGCGCAGGGCGATGCGTTTCTGGCGCGCTTAGTGGAAGTGAGCGCGCGGCTAAAACCTGATGCGTGGGACGCCGAGCCGCAGCCGTTTATCGGCGGCCTGATCTCCGAACAGGCGGCGCAGAACGTGGTCAACGCCTGGCGCGATCACGTGGCGCGCGGCGGGAAAAGCCTGCTCGAGCCAAAGCTTATCCAGCCAGGCACGTCGCTACTGACCCCGGGGATTGTGGAAATGAGCGCGGCGAGCGATGTGCCGGATGAAGAGACCTTTGGGCCGCTGCTGTGCGTCTGGCGCTATGACGATTTCGACAGCGCGATTTCGCTTGCGAACAATACGCGCTATGGCCTGTCGAGCGGCCTGATTTCACCGGATCGCGAGAAATTCGACACGCTGCTGATTGAAGCGCGCGCCGGAATTGTGAACTGGAATAAACCCCTGACCGGTGCGGCGAGCACTGCGCCGTTTGGCGGCGTGGGCGCCTCCGGCAACCATCGCGCCAGCGCCTGGTATGCGGCAGATTACTGCGCTTGGCCGATGGCGAGCCTCGAAACCTCTGCGCTGACTCTGCCAGAAACCCTCAATCCGGGGCTTGATTTTAGCAAAGGGGATGGCCATGAAAGCGCGTGAGGTCAACTTTGATGGGCTGGTGGGACTGACCCACCACTATGCCGGGCTGTCGTTTGGTAACGAAGCCTCGACGAAACACCGCTTCCAGGTGTCGAACCCAAAGCTTGCGGCGAAGCAGGGGCTGCAAAAGATGAAAGCCCTGGCCGATGCCGGTTTCCCGCAGGCGGTGATCCCGCCGCAGGAGCGCCCGAACGTCGAGGTCCTGCGCCAGCTTGGGTTTAGCGGCAGCGATGAACAGGTGGTGGAAAAAGCCGGTACTCAGGTGCCGCATCTGCTGTCGGCGGCCAGTTCGGCGTCGTCGATGTGGGTCGCTAACGCGGCCACCGTCGCGCCCTCAGCGGATACCCTGGATGGCAAAGTGCATCTCACCGTCGCCAACCTCAATAACAAATTCCATCGCGCGACGGAGGCGGTGACCACCGAGCGCGTGCTGCGCGCCATTTTCAGCGATGCGGAACGTTTTAGCGTCCATGAGGCACTGCCGCAGGTCGCCATGTTTGGCGATGAAGGGGCGGCCAACCATAACCGTCTGGGCGGCAATTATGGCGACCCGGCAACGCAGCTGTTTATCTATGGCCGCGACGAAAGCGGTCACCATGCCCCCGTGCGCTACCCGGCGCGGCAGACGCTGGCGGCAAGCCAGGCGGTGGCGCGTCTCAATCAGGTGAATCCGGGGCAGGTGGTGTTTGCCCAGCAGAATCCTCAGGTGATCGATCAGGGTGTGTTCCACAATGACGTGATCGCCGTGTCGAACCGTCAGGTGCTGTTCTGTCATGAACAGGCGTTTGCTCAGCAGGATAAATTGCTGGCAAATCTTGCGGAGCGCGTTCCGGGCTTTACGCCGATTCAGGTCCCGACGCACGCTGTGAGCGTGCAGGATGCGGTGGAAACCTATCTCTTTAACAGCCAGCTGTTGAGCCGTGAGGATGGCAGCATGATGCTGGTGCTGCCGCAAGAGTCGCACAACCATCAGGGTGTATGGCGCTATCTGAGCGAGCTGGTCAAGGCCGATAATCCCATCAGTGAGCTGAAGGTTTTCGATCTGCGTGAAAGTATGGCCAACGGCGGAGGACCAGCCTGTTTACGTCTGCGCGTCGTCCTGACACAGGCAGAGATGCAGGCAGTAAACCCCGCAGTAATGATGAATGACGCGCTGTTTAACACGCTGAACAACTGGGTG
This sequence comes from Lelliottia nimipressuralis, assembly GCF_004115925.1. Classification (GTDB taxonomy): domain Bacteria; phylum Pseudomonadota; class Gammaproteobacteria; order Enterobacterales; family Enterobacteriaceae; genus Enterobacter; species Enterobacter nimipressuralis. The sequence goes on from NZ_SDDX01000001.1 coordinate 367,637, forward strand.
GACCGCTATTACCGCGACCAGCTGACGCAGGCGGATCTGGTCGATCCGCAGCTGCTGCGCGAAGGGCGCGAGGCGCTGGATGCCCTGACCACGATCCTGCAGCTCGGTTCGGTTTATCCGTTCCAGCGCTAAGGAGAGAGCATGGAGAATTTACTGGCGCTGACGCTGGCCGATGAAACGCCCGCTGAAAAAGAGGGTGAAGGGGCGTCGTTTCACTGGAAATGGCATGGGCGCGGGCTGCTGGAACTGACCCCGTTTGAAGAGAGCGGCCGCGCGGTGGTGCTCTCGGCAGGTGTTCACGGCAACGAAACCGCGCCGGTGGAGATTGTCGATCTGCTTACCCGCGCGCTGTTTCACGGGGATATCCCCCTGCGCTGCCGTGTGCTGGTGGTGCTCGGGAACCCTGCGGCGCTGGCGCAAAACAAACGCTATCTGGAGAGTGATATCAACCGGATGTTTGGCGGTCGCGCGGCGCAGTTTGCACCCTGTGAGGAGACGGCACGCGTGCCGGTGCTGGAAAACGCCGTAAGGGAGTTCTACGCGGCAGCCGGCCCGGAACGCTGGCATCTGGATCTGCACACTGCTATTCGGGCGTCGTATCACGTGCGCTTTGGCGTGTTGCCCCAGCGCGAGCAGCCCTGGGATGAACGGTTCCTGCAATGGCTGGGCGATGCAGGACTCGAAGCGCTGGTGTTCCATCAGTCGCCGGGCGGAACCTTTACTCATTTCACCTGTGAGCATTTCGGCGCGCTGGCCTGCACGCTGGAACTGGGCAAAGCGCTGCCGTTTGGCCATAACGATCTGACGCGATTTGCCCCAACGCATCTGGCGCTGCGGGCGCTGCTCGCGGGCGTTGAGCCTGAGCCGCATGCTGAAGTGGTTGAGCGCTATCGGGTGGTGCAGCAAATCACCCGTCGCAGCGACGCGTTCCGGCTGCACATGGCGGCGCATACCCTAAACTTCACGCCGTTCCGCCAGGGGATTTTGCTGGCAGAAGATGGCGATGAGCGCTACGAGGTGCAGAAAACGACGGAGTACGTGCTGTTCCCCAATCCGTCTGTGGCCTTTGGTTTGCGGGCGGGATTGATGCTGGAAAAAATAGGCTGAGGCATAATTTCCCGCGTCTGACAGGGGGGCGGGAAATTATCTATTATGGCGATCGCGTAAAGTTTACAGATTATTCCTGGATACCTGCTTTATTATTAATCTCCAGTTCGCTATACTCTTTCACAATCTCTTTAAAATCAGCCAATTGAATATTTTTGTTTCAACTCTCCACGCTTTATCCTTAATTCCTCCACATTTGGTTATAAATTGTTTTTTACACTTTCATTGTTTTACCGTTGCTCTGACTAATTGACGATAAACCCCGTAAAGTTAATCTCGTCAACACGGCATAGCGCCGAAGAATAACTGAAAGTAAGGAAAACAATTATGCGTAAATTAACTGCACTGTTTGTTGCTTCTACCCTGGCTCTGGGCGCTACCAGCATGGCGTTCGCTGCGGATACCGCGACCACGACCGCTGCACCTGCTGAAGGCAAAATGATGCATCACAAAGGCAAGCCGGGTATGCATCACGACATGATGTTTAAAGATCTGAACCTGACGGATGCACAGAAACAGCAGGTGCGTGACATCATGAAAAGCCAGCGCGACCAGATGAAACGTCCGCCACTGGAAGAACGCCGCGCAATGCATGACATCATTGCCAGCGACAGCTTCGATAAAGCGAAAGCCGAAGCGCAGATCGACAAAATGGCCGAGCAGCACAAAGCCGGTATGCTGGCCCGCATGGAAACTCAGAACAAGATCTACAACATTCTGACCCCGGAACAGAAAAAGCAATTTAATGCCAATTTTGAGAAGCGTCTGACAGAACGTCCGGCGCCAGAAGGTAAAATGGCTCCGCCTGCTGAATAACAGCACAACATATTAAGACCGCCGGAAACCTGTTCACAAAAGCGCATTCGCTGTGGACAGGTCCGGCGGTTTTTTCTTTCACACCCTCTTGTCTCGCGCTGCCATCACGGTATGCTCCTGTAGTCGGTTCAGAGAATGCTTAACAGAGTCAGGGCGTTAGAGTTTTTTTCACCATGAGCCTAAGGCCCCTTTGCATTGCTGCCGATAATACGTCTGTGATTACCTAACGATAACAATCAAGACAGCGACGCTATTGATATTGTCGCTCTGGTGCGATTGCGCCTTTCAGGAGTGGTGATGGAGTTTTTTGATATCCGCAAAATGCCGGTGAATCTCTGGCGTAATGGGGCGGGTGAAACCCGTGAGATTTGTTGCTTTCCCACTGCGACCCGTGATTTTCACTGGCGCGCCAGTATTGCTTCTATCGCCAGCAACGGCGAATTCTCTCTCTTTCCGGGCGTCGATCGGGTGATTACCCTGATTGAGGGCGGCGAAGTGACCCTCGATGCGGGCCAGACCTTTTGTCATACCCTGAAGCGTCATCAGCCATTCAGTTTTGCGGGCGACCATCCGGTGAAGGCGAAGCTCACGGAAGGGCAGATGTCGATGGATTTCAATATCATGACGAAGCGCGATCGCTGCAAGGCCAACGTGCGGGTGGCGGATCGTACCTTTACCACCTTCGCCTCGCGCGGCGGTGTGGTGTTCGTTCTGAGCGGTGCCTGGCAGTTGGGTGACAAATTCCTCACCGCCGATCAGGGCGCCAGCTGGCAGGATGGCATTCACACCCTGCGCTTACTGGAATCAGAAGGAACGCTGCTGTTCAGTGAGATTACGTGGCTGCCGGGTCACTAAGTTCAATGATTTCATACTGCCCGGAGAGCAGCGGCTTACAGAGAATTTTGTAGCCGTCCTGATCAAACCCGGCAGGCGTGCGCAGCAGGGCCGCGGCGTCGTTTAACGTGTCGACGGCCCCCAGCCACAGCCAGTTGTGAATAATGTGGTAGTGGGTGATGGTGTTGCTGGTCTCTTTCAGCGCAATGGCGCCTTGCCACGGCCAGCAGGTCACGCTGATCGCCGCCAGCCCGGCCTTTAATCTCATCTGATGATCTTCCACACTCTCCTTGCCGCAGCACGCCCCGGCGCAGCGCTTCAGCGCGGAACGAAAACAGGCGCGCCCGCGCGTAAGCGACTCCAGGCCTAATAACCCGTAGCAAAGTTTCTCTGCATCAGCGAGAGATTGCAGCGCCTGCAACGCCGCGCGGCGGTTGGCAAACAGGCCGTATAAATTCGGCGCGTGGGAGAAATCAATCTCACGGGCGTAAACCACCTGCGGTTTGCCGTCGGTGATTTGCAGCGAGCACAGCTGGCGGTTGCGGCGCAGACGTTTATTGAACAGCGGCTGCTGTTCTTTGATCAACCGGGCTTCGAGCAGCAGCGCGCCCAGCTCCCCGGCGGTTTGCGTCCAGGTGATGCGCCGCGACTGGCGCAGCATCGCGGCCTCGTCGGGCGTGCGTAAATGCGATAACACCCGGCTGCGGATATTGACGCTTTTACCGATATAGAGCGGCATCGCTTCGCTTTCGCCATGAAAGAAATAGACGCCAGGCTGTTTCGGCAGAGCCTCCAGCCAGGGGCGAAGATGTTCGGGATATTCGTAGATAGCCCCCGCTTCAAATTCAAGACGCGGGGCAGATTGACGCCTGCTCACAAAAGACTCCTGATACTGTTCAGGCATACAGTGTAGCAAAGAGTGAGTGGTTAAAAAAGAGGCGGCTTCGTCTGGCGGGCTGTGTGCGTAGGGCTTACGGCCATCGCAGGGATAAAAACAGCCGGGTAAGCGTAGCGCCACCCGGCAATGCGCTTGGGGAATCAGCGTTTCCAGAAGTCGTCGAAGATGGTAATCGGCGTGCGTCGCTTGTGCTCGGTTTTCAGATACCAGCCTTCAATAGTGCGGGCGATACTCTCATCGAGCGTTTTGCCTTCCAGATAATCGTCGATATTGTCATACGTCACTCCCAGCGCCGCTTCATCTGGCAGGGAAGGACGATCGTCTTCCAGATCGGCGGTCGGCGCTTTCTTATAGAGGTGCTCCGGGCAGCCCAGCGCGGCAAGAAGTTGCTTACCCTGGCGTTTATTGAGGCGGAAAATCGGGTTGATATCGGTACCGCCGTCGCCGTATTTGGTGAAGAAACCGGTGACCGCTTCCGCCGCATGATCGGTGCCGACCACCACGCCTTTGGTCATTCCGGCGATGCTGTACTGGGCTTTCATGCGCTCGCGGGCTTTTTCGTTGCCGCGAATGAAATCGCTCAGCTCAATGCCGGCCTCGCGCAGCGCCTGTTCGCTGGCTAATACCGCGCCTTTGATGTTCACGGTGAGCACGCGATCGGGCTGGATAAAGGAGATTGCATCCTGGCAATCCTGCTCGTCGGCCTGGACGCCATAAGGCAGGCGCACGGCGATAAACTGCAGCGCGTCGTCACCCGTTTCCTGACGTAATTCTGAGATCGCCTGCTGGCACAGTTTGCCGGTCAGGGTGGAGTCCTGACCGCCGCTGATGCCAAGAACCAGTGACTTCAGGAACGGATACGTTTTCAGATAGGATTTCAAAAAATCGACGCTGCGGCGGATTTCTTGATGAGCATCTATCGCAGGCGTTACGCCAAGCGCATGAATAATCTCTTGTTGCAGAGCCATTACGCCCTCCATTAGCAAAAACGAAGCAGAATGAGTATCCGTTAAAACTAACCCTTTGGGCGTAAAACGACAAGGATCACAGTTTCGAGTGCGGCAAATTGCGACGATTTAGCAGGTTATCGTTGTTTTATTAGAATTTTCCGAAAAACATCCCGCTTCGCAGACAAAGTTGAAGAATCGAATTTTTTATCCCATGCTTAGATAACACGCTGATAAACAAGAGGACGGAAAATGAACAAGAATGTAGCGGGAATTTTAAGTGCAGCGGCGGTATTGACTATGCTGGCGGGCTGTACAGCTTACGATCGTACAACCGATCAGTTCACACAGCCGGTAGTTAAAGATGTGAAGAAAGGGATGAGCCGTGCGCAGGTAGCGCAGGTGGCTGGCAAACCTTCTTCCGAAGTCACTATGATCCACGCACGTGGGACCTGCCAGACCTATATTCTGGGTCAACGTGATGGTAAAGCAGAGACCTACTTTGTGGCTCTGGACGATACAGGACACGTGATCAATTCAGGTTATCAGACCTGTGCTGAGTACGACACCGACCCGCAGGCACCTAAGGCGCAATAACCTGCTTGCCTGAGCGATGTAACAAACCGGCCAATGTGCCGGTTTTTTTATGCCTGCAATAATCTTATTTCTTTGCGCGAATTATTTGCCTAAACTGTGAGGGCAGTCAAAACGACAGGTCAAGGAGAGACAATTGTGACTCGTGCTGAATTATCCGCTCCCTATGCCTTGCCGTATACTCCATTCAATGACAAACAAAAGTAACACTCATCAGCGGGCTGAAGGGCGATGGTGAGGGTCATACAAGAGGGAAGTTGCTATGGAAAAGAAACATATCTACCTGTTCTGCTCTGCGGGCATGTCAACGTCACTACTGGTTTCCAAGATGCGTGCGCAGGCAGAAAAGTATGAAGTTCCTGTCGTTATCGAAGCGTTTCCCGAAACGCTGGCAGGCGAAAAAGGTCAGGCCGCGGACGTGATTTTACTGGGTCCACAGATTGCGTATATGTTGCCAGAAATCCAGCGTTTATTACCGAACAAACCTGTAGAAGTGATCGATTCTGTGCTGTACGGCAAAATTGATGGTTTAGGTGTACTTAAAGCTGCAGTCGCCTCAATTAAAAAAGCTGCCGCTAATTAAAATTTAAATTTAAATTTTTCCCGTCAAAGAGTTATTTCACACACTTACGCCGCAATATTTGTTGCGGCATTTAAGGGTAATTTCTATGAGTCAAGTTATTAGCTCTCTTGAAAAGGTACTCCTTCCTTTTGCTGTTAAAATAGGAAAGCAGCCCCACATTAATGCGATTAAAAATGGCTTTATTAAATTAATGCCGTTGACCCTGGCCGGTGCCATGTTCGTATTAATTAATAACGTCTTTTTAAGTTTTGGCGAAGGCTCGTTTTTCTATTCTATGGGCATTCGGTTAGACGCTTCCACCATTGAAACCCTGAATGGCTTTAAAGCCATCGGCGGCAACGTGTACAACGGTACGTTGGGCATTATGTCGCTGATGGCGCCTTTTTTCATTGGTTCAGCGTTAGCGGAAGAGCGTAAAGTCGACCCAATGGCAGCCGGTCTGTTGGCTGTGGCGGCCTTTATGACTGTGACACCTTACAGCGTTGGTGAAGCCTATGCCGTCGGTGCAAACTGGCTGGGCGGTCAGAACATTATTTCCGGGATGGTGATTGGCCTGATCGTGGCGGAAATGTTCACCTTCGTGATTCGTCGCAACTGGGTCATTACCCTGCCAGATAGCGTGCCGTCTTCCGTATCGCGTTCTTTCTCGGCGTTAATCCCAGGCTTCCTGATCCTGTCCATTTTCGGTGTGCTCTCCTGGCTGCTGGCCAACCACGGCAGCAACTTCCACCAGATCATCATGGACTCTATCTCCACGCCGCTGGCATCAATGGGCAGCGTAGTGGGCTGGGCTTACGTTATCTTTAACTCCCTGCTGTGGTTCTTCGGTGTGCACGGCTCACTGGCGCTCACCGCGCTGGATAACGGCATCATGACCCCATGGGCGCTGGAAAACATCGCACTGTATAACCAGTACGGCTCTGTAGAAGCGGCGATTGCCGCCGGTAAAGAGTTCCACTTCTGGGCGAAACCGATGCTGGATTCCTACATCCTGCTGGGTGGTTCAGGGGCGACGCTCGGTTTGATTATCGCTATCTTCATCGGCTCACGCCGCGCGGATCATCGTCAGGTAGCGAAACTGGCACTGCCATCAGGTATCTTCCAGATTAACGAACCGATTCTGTTTGGTTTACCAATCATCATGAACCCGGTCATGTTTATCCCGTTCGTGCTGATTCAGCCGATTCTGGCCGCTATTACGCTGGCTGCTTACTCGATGGGTATTATCCCGCCGGTAACGAACCTGGCACCGTGGACGATGCCAACCGGTCTTGGCGCCTTCTTCAACAGTAACGGCAGCATCGCCGCACTCTGCGTGGCACTGTTCAACCTGGGTGTATCGACGCTGGTTTACCTGCCATTCGTGGCGGTGTCGAACAAGGCTCAGGCGGTCATTGATGAGCAAGAAAGCGAAGAAGACATCGCTAACGCACTGAAATTCTAAGAGGTCCGGCGCGGGGAAACCCGCGCCTGTAAAAGGAGAGAAATGATGTTTGATTTGGATACTATCGTGGCAGACGAGGCCGTTGAGAACGATCTTGAAGAAGTAGTGATGGGGCTTATCATTAACTCCGGACAGGCACGCAGCCTGGCGTACGGCGCACTCAAACAAGCCAAGCAGGGCGATTTCGCCGCAGCGAAACGCATGATGGATCAGTCGCGCACGGCGTTGAACGAAGCACACCTGGTACAAACTAAGCTGATTGAAGGCGACCAGGGAGAAGGTAAAATGAAGGTGAGTTTGGTGCTGGTTCACGCCCAGGATCATTTGATGACCTCAATGCTGGCTCGCGAGCTGGTGGCTGAGCTCATTGAGCTTCACGAGAAGATGCAATAAGTCAGGCCGCCGGAGGTAAACACGATGGAAATTAAAACCGCACTTGAGCAGCAACTGTTTAACGGCAAGAATTTTCACGTGGTTATCTACAACAAAACGGAAAGCGTGAGCGGTCTGCATCAGCATGACTACTACGAGTTCACAATTGTTCTGACCGGGCGCTACTACCAGGAGATCAACGGCAAGCGTGTGCTGCTGGAGCGCGGCGACTTTGTGTTTCTGCCGATGGGGTCGTATCACCAGAGCTTTTATGAATTCGGGGCGACGCGCATTCTGAACGTCGGTGTGAGCAGACGTTTCTTCGAGAAACACTACTTACCCCTGGTGCCGTTCTGCTTCGTGGCATCGCAGGTGTATCGCATTAAAAACGAGTTTATGACCTGGATCGAAACGGTTATCGCCTCGCTGAACTTCCGGGACAGCGAATTCGATGAGTTTATTGAAACGGTCACGTTTTATGTGATGAACCGCCTGCGCCACCATCGCGATGAGCAGCAGGTGATCGATGATATCCCGCAGTGGCTGCGGACTACCGTAGAGTTAATGCACGACAAACATCAGTTTGGCGATAATGCGCTGGAGAACATGATTGCCCTGTCGGGTAAATCGCAGGAATATCTCACCCGCGCCACCCAGCGTTATTACCAAAAAACACCGGTGCAAATCATTAACGGTATTCGTATTAATTTCGCCAAAAAACAGCTGGAAATAACCAACTATTCGGTCACCGATATTGCTTATGAATCGGGTTACAGTAGCCCGAGCCTGTTTATTAAAACCTTTAAGAAATTCACTTCATTCACGCCTAACAGCTACCGTAAAAATTTGACGGTAATGAATAATTAATTGACTCACGGCGAATTAACTCGCCAGGAATATTGACTTAAACGCTTGCCCAAAATAGCGGGAATGCCACGCTATACTTTGCAGGCGGTTAACCTGATACGCTAAGGGAGATATTATGCAAAAGAAATTGAAAGTCGTAACCATCGGCGGCGGCAGCAGTTATACCCCAGAATTGCTCGAAGGTTTTCTGAAACGTTATCATGAACTGCCGGTCAGCGAATTATGGCTGGTGGATGTGGAAGAAGGGCAGGAGAAGCTCGATATTATTTTCGAGCTGTGCCAGCGCATGGTGCAGAAAGCCGGTGTCCCGTTAACCGTACATAAAACGTTAGATCGTCGTCAGGCGCTGAAAGATGCCGACTTCGTCACCACCCAGCTGCGCGTTGGCCAGCTGAAAGCCCGCGAACTGGATGAGCGTATTCCGCTGAGCCACGGTTATCTGGGGCAGGAAACCAACGGTGCGGGCGGTCTGTTTAAAGGCCTGCGCACCATTCCGGTGATTTTTGACATCATCAAAGATGTGGAAGAGATCTGCCCGCAGGCGTGGGTGATCAACTTTACCAACCCGGCCGGGATGGTCACGGAAGCGGTCTATCGCCACACCGGATTCAAACGTTTCATCGGCGTGTGCAACATTCCGATTGGCATGAAAATGTTTATCCGCGATGTGCTGAAATTGACCGACAGCGACGATCTCTCCATCGATCTTTTCGGCCTGAACCACATGGTCTTTATCAAAGATGTGATCGTCAACGGAGAGTCACGCTTTGCCGAACTGCTGGACGGCGTGGCCTCGGGCCGACTGACCGCCGGCTCGGTGAAAAACATCTTCGATCTGCCATTCAGCGAAGGGCTGATTCGCTCCCTGAATTTGCTGCCGTGCTCGTATCTGCTCTACTACTTCAAGCAGAAAGAGATGCTGGCCATCGAAATGGGCGAGTATTATAAAGGCGGGGCTCGCGCGCAGGTCGTGCAGAAAGTCGAAAAACAGCTCTTTGATTTGTATAAAGATCCTCATCTTAACGTCAAACCGAAAGAGCTTGAGCAGCGCGGCGGGGCGTATTACTCCGATGCGGCCTGTGAAGTCATTAACGCCATCTACAATGACAAACAGGCTGAGCATTACGTGAACGTGCCGCACCACGGGCATATCGACAACATCCCGGCAGACTGGGCGGTTGAAATGACCTGTATTCTTGGGCGCGACGGGGCGAAACCGCACTCTCGCATCACCCATTTCGACGACAAAGTGATGGGCCTGATTCACACCATCAAAGGTTTCGAAATCGCAGCCAGCCATGCGGCGCTAAGCGGGGAATTTAACGACGTGTTGCTGGCCCTGAACCTGAGTCCGCTGGTCCACTCCGACCGCGACGCAGAATCCCTGGCCCGCGAAATGATTCTCGCCCATGAAAAATGGCTGCCAAACTTTGCGGCCACGGCTGAGAAGCTTAAACAACGCTGAGAGGAACAGAGATGGAAAATCTGTTGATCGTGAATGCCGATGATTTTGGACTCTCCAAAGGGCAAAACTACGGCATCATCGAAGCCTGTCGCCACGGGGTGGTCACATCGACCACCGCGCTGGTCAACGGCGAGGCGATTGAACATGCCGCAGCGTTAAGCCGCGATCTGCCGAAGCTGGGCGTAGGGATGCATTTCGTGCTGACGCTCGGGATGCCGCTCTCACCCATGCCGGGGCTAACGCGCGACGGGGTGCTGGGGAAATGGATTTGGGAGATGGCAGAGCAGGGGGCGCTGCCGCTCGACGAAATCGCCCGCGAACTGGATTGTCAGTTCAATCGCTTCGTCGATCTCTTTGGCCGCGAACCGACGCATCTCGACAGCCATCATCATGTGCATATGATCCCGGCGATTTTCCCGCTGGTAGCCGAATTTGCGGCGCGTAAGGGCGTGGCGATGCGTGTGGACCGTCAGGTGCTGGCCCTGCACGATTTGCCGCTCGGCCGTGCGCCGACTACCGAGGGTTTCAGCAGCGAGTTTTATGGCGATGCGATCAGCGAAGCGCTGCTGTTGCAGGTACTGGATGGCTCGGCTTCGCGCGGTGAACGTTCGCTGGAGATCATGGCGCATCCGGCGTTTGTCGATAATACGGTGCGCAAAAGCGCCTATTGCTGGCCGCGTCTGGCGGAACTGGACGTGCTGACGTCGCCCTCGCTGAAGTATGCGATTGCGGAACGTGGGTATCGTTTAGGGACGTTTAGCGATTTGTAAAAATAGCCGGGTAGGCATCAGCCTACCCGGTGGTTTGTTATGCCGGAATCGCTGAAATTTTAGCGCTTCGTGACCACACCCGGTGCGCCGCCATCAGATCGAACAGCTGATCCATAAACGGTGCGCCGACTTTATCGCCTTCGACAATCCCTTCTTCACCTTTTTCTGCCACTTTCAGCAGCGATTTAAACTGACGCGCATCGCCCGCCAGCGCGACTGGTTTCAGGTGTTTATAAGCCTCCAGCAGATAGTAGGCCGCATCGCCATTGGTGAGCAGGCTCTTAATGTCGCCGCCCGGCACAATCACTGCATCCACGGTGAGGGACGGTGATCCGGCGAACGTCGCGGCGATGGGCAGGACAGAGCCATCGTCAGCCTTCACTTCGCCCATGCGAGAGTAGAGCAGTTTCGCGTGCACGCCTTTCGACTTCAACGCTTTCAGGATCGCCAGCACATCTTTGGCGATGGGTTTGTCGTTAAGCAGTACCGCCACCACGCGGCCCTTAATTGTTCCGCCCGGCACGGCATAAAGACTCAGGGAGGCATCTTTTTTCAGGCCGTTAACCTCTTTCGGCGGCGCCGTATTGCGCTGCTCATCGGTGAGGGTTAGCCCTAAATTATCCGCCACGCCCTGGGCGAGCTTAATGTCGATATGCGCCAGGTGATCGACCACCCGTTCACGAATGTATTCACGCACCACTTTGCTTAACTCAAAGCTAAAGCTGCCGATGATATGTTCCTGCTCAACGGGCGTCTGACTGTTCCAGAACAGGCGAGGATGGGCGTAATACTCGGCAAACGATGGACTGCGCTCGCGGATTTTGGTCCCTTCCACGCGCTCCTGATAGGACTCGAAGCCACCGCGTTTTGGCCCTGGCGGGGTTTCGCGCGGCCAGTTATCGTTGATCGAGTTCGGTTCATAGTTCGCCGGGTTGGTGTCGATATCCTGGCGGTGCATCCCGTCGCGCTGGAAGTTATGGTACGGACAGGTCGGGCGGTTAATCGGAATTTCGTGGAAGTTCGGCCCACCGAGACGGCTGATTTGCGTATCGGTATAGGAGAACAAACGCCCCTGCAGCAGAGGATCGTTGGTGAAATCCAGCCCTGGGACGATATGCCCTGGATGGAACGCCACCTGTTCGTTTTCCGCAAAGAAGTTATCTGGATTGCGGTTGAGCACCATTTTGCCCACCAGCTGCACGGGCACCAATTCTTCGGGGATCAGTTTGGTAGGGTCGAGCAGATCAAAATCAAACTTGAATTCATCCTCTTCCGGAATCAGCTGTAACCCCAGTTCGTATTCCGGGAAATCGCCCGCTTCGATGGCTTCCCACAGTTCACGACGATGGAAATCGGGATCGCGCCCGGTCAGCTTTTGCGCTTCGTCCCACACTAGAGAGGCTTTACCCGCTACCGGCTTCCAGTGGAAACGCACGAACGTTGCTTTGCCTTCGGCGTTAATCAGGCGGAAGGTGTGAATGCCGAAGCCTTCCATGGTGCGGTAGCTGCGGGGAATACCACGATCGGACATCGCCCAGATCACGTTGTGCAGGGTTTCCGGCTGGAGCGAAACATAGTCCCAGAAGGTGTCGTGGGCACTTTGCCCCTGCGGAATAGCCCAGTGCGGCTCAGGTTTGACCGCATGGACGAAGTCCGGGAACTTGTGGGCGTCCTGAATGAAGAACACCGGGGTATTGTTGCCGACAAGGTCAAAAATACCTTCTTCCGTATAGAATTTGGTGGCGAAACCACGGATATCGCGCACGGTGTCGGCTGAACCAGCGCCGCCCTGTACCGTGGAGAATCGCACGAAGACCGGGGTCACTTTATCCGGGTCGGAGAGGAAATCCGCTTTGGTAATATCGCTCAGGTCTTTGTAGGGCTGGAAATAGCCATGGGCGGCAGAACCGCGGGCGTGAACAATACGTTCCGGGATACGCTCGTGGTCAAAGTGGGTGATTTTCTCCCGCAGGATAAAATCTTCCAGTAGCGTCGGGCCACGGCTTCCTGCACGCAGGGAGTTCTGGTCATCGGCGATGCGCACGCCCTGATTGGTGGTGAGCGGGAAACTCTCGCCGCCTTTGCGATGCGGCTCCAGTGAATGCAGTTTTTCGTTGCCCGTATCCGGGGATTTGAGGCTACCCGGCGCGGTAGGTTGCTCTCCTGGGGCTGACGGCGACGGCGAAGGGCGATGGGAGCCATCTTCCGGGGCCAGCGAGTCCATACCGGGTTTTGATTCTTCGTCGCCGTGGATCGGTGACTGATGATGTTTATCGGTCTTGTCTTTTTGATGCGACATTGCACTCGTCTCCTGGGTTTCATTGCTGAAATACGGTCGTTGTGGCGAAAAGCCCCATTAACTATAGAACAATGTGACAAACAACCTGCCAGACTGAGACTTTTCGGGTTAAAGGCACCGCGAGAGCGGGCATACCGCATCCAAAGCGCGACGCGTCAGGGGGGAATCGGCTATGATAGGAATTTCCTGCTTCCAGAATTTGCTTTAGTGAACCAGTGCTTATGAAACCATTTCGTCAACAAAACCGTCGTGTCATCAGCTACGTACCCCGCGTCGAACCAGCGCCGCCAGACCATGCCCTGAAAGTGGATGGTTTTCGCGACGTCTGGCAGCTGCGGGGAAAATACGTGGCCTTTGTCCTGATGGGGGAGCATTTTCGCCGTTCCCCGACGTTTACGGTTCCGGAATCGGCCCAGCGCTGGGCCATGCAAATCCGCCAGGATGGGGATATTGAGTAAACGCAGAGATAAAAAAAACCGCCAGAGGCGGTTTTTTTATTGGGTGCGGTAAACGATTAACGATGCGCCAGTTCGGCGTTCTCATCGCTATCGAGGACAGCTTTGTCGGTCTGCTTCAGCCACTGGCTGGTGAGCGTTCCGGCAGTCATAGAACCATTGACGTTGAGCGCGGTACGGCCCATGTCGATCAGCGGTTCGACGGAGATCAGCAGTGCGACCAGCGTCACCGGCAGGCCCATCGCAGGCAGCACGATCAGCGCGGCGAAGGTAGCACCACCGCCAACACCGGCCACACCAGCGGAGCTTACGGTGACAATACCGACCAGGGTCGCAATCCACATTGGGTCGAGCGGGTTAATCCCGACGGTAGGAGCAACCATGACTGCCAGCATTGCCGGGTACAGACCCGCACAGCCGTTCTGACCAATGGTCGCGCCGAAAGAGGCGGAGAAGCTCGCGATTGATTCTGGTACACCCAGACGACGGGTCTGCGCTTCAACGTTCAGCGGAATAGACGCGGCGCTGGAGCGGCTGGTGAAGGCAAACGTCAGCACCGGCCACACTTTGCGGAAGAATTTCAGTGGGCTAACACCGTTCACACCCAGCAGAATGCCGTGGACGACAAACATGATCATCAGGCCGAGGTAAGAAGCGACCACGAAGCTGCCCAGTTTGATGATGTCCTGCAGGTTAGAACCGGCAACCACTTTGGTCATCAGAGCCAGCACACCGTACGGCGTTAGCTGCATAACCAGACGCACCAGCTTCATCACCCAGCTCTGCAGAGTGTCGATGGCGGTCAGTACGCGCTGGCCCTTTGGCGCATCGTCTTTCAGCAGTTTCAGCGCGGCCACACCCAGGAAGGCAGCAAAAATCACGACGCTAATAATGGACGTCGGGTTTGCGCCTGTCAGGTCGGCAAACGGGTTTTTCGGCACGAAGGAGAGCAGCAGCTGAGGCACGCTCAGATCGGCCACTTTACCGGCGTAGTTGGTCTGAATAGCGGCCAGGCGCGCGGTTTCCGCGGTGCCCTGTACCAGACCTTCTGCGGTCAGGCCAAACAGATTGGTGACCAGCACACCGACCAGCGCGGAAATAAGCGTGGTGAACAGCAGAGTGCCAATGGTCAGGAAGCTGATTTTACCCAGCTGAGAGGCGTTATGCAGACGAGCAACCGCGCTCAGAATAGAGGCGAAGACCAGCGGCATGACGATCATTTGCAGCAGCTGTACATAGCCGTTACCGACCACGTTAAACCACTGAATAGAATCTTTCAGAACCGGGTTATCAGAGCCGTAGATCGCCTGCAGTGCCAGACCAAATACCACACCCATTCCCAGACCGACGAGTACTTTTTTTGCCAGGCTCCACTGCTTGTGACGCGTCTGCGCCAGCAGCAATAGCAAGACAACGAACACCACAATGTTCGCGATAAGTGGAAAATTCATCCCCGTTCTCCTGATTTATAATCCGACCGGTATATTCCGATCATGTTGGCGCAAGATTATCAGAAGTGTGATGTGGCGCTTATATCCAAATGGAATGGATTATGACAAATGCAACTATTTTGTCTGTTTATTGTTCAATCTGGTGATGAATAAAGCGATTGAACTGAAATTGCAGGGAATTGATCATGTGTGACGACCAGCGAACTGCACCATTTTCGGGCAGGGTCTGAGGCATCCAGACGGAATAGGCGAAGAGCGCCATGCACAAGACGCGCTCCAGCTGGTTGCCTTTTTGCGGGGCCAGAATCGGAAAACGGAAACGCCAGCGGCAGGGCCAGAGCAGCGGAACGCCGGCGGGGGTTAACATATCGGCCAGAATATGGCTTAGGTAGCCGAGCACCATCCCCTGAATCGCGTCGGCGGGAACAATCCAGCTTTCAGGGATCTTAAGATAGAAAAAGGTCAGCAGAATAAAGACTGCCAGCAGGCTGTGGGTGAACCCGCGATGACCGAAGGCTCTGGCGATGGGTTTGGCGATCCATTTCAGGCGCTGGCCGAGAAACGACTTGGGATGATCAATATCTGGCAGTAAACAGGTGAGGACCGCAGAAGGAACAATATGCCACCAGTCGCCCTGTGCCAGAACAGGGGTAAGCTCAGCGTTTTTAGCAAACACTGCGCAGGCAATAGAAAAAAGGAGGTGGCCTTCCGCCGTCATGATAAAACCCACGAAACTGTCAATTCATACAGTATAGGGTTTTTGTACAGTAGGCGGAAGAGGTTACGGTGTAACTCTTTGTCACAAACTGGCGCTAGCGCGCCAGCCAGCCCCCATCGACGGCGAGCGTATAGCCATTGATATAGTCAGAGGCTTTTGAGGCAAGGAAAACCACCGGGCCTTGCAGGTCTTCAGGATTTCCCCAGCGCGCAGCAGGAATACGATCCAGAATCTCTTTACTGCGCTTGTCGTCGTCACGCAACTCTTGAGTATTGTTGGTCGCCATGTACCCCGGCGCAATCGCATTGACATTGATCCCGTGCGCGGCCCACTCGTTTGCCAGCAGGCGCGTAACCCCTAATATACCGCTTTTTGAAGCGGTATAAGACGGGACGCGGATCCCGCCCTGGAAGGAGAGCATCGAGGCGATATTCACAATTTTGCCGCCTTCGCCCTGAGCAATAAACTGACGCGCAACCGCCTGAGAGAGGAAAAAGACCGATTTCAGGTTCAGATTCATCACGTCATCCCAGTTTTTTTCGCTGAATGACAGCGCATCTTCCCGGCGGATGGTTCCGGCATTGTTGACCAGAATATCGACACGGCCCATTTCGGCGACCGCTTTTGTCACAATCGTTTCAATCGCGTCCTGCTGGCTTAGATCGGCCTGAATCGCCATAAAGCGGCGGCCCAGGGCTTTGACTTTTTCTGCGGTCTCTTCGGGGATTTTACGGTTCACCCCCACGATGTCACATCCCGCCTGCGCCAGTCCCAGCGTCATTCCCTGGCCTAAACCGGTATCGCAGCCAGTGACGATGGCCACTTTTCCCGCCAGATTAAAGGCATCCAGTATCATATCAACCTCAGAGTGTAGGGTTATTGTCGTTCTGAAGATAAGAATAGGAGCCGCTGGCAGGAATTACAAATAAAAATGAAATGATGTTTCAAAAATATTATGGTGGTCATGTTTTCGGGCAACAGGGCGTTGCCCGAACCTAAGGGATTACCCGCGCAGATGCTCTGCGGTCAAATCGGCAAGGGTGGCCAGTTTGACGTCCGCCAGTGCAAAGCGTGGATCGTGCTGGCCTTCTTCGGCAGGGACCACGATGGAGCGCATACGGGCTGCTTTCGAGGCAATCATGCCGTTAACGGAATCTTCCAGCGCCACGCACGCGAGTGTGTCGACGCCCAGTTTTGCAGCGCAGTCCATATAAACCTGCGGATGGGGCTTGCTGTACGGCAGTTTTTCCGCCGAGGCCAGCGCGTCGAAGCTGTCGCGCAGGTCGAACATCTCCAGCACTTTTTCCAGCATGTGCAGCGGTGATGCGGACGCCAGGCCCACTTTCAGCCCCTGAGCTTTACATAATGCGACAGCTTCGCGCGCGCCCGGCAGCAGGGGGCGGCTCTCTTCAACGAGGGCAATGGCGCGGGTGATAATGCGGTCGGTGACGTCCTGACGGCTTGGGCCATTCCACGGCTGGTGGGCAAACCACAGTTCAACAACCATATCAATGCGCAGCCCCAGCGTATCCGGCAGCTCGTTACGGCGGCTAATATCCACGCCAATGCTGGCCATAACATCCAGTTCAGCACGATCCCAGAGCGGTTCGGAATCGATTAACAATCCATCCATATCGAAAATGGCAGCAACAATCTGGCGCGGGGTCGTCATAACGCTATCTCCATTCATACGTTTTCAGCATAAAGTCACTCTAAAGTTAAGCAGCAATTTAGCATAATTGGCCTTAAAGAACGGGCGAAATTCGTAAGCAGAAGGTAAACTTAGGCTCTAAGTGAGCGTCTTACTGAAGGGGAACTGATGACGTATCAACAAGCTGGACGCATCGCGGTGCTAAAACGTATTGCCGGATGGGTAATTTTTATTCCGGCGGTGATTTCCACGCTAATCTCCGTGCTGAAATTCATGTATGAGCACAGCGAAAAGCAGGCAGGTATCAATGCGGTTATGCTTGATTTTGCTCATGTTATGATTGAGATGATGCGCTTTAACACGCCATTTCTTAACTTCTTCTGGTACAACTCGCCGACGCCCAATTTTCACCAAAGCCTGAACATCGCGTTCTGGATAATCTTTGCGCTGATCTTTATCGCGCTCGCCCTGCAGGCCTCCGGCGCGCGAATGAGCCGTCAGACGCGTTTTCTGCGTGAAGGGGTGGAAGATCAGCTGATACTGGAACAGGCGAAGGGCACTGAAGGGCTGACCCGCGAGCAGATTGAATCGCGAATCGTGGTTCCGCATCACACCATTTTGCTGCAGATTTTCCCGCTGTACGTACTGCCGGTGATTATCATCGTCTGCGGTTACTTCTTCTTCTCGTTACTCGGTTTTCTGTAACGCGCTGCGGGTGGCCTTGGCCACCCGTATACGCTGCTACGCCGCTAAAACACGCTCCAGCGCTCGTTGCGCATTCACCAGATGTTCACCGCCAAACAGAATTGCACGGTTCAGCAGGGTATAGAGCTGATAAAGAGGCTGTCTTTCGAGGAAGCCTGACGGCAGGGGCGAAACGGACTGATAGCCGTCGTAGATTTGCGGAGGCTGTTCCGGATGCAGCGGCAGCATAGCCAGATCGCATTCGCGGTCGCCCCAGTAGCAGGCAGGATCAAAGATATAAGGCCCGTTCGGCCCCAGCGCACAGTTTTCTGACCACAGATCGCCATGCAACAGCGACGGTTGCGGCTGGTGAGAAGCCAGGCGCTGCTGGACATGCTCCACAATCGCATCAATATTGCCAAACTCTAGCCCTTTCTCCGCCGCAAGCTCCAGCTGCCAACCGATACGCTGCTCGGCAAAGAAAGTGGACCAGCGACGCTGCCAGGCGTTGGGCTGAGGGGTCGTCGACAGGTCGTTGTCAAAATCGAGACCAAACTGTGGCTGATCGCTCCACTGATGCAGGCGGGCAATCTGTTGACCTAATAAAAAGGCGTTGTGCGCGTCCAGCGGACGGGCAGGGAGATAATCCATCACCAGAAAGCTGTAATCGCGATCGCTGCCCAGCGCCCAGACCTGAGGCACGGAGACGGTTTTGCTGCGCGACAGTAATTCCAGCTGATCGGCTTCGGCGGTGAAGATGGGAAGCAATTCCCGTTCATCACATTTCACGAAGAAATCGCGTCCCGCGAAGCGCAGATGCCATGCAGCGTGGATCTCACCGCCTGGCAGCTCGTTACGCTGCTCGATCTCCCCGTCGCCCAGTTGCTCGTTTAAAAGATGACTGATAGCCTGCCACATGATGATTCTCCCATGTTGTCCGCCAGATCATAAAGTTAGCGCATAAACGCTGTTCAATAATACGAGCTAACGCACACCTGAGCCGTCAGGATCACTTTAGGGCATTTATTGTTCTCTTTTTTGCCACTCTTCCCAGGTTTTCACGTCAATGTCTGCTTGTTTACCGATCGCACTCTCAATCAGACCACTTGCCAGCGCTTTCACTTCATCAACGCTGAGGGGACTGATCAGCCCGAATGTATTCGTGCCCAGATCGTGGACGTTGCCTTCGTCATCCGTCAGCGTCAGCAGGAAGCCGCCACGCGTCAGGTGGTTATTGATCTCGTTGAGTTCGGTCAGCGAGTCTTCATGAAATTTGATGGTCACGACGTAGCGGGTGATGTCACCACTGCTCATATTTCACCTCTTTGTTATCTTGAAAGTTTTCTTAGCATAGCCGATCGCGCCAGTTTGGCGACTTAATGCGCTTCCCTCCGTTATGGAGGGAAGCCATTTTTAGCTCTGGGAGAGGTAATTCACGATTTTTTGCGTGTCTTCGAGGGAGCACAGGCGCGTGCCGTGATTAATGGTGGCCGCGCTACCCGCCGCGACGCCGTAGCGCGTCATCTCCAGCAGCGATGCGCCTTGCGCCAGTTTTAAGGTCATCGCACCGACCATACTGTCACCGGCACCCACGGTGCTCTGGCTTTTCATCGGCGGTGGAACGACCTGCACCGAACCGGTTTCATCGACGGCGAGGGCACCCTGCGGCCCCAATGAGACCACCACGCGATGCGCTTTCCCGCTGCGCACCAGCTCCTGGGCGGCGGAGCGAACATCATCGGGCTGCGTTAACGGGCGCTTGACCAGCGCGCTCAACTCTTTTTGGTTCGGTTTGATCAGTTCCAGACCGCCGGATTCCAGAGCGGCAGTCAGCGCATCGCCCGAACTGTCGACGATGCAGCGCAAGCCTTTGTCTTTCGCCGCGCGAATCAGCTGGGTCAGTTTTTCACATTGCACGCCAGGGGGCAGGCTGCCGCTAATCACCAGCAGGGCACCGCTTTCAATGGCGAGCACTTTCTGTTCCAGCTGACGGAATTCATCGTCATCGAGCATGGCGCCGGGCATGACGAAACGGTACTGCTCGCCGCTGGATTCGACGTGGACATGCAGGTTCTGGCGCGTCCAGTCTTTTGCGTCGACGGTATCGACGGCCACCTGTTCATCCGCCAGCAGCGCCACCAGATGTTCACCGGTAGCACCGCCCGCCGGGAAGATCGCTGTGGCTTGACCACCAAGATGGGTAATGGCGCGCGCCACATTAATACCCCCGCCGCCAGGCTCGAAGACGGGGGTGCTACAGCGGAGTTTACCTTCAGGATAAATCTGCGGCGTGAGGGTGGCGCTGTCGAGGGAAGGGGAGAGCGTCAGTGTATAAATCTTGACCATTGTGACCTCCTTTTAGCATTGGCTCAGGTAAGCATGGCACAAAAGGCGAGAAGGGAAAGTAAATAACAGTATGATTTTAAATATAAATGTTTAGACGTTATGTGCGTTTTTAATATGAATTAATTAACGATTTGAGATCGTTCTTATTCAAAAAATGAAATAAGAAATCATTGCTATGTTATATGAGCCTTTTTATAATTTGTTACCTTTCTATGGATGCCTTGTCATTGATCCTCAAGAAAGTTTCCGAGACCGTGATGGTCTCTTTTTTTGTTGTACGGACTCCTTTATAAATGAAGCTCTTGAAGACAGTACCTGCCGCATTGATGCTGGCGGGTGGCGTGTTTGCCTCGATGTACGCAGCCGCTGACGATACCGTTTTTACTGTCATGGATGACCCATCCACTGCGCAGAAACCGTTTGAAGGTAACCTTAACGCTGGCTATCTGGCGCAATCAGGTAACACTAAAAGCTCCTCCCTGACCGCAGACACCACGATGACCTGGTACGGCAATACCACCGCCTGGTCCCTGTGGGGTAACGCCAGTAACACCTCATCTAATGACGAGCGCTCCTCTGAGAAATATGCAGTGGGTGGCCGTAGCCGTTACAACATGACGGATTATGACTATCTTTTCGGCCAGGCAAGCTGGTTAACTGACCGCTACAATGGCTATCGCCAGCGTGACGTCTTCACTGCGGGTTATGGTCGTCAGTTCCTGAATGGCCCGGTCCACAGCTTCCGTTTTGAATTCGGTCCGGGTGTACGTTACGACGAGTACACTGACGGCGATACCAAAACGCAGCCGCTGGGTTATGCATCCGGCACCTATGCCTGGCAGTTCACCGATAACGCCAAATTTACCCAGGGCGTCTCCGTGTTTGGTGCTGATGATACGACACTGAACTCTGAAACCGCGCTGAACGTGGCGATCAACGAACACTTTGGTTTAAAAGTGGCGTACAACGTGACCTGGAACTCGGAGCCACCGGCTTCCGCACCAGAACATACCGATCGCAGAACGACCGTTTCTTTAGGCTATAAAATGTAATATTCGCGGGCCGATATATTATCGGCCCGTATTTTTATTTTAACAAAGCGTGCTATTAAATATTGAACAGCGTTTTAAATTAATACCTCAGCGTTATTCTCCATAATTTCTTCATAATTCCCCTCAGCGATATACATTCAATTTATTTGACACGATTTGATAAATAAATTGACTAGGCAAAAGTGTGATCCAGATCTACACTGTGGATACAGGCATTAATTGCCTCACGTTGTACTGCATTAATTCAGATATAGAGAAGAATCATTATGAATAAAATCAAAAATGCTGCAGCAGCAATGGTGCTCTCCGCACTGTCATTTGGTGTATTTGCTGCTGATTCAGTAACCCAACCTGCCAGTGACACCACCAACCAAATCGGTATCACCCGCGCTTCTGATGTTGAAGCGGGTTCTAACATCGCGCCGGGCTCTCAGTCTACCGGTCAGTCAATGAATGACGCCTTTGATGTGCACAAACTGGTTGCGGGTGAGTGGTCTTAATATTATTGGATCACGCCAGCAGTGAAAAAACCGGATGAAGATGTACCGGTTTTTCGCATTATGCGAACCTGAAAATTATTTTATGTCGGAAACAGCGCTTACAGGCGAATGGACAATATTGCTGTCATATTAATAAATGCCGCACCACTGCATGTTACTCACTACACGTCACTAACGTGAATTAATACCCCAGCACGCTACACGCCCCAGATCATTGCTGCCCAGCGTAATAAAAGCATCGCACCGCAGATGGCGATTAATACCACCACCATTTTCCAGTGTTTTTGTGCAAAGCGTTTTGTTGGCATAACCCGTTCCCTCGTCAGTTGATAACGTGAGTCTATCAAAAGCTGTTATGCAGTGTCAGCCTTGGGGGTCAAAACCAGTGAAACTTATCAGCCAGGATCATGACCAGCGCCGCTGCTGAAACAATATTCAGTACCACTACAGTTCTACTGGAAACATTCATGTAACGCCCCTTACGTTGTCAGGACCAGTTCAAGATTAGCTCAGCAAAATGGGATTGCGAGCGCTACCCCCTAAAACTCATACAAATGTATGAGAGACATCAATCTGGTCGCAGAGGGTGCATTCACCCTTTTTTTAGTGTTACCATCAGGGTGCAGAACGTAAATCAGCCTTTGTCTGATTCGTCACTGTTCCAGACTGCGAGCCAATTTGACGATTGTTGGTTAGATGGTTTCGCAATCTATTGATAAAATACGATTATTTTCTTTGTATATGCTCTTATGTGTGGGGCATCACTGCAAATAAGGATATAAAATGCCTGTAATTACTCTTCCTGATGGCAGCCAACGCCATTACGACCACGCCGTTAGCCCGATGGATGTTGCCCTGGACATTGGTCCTGGACTCGCAAAAGCGACCATCGCTGGCCGTGTTAATGGTGAACTGGTTGATGCCTCCGATCTGATTGAAAACGACGCTCAGCTCTCCATCATTACCGCGAAGAACGATGAAGGTCTTGAGATCATTCGTCACTCTTGTGCGCACCTGTTAGGCCATGCCATCAAACAGCTCTGGCCAAACACCAAAATGGCGATCGGCCCGGTGATCGACAACGGCTTCTATTATGACGTTGACCTTGACCACACCCTGACCCAGGAAGATATCGACGCGCTCGAAAAACGTATGCACGAGCTCGCCGAGACTAACTACGATGTCATCAAGAAAAAAGTCAGCTGGCACGAAGCGCGTGAAACCTTCGTGAAGCGTGGCGAGAACTATAAAGTTTCTATTCTTGATGAGAACATCGCGCATGATGACAAGCCTGGCTTGTATCATCACGAAGAATACGTCGACATGTGCCGTGGACCGCACGTGCCGAACATGCGTTTCTGTCATCACTTCAAACTGATGAAAACCGCTGGCGCTTACTGGCGCGGCGACAGCAACAACAAAATGTTGCAGCGTATTTATGGTACCGCGTGGGCAGATAAGAAAGCCCTGAGCGCCTACCTGCAGCGTCTGGAAGAGGCCGCAAAACGCGACCACCGTAAAATCGGTAAGCAGCTCGACCTGTATCATATGCAGGAAGAAGCGCCGGGTATGGTCTTCTGGCATAACGACGGCTGGACTATCTTCCGTGAACTGGAAACTTTCGTGCGCTCCAAGCTGAAAGAGTACCAGTATCAGGAAGTGAAAGGCCCGTTCATGATGGACCGTGTACTGTGGGAAAAAACAGGCCACTGGGACAACTACAAAGATGCGATGTTCACCACCTCTTCTGAGAACCGTGAATACTGCATCAAGCCAATGAACTGCCCGGGCCACGTTCAGATCTTCAACCAGGGTCTGAAATCCTACCGCGATCTGCCGCTGCGTATGGCGGAGTTCGGTAGCTGCCATCGTAATGAGCCATCAGGCGCACTGCATGGACTGATGCGTGTTCGTGGCTTTACTCAGGATGATGCGCATATTTTCTGTACCGAAGATCAGGTGCGTGATGAAGTCAACGCCTGTATTCGTATGGTCTACGATATGTATAGCACCTTTGGCTTCGAGAAAATCGTCGTCAAGCTCTCAACTCGTCCGGAAAAACGTATCGGTAGCGACGAGACCTGGGATCGTGCAGAGGCGGATCTGGCAGTTGCGCTGGAAGAGAACAATATCCCGTTTGAGTATCAGGTGGGTGAAGGCGCATTCTACGGTCCGAAAATTGAATTTACACTGTATGACTGCCTCGATCGCGCATGGCAGTGCGGAACAGTCCAGCTGGACTTCTCCTTGCCGCAGCGTTTAAGCGCCTCCTATGTGGGCGAAGACAACGAGCGTCAGGTGCCGGTAATGATTCACCGTGCAATTCTTGGGTCTATCGAACGCTTTATCGGCATTCTGACTGAAGAGTTTGCAGGCTTCTTCCCAACCTGGCTCGCGCCGGTGCAGGTCGTGGTCATGAATATCACCGATTCTCAGGCCGATTACGTTAAAGAATTGACGCAGAAACTGCAAAATGCGGGCATTCGCGTAAAAGCGGACTTGAGAAATGAGAAGATTGGCTTTAAAATCCGCGAGCACACTTTACGTCGGGTACCTTACATGTTGGTCTGTGGTGATAAAGAGGTGGAAGCAGGCAAAGTTGCCGTTCGCACCCGCCGTGGTAAAGACCTGGGTAGCCTGGACGTAAGTGAAGTGATTGAGAAGCTGCGACAAGAGATTCGCAGCCGCAGTCTTCAACAACTGGAGGAATAAGGTATTAAAGGCGGAAAACGAGTTCAAACGGCGCGCCCGAATCGTATCAACAGCGAAATTCGCGCGCAAGAAGTTCGCTTAACAGGTCTGGAAGGCGAGCAGCTTGGTATTGTGAGTCTGAGAGAAGCTCTGGAAAAAGCTGAAGAATCCGGAGTAGACTTGGTCGAAATCAGCCCTAACGCCGAGCCGCCAGTTTGTCGTATCATGGATTACGGCAAATTCCTCTATGAAAAGAGCAAGTCTTCTAAGGAACAGAAGAAAAAGCAAAAAGTTATTCAGGTTAAGGAAATCAAATTCCGACCTGGCACCGACGATGGCGATTACCAGGTAAAACTCCGCAGCCTGGTACGCTTTCTGGAAGAGGGTGATAAAGCTAAGATCACGCTGCGTTTCCGCGGTCGTGAGATGGCTCACCAGCAGATCGGTATGGAAGTGCTTAATCGCGTCCGTGACGATCTGAGTGAACTGGCAGTGGTCGAATCCTTCCCATCGAAGATCGAAGGCCGCCAGATGATCATGGTGCTCGCTCCTAAGAAGAAACAGTAAGGCCTTCAAGTAGCAATTCCTGTGGAGCCTACGGGCTTCGCAGGTTTTGTTCGCCTATGTTTCGTTTATTAACAATGCGAAGTGGAAGTTATTAAAATGCCAAAAATTAAGACCGTACGCGGTGCTGCTAAGCGCTTCAAAAAAACCGGTAAAGGTGGTTTTAAGCACAAGCACGCTAACCTGCGTCACATTCTGACTAAAAAAGCTACCAAGCGTAAACGTCACCTGCGTCCTAAAGCCATGGTTTCCAAAGGCGATCTGGGCCTGGTAATCGCGTGCCTGCCGTACGCATAAGTCGTAAACGTTTATTAACCTTTTTTAACTTAGAATAGATACAGGAGAGCACATATGGCTCGCGTAAAACGTGGTGTAGTTGCCCGTGCACGTCACAAGAAAATTTTGAAACAAGCTAAAGGCTACTACGGTGCGCGTTCTCGCGTATACCGCGTTGCCTTCCAGGCTGTTATCAAAGCTGGTCAGTATGCTTACCGTGACCGTCGTCAACGTAAGCGTCAGTTCCGTCAACTGTGGATTGCGCGTATCAACGCAGCAGCACGTCAGAACGGTATTTCTTACAGCAAATTCATCAACGGCCTGAAAAAAGCCTCTGTTGAAATCGACCGTAAGATCCTGGCTGACATCGCAGTATTCGACAAATTAGCGTTCACCGCTCTGGTCGAAAAAGCGAAAGCAGCACTGGCATAAGCCAGTTGAGAGAGGGGGCTTTGCTCCCTCTTTCATTTCCACCCCCTTCGGGATGAATGAACACATAAGGTAACGCAAGCATGAATGCTGCTATTTTCCGCTTCTTCTTTTACTTTAGCACCTGAATTCAGGGGGCTTGCGCGTGAAAGATGAAACGAAAAACAGCGCCAGAAAGCCTCCTGATGGAGGCTTTTTTTGTTTCTACCGCTTATGAATATCGCCACATAACGAGGAAAACCATGTCACATCTCGCAGAGCTGGTTGCCAGTGCAACGGCAGCCATTAATCAGGCCTCAGATGTTGCCGCATTAGACAATGTCCGCGTCGAATATCTGGGCAAGAAAGGGCATCTGACCCTGCAAATGACCACCCTGCGTGAATTGCCGCCAGAAGAGCGCCCGGCAGCGGGTGCGGTGATTAACGAAGCCAAAGAGCAGGTTCAACAGGCACTGAATGCGCGCAAATACGATTTAGAAAGCGCCGCGCTGAATGCCCGTCTGGCCGAAGAGACCATTGACGTCTCCCTGCCGGGTCGTCGCATTGAGAATGGTGGTCTGCACCCGGTCACGCGCACCATCGACCGCATTGAAAGTTTCTTCGGTGAGCTCGGCTTTACCGTGGCGACTGGCCCGGAAATCGAAGATGACTACCATAACTTCGATGCCCTGAACATTCCTGGCCATCATCCGGCACGTGCTGACCACGACACTTTCTGGTTTGATGCCACCCGTCTGCTGCGCACCCAGACCTCTGGCGTGCAGATCCGCACGATGAAAGAGCAAGAGCCGCCGATCCGCATCATCGCGCCGGGCCGCGTCTATCGTAACGATTACGACCAGACGCACACCCCGATGTTCCATCAGATGGAAGGCTTGATCGTTGATAAGAACATCAGCTTTACCAACCTGAAAGGCACGCTGCACGACTTCCTGCGTAACTTCTTTGAAGAAGATCTGCAGATTCGTTTCCGTCCGTCCTACTTCCCGTTCACCGAACCTTCTGCGGAAGTGGACGTGATGGGGAAAAACGGCAAATGGCTCGAAGTGCTTGGCTGCGGCATGGTGCATCCAAACGTCCTGCGTAACGTGGGTATCGATCCGGAAGTCTATTCCGGCTTCGCCTTCGGTATGGGCATGGAGCGTCTGACTATGCTGCGTTACGGCGTGACCGATTTGCGCGCATTCTTCGAAAACGATCTGCGTTTCCTCAAACAGTTTAAATAAGGGCAGGACAGAACAATGAAATTCAGTGAACTGTGGTTACGCGAATGGGTGAACACCACGCTCGACAGCGAAGCGCTCTCTAACCAAATCACCATGGCTGGCCTTGAAGTGGACGGCGTTGAGCCGGTTTCCGGCGCATTCAACGGCGTGGTTGTCGGTGAAGTGGTCGAGTGCGGCCAGCACCCTAACGCCGACAAACTGCGCGTGACAAAAGTGAACGTTGGCGGCGAGCGTCTGTTGGATATCGTCTGCGGCGCACCAAACTGCCGACAAGGTCTGAAAGTGGCTGTCGCCACTGTCGGCGCGGTTCTGCCGGGCGATTTCAAAATTAAAGCAGCCAAACTGCGCGGCGAGCCGTCAGAAGGCATGCTGTGCTCGTTTTCCGAGCTGGGTATTTCCGACGATCACAACGGTATTATCGAACTGCCCGTTGATGCCCCGATTGGCACTGACATCCGCGAATACCTGAAGCTGGATGACAACACCATCGAAATCAGCGTGACGCCAAACCGTGCCGATTGCTTAGGGATTATCGGCGTGGCGCGCGACGTTGCGGTGTTGAACCAGACCGAACTGAACGTGCCGGACATCGCACCCGTTGCGGCAACCATCACCGACACGCTGCCGATTCAGGTCGAAGCTGCTGACGCCTGCCCGCGCTACCTTGGCCGTGTGGTTAAAGGCATCAACGTCAAAGCGCCAACCCCGCTGTGGATGAAAGAAAAACTGCGTCGCTGCGGAATTCGTTCTATCGATGCGGTGGTTGACGTGACTAACTACGTTCTGCTTGAACTCGGCCAGCCGATGCACGCATTCGATAAAGATCGTATCGAAGGCGGGATCGTCGTGCGTATGGCGAAAGAGGGTGAAACGCTGGTTCTGCTGGACGGCAGCGAAGCCAAACTGAATGCCGATACGCTGGTCATTGCCGACCACACCAAAGCGCTGGCCATGGGCGGCATCTTCGGTGGCGAGCACTCTGGCGTTAACGACGATACGCAAAATGTTCTGCTGGAGTGTGCATTCTTCAGCCCGCTGTCCATTACCGGCCGCGCGCGTCGCCACGGTCTGCATACGGACGCCTCTCACCGCTACGAGCGCGGTGTTGATCCGGCACTGCAGTACAAAGCGATGGAACGTGCCACTCGCCTGCTGATCGATATCTGCGGCGGTGAAGCGGGTCCAGTGATTGATGTGACCAATGAGTCTGCGCTGCCTCAGCGTGCGACTATCACGCTGCGTCGTAGCAAGCTGGATCGTCTGATTGGCCATCACATTGCGGATGCGCAGGTGAGTGATATCCTGCGCCGTCTGGGCTGTGAGGTTACCGAAGGCCAGGACCAGTGGCAGGCCGTTGCACCAAGCTGGCGTTTCGATATGGAAATCGAAGAAGACCTGGTGGAAGAAGTGGCTCGTATTTACGGCTACAACAACATCCCTGACGAGCCTGTACAGGCCGGCCTGATGATGGGCACCCATCGCGAAGCCAACCTGTCCCTGAAGCGTGTGAAAACCATGCTGAATGACAAAGGCTATCAGGAAGTGATCACCTACAGCTTCGTGGATCCGAAACTGCAGCAGCTGATCCACCCAGGTCAGGAAGCCCTGATTCTGCCAAGCCCGATCTCCAGCGAAATGTCCGCGATGCGCCTCTCTCTGTGGACCGGTCTGCTTGGCACCATCGTGTATAACCAGAACCGTCAGCAGAGCCGCGTACGTATCTTCGAAACCGGTCTGCGCTTTGTGCCTGATACCCAGGCAAATCTCGGTATCCGTCAGGATCTGATGCTGGCTGGCGCTATCTGCGGCAACCGCTATGAAGAGCACTGGGATCTGACCAAAAACAGCGTTGATTACTACGATGTGAAAGGCGATCTGGAGTCAGTTCTCGAACTGACCGGTAAACTTTCTGAAATTGAGTTCCGCGCAGAAGCCATTCCAGCCCTGCATCCGGGCCAGAGCGCTGCCATTTATTTACACGGTGAACGCGTTGGTTTCGTTGGTGTTGTTCATCCTGAGCTGGAACGCAAACTGGACTTGAATGGCCGCACCATGGTGTTTGAGCTGGAGTGGAACAAGGTCGCAGACCGCGTGGTTCCTCAGGCTCAGGACGTTTCGCGCTTCCCGGCGAACCGCCGCGATATCGCCGTTGTGGTCGCTGAAAATGTGCCCGCAGCAGATATTTTGGCCGAATGTAAGAAAGTTGGCGTAAATCAGGTAGTTGGCGTAAACTTATTTGACGTGTACCGCGGCAAGGGCGTAGCAGAAGGTTCTAAGAGCCTCGCTATTAGCCTTATCCTTCAGGATACCAGCCGTACACTCGAAGAAGAGGAGATTGCCGCTACCGTTGCCAGATGTGTAGAGGCATTAAAAGAGCGATTCCAGGCATCATTGAGGGATTGAACCTATGGCGCTTACAAAAGCTGAAATGTCAGAATATCTGTTTGATAAGCTTGGGCTTAGCAAACGGGATGCCAAAGAGCTGGTAGAGCTATTTTTCGAAGAGATCCGTCGTGCTCTGGAAAATGGTGAGCAGGTAAAACTCTCCGGTTTTGGCAATTTTGATTTGCGAGACAAAAACCAACGTCCGGGTCGTAACCCGAAGACGGGGGAAGATATTCCCATTACAGCCCGCCGCGTGGTGACCTTCAGACCCGGCCAGAAGTTAAAAAGCCGTGTCGAAAACGCAACGCCCAAAGCAGAGTAATATGAACTAACCCAAAAAGGCCGCAATCGCGGCCTTTTTTCTTTGCGCGAAGGCATACCCACCGTAAAATCAATACCATCACTCACACGAAAACCGAACCCATGCTCGATTTTGCCCGTCAACAACACCGTTCCGATCTGCGCTGGCTGCTGGCACTGATGACAATTCTGCTCGCCATTTTTGCCGTGAGTCTGTGCGCCGGAGAGCAGTGGATCGGGCCAGAACACTGGTTGAGCGATCAGGGCAAACTGTTTGTCTGGCAAATTCGCCTGCCGCGTACGGTAGCCGTCGTGCTGGTTGGTGCGGCGCTGGCGCTGTGTGGCACCATCATGCAGGCCTTATTTGAAAACCCACTGGCGGAACCGGGGCTGCTCGGCGTCTCCAATGGCGCAGGCGTCGGCCTTATCGCCGCTACGATGCTGGGCAGTGGAAGTCTTTCTGGCTGGGGCGTGAGCCTTAGCGCCATCGCCGGTGCGCTGCTTATCACCGTGATTTTACTGCGCTTCGCCAGACGGCATTTATCGACCAGCCGTCTCCTGCTGGCCGGCGTCGCGCTGGGGATTATCTGCAGCGCCTTAATGACCTGGGCGGTCTATTTCTCCACCTCATTCGATCTGCGCCAGCTGATGTACTGGATGATGGGCGGTTTTGGCGGCGTGGACTGGCGACAGGGCTGGCTGATGGCGCTGCTGTTTCCGGCGATACTGTGGGCCGCTTTCCAGGCGAAACCGCTAAACATGCTGGCGCTGGGTGAGATCTCTGCCCGCCAGCTGGGCCTGTCGATCGGCCTGTGGCGCAATGTGCTGGTGGTCGCTATCGGCTGGATGGTTGGTGTCAGCGTCGCGCTGGCCGGGGCCATAGGTTTTATTGGCCTGGTGATTCCCCATATGCTGCGCCTCGGTGGGATTACCGATCATCGTACTTTACTGCCCGCCGCCGCCATCGCAGGCGCGGCAACGCTGCTGATTGCCGATATTATTGCCCGCCTGGCCATGAGTGCCGCCGAGCTGCCGATCGGGGTCGTGACCGCAACACTGGGCGCGCCCGTATTTATCTGGCTACTATTAAAGGCCGGACGTTAGATCCGCCCAACCGTAAGACAATCTAAGGGGACGCTATGCAGTACGATATTTTGAATACCGAAGTCACGACCATTGATGGCGAAAACACGACGCTTGAAAGTTACAAAGGTAAGGTTCTGCTGGTGGTCAACGTCGCCTCGAAATGTGGTCTGACGCCGCAGTACGAACAGCTGGAGAACATCCAGAAAGCCTGGGAAAAAGACGGATTTGTGGTCCTCGGATTCCCCTGCAACCAGTTCCTGGGTCAGGAGCCGGGCAGCGAAGACGAGATCAAAACCTTTTGCAGCACCACTTATGGCGTAACGTTCCCGCTGTTCAGCAAAATCGACGTCAACGGCGAAAACCGCCATCCGCTGTATGAAAAACTGGTCGCCGCAGCGCCTGCTGCCGTCGCGCCGGAAGGCAGCGGTTTCTACGAGCGGATGGCGAGCAAAGGGCGCGCTCCGCTCTATCCAGACGATATTTTGTGGAACTTCGAAAAATTCCTGATTGGCCGCGATGGTCAGGTGGTGCAGCGCTTTGCACCAGATATGACGCCGGAAGATCCGATCGTCATGGAGTCCATTAAACTGGCGCTAGCGAAGTAATGACTCAGCTGATGCAGCTCGCGGGCGTCGCGGAGAAGGGAAGACTGGAACCGGTCAGCGCGGAAATCCACGCGGGTGAGATCGTGCACCTCGTGGGGCCAAACGGTGCCGGGAAAAGCACATTGCTCGCGCGGATGGCCGGGTTGACGTCAGGCGAGGGCGATATCATTTTACACGGGCATTCTCTTCATGAATGGTCGCCTGTGTCGCTGGCGCACCGGCGAAGTTATCTGGTGCAACAGCAAACGCCGCCCTTCGCCATGCCTGTCTGGCACTATCTCGCGCTGCATCAGCATGATAAATCCTCGTCATCACTTATGGATGACCTCACCGGAGCGCTTGGGCTGACTGATAAGCTTACGCGCAACGTCAACCAGCTTTCCGGCGGGGAGTGGCAGCGCGTGCGGCTTGCAGCGGTGATCCTGCAAATCCATCCGGCGGGAAACCCGCACGGTAGTCTGCTGCTGCTGGATGAGCCGATGAGCAGTCTGGACGTCGCCCAGCAGGCGGCGCTGGATAAGCAGCTCAGCCTGCTGTCTGGCAAGGGCATTGCCGTGGTGATGAGCAGCCATGACCTGAACCATACGCTGCGTCACGCCCATCGCGTTTGGCTTTTGGCGCGCGGAAAACTGCTCGCCAGCGGCCCGCGTGACACCGTGCTTACACCGCCCAATCTGGCGACAGCATACGGGATGCCTTTCCGTCGGCTGGACATCGAAGGGCACAGAATGTTGATTTCTACCGTCCAGGAATAAGCGTTTCTTGCAAGGTTGTGTAATCACAGGCTAAATTACGGAGAGGACAAAAAAAGCAGAGGATTCGTCTGGAAATGCGATTCTGGTTTCTGATCGTGGGCATGTTATTACTTGCAGGATGCAGTAGCCATCGTGCGCCACCCCCTAATCCACGGTTATCGGATTCAATAACCGTGATAGCCAACCTGAACGATCAGTTGCAAAACTGGCGCGGGACACCCTATCGCTATGGCGGCATGAGCCGGGGCGGGGTGGATTGCTCTGGCTTTGTGCTGATGACATTCCGCGATAAATTCGATCTGCAACTCCCGCGCGATACACGCACGCAGGCTAAAATTGGCACTGAAATAGACAAAGACGATCTGCTTCCCGGTGACCTGGTATTCTTTAAAACGGGGTCGGGAGAAACTGGCTTACATGTTGGCATTTATGATACCGACAACCAGTTTATTCACGCCTCGACCAGTCGCGGTGTGATGAGGTCTTCCTTAGATAATGTTTACTGGCGGAAAAACTTCTGGCAGGCGCGCCGTATATAGCCGCACTCTCTTCTTTCTTAAGCGCGATTTTGGTTAAGTCGCGCTGTTTTCTGACTCATTGCTGTTTTGATACATTACGTAACATTAATTAATTCTGTAAGTCCCTGAATTCGTGAATACTGGATATTATTTGATATCCAGGATAAGATTATTTTTAGATTGAGGGAAAAATCTTAAAATATAAAAGGAAAGAATGAAATTAACTCTATTAAAATCAATAAAGTTGAATTGTTTTAGCCGTTGCTCCAGGATGCAAGATATCGTCGTTAACGCGGGGCAGGCTCTATGATTGTCACCCTGAATAATCCTTATCAATCTGAACTGTTATTACTCCCGGCGCGCAATATCGCAGGGGAGCTACAGGGTTTAGAGATCCTGGCTAACTTTGTTAGCGTGGGGTCTGACGTCCGCATCCCCACTGAGCTGGTGAAGCCTCATCTCACTGCAGAAGACGAGTTAACGCTGTTTAAAGAGAAACTCGACCTGCTGGATTCCTGCAAACTTTTTTTTGTGCAGCATCAGCTTATTGCATGGATAAATATTACGCCGGTCATTAGTGAGTATCTTTTAACGGACCGAAATGCCGGGGCAATATTAGATCGTTATCCTTTTCTTGAGTTCACGGTTAATGAGAATTATCCCGGTTTAAATAACGGCAAAGATGATCTTATGCTGGCAAGAATGGCGATCCATTTCCCGATGGTGCTGGCCGACTACGGCGCCGGTGCCGCGTCGAATAAAGCCATTTTTGACGGGCTGTTTACCCGTGTTGCGCTGGATAAAGGGTTTATCCAGCAGCGTGTCGCGGAGTTTTCCTTCGAGCCATTTATGCGCGCGATCCTTGCACAGATCTCGCCGTACTGCCTGTCGGTGATGATCGCGGGAGTGGATGATGAAGAGGTTCTGCGACGGGTGATGCCTTTCCGTTTTAGTGCCATGCAGGGGAATTTGTGGTCTGCAGTCCCCGCGAGTCAGGTCACCACGCTCGTTCAACGATAACCCTGCCATTCGCCCGTGTTTAAGCACGGGTAAACCCTCTACACTAGAGGCAGGAGGACTTATGACCCTGTCTTTTACTGCTCACTGGCACGATGAACTGCCAGATTTCTACACCGCACTTAATCCAACGCCGCTGACCAACGCCCGGCTCATCTGGCATAACGACAGCCTTGCCAGCGAGTTAGGCATTCCGCCATCGCTATTCCAGCCCGCGACCGGCGCTGGCGTCTGGGGCGGCGAAGCGCTGCTTCCAGGCATGCAGCCTTTGGCACAGGTCTACAGCGGTCATCAGTTTGGCGTCTGGGCCGGTCAGCTCGGCGACGGTCGCGGCATTCTGCTGGGTGAACAGCAGCTTGCGAACGGCCAGACCGTCGACTGGCACCTGAAAGGGGCCGGACTCACGCCATATTCCCGCATGGGCGACGGACGCGCGGTGTTGCGCTCGACGATCCGCGAAAGTCTCGCCTCAGAAGCGATGCATGCGCTTGGTATTCCTACCACGCGCGCCTTATCCATCGTGACCAGCGATACGCAGATTGCCCGCGAAACCTACGAGCCGGGCGCGATGCTGATGCGTATCGCGCAAAGCCACGTCCGCTTCGGCCATTTCGAGCACTTCTACTATCGCCGCGAGCCGGAAAAAGTCCGCCAGATGGCAGATTTTGTCATTCGTCATCACTGGCCGCAGTGGCAGGATGACGCGGACAAATACATCCTCTGGTTCCGTGATGTCGTGGCGCGCACCGCGTCGCTGATGGCCTGCTGGCAAACCGTCGGCTTTGCCCACGGCGTGATGAACACCGATAACATGTCGATCCTGGGCCTGACCATGGATTACGGCCCGTACGGTTTCCTTGATGACTATCAGCCAGATTTTATCTGCAATCACTCAGACCATCAGGGGCGCTACAGCTTTGAAAACCAGCCTGCGGTGGGCCTGTGGAATCTACAGCGCCTCGCCCAGTCTCTGTCGCCGTTTATTGATGTGGAAGCCCTGAACAATGCGCTGGATCTCTATCAGGAGGTTCTGATGCAAGAATACGGCAAGCTGATGCGCCGCAAGCTGGGGCTGACGACGCAGGAGAAGGGCGATAACGATATTCTGAATGCGCTGTTTGCGCTGATGGCCCGAGAGGGTAGCGACTACACCCGTACTTTCCGCATGCTGAGCCAGACGGAACAGCAGAGTGCAGCCTCGCCGCTGCGAGATGAGTTTATCGACAGAGCGGCTTTTGACGGTTGGTTTAGCACCTACCGTGAGCGCTTGCAGCGCGAGGAAATTCAGGACGACGCCCGTCAGGCGCAGATGAAAGCCGTTAATCCGGCGATGGTTCTGCGCAACTGGCTGGCGCAGCGGGCGATTGAACAGGCAGAGCAGGGGGACTACGCAGAGCTGCACCGTCTGCACGATGCCCTACGCACGCCGTATGCGGATCGCAGCGATGATTATGTCAGCCGCCCACCGGACTGGGGCAAGCGGCTGGAAGTGAGCTGTTCAAGCTAAGGCGCGAGAAACACCTGTGGGGCCGCATTCACCGGATGCTGGCCCACGTGCACCTGCGCCCCGTACCAGCGCGCCAGATCCCCGGCGCGCAACACGCTTTCCGGCGACCCCTGCGACACAATCTCTCCTTCGTGCAATAACACAATCCGGTCGGCCCACAGGGCGGCCAGATTGAGATCGTGCAGCACCACGCAGACGTGCAGATCGCCCTGTGCGGTTAAGGATTTCATCAGGCGCAGCAAATGCTGCTGGTAATAAAGGTCCAGCGCCGAGGTCGGTTCATCGAGAAACAGCCAGCCGCGCGGCGCGCCGTCGCACCATAACTGCGCCAGGGCGCGGGCGAGTTGCACCCGCTGCTGCTCACCGCCCGACAGGGAGGCGTAACGCCTTCCCGCCAGCGGCAGACAGCCGGTTATCTGCATCACCTGATGGATCACTGCGCCTTCCGGCTGCGGCGTCCAGGGCGCACGTCCCATGCCGATGACCGCTTCAACCGGCCAGTCGAAGCCCAGCTGGGTCTGCTGGCGCATCACCGCGCGATGGCGGGACAGCGTCTGCGTACTCCAGGCCGCCAGCGGTCTCCCGTTCAGCACGCACTCTCCCGACGCGGGTTTCAGAAAGCCGGTCAGCAGACGCAGCAGCGTCGATTTCCCTGCGCCATTAGGGCCGATCAGCACCACCAGTTCACCCGGCTCCAGGGAGAGCGACACCTCACGAATCACGGTCTTGTCTGCTGTACGGTAAGTCAACGCCCGCGCGCTAAATTGTTCAGCCATGCTGTCCTCCGCGACGGAATATGAGCCACAGGAACCAGGGAGCGCCAAGGAGACTGGTCAGCAGGCCGACCGGCATCTCCGCAGGGGCGACGGCCGTCCGGGCGAGAGTGTCGGCGATCAGCAGTAAAAATGCGCCCGCCAGCACCGAACCGGGGATCACCGCGCGATGATCCGATCCCAGCCACATACGCATCAGATGCGGAACCACCAGACCGATAAAGCCGATTACGCCGCTGACGGCGACCGCAGAGGCGACCAGCAACGCGCTGCACAGCAGCAAAATACGCTGCACCGCGCGCACGTCCACCCCCAGGTAGTGCGCCTCTTCGTCGCCCAACTGCAGCAAATTCAGCGCACCCGCTAACTGCCAGATAATCAGCACCGTCGGGATCATCAGTGAGGTGACAGCCAGCAGCGTCGACCACTGTGCCGACCCCAGACTGCCCATCCCCCACAGGGACAACTGGCGGAGCTGCGCATCATTGCTGACCCACGACAACACGCCAACCGCCGCACCGCACAGGGCGTTGATGGCAATGCCTACCAGCAGCAGCCGCGACAGGGAGCTGTCACGCTGCTGGCTGAGCAGAAAAATGACCAGTGTCGCCGCCAGCGCGCCGAGAAACGCCGCCAGCATCGGAGCGTAAAGCATCAGCAGCGCCGGCAGCGTCACGGGCAATACCACCCACAGCGCCACAGCGCAGGCTGCACCGCTGCTGATACCCAGCAGACCGGGGTCGGCGAGCGGGTTACGAAACAGCCCCTGCATCACACAGCCTGCCAGCGCCAGCGATCCGCCAATCACCAGCGCCAGCAGCACGCGGGGGAGGCGAATGGTGAACCAGATCTGGCGCAGCGCGTCATCGGTGCCGTTCCACAGCAGGGTGACCGGCAGGCGCAACGCGCCAAAACCGGTCGCCACCAGCGTCATCAGCGCCAGCGTCAACGCCAGCCCCCACAGGGAGAGGATGATCCGGCGAGGCATCAGGGGAGTTGCTCCGCTTTGTCGCGCAGCTGCTGAATCGCCTGCGGCGTGCGCACGCTAAACCCGAGCAGCGCCATATCGTCAATCTGCAATACCTGCTTATTTTTACCCGCCGGGGTTTGTGCCAGACCTGGCAGCTTCCAGAGATTGTCTTCGCCACCCATCGCGCTCACGCCATCCTGCGAAATCACCACCAGATCCGGCTGGCTGGCAATCACACCCTCCTGCGAAAGCGGCTGATAGCGCGCAAAACCCTGCATCGCATTCTGCAAACCGGCGGCGCGGATCGCCGCATCCGCGCCGGTCTGCTGGCCCGCCGCCATGGCGGTCATCCCGCCGTGGTTGAGAATGAACAGCACCCGTTTATTGAGCGATGAGGACGGCAGCGCCGCCAGTGCCTGACGCAGGTTTTTACGCAGAGCATCACCCTGCTCAATGCGATGGGTCGCTTCAGCAATCACTCGCACCTTTTCGTCGATGACGCTGAGATCGTTACTGCCCGGCACGGTGACGACCCGGACATTGCTCTGCTCGACCTGTTTGAGCGCCAGCGACGGCTGAGCCTGCGCACTTGCCAGCACCAGCGTCGGGCGCATCGCCAGAATCCCTTCGGCGTTCAACTGACGCAGATAGCCCACGTCCGGCAGCGCTGTGGCCGGTTGCGGCCACTGGCTGGTGCTGTCGCGGGCGACGAGCGATGACTCTGCGCCCAGGGCGTAGACAATCTCCGTCACGTCACCGCCCAGCGAGACAATTTTCTCCTGCGCTGCGGCAAAAGCCGTAAGCGGCAGCGCGACAATCAGGGCAAGCAGTTTTCTCATGCGGCCAGCCCTTTTGGCGCCAGCGCGTCGATCTGTGCGCGCCACTGAGTTTGTTCCGGCTGGCCTTCGGTGCGCTGGCCGTAAAGCTGGGCGATTTGCGTACCGTCTGCGGCAAACAGCTCCAGGCTGGTGACGTGCCCGTCGGCGGTCGGTTTACGCGTGACCCAGGTCTCGGCGATGGTCTCTTCCAGCAGATGCAGGGTGAAGGTAGGGTTAAAGATGTTCAGCCAGCCTTTCATCGGGACCAGTTTTTGCACGGCGCCGGTGA
This sequence comes from Lelliottia nimipressuralis, assembly GCF_004115925.1. Lineage (GTDB taxonomy): Bacteria > Pseudomonadota > Gammaproteobacteria > Enterobacterales > Enterobacteriaceae > Enterobacter > Enterobacter nimipressuralis. The sequence continues at coordinate 405,699 of NZ_SDDX01000001.1, forward strand.
AGATCTGCACGCAGCCACGGTTACCGACAAAGACCATGATCTCGTTGCCGTCCTGACGCGCGGTTTCCAGCAACTGTCCCAGCGCGCTGTTATCCACTTTGCAGGCCAGATCGTCACCGACCAGGCGGAACGCTTGCTGACGGCTCAGGTTATGGCGCTTCAGCAGACTGAAGAACTGATGCACGTCGGTCATCGCCCGCCATTCGCTGTCCACCGTATTTCCGTCCACTTCAGCGGCGTGAGCCACTGCGTCGGCGGCTTTCAGCGCCAGCGGCGGGTTATCGGCAAAGATAAAGCGGGTCAAAACATCACCCCACGCAGAGACATCGGTGTTGTCGGTGGTGTAGACCTTCAGCAGCGCATCGCCCTGATGGTCAAAGAACTGAATGCTCTGGCGTTCGCCGCGCGCGGTGGCTTCGCTGATGTGGAACACGTAGGCCCACTGATTCAGGAACAGGCGCAGATCGAGCTCACCCGGGTTCAGCACCAGCCCGGCGTGGCCGCTGAGATGCTGATTGGTAAAGCTTCCGACCTGCTCATGTACCGCGTATTCGTTGCGGCAAATGCACTTGGTTTCGCCTACCGCTTCGAGCGCGCTGAGGATCTCACGCACTTCACCGTGCAGGCGCCAGGCGTCGTGGCCCACGCGTGCGGAGGTCAGTTCAGCTTCGCTGATGCCCATCATGGCGGCGATGTCGCGTGCGTATTTGCCAGGGTTTTGTTCTTTTAGCTCAATCCAGCGTGTGTAGTGATTCATTGTCTCTTCCTTCCAGATAAGCGCCCCGGCGAGCCGGGGCAAGGTGATTACCACTGATAACTGACGAAAATCTTGCCGTTGCGTCCATCCTGCGGGATGCCCTGCGGGGACCAGTACTCTTTGTCAAAGGCGTTGCCGAGCACCAGCGTGGTGGTGACGCCTTTCAACTGCTCCTGACCCTGATAGCTGACGTAGAAGTCATTCACCGCGTAGCCAGGCTGTTTGCTGTATGAGCTGCTGATGTGCGTGGAGCGATCGACGAAGGTACCGATCCAGCCCACGGAGAAACCGCTTTGCGCCACCGGAACGTTCAGTTTGCTGGTGACGGTATCCGGGTTAATGCTGGAGATGTATTCGCCCGTATCGGTGTCTTTCCCGCGCGTGCGGTTGTAGGCCATATCCAGGCTGAACAGATCAGCCGAGTATTTCGCCATCACGTCCCAGCCCCAGATTTTGGCGTTGGGTACGTTATAGGACATGGTGGTGGCGGCCGCAAAGTCGACGGTGGTGGAGATGTAATCTTTCGCCTTGGTGTCGAAGTAGCTGGCTTTGAACTCCAGTTCATCGTTGGCGAGCATCAGGTCGTCAAAGCGCAGGCCAAAACCGTACTCCTGCGTTTCGTTGGTTTCCGGGCGCAGATTCGGGTTTGGCACCCAGTAGTTGGTGTAGAAGCTGCCGATGGAGAAGTGTTTGGAATCGTTATACATCTCGCCCATCGTCGGCGCGCGGAACGCCTGCGCGTAGGAGCCGAACAGCATCAGCCAGTCGGCTGGCGTCACGGTTAAGCCCGCACGGGATGACCATTTATCTGCATCCACATCTTCGTAACCGTCGCTGCTGCCACGGTAGTTGTCATAGCGCGTACCGCCGAGCAGGGTCACCGGCAGGTCGCGCAGGGTGATTTCGTCCTGCAGCCAGCCGGAGCTGAAGTCGATTTTCGCGTCCGGGAAGCCGGTAGTAGATCCGCCTGGGTTCTGCTCCTGACGGTAATACTCTCCGCCGTAGGTCAGCAGGTGCGAGGCGAAGGAGTCGGTGAACAAGCGCGTGCGGTTCTCGACTTTCCCGCCTTTGGTCGTCTGCTTGCGGAATTCAGCGGTGCGGTCGACGTTCTGGGCGTTAATACGTGCCTCGGACCAGTACACTTTCGCGTTGGCATTCAGCCAGTCGTTCCCCTCCGGCGCGAGAGCGTAAGAGAGCTGAGCGTCGCGCTGGATGGTGGAACGGTCGGTCATCGGGTTGCTGCTGTCATCCGCATCGAGGGTCTGCGGGTTTTTAGGCTCCTGCGCGGCGTTATTGTAGTAGCGCAGGGCACCGCCCAGGGTCTGGGCGCTGTCGATTTTCCAGCTGCCTTTCGCCAGCATGTTGTTGATAGATTCGTCGTTAGGCGCGGTGGACCCGTCGCTCTGACGTAAATCCCCGCGATCGCGGCTGGACCAGGCCACCAGGCCATCCAGCGTATCGGTACGACCAAACGCGCTGGCACCCAAGCCAATGCTGTGATCGCCCGTGGCACCAGTGCCGAAGACGCGGAAGCCGCTGTTTTTACCGTTTTCGAGCAGATCTTTGGCATCGACGGTGTCATAGGAGATCACGCCGCCCATCGCGCCGCTGCCGTAGAGCAGGGCAGACGGGCCGCGTACCACTTCGATACGTTTGATCAGCGCAGGATCGAGGAAGGTGCTGTTCAGGTGGCCGGTGTCAGTCCCCTGACGCACGCCATCCACCAGCACCAGCACGCCACGGCGATCGTAACCGCGCAGGTTCACGTCCTGACCGTTGGTGCGCCCTGTGCCGTCGAGCGTAATGCCTGGGACATTGCGCAGCAGGTCGGCGGCAGAGCTGGCGGTCTGTTTATCAGGGGAGGTCGCGTCGATCACGCTGACCATCATTGGCGCTTCAAAGGTGCTACGGGCGTTACCCGTGGCGGTGACGGTCATCTCTTCTGAGGCGGCAAACGCAGCGCCCGGCAGGGCACTGACAACGGCCAGCGCCAGCAGCGAGGGGCGCAAAGACGCGGAATGCAGGTATGGCATAGCAACTCTCCATTTGGAAATCGAAAGCGCTGGCTGCCTGGGGATCACCTGGGTGGCTGGCGAATAGTTTGGGTATTGTTTATTTAGTGAGAATCAGTTTTCCGGCATGTGTCTGGCGCAGCAGGTAGTGCTGGCCGTCATGCTCAATAATGACCCGCCCCTCGTCACCCAGCAGAGTCTTGCTGTCGATGCGACGTTCCAGGGGAGCAGGTTTTGGCTGTGTGTCTTCTTGTTCGCGCGTTGCCGTGCTGTTAGTAATGCGTGACATAGTGTTTATAAATAACAATCAATGTAACAATGATAATCATTATCAACAAAGTGAAATTTCACGGCAAGCGTTTTTGTGAAAATTTTGTGACGAGATCAATTCTTACGGATTGAGGACGTTATGCAGAAACGAGGAGAGGCCGGGTAAGCAGAGCGCCACCCGGCACAATGGGGCAGGGAGATCAGAACCGGGTATCGACCGCTGCCGCCAGTTTTTCCAGCAGCAACGCGCTATCTTCCCAGCTCAGACACGGATCGGTAATCGACTGGCCGTAAACGATCGGCTGACCGGCCACCACCTTCTGCGTGCCCTCTTTCAGGAAGCTCTCGGCCATAATCCCGGCCACTGCGGTGGACCCGCTGCGGATCTGCTGGCAAATCTCATCGCATACATCCAGCTGGCGACGATGCTGTTTCTGACAGTTGCCGTGGCTGAAATCCACCACCAGATGCTCAGGCAGATCAAACTCGTGCAGCGTATCGCACGCCGCCGCGATATCTTCCGCGTGGTAGTTCGGTTTTTTACCGCCGCGCATGATGATATGGCCGTACGGGTTGCCGCTGGTCTGGTAGATGGTCATCTGGCCGTTTTTATCCGGCGAGAGGAACATATGGCTGGCGCGCGAGGCGCGAATGGCGTCCACCGCGATGTGCGTATTGCCATCGGTGCCATTCTTAAAGCCTACCGGGCAGGAGAGCGCCGAGGCCATCTCGCGGTGGATCTGGCTCTCCGTGGTGCGAGCCCCGATGGCCCCCCAACTGATGAGATCGGCGATAAACTGCCCGGTCACCATATCCAGAAACTCGGTCGCGGTCGGCACGCCCAGTTCGTTGACCTGCAAAAGCAGTTTACGCGCCAGCTCAATACCGTGGTTCACACGGTAGCTGCCATTCAGATCAGGATCGGAGATCAGACCTTTCCAGCCCACCACGGTGCGCGGCTTTTCAAAATAGGTGCGCATCACGATTTCAAGGCGATCCTGGTGCTTATCGCGCAGCACTTTCAGGCGCTGAGCATACTCCATCGCCGCATCGAGATCGTGAATGGAGCAGGGACCAATAATCACCAGTAAACGGCGGTCTTCACCGTTGAGGATTTTTTCAATGCGTCGACGTGACGCTGTCACGTGTTCCGCCACGCTTGCGGAGACAGGATGGCGCTGGGCCAGTTCGGCGGGCGTCACCAGACTTTCGATACGCGCTGTGCGAAGTTCGTCGGTTTTGTTCATGGAAGTTCTCAGAATTTTTTGCTTCATCGGCAGACTACCGGGAAGTGATGGGCATCACCTTAAACCAATCCCTGCTGAATTCAAGTTCGGGGCCACTCTGCCCCGAAGCGTGAACGCGATGATAACTGAAAATAAACTATCGTACTAGCATATTAGTACATGCGACGGTTTAACCCCATGATGTCGAGGATTTTCGTGGCGATCTCTTCCACCGAATAGTTGGTGCTGTTCAGCCATGGGATCTGGTTTTTGCGGTACAACGCTTCCACTTCAGAGACCTCCATGCGGCACTGACGCATCGAGGCATAACGGCTGTTTTCACGACGCTCCTCGCGAATGGCGGCCAGACGTTCGGGGTTTATCGTCAAACCGAATAACTTATGTTGCAGCGGTTTCAGAGCGGCGGGCAGCACGAGGTTATCCATATCATCGGCGATAAACGGGTAGTTCGCGGCGCGAATACCAAACTGGAGCGCCAGATAGAGGCTGGTCGGGGTTTTGCCGCAGCGCGACACGCCGAGCAAAATCACCTGCGCCTGATCGAGATTGCGCATCGAAATTCCGTCGTCGTGGGCGAGGGTGTAATCGATGGCGGCAATACGCGCGTCATACTTCACCAGATTCCCGGGGTTCAGGCCGTGGGTGCGATGGGCAACGGGTGTCGGATCGAGTTTTAGCTCGCTTTGCAGCGGAGCGACCAGCGCCTGCACGATGTCCTGACAGAAACCTTCGCTTTGCAAAATAATGGTGCGAATTTCGGGGATAACAATGGAATAGAAGACTAACGGACGAATACCGGTCTGCTGATAAATCGCATCGATCTGCTCTTTCACCGCTTTTGCGCGGCTCTCATTTTCGACAAACGGCAGCGTGATGCTGTTAATCGCAACGGGGAATTGCGACATCACCGCATGCCCCAGCACTTCGGCGGTGATCGCCGTACCATCAGAAATATAAAAAACGTGGCGATCTACAGCATTATCCATTTTATCCACCCTGAATATCGTACGTAATTGTCTGAAAGCATAAATTAAAAAAGTAAAATACACAGCAAAGAACTTGTCTGATTTACAAATGAAACGGTGTTTTTGATTTTACTGAAAAGTGGATTTCATTTTTAAATTAGTCACTTTGTTTTAAGGGTTTTAGCACGAATCTATAGGAATCATCGGGTTAGCGAATGATGGGAAAGTGTCCGAAAAAAAGAAAAATAAAAGTGCTTACACGATTCACCGTTTTTTTGCCGGGAATAAATATGCCAGTATAAATACGAAGTCAGGCGTTACTTACTCCGTTTAAATATCACAAAAGGATTGTTTCGATGTCCAACAATGGCTCGTCACCGCTGGTGCTTTGGTATAACCAACTCGGCATGAATGATGTAGACAGAGTTGGAGGCAAAAATGCCTCCCTGGGTGAAATGATTACAAATCTGTCGGGTATGGGTGTTTCCGTACCGAACGGGTTTGCCACAACTGCCGACGCGTTTAACTATTTTTTAGACCAGAGCGGTGTTAACCAGCGCATTTACGACCTGCTGGACCAAACGGATATTGATGACGTAACCGCGCTTGCCAAAGCCGGTGCGCAGATCCGCCAGTGGATTATCGACACACCTTTCCAGCCGGAGCTGGAAAAAGCGATTCACGATGCTTATAACCAACTCTCTGCTGACGACGCGCAGGCCTCATTCGCCGTGCGTTCCTCTGCCACCGCAGAAGATATGCCGGACGCCTCTTTTGCCGGTCAGCAGGAAACCTTCCTGAACGTTCAGGGCTACGACGCGGTGCTGGTGGCGGTGAAGCATGTCTTTGCTTCCCTGTTCAACGACCGCGCGATCTCCTATCGCGTGCATCAGGGCTATGACCACCGTGGCGTCGCGCTCTCTGCGGGCGTGCAGCGCATGGTGCGCTCCGACATCGGCTCCTCCGGCGTGATGTTCTCCATCGATACGGAATCTGGCTTCGATCAGGTGGTGTTTATCACCTCGGCCTGGGGTCTGGGTGAGATGGTGGTGCAGGGCGCGGTTAACCCTGACGAATTTTACGTCCACAAACCGACGCTGGCGGCCAACCGTCCGTCGATTGTGCGCCGCACCATGGGCTCCAAAAAAATCCGCATGATTTACGCCCCGAGCCAGGAACACGGCAAACAGGTGGAAATCGAGGACGTGCCGCAGGAGCAGCGCGACCGCTTCTCCCTGACCGATGCGGAAGTACAGGAGCTGGCGAAACAGGCCGTTCAGATTGAAAAACACTACGCACGTCCGATGGATATCGAATGGGCGAAAGACGGCCACACCGGCAAACTGTTTATCGTGCAGGCGCGTCCGGAAACCGTGCGTTCTCGCGGCCAGGTGATGGAACGTTACACGCTGCATGCCCAGGGCAAAATTGTCGCCGAAGGGCGTGCGATTGGTCACCGCATCGGTGCCGGCCCGGTTAAAGTGATCCACGATATCAGCGAGATGAATCGTATTCAGCCGGGTGATGTGCTGGTAACAGACATGACCGACCCGGACTGGGAACCGATCATGAAGAAAGCGGCGGCGATCGTGACCAACCGTGGTGGCCGTACCTGCCACGCGGCGATCATCGCCCGCGAGCTGGGCATTCCGGCGGTTGTCGGCTGCGGTGATGCCACGGAACGCATGAAAGACGATGAGAAAGTCACCGTCTCCTGTGCTGAAGGCGACACCGGCTATGTTTATGCCGATATTCTCGACTTCAGCGTTAAAAGCTCCAGCGTCGATACCATGCCGGATCTGCCGCTGAAAATCATGATGAACGTCGGCAACCCGGATCGTGCGTTCGATTTCGCCTGTCTGCCGAACGAAGGCGTCGGCCTGGCGCGTCTGGAATTTATCATTAACCGCATGATCGGCGTGCATCCGCGTGCGCTTCTGGAGTTTGACGACCAGACGCCTCAGCTGCAAAACGAAATCCGCGAGATGATGAAGGGCTATGACTCACCGAAAGAGTTCTACGTCGGACGTCTGACGGAAGGGATTGCCACCCTGGGGGCGGCATTCTATCCGAAGCGGGTGATTGTGCGTCTGTCGGACTTCAAGTCCAACGAATACGCCAACCTGGTGGGCGGCGAGCGGTACGAACCGGAAGAAGAGAACCCTATGCTCGGCTTCCGTGGCGCGGGCCGCTACGTGGCGGACAGCTTCCGCGACTGCTTCGCCCTTGAATGTGACGCGGTGAAACGCGTGCGCAACGAAATGGGTCTGACTAACGTCGAAATCATGATTCCGTTCGTGCGTACCGTGGATCAGGCGAAAGCGGTAGTCGAAGAGCTGGCACGTCAGGGGCTGAAGCGCGGCGAGAACGGGCTGAAGATCATTATGATGTGCGAAATCCCGTCTAACGCCCTGCTGGCAGAGCAGTTCCTGGAACACTTCGACGGCTTCTCTATCGGCTCTAACGATATGACGCAGCTGACGCTGGGTCTGGACCGCGACTCCGGCGTGGTGTCTGAGCTGTTCGATGAACGTAACGAAGCGGTGAAAGCGCTGCTGTCGATGTCCATCCGCGCCGCGAAGAAACAGGGTAAATACGTCGGGATTTGTGGCCAGGGTCCATCGGATCACGAAGACTTTGCCGCATGGCTGATGGAAGAGGGGATCGATAGCCTGTCCCTGAACCCGGACACCGTGGTGCAAACCTGGCTGAGCCTGGCTGAACTGAATAAGTAGTATTGATCGCGCCGTCCCTTTTATTCTTAAAGGGACGGCGACATTATTTCCCCCACTATGCTCCCCGTCACACTTAGCGCAATTAACCAAATATCGTAATCAGTCTGTTAATTTCTACAATTGTTAGCCAGCGAAGCGCTGCTAATAATTGAGCCTTACTGCGCATTACCCTACATCTTGCGCAACTGGTTGAAATACGTTTTAACCGATAAAAGGCAATTAACAATGACAATCTCCTCTGTATTACGTACCAAAGATAAAATAGGTTACGGCCTGGGTGATATGGCCAGTGCGCTGGTCTGGCAAACGGCCACCTTATTTCTGGCATATTTCTATACGGATGTATTTGGCCTGCCCGCCGCGATCATGGGCACCATGTTTCTGGTGGTGCGCGTGGTGGATGCCTTTGTCGACCCGTGCATTGGCGCGCTGGTGGATCGCACCCAGACCCGGCACGGGCGTTTCCGTCCGTGGCTGCTGTGGTTCGCCATTCCATTTGGCGTAAGCTGTCTGATAACTTTTTATGTCCCCGATGTCGGGCCAACGGCGAAAATTGCCTATGCCTGCGTGACTTACACTTTGCTGAGCCTGATCTATTCCGCGATTAATGTGCCGTACTGCGCGATGCCAGGTGCCCTGACGATGGACCCGCGCGAGCGCCATTCCCTGCAATCCTGGCGTTTTGGACTGTCCTTTATTGGCGGCCTGATTGTTACGGTCATCGCCCTGCCGCTGGTCTCCCATTTAGGCCAGGGGAATGTGCAGAAAGGCTATTTCTATGCTATGAGTCTGATGGGCCTGTTAGGCATTATCTTATTCTTCATCTGCTTCTTTATGACCCGCGAGCGTTATTCTCCGCGTAATGATACCTCCGGCTCGATGCTCACGGATTTAAAATTACTGGCCGCCAACAGCCAATGGCGCATTGTTTTTGTGTTTAATATTTTACTGCTGACGGCAGTCGTCACACGCGGTTCCGCCACGATGTATTACGTCAATTATGTGCTGCTGCGCCCGGATTTAGTCTTTGCTTTTATCGTTTCCGGAATGGTGGCCTCTTTAAGCGGAGCCTTATTATCTGAACGGTTATTGGGTAAATTTGACCGGGTGCGTGCCTATCAGTGGACGATTATTTCCTTTGTGATATTTGGCGCGATGATTTTCTTCCTGCCGCCGACGCAAATCTGGCTGATTTTCGGCCTGAACATCATCTTTAGCTTTATCCAGAACCTCACCACGCCGCTGCAGTGGACCATGTTCTCAGATGTGGTGGATTACGAGGAGCACCGCAGCGGTCGCCGTCTGGACGGGCTGGTCTTTTCCACTGCGCTGTTCGCCATCAAATTCGGCCTCGCCCTCGGCGGTGCGGTGGTTGGTTGGGTACTGGGAATCGTGAGTTATGTCCCCGGTCAGGCAATTCAAAGCCCGCAGGTACTAACCACGATTAACGCGCTGTTCACCCTGATCCCCTGCGTGCTGTTTATCGCCATGGTGGTGCTGCTCGCTATTTACAAACTGAACAGCCGCCTGGTGGATTCCATCGCACAAGAGCTTGCCCGCAAGCGCGAAGCGCGCACTGATGCGGGGCAGACCAGCCCGGCATTTCATTCTGCTACACAGGAGTAAAACATGACTGCCATCTACAAGGATGCGGGATATCCCGTGCAAGAGCGTGTCGCCGATCTGCTGGCACGTATGACCCCGGAAGAGAAATTCGCGCAGATGCATGCCTACTGGCTGGTTCTGGATGAGGGCGGCAACCACCGTGAGCGTAGCGATCTTAGCGACGAATTTGCAGGCGTGAGCGAACAGGCGGCGTTGAGCGAGCGGCTCAAACTGGGCGTCGGGCAAATTACCCGTCCGCTGGGAACGCACATTGTGGATGCGCACACCGGCGTGCGTGCGGCAAACCGCCTGCAGCGGATGATGATGGAGGAGACCCGGCTGGGGATCCCCGCGCTGTTCCATGAGGAGTGCCTGGTCGGCCTGCTGTGCAAAGACGCGACGCTGTTTCCTTCATCCCTCAACTACGGTTCGACCTGGGACCCGGAGCTGGTTAAGCGTGCGGCACAACAGATCGGCGCTGAGGCGCGGTCGGTGGGCTGTCAGCAGGGGCTGGCCCCGGTGCTGGATGTCTCTCGCGACGTGCGCTGGGGGCGTACCGAAGAGACCTTCGGTGAAGATCCGTGGCTGGTCGGGGTCATGGCGACCGCGTATGTCGACGGATTGCAGGGCGAAAAACGCGATCTGCTGGCGACCCTCAAACACTATGTCGGCCACTCTTTCAGCGAGGGGGCGCGTAACCATGCTCCGGTGCATCTCGGTTTTTGCGAGCTGAATGATACGTTCCTGCTGCCGTTTGAAATGGCGGTCAAACTGGCCAACGCCGGTTCCGTGATGCCGGCCTACCATGATATCGACAATCAGCCCGGCCACAGCGACGCCTTCTTGCTCACCACGGTGCTGCGCGAGCAGTGGGGATTCGATGGGATTGTGGTGGCCGACTACGGCGGTGTCAGCCTGTTGCATCAGCATCATGGCATTTCCCACGATGCGGCGGAGTCTGCGGCGCTGGCGTTCAACGCCGGGCTGGACGTCGAGCTGCCGAAAGACGACTGCGCCCGTCATCTGGCGGATGCCGTGAAGCGTGGGCTGATTTCGATGAATAAAATCGATGAAATTGTTGCGCGTGTGCTGAGCGAAAAATTCCGCCTCGGTCTTTTTGAGCAGCCGTATGCGCGCGAAGAGAATATCGATCTGCAAAATGCGCAAACCCGACAGGTGGCGCGCGACGTGGCAACCCGCTCGCTGACGCTGCTGGAGAACAACGGCGTACTGCCGCTTGCGGGTAAACCGCGTGTGGCAGTGGTAGGGCCAACCGCAGACGATCCGCTGGCGCTGCTGAGCGGCTACAGCTTCCCGGTGCATCTGATCATCAGCGATATGGTGGAAGAGACGTCGCAGGTAACCACACCGCTTGCCGCGCTGAAACACTATCTGGGCGATGCCCAGGTGCGTTACGCCAAAGGCTGCCACATCATTGAGCACCGCATGGCAGGCGCGCCGGTATTTCCTGGCGACAGCGGCGGCAAACCGATGCAGCAATCGCCGGTGTCATTCGATACCCGTCTGATTCCAGAGGCGGTGCGGGCGGCGCAGGACAGCGATATCGTCATCGCCTGCGTGGGCGATCTGGCGGGATTATTCCAGAGCGGTACCGTGGGTGAAGGCTCCGACACCGACAGCCTGAACCTGCCCGGCGTGCAGCAACACCTGCTGGAAGCGCTGGTGGAAACCGGTAAGCCGGTCGTGGTGGTGATGACGGGCGGGCGTCCGTACAACCTGCAGGGGCTGGAAGATAAGGTCGCGGCGCTGTTGCTGGCCTGGGCACCAGGACAGGAGGGCGGCTGGGCGATAGCCGATGTGCTGACCGGGCGCGCGGAACCGCAGGGACGGCTGGTGGTGAGTGTGCCGAAAAGTGCGGGTGCGATGCCGTACTATTACAATCACAAGCTGAAAAGCGGCGGCACGCCGTTCGCCTTCCACTTTGGCTCGCGCTATCCCTTCGGTTTTGGTCTCGGGTGGACGACATTTTCCTGCGATGCACTGCGTTTAGCGCAAACGTCTGTCCCGGTCGAGGGCGAGGTGATGCTGAGCGTGACGGTGCAAAACAGCGGCGAACGTAGCGGCAGCGAAGTGGTGCAGGTCTATGTGCGCGACCGCGTGGCGTCTATGGTGCGACCGTTACAGGAGCTTAAAGCCTTCCAGCGCGTCACGCTCTCACCGGGCGAAAAGGCGACGCTCATCTTCAGCCTGCCGGTGGATATGTTTAATTTCACCCGCCGCGACGGTAAAAGAGTGGTTGAGCCAGGCGAATTTGAGCTGCAGGTCGGGCTGTCCTCAGCGGATATTCGCGCTGCGGTGACGGTGAATGTCACTGGCGAGACGCGGGTACTGCCGGAGAAGTGGCAGATGCTGAGTTCGTGTGAAATCGAACGAGCGTAAAAACGAGCGTAAGCAGGACAAAAAAAAGCCCATCGTGGGAGATGGGCAAAGACTACACACAGCAATTCGTTGTTTCACTCAGGGGATTTCCATGCTTATAAATCAATGCGTTGATTCATAACCGTGACTTAATAGTAGGACATGCGACGTTTTAGCGTCGATCAGATTCGTCTCAATAGTTTAAGAACTATGAAGATTTAGGGCGGGGCGAGACCAGACGAAGCGGGCTGAACCTGAGAAAAGTCTTAATAAAGATTAGGCGTGCTTAAGTGTCAGGCGAGTGGCCTCGCCTGACGATACATTACGGGTTGTTCTTGCCGTCAAGTTCTTCGAGATTATGCAGCGCCACTTCAGGGTCGGTACCTGGCGGTGGAATTTCATGCACCCACGCGGAGAACAGACGCCAGGTCACGGCCAGCAGCACAGGGCCAATAAACAGCCCAATCATCCCAAAGGCAATCAACCCGCCGATGACGCCGGAGAGGATCAGAATCAACGGCAAATCCGCGCCCATACGAATAAGCATCGGACGGATGACGTTATCCATGGTGCCCACCACGCAGCTCCACACCAGCAGTACCGTACCCCAGGTAGTATCACCGCTCCAGTAGAGCCAGATAATGCAAGGGACCAGCACCAGCAACGGGCCAAGCTGGACCAGACAGGTGAGGATCATAATGACGGTTAAAATGGTCGCGTACGGCACGCCGCTTATCGCCAGACCAATCCCGCCGAGAAGCGCCTGCACCAGCGCCGTGACAACCACACCCAACGCCACCGCACGAACCGCCTGGGCTGCCAGCAGCACCGCCGCGTCACCGCGTGTCCCTGCGAGACGGGTCGCAAAATGACGTACGCCCTGTGCCACCTGTTCACCGCGCCAGTAGAGCAGGGCGCTGAAAAGCAGCATCAGAGTACAGTGCATCATAAAGTGGCCGATATTGGCCGCCTGGGCGATAAACCAGGTGGTCGTAGTGCCGACATATGGCCGAACTTTCGCCATGATCGCGCTGCCGCCCATCTCCAGCAGACTGTGCCAGCCGCTGTAAAGCTTCGCGCCGACCAACGGAATGCTGTTAAGCCACGCCAGATCCGGCACGGTCATCTCACCGCTGGTGATCCCACGAATCACCGGCCCGCTGGTATCGACAAGGCTGTTAATCAGGAGCGCAATCGGAATGATAAAGACCAGAAACAGCAGCAGCGTCATCACCAGAACGGCGGGAGTACGACGACCAAAAAACAGTTTCTGCAGACGTAATAACAGTGGCCAGGTGGCAACGACCACCGTACCTGCCCACGCAAAACCGAGGACGAAGGGGCGAACTATCCATAGACACGCAACAATTATGATGGCTAAAAACAGCACCGACAGCAGTATTTGCGCAACGTCCCTGGGCTGACGAGAAGTGACCATAAATGAAATTTACCTTACATGAAGACCAGACCGGCTGGCCGAAACAGAAAATCGCATCCCTTAATCATTAGTGATTTCAGCGATTTTTGACAGGCGAATTCTGCCCGTAAAACTGATGGGCGTATAAGAAAAAAATGTGATACAACAATTCAAACACAACGCAAACGATTATCCCCGTCATAATTCGCGCCCTTGCGGCCTTGTCGCATCGCGGATTATCGAGAGGGCAACAACACTATTTAGGGTCTTCCGTAATGATCCCATTGATTTCTCAGGCACCTGGCGTCGTTCAGCTGGTGCTGACTTATTTGCAAGCACTGGAGCAACAGGGTTTTACAGGTGATACCGCCACCAATTATGCCGACAGGCTGACGATGGCGACCGACAACAGTATCTATCAGTTACTTCCCGATGCCGTCGTTTTCCCCCGTTCCACCGCCGATGTGGCGTTGCTTTCCCGTCTGGCCGCGCAGGAGCGTTTTGCGTCGCTGGTCTTCACCCCGCGCGGGGGTGGGACAGGCACCAATGGTCAGGCCCTGAATCAGGGCATTATCATTGATATGTCGCGCTATATGAACCGTATCATCGAGATCAACCCGGAAGAGGGCTGGGTGCGCGTCGAAGCGGGGGTGATTAAAGATCAGCTCAATCAGTTCCTGAAACCCTACGGCTACTTCTTTGCTCCGGAATTATCCACCAGCAACCGCGCCACGCTGGGCGGGATGATTAATACGGATGCCTCCGGCCAGGGGTCACTGGTTTACGGTAAAACCTCCGATCACGTCCTGGGCGTGCGCGCGGTGCTACTGGGCGGGGACATTCTCGACACCCAGGCGATTCCAGTACAGCTGGCTGAAACCCTCGGGCAGGACAACACGGCGGTCGGGCGCATTTATCGCAGCGTGCTCGAAAGCTGTCGCGATAACCGCCAGCTGATTGTCGATAAATTCCCGAAACTGAACCGCTTCCTGACGGGCTACGATCTGCGCCACGTCTTTAATGACGATTTGAGCGAGTTCGATCTCACCCGTATTCTGACCGGCTCGGAAGGCACCCTGGCCTTTATTACCGAAGCCCGTCTGGATATCACCCGGCTGCCGAAAGTGCGCCGTCTGGTGAACGTTAAATACAACTCCTTCGATGCGGCGCTGCGCAACGCGCCCTTTATGGTCGAGGCGCGCGCCCTGTCGGTGGAAACCGTCGACTCGAAAGTGCTCAATCTGGCGCGGGAAGATATCGTCTGGCATTCGGTCAGCGAGCTGATCACCGATGTGCCTGATAAAGAGATGCTGGCCCTGAACATTGTTGAATTTGCTGGCGATGATGCGGAGCTTATCGACTCACAGGTGCAGACGCTCTGTACCCGACTCGACGAACTGATCGCGCAGGGCGAGGGCGGCGTGATTGGCTGGCAGTTGTGCAACGATCTCTCGGGCATTGAGCGCATTTACGCTATGCGTAAAAAAGCGGTCGGCCTGCTGGGGAATGCGAAAGGCGCGGCCAAACCGATTCCGTTTGCGGAAGATACTTGCGTGCCGCCGGAACATCTGGCGGATTACATTGTGGAGTTCCGCGCGTTACTCGACAGCCACGGCCTGAGCTATGGCATGTTTGGTCACGTGGATGCCGGTGTGCTGCACGTGCGTCCGGCGCTGGATATGTGCGACCCGCAGCAGGAGATGCTGATGAAGCAGATCTCCGACGACGTGGTCGCGCTGACGGCAAAATACGGCGGCCTGCTGTGGGGCGAGCACGGGAAAGGTTTCCGCGCCCAGTACAGCCCGGCGTTCTTCGGCGAGCAGCTGTACGGCGAACTGCGCAAAATCAAAGCGGCGTTTGACCCGAATAACCGCCTGAACCCAGGAAAAATCTGTCCGCCGGCGGGTGTGGACGATCCGATGATGCAGGTCGACGCGGTGAAGCGCGGCACCTATGACCGCCAGATCCCGATCGCGGTGCGTTCCTCTTGGCGCGGGGCGATGGAGTGTAACGGCAACGGTCTGTGCTTTAACTTCGACGTGAAAAGCCCGATGTGCCCGTCGATGAAAATCACCAGCAACCGCATTCATTCCCCGAAAGGGCGAGCGACGCTGGTGCGCGAGTGGCTGCGATTGCTGGCCGATCGCGGCGTGGACCCGCTCAAACTCGAAAGCGATCTACCGGAAAAACGCGCCAGCCTGCGCACGCTGATTGAGCGTTCCAGGAACAGCTGGCACGCCAGTAAGGGCGAGTATGATTTTTCCCATGAAGTGAAAGAGGCGATGTCCGGCTGCCTGGCCTGTAAAGCCTGCTCGACGCAATGTCCGATCAAGATCGACGTGCCGGAGTTCCGCTCGCGCTTCCTGCAGCTGTATCACTCCCGCTATCTGCGCCCGGTGCGCGATCACCTGGTGGCGACGGTCGAAAGCTACGCCCCGCTGATGGCGCGCGCGCCGAAGACGTTCAACTTCTTTATCAATCAGCCGCTGGTGCGCAAACTTTCCGAAAAACATATCGGCATGGTCGATCTGCCGCTGCTCTCCACGCCTTCTCTGCAACGCCAGCTGGTGGGCCACCGTTCGGCCAATATGACGCTGGAACAGCTGGAGGCCCTGAGCGACGAGCAAAAAGCGAAAACCGTGCTGGTGGTGCAGGACCCGTTTACCAGCTACTACGAGGCGCAGGTGGTGGCCGATTTCGTGCGGCTGGTGGAGCGCGTCGGCTATCAGCCGGTGGTGCTGCCATTCTCGCCGAACGGTAAAGCGCAGCACATTAAAGGGTTCCTGACGCGCTTTGCGAAAACGGCGCAGAAAACGTCGGACTTTTTGAACCGTATCGCGCAGCTGGGCATGCCGATGGTGGGCGTCGATCCGGCGCTGGTGCTCTGTTATCGAGATGAGTACAAACAGACTTTGGGCGACAAGCGCGGGGATTTCAGCGTTATGCTGGTGCATGAATGGCTGCCTGCGGCGCTGCACTCTGCCGAGACAAAAGAGGTCAGCGGTGAAGCCTGGTATCTCTTTGGACATTGCACGGAAGTGACCGCGCTGCCAGGTGCCCCAGCGCAATGGGCCTCTATTTTTGCCCGCTTTGGCGCGAAGCTGGAAAACGTCAGCGTCGGCTGCTGCGGGATGGCCGGGACTTATGGGCACGAAGTGAAAAACCACGCGAATTCGCTTGGGATCTACGAGTTGTCATGGCATCAGGCCATGCAGCGTTTGCCGCGAAACCGCTGTCTGGCGACGGGTTACTCCTGTCGCAGCCAGGTGAAACGCGTTGAAGGAAGCGGCGTTCGCCATCCATTGCAGGCTTTACTGGAGATTATGGGATGATCTGGAAACGTACCGTGACGCTTGAGGTGCTCAATGCCATGGGCGAAGGGAATATGGTCGGGTTGCTCGATATTCAGTTTACCCGTATCGGCGAAGATGTCCTTGAAGCCACCATGCCGGTGGACAGCCGCACGCATCAGCCGTTTGGCCTGCTGCACGGCGGCGCATCCGTGGTGCTGGCGGAGACGCTGGGATCGGTGGCGGGTTACCTCTGTACCGACGGGGAGCAAAAGGTGGTGGGGCTGGAAGTGAATGCCAACCACATTCGCTCCGTACGCAGCGGGCGCGTGCGCGGCGTCTGTCGCGCGCTCCATGCGGGCGGTCGTCATCAGGTGTGGCAAATCGATATTTTTGACGAGCAGGAGAGGCTGTGCTGTTCGTCGCGTCTGACGACAGCGGTGGTTTAAATAAAGGTAAACATCCTTGAGGAATTGTTTTTGGTCAAAAATTGGTCAGTCAGACGTGCTATACTGGTCAGGTTTTGTACATAGAGAGGATGTTATGGATACCGAAATGAGCCCCACCCAACTGGCAGTAGAGTTTTTACGTCGCGATAAGAGCAACCTGTCCCCGGCGCAGTACCTGAAAAAGCTGAAACAGCTTGAACTGGAGTTTGCCGACCTGCTCGCGCTCTCTTCAAACGAACTGAAAGAAGAGATCTACTTTGCCTGGCGGTTAGGCGTTCACGTCCATTAATACTCCCGCTTGTTTAAAAGGCCGCTCATGCGGCCTTTTTTGTTTTTATCTGTTAAGCGATCGGGTGGCTAAACGTTCACCGCGTCAATCAGCCGGGTTTTCATCGACTGATAGGCAGAGGCGGCATAATCTTCCGCCCAGCGCTGATCGTCGATGGCCTCCAGTTTAACCGCGCAGTACTTGGTTTCCGGCGTTTTCGAGGTCGGGTCCAGATTATCCTGAGTCAGTTCGTTACAGGCTCCGATCCACCACTGGTAAGTCATGTATACCGCGCCCGGATTAATGCGCTCGCTGACGTTCGCCCGGGTGATCACTTTCCCGCGACGCGAACGTACCCACACCAGCTGTCCGTCTCTTACCCCCAGCGCGTCGGCATCCGCCGGATTCATCTGCACCCGTCCCGGTTCATCGGCCAGGCTTTGCAGCGCGGCGCAGTTACCGGTCATCGAACGGCAGGAGTAGTGGCCGACTTCGCGTACTGTACACAGCACTAACGGATAGTCTGCGTCCGGCACTTCAGCAGGCGCGCGCCACGGGGCGGCAAAGAGCTGGCCTTTACCATTGGGCGTATCGAACTGATTGTCTTTGTACAGGTAGGGCGTGCCGGGGTGATCCAGCGTCGGACATGGCCATTGCACGTGGCCCATCTCACCCATTTTTTCGTAGGTGACGCCGAAGAACAGCGGGCAGAGTTCGCGCATTTCGTCCCAAATCTGCTGGTTGGAGTCGTAATGCATCGGATAGCCCATCGCGCTGGCAAGCAGGCTGATGATCTCCCAGTCGCGTTTCACGTTGCCGCTGGCCTCAATTGCTTTACCGAAGCGCTGGAAGCCGCGGTCTGCACAGGTAAACACGCCGCCGTGCTCACCCCAGGAGGTCGCAGGTAACAGCACATCGGCGACTTCGGCGGTTTTGGTCATGAAGATGTCCTGTACCACCACGAAGTCGAGCGCCTCAAAGCCGCGACGCACCAGGCCCAGATCCGCTTCGGTCTGGAGCGGGTCTTCCCCCATGATGTAGTAGGCTTTGATTTTGCCTTCCAGCGCCAGGTGCGGCACTTCGGTGATGCGTGTGCCGACCTGGTCGTCCATGGTGTTGACGTCAATCCCCCAGGCGTCAGCAAACTTCGCGCGCACGGCGGCATCCGTCACGTCCTGATAGCCAGGGAACATGTTCGGCAGCACGCCCATATCGCACGCGCCCTGTACGTTATTTTGCCCGCGAACCGGGCCGACGCCGACGGCAGGGCGGCCGAGATTGCCGGTCAGCAGCGCCAGGCTCGACAGGCCTTTCACCACATCCACAGCCTGGCCGAACTGGGTCACGCCCATGCCCCACATCACCGTGGCGGACGGCGCGGCGGCGAAGGTGCGCATCGCCTGACGCACGTCGCGCGCCGGGATGCCGGTCAGATGTTCGACCTTCTCAGGCGCGTAATCCGCAACGATTTTACGATATTCGTCGAGGCCATCGGTGAAGCGCGCGATGTAGTTTTTGTCGTAAAGTTCCTCTTCCAGCAGAACGTAGCCAAAGGCATTGACCAGCGCCATATTGCTGCCGTTGTTGAGCTGCAAATGCTGATCGGCGATACGCGCAGTTTCGATGCGACGCGGATCGCAGACGATGATTTTGGCACCGTTTTGTCGGGCTTTGAGCACCCGACGGGCGACGATCGGGTGCGAATCGGCGCAGTTATAGCCGAACACCAGCAGACATGCTGAGTTCTCGATATCGTTTATGGAGTTACTCATTGCGCCGTTGCCGAGCGTCTTCTGCAAGCCGGCCACTGACGGGCCGTGGCAGACGCGGGCACAGCAGTCCACGTTATTGGTGTTAAGTACACCGCGTGCAAACTTCTGCATCACGTAGTTGGTTTCGTTGCCGGTACCGCGTGACGATCCGGTCGTCATGATCGCGCGTGGGCCGTATTGCTCTTTGATGGCTTTCAGTTTGCTGGCGGTGTAGCGGATCGCCTCTTCCCAGGTGACAGGGGTGAATTTGTCTCCTTTGTTATAGCGGATCATCGGCTGGGTGAGGCGAGGGGTGAGCAGACGGGTATCGTTGAGAAAGTCCCAGCCGTAAAAGCCTTTCAGGCACAGGGTGCCCTGGTTGGTGACGCCTTCAGCGGCTTCGGCACGGAGGATACGGTTGTTTTCTACAACGAGATTTAATTTACAGCCTGCGCCACAGTAGGGGCAGACGCTTGCGATTTTTTTCATCAATAACAGACCTGTTAAGAAATGAATTAAGGTATTGCGGAGGTCCGCAATACATCATGCGATTCAATATGTTGAATGTGCGTCATCTGACATTCCTGCTAAGCAGGTTCTGTGCCAGATTTCATTTCATTGATTTAACAGGAGTTGTTTGGTTTTGAACGCCTGGCTCGACATGACATTCGACAAAAGTGTCGACAAAAGAAAAGGCCAGTGAGAAACGCAGCAGGGTGCGACGCTCTTCTGGCCTTCGGGGGCGAAATCGTTTTTTTAGATATCGTCCATGGTATAGCCAACCACGATTTCGAGGGTTTTGCGGATCACGTCAGCCATCACCACATCGTCGGTGGTTTCAAGGGCGTTAATCAGCCAGAGGATAATGGCTTTGTTGGTCAGATGCCCTTCTGACGCCATGATACAGCTCACCGCAGAGGCGAAAAGCGCGGATTCATCGGCCAGTCTGTCGCCTGCATTACGGAAATATTCAGACAGCGCGGTATCATGAAAACCAGTATACGCAGCGGGTTGAACTTGAATATTTTGTCTCATTTATTCTCACCGTAAGGGTTATTGATCGGTTGCTGTTAGTGTATGTTTTTTGAACCGCTGGGCTTGCCATCGCCAAACAGCGGGAAAACATTATCGCTTTGCTCGCTTTTTAGACCGTTCAGATCCCTCTGAGGGCGGGCTCTCTTACGTTGTGCGAACGGCGTACCGCTGGCGCTGATTTCGGCTATCACCGCCGCGAGGGCTTCGCGACGGCGAGGGTCGGCCTCACTCGCCTCCATGTCCCGCAGTCTCCGCACGAGAGACTGCTTGCTGACAGGGCCGTGCTCTTTCAGAAGAGATAAAACCGCCTCTCCAATTAATTCATCTGTTAATTGCTCTATTTCACTTCTGTTCATAACTGCATCTCTGATTGCCGCAGGGTGACGTCACGCCGTGCGGCATTAAGTCAGATCCCCTTTTAAGGGGGTCTGCTGAAGATTGCCAGGTCTTTTTGTGCCTGAAACGTTCCTTCGTCAGAATTGACTTAAAAACCAGGTGATCTGTTAAATGGGTTTGCTATTGGATCTCAGCGATCAAATAGCAAACCAATCAATGCATGGTAGTGGCTCTCTTCTTCTGGACCGGACGCCTTATCAAGACGGCTGAGTAACTTGGTGCACAGGTTTTTGCGATTCAAATGACGACCATCGCTCAGGATCTCTACTACGATCTGTCCCAGGGTTTCTTGCTGAGTAGGTAGCGCAGCTTTCTCGAAGTACTGGACAATCGCATTACCGCTATCGGGAATGTAGCTGTTCTGACGCATGTATCACTCCTGTAAAATTAAGTAGTCAGCTAAGTTACGATTTAAGTTATACGTTTTTTAAAAAGTTGTACATTTTTGATGTACAGTTTTTTACCTTAATTTTAAGCAAAAAGTGCTATTTGTTTTTTATCAGTAAGTTACAATGTGTTTGATTCGATATCAGTACAGAATATATTGTACAAGATGTTTCACTCTGAAAATTCTGTACAAACGCGCGGGAGGCTGTGGAATCCGGCTGAACTGTTTGAAATGTGAATTATTTGTTAATCAATTAATGTGGTATAACAATGACCTGACCCCCGCGACACGCCGCGGGGGTAACCTTCTACTCACCAGGACGACTATGCTCACGACAATAATCTACCGCAGCCATCTCTGCGAAAACGTTCCGGTGAAAGCGCTGGAAGAGATGGTCGCGGGAGCGAACATTAAGAACGGGGAATCCGACGTCACCGGGATTTTACTGTTCAATGGAACGCACTTTTTCCAGCTGCTGGAAGGGCCGGAAGAGAGCGTTTTCCGCATTTACGCCGACATTTGCAAAGATCCGCGCCACTACAACCTGGTGGAGCTGCTGTGCGATTACGCGCCGTCGCGACGCTTTGGCAAAGCAGGAATGGAGCTGTTCGATTTACGCACTTATGATCGCCAGGAAGTACTCCAGAAGGTGCTTGATAAAGGGACGACCAAGTACCAGCTGACCTACAACGATCGCGCATTGCAGTTCTTCCGTACCTTCGTTGAAGCGACGGAAAAAGCCAACTACTACGAAATTCCTGACGGCGATAGCTGGGACTTTATCCCGGACGACGATGTTGCACCGGCAGAACCCCTGACGCTCGACGCATCGGCTGATTGCGGCTTTGCCTTTCAGCCGATTGTCGATCCCTTTGCCCGGGAACTGGTCTCCTATGAGGCCCTGATCCGCACCGCTGACGGCGGCTCTCCGGATGCCTACTTCAAAAAATTCTCTGGCAACGAGATTTACGAGGCGGATTTGCAGAGTAAGAAAGTGGCGTTTGCCATGGCCGGCAAGTTACGCCTTCAGGAGCAGGCCTTATCCGTCAACCTGCTGCCAATGACGCTGGTAAATGTGCCGGGCGCGGTGGGATTTCTGTTAAATGAGATTGAAGCCAACGGTCTGGTGCCGGAGCAGATTGTGGTCGAGTTCACCGAGAGCGAAGTGATTTCGCGCTTTGATGAATTTAAAGACGCCGTCCGCCAGCTCAAAAGTGCCGGTATCAGCGTGGCAATCGATCACTTTGGCGCGGGTTTCGCAGGGCTATTATTGCTGGCACAGTTCCAGCCAGACCGAATCAAGATTAATCGCGATCTGGTGGCGGATGTCCATCGCAGCGGCCCGCGACAGGCGATTATTCAGGCCATCATCAAATGCTGTACATCCCTTGAAATCCTGGTGTGTGCCGTGGGTGTCGAAAAGGCGGAAGAGTGGATGTGGCTTGAGTCGGCGGGGATCTCCCAGTTCCAGGGACATCTGTTTGCCAGCCCGCGTTTTGGCGGGATTCCAGCCGTGGCGTGGCCGGAGAAAAAACAGGGATAGCGTCGTAAAGGTTGTACAAATCAGACCAGGTACACGTCATCTTGTACAAAATCGACTTGTACCCTGGTCAATTGTTAGTTATACAATCAGGTTATACAATCTGCTAAAGTTGATCAGGTTTGGTATGGAAGTATTGCGTTTAAGCATGAGGGAGTTAATGGCCTTATACAGTATCGGCGAAGTCGCCGAACGATGCGGAATCAACCCCGTCACACTGCGCGCCTGGCAGCGACGCTACGGTTTGTTGAAGCCGCAGCGCAGTGAAGGGGGCCATCGTCAGTTTGACGAAGAGGATATCCAGCGCATCGAGGAGATTAAACGCCTCATGAAAACCGGCATTTCGGTTGGCAAGGTAAAGGCGTTACTGGAAGTCGGCGTTCCTCTGGTGGACAGCAACTGGATCTCTCTTCAGGAAGAGATGAT
Organism: Lelliottia nimipressuralis; assembly: GCF_004115925.1. Classification (GTDB taxonomy): domain Bacteria; phylum Pseudomonadota; class Gammaproteobacteria; order Enterobacterales; family Enterobacteriaceae; genus Enterobacter; species Enterobacter nimipressuralis. The sequence goes on from NZ_SDDX01000001.1 coordinate 428,629, forward strand.
GACGGTGCTGCGGTTTGCCAGTCCCGCGAAACTGCGACTTAAAATTTCTGAATTCCGTCGCGACCACGCCATAGAAGTTCTCATCGATCACATTTTCATTCCGGTTCGTCAGCGTTTAAGCCTGGATCACAACACCGCCCGACACATGTCCAGCCTGCTGGATGGGGTGCTGATCGATTTCATTGCGATGCTTCTGGCTGAAGCGCGCAAAAAACCGGGCAACGAAGCGTTGCTGATTGGGTGGGATACGGACGATCGTACGCGTTTATGGCTGGAAGCCGGGCGCCTGTCGCAGCAGGGCTGGCATATTGATGTGCTGGCTGAGCCGATTGACTCGCCGAAACCCGAGCTGTTCCCGGGGCAAAAAATATTTGTCTGGACGGGCCATGCGCCGTCAATGCGTCAGCAGGAGCAGTTAGATCACTGGCGCGAACAAGGTTTTTCCGTCTCATTTATCAACGGCTAATCGCCTGACAAGACTAAAAAGGCCCTTTCGGGCCTGCCATATTTGCTGCTTATTCGCGGCTTATTTCCTGCCGACCAATAAACCGATGATCAGCCCGATTGCGCCTGCCGCCATCAGCCCAGTCAATGGATTATCACGAACTCTGTCAGAGACCTCTGAAGCGACGTCTGATGCTTGTGCTGCGTATTTGCGTGCGGCGCCTTTCAGCTGATGTTTCGGTGAATCAACCGCATCGCCAAACTGGGACTGCGCTTCGCCTGCAAATTCATCGGCTTTGTTCAGGGCTTTTTTCGCCAGGCGATCGGCTTCATTCTCAAAATCATGTGATGACATACTTATCTCCTTTTGGTGTCACATAAAGTTTAGTCCCTTATCCCTGACGCGCTGATGATTCGGTGTTTTCCTGGAATGCCTTGTTTGCGTAAATCACATAACGCCCTGATTTTCGGGTAGTCGGTTGATTCTGAAGATTTTCTAAAACCGATTAAATAAATAGGTATTCCCGATACATATTTTCCCCTTGCGCTGTTCTCACGGTTTTAGCCCATCAAATGCGTTATACATCAAAGCATTAAACAATTTTTTCATAGGCTAATAAGCTGCGTCGCAGGGTCTATGCTTAATAAAAGTAGCCAAAAAGGGCGGTTTAGCCGAAAGCCCCTGCTGTCAGGGGGTTGAAGTGATAATCGTTATCACTAACATGGTGTAATGCCCCTGGTGGCTTAACAGATGAGGTGGACCTATGGAATTGCATTCAGAAACCTTTAATCCCGCTGATTTTGCCTGGCGTGGTTTGACGCTGACGCCCACGGCGGCGGCGCATATTCACGAGCTGATAGCGAAGAAGCCGGATATTGTGGGCTTGCGTCTCGGCGTTAAACAGACTGGCTGCGCCGGATTCGGCTACGTGCTGGACACGGTGAGCGTGCCCGAAAAAGACGATCTGGTGTTCGAAACCGACGGGGCGAAGCTGTTTGTCGCACTGCAGGCGATGCCGTTTATCGATGGCACCGAAGTCGATTACGTGCGCGAAGGCTTAAACCAGTTATTCAAATTCAATAACCCGAAAGCGCAGAATGAATGCGGCTGCGGCGAAAGCTTTGGGGTATAGGCGGTACTATGTCTCGTAATACTGAAGCAACTGACGATGTGAACACCTGGAGTGGCGGGCACCTCAACTATAAAGAGGGCTTTTTCACCCACCTGCAAACGGACGAACTGGCGAAAGGCATCAACGAAGAGGTGGTGCGCGCGATTTCGGCCAAACGTAATGAGCCGGAGTGGATGCTCGAGTTTCGCCTGAGCGCGTTTCGCGCCTGGCTGGAAATGGAAGAACCTCACTGGCTGAAAGCGCATTACGACAAGCTCAACTATCAGGACTACAGCTACTACTCCGCGCCATCCTGCGGCAGCTGTGATGACACCTGCGCGTCTCAGCCGGGTGCCGTACAGCAGACGGGCGCCAACACGTTCCTGAGCAAAGAGGTGGAAGAGGCCTTTGAGCAGCTCGGCGTGCCGGTGCGCGAAGGACGTGAAGTGGCCGTCGACGCCATTTTTGACTCCGTTTCCGTTGCCACCACCTACCGAGGCAAGCTGGCCGAGCAGGGTATTATCTTCTGCTCCTTTGGCGAAGCCATTCACGACCACCCGGAACTGGTGAAGAAATACATCGGTACCGTGGTGCCGAGCAACGATAACTTCTTTGCGGCGCTGAACGCGGCGGTCGCCTCCGACGGCACCTTTATCTACGTGCCGAAAGGCGTGCGTTGTCCGATGGAACTGTCGACTTACTTCCGTATCAACGCGGAAAAAACCGGCCAGTTCGAGCGCACCATTCTGGTGGCCGACGAAGGCAGCTACGTGAGCTATATCGAAGGGTGTTCTGCGCCCGTGCGCGATAGCTACCAGCTGCACGCGGCGGTGGTTGAGGTGATCATTCACAAAGACGCCGAAGTGAAATACTCCACGGTGCAAAACTGGTTCCCTGGTGACGGTAATACGGGCGGCATCCTGAACTTCGTGACCAAGCGCGCCCTGTGCGAAGGTGAAAACAGTAAAATGTCCTGGACCCAGTCCGAGACCGGTTCGGCGATCACCTGGAAATACCCGAGCTGCATTCTGCGCGGCGATAACTCGATCGGTGAGTTCTACTCTGTGGCGCTGACCAGCGGCCATCAGCAGGCCGATACCGGCACCAAGATGATCCACATCGGCAAAAACACCAAATCGACGATCATTTCGAAAGGCATTTCTGCCGGGCACAGCCAGAACAGCTATCGCGGCCTGGTGAAAATCATGCCGACGGCAACCAACGCCCGTAACTTCACCCAGTGTGATTCGATGCTGATCGGCACCGACTGCGGGGCGCACACCTTCCCGTACGTGGAGTGTCGCAACAACAGCGCCCAGCTTGAGCACGAGGCCACCACTTCGCGCATCGGCGAAGACCAGCTGTTCTACTGCCTGCAGCGCGGGATCAGCGAAGAAGATGCGATTTCGATGATTGTGAACGGCTTCTGCAAGGACGTGTTCTCTGAGCTGCCGCTGGAATTTGCCGTAGAAGCACAAAAATTACTCGCGATTAGCCTTGAGCACAGCGTCGGTTAAGGAAAAAACATGTTAAGCATTAAAGATTTACAGGTCAGTGTGGAAGATAAAGCGATCCTGCGTGGGCTGAATATTGACGTCCGTCCGGGTGAAGTGCACGCCATTATGGGGCCAAACGGCTCCGGGAAAAGTACGCTCTCCGCGACGCTGGCCGGGCGTGAAGATTATGAAGTGGTCGGCGGGTCCGTCGAATTCAAAGGCAAAGATCTGCTGGAACTCTCCCCGGAAGATCGCGCCGGTGAAGGCATCTTTATGGCCTTCCAGTATCCGGTCGAAATTCCGGGCGTCAGCAACCAGTTCTTCCTGCAAACCTCCCTCAACGCGGTGCGCAAATACCGTGGAGAAGAGGAGCTGGACCGCTTTGACTTCCAGGATCTGATGGAAGAGAAGATCAAACTGCTGAAAATGCCGGAAGATTTGCTGACCCGCTCCGTGAACGTCGGCTTCTCCGGTGGCGAGAAAAAACGTAACGATATCCTGCAGATGGCCGTGCTGGAGCCGGAGCTGTGTATTCTGGATGAAACGGACTCCGGTCTGGACATCGATGCGCTGAAAATTGTTGCTGACGGCGTGAACTCCCTGCGCGACGGCAAACGTTCGTTTATTATCGTCACCCACTATCAGCGCATTCTTGACTACATCAAACCGGATTATGTCCACGTTCTGTATCAGGGCCGCATCGTTAAATCCGGCGATTTTACTCTGGTCAAACAACTGGAGGAGCAGGGCTATGGCTGGCTTACCGAACAGCAGTAACGCACTGCAGCAGTGGCATCGCCTGTTTGAAACCCAGGGCGAAACGCGGTCTGAACAGGCGCAACAGCACCTGCAACAGATGCTGCGTCTCGGTCTGCCGACGCGCAAACACGAAAACTGGAAGTACACGCCGCTGGACGGCTTGCTCAACAGCCAGTTTGTCACGCGTCTGGCGGATGTCACGCCAGCCCAGCGCGATGCGCTGGCGCTGAATATTGACGCCGTACGTCTGGTGTTTGTTGATGGGCGTTATAACCCGGAACTGAGCGACAGCACTGAAGGCAGCGGATTTGACGTTGAGATCAATGACCAGCGCCAGTCTCTGCCTGCGCCGGTGCAGCCGGAAGTGTTTCTGCATCTGACCGAAAGCCTGGCGTCAGGCGTGACGCATATCCGCGTGAAGCGTAATCAGCGCCCGGCGAAACCGCTGCTGCTGTTACACATCACGCAGGGGCTGGAGGGCGAAGAGGTCAATACGGCCCACTATCGTCATCATCTCGACCTGGCTGAGGGGGCGGAAGCGACACTTATCGAGCATTACGTCAGCCTGAATGAGACCAGACACTTTACCGGTGCGCGCCTGACGATGAACGTGGCGGCAAATGCCCAGCTGCATCACATCAAGCTGGCGTTTGAAAACCCGGTGAGCCATCACTTTGCCCACAACGATATGCTCATCGGCCCGGACGCGGCGGCGTACAGCCACAGCTTCCTGCTCGGCGGGGCGGTGCTGCGCCACAATACCAGCACGCAGCTTAACGGCGAGAACACCACGTTGCGCATGAATAGCCTGGCGATGCCGGTGAAGTCGGAAGTGTGCGATACCCGTACCTGGCTTGAGCACAACAAAGGCTACTGTAACAGTCGCCAGATGCATAAAGTCATCGCCAATGACAAAGGGCGGGCGGTGTTTAACGGCCTGATTAACGTGGCGCAACACGCCATCAAAACCGACGGGCAGATGACGAACAACAATCTGCTGCTGGGCCGTCTGGCGGAAGTGGACACCAAGCCGCAGCTCGAAATTTATGCCGATGACGTCAAGTGCAGCCACGGGGCGACGGTTGGCCGTATCGACGATGAACAGATGTTCTATCTGCGCTCGCGTGGGATCGACAAGCAGGCGGCGCAGAAGATGATCATTTACGCGTTTGCCGCGGAGCTGACGGAAGCGCTGCGCGATGAAACCCTGAAACAGCAGGTGCTGGCACGCATTGGTCAGCGTTTGCCAGGAGGCGAAGCATGAGTTTTCCCGTAGAGAAAGTGCGGGCGGATTTTCCCGTCCTGACCCGTGAAGTGAACGGTCTGCCGCTTGCCTATCTCGACAGCGCGGCCAGCGCGCAGAAGCCGAATCAGGTGATTGACGCCGAAGCGGAGTTTTATCGCCACGGCTATGCGGCGGTGCATCGCGGTATTCATACCCTCAGCGCCGAAGCGACGCAGCGGATGGAAAACGTGCGCACGCAGCTTGCGACCTTCCTCAACGCCCGTTCACCGGAAGAGCTGGTGTTCGTGCGCGGCACCACTGAAGGCATCAACCTGGTGGCCAACAGTTGGGGCAGTGCGCAGGTGCATGCGGGTGACAACATCATCATCACCCAGATGGAGCATCACGCCAATATCGTGCCGTGGCAGATGCTTTGCGAGCGTGTGGGAGCACAACTGCGCGTGATCCCCCTCAATCAGGACGGAACGTTGCAGCTGGAGCTGCTGGATACCCTGCTCGACGACCGTACGCGGCTGGTGGCGATTACCCAGATTTCCAACGTGCTTGGCACCGAAAACCCGGTTGCCGAGATCATCGCTAAAGCGCATCAGGCCGGTGCGAAAGTGCTGGTGGATGGCGCGCAGGCGGTGATGCACCACGCCACCGACGTGCAGGCGCTGGACTGCGATTTTTACGTCTTTTCCGGTCACAAACTATATGGTCCGACCGGGATTGGCGTGCTGTACGTGAAAGAGGATATCCTGCAGGCGATGCCGCCGTGGGAAGGGGGCGGGTCGATGATTGCCACCGTCAGCCTGACGCAGGGCACGACCTACGCTAAAGCGCCGTGGCGCTTTGAGGCCGGGACGCCGAACACGGGCGGAATTATCGGGCTGGGCGCGGCAGTTGAGTACGTATCAGCGATTGGGCTGGATGCGATTGCCGAGTACGAACAGACGCTGATGCGCTATGCGCTGGCGGAGCTGGCCAGCGTGCCGGATCTGACGCTCTACGGACCGGATTCGCGCAAAGGGGTCATTGCCTTTAATCTGGGTCAACATCACGCCTACGACGTGGGGAGTTTCCTGGATAACTACGGCGTGGCCGTGCGCACCGGGCACCACTGCGCGATGCCGCTGATGGCGTTTTACCAGGTCCCGGCCATGTGCCGCGCGTCGCTGGTGATGTATAACACAACGGAAGAGATCGACAGGCTGGTGACAGGGCTGAAACGTATCCATCACCTGCTGGGCTAAGAGAGGCAAGACATGGCCGCGTTGCCGGACAGAGACAAACTGTTGCGTAACTTTACCCGTTGCGCCAACTGGGAAGAGAAATACCTGTACATCATTGAGCTGGGACAGCGTTTGCCTGCGCTCAGCGAAGCAGCACACAGCCCGGTGAACATTATCCAGGGCTGTCAGAGCCAGGTCTGGATTGTGATGCGCCAGACCGACGACGGCGTGATTGAATTGCAGGGCGACAGCGATGCTGCCATTGTGAAAGGGCTGGTTGCCGTCGTGTTTATTCTGTATCACCAGATGTCCGCTCAGGATATTGTGGCCTTTGACGTGCGCCCGTGGTTTGAAAAAATGTCACTGGCGCAACACTTAACCCCCTCCCGATCCCAGGGGCTGGAAGCGATGATCCGCGCAATCCGCTCCAAAGCCTCCAACATTAGCTAAACTAAAAAGACTGCATTCATTCTGTTACGCGAGGTGGCTCCCACCTCGCTGGTTTTTCGGCTTTCTGGCGTTCTGTCAGTGAATAAGGAATCTCAGCATGAAGCGCGCGTCGATAATTACACTTTTACTGCTCAGCACTTTCGGTGGCCTTAATTCTGCCAGCGCGATGGATTATCCGTTGCCGCCAGCGGGCAGCCGCCTTATTGGTCAAAATCAAACCTACGCCATCCAGGAAGGGGACAAAAATTTGCAGGCCATTGCCCGTCGATTTAATACCGCGGCGCAACTGATCCTCGAAACCAATAATACGATTGCACCGGTCTATCCCGCGCCCGGGACGGTGATTACTATTCCGTCGCAAATGCTGCTGCCGGATACGCCGCGCGAGGGCATCGTGGTGAACCTGGCCGAGCTGCGGCTCTACTATTTCCCGCCTGGGGAGAATATCGTTCAGGTCTATCCTTTAGGCATTGGCCAGTTGGGGCTGGAGACGCCGGTCAGCACCACGCGCGTGAGCCAGAAAATCCCGAATCCAACCTGGACGCCTACACCGGGCATTAGAGCGCGTTCTCTGGCGCAAGGTATCAAATTGCCGCCTGTGGTCCCGGCAGGGCCTAACAACCCGCTGGGGCGCTTTGCGCTGCGTCTGGGGATAGGCAACGGGGAGTATCTGATTCATGGCACCAGCGCACCGGACAGTGTCGGTCTGCGCGTCAGCTCCGGCTGTATGCGCATGAATGCGCCGGACATTAAAGCGCTGTTCGCTCAGGCGCGCGTGGGGACCCGCGTGCAGATCATCAACGAGCCGGTGAAGTTCTCCGTTGAACCCGATGGCAGACGCTATGTAGAAGTACATCGCCCGCTGGCTCAGGTCGAAGGGGAGAACCCGCAAACCACGCCAATCGTGCACAACGCGGGCTTTGCGTCCTTTGCGTCGCTGGAGGGTAATGACAAAGTGCTGATAGATAAAGCGCTGTCGCGCCGCGCGGGTATTCCGGTTGCGGTCTCTGCGGGAAACGGCCCATCCGCCTCGGTGGCGAATCCAGTGCTATCGGTGCAGAACAGTCGCGCATCAGACGCGGTGTCTGAAGGCGAGAAAGAGGTGGTCATGCAGTAGGGCGAATAACAGGCAAAAAAAATGGCGCACAATGTGCGCCATTTTATTAACAGGTACTATTACTTACGGTATTTAGTAGCCTGGTTGTCCAGACGCTGGTTAGCGCGTGCTGCGTCGTCTTTAGCAGCCTGAACGTCAGAACGGATTGCGTTCACGTCGTTGCTCAGCTGGTCAACTTTAGCGTTCAGAGTCTGAACGTCAGAAGACAGTTGGTCGATTTTAGCATTGCTAGAACAACCAGCCAGCATAGTAGAAGCCAGGATTACCGCGCCCAGTACCAGTTTAGTACGATTCATTATTAATACCCTCTAGATTGAGTTAATCTCCATGTAGCGTTACAAGTATTACACAAAGTTTTTTATGTTGAGAATATTTTTTTGATGGGAATACACCTATTTTTGATCGTTCGCTCAAAGAAACAACGAATCTGCCCCTTTTGCCGAAAAAGCTATGTTAAAAAAGACATTTTTCATCGGATTCATCTTAGATAAATCGCTCTTAAATAGAAAAACTCGATTTGCATTTTGAATAAACATGGCTAATGCCATAAATAAAAAAAGCGCCCGGAGGCGCTTTTTTAGCAAATCAATTCGTTTGATAATGATTACAGGACGTGAACAGACGCCGTATTGGTCGTTCCGCTTGGTACCAGCGCACCAGAAACCATCACCACAACGTCACCTTTACGTGCCAGACCACAATCAACCAACTGCAGAGCTACTTCTTTACCCAGACGGTAGAAATCGTCGGTAGACGCGATCTCTTTCACCAGGTGTGGGATCACGCCTTTGCTCAGAACCAGCTGACGAGCAGTGGTTTCGTTGGTGGTCAGCGCCAGGATGGTGGCGTTCGGGAAGTATTTACGCACGGCCTTAGCGGATTTGCCGCCCTGGGTCGCCACCACGATCAGCGGTGCATCCAGTTTCTCAGCGGTTTCAACGGCACCACGGCAAACGGCTTCGGTGATACGCAGTTTACGGCTGTCGTTGCTGTTATCCAGACGGCTGGTCATAACGCGGTCAGTACGCTCGCAGATGGTAGCCATGATGGTCACGGCTTCCAGCGGGTATTTACCTTTCGCGGATTCGCCAGACAGCATTACTGCATCGGTACCGTCGAGGATGGCGTTCGCCACGTCACCGGCTTCTGCGCGGGTAGGGCGTGGGTTTTTGATCATAGAGTCGAGCATCTGCGTGGCAGTGATAACCACTTTACGTGCACGCACACACTTCTCGATCATCATCTTCTGCGCGAAGATCACTTCTTCAACCGGGATTTCAACGCCCAGATCGCCACGAGCAACCATGATGCCGTCAGACGCTTCGAGGATTTCGTCGAAGTTGTTCAGGCCTTCCTGGTTTTCGATTTTGGAGATGATCTGGATCTTCTCGCCGCCGTGGGCTTTCAGGTGCTCACGGATTTCGGTCACGTCGGAACGTTTACGGATAAAGGACGCTGCAACGAAATCAACGCCTTGCTCGCAACCGAAGATCAGGTCTTGTTTGTCTTTTTCAGCCAGGGCTGGCAGTGCGATGGAAACGCCTGGCAGGTTAACGCCCTTGTTCTCGCCCAGGTCGCCGTTGTTCAGCACTTTACAAACAACGTTTTTGCCTTCGATAGCGGTCACTTCCATACCGATCAGGCCGTCATCCACCAGCACGGTGTTGCCAACGGACAGGTCGGTGGTGAAACCTTCGTACGTCACAGCAACGATTTCGTTGTTACCCACAACGGATTTGTCAGTCGTGAAGGTGAAGGTCTGGCCCGCTTTCAGGGAGACGTCGTTGCCGCCTTCCAGTTTAATGGTACGGATTTCCGGACCTTTGGTATCCAGCAGGATCGCTGCTTTTTTACCGGTCTTGCTCATCACGTTGCGCAAGTTCTGAATACGTTGGCCGTGTTCAGCATAGTCGCCGTGAGAGAAGTTCAGACGCATTACGTTCATGCCGGCGTCCAGCATTTTGCTCAGCATCTCTTCAGATTCGGTTTTCGGGCCATGGTGCAAACAATTTTCGTCTTTTTCATGACAGTCTTAGTCTTTAAGTTGGGAAGGATATGGAAATCTCGCTCCGGGGGCGCACTGCCGCAGAGTCAAACCTGTGTAGCGAAATTTTAAATGACACACACTAAGGATAGGTGACATCAAATGAGCGTGCAGAAGAAAGTGTGCCTGAGTCTTGGCCCAACGAAGGAGAGGAGAAGTTGTACGTTGTTTTTTGTATTCCAAGCGCTGAAACCATTCACCCAGGGATTAGGCGCGCATTATACGCTGATTTTCAGATAAAAGGAAAATGGAAACGGTGTTTCAAAAAGATTCTGTGCAGTTTCACAAAAGATTGTTATCAACGCGTTAAGGCTAAACGCTATCTTGTTGCGGCAGAGGGAACGTCTGCCGCATTTCGCTTAATTTTTCAGCGCTTGTTCGAGGTCTGCGATCAGATCGTGGGTATCTTCAATCCCGACGGACAAACGAATCAGCTGCGGAACGATGCCGTTGGCCAACCGCTGTTCCAGCGGAATCGACGCATGGGTCATGCTGTAGGGCTGGCTGACCAGGCTTTCCACGCCGCCCAGGCTCTCGGCGAGGGTAAAGAGTTTCAGCTTGCGGATAATCGCGGTGGCCTGTTGCGCATCACCTTTGACGACCACGGAAATCATCCCGCCCGGCAGGGCCATCTGCACGCGTGCCAGCTGGTAATGCGGATGAGATTCCAGCCACGGGAACCACACTTTTTCGACCGCCGGATGCTGCTCCAGCCATTGCGCAATCGCCAGCGCGTTGGCGCTGTGCTTTTCGACGCGCAGGGCGAGGGTACGAATGCCACGCAGGGTCAGGAAGCTGCTAAACGGGTCGAGCACGCCGCCGACGGCGTTTTGCAGATAGCCCAGCTGGTCAGCGAGTTCGCGATTGTCGCCCACCACCGCCAGGCCCGCCACCACGTCAGAGTGGCCGTTGAGATATTTCGTCGCGGAATGAACAACGATATCAAAACCCAACTCCAGCGGACGATGGATCACCGGCGAGGCAAAGGTATTATCCGCCACGCTAATGATGCGATGGCGACGCGCGATCTCTGCGATAGCCGCGAGATCCACCAGTTTCAGCAAAGGGTTAGTCGGGGTTTCCACCCAGATCATTTTGGTATCGGGGCGGATTGCCGCTTCAAGGGCCGATAAATCGCCAGGTTTCACCCAGCTCACCTGCAATCCCGTGCTGCGTTTGCGCACGTTTTCAATCAGGCGATATGTGCCGCCGTACACATCGTCGATGGCGACGATATGGCTGTCTTTATCCAGCAGCTCCAGCACGGTAGAGATCGCCGCCAGACCGGAGGCAAAGGCATATCCGCGCGTTCCGCTCTCCAGCTCGGCAATCGCCGTTTCCAGCGCATGGCGCGTCGGGTTACCGCTGCGGGAATACTCGTAGCCCGTATGTTCGCCGGGAGACGGTTGCGCAAACGTCGAGGTGGCGTAAATGGGCGGCATCACCGCGCCGTGCTGATCGTTAAACTCGCCGCTGTGGACGCTCAAGGTTGCCAGGTTTTTCATCATTATTGTTCCTTATTGTTGGAGACGGTTGCGCCACACGGTGAGGACATCGCTGCGCGTAATCAGGCCCAGAAAGCGATCGCGGTCGTTAATCACGGCCACAAGACCGCGGTCAAAGATCGGTTTCAGCGCGCTCTCAGAGGCATGTTTGTCGAGCACCTCGACGTTGCGGGTCATTGCCTCGGTGACGGGCAGGGCGAAACGCTCGCCGTCCCCTGCGATATGGCTAACCAGATCCCATTCGTCGACAATGCCCACCACCTGACCGTTCTCTAAAACCGGCAGCTGTGAGATATCGTACAGCCGCATACGCGCCAGCACGGTCGCCAGGCTGTCATCCGGGGCGGCAGTAACGGTCGCGCCTTCGTCGTGACGCAGGGCGATATAATCAGAGAGATCGCCGGTTTGCGGGCGGGAGATCAGCCCCTGCTGGCGCATCCAGTCGTCGTTGAACATTTTCGACAGATACTTATTCCCGCTGTCGCAGGCAAAGGTCACCACCCGTTTCGGGGTGGTTTGCGCCTGGCAATAGCGCAGCGCCGCCGCCAGCAGGGTGCCGCTGGAGGAGCCGGCCAGAATGCCTTCGGTTTTTAGCAGGTCGCGGGCGGTGGTGAAGGCTTCGCGGTCGGTGACGCGATAGGCCTGATGCACGCCTTCGATGTGCGCCAGCGGCGGAATGAAGTCTTCGCCGATCCCCTCGACCAGCCACGAACCCGCTTCATGGTGACGGCCCGACTCCACCTGATCCGCCAGCACTGAACCGGCCGGATCGGCCAGCACAAACTCCGTGTGCGGAGAGTGCTGCGCAAACCACGCCTGCAGCCCGCCGAGCGTACCGCCGGACCCTACGCCAACCACAATCGCGTCGATCCTGCCGTCCAGCTGTTCAAACAGCTCGGGCGCAGTAGAGGTGCTGTGCGCCAGCGGGTTGGCCTCGTTATTGAACTGGTCAATATAGAAGCTGCCGGGGATCTCCTGCGCCAGCCGCTTCGCGTAGTCCTGATAGTAGGCCGGGTGGCCTTTGTTGACGTCGGAGCGCGTCAGCACCACCTGAGCGCCCAGCGCGCGCAGATGAAAAATCTTCTCGCGGCTCATTTTGTCCGGCACCACCAGTACCAGCGCATAGCCTTTTTGCGCCGCAATCAGCGCCAGCCCCAGCCCGGTATTGCCCGCCGTGGCTTCAATAATGGTGCCGCCCGGTGCGAGTAGTCCTTTGCGCTCGGCTTCGTTGATCATCGACAGGGCCACGCGGTCCTTAATCGAGCCGCCAGGATTCTGGTTTTCGAGTTTTAAAAACAGCGAGCACAGGCCGGTATCCAGCTTGTGCAACTGGATGAGCGGCGTGCGGCCAATCAGTTCAGTCACGGAGTGATAAATCGCCATGGTCTTTTCCTTAACAGAGACATGGCTGGATGATAGGACTATGAAATTTCCTCAAGAAAGAACGTTTCACTGCCTGTTAGAACGGAAAGTAATATAAATGGCTGATTTGGCAGTTAAGACAGCAAGCCGTAAAGTGCTCTGGATGTGAGGATGGCTATATAAGGAGAAAATGCGGCAAAAATGACCGTTTTTGCGCCTCAGGCGCTGCCACATATGCATTGTGCAGATAATCATTGCTGAAAATAAGCTAATCATCCTGCGCCCAGTCGCCACGCCACATATTCCTCGGCGTTATAAGACATTCGATTTTGTTCATTTAAAACATCATAACGTCTGATTACTATCTTTTGGACATCCATACTGCTAAACCGCTATATGCGTAACGGATAACGAAAAATAATGATTGTTCTCAGGAATATTTCGAAGGTTTTTGACAACGGAAAAGTGGCACTTACCGCCGTTGATAACGTCAATTTGACGGTCGAACAGGGGCAGATTTACGGGATTATCGGCTACAGCGGCGCCGGAAAAAGTACGCTGATTCGCCTGCTGAACGGGCTGGAAAAGCCGACCTCTGGCAGCGTGACCATCAGCGGCCAGGAGATCTCCTCGGCCAAAGGCGAAGCACTGCGCCAGGCGCGCCTGAAAATTAGCATGGTGTTCCAGCACTTCAACCTGCTCTGGTCGCGTACGGTCAGGGAGAATATCGCCTTCTCAATGCAAATCGCGGGCGTGCCGAAAGCCAAAATTAACGCCCGCGTTGCAGAGCTGGTGGATCTGGTGGGGCTGAAAGGCCGCGAAAATGCTTATCCGTCGCAGCTCAGCGGCGGGCAAAAACAGCGTGTGGGCATTGCCCGGGCGCTGGCAAATAACCCGGACGTACTGCTGTGTGATGAAGCGACCTCCGCCCTCGACCCGCAAACGACGGATCAGATCCTCGATCTGCTGCTCGACATTAACCGTCGTTTTAATCTCACCATCGTGCTGATCACCCACGAAATGCACGTGGTGCGCAAAATCTGCGACCGCGTGGCGGTGATGGAAAACGGCAAAGTGGTGGAAGAGGGCGATGTCCTCGGCGTTTTCACCCATCCGCAAAAACCGATCACCCAGCAGTTTGTGCGCCAGGTGAGCCAGTACACCGAAGAAGAGGCTTTTAATCCGGAGCTGGCGAACGAGCTGGAAGGCACGGTGATCCGCCTGACTTTCACCGGGCACAGCACCCACAAGCCGATTGTCGGGGAGCTGACCCTGCGTTACGGCCTGCCGTTTAACATTCTGCACGGCAAAATGACGCAAACGGCACACGGTGTTTTCGGCCAATTATGGGTGCACGTCGTGGCATCCGAAGAGCAACTGAACAATATCCTCGCCGACCTGAAGCACAGCGATATTGATGGCGAGGTAATTAAACATGGCTGAGACGCTTTTTCCGCATCTGAAATGGGACCAGCTGTGGGCCGCCACCCTGGAAACGCTCTACATGACGGCGATCTCCGGCGTCGCGACCTTTGTGTTGGGGATTGTCCTGGGGCTGGCGCTGTTCCTGACGGCGCGCGGCGGATTGTTCCACAACCGCACCGTCTACAGCGTCATATCCATTGTGGTGAACGTTTTCCGCTCGATTCCGTTCATTATTTTGATTGTCCTGCTGATCCCGTTCACCAAGACCATCGTCGGGACGATTTTGGGGGCCAACGCCGCGCTCCCGGCGCTGATTGTCGGCGCGGCACCGTTTTATGCGCGTCTGGTGGAGATCGCCCTGCGTGAAGTGGACAAAGGGGTCATTGAGGCGACGCGTTCGATGGGCGCACGTCTGAGCACCTTAATTTTTCGGGTTTTACTGCCGGAATCATCACCTGCACTGGTCTCAGGCATTACGGTGACGCTGATTGCACTGGTGAGCTACAGCGCAATGGCGGGGGTGATTGGCGCCGGTGGTTTGGGAAATCTGGCTTATCTGGAAGGATTCCAGCGCAACCACGGTGATGTCACGCTGGTGGCAACGGTGACTATTTTGATCATCGTTTTCATTATCCAGTTCTGCGGCGACGTCATTACTTCACTGTTAGATAAACGATAAAACACACAGGAAACCACATCATGAAAAAGACACTGACACTGATTGCCGCCGCAACCCTGAGCGCCCTGAGCTTTGCCTCCTGGGCGGATACGCTGACCGTAGGCGCGTCCAACACCCCGCATGCGGAAATTCTGGAGCAGGCGAAGCCGATTCTTGCGAAACAGGGTATCGATCTGGAGATCAAACCTTTCCAGGACTACATCCTGCCCAACACCGCGCTGGCAGGCCGTGATATCGACGCGAACTACTTCCAGCACATTCCTTACCTGAACAGCGTGCTGAAAGATCATGCGGGCGATAAAGATTATGATTTCGTCAGTGCCGGTGCGATTCACATCGAGCCGATTGGTATCTACTCCAAAAAATACAAATCCCTGAAAGATCTGCCGGAAGGCGGCAAAATCATCATGCGTGATGCGGTCTCCGAAGAGGGGCGTATTCTCTCTATCTTCGAGAAGGAGGGCGTGATCAAACTGAAGCCAGGCATCGATAAAGTGACCGCGCGCATCAGCGACATCGTCGAAAACCCGAAAAAACTGCAGTTCACGCCAAACGTCGAAGCCTCTCTGCTGCCGCAGATGTATAACAACGACGAAGGCGCGGCGGTCGTGATTAACGCCAACTACGCCATTGATGCAGGTCTGGACCCGGTTCACGACCCGATCGCGGTCGAGAGCGGTGAGAACAACCCGTATGCGAACATCATCACCGTGCATCGCGGCGACGAGAAGAAGAAAGATATCGTGGCGCTGGTGGACGTGCTGCACTCCAAAGAGATTCAGGACTGGATCCGCACCAAATATAAAGGCGCTGTGATTCCGGTAAACAACTAATCCCCTGGATAAAAGACCCAGGCCCGGCGAGCGATCGCCGGGCTTTTTTTGTATCCATTCTGTTAATCATTTAAGCTGCTCCTTTAAAGCAATGGAGTGGTAGCAATGGGCAATGTGACCAAAGACGACGCGCTTTATCAGGAAATGTGCCGGGTAGTGGGGAAGGTCGTTCTTGAGATGCGGGATTTAGGGCAGGAGCCTAAGCATATCGTCATTGCGGGCGTGCTGCGTACCGCGCTGGCGAACCAGCGCGTGAAACGCAGTGAACTGACAACGCAAGCGATGGAAACGGTGGTTAAAGCGCTGGCGGGGTGAAACGCCAGCGTTTAGCGATCTGCTCAAGCGAGCAGCAGAGCAGGTAATAGACCACGCCGGTAAAGATAAAAATGGCCGCCGGGTAAATCTGCACCCGGTTGTTCACCTGGCCGGCAACGGTGGTCAGTTCCGGCACGTTGACAATAAAAGCCAGCGACGTGTCTTTCAGCAGACTGATAAAAATCCCCAGCAGAGACGGCAGAATATTGCGCAACACCTGCGGCAGCAGGATCAGCCACAGCGTCTGCTGCGTACCAAATCCCTGAGTTAACGCCGCCTCAAATTGCCCGTCCGGCAAAGCCCTCAGCCCGGCCAGCACGGAGTGCATCACGGCGGCCGCGGTAAACCACGCCAGCGCCAGGGTTACGGTCAACGCGCCGGGGAGATCGCCACCCGTTAAAAGCGGCAGTAAATACCACATCCAGAAAATCACGAAGATCAGCGGGATACCACGAATCAGCTCGGCCCACAAAAACAGCGTGTTGCGCACGAGGCCCGGAAACCGCCAGGCGAGCGCCGCGAGCGCAATGCCGCCCGGCAGCGCCAGCACGGCAGCGCCCAGCGCCATCAGCAGCGTCAGCAACACCCCGCCAGGCTGACCGGCGGACATCCGTCCCCAGAGCAGATAATCCAGGTTATCGATAATGACATTCAGCCCGGCGATCATGCGTGTTCCCTCCCGGCGTTGATAGCCGCATGACGCGCACGCGGGCGGCGTTTAGTGGACGGCCCAAGCCTCACCAGCAGTAGCCCCAGCAACACGCCCGTCAGCAGATACAGCACGGTGCCGACGGTAAAAGCTTCCAGCGCGTGGGCGTTATAGCTCTCAATCTGGCGCACCTGATAGGTCAGCTCGGCAAAGCCGATACCGCTGGCAAGAGAGGAGAGTTTCATTAAGTTCAAATACTGCCCGACCACCGGCTGCCAGGCGTTTGCCAGCCCCTGAGGCAGCAGGATGTAGCGGAACAGTCGCCAGGAGGAGAACCCCTGCGTCAGCGCCGCCTGTCGCTGCCCCGATGGCACCGCCTGCAATCCCGAGGCGATCTCCTCGATTAAGAACGCGGAGGTAAACACGCCCAGCCCCCACGCGGAACAGAGAAACTCCGGTGTAAACCACCAGACATCCCCCGGCAGAATCGACCAGCTGTGATCGGCGTTGATGAAGCTGCGAAGTGCCTGCGGCAGCCCGTTCCAGGCCGCGAAATACCAGAACAATAGCTGCACCAGTAACGGCGTGTTGCGAAACAGAGAGACCCACGCCGCCACGAGAGCGTTTCCCGTTTTCCCGCCTGCCAGACGGAGAAGCAAAAGCAGTATGGCGAAGACGCTGGCGATGATCATCCCCGCGAGCGTCACCCACAGGGTGGTCAGAAAGCCGGATAAAATCCACTGCAAGGGCTGTCCGGTCAGTACCCCTTGCCAGTCGAGGGCGGGCATCAGGATGGCTCCTGATGCAGCGGGTTCAGCACCTTTTGCAGGAACTGTCGGGCGCGAGGATGGTCTGGATGGCGGAAAAACTGCTCCGGCGGGGCGGTCTCCAGAATCTGTCCGCCGTCGATGAACACCACCCGGTCGGCGATTTCGCGGGCAAACTGCATCTCGTGCGTCACCACAATCATCGTAATCCCGCTGTGGGCGAGAGCCTTCATCACCTGCAGAACCTCACCAATCATTTCCGGGTCAAGGGCCGACGTTGGCTCATCGAACAGGATAATTTGCGGCGATGAGGCCAGCGCTCTGGCAATGGCCACGCGCTGCTGCTGCCCGCCAGAAAGCTCGGCCGGGTAGTGGCTGGCTTTCTCCACCATCCCGACTTTCTCCAGCAGCGTCAGGGCACGCTCCTGCGCCTGCGGCGCTTTCCAGCCGTGAACATGCTCAAGCGCCAGACTGATGTTCTGGCTGGCGGTCAGATGGGCGTAAAGGTTAAATTGCTGGAACACAAATCCCACCCGACTACGAAGCTGGCGCAGGGCGGGGCCGGTCAGCTTGCGGGTGGGTTTGTTGTCTATCAGGATCTCGCCGCCGTTGAGGGACTCCAGCTGATTGATGAGGCGAATCAGCGTGGACTTACCGGAACCGGACGGCCCCAGAATCGCCACCACTTCCCCTGGCTCAATGCGAAGTGAAATACCTTTCAGCACCTGATGATCGCCGTAGCGTTTGACCACATCGCGGAACTCAACGCTTGCCTGCTCCAGATGTGAAAAATCCGCGGCACGGGCCGCGGAGCGTGAAAAAAGCGCTGAGAGCATATTACTGGGCTTCTATTTTAAAGGCGCGAGGCTGAGGTGAGGCGGTTTGTGGGCCAAACCAGACGTCATAAATTTTGGCGGCGTCGCCGGTTTTCTCAAGATTCACCAGCTCGTCATTCACCACGTTCAACAGCGCGGTTTCGCCTTTCTTCACTCCCACCCCGATCTCCTCTTTACTGAGCAAATCCGGCAGGATTTTAAAATCGGCTTTATCCGGCGCCTGGGCCAGTAAACCGGCCAGAATGGTGCTGTCCTGGGTAATCGCCTGCACGTTACCGTTGCGCAGGGCGGTTAACGCCAGCGGAATATCGTCGTAAGAGAGCACGCGGGATTGCGGGAAACGCTGGTGCAGCGCCTGCTCGCCGGTGGTGCCTTTCACCGCGCCGATGCGCGCTTTGCTGTAATCATCCAGCTTATCCGCCGATTTTGCCGGAACCAGGAACTGCTGACCGGTCACGAAATAAGGGGTGGAGAAATCAATCACCTGAGCACGCTCCGGGGTGATGGTGATGTCGGCGACGATCAGATCGGCTTTACCCGACTGCAGCAGTGGAATGCGGTTCGCCGGATTCGTGGCGACCAGCTCCAGCTTCACGCCAAGTTTTTTGGCCAGCGCTTTGGCGAAATCGACGTCATAGCCAACGATATCGTGCGTTTTGGCATCGATGGAGCCGAACGGTGGGTTGGCATCAAACGTGGCGACTTTCACCACGCCAGCGGCTTTGATATCCGCCAGCTGATCGGCCTGCGCCTGGGTCGATAAAAGGCCGCCTGTGGTCAGTAAACCGAGCGCCAGTGCCAGTGTGTGATAGTGCTTTTTATGTGTAGCCATAGTTCCCTCAAGTATCCCGTTGTTTTTGTTTTGTCCGGATACGCTCCCATAAGCGTTATCTATCGCCAAATAAGAAAATGTTCTTTGCTATATGCAAAAAGGTATTAGTGAACAGCGTGTTACGGGTAAGTGACGGAAGGCGATGTATTTGCGAATTCTGAAAATAGTCAGCTGATATTGGTATTTCCGTTAAGTCCAGTTTGGGGGTTAACTGAGTTCAGACGCCATCGAGAGGAGTGGGACCATGCAAAACTGGGTGAATACGTTACGGCGGTTTTTTGTCGCCAAATCAGAGACGGAGAACAGCGCGCAACGTGTTATTGAATCGGTGCTGCCGATCGCCAGTCTGTACGGCGTCGACGTCGCCAACATCGACCCGGAGTGGTTCCATGACAAAACACCACGCTGAGCTGCGCCACACGCGCATGACCTACTGGAACGAGCTGTGCAGCCGATACCTGAACGTATCGGCTTTTTTTTGTTCTTAATCCGTCAACCTGCTAAGGTCTAAGGCAAAAATCACCTCGCCTGAAGACTGAATGAACAGCCAAAATTTGATCCGGCGTGCCCTGGTGGTGTGGATAATTGTCTGCCTGCTGAGCAGCGTCCTGCTGTATGCCGAACAGATCCGCCGCCAGTTCTGGGAGCGCGATCGTGAATTTACCGCGCTCTTTTCCGCCATCAGCGCGGTGCTGACGCAAAACGAATCTGTTTTGCCCCTGCTTAATGGCGACGAAGATCTGACGGCGCTGCGCAAAAAATTCCCCCACATTCTGGCCCTGGAAAAAACAGCGGGCCGTGCGCTGGATGCTGCTCGCGTTGAGCCGCTCCGTGACGACCAGTATTGGCTGTACAATCCGTGGCGGCAGATCCGGGTGCGGATCGATCTGCGTCCGCTGCTCGCCGCCACGCACCGTTTTTCCCATCTCACTATCAGCTTGTCAGCAGCCGATGCGCATCCCTCATCGACGGCGTTCTGGCACTGGCAGCGGGCATTCCCTCAGCATACGCAGCCCTTTACCCTTACGGCGGATGCTGAACCGCACTGGCTGCAAATCTCCTGGGCGCTATTCCCGCTGCTGTTTGTCGGCTGGGCGGCCATCGTTGCGGCGGGGAGCGGTGTGCTTTGGCAACGCTTGCAGCGGCAAAACGCCGAGCAGCGAGCCTGGTATTATCAGCATGCGCGACTGAATACGCTCGGCGAGATCACCGCCGGCATTGTGCATGAAATCAACCAGCCGCTGACGGCGGCGCAGACCTGGATTCAGGGGGCGCAGCGACAGTTGGCGCAGGAGAATCCGCAGGCGGTGGGCCATGCGCTCGGCGCGGCGCTGATTCAGACTCAGCGCATCGGCGAACTGCTGGCGCGCTTTCGTGAACATGTGGTGCAGGAAAAAGTCACGCTCAGCGATATCGATTTAGCCCAGTGCTGGCAGCATGTGGTGAATTTGCTGGAGCATGAGCGCAAATCGGAGCACATCACCGTCAGCCACGCTTTCCCTTCCGACGCCGCCACCGTGCTGGCCGACAGGCTGTGGCTGGAGCAGGTGTTACACAATCTGCTCAGCAATGCGATTCAGGCCCAGCAGGAGAACGCGCGCGGCTGGGTACACATCACCAGCCAGCGTAAAAACAGGGTCATCGAAATTATCATGACCGACGGCGGGCCAGGGTTCAGCCCGGAGGCGCTGGAGAAGGCGTTTATGCCGTTCTACAGCGGCAGAGAAAAGGGGATTGGTCTCGGGATGACGCTCACGGAATCGCTAATGATGCGCATGAATGGCACGATTGCGCTCGCTAACACGCCGGAGGGCGGGGCGCAGATCGTGTTGCAACTGGAACCGGGTAACGGAGCCGCACATGGGTAATGTGGTCTATTTGATTGATGACGACGCCGCCATCAGAGAGTCAATGGCCTTTCTTCTCTCGGGCATGCACTGGGAGGTGAAAACCTTTGCCAGCATCGAGGCGTTTACCGAAAGGTATAGCAACGACCGGGCGCTCGCGGGCTGTCTGCTGCTGGATATGCGCATGCCGGGCAAAGGTGGGCTGACCTGGCTGGAAGAGGGCGCGTGGCCGTGGCCGCTGCTGCCGGTGATCGTCATGACCGGGCACGGCACCGTTGATGCCTGCCGTCGGGCGTTTCACCAAGGGGTTTTCGAGTTTTTCACCAAGCCGCTGGATGCCGATAAGCTTATCGAAACCCTCGCTCGCGCGTTTGAGGAGAGCCAGCGCCGCACGACCCACTGGCAGGAGGTGAAGCGGGTGAAAGCGCTGTTTGAACAATTGACGGCGCGGGAGCACGAAGTGCTTTGCGAACTGATGGAGGGGCGCAGCAATAAAGAGGTGGCGGCGCGCCTGAATTTATCACCCAGAACCGTTGAAGCGCACCGCGCGGCCCTGTTTGCCAAGCTCGGCGTGAGCAGCCTGGTGCAGGCCATCCGTGAGTACGACAAATTGCAATCCGTATAACTACCAGGTGGGCTGCGTAATCAACCGAATACCGCTCAACCGCGCATCCCGATAGCATCGCTGTGTCTCCCACATTCGAGGAATTGCGATGAAAACGTTAATGACGGTAGCCGCGCTGGTGGCAGGAATGATGTCGGTATCCGCGCAGGCAGAAACCCTGACGCAGAAAAATATCTCCCTCACCCAGGCGAATGCCCTGGCGAGCGCGGCGATTCAGGCCTGTCGCGCCAAAAATTACCAGGTCAGCGTGACGGTAGTGGATCGTGCGGGCGTGGTGAAAGCCATGCAGCGCACCGATAACGCCGGTCCGCATACGGTAAAAGCCAGTGAGATGAAGGCGTTTACCGCGCTCAGCACCAAAAATGCCTCCGGCAAGGTGATGGAAGCCGCACAAAGCAACGCGGGCGCACAGAATATGCGTGACGTTCCAGGCTTCTTGCTGCTGGCAGGTGGTTTGCCGGTGAAAGAGGGCGATGAGGTGATTGGTGCAATCGGTATCGGCGGTGCGCCGGGCGGTCAGTTAGATGAAGCCTGTGCACAGCAGGCGCTGGACAGTGTGAAAAAGTAACAAACGCTCTACGGCTTAGACGTTAAAAAAGCCGGGTAGGGCGAAGCCGCCACCCGGCCTTGACGGTCAGATCTTGCAGGCATCGCCGCAATCATCGTCAGCAACAACCGCCTGCGCTTTCTTGTCTGCATCTTCCAGACGTTCCGCGTTGCGCTCTTGCGCCTCTTCCAGACCGTTAAACACCAGATTATCGAGATCAATTTCCATTATGTACCTGCTGAGTTCAGTTTTGCTGTTGGCAGAGTATAGGATAAAAAAGTCGGTGAAAGTACCTCACCGCACGTAACGCCAATCCCTGCCATACTCTTTCTCTGACGGCTGAGAGGAGGGAAAATGATCACACTGTGCAAAACCTGCGGGACATCCTATGACACCACCACGGGCGCAGTGGAACGCTGCGCGATTTGTGAAGATGAGCGCCAGTATGTTCCCGTTGGCGGGCAACAGTGGGTGGATTTTGACACCGTTGTCACCAACCACACCAACAAATGGCAGCAGCTTGAGCCAGGCCTGCTAAGCCTTAAAACCGTACCCAAATTTGCCATCAACCAGCGCGCGATCCTGCTGACCACACCGCACGGTAATATCCTGTGGGATTGCATCGCCACGCTGGACCCTGCCACCCGCACGCTGATTGACGCGCTGGGCGGGCTGCACGCCATTGCGATCTCCCATCCCCATTATTACACTACCATGCAGGACTGGGCGGCGGCGTTTGACGCGCCGGTTTATCTCCATGCCAGCGACCGGGAGTGGGTGATGCGCGACAGCCCGGCGCTGCGCTTCTGGGAGGGGGACACTCAGGATCTGCTACCCGGCGTGCGGCTGCTGCGTCTGGGCGGCCATTTTGCGGGCGGAACGGTATTGCACTGGGATTGCGGTAGCGGCGTCCTGCTCGCCGGGGATATTTTGCAGGTGACGCCCGGCGCGGACCGGGTGTCGTTTATGTGGAGTTACCCGAATATGCTTCCCCTGCCGGGGGCGGCGGTCAGTGCGATAACCGACCGACTGCGGGAGGTCCCGTTCCAGCGGCTCTACGGCGCCTTTGAAGGACAAAACATCACCGAAAACGCACACGACATCGTCATGCAATCAGGGCAGAAATATATTTCTTGTATGAAGTAAAGCGCGGTGGGTAAACTTCACAAGCGTGATCGCGATCATGCCTAAACTAAAACAGATAAAAGAGACATTGCTATGCAACATATCATTGAAGGTTTTCTCAGCTTTCAAAAAGAGATTTTCCCGCAACGTAAAGAACTCTTCCGTAGTTTAGCGTCCAGCCAGAATCCCAAAGCGCTTTTTATCTCCTGCTCAGACAGCCGTCTGGTCCCCGAACTGGTGACGCAGCAGGAACCTGGACAGCTCTTTGTCATTCGAAATGCTGGCAACATTGTGCCGCCGTTTGGCCCTGAGCCAGGCGGTGTCTCTGCGACGATTGAGTATGCGGTGGTAGCGCTGGGCGTGACCGATATTGTGATTTGCGGCCACTCCAACTGCGGTGCGATGAAGGCGATTGCTGACAATGCGAATCTGGACCCGATGCCTGCGGTGTCCCACTGGCTGCGCTATTCCGATGCGGCCAAAGCCGTGGTCGAAAAGAAAACCTGGGCCACGCCGACTGATAAAGTGAATGGCATGGTGCAGGAGAACGTGTTTGCCCAGCTAAGCAACATCAAAACCCATCCATCGGTGGCGGTGGGGCTGCGCAATAACGCCATCCGCCTGCACGGCTGGGTGTATGACATCGAAAGCGGCGAGATCCTCGCGCTGGATAAAGAGAGCAAAACCTTTATCTCCCTGTCTGACAATCCTCAGGTCTACTTCGAATAACGCTTTTCAGGGCGGGACAGACCCGCCCTATATCGCCGGTTAGTCCGGCAACACTTCCAGCTTTACACCCGCCTTACGCGCCGTCACTGGCAGCAAATCAACCGCCGCCACATATCCGTCCGGATCGAGACAGCGGTTATAGCCTTTGGCTTGCGCCAGAATCTCGTCATCCCAGTAGACGCGTTTACGCTGATCGCCCTGAGTGGTCAGAATGCACTCCACGTCACCCCCGACCGCACAATACTGACGCCAGCTGTTGGCCGGAACGGAAATCACCGAGCGCTCCGGCGCGATCACGCTCACCTCTTCGCCCGCCTGATTCCACGTCACCTTCAGCGACCCTTTGAACACCATAATCACCTGCACGTCCGGGCAGAGATGACGCCCGACCACATGCTCAGCGGCGAGGCGCAGCCATTCGACGGAAAACCCGTGCGGATTCACAATCGCCGGTGCTGAGTGGCGGTCCTGCGACATACCAAAACCAATCACCGGCGCGATCTCCCCGCCATGACCCGGCAGTACCGAATCCAGCAGGCCGTCCGCTGACCAGCGGCGATCGTCGCCGATGACGGCACGCTGACGCATCTCCTCGACAGAATAGCGGCGCAGGGCGGCGATCTCTTCCGGCGGCAGCGGTGTTAACAGCTGTGAGGCATCCGGCATCGTATCGCCCGCGTTCACGTCGAGCAGCATATTGTCTTTGCTCAGATACAGCCCGTATTCGCTGGCCGCCGCCAGAATGGACGGATGCCAGATGATCCCCCCGGTGTTATTCCCGCCAAGCACCGTGTAGACCATGCCGCAGGTCTCTTGCGGACTAACGTTGGTAAAGCCACGGAAAATCCACGTCGGAATCGACAGAATGGCCGGCGCGCTGAACTCGGCCTCGTTTTCGCCGTTCGCCCCCCAGCGAAAACGCCAGGTGCCTTCATGAATCAAAAACACCTCAGCGGTGAAGTGCAGATGCAGGTTATTGGTGACCCCTTTCGGCATCGCCGCTGCGCCAATATTAAAGCCGTGCGGTTCCGGAATATTGACCACCTGCGCCGATGACTGGGTGACTCCCGGCCCGATGAAGGAGTAGTTCTGCTTGAGGTGCGAGCCGGGCAGTTTGCAGTCGATAAACGCCAGATTGCAGGACACCATCTCATCGGGCGTGATGACGCGGCTTTTGGCCTGCGCCGGGGTGATATGTTGTGCTTTCATAATTTTTCTCCTGTTAGTAACCGGATGCGCCCGTGGTGGGAGCGGAGGCACCGCGCGCCAGGGCGATAGCTTCCCGCGCGGCGCGGCCAAGCTGCATCACGTCGTTGGCGGGGGTGACAAACTGAAAACCCTGGTCGATACGCAGGCGTGCGGCGTCGCCGGAGGTGCAAAAAATCCCGGCCAGTTTTTGCTGCTGGCGACAGCGGCTGACCACCCGTTCGACGGCGGCGAGCATCTCAGGGTGCTGGGATTCCGCGCTGGCGCTGCCGGTGAGGGTTAACGACAGATCGTTCGGGCCGATAAACACGCCGTCCAGCCCGTCGGTTGCCAGAATGGCGTCGAGATTCGCCAGCCCTTCGCGGGTTTCAATCATCGCCAGCGTCAGGATCTCCTGGCAGGCGTGCTGCGGATAATCCGCTCCGCCGTACAGCAGCCCGCGCGCCGGACCAAACGAACGCACGCCAAACGGCGGATAGTGGCAGGCGGCGACGAACCGCGCGGCCTGTTCGGCGGTGGAAATCATCGGGCAGATAATGCCGTAGGCCCCGGCGTCGAGCATGCGCATGATCTGCGCCGGATCGTTATGCTGGACGCGTACTAACGGCACCGCGGGCGTGGCTGACAGGGCCTGAAGCATCGTCAGGGCGCTGGCGAAATCGATCATTCCGTGCTGCAAATCGACCGTCACCGCGTCGTAGCCCTGATGACCGACGATCTCCGCGCTGTAGCTGGAAGGGATCGCCAGCCAGCCGTTGATGATGGGGGACTGTTCCTGAATCAATTGTTTGAGTTTATTGCGTCGCATGAAGGGACTCCTGAATCCACTGGCGCAGCGGCGGGGCGACCTCATCGGGCGCTTCGAGCACCACGAAATGCCCGGCTGTTGGAACCGTGATGTGCCGGGTGTGGGGCGCACTTGCCGAGACCAGTTGGTGATGGTGGGGCGTGCAGATGGGATCGTACGCGCCGTTAATGATAAGAATGGGGCAGGAGAGCGCGCTCAGGGCCTGGCGGTTATCCCGCCGGGAGAGGGCGATCTCCGTCTGGCTGGCAAAGGTGTCGTGGCCGCTCTCCTGCGCCATCTGGCAGACAAGCGCGTGGAGTGGCGCATCAGATCGCCGCCCGGGGGCGACATACTTTTGCCACAGGGTGTCAGACAGCCAGTTCGCCAGCCCTTGCTCACGCGCAGCGCGAACGGCCTCGCGTCGGGCGGCGAGATTTTCCGGCGCATCGGCAAGGGGATTCACCGACAGGAGCGCAAGCCCGGCCAGCCGCTCCGGGGCATCGGCCGCTATTTGTAGCGCCACGATAGCCCCAAGGGAAAACCCGGCCAGCAGAAAGCGCGGCGGCAGATTTTGCAGCAGGCGCTGCGCGGCCTGCGGTGCGGAATCCGCCCCGGTAAGGCTCACGCACATCACGGAAGAGAGCGCCAGGCGCTCTATCAGCGGCTGCCACAGACGCGCCGTGCAGAGCGTTCCGCCGATCAACACCAGCGGGAGCGCGGTGTTATCACACACTGTTTTATCCATTTGGCCTCTCATGTGGCAGTCCAGCCGCCGTCGACCAGCAGCGCAGTGCCGGTGATCATCGCCGCCGCATCGGAGGCCAAAAACACCACCGGTCCCATCACATCCTCGACGCGTCCAAGACGCCGCAGCTTGATGTTCTCCAGCACATAGCGGCGAAAATCCGGGTCGTCGAGGGACTGGCGCGACAGCTCGGTTTCGATAAAGGTCGGGCACAGGGTATTGACCCGGATACCCGCGCCACCCAGCTCCAGCGCCATGGTTTTGCTTAACCCCTCAAGTGCAAATTTTGACGCGCAGTAGACGCTGCGATTCGGACCGCCGACATGGCCCATCTGCGAGGAGATATGGATGATGGAACCCGGAATGTTGTGCTCGCGCATCCGCTGCGCCGCCCGCTGGCTGAGGAAAAACGTGGCGCGCAGGTTCAGGGTCATCACCGCGTCAAAATGGGTTTCGCTGACGGCGAGGAAAGGCTCGTGACGGGCCAGCCCGGCGCTGTTGACCAGAATGTCGAAGGCGGGCAGCTCTGCGAGCACCGCATCGACGCGGGAGATATTGGTGATATCCAGCGCCAGCGAATGCAGCGTCAGTCCGCCTTCAGTCGCAAGCGCGGCGGCGTGTTCCAGCGTGTGTCGATCGCGGGCGGCAATCCACACGTCTGCACCCGCCTGGGCGAGCGCCACGGCGCAGGCGAAGCCCAGCCCCCTGGAGCCGCCCGTGACCAGCGCCCGTTTTCCCGTAAGATGAAAAGAGGGAGTCTGGGGAAGGGTCATGATTACACCTTTTCCCGAACCGGCGCAGGCGTGGCGTAAGGCACGTCCGTATTCCCGTAGCGGCGTACGCGAATGTTGGCCTGCTCCGCGTGTCCGGCAAAACCTTCCAGCAGCGACAGACGCGAGCAGTAGCTGCCGATTTCGGCGGTGGCTTCGTCACTGAGGACTTTTTGCCAGGTGCAGGTTTTCATGAACTTGCCGACCCACAAGCCGCCCGTGTAGCGCGCCGCCTTTTGCGTCGGCAGGGTGTGGTTAGTGCCGATGACTTTGTCGCCATAGGCCACGTTGGTGCGCGGGCCGAGGAACAGAGCACCGAAGTTGGTGAGATTATTGAGGAACCAGTCGTCGCGATCCGTCATCACCTGCACGTGCTCGGAGGCGATACGATCCGCTTCGGCGAGCATCTCGTCGTAGCTGTCGCAGACGATGATTTCACCGTAATCCTGCCAGGACTGACGGGCGACGTCAGCGGTCGGGAGTTTTGCCAGCAGGCGCTCGATCTCCGTCAGCGTCTCTTTCGCCAGCGTCAGCGAGTTGGTCAGCAGAATTGCCGGTGTCGTAACGCCGTGCTCCGCCTGGCCCAACAGGTCGGTGGCGCACATTTCCGCATCGACGGTGTCGTCGGCGATCACCAGGGTTTCCGTCGGACCGGCGAACAGATCGATCCCCACGCGGCCAAACAGCTGGCGCTTGGCTTCGGCGACGAAGGCGTTGCCCGGCCCCACCAGCATATCAACCGGTGCGAGGGTGTCGGTGCCGAGCGCCATCGCGCCAATCGCCTGAATGCCGCCGAGGGCGAAGATCTCCGTTGCACCTGCCATTTTCTGCGCCGCGACAATCGCTGGCGCCGGTTCACCGCCAAACGGCGGGGCGCAGCTGATAATGCGCGAGCAGCCCGCGACGTTGGCGGTGATTATCGACATATGCGCCGATGCCAGCAGCGGATATTTACCCCCCGGCACATAACAGCCGACGGCGTTAATCGGAATATTTTTATGGCCGAGAATAACGCCGGGGCGCGTTTCGATCTCCAGATCGCGCAGACACTCTTTTTGTGCGCGAGCAAAATTAAACACCTGCTGCTGGGCGAATTCGATATCGTGAATATCCTGGCGGCTGAGTTTTTTCATGCAGCTATTAATTTCGGCGTCCGTCAGGCGATAATCTCGACGGTCGTAGTTATCGAATTTTATCGATAATTCACGGATCGCTTTATTCCCGCGTTTTTCAATATCCGCCAGAATCAGCTCAACGGTTTCCCGTATTTGTCGCTGCGCTTCCTGACGTTCCTGCACCGGTTTACTGGATTTAAGTTGATAAGCCACAATATTCTCCTTTAATACTCGAAATGACAGATGCCCTCCCGGCGAACCGGGATAGTTATTACATAATGAGCGGGAATTATTCTCGCGCGGAGGCGAGGGAACGGTTGGTGGATAATTCCACCGGCTGACGGGTTTTGCGGGAATAGACCCAGCGCACCGACAGCGGGGTGGCGATGGCCGCAATAATCGAAAGCCCGGCAATAAACAGATACCCGGACGAGAGATTAATGTGTTGCATCATGACGCCCATGATTACCGGCCCGGCAAACATGCCGCAGGAGTAAATAGTCTGGAATAACCCCATGCGGGTGGACTGCTCATCGGAAGTCGTGTTGACCACACTCAGGGACATGAACGCCGCGAACGCCATACCAAACGAGAAACCGGCCAGCGCCTGCAGAAGATAAATCAGGTACAGATTGCTGGTAAACGGAATGCCAAACGACGAAATCACCTGGAGCAAAATCCCCAGCACCGCGGTTTTGACCAGCCCCAGTCGCTGATAAAACACCGAGCTGCACAGGGCAATCGCCAGGGCGTAGAAGATCAGATGGATGTTACTCAGCAGCGTCAGAATTCCGGCGCGGGCGCCGAGCTGTTCAGCGTAAATGGGCGTGAGGGTGTCCCGGGTGGCAAAAGGAACCAGAATTACGATGGTTGCCAGAATACCGATTAGCCAGACGGAGCGGTCAGCGAGCTGAAGTTTTGCCCCGGCGATACAGGCTTTCAGTGACGGCGCCTGCACCGGATCGTGGACGTCGCGAATGCGGGTGGTCAGGAACAGGGCGAGAAGAGCAGACACACAGGAGACGAAAAATGCGATGTTGTTCGCAAAATAGTGAATCAGCACGCCGCCGATGCAGTTGCCGAGAAACACCCCGATGGGGCCAGCAAGCGCCAGCAGGGCGACAGCCGCCGGGGCTTCTTTGCGATCAAAGTAGCGAATAAACAGAATGTTATACAGCACCCAGGTGGCGGCGGTTACGCCATCGGCGGCTTTCGCCAGATACAGGGTAATGGCGTTCGGCTCAAGCCAGGCAATCGGCCAGGCGATGATTGGCAGCACCAGCGCTATCTGGATAAAGATTTTGCGGCTCTTCACCACGTCAGAGATGATCCCCAGCGGGAAACGAATCATCAGCGTCGCCAGACCGCTGGCGCCCATGATGATGCCCATCACCTGCGGTTCGATGCCTTGATTGATCATCATGGCGCCAGAAACGCATCGATGCTGTGAATACAGATATAAAACAACACGCTAATGATAAAAAACAGCCGGGCTTCCGGTCGGCGCAACAGTGCTCGAAACATGGTTGTGAACCTCTTAAAAATTAATGGGTTATAACCAATCAAGTACAACGTTTACCGGCTCAGTCCCTCTGATGACATCCCAATTTGCCCGGTACAATTGACGGCATGCATACGTATTCAAAAATTGAAGTTACGAAAAGGTTTCAATTTTGTAAAGGTTCAATATCACCATTGTGAAAAAAATAATTTAGGCTGTTGCATACGCATGCAAAAGTGGTGTAAGACTAAAAAGCACTCACTTCCTGAGGCGCTTTTAACGGGGTGGTTATCGAAGATGGTATGTTATCTCTTTGAAACACATGGCCTGAATGTGGAAGTGACAGGATAAGGAACCCAGGGTAATGAAGCGTAAGACGTTTGCGGCGGTGACCAGCCAGCAGGTGGCACAGCTGGCAGGGGTGTCGCAGTCAGCGGTATCCCGCACCTTTACGCCGGGGGCGAGCATTTCGCCCGCCACGCGTGAAAAAGTGCTCAAGGCGGCGCGTGAGCTGGGCTATCGCCCGAATGCGATTGCCCGTTCGCTCAACACGGCCCGGTCGCGCATTATCGGCGTGGTGATCTCCTATTTTGATAACCAGTTTTATCCGCAGGTGCTGGAAGCGCTGGCGCAGAAGCTGGATACGCTTAACTACCACCTGCTGCTGTTTGTCGGCGACAGGGACGGCAACGTCGATCGCATTTTCGACCAGATTATGCAGTATCGCGTCGACGGCATTGTGCTGGCGTCTGTGACGCTGTCGCTGGATCTCTCTCAGGAGTGTCTTGCCGCCGGAATTCCGGTGGTGCTGTTCAATCGCAGCGAAGAGAGCGGAATGGCGTCGAGCGTCAACAGCAACAACGAAGCCGCCGCGCGGCAGATTGCTGAATTCTTGCTCGCCGGAGAGCACAAGCGCTTCGCCTACGTGGGCGGCGTCGCAGATTCATCGGTGAATATCGCCCGCCAGCGGGGGTATCTCGACACCCTCGCGGAACACGGCGTCACAGACGTAGAAGTGGTGAACGGTAACTATGACGCGCAGCAAACCACCCGCGCGGCGTATTCGCTTTTCACGAAGACGCCTGCGCCAGACGCCATTTTTGTCGCCAACGATCATATGGCGGTGATGGTGATGGACGTGGCGCGCTACGAATTTGGCCTGCGGGTGCCGGAGGATCTGTCGATTATTGGCTACGACGACATCGGGCCGTCCGGCTGGCCGTCCTACGCCTTAACCTCGGCCTCTCAGCCGGTGGAGGCGATGGTGACAGCGACGGTGGAATTACTGATGAAGCAGATCGACAGCGGCAACATCGAGCCTGAACAAATTACGCTGCCCGGAATGCTGGTGGTTCGCCATTCGGCGCGTCGCCCGCGCACGGGAGTCATCGAAAAAGACGGTTTATCTCTGTTCCAGCCTCAGGAGGTCAAATGAGCAGATTGCCGGGCTTCAGCCCCCAGTTCGACTCTATTCAGCAATTTATTCTGACGCTGACCCACGTGGTCTGGGAGCAGAAGGATATCGGTCAGTTGGCGGATTTCTACGCCACACCGGTGGTGTTTATTACGCCGGAAAAACAGCTTAACGAACTGTCGCAATTTATGCGCCTGACCCTGGAGGCGATGCACAGCTTCCCGCAACGCTCCGTGCTGACGGAAGATATCCTGTGCAGCCATACGCCGGGCGAGGAGTATTACGCGGCGCAGCGCACGGTGGCGTCGATTCGCCATCAGGGGGAGGGGTTTTTCGGTGCGCCGACCGGGAAAAATGTCTGGGTGCGCACCTGGGCAGACCGCATTTGCGCCGACGGCGCGGTGCGCCAGGAGTGGCTGCTCCAGGACCGGGCGGCGATTGTCTCTCAGCTGGGGCTGGATATTCGTGAGTTCGCCCGCAGCCTTTCCGCCACGCAGCAGCAGCTTGGGATTGAGCCGGAATCGGCCGAAACCCTCGACGCACGCTGGGCGGGTGGCCCGGAAGGTGATGATATCGACGGGCCGCTGGCGGGAGTGGTGGAACGCTATCTGACCATGTGGGCGGGCGGCAACGGCGGCACGGTGCCGGGGTTGTACCATCCTGCCGCGACGCTCTACGGACCAGGGCACTGCATGGCCACAGGCGAGCAGGAGATCGGCGCCTGGCTGTCGGGCTATCGCGCGTCGTTTGCGGACAGTGAAACCCAATTGCACCACCTGATTGTGCGCAAAGATCCGAACGAGCCGGTGCGCATTTCCCTGCGCTGGTCTCTGCTGACCTGGCACGATGGCTACGGCAAATTTGGCGCGCCGACCCGTAAACCCATTTCAATTACCGGTATTACCCAGCTCGAATTACGCGACGGTTTAATTATTCGCGAATATTTGGGTATCGATGAATTAGCGATCTGGTCGCAGATTGTGAAATAAATCAGATTGTGAAATAAAAAAAGGGAGGTTCGCCTCCCGCTACTCTTCTTTTATTAACGCTGTATAACATCGCCGTATTAGGTTCTGCGGTTAATTTCTCCATCCATTCCGGGTGCGGGATCCTTTTGTCTGAAAAGAAATGCAGGAGGTCATATGTCTTCAACTGAAGCAACCAATAAAGCTCCAGCAGTACCCGAGAAAAATAATAGCAAACCCGCGCGAGACGAGCCGGTATTACAGGTCGAGCGTCGTGACTTTATTGATCTGGTTCCGGAAAAACGTCCGCGTGCCCAATCATTACGAGGCTTTGATGATTGTTATACGGATATTGTCGATTATATTGTCCGCTGTACCCATAAAATATGGGATGAGCGTGATGTCGGGTTAATTTACACCCATTACACCCACAACTGCGTGTTATATAACGCGCTGGGAACCCTCTATAACCGTGAGCAGGTCGTGCAGGATACGCTCCAGCGCTTAATTGCGTTCCCGGAGCGTCGCGGCATGGCGACCCAGGTTATCTGGAACGGTAATGACGTGGACGGTTTCTATACCTCGCATCTGGTGACCGGCAGCGGGCGTCACACCCAGTACAGCCATCTGGGCAAACCGACCAATCGCACCTTTGTGAACCGTACCGTCGCCGACTGTATGATCCACGAAAACAAAATTTACCGTGAGTGGGTGGTGAGCGACAACATGTCGCTGATGAAGCAGCTTGGGCTGAACACCGATGAAATCGCCTTTAACATGGCGAAAGAGCAGTTCGATAAAGGTTTTCGCGTCACCGATATTGGCGAGAACGGCCGGATGCTCGGCCAGTATCCGCCGGATGTGGCCTGTGACGTCTCTATCGCCCACACGGACACCGAAGAGCAGCTTCTGCGCTGGCTGCATGAGATCTATAACCGCCGGATGCTGGGCAAAATCAAAGAGGTGTACGCCCCGACCGTGCAGTGGCACGGCCCGTTAATGAAAGAGCTGTACGGCACGGCGGCGGTGACGCACCAGACGCTGGCGCTGATCGGCATGATCCCTGATGGTGCATGGCTGCCGCAGCATATCTGTTCGAATCCATGCGATGAGGGCGGGGTGAAAGTGGCGGTGCGCTGGATTGTCGAAGGCCACCACCTGGGCTATGGCGCGCTGGGCAAACCGACGGGCGAGCGTCTGTTCGTGATGGGCATGTCCCACTACCACATCGTCAACGGCAAAATCGTCGATGAATGGGTGGTGTACGACCACCTGGCGCTGCTGGCGCAAATCAAACTCGGCCAGATGGAGGAGGCGTAATGTCTGCACAAGCGATTACGGAACAGGTGAGCTGGATCAAGCGGCCGCAGGGGCAGGATGCGCAGGCCGACCGTACATTAACGGATAAAGTCAGCGCCATCGTCGAGCGCGTGAAAACGGAAGGCGATGCGGCGCTGCGGGCATTTTCGCAGCAGTTCGACAACGTGGTGCCTGAGCAGTTTGAAGTGACCGAGCAGGAGATTGAAAACGCGCTGAACGATCTGGATCCGCAGACGCGGCACGACAGCGAGTTCGCCATTGCGCAGGTGCGCCGTTTTGCCCAGGCGCAGCTGGCGACCATGCAGCCGCTGGAGGTGGAAACCCTGCCGGGCGTGCATCTCGGACACCGCATTATTCCCGTGCAGACCGTCGGCTGTTACGTACCGGGGGGGCGCTATCCGATCCTTTCGGCGCCGGTGATGTCGATTGTTCCGGCAACGGTCGCGGGCTGCGAGCAGATTATCGCCTGTCTGCCGCCCGCCGCTCATCCGGCGATGATTGCCGTCTGCCATCTGGCGGGCGCACATCGGATCTTCAAAATTGGCGGTGCCCAGGCGATTGCGGCGATGGCCTGGGGAACCGACAGCGTTCCGGCGGTGGATAAAATCGTCGGGCCGGGCAACGCCTTTGTGAACGAAGCCAAGCGTCAGGTGTTTGGCAAAGTGGGGATTGATGCCCTGGCCGGGCCAAGCGAAATCTTCACCATTGCCGATGACAGCGCCGATCCGCGTATTCTGGCGGCGGATCTGCTGGCGCAGGCAGAGCATGACGTCCATACCCGCGTCGGGCTGGCGACCACCAGTCGCGCCATTGCCGAAGGTACGCTGATGGAGATCGAACGTCAGCTGACCACGCTGCCGACGGCGGCTACGGCGGGTGAAGCCTGGCGTCGTCAGGGCGAAATCGTGCTGTGTGACACCGAGGAGCAGCTGATCGCGTTTGCCGATTTTATGGCAACGGAACATCTGCAGGTGCACACCCGCGATCCGCACGGCACGGCGGCGAAGATCCGCAATTACGGTTCGCTGTTTATCGGCCAGAACGCCAGCGTGGTGTTTTCGGACAAATGCTGTGGGACCAACCACACCTTGCCGACGATGGCGGCGGCGCGCTACACCGGCGGGCTGTGGGTGGGCGCCTATGTGAAAATCTGTACCCATCAGTGGATTGATGACAAAGGGATTGCAGCGATTGCGGAACCGGCGATACGCCAGAGCCGCACGGAAGGGATGCAGGGGCACCGGCGCGCGGCGGAGATTCGTCTGCGGCCTGAGGCGATTGACGCAATCACCTCGGGCACGCGCGATTAAATCAGCAGCCTGGCCCTCCGCCAGGCCTTACTCCTCGCTAAATGGCAGGCGACGACGCGCGCGCGACGCGCGTTGGGCGATCGCTTTCGCCATCGACTCGCCAATCTCCGCACACACGGTCAGCCCCTGAACAAAGGGCTGATCGTGCATCAGATACGGCAGAGCACCAAAGGCGATGCGCCCGCGCACGCTGTCGGGTGCCAGCAGGGTGTAATCCTCACCGACGTCCGGGATCTCATCGCCGTTTTCCTGTAGCTGCTGGCGCAGCGTCGGGAACGGCAGATCTTTGGTCTTCAGTGGTTTTTGTCCGCGGGCATCAATAAAGAGATCGAATTCATAACGCTCTCCCTTCGCCATAATGATCGTCCTGTCGTCCTGCACATCCCTTTTATAGTCCGCGCCGAGCGCCAGCACGCTGATAATGCCGGCCTCGCGCAGCGCCAGCAGCCGACGAATCGACTGGGAGGGAATGGCCGCATAGTTGTCGATAAAAATGCGCGACAGCCCGGCGTCAAAACGCTTGCGGTCCTTATCCGTCAGATGCGGGACGATCTCCTGCACCACTTCATGCATCCGCAAAATGGTGTAGCGCCAGGGCACCGTACGTTTATCACGTTTGTTGCGCTCGACCTCATCGAGATTGGATTGCGCCCAGCTGAAGGGATCGTGTTTGTGGCGCTCGGCAAAATAGGCGTCGTGGAAGGTATCGGCGTTCAGCGCTTCAAGGCCAATGGCGTGGCTCCACTGCGGATCGGCCAGCTCAAGTTCCTGCTTCATCAGGGTGAACACGCGATCGAGCAGCCCCTCAGATCCTGCGGCGATCGCTTTTTCGATGGCCTGTTCCGTGACGAGGGTGAGCGGTTCGTAGGGGAGAGGGCAGTAAAAATCGGCTTCTGGCAGAATGCCCGAGCGCGACATCAGCACGATGTCGAGCGCATCGCTCCCTTTGTCGAGCCTGAATTCCACGGGCTGATTTTCCGGCTCGATAAATTCACCGTGCTGAATGGCGACCGCCATCGCCGCATCTAACCCGCTGAGGGAGGTGCCCATTATGCCGACGCGACAGGCGCGAATAGTAGCTTCCATCAATCCCGACCAGGGGCTGGGGAAGAACGACCGCGTTGATTCCTCTTCGTCTGGCCAGACGTGGCCGGTGGCGATCACCGCCAGATCGTACGTCGCGGGTTCTGCCCGGTTCTCCGCCCAGACCTTGACGCCCTTAGGTGTCACCTCCAGGTCCTTAACCTGGCAGGACTCCTGTACCTTAACGCTAAATCCGCGCTGTTTCGCCTGTGCGATCAGCTGTACAAACTGGTCGCGATAATACTCGCCCAACAAAATGCGTGGCAGGAACTGACGGTCATGAAGGGAGGATTTCTGCACACCGTAGCGTGCCAGGTGTTCGCTGCTCTGGGTAAGCAGCCAGTCGAGATAGGTCGAAAAGAGCGGGGGGATTTCGATGCTGGCGATGTTAGCGAGCATCATCCGCGAGTTGTCTTCATCGCTGTAAGGCATGCCAACACCGGCCTCGTCACCCTGCTCATAAATATCCACGGCCAGTGGCGTCTGATTTTTCAGCAGAGAGAAAAGGGTATAAATGCCAGTAGGGCCGGCACCGATAATCGCAATCTGTTTCATCCATTCTCACCCGTTATTATTGTTTGATTCCTGGAGGGCAACCGGGCGCCGACTTCGCCGGGCGTTAACGCCTTTTGCCCGTCTGCCCTCGTCCATTTCTGAGTCATCACCACTTTTAGTGCCGGATTTCCCGTACATCAAACAGTATATACGCTGTCACTATTTCTATAGCAGAAGCGGGGGCGCCATCAGAAAGCCGTTATCCGTCAGGATGTCACTTATGGAATACATTACGTCAGGGGATGAAACAGGATTCGCGCAGAGAAGCAGAGGGTTGAGCGGTGAAAATGTAAAACGGGAAGTTCGTTGAGAGACAGCCGCAATGCCTGTTATAAACGGGCTAATCAGGGATATTCTGGAATGTTGAAAAGGGAGGTAAAGCTGAAGAGGTGTAACCTGAAATGGTGCGTCCGAGTGGACTCGAACCACCGACCCCCACCATGTCAAGGTGGTGCTCTAACCAACTGAGCTACGGACGCACTGTACAGATTTTTTTGATGGTGCGTCCGAGTGGACTCGAACCACCGACCCCCACCATGTCAAGGTGGTGCTCTAACCAACTGAGCTACGGACGCATCATGTTGTCTGTGACAACGGGGTCGAATATTAGCGACAGTGACGGGATGAGGCAAGAGGGAAAATGCAATTTTCTTCCGTATTTCACGCGATTGCTTCATTCCCGCGCAAAATGAAGAGAAAGTAGCCGCCCGTAGACGGCTAGCGGGTAATTAACGCGCAGCGCGTTGCAAAATCACATTCGATGGCTGGCGTTGCAGGAAGCGCATACGCAGCATCATCAGGATCGCGGCGGAGGTTAATCCGATGATAAAGCCCATCCAGAAACCGGCTGGACCCATTCTGTCGACCACCAGATCCGTCAGCGCCAGCACGTAACCGCTCGGCAGCCCTAGCACCCAGTAGGCGGTGAAGGTGATAAAGAAGATCGAACGCGTATCTTTGTACCCACGCAGAATACCGCTGCCGATCACCTGAATCGAATCGGAAATCTGGTATACCGCCGCCAGCAGCATCAGCTGTGAGGCGAGGATCACCACTTCCGGATTGTCGTTATAAAGCAGGGCGATCTGCTCGCGCAGTAACACGGTAAAGATGGCGGTACAGGCCGCCATGCACACGCCCACCATCAGGCCGGTACGCGCCGCCGTCTGTGCATCGAGCGTCGAACCCTGCCCCAGACGATAGCCGACGCGGATCGTTACCGCTGCCGCAAGGGACATCGGCAGTACGAACATCAGCGAGCTAAAGTTCAGCGCAATCTGGTGGCCCGCCACGTCGACAATCCCCAGCGGGGAGACCAGCAGGGCGACGACCGCAAACAGCGTCACTTCGAAGAACAGCGCCAGCGCGATAGGCAGACCGAGCTGCACCAGACGTTTCACCACGCTCATATCCGGCTTGCCGAAACCCGGCTCATTGCGGATATCGCGCATTGAGCGCGCGCGTTTGACGTAAGAGAGCATGCTGGCAAACATGACCCAGTACACCGCCGCCGTCGCGACGCCACAGCCCACGCCGCCCAGCTCTGGCATGCCGAAATGACCGTAGATAAAGACATAGTTCACCGGGATGTTTACCAGCAGCCCGATAAAGCCAATCACCATGCCGGGTTTGGTTTTCGCAAGTCCTTCACACTGGTTACGCGCCACCTGGAAGAACAGGTAGCCGGGCGCGCCCCACAGCAGCGCACGCAGATAGCCGACGGCTTTATCGGCCAGGGCCGGGTCGATATTGTGCATCGAGCGAATAATATGACCCGCATTCCACAGCACAATCATGATCAGAACGGAGACACATCCGGCGAGCCAGAAGCCCTGACGTACCTGATGGGCAATACGATCGCGTCGGCCTGAGCCGTTAAGCTGGGCGATAACCGGCGTAAG
The DNA here is from genome assembly GCF_004115925.1 of Lelliottia nimipressuralis. Taxonomy (GTDB): domain Bacteria; phylum Pseudomonadota; class Gammaproteobacteria; order Enterobacterales; family Enterobacteriaceae; genus Enterobacter; species Enterobacter nimipressuralis. Next base: position 467,259 of record NZ_SDDX01000001.1, read on the forward strand.
GGCCAGCAGCAGTCCGTGGCCGAACAGAATAGCCGGAAGCCAGATAGAGGTACCGATAGCAACGGCGGCCATATCGGTGGCGCTGTAACCACCCGCCATAACCGTATCCACAAATCCCATTGCGGTTTGAGCGACCTGCGCGATGATCACCGGTATTGCCAGCGCTAATAACTGACGCGCTTCATTCATGTACTTCTGCACGTGAACACCTTTTGTTTTGTTGTTATTTGAGAGACTAAAAAACCCGCCGAAACTGGCAGCAAGAAGAAAAAACAGGGGGAATGCCAGCTATTGTAGCGGGGTTTCTCTATTTATCTAGTGAAAAAATCGCCAGAAAATGCGCTCCGCTGGCAACCTGTTTTTCCAACTGTTATTGTGTTGCGATTAAACGGTGTCACTACCGTTGGGATAATACAGGAGTGGTAAGCATGTTTACTGGTATCGTGCAGGGCACTGCAAAACTGGTGTCCATAGATGAAAAACCTAATTTCCGTACCCATGTGGTCGAGCTGCCGGAATATATGCTCGACGGTCTGGAGACCGGGGCATCGGTGGCACACAACGGCTGCTGTCTGACAGTGACAGAAATTAACGGCAACCGTATTAGCTTTGATCTGATGAAAGAGACGCTGCGTATTACTAACCTCGGCGAGCTGGTGGTGGGCGACATGGTGAACGTTGAGCGCGCGGCGAAGTTTAGCGATGAGATTGGCGGGCATTTAATGTCGGGTCATATTATGACGACCGCCGAGATTTCGAAAATCCTGACTTCAGAAAATAACCGTCAGATCTGGTTTAAGGTACAAGACGCGTCATTAATGAAATACATCCTGTACAAAGGATTTATTGGCGTGGATGGGATTAGTCTGACGGTGGGTGAAGTGACGCCAACCCGTTTCTGCGTGCATTTAATTCCGGAAACGTTGCAGCGCACGACGCTCGGGGCGAAAAAACTCGGCCATCGCATTAATATCGAAATTGATCCCCAGACCCAGGCGGTAGTGGATACCGTAGAACGGGTGCTGGCGGCGAAAGAATTAGCGAGTAAACTGACGTCGGAAGACGAATAAAATAAACCCCGGATATCCGGGGTTTATTTTTTTATCGCGCGACCCGCAAACCATGCTCCACGCCACGACTGAACACGACCTGCCAGAGCTGAATATCCCGGGCACGAAATGCGCCCGCACAGGCATTCAGGTAATAGACAAACATCCGCTTGAAGCGTTCAGAATAGTTCTCCGCAATTTCCGGCCATGACGCCAGAAAACGTTCGTGCCAGGCCATCAGTGTCGTATCGTAGTCGGCACCAAAATTGTGCCAGTCTTCGACAATAAAGTGCGACTCACTGGCATCGGCTATCTGGCGAACCGAAGGTAAACAGCCATTCGGGAAGATGTATTTATTGATCCAGGGATCGACCGAATGATCGGTCTTTTTGGAACCAATGGTGTGTAGCAGGAAAAGACCTTCCGGTTTCAGGTTGCGATCCGCAACCGTGAAATAGGTGTTGTAATTTTTGGGCCCGACGTGCTCGAACATCCCCACGGAGACAATACGATCGAACTGATCGTCCAGATCGCGATAATCCTGCAGCAGAATGGTCACATCCAGCCCCGCGCAGCGTTCTTGCGCCAGTTTCTGCTGTTCAGCCGAAATGGTCACGCCCACGACGCTCACGCCGTAGTGTTTCGCCATGTACCAGGCAAGCCCACCCCAGCCGCAGCCGATATCCAGCACCCGCATACCAGGTTGAAGCTGCAGTTTTTCGCAGATTAAACGCAGTTTCGCCTGCTGTGCATCTTCGAGCGTGGTGGCCTCTTTCCAGTAGGCGCAGGAATATTGCATCAACGGGTCAAGCATGCGGCTGAAAAGATCGTTGCCAAGATCGTAATGCTCTTTCCCGACAATCCATGCCCGTTTTTTACTTTGCAGATTTAGCAACCGTGCAGAGGCGATCCGCAGCGTATCCTTCAGGTGGTGGGGGAGCTGGTTTTCCAGCCCGGCGCGCAGAACGTTATGGAAAAACATATCCAGCCGCTCGCAATCCCACCAGCCGTCCATATAGCTCTCGCCTAAACCCAGCGAACCTTCCTGCAACACGCGTTTGAAAAAATCGGGATGTTTTACCTGAATATCTGAAGGAGCAGACCCGTTAATCGCGATGCCCGCCCGACTCAGTAATTCATTGACGATCCGGAACCAGTTATTGTCCCGAACATTGACTTCTTCTATACACGATGAACTCATAGCTTCTCCATCACGTTGTGTGATCAGAACCTTCAAACAGCGTAGCCGCTTTTTATGGTTTGTGAGAAATCCCACGGTTTTTCCGTGAGGCTAATATCCGACGTAGAACAGAGGAAGGGAGATAACCCTTACCGAAAGGCCTTCCATGGTAAAACGGGAGCACTCCGGCTCCCGTTAACACATAATATTTATCGTATTTATATGAACCAAATTTAGTATAGGCCGCAAAAAAGAGCGATTCAACTGAAAGTTGTTAGCAGCCTAATGACTGAAATGTAACATAATTGCTCACGCGATTACGCCTGCGACGATTTCGCCTGGGCAGTGTCCTCCGCCAGCGTCTTCACTGAGGCCTGCATGCGATAACCCAGCGCGGCGAGAACCACGGTAGCCAGCATCACGCTGGTGGTGGTCATCAGCGGTGTAGCGATTAACGCAGAGACAATCAGGCTTGCGAGGAAGCACAGACCGAGCTGCAGGGTATTTTGCAGCGCCGCCGCACGGCCCGTTGCATGAGGGAACGGACGCAGTGCCTGAGCCACTACAATCGGGTAAATCGCCCCGTTTGCCACGGCCATCACACAGAATGGGATCAGAATTTCAGTCAGCCCGACGTGTGGAATAAAGCCAACCGCCCAGGTACCGATGACGCTTACGGCGAAAAGCACCAGCAGCCACGGCAGCATCTGCTGTCCCTGCCATTTTTGCAGCGCGGCGCGGCAGCCGTAGCCCCCCACCAGGAACGCGATGGTCTGTGGAACATAGCTCAGGCCGATCACCGCCGGGCTGTAGCCCATATCATGCAGAATAAACGGCGAACCGGTCAGCCACGCAAAGAAGCTGGCGGAACAGGCGGCGTAGACCAGCACGTTGCCGCGATACGCGCGTGAACGCAGCAGCGACAGGAAAGTAACGCGATTATCGTGGTTTTCAGCCGGTTTCGGCTGAGCAGGTTTTAGCGTGAAGGCCGGTAACATCAGCACCAGCGTGATGATAAACAGGGTGGCGAAAATTGCCTGCCAGTCAAAGTGCACCAGGATCCAGCTACCGAGCAGGGGAGCCAGCGCCGGAGAGAGACCGACCAGCGGCATAATGGTGGCAAAAATGCGGTTCACGCGAGACGCGGGATAATAGTCCGTCACCAGCGCCTGCCAGGTGACAGCTGCGGCACACACACCGAATGCCTGGATAAATCGCAGCACCAGCAGCCAGGTGGCATCACGCACCCACAGCATTCCCAGACAGCCAACGGCGAAAATCGCCAGACCGAAGAGCAGAATCGGTTTGCGACCGTAACGGTCAGAGAGTGGGCCCCATAACAGCTGCGCGAAGGCAAAACCGGCGAGGAACAGGCTCAGGCTGGCGCTGATGGCGGCGGCAGGGGTCTGTAAATCGGCCTGCATCGCGGCAAACGCGGGCAGGTACATGTCGGTCGCCAAAAAGCCCAGCACGCTTAAACCGCCGAGCCAGACCAGGAATCCTTTGTTGGGTTGCATTATTTTTTATTTCCTAAAGAGGGCAGGTAATCACTGGCGCAAAGTGTAGGGAGTGCAAACTGCCTTGTGAAACGCTAATATTTGGTGGTTGCATTCAAAAATTTTGCAGGCAGAAAATGTGGTCAGAATATTCGTTAGAAGTGGTGGATGCGGTTGCGCGTAACGGCAGCTTTAGTGGCGCGGCCCAGGAACTGCACCGCGTCCCCTCTGCGGTGAGCTATACGGTGCGTCAGCTTGAAGAGTGGCTGGCGGTTCCGCTGTTCGAGCGTCGTCACCGTGACGTGGTTCTGACGCCAGCGGGCGTCTGGTTTTTGAAAGAAGGGCGATCTGTTATCAAAAAAATGATGATCACCCGCGAGCAGTGCCAGCAGATTGCGAACGGCTGGCGCGGGCATCTCGCCATTGCGGTGGATAACATCGTCAAACCCGAACGCACCCGACAGATGGTGGTCGATTTCTATCGCCACTTCTCTGATGTGGAGCTGCGCGTCTCGCAGGAGGTGTTCAACGGCGTGTGGGATGCGCTCTCTGACGGCAGGGTGGAGATGGCGATCGGCGCGACCCAGGCGATCCCGGTGGGGGGGCGCTATGCGTTTCGCGATATGGGAGCCCTGAGCTGGACCTGCGTTGTCGCCCGCGATCATCCTCTGGCCGCCATTGCAGGCCCGTTGAGCGATGATACGTTGCGCAACTGGCCGTCGCTGGTGCTGGAAGATACCTCACGATCGCTGCCAAAACGGATTACCTGGTTACTGGATAACCAGCGGCGTGTGGTCGCACCTGACTGGGAGACGTCGGCGACCTGTCTTTCTGCGGGGCTGTGCGTGGGAATGGTGCCGGTGCATTTTGCACGTCCACGCATCGATCGAGGTGAGTGGGTGGCGCTGACGCTGGAAAACCCGTTCCCGGATGCGGCCTGTTGCCTGACGTGGCAGCAAAACGATATGTCACCGGCGCTGGCGTGGCTGCTGGATTATCTGGGGGATAGCGAAACGCTGAACAGGGAGTGGCTGAGGGAGCCGGAATAACCGGCCCCTCGGGGGATTAACGGCGGTAGTCGCGGAACGGACCGTCCGCCACGGAGCGGCGTTCAATCAGACGTGGGTGGACTTCAATCGACTGCGACTCTTCACGCTTGCTGACGATGCGGTCCAACAGCATATTGAACGCCGTTTCACCCAGCGAGTCTTTCGGCTGGTGAATGGTCGTTAGCGCCGGGGTGAAGTAGCGGGCGTTGCGCACGTTATCGTACCCGATCACGGAAATGTCCTGCGGCACGCGCAAACCCAGCTCATCGGCTGCGCAAAGAGCGCCCATTGCCATAATGTCACCCCCGATAAAGACCGCGGTAGGGCGGTGCGACTGGGAGACGAGCTGCTGCATCGCGCGGTAGCCGGACTCCGGCTCGAAGTCGCCCTGCACGATCCAGTTTTCTGGCACCGTGATCAGCGCTTCTTCCATCGCTTTCATGAACCCTGCCAGACGGCCTGCGCCGGTGTTGCGCTCCAGCGGACCCGGAATGACGCCGATTTCGCGGTGACCACGCTCAATCAGGTAGCGACCTGCCATGTAGCCGCCTTCAAAGGCGTTATCGTTGACGGAATCGGTAAAATCAGCGCGGGTATCACCCCAGTCCATTACCACCATCGGAATGTGGCGGTACTCTTCGAGCATGGAGAGTACGGACTCCGGGTATTCAGAACACATCACCAGCAGGCCATCAACGCGCTTTTGCGCCATCATCGACAGGTAAGCGCGCTGTTTCTCCTGGCTGTTCCATGCGTTGCCGAGAATCAGGGTGTAGCCCTTCTGGAAGCAGTTTTTCTCAACCGCTTCGATGATCTCGGCAAAATAGGCGGCTTCGCTGCTGGTCGCCAGCAGGCCGATCGATTTGGTGTGGTTCACCTTCAGGCTACGCGCCACGGCACTTGGGGAGTAGTGCAGCTCTTTGATGGCGGCCCATACGGCGTTGCGCGTCTCTTCCGCAACGAAGCGCGTTTTGTTAATTACATGTGATACGGTTGTAGTGGAAACGTTTGCGCGTTTCGCCACATCTTTAATTGTTGCCATTACATGTCACTCCAGACCATATCTTAAACTCCTGAAATACTTAAAGGTAAACGTTTGCCTTCTCTCACCCTTATCTCGCAATGTGAATTGCGATACGCCGGGAAAACGACTCAGAACGTCAGGAGGGGGTCAGTGGCCGGTACGCTTATAAATTTAGCGTAGAATTTTGTCTTATCTTGATGAAAAGGGGAAGAGCAAAAACGGTTATCAGCCTAAATCCAGGAAGATTTTTGGGGTAAACTGTGTAAAAATGAGCAAGCTCACTTTTCGTGGGGTGATTAAAAGGAGAAAAATTGATGAGTACCGATCTGAAGTTTTCGCTGACGACAACCATTATTGTTCTGGCCCTGATTGTCGCTGCGGGTCTGACCGCTGCGCTGCACTGATTTAAGCGGGGGAGAGTTCTCTCCCTCGTCTCCTGCCTGTACCCTGATTGTTACCCGCACGGCAAAAATCTTTTGCTAATTTGTTAACTTCTCATTTTTTGTGATTGATGTCATGCTTTTGACATCTTAGTCCCGTGTCGCGCGACGACACGGCATCCGGAGTTAATCTATGAAAATCAATTTTCCCCTGCTGGCCCTGGCGATTGGCGCCTTCGGCATCGGCACCACCGAGTTTTCCCCGATGGGGCTGTTGCCGGTTATCGCAAAAGGGGTAGATGTCTCTATTCCGGCCGCGGGCATGCTGATCAGCGCCTATGCCATTGGCGTGATGATTGGCGCGCCGCTCATGACGCTACTGTTATCCCATCGTGCCCGTCGCAATGCGCTGATCTTCCTGATGGCGATTTTTACCCTCGGTAACGTGCTCTCGGCGCTGTCACCGGATTATACCACGCTGCTGCTGTCACGCATTCTGACCAGCCTGAACCACGGCGCGTTCTTTGGCTTAGGCTCAGTGGTGGCGGCGAGCGTGGTGCCAAAACACAAACAGGCCAGCGCGGTGGCAACCATGTTTATGGGGCTAACCATCGCCAATATTGGCGGTGTACCGGCGGCGACCTGGCTTGGTGAAGTCATTGGCTGGCGGATGTCGTTTATGGCAACCGCAGGGCTGGGCGTAGTGGCGATGATTGCCCTGTTCTTCTCGCTTCCGAAAGGCGAGGCGGGCGAGCGTCCGGACGTGCGTAAAGAGCTGTCGGTGCTGGTTCGTCCACAGGTGTTGTCTGCTCTGTTAACCACGGTGCTCGGGGCGGGCGCGATGTTTACGCTCTACACCTACATTTCACCGGTTCTGCACGATATTACTCACGCCACACCGTTGTTCGTGACGGCGATGCTGGTGCTGATTGGCGTCGGTTTCTCTCTGGGCAACTATCTCGGCGGTAAACTGGCGGATCGCTCGGTCACCGGGACGCTGAAAGGCTTCTTAACGCTGCTGATTGTGATTATGCTCGCGATTCCCTGGCTTGCGCGCAACGAGTTTGGGGCGGCCATTGCGATGGTGGTGTGGGGCGCTGCAACCTTTGCCGTGGTTCCGCCATTGCAGATGCGCGTCATGCGTGTGGCGCACGAAGCGCCGGGCCTCTCCTCTTCCGTGAATATCGGGGCGTTTAATCTCGGGAATGCGCTGGGTGCGGCAGCCGGTGGGGCGGTGATTTCAGGCGGGCTGGGATACGCTTTTGTACCGGTGATGGGGGCGATTATAGCGGCGCTCGGTCTGCTGCTGGTCCTGACATCGGGCCGTAAACAGCCGGAACCTGTTCGCGTCACAGAGTAATCAAAAAACGCAGAAGGGCTGCCCCTTCTGCGTCTCATTTATGCCGCGAAGTTCTTCGCCACAAATTCCCAGTTAACCAGCGCCCAGAAGTGCTCAAGGTAGTTCGGACGAGCGTTACGGTAGTCGATATAATACGCGTGTTCCCACACATCAACGGTCATCAGCGGTTTCGCGCTGGTGGTCAGTGGGGTTCCCGCGTTTGACGTTGAGACGATAGCCAGTTTGCCGTCGGCCTCTTTGACCAGCCACGTCCAGCCAGAGCCGAAGTTCTTAATTGCTGCGTCAGTAAACTTCGCTTTGAAATCCGCAAAGCTGCCGAATGCGGCGTTAATGGCAGCCGCCAGTTCACCGGTTGGTTCGCCACCGGCGTTCGGTGCCAGGCAGTGCCAGTAGAACGTGTGGTTCCAGACCTGAGCGGCGTTATTGAACACACCGCCGTCAGAACTGCGCACAATCTCTTCCAGCGTTTTACCTTCAAACGCAGTGCCCTTAACCAGATTGTTCAGGTTAGTGACATAGGTCTGATGGTGTTTGCCGTAGTGATATTCCAGTGTTTCCGCCGAAATGTGCGGAGCCAGGGCGTCTTTTGCATACGGTAATGCAGGTAATTCGAACGACATTGCTTCTCTCCTTATTATAGTGTTGCACTGCAATAACCCTATTGAGTGCAAGGATAGAGTAGCAAATTGAAAGGGTATGCAAAAGAGGAACTTACCCTGCCGACGGTGCGGCAGGGCAGGGATTAGCGAATGGTTTTCGGGGTCATTACGCGGCGGGCGCCAACGTAGTGGCGAACCCAGTAATCTTCGCTCAGGGAGGTGATTTGGATATCCTGGCCGCTGCGAGGCGACTGGATAAACTTGCCGTTGCCAACGTAAACGCCAACGTGATCGGCGGTGCCGCGACCCTGGGTGCGGAAGAAGACCAGATCTCCGCTCTCCAGCTCACCGCGATTCACGGCTGCTGCATCGCGCAGGTGATACATCTCATTCGCCGTACGCGGGATGCGGAACTTCACCAGATCTTTATAGGCATAATAGACCAGACCACTGCAGTCGAAACCGGTGCGCGGGGAGGTGCCGCCCCAATGATAGGGTTTGCCAATCTGCCCCATCAACTTGTTCATCGCGGTTTTCTGCGCTTTCTGTACGCGCACTTTATGCACCTCAGAGAGCTTCGCAGTTTTGCCCACTTTCACACAGTTCGTTTTGTGGCCTTTCCGTACGGTGCATTTTTCCGGAGCCACTTTTGCAACTTTTGCGGCAGTGCGGGTGGGTTTGCTGCGGGTTTTACTGGTGAGGGCCTTACTGGAGGTGGACTGCTTTCGTGCGGTAGTGGTTTTTTTCTTTTCGCTTTTACGGGTGCTGGTAGGTGTTTTTTTCTTACGTTCTGTGGTTTTCGCCAGATGTGACTTCTGCACGGCAGAGTGCCGCGCCTGCTCCGAGGCGTTAGCCGCTGGCGTGAAAACGAGTGATGTAAACAGTAAAGCACAGAGCGTGATCGAGATTTTTGTTATCCGCGCCACTGAGCATTCCCCTGAATTAGATGTGGGTCATCAATAGTACCCACGTATGATTTACAAAGCCCGTCGATTCTAATCTAAAAATCTGCGAGAAGTTAATAGCATTTATCGGTCTAAAAGTCTGTTTCGTTAGCGAGTGCAAAAAAAAAAAGTCAGATTGTTGCCGCGTTGTTCACTCCCTGAACAAAACCACACCGGGTGAGGGGGTAAGCTATCTTTGGAATGCAACTTTAGCCGACAACCGTTAAGATATAAGCAGGTGACGAAAATGTTATTTTCCGATGTCTCTCTGACCCGCTACAATGTCAGACGATCGCCGTAACAGAAGTTAAAGGAAGCAAGACATGAGCACGACTATTGAAAAAATCCAGCGCCAGATCGCTGAAAACCCGATTCTGCTGTACATGAAAGGTTCACCGAAGCTGCCAAACTGCGGTTTCTCTGCACAAGCCGTGCAGGCGCTGTCTGCCTGTGGCGAGCGTTTTGCTTACGTTGATATTCTCCAGAATCCGGACATCCGCGCTGAGCTGCCGAAATACGCTAACTGGCCAACCTTCCCGCAGCTGTGGGTTGATGGTGAACTGGTCGGCGGTTGCGACATTCTGATCGAAATGTATCAGCGTGGCGAACTGCAGCAACTGATCAAAGAAACCGCTGCCAAGTACAAAACCGAAGAGCCAGACGCAGAATAAGTTCTTTTGCATCAGGCAAAAAAAAGCGACCTTTCGGTCGCTTTTTTTATTCCTCGCTGTCGCCCATCGGCAGCGGCCAGCCGCCCAGACGCTTCCAGCGGTTCACAATCTCACAGAACAGTTCTGATGTGCGCTCTGTGTCGTACAGCGCCGAGTGAGCCTGAGTACCGTCGAAATCGATGCCCGCAGTAATACAGGCTTTGGAGAGCACGGTCTGGCCCAGTGCCAGCCCGCTCAGCGCGGCGGTATCGAAGGTCACGAACGGATGGAACGGGTTACGCTTGAGCGACGCGCGTTCGGCGGCGGCCATCATAAAGCTGTGATCGAACGTGGCGTTGTGCGCCACCATGATCGCGCGATTACAGTTGCTGTCCTTCATACCTTTGCGCACCATTTTAAAAATGGCGTGCAGGGCGTCATATTCGCTCACCGCGCCACGCAGTGGGTTCGTAGGATCGATGCCGTTAAAGGCCAGCGCTTCTGGCTGCAGGTTCGCGCCTTCAAAGGGTTCAACATGGAAATGCAGCGTGGTGTCCGGTGTAAGCCAGCCCTGTTCATCCATTTTCAGCGTAATGGCTGCAATCTCAAGCAGCGCATCGGTTTTAGCGTTAAATCCGGCTGTTTCTACGTCAATCACAACAGGATAAAAACCACGAAAACGGTCGCACAGACCGGTAAGTTGAGCGTTATCGGACATCAGGGTCTCTTACAAGGGAAAAAAGCAGTGCGTATTATGACAAATTTTGCGAGGCGATGCAGTAAAACAACGGGCGCAGAACGCGCCCGGAGGGATCAATTGCCCAGACCGCGACCGGCGTCTTTGGCTTCAATCAGTTCGATTTTGTAACCGTCAGGATCTTCCACGAAGGCAATTACGGTGGTGCCGCCTTTGACCGGACCCGCTTCGCGCGTCACGTTGCCGCCGTTGCTGCGAATGCGCTCGCACGCTTCTGCCGCGTTATCCACTTCCAGCGCGATGTGGCCGTAAGCGGTGCCCAGCTCGTAGCTATCGACATCCCAGTTGTAGGTCAGCTCTATAACCGCTTCGTCGCTTTCCGGGCCGTAACCGACGAACGCCAGGGAATATTTGTATTCCGGGTTTTCGCTGGTGCGCAGCAGCTGCATGCCCAGTACGTTAGTGTAGAAATCGATAGAACGTTGCAGGTTGCCAACGCGCAGCATGGTATGAAGTAGGCGCATATTTTCCTCTTGACCAACTCAATGGCTTATCTTTTTGAACAGAAACGATGTTTTAGTATAGCGGCGAATCATCGCCGCTATCAATGGACAACCGAGGAATTACAGGGAAGGGTAGTCGGTATAGCCTTCAGCGCCGCCGCCATAGAAGCTTTCTGGACGCTGTGGGTTCAGCGCGGCTTTACGCTGCAGACGTGCCACCAGGTCCGGGTTGGCGATGTAATCGCGACCAAAGGCGACGGCGTCAATCAAACCTTTGCCGATCAGATCTTCCGCTTTCTCTGGGGTGTACGCACCCGCACCGATGATGACGCCCTGGAAGCGCGCACGCACTTTCTCACGGAATGCCTCAGAGTACGGCTGACCGCCCGCCCAGTCCGGCTCGGACATGTGCAGATACGCGATGCCGCGTTTCGCCAGCTCTTCGATCAGATACAGCGCGTCGGCTTCTTCGTTCGGGCCGTTGTCGACGTTCTGGAACGATCCAATTGGTGAGACGCGGATACCGATACGGTCCGGGCTCCACTCCTGACACACCGCATCCACCACTTCCAGCACCAGACGGGCGCGGTTTTCCACGCTGCCGCCGTACTGATCGGTACGCTGGTTAGACGACGGGGAGAGGAACTGGTGCAGCAGGTAACCGTGCGCAGAGTGCAGCTCGACCAGGTCGAAACCGGCTTCACGTGCATTCGCCACCGCCTGACGGAAATCATTGACGATGCCTGGGATCTCATCGAGTTCCAGCGCGCGTGGGGTAGAAGTATCCACGCGAATGGCATGGCCGTTTTCATCACGCAGCGAGGTGCGGGTTCCGGCGTTCAGGGCAGACGCGGAAACCGGTGCCTGGCCGCCAGGCTGGATGCTGTTGTGGGAGATACGGCCCGTATGCCACAGCTGGACCGCGATGCGACCATCATCGGCATGAACACCTGCGGTGATTTTTTTCCATGCTGCGATCTGCTCTGGGCTGTGCAGGCCCGGTGCGCCCGCATAACCTTTCGCCTGAGCGGAGATCTGGGTCGCTTCGGAAATGATCAGGCCGGAGCTGGCGCGCTGGCGATAGTATTCACCCATCAGCGGCGTTGGGATATCGCCCGGCTCAATGCTGCGCAGACGGGTGAGAGGGGCCATTAATACGCGATTAGGTGCGGTAACCGCACCGATTTTCAGTGGGGTAAATAATTTTTCAGTTGACATCATGACTCCTGAGTAGACCGGTCGACTAGTAGATGAATAAATAAAAACGCCTGTTAAACGCCAGGCGTCGTAATACTGTTCTTCACATGCGCCAGCGCGCTTTCAAGCGGCACGGCGCTGCGGGAAATTTTGGCCTGCAAATTTGCGCCTAACCACAGCGCGTACAACACCTGGGCCTGAGTTAAAGGATCGCCGCTAAAGTTTAGCGTTTTTTCAGCGCGACCTTTTTCCAGCGCCTGAGCCAGCAGGGCGATAACGCCGCTGGCCCCTTTGTCCATCGCGGTGCGCATATCTTCTGACAGATCGCACACTTCGGCGGACAATTTAACGGTCAGGCAACCGCTGATAATGCCCTGCTGACAGAACTGGTTCAGCGTTTCTTGATAGTAGTTGAGCACACGATCACGGTAGCACCCTTCGCCGCTGGCAAAATGGGCGGCGAGACGCTGGTGGTAACTGGCATAGTGCCGCTCCAGCATCGCCACGCCAAACGCTTCTTTGGAGCGGAAGTAGTGATAAAACGAACCCTTAGGCACCTCAGCGGTTTTTAACAACTCGCTCAGCCCCATTCCGGTAAACCCGCGGTGCATACAGAGACGCTCGCCGGTGGCCAGAAGATGTTCGCGTGTATCGTGTTCAGTATTTTTGCTCATGGCGCTCACTGTAATAGACCAATCGGTCTAATGCAAGTATCACGATTTTCGACAGGTACTGATGAGATCCATCTGCGGATGATAAACCGCTGATTTTATGTTCATCATCCCGAGCACGGTCGAGAACAAATTATCCTGAGACACCTCTGTTTTCGCCGCCCGATCGCGTAAACACGGCTCGTTGATACTGTAATTGTTCACGTAATCCGGCGAGAGCCAGAACATAAATGGAATATGCGTCTGCTGTTTCGGCGCCAGCATGTACGGCGTGCCGTGCAGATACAGTCCATTTTCGCCGAGCGATTCGCCGTGATCGGAGAGATAAATCAGCGCGGTGTTCATTGTCGTCTGACGCGCTTTCAGTGCATCAATGGTTTTACTGACCACGCTATCCGTATAGAGGATGGTGTTGTCGTAGGTATTCATCAGCGCCTGATGATCGCAGTCCTGAATCTGGTTGGTGTCGCAGGTCGGGGTAAACTGGCGATACGCTTTTGGATAGCGCTGGTAATAGGCCGGGCCGTGGCTACCCATCAGGTGGATCACCAGAACCGAGTCCTGCTTCAGGCCGTCGAGCACGTTATCCAGACGGTGCAGGTTGACGTCATCAATACAGGATTTATCTTTGCAGAACTGATCCAGTTTCCACTGGGTCATATCCGTGTGCGGAATACGATCGCAGGCACCCTTACAGCCGCCGTCGTTTTCACGCCACAGAAGATTAATACCTGCGTGCGCCAGCACATCCAGTAAACCTTCCTGATGGCGCGCCAGATCGGCATCATATTTTTTGCGCGGCATACCGGAGAACATGCACGGCACTGAAACTGCCGTTTCTGTTCCGCACGAAGACGCCTGCGGGAAGTTAATCATGTTCTCTTTTTTGAGCTGCGGGTTGGTGTCGCGCCCGTAGCCGTTGAGAGAGTAATTTTCCGCGCGAGAGGCTTCGCCAATCACCAGCACCAGTACCGTTTTTTTCTTCTGCGCCAGAATGACTGGCCCTTTCTGGGCGTCCTGGCCGATGCGTACCAGCGTTTGATCGCCTGCAAACCAGCGGTTTTTGCTGTATTTGGCGATGGCGCTGACGTAGTTAGCAGGCGTCACCATTTTGACGATGCTTTTGTTATTGCGAAACAGCGAGGCGTAATCCTTATAGAAGACCGAGGCCACCAGAATAATCACCATCAGGGCACCCAGAATGGCCGCGACGCGCGTAAGCAGCGTGTACCACCATTTCCCGGAACGAATACGAATAAACAGCAGTGCAATGGAGGGAATCAAGCCGATCGCCGCGATCCACAGCAGCATTTGCGGTGTGACCAGCGCTGTGGCTTCCTGTGAGTTGGTCTCGAAAATATTCACCATCATGTTCTGATCGATGACGGCGCCATAGGTGAACATAAAGTACGTGGCCCCGGCGCAGCCCAGGGTCAACAGAATCATCAGCGGTTTACGGATAAAGGGGATATTAAGCAGGCTGAAAATAATCACCCAGCCACAAAACAGAACCAGCGGCACGGACGCCGCAAACAGGAAATCGTGCAGATGCGACGGGGCAATAATCTGCCAGCTGCGCTGAATAAACAGGGCATTGAGGAGAGTAAAGAACAGGGCGCAGCCGAGGGTAAATTTAATATCGTTACACTGTAACTTTTTCGCAGACCACATCATTAAGAAACCATTTGTTATATTGATGAGGCGAGTATAGGGAGCGAAGATTAGAGAAACCTTAATGACACATTTCTGTGCTAAAGCCCTTGCAGGCACGGCGTTTAACGTCTTCACTGAAGGTGTTAAGTGATTTCGGGAGGTGTGTGTGGCAGAGCAACTGGAGTTTTTCCCCATCCAGAGCCCGTGCCGGGGAATTTGTCAGTCGGATGAACGCGGTTTTTGCCGGGGCTGTATGCGCAGCCGCGACGAGCGTTTTAACTGGCAAAAGATGAGCGACGCGGAAAAACAGGACGTCATACGCCTGTGCCGACAGCGTCTATTGCGCAAATTACGCGCAAACAAACCGACCGATACGGAAGAACCTCAGCAGCCTTCACTTTTTTAGCGGCGGATATGCGTATACTCATGACATCACTTCCTTGAGGAAATTGTTATGGTTCAGCGTATTGCCCTTGCCCCGCAGGGCCCAGAGTTTTCGCGTTTTGTCATGGGTTACTGGCGTCTGATGGACTGGAATATGTCCCCGCGCCAGCTGGTCAGTTTCATTGAGGAACATCTCGACCTCGGAATTACCACTGTCGACCACGCCGATATCTACGGCGGCTATCTGTGCGAAGCGGCGTTTGGTGAGGCCATGAAACTTGCGCCACACCTGCGTGAGCGCATGGAGATTGTCACCAAATGCGGTATCGCCACCACCGCGCGCGCCGAAAATGCCCTGGGGCATTACATCACCGACAGCGATCACATCATCAAAAGCGCCGAGCAGTCCCTGGTCAATCTGGCCACCGACCATCTGGATTTGCTGCTGATTCACCGTCCCGATCCCCTGATGGATGCGGACGACGTGGCGCAGGCGTTCCTGTCGCTGCATCAGAGCGGGAAAGTGCGCCACTTCGGCGTGTCGAACTTCACACCGGCGCAGTTCGCGCTGCTTCAGTCCCGTCTGCCGTTTACGCTCGCGACCAACCAGGTGGAAATCTCCCCGGTTCACCAGCCGCTGCTGCTCGACGGAACTCTCGATCAGCTGCAACAGCTGCGCATTCGTCCGATGGCCTGGTCCTGCCTTGGCGGTGGACGTCTGTTCAACGACGAGGCCTTCCAGCCGCTGCGAGATGAACTGGAAACCGTGGCCCGCGAGCTGAACGCCGAGAGTATTGAGCAAGTCGTTTATGCGTGGATCCTGCGCCTGCCGTCGCAGCCGCTGCCGATTATTGGCTCCGGCAAAATCGAGCGAGTGCGCTCGGCGATTGCGGCAGAAGAGTTGCAGATGACGCGCCAGCAGTGGTTCCGCATCCGCAAGGCCGCGCTGGGCTACGACGTACCTTAACTGTGCATTAGCCTGACTTTCCGGTGAAAATATTGCCCCTGGTCTAAACTTTAGGGGCAAATTAAACCCGAGGAGGTCATATGAAGCGTTTTGCTCTGGCAGTCGTGACGCTGGTTGTGTGCGCAGGTGCGCAGGCAGCCAGCGAAACCGTCGACATGAATCTCGTTACCTCACAAGGGATCGGCCAGTCCATCGGGACGGTGACGATTTCCGAAACCGACAAAGGGCTGAAATTTGCGCCCGATCTCAAAGCACTTCCTCCTGGTGAACATGGTTTTCACGTTCACGCTAAAGGCAGCTGTCAGCCTGCACTGAAAGAGGGTAAAGCCTCTGCGGCAGAAGCCGCTGGCGGCCACTTTGACCCTCATCAGACGGGCAAGCACGAAGGTCCGGAAGGGCTAGGCCACGAGGGCGATCTGCCTGTGCTGGTGGTGAACAACGACGGAATAGCCACCGACCCCGTTGTGGCACCGCGTCTGAAAAAACTTGATGACATCAAAGGCAAAGCACTGATGATTCACGTCGGCGGCGATAACATGTCCGATCAGCCTAAACCGCTGGGCGGTGGCGGCGCACGCTACGCCTGCGGCGTGATCTGATCGCTGATTGTCCCTGGCGGCGGGGCCTGTTCCAGCTGCGACAGGGAGCAGTGTAAACGCCAGACAAGAGACGCTAAATCGCGCGCGGCCGGAAGGGGGTGGCGTGCGAGCGTCTCACTGATGCGCTGCAGCTCGGCAAGCGTGACCGCCAGCGGACGTTGCTGCACGCCCCGTTTGCTCATGACATCTCTCAGCAGAGAGATACAGATGTCGCGTACCTGCGACAGCGGATCTGAGCGCGTTTCCCACGCTCGCAACTGCCACACCACATGCGAGCAGTTCAGCAGCACTACGCCCCAGCGCAGCAGCCAGCGGCGGGATAATTCGTCCTGACTGTTGTTCAGCTGGCTGACGTGATGATAAACCAGCGATTCGTACTCATTTTCACTCAGATGGGGTTTGCGGCTGAGCTGATCGACAAATCCCGCGCGCAACTCGCGAATGTGGCGTCGGCTTTTGCGCGCATCGGAGCCAGGACGCAGGACCGCAAACGCCAGCCAGGCCAGACCAACACCGAGGATTTTCGCCAGATTATCATTCAGAAAATCGGCGAAATCGTACACCGGTGGATTAGTGACAGAGATAAACGAACCCATAAAGACGATCAGCTGCCCCCACAATCCGGCGAGTTTTGGCATCTGCAATTTCAGCAACTGCATGGTCGTGAGCAGCGGAAACAGGAACAGCAGGAACTGCCATAGATCGGTGATCTGCACCATCAGCCCGAATTTCACCGCGAAACTGAACAGCGAGAGCAGCACCAGCGTGCGCAACAGCAGCGTGAGGGAGTTGAAGGGGGAAGCTGCCACGGAGTAAAGCACGCAGCTGATTGCCGCCAGAGTCAACGCCGCCGAGCCGGATTCCCATTGTGTCGTAATGCTCCATGCGCCCACCAGCATCAGGGCGCAAAAGGTGCGAAATCCGCTCCAGAGCGCTTCGATATTATCCGTATGACGGGTCAGCGCCGGGCTGCCCGGCACCGCGAATTCGGTTATGGGCGTGGCTTCCTCAACGGCTCTGATCCAGCGGCTGCTGCGCAGATATAAACGACAGAAATAGAGCAGCCGCTGCCAGAAGGCGCGATGGCGGTAGTCAAACTCATCCGTCGGGGCGAGAGGGGCAATAATCCGTGCCACCGTAAGGATATCGGTTTGCGGGTTAGCGAGCGCCGCCAGCAGACGGTCGATCACTTCCCGCGTGTTTTCCGGCGGATTTGGCCAGTTGAGTAACATCCTGCGCAGGCCGGAGAGGGCGCTGGTCATCCTCAATTGCTGGTGAAGAAGATAGTTCAGCAACGTGTTCTGGCGACGAAAACGGTAATGGCTCCAGAACGCCTGAATACGCAGCAGGTTCATCGTCAGGATCAGCCCGATGACTTTCTCATGGGCAAGGCGGATCGCGTCGCTGGAGTCAGGCTGCCAGAGTAAACTTGCGTGCTCAAGCAGGCGAGCATGCATGGTTTTCAGGGCGGTGATAAGCGTTGTTCCGTCCGAGGTGCTGGGCAGAATCATCATCATCACGCCGCCGCAGAGGATACCGATGATCACTTCGCACACGCGTGCCTGAGCGATATCCCATAGCTCGGTGGTATCCAGAATGTTGACTACCGGAAAGGCGATAATCGCCGCCGTATAACCGGCGAGCTGGAACGCGTAGGCCACATTATTGGTAAAATGGGCGCAGGCCCAGGTACACAAGCCCAGCCAAGCGGCCATGCTTAGCAAAAAGAGCCAGGGATCGTTGAGCGTGTGCCCGGCGATAATCAGCGCCGCCGTGGCCCCCAGCAGGCTGCCCGCGACACGCCCGAGACTTTTACTGATCACCCCTCCGACGGTAGGAAAACTGACCACCGCCGCTGAGGTCATCGCCCAGTAAGGCTCATCCAGATTCAGATAATAGGCCACCGAAAGGGCCAGACACATGGCGATGCCGTTGCGCAGGGCATATCGCCACTGCGCAGGGGTTGCTTTGAACCACGGCATTTTGCGCCAGGAGAAAGCAGAGAGGTCCATCAGCGCGTTCCGATCGAGACGGTGCAGGTTGTGCCGGAGACCAGCGTGATGTCTGCCGGGAGTTTATCAAACTCCACGCGGACCGGAACGCGCTGGGCGAGGCGCACCCACGGCACGTTAGGTTTGATGTCGGGCACAAGGCCGGAGTCGGTCTCGACACTCTGATCGTAAATGGCGCGACCAATGCTGGAGACGTGACCCTGTAACCGGGTGGAGCCGCTGTAAAGCGTGATCTGCGCCGGTGCGCCTTCCTGAATATGGCGAAGCTTTGTCTCTTCGAAATAGCCGACAACGTAGAACGAGTGGCTGTCTACCAGCGCAAAGACCGGCTGCCCCTGAGTGGCGTAGTTCCCCTCGCGGGTGGAAAGATTGGTTACCCATCCGTCAACGGGCGCTTTAACGACCGTTTGCGTGAGCTGCCACTGGGCTTGTTTCAGCGTAGCTTCTGCCACCTCAACGCTGGCCTGCATGGCTTTGACGTTGATGTTCGCGGTATCGAGATCTTCAGCAGAGATAAAGTTTTGCGGCAGGTGGCGGCGGCGATTGGCTTCATTGTTGGCTTTCGCCAGGTCGGACTGCGCTTTTGCCAGCTGCGCCTGGGCGTTCAGTACCGCGATATGAAACGGTGTCTCATCGATGCGAAAGAGTACGTCTCCCGCCTTCACCCGCTGGTTATCTTTCACCAGCAAAGACGTGATGCTCCCGGAGACCTGCGGCGTAATGCTGACCTGCTCGGCGCGGACTTTGCCATCGCGCGTCCACGGCGACTGCATGTAAAAATTCCATAGCCACCAGCCCGCGACCAGTGCCAGAGCCAGAACCAACAGGCTGGAGAAATATTTAAGGGTTTTCAGCGACATATTCACCACGCAATCAACAGAGCCAGAGCGAGACAGACGGAAAGTGTAAACAGCGAAAGATCCATCAGCATGGGG
Organism: Lelliottia nimipressuralis; assembly: GCF_004115925.1. GTDB lineage: Bacteria > Pseudomonadota > Gammaproteobacteria > Enterobacterales > Enterobacteriaceae > Enterobacter > Enterobacter nimipressuralis. The sequence continues at coordinate 486,608 of NZ_SDDX01000001.1, forward strand.
TGCCAGATTTCGCCGGAGTACATCCAGTCGCGAAGCAGCCGGTGAGCCATAAGCCAGATCAGAAAGCCCAGCATAACGGCTTTGAAAATCGGGGGAAAATAGACAGACGCACCGACAATCAGGTCCTGAAGGGGTAACCCCGCGGAGCTAGTAGAGAACTTCACGAGCAGAGATCCTTTGCAGTGGTGAGGGAGCAGTGTTAACACAATGAAGTGTCTTCATTAAGTGTAAATGATCCGTTCGGAATTGATGAATGCAGTATTGCATTTGTTTTGCCAATATAAATGCTGCACACTATTCTAAAATCAGTATAATAACTTAGCAAGCTAATTATAAGGAGATGAAATTGGAATCGCCATTAGGTTCTGATCTGGCAAGGTTGGTACGCATCTGGCGTGCTCTGATTGACCATCGCCTGAAACCTCTGGAATTGACACAGACGCATTGGGTCACGCTGCATAACATTCATCAGTTGCCGCCCGATCAGTCACAAATTCAACTGGCCAAAGCGATTGGCATTGAGCAGCCATCCCTGGTGCGTACGCTCGATCAGCTGGAGGAGAAGGGGCTGATTTCCCGGCAAACCTGCGCCAGCGATCGCCGTGCTAAACGCATTAAACTGACGGAAAAGGCAGCGCCTATCATCACTGAGATGGAAGCGGTGATCAGCAAAACGCGGGGGGAGATCCTCTCCGGGATTTCACCGGCCGAGCTGGAACAGCTGATTGATATGATTGCTCGCCTTGAGCAAAACATCAATGAGCTGCAAACCCGCGACTGACGTCATGACAAAGCCTTGCATCGCAAGGCTTTCTTTTTAACGGTACACCACCACCCGGTTGCGCCCCGTCTCTTTAGCCTCATACATCGCCTTATCCGCACGCTCGACGCACTCTTCAGCTGTAACCGCAGATGACGTCGCGGTATACACGCCCATGCTAATAGTGATTGGCTCCGGAAGCTGTCCGTGGGTGGTTTCACGATCGAAACTGCTCAGCAGGATACGGATCCGCTCGGCCACCTGGCGTGCCGCCTCTGGCGGGGTATTCGCCAGCAGCAAGACAAACTCTTCACCGCCGATGCGCGCGGCAATATCCTGAGGACGTACCGAATCCATCAGCAGATTGGCAACAAACTGCAGCACTTTGTCGCCTTGCAGATGACCGTAAGTGTCGTTGATACGCTTGAAGCGATCGAGATCGCTGACAATCACCGACACGGGTTTACTGGCGCTGGTGGTTCTGAGCAAATGGTTCAAGGATTCGTAGAAGTAGCTGCGGTTGTAGAGACGCGTCAGGGCATCGCGAATCGAGTTCTGATAAGACTGCTGATATTTAAGATGGGAATCGCGGTAGAGACTGAAGACATCGTGCAGCAGGGTAAAAATAATCAGCAACGTGGCGGTCGTTTCAAACAGACGCGAGCTGTACCAGGCAAATCCCCCCACATAATCACTGGCAAACAGGGTGACCAGCGTAATCATATAGCAGACACACAAAAAGCTGCCGCTGACCCAAAATTCATTACGCAGACGCGTGATGACCAGCATGGTGATTAAAGTGACAATCCAGAAAATAATCAGAATGAGATTAATCACTTGATTCCATAATATTGTCATCTGCCGGGTGTCATTACTGACCAGATCTATCGAAAGTAATGTGCTGTGGCTCGAATATATCCACGCCAGAGTAATCATTGAAACGGTAAACAGAAATAAACAGATAATAATAATTACATTTACGCGGCGCGGTAATACATGATGGCGCAGGGTGTAAAGTACCGCCGCGCATGTGATCAGGAAGGCCATCATCGCGTTGCGGAACATGAAGAAAATCATCGCGTCGTTATAATTAATGCGATGCAGGCCGAACGAGGTGAGCCACGCCGGGAAGCTGCTCAGCGTCCCCAGCATCAGCACCGCGGAGCCCGCGAAGGCAAAGGCGATGGCGAGCAGGAAAATCCGGTTTTTATCGCACCAGTATTTCATCAGCATAAAAAAGGCAATAAACAGATGAAAGACTAAAAGAAATATCGTTAGCGTAGGAAAAATTAATGGCGAAAGGCTCGGAATAATACTCTCTGTTTTTAAATAAAGAGTATGTAATATTCCATAAAAGACCAGACAGGCAAGCGAGAAGGAAACGTAGCGGTTTCCCAGATATCGGTTTATCACGATCATACGGTTGTTAACTGACAGATAATACTTTATTAAGAAAAGAAGATGAGCGCGGAGGATAATGTAATGAGAGATGAAATACTTTGCGCGGGAACAAGAGAAGGGGAAGTAATTAATTCACACGATGAATATGTTTTAGCGGATTAATTAATCGGAATGCATTCAAGAGTAATGGATGTGACCCTGAGGCCACATCCATTATGGAATTAGCGTGGGGATACAGTCACCTGGCTACCGTTGCTTGCCAGGACCACACGTTGGCCGCTAGCAAACTGGGTTTTACCCTGTTTCTGCACAACCATGATGGTGTTGCCGTCGTCTTTACGGATTTCCAGCTCAACGCCCTGGGTTTTGTTCATTGAACCCTGAACACCCTGACCCGCTACGCCACCCGCAACAGCACCTGCGGCAGTCGCCAGAGAACGTCCGGTGCCACCACCGACGGTGTTACCCAGGAAGCCACCCAGCACAGCACCACCAATCGCGCCAATCACGTTGTTGTCATCGCCACCCTGGATCTGAACCGGGCGAACGTTAACAACAGTACCGTAAGTGACGTTCTGAACTTGCTTGGCTTCGGAGGCGGTGTAAACATCACCCGAAAGGGAATCGTTATTCACGCAGCCAGCCAGTGTTAAACCAATCAGTGAAACGCCCAGTACACGTAAAATCATTTGAATCTCCTGTTCACCAACAACGCTCAAACTGAGCATCCGTTATGGCTAAATTATATGGCATTGAGAGCCATAGATCATATCTTTGCACTAACAATAGGAAAATTGTACTTGAATTTGACTTAACGAGACATAAACGGAAGAGGCGGGGTGCTTGAGATCGGACATTGTTAAAAAATATTAGCCGGTCATAGAAATACCCCTTCATTTATGGTGGAGTGGTGACCCCAAGCCCAGATAACCTAAGGAAAGCGCATGAAATCGGGTCGTTATATCGGTGTCATGTCAGGCACCAGTCTTGACGGAGTCGATGTTGTCCTTGCTGCAATTGATGAAAACATGGTGGCGCAGCAGGCAAGCCTGAGCTGGCCGATTCCCGTTGAACTGAAAGAAGCGATTCTGAGCATTTGCCAGGGACAGCAGCTGACCCTTTCGCAACTGGGGCGGCTCGATGTGCAGCTGGGATCGCTGTTTGCCGATGCGGTGCTGGCGCTCATGCAACAGGAAAATCTTCAGCCAAAGGACATCGTGGCGATTGGCTGTCATGGGCAAACCGTGTGGCATGAACCGCTTGGAGACGCGCCGCATTCGATGCAAATTGGCGATAATAATCAGATCGTCGCCAAAACCGGTGTGACGGTCGTGGGAGATTTCCGCCGTCGCGATATCGCCCTTGGCGGGCAGGGCGCGCCGCTGGTTCCTGCGTTTCACCAGGCGCTGCTGGCACATCCGGATGAACGTCGCATGGTGCTGAACATTGGTGGCATCGCCAATTTGTCGATGCTCATTCCTGGGCGACCGGTGCGCGGTTACGATACCGGGCCTGGCAATATGCTGATGGACGCCTGGATCTGGCGTCAGCGTGGCAAAGCGTACGACAAAGACGCGCAGTGGGCGTGCGAGGGAAAAGTCATTATTCCACTGCTGCAAACGATGCTGAGCGATCCCTATTTCGCCGCGCCTGCGCCAAAAAGTACGGGGCGCGAATATTTTAATTACGGCTGGCTTGAGCGCCAGCTGGCGCAGTTCCCGGCGCTGGCCCCGCAGGATGTACAGGCGACGCTGGTGGAACTGACGGCAATCTCGATTTCTGAGCAAGTTTTGCTGAGCGGCGGCTGCGAGCGACTGCTGGTGTGCGGCGGTGGCAGCCGAAATCCGCTGGTGATGGCGCGCCTCGCCGGGCTGTTACCGGGCACCGAGGTGACCACTACCGATGCGGCAGGCATCAGCGGCGACGATATGGAAGCCCTGGCCTTCGCCTGGCTTGCCTGGCGCACGGTCGCCGGTCTGCCGGGGAATCTGCCTTCCGTTACCGGTGCGCGCGAAGCCAGCGTACTGGGGGCGATTTTTCCGGCCAATCCACGGCATAATCAGAGTTAACTGAATTCCAGCCCTGCCCGTTGCCGTTAAAATCGAAAGGAATACAGGAGGGTGACTTCACCCTCCATGACCAGGATAGTCTTCGGAACAGGCTCATGAAAAAACTTCTTCTTACGTTTGCCCCTCTCTTACTCGCGGGCTGTAGCTACTACAACCAGGTTGTCGATCGCCTCAATACCGACACCCTCGAGTATCGCTGTGATGAAAAACCACTGACCGTGAAGCTCAATAATCCGCGTCAGGAAGCCAGTTTCATCTACGACAATAAAATGCTGAACCTGAAACAGGGCATGTCCGCCTCCGGTGCGCGTTACACGGACGGCATCTATGTATTCTGGTCCAAAGGTGACGATGCCACCGTCTACAAACGCGACCGCGTAGTGCTCAACAACTGCGTGCTGCAAAATCCGAAGCGTTGAGATTTTTACAGGGGCGGCGCACAATAGCGCCACCCAATTCTAATTTCAGCTAACGCCATGTCAGATAACGATGAATTGCAGCAAATTGCGCATCTGCGCCGTGAGTACACCAAAGGCGGCCTGCGTCGCCAGGATCTTCCCGCTGAACCCCTCGTACTTTTTGAGCGCTGGCTGAAACAGGCCTGTGAGGCCAAACTGGCCGATCCGACCGCCATGGTCGTCGCCACCGTCGATGAGAACGGCCAGCCCTACCAGCGTATCGTTCTGCTGAAACATTACGACGAAAAAGGGCTGGTGTTTTATACCAACCTCGGCAGCCGTAAAGCTCACCATCTGGAAAACAATCCGCGCATCAGCCTGCTGTTCCCGTGGCACATGCTGGAGCGTCAGGTGATGGTGACAGGGAAAGTCGAACGCCTCTCAACGCTCGAAGTGCTGAAGTATTTCCACAGCCGTCCTCGCGACAGCCAGATTGGCGCCTGGGTTTCGAAACAATCGAGCCGCATTTCGGCACGTGGCGTGCTGGAGAGCAAATTCCTCGAGCTAAAACAAAAATTCCAGCAGGGCGAAGTGCCTCTGCCAAGCTTCTGGGGGGGGTTCCGCGTTCCCATCGAGCAGATGGAGTTCTGGCAGGGGGGCGAACACCGTCTGCATGACCGCTTTTTATACCAGCGCGACAACGACGCGTGGAAAATCGACCGACTGGCCCCGTAATCCTCGAAATTTGTTGTTTTAAGCGCTAGCGCTGGATGGGCTGGCGCTTTATTCTATGTCTCTTTCGCGCTAGGCGAAAAGTCGTGTACCGACAGAGGTGCAGTCGTTTATACATGGAGAATTTGATGGCAAGCAGTAACTTGATTAAACAATTGCAAGAGCGGGGCCTGGTGGCCCAGGTGACGGACGAAGTAGCGTTAGCAGAGCGACTGGCGCAAGGCCCGATCGCGCTCTATTGCGGCTTCGATCCCACCGCTGACAGCTTGCACTTGGGGCATCTTGTTCCATTGTTATGCCTGAAACGCTTCCAGCAGATGGGCCATAAGCCTGTGGCGCTGGTGGGTGGTGCAACCGGTCTGATTGGTGACCCAAGCTTTAAAGCCGCCGAGCGTAAACTGAATACGGAAGATACCGTGCAGGAGTGGGTGGACAAAATTCGCAAGCAGGTTGCGCCATTCCTCGACTTCGATTGCGGTGAAAACTCTGCGATTGCTGCCAACAACTACGACTGGTTTGGCAACATGAACGTGCTGACCTTCCTGCGTGATATCGGCAAGCACTTCTCCGTTAATCAGATGATCAACAAAGAAGCGGTGAAGCAGCGTCTGAACCGTGACGATCAGGGCATCTCCTTTACCGAGTTCTCCTACAACCTGCTGCAGGGTTATGACTTCGCCTGTCTGAACAAACTGCACGGCGTGGCGCTGCAGATTGGTGGCTCTGACCAGTGGGGCAACATCACGTCCGGTATCGACCTGACGCGTCGTCTGCATCAGAACCAGGTATTCGGTCTGACCGTACCGCTTATCACTAAAGCTGATGGCACCAAGTTCGGTAAAACCGAAGGCGGCGCAGTCTGGCTGGATCCGAAGAAAACCAGCCCGTACAAATTCTACCAGTTCTGGATCAACACCGCCGATGCGGACGTTTATCGCTTCCTGAAGTTCTTCACTTTCATGGACATCGAAGAGATCAATGCTCTGGAAGAAGAAGACAAGAACAGCGGTAAAGCGCCTCGCGCACAGTATGTGCTGGCCGATCAGGTCACCAGCCTGGTTCACGGTGAAGACGGTCTGGCGGCGGCGAAACGCATTACTGCCAGTCTGTTTAACGGCACCCTGAGCGATCTGAGCGTGGAAGATTTCGAGCAGCTGGCGCAGGATGGCGTGCCAATGGTTGAGATGGAAAAGGGCGCCGATCTGATGCAGGCGCTGGTCGATTCCGAGCTGCAGCCGTCCCGTGGTCAGGCGCGTAAGACCATCGCCTCCAATGCCATCACCATCAACGGTGAGAAGCAGGCCGATCCGGAATACACCTTCGCAGAAAGCGATCGTCTGTACGGGCGCTACACCCTGCTGCGTCGCGGTAAGAAGAATTACTGTCTGGTTTGCTGGAAGTAATCACAAGTGTTTGAGGGGCGTGGGAAACCACGCCCCTTTATTTTTTCAGGGTTGTGGTAAGAAAAATGAATAACATCCTCGCCATTCAGTCCCACGTTGTTTTTGGCCATGCCGGCAATAGCGCCGCAGAGTTCCCGATGCGCCGCCTTGGGGCCAACGTCTGGCCGCTCAACACCGTTCAGTTCTCCAATCACACACAATACGGTAAATGGACAGGCTGCGTGCTGCCTGCATCGCATTTGACGGAGATTGTGCAGGGTATCGCGGATATCGATCAGCTAAAGCGCTGTGACGCCGTTTTAAGCGGTTATCTGGGATCGGCGGAGCAGGGCGAACATATCCTGGGTATCGTACGTCAGGTTAAAGCGGCGAACCCGTCGGCCAAATTTTTCTGCGATCCGGTGATGGGCCATCCGGAAAAAGGGTGCATCGTGGCGCCGGGTGTGGCGGAGTTTCATGTGCGTCATGCGATGCCGGCAAGCGATATCATCGCGCCAAATCTCATCGAACTGGAAATTCTCTGCGAGCATCCGGTGAACAGCGTAGAAGAAGCCGTGACAGCGTCACGTGAGCTGATAGCTCAGGGACCGGAGATTGTGCTGGTAAAACATCTGGCGCGCGCGGGGTTTAGCCCGGACCGCTTTGAAATGCTGCTGGTGACGAAAGATGACGCCTGGCATATCAGCCGTCCGCTGGTGGACTTTGGCGCTCGCCAGCCGGTGGGCGTGGGTGATGTGACGAGTGGTTTACTGCTGGTGAAACTGTTGCAGGGCGCATCCCTGCGCGACGCGCTGGAGCATGTGACCGCAGCGGTCTATGAAATCATGATCGCGACGAAACAGATGGATGAGTATGAGTTGCAGGTCGTGGCGGCGCAGGAGCGTATTGCGAAGCCGGAGCACTACTTTAGCGCGACGCAGCTTTAAAAACAGTGCCCGGCAAGCGCGCAGCGCCGCCGGGCAATGCAGAGATATCTTAGTTCAACCCTTCCGCTTTCAGCGCCGCCGCCACGCCCGGACGTGCCGCCATGCGTTCCATATACGACGCAATATGGCTTAATCCTTCCATATTCAGCTTCACTGCCCGCGCCCAGCGCAGAACCGTAAACAGATAAGCGTCAGCAATGGTAAAGCGCTGGCCGCAAATCCACTGATCGTCTTTCAGGGCGTCATTAACGTACTGCAGTTTTTTCTCCAGCAGGGCACGAACGGTCGGTTTGTACTCTTCAGGGGTGTCCGGACGGAACAGCGGCGTGAAGCCTTTGTGCAGCTCAGTCGCGATGTAGTTCAGCCACTCGAGGGTTTTATAGCGGGAAATGCTGCCCGTCGGTGCCAGCAGATGGCGATCGGGTACTGAATCGGCCAGGAACTGCATAATGGCGACGCCTTCAGTGAGCAACGTGCCGTCGTCCAGCGCCAGAGCCGGAACCTGTCCTTTCGGGTTAATCGCGAAATAATCCTCGCCATTCTCCAGACGCTTTTTCATAAGGTCGACGCTATCGAGCGTGAAATCCTTGCCGCTCTCGCGCAGGGTGATGTGTGAAGCAAGAGAGCATGCGCCTGGTTTGTAGAACAGTTTCATCGGTAACTCCTTTTTGCTGAGATTGGGGTCATGGTAATGCGCGGCAGAATAAAAAAAAAGCCGCTAACGCACAGTTAGCGGCTTCTCTTCAGTCGTTTCCCGATGACAATTACGCGGTAGCGGTATCCGTCGCTTTAGCGGTTTTGTCGTCGTCCTGGGTCATACGATTCAGTTTAGGTGCAGTCAGCAGCATCAGCACGGCGATAATTGCGGTGGCGATACCGATCTGCATGAATACGCGACCGTACACTTCCAGGGAGACCAGAGGGTCGGTGACGTTTTCCGGAACGGCCATCAGGTTTGCAATTTTACCTGCGATGATAGCGGCACCCGCAGTAGTCAGGAACCAACTACCCATGATGAAGCCCATCAGACGCTGTGGAACCAGCTGTGCAACCATTGCCAGACCCAGACCCGAGATCATCAGCTCACCGATAGACTGCAGCGCGTAGCTCAGAATCAGCCAGTTAACAGACACGATACCCGCGTCGGTCGCGAACTTAGTGCCCAGCGGCAGTACCAGGAATGCGCCAGAGCACAGCACCATACCGATGGCAAATTTGTGCGGCATCGGCAGACGGTCGCCCATCTTGTTGTAGATAGCGGCCAGAATCGGGCTACCAATCATGATCCAGAAAGGGTTCAGTGCCTGGAACTGCTCAGGTTCGAACGCGATACCCAGAATGGCGTGCTCAACGTTACGAATGGCGAAGAAGTTCAGGGAGGTTGGCATCTGGCTGTACAGCACGAAGAAGACAATCGCCTGCAGCATCAGAATGAAGGCCACAATCATCTTACGACGCGCAGCGCCCTGCATAGCGAACGCTTCTTTCGCGAAGATGCAGATGATACCCAGAGCAACCACGCCCAGTACCGCGCGAGCAACGCCCTGGTTGTGCAGCAGCCAGGTGGCGATGGTAGCGAGGATCACAACGCCCACGATAGTCGCCAGCAGTTTGCCCATATGAACCGGTTCGAAGTCAGGTTTAGAGCCGTAGTCTTTGACCCAGCGTTTGCAGAAGGCAAAGTTAACCACGGTGATCAGCATACCGACAACGGAGAGTGAGAACGCTACGCTCCAGCCGAACTTCGCTGCCAGCCACGGTGTTGCCAGCATAGAGAAGAAGGAACCGATGTTCACCGACATGTAGTACATGGTGAATGCACCGTCGAGACGCGGGTCATCTTTGCTGTAGCAGGTAGAAAGCAGGGAGGACGGGTTCGCTTTGAACAGCCCGTTACCAACCGCAATTGTCGCCATACCCATGTAGACAACCGCAGCATCGTGACCGGACCACGCAACCAGCGCATAGCCGACAGCCAGAACGATGGCGCCGAGCATGATCACGCGTTTGGTGCCAAGAACTTTATCGCCTAACCAGCCGCCGACGGCGACCAGGCCGTAAACCAGTGCACTGAAAGAGGAGAACAGCGTGATTGAATCCGCTTCGGACATACCCAGTTGTTTAACCAGGTAAACAGCCATAATCCCTTGCAGGCCGTAAAAGCCAAAACGCTCCCATAACTCGATAGAGAAGATGAGATAGAACGCTTTAGGCTGTTTGAAAGCGTTTAAACTTACGCTCTCTTCTGTTGGTTTATTGTTTGCAGTAGACACATATACCTCTTTTTTTACATCCCATATTAACGGGGGTGTTCATAGCGTAATTGACCGGAGTCCATTCGCCTTATAGTTATATTGGGAGGGGAAACGGCGGGTAATGTTCACTATCCTGACCCATCTGGCAAGGTGTTTGTAATACTCTGTTACATATAACCACAGTGGTATAATACGCGGGTCAGACAAATGTTATTTAGCGTTAAATCTTTCAGCATGAGAATTGGTGGTTTTTTTCACTACTGAGACCCGTAAAAAAGGGCTGTATGGCGATATGTTCTGCTATATGGTCATTGTGGCAGTGATATGGTCCATATTCTGAAAATCAACTGGTTTAATCTGTTGTGAACGATCGGTCATAGCTTGTTCACGCAAGGGCTTAGTGGGTTTTTATATACAAAAATCCAACATGACGTTATCAGAGTGATCGCGATCACAGATGTATAGAAAATTTCGCTGACGAAAAAACAATTAACCTGCCAGGGTGTTAATGAACCGAACAATCAAGAGGTCTGAAAGTGAACGAAGCGGATAATAAATGGGCAAAAGGAAGGTTTACGGTTAGACCTTCCTTTAGTAAGGGATTGATATATTGAGCAGAGGAGGTAGGTGACGGAAATTCAGGCGTACACTTTCTCTTTATATTCGCATAAATCTTCGATCAGACACGAACCGCAGCGGGGTTTACGGGCGATACAGGTATAACGTCCGTGCAGGATCAGCCAGTGGTGGCAATCCACTTTAAACTCCGCCGGTACCACCTTCAGCAGCTTTTCTTCAACCTGCTCAACATTCTTGCCCGGTGCGAAATTCGTGCGGTTACAGACGCGGAAAATATGCGTATCGACAGCAATGGTCGGCCAGCCGAAAGCGGTATTGAGCACCACGTTGGCGGTTTTACGCCCCACGCCAGGCAGCGCTTCCAGCGCGGCTCTGTCTTCCGGCACTTCGCCGCCGTGCTGTTCCAGCAGGATACGGCAGGTTTTAATCACGTTCTCGGCCTTGCTGTTAAACAGGCCAATGGTTTTGATGTACGACTTCACGCCGTCCACGCCCAGCTCCAGCATCGCCTGCGGCGTATTGGCGACAGGGTAGAGCTTCGCCGTCGCTTTGTTGACGCTCACGTCGGTGGCCTGGGCGGAGAGCAGCACCGCGATCAGCAGCTCAAAAGGGGAGTTGAAATTCAGCTCCGTTGTCGGATGCGGGTCGTTATCACGCAGACGAGTCAGGATCGTGATGCGTTTCTCTTTATTCATACAGCCTTCTCAGGGAGTCCTTCCTGCACGCTACGCTCGGCGGCGCGGCGTTTACGCTTCTCATCAATGAGGTATTTTAACGCCAGCATCATACCAAGGCCAATAAATGCGCCCGGCGGCAGCATCGCCAGCAGGAACGGCGTATCCGTGTGGAAGACCTCAATACGCAGGGCCTTCGCCCAGCCGCCCAGCAGTGCGTCAGCGCCGTCAAACAGGGTACCGTTACCGAGGATCTCACGCATTGAGCCCAGCACAAACATCGCGCAGGTGGCACCCATGCCGATAGAAAAGCCATCCAGCGCCGAGATCAGCGGATCGTTCTTCACCGCGAAAGCTTCTGCGCGGCCTACGACGATACAGTTGGTTACGATCAGCGGAATAAAAATCCCCAGCGACTGATAAAGGCCGAACGCGTAGGCGTTGATCAGCATCTGCACGATACTCACCACCGAGGCGATGATCATCACGTAAATCGGAATACGAATCTCTGACGGCGTCCAGCGACGCAGGGCGGAGATCGACAGGTTGGTCAGGGTCAGCACCAGCGTGGTCGCCAGTCCAAGGCCGAGGGCGTTCGTGGCAGTGGATGTCACCGCCAGCAGCGGGCACATCCCCAGCAGCTGGACCAGCGCGGAGTTGTTTTTCCAGAGACCCTGGACAATAACCTCTTTAACCTGGCTCATGATTACTCCTCACAGGCGGGAAGATTGTTGATTTGCGCAGGCAGCGTTTCGGCGTACAGCCCCGCGCGTTTCACCGCATTCACCACGGCGCGTGGGGTAATGGTCGCGCCGGTAAACTGGTCGAACTCACCGCCGTCTTTTTTGACGGCAAAGGCGGTGTCATTCTCATCGTGAATCAATTTTCCGGCAAAATGTAAAATCCAGTCGCTGAGGCGAAGCTCGATTTTATCCCCAAGCCCTGGCGTTTCGTGGTGCTGCGTTACACGGGTGCCGAGAACCGTACCAGAGAAGTCGGTGCCGACCAGCAGTTGAATTGCGCCAGAGTAGCCGTCCGGTGCGGTCGCTTCCATCACGGCACCCACGGCGGTATCCCCTTTACGGGCGATGAAAACGCGGTGTTCACCTTTGCCTAACTGCGGTGCCTGCACGATAAAGCAGCTTTTCTGCAGGTCATTATCGTAGAAATCTGACGGGATCACCTGATCGAACAGCGCCTTTTGTTGTTTCGATGCCTGTTCATCAATCGTCGTTTTGGTCATTTCATTCACCAGCGCGGTCAGCCCCGTCAGGGCAGCGGCGAAGATCGCCAGCGTCACGCCGTGTTTTTGCATTGTTTTCAGCATGGCGAATCCCTTAGCGGTGGCCATACACGCGAGGACGCGTGTAGTAGTCGATGAGCGGCACCGTGATATTGGCCAGCAGTACGGCGAACGCCACGCCATCCGGATAGCCGCCAAAACTGCGGATCAGCCAGACCAGCAGCCCCGCCAGCGCGCCAAAAATGAGGCGTCCACGGTTGGTGGTCGATGCGGTCACCGGGTCGGTCAGGATAAAGAAAGCACCCAGCATGGTTGCACCGGAGAGCAGATGCATCTGCGGGCTTGGCAGCGGCTCGGACGAGAACATCCAGCCGAGCGTGGCGCAGATCGTCAGCGTCACCAGAAAGCTGACCGGAATGTGCCAGCGAATCGTCTTCTTCCACAGCAGGAACACGCCGCCCAACAGATAGGCGATATTAACCCACTGCCAGCCAGCGCCCGCCAGCACGCCGCTGTAGATTGGGTACGTCATGATCTGCTCAACGCTGTGACCGGCATGCAACGACGTTTTAAAGGTGTCGAGCGGCGTCGCCTGGCTGATACCATCCACGCCCATGCGCAGGGTGGTCATGTCGCCACCCGTTGCCGTGTGGCCGGTGAAGATCACCTGAAGCGCATCCATAAATCCCGGTACCGTCGCGGCAATCTCGTGCGGCGGCAGCCAACTGGTCATCTGCACCGGGAAGGAGATCAGCAAGACCACATAGCCGATCATCGCCGGGTTAAACGGGTTATGCCCCAGGCCGCCGTACAGCTGTTTGGCAATAATAACCGCGAAAACGGTGCCCAGCACCACCATCCACCAGGGGGAAAACGGCGGAATACTGATCGCCAGTAACAGGCCCGTCAGCAGGGCTGAGTTATCGGCGAGAATGCGGGGAACAGGCATTTTTCGAAGCTTAAGCACCAGCGCTTCGGCGGCCAGCGCACTGACGCAGCCGAGAACAATCTGAAACAGCGTCCCCCAGCCAAAAAACCAGAGCTGCACGGCAATGCCCGGTAAGGCCGCCAGGCAGACCAGCATCATAATGCGCGACGTCTGGCGCTGGTTATGGGTGTAAGGGGAACTTGCGATTCTGAAAACCATTTAATCCTCGTTTACTGCCTGCTGTGCGGCTTTCTTAGCCTGAACGCGTGCAATCGCGGCGGCGACTGCGGCTTTGCGTGGGTCGTCATTGGCGGCGGGTTCGGGGTCCTGCTGGGCCGCTTTACGCGCTTTTGCACGGGCAATGGCGGCTTCAACGGCCGCTTTGCGCGGATCGACAGGCGGTTCCTGCTCGACGCTCTTTTCCTGTTGTTCCGCTTTACGCGCTTTCGCGCGAGCAATCGCGGCCTCAACGGCGGCTTTGCGCGGATCGACAGTTGGTTCCTGTTCGACGCTCTTGTCCTGTTGCTCCGCTTTACGCGCTTTGGCGCGGGCAATGGCGGCCTCAACGGCGGCTTTGCGCGGATCGACAGATGGTTCCTGTTCGACGCTCTTTTCCTGTTGCTCCGCTTTACGCGCTTTGGCGCGGGCAATGGCTGCTTCAACGGCGGCTTTGCGCGGATCGCTCTCAGCGTTCGGCTGTGCGTCCTGGGCTTTTTCTGCCTGACGGGCGCGGGCCTGTGCTTTGCGCGCTTCACGTGCGGCGATGGCTTCGCTGTTGTCTGGTTTTTCACCGGCCGGAATGATCACCGGCTGTGCGGCAGAGGCTTTCTTCTCACGCACCCGCGCGAGCGCGGCGTTAATGGCATCCTGATCTTTTTCGGCTGGCTGAACGGCAGCCTTTTTATGACGTTCCTGACGCGCCAGTTTCTCACGCTCAAGACGCGCCTGACGCGCTTCAAAGCGGGCTTTGGCTTCGGCGGCACGTTTGTCTTCCAGCGAAATGGCGTAGATCTCGGCTTTTTCCTGACGGAAATACTGCACCAGCGGAATGCTGCTTGGGCAGACCCAGGCGCAGGCCCCGCACTCAATGCAGTCGGCCAGGTTGTGGGCTGTGGCTTTATCGTGCAGCTGCCCTTTGCTGAACCAGTACAACTGCTGCGGCAGCAGATCGGCCGGACAGGCGTCGGCGCAGGCGCTACAGCGGATACAGCCTTTTTCTTCCTGCTCTTCGCCCATCTCGCTTGCGGAAGGGGCCAGCAGGCAGTTGGTGATTTTGACGACCGGAACGTCCAGCCAGGGGAGGGTAAAGCCCATCAGCGGCCCGCCCATAATGACCATTTGATCGCTGCCAGGACAGAACCCGGCCTGCTCCAGCAAATGACGCACCGGCGTACCCAGACGCGCCCAGACGTTACCCGGCTGCGAAACGGACTCGCCGGTGAGCGTCACTACGCGTTCGGTCAACGGTTCCCCGTCGATCACCGCGCGTTTCACCGCGTAAGCCGTACCGACGTTCTGCATCAGCACGCCAATGTCAGAAGAGCGGCCGCCGTGCGGAACCTGTTTCCCGGTCAGAATTTGCGTCAGCTGTTTTGCGCCGCCGGACGGGTATTTAGTGGGAATAACGCGCAGGCCAATGTCGTGGCTGCCCGCCAGCACCGCACGCAGCATGGAGATCGCCTGCGGCTTGTTATCTTCAATGCCGATCAGCACTTCGCGCGGCTGTAAAATATGGGCGAGGATGCGAATCCCTTCGACGACCTGCGCGGCGCAGTCCTGCATCAGGCGATCATCAGCGGTGATGTAAGGTTCGCACTCTGCGGCGTTGATAATCAGGGTCTGAATCTTATCGCCACCACCGCGAAGCTTGGTGCCGGTCGGGAAGCCTGCGCCGCCAAGACCGGCTACGCCGAACTGGTGGATGCGCTCGATCAGAGCTTCGCGAGTCTGAGCGCGGTAATCGCTCCAGCCGTCGCGGTCGATCCAGCGGTCTTCACCGTCCGGCTCGATCATGACGCTTAATTCGGCCAGTGCCGAAGGGTGGGGAACCGTGTGAGGGGCAATCGCCACCACTTTCCCGGAGGTCGGTGCGTGGACCGGGAGCATACGTCCGCGTCCAAAGGTCAGCTGCTGACCGCGCAGCACATTGTCACCGACTTTCACGCACAGCTCGCCTTCCGCACCGATGTGCTGTTTCAGCGGCATGACGAACCGGTTTGCTAACGGGATCTGGCGCAGCGGCGTGCCGCTGGACTGGGTTTTCATCTCTGGCGGATGAATCCCGCCGTCGAAATCCCAAATCTTCTCTTTTCTGAACGCAGAAAATAACTTAAACATGGTGTTCCACAGGAATTATACGAACCGGAATGGTTTGAAGATCCCACTTCCAGCTGTCGGGAGTCGTTTCGACCGGACGCAGCTCGATGCATTGCGTCGGGCAGGGGGCCACACAAAGATTGCAGCCCGTACAAAGATCCGCCATCACGGTGTGCATCGCGCGGGTTGCGCCAACAATGGCGTCCACCGGGCAGGCCTGAATACACTTGGTACAGCCGATGCAGTTTTCTTCGTCGATGACCGCCAGCACGCGCGCAGGCTCTTGTACGCTCTCGTCGCCATCAACGGGCTGCGGATCGACGTTAAGCAGCGCCGCGATTTTTAACATCACGGCTTCGCCACCCGGCGCACAGCGGTTAATTTTTTCACCGTTGCCTACCGCCTCAGCATAGGGACGGCAGCCAGGATAGCCGCATTGCCCACACTGGCTTTGCGGCAGGAGGTCATCGATTTTTTCGACGACAGGATCGCCTTCAACCGCAAAACGGCGCGAAGCGTAACCCAGAATAATGCCAAAAAACAGCCCCAACACGCTGATGGCGGCTATGGCAATCCAGATAGCATTCATTACAACTTCACCAGACCACTGAAGCCCATAAAGGCCAGAGACATCAAACCAGCGGTGACCAGTGCAATGGCGTTACCGCGAAAAGGCGCCGGAATATCGGCAGCGGCCATGCGTTCACGAATAGAGGCAAACAGCACCATCACCAGCGAGAAACCGACCGCCGCGGAGAAACCGTACAGGGCCGATTGCAGGAAATTATGCCCAAGGTTGATGTTGAGCAGCGCCACGCCGAGCACGGCGCAGTTGGTGGTAATCAGCGGCAGGAAAATGCCGAGCAGGCGATAGAGCGCCGGGCTGGTTTTGCGCACCACCATTTCCGTAAACTGCACCACAAAGGCAATCACGAGAATAAACGCCAGCGTGCGCAGATAGATCAGGCCGAGGGGGATCAATATCCAGGTATCAATCCACCATGCGCAAATAGAGGCCAGTGTCATCACGAAGGTGGTTGCCAGTCCCATGCCCATTGCGGTTTCCAGCTTTTTGGAAACCCCCATGAACGGGCACAGGCCAAGGAACTTCACCAGCACGAAGTTATTCACCAGCACAGTTCCGACAAAGAGCAGTAAGTAATCGGTCATTATTTAGCCTGAAATAAAAAAGCCGCCTATTATCGGATAAACCACAACGGGCGACAACAGGATAACTGTAGGGTTATTACGGGTTCACGAAGGTCTTTTTGACCCGGGCGGAACGCCTGAAGTAGGGCGCGAAAAGCGCGGCGGCCAGCAGCGGGAACAGCAGCTGGCGCACAGCCAGTAAGTCTGAAACCGGTGAAAAGGCAAAGGCCTTGATCGCCAACAGCACAGAGATCAGCAGCCAGATAATATAGTGCTTAGGCACTTTCTGACGGCGTTTAAAGAACGCAATGGTCAGCCAAAGGGTGTAATACCACATGGCAATGGCAAAACCGAAGGAGATAAACCACAGCGCAATATTCATTGTGCTCTGGGAGGTCAGATTCTTAAGCGCATACGGCGTCACGAGAGCCGTTGTATACAGCAGCAGCGCAAGCGATGCGCTTAACAAAGCCACCAGTAACCAGGCAAGCGGGGCGAGTAACCAGCCTCCGATTTTTTCTCCAGGCGATGCGGTCATGTTATCTCCCTCAGTCTGCACGAAATGATACCCGGCAAATTTACCGGGGCGTGAGTATATAACATTTCGCGCCGATGGCTACCGTCTTACAGCACGTAGCGCCAAACTGATTTAGGGACTTCGCCGATATTGAACAAACGACCGCCGGAAACCAGCTCTGCGCGACGATGATCGGCAGCGCGGTACATATTGATGATGTCCTGATTATCGGTCAGCGTGTAGTTCAAATGATCAAACAGTTTTTCCAGGCTCTCGAGAGAACTGATCTTGCGAAATTTTAATAAATAATCCTGAACTGTCATTTAATAAGCTTCCATTTTTAAAAGTAAATTTTATCAGTAGGGTAATTCGCTCGAATAATAAACGGATAAATAAAGACGTAAACAACCCACTTAAGGGTTAAGACTAAATTAGGAGTTTTCTTTGAAAGTTTCAGGCGTCGGACGACGCCTGCAGAAGAAGGTTAACTCTGATGACCGTGGCTGGCAACCGGCAACTGACAGGATATGTCACTCTTTTGCCAGCAGAACTTATTTGGTCTGAGACGCCGCAACCGGTTCTGGTGGCTGGTAGTTATCAATATGGCTGGCAACGCCGAGTAAAATGACGGAAACACCCAGGACAACCCATCCTGCTAATTCAACGATTCGATTGATAATTGACGTCATGATTCTTGTTTGTGATTTATCCATAAATACAGATTGAGAATGTTACAGCGCGATTTCCACTATCGCAAGTCCTTTGGGAACGGTTTCTCTGTATGAATTCAGCAGGTTATATAATTGTAACAAAGACCGCTGGTCAGTCGTGCTGTTTTACTTTTTGTAATCCATTACAAAACGGTTGTGACAGGCTTGTTGATAGTGTGAAATGAGTGAAAGACAAGACGAGAGGCAACGACATGAGTGACAAAATCCGCGTCGGATTAATTGGTTATGGTTATGCGAGCAAGACGTTTCACGCACCGCTGATTGCCGGTACGCCTGGAATGGAACTGGCGGCGGTTTCAAGCAGCGATGCGTCGAAAGTGCATGCCGACTGGCCTGCGGTTCCGGTAGTGTCTGAACCTAAGCACCTGTTTAACGATCCAAATATCGATTTAATCGTCATCCCAACGCCAAACGACACCCACTTCCCGCTGGCAAAAGCGGCGCTGGAAGCGGGTAAGCATGTGGTGGTGGATAAGCCCTTTACCGTGACGCTGTCTCAAGCACGCGAGCTGGATGCGCTGGCAAAAAGTCTGGGACGTCTGCTGTCGGTGTTCCACAACCGTCGATGGGACAGTGATTTCCTCACACTTAAGGCGCTGATGAACGAAGGGACGCTGGGTGAAGTGGCGTACTTCGAATCCCATTTCGATCGTTTCCGCCCACAGGTACGCAACCGCTGGCGCGAGCAGGCCGGTCCGGGCAGCGGTATCTGGTACGATCTGGCCCCGCATCTGCTGGATCAGGCGGTGAATCTGTTTGGTCTGCCGGTCAGCGTGACGGTCGATCTGGCGCAGCTGCGCCCGGGCGCACAGGCCACGGACTATTTCCACGCGATTTTGACCTATCCGCAGCGTCGTGTGGTGCTGCACGGCACCATGCTGGCGGCGGCAGAATCTGCGCGCTATATCGTGCACGGTACGCGCGGGAGCTACGTGAAATTTGGTCTGGACCCGCAGGAAGACCGTCTGAAAAACGGCGAACGCCTGCCGCAGGAAGACTGGGGCTACGATATGCGTGACGGCGTGTTAACGCGTGTCGAAGGGGAGGAGCAGGTGCAGGAAACCTGGCTGACTCTGCCGGGGAACTATCCGGCCTACTATGCGGCGATCCGCGATGCCCTGAACGGCACGGGCGAAAACCCGGTTCCGGCAAGCCAGGCGATTCAGATTATGGAACTGATTGAGCTGGGCATCGAATCAGCGAAACACCGCTCGACGCTCTGTCTGGCGTAATAAAAAAGGCCGGCAAATTTGCCGGCCTTTTACTTCTTAGCCAGCGACTTTATCGCGCAGAGCCTGTTTTTCAGCTGCGCTCAAGAACGCAATTTCCAGGCCG
>NZ_SDDX01000002.1 GCF_004115925.1 Lelliottia nimipressuralis
GTACCCCAGCCATATTCTTCGATTTAGCGGTTCTCCGCGGTTATTGGGGTATCGCCAAGCGGTAAGGCACCGGTTTTTGATACCGGCATTCCCTGGTTCGAATCCAGGTACCCCAGCCATCGAAGAAAGCAGTCTGGCTACGTAGCTCAGTTGGTTAGAGCACATCACTCATAATGATGGGGTCACAGGTTCGAATCCCGTCGTAGCCACCAAATTAGGAATTTATCGATTATTTCGATAAACTAGAAAAAATTGTTGGGGTATCGCCAAGCGGTAAGGCTCTGGTTTCTGATACCAGCATTCCGAGGTTCGAATCCTCGTACCCCAGCCAATTTCAAAAGTCGTTAGATTGTTGTTTGTTTAACGCACCCTGTTGGGGTATCGCCAAGCGGTAAGGCTCTGGTTTCTGATACCAGCATTCCGAGGTTCGAATCCTCGTACCCCAGCCACTTAATAGCAAAAAAGCCCGCTCTGCGGGCTTTTTTGTTTTTGTGCTCTGGAGATATCCCCCTCCCTCAAAACAACGAGGGAGGAGACAGAACCTACAGACCTAACGCGTACTTCAATGCCTGACGCTTCAACCCGCCCGCACGCTCGGCTGCCATCAGACCCATATTGCGCAGAATCCGTATCGGGCCGAGATCGTTGCTGAATCCCGCATAAAACAGATCCATCCCCGACTGCATTAAAAAGTTATCCGCCATGCGACGCGTCTGGTAGCGCTTCAGCACAGCCGCACTCGCCCAGGGTTCCGCATGGTCACGCGCGCTGCTCATCACCGATAACAACGCTTCGACGTCACGATATCCCAGGTTGACGCCCTGCCCGGCCAGCGGATGAATGGTATGCGCGGCATCCCCCACCAGCGCCAGCCCTTCTTGTGCATATTGCAGTGCGTGACGACGGGTTAACGGGAATCCTCCCGCCGCCACCGGCGTCACTACGCCGAGACGCGCCGGGAAGTGTTTTTCGATTTCGCGCTGCAGCTGATCCATCGACAAACTTTGCAGCTGGCGAATGCGCGCCGGCGTGTCGTACCACACCAGTGACGCCCAGTGTCCAAAGAGCGGTAAAAAGGCGTGCGGGCCGTTGGGGGTAAAGTGCTGCCAGGTACTGTCGCCCGGCTCATTTTCACATTTAACGGTAATCAGCATACAAGATTGCTGATACTGCCAGGCGTGAATACCGATCCCGGCCATCTGGCGCACCTGTGAATTCGCACCGTCGGCCCCCACGACCAGCTTCACGGCCAGTTCATCGCCGTTAGCCAGCTCCAGCAAATAACCGCCCTCATGGCGATGCAGCGCTTTCAGAGAATCCGGAACGCGCAGCGTCACGTTCTCATGCGACTCCAGCGCCTGCCACAAAGCTAGCTGCAGAACGTTATTTTCCACCATGTAGCCCAGCAGCGGCAGCTTCAGTTCAGCGGCGTCAAAGGTCACATGCGCGGTTTCCCACTCCCACGTCTCCAGTCGACGATACGGATGGGCGCGCATCGCGAGGATCGCCTCCCACACGCCCAGCCCGCGCAGCAGATCGACCGACGCGGCGCTGATCGCCGAGATCCGCACGTCCGGCTGCTGAGCCTCGTCAAATTCGGGGGGCGCGGCCTGCTCGATCACCGTTACCTGGAATCCCTGTTGTGCCAGTCCCAGCGCCAGTGCGCCGCCGACCATCCCGCCGCCGACCACGGCGATTTCGGTTTTCTGGAGTGTCATGGTCAATAATCCTTTGAAGAGAATCCCTTAAGTTTACCGGATTTTTTCTCCCTTGAGGCAGCCAACCTTCATACTGGTCACAACCCCACCAAAGCATTACAATACGCGGCTTGCAATCCTGAGCCTGAGCAAGTCGATGACTAAAAAACTCCATATAAAAACCTGGGGCTGTCAGATGAACGAATACGATTCATCGAAGATGGCCGATCTGCTGAATGCCACCCACGGGTATCAACTGACTGAAGTGGCAGAAGAAGCCGATGTGCTGCTGCTTAACACCTGCTCAATCCGTGAAAAAGCGCAGGAAAAAGTCTTCCACCTGTTAGGTCGCTGGAAACTCCTCAAAAAGAAAAATCCGGACCTGATTATCGGCGTCGGGGGCTGCGTGGCCTCGCAAGAGGGCAAGCTGATCCGTCAACGCGCCCATTACGTCGATATTGTGTTTGGCCCGCAGACTCTCCACCGCCTGCCGGAGATGATCAACTCAGTGCGCGGCGATCGCAGCCCGGTGGTTGACGTCAGTTTCCCGGAAATCGAGAAATTTGACCGTCTGCCAGAGCCGCGTGCCGATGGCCCAAGCGCCTACGTCTCCATCATGGAAGGCTGCAACAAATACTGCACCTACTGCGTCGTGCCTTACACGCGCGGTGAAGAGGTCAGCCGCCCTTGCGACGATATTCTGTTTGAAGTGGCCCAGCTGGCGGCCCAGGGCGTGCGTGAAGTAAACCTGCTCGGCCAGAACGTGAACGCCTGGCGTGGCGCAAACTACGACGGCTCCACCGGCACCTTCGCCGAGCTGCTGCGTCTGGTTGCCGCCATCGACGGTATCGACCGCGTGCGTTTCACCACCAGCCATCCGATCGAATTTACCGATGACATCATTGATGTCTATCGCGATACGCCAGAGCTGGTGAGCTTCCTGCACCTGCCGGTCCAGTGCGGCTCTGACCGTGTGCTGAACCTGATGGGCCGCACGCATACGGTTCTGGAGTACAAAGCCATCATCCGCAAGCTGCGTGAAGCGCGCCCGGATATCCAGATTAGCTCCGACTTTATCGTCGGCTTCCCTGGCGAAACCACCGACGACTTCGCGCGTACCATGAAGCTGATTGGCGAAGTCAATTTCGACACCAGCTTTAGCTTTATCTTCTCTGCGCGTCCGGGCACGCCAGCCGCCGATATGGTGGACGATGTACCAGAAGAGGAGAAAAAACAGCGTCTCTATATTCTGCAGGAGCGTATCAACCAGCAGGTCAACGCCTGGAGCCGCCGTATGCTCGGCACCACGCAGCGTATTCTGGTGGAAGGCACGTCGCGTAAGAGCCTGATGCAGCTCTCTGGACGTACCGAGAACAACCGCGTGGTGAACTTCGAAGGCACTCCGGACATGATCGGTAAGTTTGTCGATATCGAAATCCAGGAAGTGCTCACCAACTCCATGCGCGGCAAACTGGTGCGCACGGAAGCGGAAATGGGCCTGCGCGTCGCCGAAACGCCAGAGTCTGTTATTGCCCGCACGCGTAAAGAAAACGATTTGGGTGTCGGTGTTTACCAGCCTTAATCCATTCAGGCCTGTCGCTCTGGCAGGCCTTGTATTTCCCCTCTGCGTCCCCAATATGCAACCATAAGCTTGCGCCTTTAAACTGTGGCGTGAATAATTTCGTAAAGACGACTCGTCTGTAAGTCAGTTCGGCACGTTGCTCTCTGACCCTACACACATTAAGAGGAACAGTTTGAATACAGAAACGCGTGAACTTACCCTGGAGCCAGCAGACAACGCTCGCCTGCTGAGCCTGTGCGGGCCGTTTGATGACAACATCAAACAACTGGAGCGACGTCTGGGTATCGAAATCAATCGTCGCGATAATCACTTCAAACTCACCGGACGCGCCATCTGCGTCAACGCCGCTGCGGACATTCTGCGCAGCCTGTATGTCGATACCGCCCCGATGCGCGGCGAAACTCAGGATATCGAGCCTGAGCACATCCACCTCGCCATTAAAGAAGCGCGAGTGCTTGAGCAGAGCGCGGAAAGCGTGCCGGACTACGGCAAGGCCATCAATATCAAAACCAAGCGTGGCGTCATCAAGCCGCGTACGCCAAACCAGGCGCAGTACATCGCCAATATTCTCGACCATGACATCACCTTCGGCGTCGGCCCGGCGGGGACGGGTAAAACCTATCTGGCCGTTGCCGCCGCCGTCGATGCACTGGAGCGTCAGGATATTCGTCGTATCCTGCTGACGCGCCCGGCGGTAGAAGCCGGTGAGAAACTGGGCTTCCTGCCCGGCGATTTGAGCCAGAAGGTAGACCCGTATCTGCGCCCGCTGTATGACGCCCTGTTTGAAATGCTCGGCTTCGAGAAAGTGGAAAAGCTGATCGAGCGTAACGTCATTGAAGTCGCCCCGCTCGCCTATATGCGCGGCCGTACGCTGAACGATGCGTTTATCATTCTCGATGAGAGTCAGAACACCACCATCGAACAGATGAAGATGTTCCTGACGCGTATCGGCTTCAACTCGAAAGCGGTTATTACCGGCGATATCACCCAGATCGACCTGCCGCGCAGCACCAAATCCGGTCTGCGTCACGCCATCGAAGTGCTGGCGGAAGTAGACGAAATTAGCTTCAACTTCTTCAACAGCGAAGACGTGGTGCGCCATCCGGTGGTCGCCCGCATCGTCAACGCCTATGAAGCGTGGGAAGAAGCAGAACAAAAACGTAAAGCAGAACAGGCCGCGGAACGAAAACGCGAAGCCCAGGAGCATGAGAATAAATGAGTCAGGTGATCCTCGATTTA
This sequence comes from Lelliottia nimipressuralis, assembly GCF_004115925.1. Taxonomy (GTDB): domain Bacteria; phylum Pseudomonadota; class Gammaproteobacteria; order Enterobacterales; family Enterobacteriaceae; genus Enterobacter; species Enterobacter nimipressuralis. Next base: position 4,519 of record NZ_SDDX01000002.1, read on the forward strand.
CAGCTAGCCTGTGAAGACAATTCCGGTTTGCCGGAAGAGCGTCAGTTTCAAACATGGCTGGATGCGGTGATCCCGCAGTTTCAGGAAGAGTCAGAAGTCACGATTCGCCTGGTCGACGAAGCGGAGAGCCACGAGCTGAACCTGACCTATCGCGGGAAAGATAAGCCGACCAACGTGCTCTCTTTCCCGTTTGAAGCGCCGCCGGGCATCGAAATGCCGCTGCTCGGCGACCTGATCATCTGCCGTCAGGTGGTTGAACAGGAAGCCAAAGAGCAGCAAAAGCCGCTCGACGCTCACTGGGCGCATATGGTTATCCACGGCAGTCTGCATCTGCTGGGTTATGATCATATTGAAGACGAAGAAGCGGAAGAGATGGAATCCCTCGAGACAGAGATAATGCTTGCTCTGGGCTATGAGGATCCGTACATTGCCGAGAAAGAATAGTCAGTTAAGCATCAGGCTTTACTGACCGATCAGGCCGCCGCATATGGACCTTTCCTGCGGCGGCGCGCATTAAACTCACAAGAGAACCCTTAACAAACGCCATGAGCGACGACAATTCACACAGTAGCGACACGACAACCAGTAAGAAGGGATTTTTCTCCCTCATTCTGAGCCAGCTGTTCCACGGCGAACCGAAAAACCGTGATGAACTCCTGGAGCTGATTCGTGATTCCGGGCAGAACGATCTTATCGACGAAGATACGCGCGAAATGCTCGAAGGGGTCATGGACATCGCCGACCAGCGCGTTCGCGATATTATGATCCCCCGCTCGCAGATGATTACCCTGAAACGCAACCAGACTCTGGACGAGTGCCTCGATGTGATCATCGAATCGGCCCACTCGCGTTTCCCGGTGATCAGCGAAGACAAAGATCACATTGAAGGGATTCTGATGGCCAAGGATCTGCTGCCGTTTATGCGCAGCGATGCCGAAGCTTTCAGCATGGAAAAAGTGTTACGCCAGGCGGTGGTGGTCCCGGAAAGCAAGCGCGTTGACCGCATGCTGAAAGAGTTCCGCTCCCAGCGCTACCACATGGCGATTGTTATCGATGAATTTGGCGGTGTTTCCGGCCTTGTGACTATCGAAGATATTCTCGAACTGATCGTCGGTGAAATCGAAGATGAGTACGACGAAGAAGACGATATCGAATTCCGTCAGTTGAGCCGCCATACCTGGACCGTCCGCGCGCTGGCCTCCATTGAAGAGTTTAACGACACCTTTGGCACCCACTTCAGCGATGAAGAGGTGGATACGATTGGCGGGCTGGTGATGCAGGCCTTTGGCCATCTCCCGGCGCGCGGCGAGTCCGTTGACATCGATGGTTACCAGTTCAAGGTCGCCATGGCCGACAGCCGACGTATTATTCAGGTTCACGTCAGATTGCCGGACGACTCCCCGGTGCCAAAACTGGAAGATTAATGTAAATGGCATTTGCCCCACTGCTTGAACGCCAGCGCGTCCGTTTGCTGCTGGCGCTGTTGCTCGGAGCCAGCGGAACGCTGGCTTTTTCTCCTTATGACATCTGGCCTGCCGCCCTCCTCTCACTGATGGGGTTACAAGGGCTGACGCTGAATCGCCGCCCGATTCAGGCTGCGGCCATCGGCTACTTCTGGGGTCTGGGCCTGTTTGGCTCCGGCATTAACTGGGTTTACGTCAGTATCGCGCAGTTCGGTGGTATGCCTGGCCCGGTTAACGTCTTCCTGGTGGTGCTGCTGGCGGCGTATCTCTCGCTGTATACCGGTCTCTTCGCGGGGATTTTGTCGCGCCTGTGGCCGAAAACCAGCTGGCTGCGCGTGGCGATTGCGGCACCTGTGGTCTGGCAAATCACCGAGTTTTTACGCGGCTGGGTGCTGACCGGCTTCCCGTGGCTGCAGTTTGGCTACAGCCAGATCGATGGCCCGCTAAAAGGCCTGGCGCCGGTGATGGGCGTGGAGGCGATCAACTTCCTGCTGATGGTGGTGAGTGGTCTGCTGGTGCTGGCCCTGGTGCAGCGCAACTGGAAACCGCTGATCGCGGCAGTAGTGCTGTTCGCCCTTCCCTTCCCGCTGCGCTTTATCCAGTGGTTCACTCTGGAGCCCGCGCGCGCGACCCAGGTGTCGATGGTACAGGGCAATATTCCACAGTCGCTGAAGTGGGATGAGAACCAGCTGATCAATACGCTGAAAATCTATCTCGATGCGACGCAGAAAGAGATGGGCAAATCTGACCTGATTATCTGGCCGGAGTCTGCGATTCCCGATCTGGAGATCAACCAGCAGCGTTTCCTGAGCATGATGGACGATCTGCTGCGCGCGAAGAACAGCACGCTGATCACCGGGATTGTCGACGCGCGTCTGAACAAACAGAACCGTTACGACACCTACAACACCATTATCACGCTCGGCAAAGACAACCCGTATAGCTACGAATCGGCGAATCGTTACAACAAAAACCACCTGGTGCCGTTTGGTGAGTTTGTGCCGCTGGAAACGATTCTGCGTCCGCTGGCACCGTTCTTCGATCTGCCAATGTCGTCCTTCAGCCGTGGGCCTTATGTCCAGCCGCAGCTTCATGCGCATGGCCTGGCGCTGACCCCGGCGATCTGTTACGAAATCATCCTTGGCGAACAAGTGCGCGATAACTTCCGTCCCGATACGGATTATCTGCTGACCATCTCCAACGACGCCTGGTTTGGTAAGTCGATCGGTCCGTGGCAGCACTTCCAGATGGCGCGCATGCGTTCCCTGGAGCTGGCCCGTCCGCTGCTGCGCAGCACCAATAACGGCATTACCGCCGTGATTGGTCCGCAGGGTGAAATCCAGGCGATGATCCCGCAATTCACACGCGCCGTGCTGACAACCACCGTCACGCCAACCTCCGGCCTCACGCCGTATGCTCGCACCGGCAACTGGCCGCTGTGGATCCTGACGGTTCTGTTTGGTTTTGGCGCTGTGTTAATGAGTTTGCGTCAGCGTCGTAAGTAATCCCCCAGTGCCCGGCGGCGTTTCGCTTGCCGGGCCTTCATTCCTCATTCCCAGGCCAGGTCTGGCACGACACATCTGATACCCGGCAAATCCCCCTCGACTCCCATTTCTGGCACGCCTATTGCTTTGTTAAATCACAGATTCAGTGGTTTCGCTTAACGTGCAACTTCGGCGCACCACCGCAGTTCATCGGTAGCACCGAAACGGTGCAGGCAGATATTTTTGCCTCTGAATGGTGCGGCGCGCTTCGCAAAAATAAACAATAACGCAGCAAAATCTTTACATTAAGCCAGACTAAATGTTAACAAGCTTGCATAACACTGCACTCGCATCGCGCGAGATATAACAACATCACAATGGGTATCAATGCGTCATTGGCGCAGATAATAAAGGAGTTGGGTATGCAATTACGTAAACTGGCCACAGCAATGCTGGTAATGGGGATGTCCGCAGGCGTCGTTCACGCCGAAGACGCTCCGGCTGCCGGGAGCACTCTCGACAAGATTGCCAAAAATGGCGTGATCGTGGTCGGCCACCGTGAATCTTCCGTCCCGTTCTCATACTACGACAACACGCAAAAAGTCGTAGGCTACTCTCAGGACTACTCCAACGCGATCGTAGAAGCGGTCAAGAAAAAGCTCAACAAACCTGACCTGCAGGTAAAGCTGATTCCAATTACGTCGCAAAACCGTATTCCTCTGCTGCAAAACGGCACCTTCGATTTTGAGTGTGGTTCCACCACCAACAACCTCGAGCGTCAGAAACAAGCGGCCTTCTCCGACACCATCTTCGTGGTCGGTACGCGTCTGCTGACCAAAAAAGGCGGCGAGATTAAAGACTTCGCAGACCTGAAAGGCAAAGCGGTTGTTGTGACTTCCGGTACCACCTCTGAAGTGCTGCTGCACAAGCTCAACGACGAGAAAAAACTGGATATGCGCATCATCAGCGCGAAAGACCACGGTGACTCTTTCCGTACGCTGGAGAGCGGCCGCGCGGTGGCATTCATGATGGATGACGCGCTGCTGGCGGGCGAACGTGCAAAAGCGAAGAAACCAGACAACTGGGACATCGTCGGCACGGCGCAGTCGAAAGAGGCATACGGCTGTATGCTGCGTAAAGACGACGCAAGCTTCAAAAAGCTGATCGATGACACCATCGCTCAGGTTCAAACCTCCGGCGAAGCGGAAAAATGGTTCGATAAGTGGTTCAAGAACCCGATTCCACCAAAAAATCTCAACATGAACTTTGAACTGTCTGACGACATGAAAGCCCTGTTCAAAGAACCAAACGACAAAGCACTTAACTAATTAGAACCATTAAGGGGCGGGATCTCCTGCCCTCTCGATTGTCGGGAAGCGCGGACAGACTATACGTTGAGTGGTCGTTCCCCACTCAGCGCGAACATTGAGCTTCTCACCAATCTTCGAGGGTAGCGCTGCTACCCTTTTTTTTCTGGAGTTTATTATGTCAATAGACTGGAACTGGGGCATTTTTCTGCAACAAGCCCCGTTCGGCAACACCACCTATCTTGGCTGGCTGTGGAGCGGCTTTCAGGTTACCGTTGCGTTATCGATAACGGCCTGGATAATCGCTTTCCTGGTCGGTTCCCTGTTCGGTATTTTACGTACCGTCCCGAACCGTTTTCTCTCTTCCCTGGGTACCCTGTACGTCGAACTGTTCCGTAACGTTCCGCTCATCGTGCAGTTCTTTACCTGGTATCTGGTCGTGCCTGAACTGCTGCCGGAAAATCTCGGCATGTGGTTTAAATCTGAGCTGGACCCGAATATTCAGTTCTTTGTCTCCTCGATGCTCTGCCTTGGCCTGTTCACCGCTGCGCGCGTGTGCGAGCAGGTGCGTGCTGCGATTCAGTCGCTGCCGCGCGGGCAAAAGAACGCCGCACTGGCGATGGGCCTGACGCTGCCGCAAAGCTACCGCTACGTGCTGCTGCCAAACGCTTACCGCGTAATCGTTCCGCCGATGACCTCCGAGATGATGAACCTGGTGAAAAACTCGGCCATCGCCTCCACCATTGGTCTGGTCGATATGGCGGCGCAGGCGGGCAAGCTGCTGGATTACTCCGCCCACGCGTGGGAATCTTTCACCGCCATTACCGTGGCCTATGTGCTGATTAACGCTTTCATCATGCTGGTGATGAACCTGGTTGAACGTAAAACTCGCCTGCCGGGCAATCTGGGGGGCAAATAATGTACGAGTTTGACTGGAGTTCCATTGTTCCCGCCATGCCCTATCTGCTCGACGGGCTGGTTATTACCTTAAAAATCACCGCCATTGCGATCGTGGTTGGTATTGTCTGGGGCACGATTTTGGCGGTCATGCGCCTGTCGAGCTTCAAGCCTTTCGCCTGGTTCGCTACCGCCTACGTCAACGTCTTCCGCTCTATTCCGCTGGTGATGGTGCTGCTGTGGTTTTATCTGATCGTCCCCGGCCTGCTGCAAAACGTGCTGGGGCTGTCGCCGAAAACCGATATCCGCCTGATCTCTGCCATGGTCGCGTTCTCAATGTTTGAGGCGGCGTACTATTCGGAAATTATTCGCGCGGGTATTCAGAGCATCTCTCGCGGACAATCGAGCGCGGCGCTGGCGCTGGGGATGACCCACTGGCAGTCCATGAAGCTCATTATTCTGCCACAGGCGTTTCGCGCCATGGTCCCGCTGCTGCTGACGCAGGGCATCGTTCTTTTCCAGGATACCTCGCTTGTGTATGTGCTGAGCCTCGCGGACTTCTTCCGTACGGCCTCCACTATCGGCGAACGCGACGGTACGCAGGTTGAGATGATCCTGTTCGCAGGTGCAGTTTATTTTGCAATTAGTTTAAGCGCGTCGCTGTTGGTTACCTGGCTGAAGAAAAGGACAGTCTCATGATTTCCCTGAAAAATGTTTCTAAATGGTATGGGCACTTTCAGGTGCTAACCGACTGCTCCACCGAAGTGAAAAAAGGCGAAGTGGTTGTGGTATGCGGGCCGTCTGGCTCCGGTAAATCGACGTTGATTAAAACCGTCAATGGCCTGGAACCGGTGCAGAAAGGCGAGATTGTCGTCGATGGCACGAAGGTGAACGACAAAAATACCAATCTGGCGAAACTGCGTTCCCACGTCGGAATGGTGTTCCAGCACTTTGAGCTGTTCCCGCACCTGTCGATTATCGAGAACCTGACGCTGGCGCAGGTAAAAGTGTTGAAACGCGACAAAAAAGCGGCGCGTGATAAAGGCTTAAAACTGCTGGAACGCGTTGGGCTGTCTGCTCACGCCGATAAGTTCCCGGCCCAGCTCTCCGGTGGTCAGCAACAGCGTGTGGCGATTGCGCGCGCGCTGTGCATGGACCCTATCGCCATGCTGTTTGATGAACCAACCTCCGCGCTTGATCCGGAAATGATCAACGAAGTGCTGGATGTGATGGTGGAGCTGGCGCACGAAGGGATGACCATGATGGTGGTGACCCACGAGATGGGCTTTGCCCGCAAAGTGGCCAACCGCGTGATCTTTATGGACGAAGGGAAAATTGTCGAAGATTCGCCGAAAGAGGATTTCTTCGCTAACCCGCAATCCGATCGCGCCAAAGATTTCCTCGCCAAAATCCTGCACTGATCAACCCGGTGCGCACTCTTCGGATTGCGCACCACTTCACGCTTTAGGTCTCTTCTTCTCGTCTGCTTCATCTTGCGGCGTTAACCTTGTCACAAAATAACGCCAAAAATGGAGCACCCTATGCCACTGCCGATCATTCTCGATTGCGATCCTGGTCATGATGACGCTATCGCGCTTGTCCTTGCCCTCGCCTCACCGGAATTAGCCCTCAAAGCCGTCACCTCCTCCGCCGGCAATCAGACCCCGGACAAAACCCTGCGCAATGTGTTACGTATGCTGACCCTGCTCAATCGCATGGATATCCCGGTGGCGGGCGGCGCGGTGAAACCGCTGATGCGCGATCTGATCATCGCCGATAACGTTCACGGCGAGAGCGGGCTGGACGGCCCGGCGCTGCCGGAACCAGGCTTTGAACCGCAAAACTGCACGGCGGTTGAGCTGATGGCGAACGTGCTGCGAGAAAGCGATGAGCCGGTGACGCTGGTGGCGACAGGCCCGCAAACCAACGTGGCGCTGCTGCTCAACAGCCACCCGGAACTGCACGCGAAAATCGCGCGGATTGTGATCATGGGTGGAGCGATGGGGCTGGGGAACTGGACGCCCGCGGCAGAGTTCAACATCTTCGTCGATCCGGAAGCCGCAGAAATTGTCTTCCAGTCGGGCATCCCGATTGTGATGGCCGGTCTGGATGTCACCCACCGGGCGCAGATCATAGCAGAAGATATCGCGCGTTTTCGCGCAATTGGCAACCCTGTTGCCACCACGGTCGCTGAGCTGCTCGACTTCTTTATGGAGTACCACAAAACCGAGAAATGGGGCTTCCAGGGCGCGCCGCTGCACGATCCGTGCACCATCGCCTGGCTGCTGAAACCGGAGATTTTCACGACCGTTGATCGTTGGGTCGGCGTTGAAACCCAGGGGAAATACACTCAGGGCATGACCGTGGTGGATTATTATTTCCTGACGGGCAATACGCCGAATACCACGCTGATGGTGGATATCAACCGGGAAGCGTTTGTCGATTTGCTGGCGGAAAGACTGAAGGTTTACGCCTAATCGTGCGCCGGGCGGCGCTGCGCTTTTCCGGCCTACGGTTTTGCAGGCCCGGTAAACGTCGCGCCACCGGCGTTAATGTTACGGCTCGAAAGGCCGTCTCTGGAACTGGTCATGGCCGCATTTCGGGCAGCGCGGCAGAACGTCCGGGGTATACACCGCCAGATGGAAATGACAGTTTTCACAGACCAGATTGCCCAGCCCGACCACCTCGCCGCTGTGATATACGCCGTGATGGTTCAGATCCTGAAACACTTCGCGCCACTCCAGCTGGGTTTTATCGGTGATATCTGCCAGCTCCTGCCACAGACTCTCTTTAATCACCCGCATAAATACGCTGTCGGTAACGTCGTTTTGACTCTCTTCGTAGCTTCGCGCGAACTCCTCAAGGTCGCGGCGCACGGCCCGCGTCACCTCTTCCACTTCGGTGCGCGTCAACTCACCCGTCTGTACAACCCGAACACGCGCCTGCTCGACAAGAGCATCAATATCACGTTCGCCGTTACGCAGGCGTTCCGTCAGTGTGGCAACCAGTTCGCGGTAAAATTGAGCAACCTTGTTCATCCTTTCGCCTCCCGGGTAAGTAACTGTCTCTAATAATAGACCTTATTTTGCCGCTGCTTTGTCAGGTCGACCACAGACCGGGTAAATTCCTGCAAAGGCGGGATGCGATACCGTGCACAGTATTTGAACAGTTCGTGCTAGGATGAAGCTCATTCATTGAAAGGTTAATCATCATGTCTCTTCTCGATTACGCAATGAAGCTTATCGGTGGCGCATCAACCACCACCGTGACTTGCCCGCACTGCGGCCTCAAGTCCTCCCACCCGACCTCCAAAATTCGTCTCAAACAGGCCATGCTGTGCCCCGGCTGTAAAGCCCTGTTTGTTGCTCCACGCTGATTGCACGCGCGCCCTTTGGCGCAACATCGGTGTTCTATACTGAAGTAAGAGTCCAGCAGCTGTTAAATCCAAGATGCCCCACACCCATCCTGAGAGAACGTTTCTGATCTGATTTCACAACTGCTCCTGCGCGTTCATGTCGCACCAGAGCAACCCTATGAAAATGAGCCTTAAATCGTGGCGGAGTCGTTCCCGTTCACTTCCGCCTGTCAACGTCTCTGCCCTGAAGGGGCACGAGCCTGTGCCAGAAAATAGTCTGCAGGCCGAGCTTTTTTCGACGGCGCAGATGGCGCGCTACGGTCAAAAACTGGCGCGTTCGCACAAGCTGTCGCCCGACAAACTGCCCTATTACCTGCTCAAACGCCTCGATGATAACGAGGCAGTCATTACGCAAAACTGCTACGACCTTAATGCCGGTAAAAAAGCGACGATAATGCCCGCCGGTGAGTGGCTGCTCGACAACTACTACCTGATTGAGGAGCAGATCCGCATCGTGCGCCAGCATCTGCCGAAGAATTTCGGCAAAGGGCTTCCGGCGCTGGCCTCCCCTCATGACTGCCCGCGAATTTACGCCATTGCCGCCGAGGCGATTGCCCATGGCGACGGACGCTGGGACGCCACCAGCCTCACCAGCTATATCAGCGCCTATCAGCAGGAAACGCCGCTGACGCTGGGCGAAGTCTGGGCGCTGCCCGGCATGCTGCGCCTGGCGCTGATCGAGAATCTGCGCCGGGTCAGTATCGACGTGGTTAAAGCCCAGCAGGAGCGCAATCTGGCAGATAGCTGGGTCACCCGCATTTTCGAATGTGCTGAGAACACGCCCGCCGATCTGATCATGGTGATCGCCGATCTGGCGCGCTCCAGCCCACCGCTCACCAGCGCGTTTGTCGCCGAGCTGGTGCGCCGCCTGCAGGGACGCGGCAATATGCTGGCGTTACCGCTGACCTGGGTCGAACAGCGTCTGGCGGAACAGGGAGTCACCACCGATACCCTGATCCACCGCTTCAACCAGCAGTTAGCCGCCAGCCAGCTGTCCGTGAGCAACAGCATCGCGGGCTTGCGTTTGCTGAGTGAAACCAACTGGGCCGATTTTGCCGAAGCCATGAGCGTCGTCGAGCAGACGCTGCGCCAGGACCCGGCAGGCATTTACCCGCTGATGCACTTCGATACGCGCGATCACTATCGTCACGTCATTGAGGTTCTGGCGCGAGACAGCCGCTTTAGCGAGCTGGAAGTTGCCCGCCGCGTGCTGGCGCTTGCCAGTGAAAATGCGCCCGAGACACCCGGCGCCCATATTGGCTATTACCTGAAGGGCGAAGGCCGCCAGCAGCTGGAGATCCTGCTTACGGCAGATGCGTCGCGGCTGATTCGCCTGCGGCACAGCTTCAACCAGATCCCCCTGATGTCATGGCTCGGCAGCCTGAGCCTGTTGACCACTGCCGCGACGGCTGAAATCCTGCATCGCACGGCACAGCAGGGGATGGGCTGGCTGCTGATCCTCCTCGCACTGCCGCTGATTATTGTGCTCAGCCAGCTTGCCAGCGACCTGTTGAGTGAAGCGACGACCCGTTTTCGTACGCCGCGCCCGCTGCCGCGCATGGACTTTTCCAGCGGTATTCCGCCGGAGTCGGCCACGATGGTGGTCATTCCCTGCTTGCTCACCAGCGCCGACGGAATCAGCAAGCTCATCACCCGTCTGGAAGTGTGTTGGCTCGGCAATCAGAGCGATCATCTCTGTTTTGCGCTCCTGACCGATTTTGCCGATTCAGCAGAGGAATACTCACCGCAAAACAGTGCCTTGCTCGACCAGGCGATGTCACACGTTCAGGATCTCAACCGCCGCTATCCGGCCAGCCGCCCGCTGTTTTATCTGCTCCACCGGAACCCAGAATGGAACCCGCAGCAGGGCGTGTGGATGGGTTATGAACGCAAACGGGGAAAACTGGCGCTGCTGAACAGCTGGTTACGCCATCCCGATAAACAGTTTTCCAGCGTCGCCGATCTGCCAGCCCACCAGCGACCGGCGCCGATCAAATACGTGATCACGCTCGACAGCGACACACTTCTGCCGCGCGATACCGCCCATAAGCTGGCCGCAACCATGGCCCATCCACTCAACCGGCCAGAGTATGACGCCGCGCGCCAGCGGGTGGTCAAAGGCTACGGCATTCTGCAACCGGGCATGGCGGAAGAGATGCCCCGCAACGGGCAAGGGCGCTATGCCGCCATGTGCAGCAGCATCGCGGGGAATAACCCCTATTCAATGATGTCTTCCGATATCTATCAGGATCTGTTCAACGAAGGCTCTTTCGTCGGGAAAGGTATTTACGACGTCGATATTTTTGTGCAGGCCACGCACAACACCTGCCCGGAAAACCTGGTGCTCAGCCACGATTTGCTGGAAGGGTGTTATGCCCGCTCGGGGCTGTTAAGCGAAGTGCTGCTCTACGAGCAGTACCCGAATAACTATCTTTCAGATGTCGCGCGTCGCACCCGCTGGATCCGCGGCGACTGGCAACTGCTGAACTGGCTTAAACCGCGCGTCAGAAAAGCCGATGGCACGCGCGATAAAAACCCGCTGTCCGCCCTGTCGTACTGGAAATTATTCGACAACCTGCGCCGGAGCCTGGTCGCCCCATCCCTGTTGGCGCTGCTGTTTTGCACCCTGCTGTGGGTGCCGAATCCCCTTTACTGGCTGAGCGTGCTGGCGCTGGTGTGGCTCTTGCCCACCGGGCTGGCGGTCGCCTGGGATCTGATCAATAAACCTGCCCGGCGCCATACTGTGCAGCATCTGCTGCTGGTCGCCTCCGGCGCCCTGAAGCGGCTTTCCCGCATCGGACTGACTGTGGCGACGCTGCCTCATGAGGCCGGCTATTCTCTGTATGCCATTGCCGTCACGTTCTGGCGTCTGGGATTCAGCCACCGCAATCTGAGCCAGTGGGCCAGCTTCAGCCCAGACGACGATGTGGCAAAAACCTCACCGCTCCGCTTTTATCGCGCGATGTGGATGAATGTCGCCTGCGGCGTGGCTCTCAACGTCCTGACCGCCCATATTGCGCCGATGTTTTCCTTTATCGCGCTGCCCTTAAGCCTGCTGTGGTGCCTGACACCGCTGCTGCTGAGCTGGATGAGCCGCCAGCCTGCGCGCCGGACATTTTCCCCCAACAAGGAACAGAAGCTGCTGCTGCGCCAGACGAGCCGCGAAATCTGGGCCTTTTTTGAAACCTTTGCCACCGCGAAAGAAAACGGACTGCCACCGGATAACTATCAGGAGATCCCCCACCCGGTGATTGCCCATCGAACGTCGCCGACCAATATTGGCCTTTCGTTGATGGCAAACCTGACGTCGTGGGATTTTGGCTATTTGCCGATTGGCGAGGTGCTGCAGCGCGTGACGCTGACCCTGGACACACTGGATAAAATGGAGCATTTCCGCGGGCATTTGTATAACTGGTACGACACCCAGACCCTCGCGCCCCTTAGCCCGCGCTACGTATCCAGCGTCGACAGCGGCAATATGGCGGGCCACCTGCTGACCCTGCGCGAAGGGCTGACCGCCATGCGAAATCAGCCCGTGTTAAATTGCACGCAGGTGCTGGCCGGGCTGAACGATACCCTGGGTATCCTCGAAAAACACTGGGGACAGCACGCCCCAACCGGGCTGCGGCTGTTGCGTAAACACTGTCTGAACGCTAACGCCATGTCTCCGGCGCAGGTTTATCTCGAACTGAAGCAGATGCGTACCCAAAGCAACCATTTGACGGCGCTGTGCCATCAGGATGACAAACTGGTTCTGCGCTGGATCGAGCATTTGCAGCGCCAGCTGGTGCAGCTGTGCCATGAATGGTCGCATCTGCTGGGCTGGTTAACGCCCGCCTATGACTCCCCGACGCTGCCGTCTTTGAGCGAGCTTGCTCAGGCGACGCACCGCGGTGAAGGCACGCCCTCCACTTCGGCGATTACCCTGGCACGCATGCGTCTGAATATCATTACCGAGCTAGAACAGCGGCTGAACGAGCATGCGCGGATGGATTTCACGTTCCTCTACAGCGAAGTGACCAGCCTGCTCAGCATCGGCTACAACTGCGACAGCAATATGCTGGATAAAAGTCACTACGATCTGCTGCCCTCCGAAATTCGCCTGACCAGTTTCCTCGCCATCGCCACTAACCAGCTGCCGCAGAAGAGCTGGTACGCACTCGGCAGGCTGTTTACCACCATTGAGAACGAAACCGCCCTGATGTCCTGGAGCGGTTCGATGTTTGAATATCTGATGCCGAATCTGGTGATGCCCACCTGGCCCGGTAGCCTGCTGGACGAGATGAGCCAGTCGGCGGTAATGCGCCAGATCCATTGGGGGAAAGAGCGCGGCGTCCCCTGGGGTGTGTCGGAGTCGGGCTATCACGCCTTTGATGTGCAGCAGAACTATCAGTATCAGGCCTTTGGCGTGCCGGGTCTCGGCCTGCGTCGTGGGCTGGCGGACGATATGGTCGTCGCCCCTTACGCCACGCTGCTGGCGCTGATGATTGCGCCGCAAAAAGCCTGTGACAACCTGCTCCGTCTGGAAAAAAACGGCGCGCGCGGGGAGTTCGGTTTTTATGAAGCGCTGGATTACACCCCCTCGCGTCTCGCCTCTGGACAGTTGTACGCGGTGGTGCAGTCATGGATGGCGCACCATCAGGGGATGGCGTTTCAGGCGCTGGCGCACGTCCTGCTGGATGCGCCGATGGCCGATCGGTTTATGGCCAGCACCGCCTTCCAGTCTGCCAGCCTGCTGTTGCAGGAGCGAGTACCGGATGCGGTCGATCTCTACAGCCCGCGTCGTCATTTTGAGTCTCACGAAGGACGCGTTAAACCGGTGCACTACGAGCCGAGGATTTTCACCACGCCGGACAACCTGATCCCTGAGGTTCAACTGCTCTCAAACAGTCATTACCATCTGATGATGACCCACACCGGCGGCAGTTACAGCCGCTGGAACGATCTGGCCCTCACCCGCTGGCGCAGCGATACCACCCGCGATAACTGGGGTGCGTTCTGCTATATCCGCGATCTGCAGTCGGGCGAAACCTGGAGCAATACCTGGCAGCCGATGGGCGATGCGGACAGCAGCGACGAAGTGATCTTTACCGATGCGGGCGCGGAATTCCGGCGCACGCTCGGCTCCCTGAGTGTGAAAACCCAGGTGGTTGTGTCGCCGGAAGATGATATCGAACTGCGCCGCGTAACGCTGCTGCACCGTGGCCGCCAGCCGCGCACCATTGAGCTGACAACCTACGCCGAAGTGGTACTGGCACCGGCGAACAGCGATCTGGCGCATCCATCGTTCAGCAAACTGTTTATCCAGACTGAGCTGGTCCCTGCTCAGAACGCCATTCTGTGCCACCGACGCCCACGCGCGCCGGATGAAAAAAGTCCCTGGCTGTTTCACATGATGGTGGTACAGGGCAGCAGTCAGCCTCGCGCCTCGTTTGAAACCGACCGAGCGGCGTTTCTTGGCCGCGGCAGGCATCCGGCAGATGCGCTGGCAATCGGACAAAGCGGGCCGCTCAGTAACTCCTCTGGCTCGGTACTGGACCCAGTGCTGGCCATTCGCCAGTCGATCACCCTGCAACCCGGCCAGCCGGTCACCGTCGATATCCTGTATGGCGTGAGCGAAAATCGCCAGCAGAGCCTGACGCTGCTGGAAAAATATCGCGATCATCCGATCGCCGACCGCGTCTTTGAGCTTGCCTGGTCGCACAGCCTGGTGGTGTTGCGCCAGATTAACGCCAACGAAGATGACGCCGCCCTGTTTAACCGGCTCGCCGGTGCGATTCTGTATCCGTGCCAGGAGCTGCGCGCCGACAGCCAGACCCTCAGCCGCAATCGACGCGGCCAGTCGGGCCTGTGGGGCTGGGCGATTTCCGGCGATCTGCCGATTGTGCTGCTCAGCATCAGCAGCGAAGAGAGCATTCTGTCGATTACCACCCTGATTCAGGCGCACCGTTACTGGCGGCTGAAAGGGCTGGCGGTGGATCTGGTGATCCTGAATGAAAGCCCCGGCGGTTATCAGCAAGCGCTGCAAAATCAGATCATGGATCTGATTTATGCCGGGTCTGAAGCGAGCCTGCTGGATAAATCGGGCGGGATTTTTGTCCGTAACGGCGAACACCTCTCCACCGAGGACAAACTGCTGCTGATGAGCGTCGCGCACCTGTATCTCGACGATCGTGCAGGCGGATTGAACGAACAGCTGGATCAACGCATTCATAGCCTTAAAACCGTGCCTGCGCCCTTTATTGCGCACGGTGGATCGGGCGTTATTCAGCATATTCCCTGGACGCCGGATACGGGGCAACTGCTGCATTTCAACGGCCACGGCGGTTTTTCTCAGGATGGCCGCGAGTACCAGATTGTCCTTCGGGAAAATGCCCCGACGCCCGCCCCCTGGTCGAATGTGCTGGCCAATGCCCGTTTCGGCAGCGTGCTGTCGGAGGCCGGGCAAGCCTACAGCTGGTATGAAAATGCCCATGAATATCGCATCACGCCGTGGGAAAACGATCCCGTCAGCGACCCTGGCGGAGAGGTGTTTTACCTACGCGACGAAGAGAGCGGCGCGTGCTGGTCACCGACCACCTTACCCCTTCGCGGTGAAGGGGATTACCTCTCTCGCCACGGGTTCGGCTATAGCGTCTTTGGCCACCGGGAGAGCGGCATTGACAGCGAGCTGACGGTGCTGGTCGCCGAGCATGAGCCGGTCAAACTGGCGATCCTGACGCTCAGCAACAACTCCGGGCGGACACGAAAACTCTCCGTCACCGGATACGTGGCCTGGACGCTGGGTGAATCACGCTCGCAGTCGGCCCACCATATAGTGACCCATGCGGCCAGCGTCAACGGCGGCTGCGGCGTGATGGCGAACAACTTTTACGGCGGCAACGGCAGCGGCCGTACGGCATTTTTCGCCGTCAGCGGTGCACACTGCTCCCTGACGGGCGATCGACGTGAGTTTCTGGGTCGCAACGGCTCCCTGCACGATCCGCTGGCGATGCGCTTGCACAGGCTGTCGGATAAAACCGGAGCCGGACTGGACCCTTGCGGTGCGGTGCAATCGGCTGCCACGGTGATCGACGGCGATCACAAGACCTTTATTTTTGTGCTGGGAGTGGGCGACGATCCGGCACAAGCGCAGACGCTACTCAATCGCTATCTCAACGAAGAGGCCGCCCGCGAGGAGCTGAACAACGTTCACCGTTACTGGCACAGCGTGCTCGATAACATCGTGGTCAACACCCCGGACAGTGCCGTCAATCTGCTGACCAACGGCTGGCTGCTGTATCAAACGGTGGCCTGTCGTCTGATGGCGCGCAGCGGGTACTATCAGTCCGGGGGCGCATTTGGTTTCCGCGATCAGCTCCAGGATACGCTGGCCCTGAGCCACGCCGCGCCTGAACGCCTGCGGGACCAGATTGTGCTCTGCGCTTCCCGGCAGTTTATCGAGGGCGACGTGCAACACTGGTGGCATCCACCGCACGGCAACGGCGTGCGCACGCGCTGCTCGGACGATTATCTCTGGCTGCCGCTGGCGGTTTGTCACTATGTCGAGACTACCGGGGATAACGGCGTGCTTGAGCAACAGATTCCTTATCTGGAAGGCCGTCTCCTTCAGCCCGGCGAAGAGTCAGTGTACGACACGCCGATAGTGAGCGCCGTCGAAGAGACGCTGTGGCAGCACTGCGTAAAAGCCCTGCGTCATGGTTTGCAGTTCGGACAGCATGGTCTGCCGCTGATGGGCGCGGGCGACTGGAATGACGGCATGAACCGGGTCGGGATCGAGGGGAAAGGGGAAAGCGTCTGGCTTGGGTTCTTCCTGTACGACATTTTGCAGCGCTTCGCCGCTCTGGCTGAACAGCGTCAGGACGGGACGATAGCGGAACTGTGCCGCACCCAGGCGTCACGTTTGCAGAAAAACCTGGAAGCTTCCGGCTGGGACGGAGAGTGGTATCGTCGCGGCTATTTTGACGGCGGCGAACCGCTGGGGTCGAAGGCCTCTCAGGACTGCCGGATAGATGCCATCGCCCAAAGCTGGTCGGTGCTCTCCGGAGCCGCCGATCCGGTGCGCAGCGCGCGGGCAATGCAATCGCTGGATAAGCTGCTGGTCGATAACGACGCCGGGCTTATCAAACTGCTGACGCCACCGTTCGATGGCCACGGCCCGAACCCGGGCTACATTCAGGGCTATCTGCCCGGCGTGCGGGAAAACGGCGGGCAATATACCCACGGTGCGATCTGGGCGGTGATGGCCTTTGCCCGAATGGGCAATACAGAGCGGGCGTGGCAGCTGTGGTCGATGATCAATCCTATCAACCACGCTTTAACGGCCGATGACGTTGAACGGTATAAAACCGAGCCTTACGTCATGAGTGCTGACGTCTACAGCGTCGCGCCGCATAGCGGACGTGGGGGCTGGAGCTGGTATACCGGTTCAGCGGGATGGGCCTATCGCCTGCTCACAGAGGAGTTACTGGGGATAAAACGCTACGGTGAAACGTTTGTCGTACATGCGCAGTTACCGCATGACTGGCCGTCACTCAACATGACCTATCAGCAAGGAAGTAGTCAGTATCACATTACGGTTTCGCGGGGTGGTGAAGCCTACCAGGTACGACTTGATGGCGTTATGCTGCCTGATGACCGCATTCCGCTGATGAAGGATGGGCAATCTCATACGGTTGAGATTGTTCAGAATTAATTTCTGAAAACAGGCGCATTAACACCTGCCGTTAATGCGCTGATTATCGCGGAGGACATCAATTGCCGTTTGCATCGCAATTTTATTATCCCGCTTTTTTTGCTGCGCTTGCATCACTTGCAAATATTCGAGCAACGTTCGGGTATTGATCGGCCTTCCCTGCTTACCCACAGCCAGGACGGCTTCACCTAAAATAATTTTGACGGGCGGTAATTGTGCGGGGTACCAGTCGAGGGTGTCTTCTGATTTCATTATAAAATTCTCACGGAAGGGTATTATATCATAAATCCTGTCTGAATTCCCGGTCCCCTTTTACGCCATGAATGCGCCAGAATATTACCCGTAAACGTCAGCATAAAAGCGTATAATTAATAACCACCCTTGAGAGTATTCATTTATGTCCTATACCAGTGGCCTTCGGGAATTTAAAGAGCGGCCTGTACACGTGGCCTGCCCGGTCTGTTCCCACAGGGCCGATCAAAAAGCGGGGAAGATGCGAAAGGATGCGGTGCTTGAATGCCCCTCATGCGGATTACTTTTCCGCCCCTCCGAATGCTGGTGCATTGGAGGATAACCTTAACCGAGGCCATCATCATGAAAACCAGGAAAGCTGTTTTTATTGAAGGTCATATTGTAGCTAATCGACGGCTTGGCGAATCCTGCCACCCTTTTTGTATTCACAGCGTCATGTTCAGTAATGGAAAATATGCCATTGTGCGGGCTGAGTCCGGGATCTGTTTTAACCCCGGAGAAATTATTCAACGCTACGATTGCGAATGGTTTTTCCACGACCAGAAAATTCATCTACTGCCTTTTCAGTACATTAAAGAAAACGAATCTCTGCGGCAATTATCTGAATATGAAACCTGATACCCCCTCACACCGGGTTACTGTCAGTTATATTGTCAACGCCAGTGACGCTCGCTATATGAATAATAAAACGCGCGCCGAGCCTGCTGCCTAAAAATGGATGCCCCTCACTTTTGGGTGGACGAACCGGTCGCCAGGGCCACATCGCGTGACGTTAACGCATTTGCGTGAAAGGCTGTTTTGACGCAGGCGTTTGGGCTATGCTATGCGGATCTGAAATACCACATCCATTGGCTACGTTTGTAGCTGTATTGAGAACAGGACCACTGGCTGCCATGCAAGAGCAATACCGCCCGGAAGAGATAGAATCAAAAGTCCAGCAACACTGGGACGAGAAGCGTACCTTTGAAGTCACTGAAGACGAGAGCAAAGAGAAGTATTACTGCCTGTCGATGCTTCCCTATCCTTCTGGTCGACTACACATGGGCCACGTGCGTAACTACACCATCGGTGATGTGATTGCACGCTACCAGCGTATGCTGGGCAAAAACGTGCTGCAGCCCATCGGCTGGGATGCGTTTGGTCTGCCAGCCGAAGGCGCGGCCGTCAAAAACAACACGGCTCCTGCGCCGTGGACTTACGACAACATCGCCTACATGAAAAACCAGCTCAAAATGCTGGGCTTTGGTTACGACTGGAGCCGCGAGCTGGCGACCTGCACCCCGGAATACTACCGCTGGGAGCAAAAATTCTTCACCGAGCTGTATAAAAAAGGCCTGGTGTATAAGAAAACTTCTGCCGTTAACTGGTGCCCGAACGACCAGACCGTTCTCGCGAACGAACAGGTTATCGACGGCTGCTGCTGGCGCTGCGACACCAAAGTTGAGCGTAAAGAGATCCCTCAGTGGTTTATCAAAATCACCGCTTACGCCGACGAACTGCTGCGCGACCTGGATACGCTGGATCACTGGCCAGATACTGTTAAAACCATGCAGCGCAACTGGATTGGCCGTTCTGAAGGCGTCGAAATCACCTTTGACGTGCAGAACAGCGATCAAAAACTGACGGTTTACACCACGCGCCCTGACACCTTCATGGGGTCCACCTACCTGGCCGTGGCTGCCGGTCACCCGCTGGCACAGCAGGCGGCGGCGACCAATCCTGAACTGGCTGCTTTCATCGACGAATGCCGCAACACCAAAGTGGCCGAAGCCGAAATGGCAACCATGGAGAAACGTGGCGTCGCGACGGGCTTTAACGCCATTCATCCGCTGACCGGTGAAGCAATCCCGGTCTGGGCGGCTAACTTCGTGCTGATGGAATACGGCACCGGTGCCGTGATGGCGGTTCCAGGCCACGATCAGCGCGATTACGAATTTGCGACCAAATACGGCCTGACTATTAAGCCGGTAATCCTGGCCGCCGACGGTTCTGAACCGGATCTGTCCGAGCAGGCGCTGACTGAAAAAGGCACCCTGTTCAACTCCGGCGAATTTAGCGGCCTGAGCTTCGAAGAGGGCTTCAACGCTATCGCTGACAAACTGGCCGCGCTGGGCGTGGGCGAGCGTAAAGTGAACTATCGTCTGCGCGACTGGGGTGTTTCCCGTCAGCGTTACTGGGGTGCACCGATTCCTATGGTGACGCTGGAAGACGGTACTGTAATCCCAACGCCTGAAGATCAGCTGCCGGTGATCCTGCCGGAAGATGTGGTGATGGATGGGATCAGCAGCCCAATCAAGGCCGATCCTGAGTGGGCAAAAACCACCGTCAACGGCCAGCCTGCCCTGCGTGAAACCGACACCTTCGATACCTTTATGGAATCGTCCTGGTACTACGCGCGCTACACTTGCCCGCAGTATCAGGAAGGGATGCTGGACGCCAAAGCGGCCAACTACTGGCTGCCGGTAGACATCTATATCGGCGGTATCGAACACGCCATCATGCACCTGCTCTACTTCCGCTTCTTCCACAAACTGATGCGCGATGCGGGCCTGGTGAACTCTGATGAGCCAGCCAAACAGCTGCTGTGTCAGGGTATGGTTCTGGCAGATGCGTTCTACTATCTCGGCGAAAACGGCGAGCGTAACTGGGTTTCTCCGGTTGACGCTATCGTTGAGCGCGACGAGAAAGGCCGTATCGTGAAAGCCAAAGACGCGGCAGGCCACGAGCTGGTGTATACCGGCATGAGCAAAATGTCGAAGTCCAAAAACAACGGCATCGACCCGCAGGTCATGGTAGAGCGCTACGGCGCGGATACCGTGCGTCTGTTCATGATGTTTGCGTCTCCGGCGGATATGACTCTGGAGTGGCAGGAATCCGGCGTAGAAGGCGCGAACCGCTTCCTGAAACGCGTCTGGAAACTGGTTTACGAGCACACCTCTCAGGGTGAGGCTCCGGCACTGAATGTGGCGGCACTGAGCGAAGATCAGCAGGCGCTGCGTCGCGATGTTCACAAAACTATCGCAAAAGTGACCGATGATATTGGTCGTCGTCAGACCTTCAATACCGCAATTGCGGCTATTATGGAACTGATGAACAAGCTGGCGAGAGCCCCGCAGGAAGGTGAGCAGGATCGTGCCTTGATGCGTGAAGCGCTTCTGGCTATCGTTCGCATGCTGAACCCGTTCACGCCTCACGCCAGCTTTACCCTGTGGCAGGAGCTGAAAGGTGAAGGCGATATCGATAACGCACCGTGGCCGGTTGCTGATGAAGCCGCTATGGTTGAGAACACCACGCTGGTGGTGGTTCAGGTTAACGGTAAAGTGCGCGGTAAAATTACTGTTGCCGTCGATGCAACGGAAGAACAGGTTCGTGAACGCGCAGGCCAGGAACATCTGGTTGCGAAGTACCTTGATGGCGTTACCGTACGTAAAGTGATCTATGTACCGGGTAAACTGCTGAATCTGGTCGTTGGCTAAGCGCGGGAGGAAACGTGCGACAACTGGCAACAATACTCTTATCTCTGGCGGTGCTTGTCACCGCAGGTTGTGGCTGGCATCTGCGCAATACCACGGCAGTGCCGCCTCAGATGAAAACGATGATCTTCGATTCCGGGGATCCTAATGGTCCATTGAGCCGCGCCATTCGTAACCAGCTGCGTCTTAACGGCGTTGAGCTGATCGAAAAAGGCACATTGCGTCAGGATGTTCCATCGTTCCGTGTATTAAGCTCCGTACTGAGCAAAGACACGGCGTCCATCTTCCAGGATGGCCGTACGGCGGAATACCAGATGGTGATGTCGGTGAGTGCTGCCGTGCTGGTGCCGGGTAAAGACATTTATCCGATCAGTACCAAAGTCTACCGTTCGTTCTTTGATAACCCACAAACTGCGCTGGCAAAAGATGCCGAGCAGCAAATTATCATCAACGAAATGTACGACAAGGCGGCGGAACAGCTGATCCGTAAATTGCCAAGCATTCAGATGGCGTCAAAAGACACCAGCACGGAACACTCTGTGCCACTGGATACCACACCGCAAGTTACCGGAACGCTGGGTAACTAATGGTTCGGTTGTATCCTGAACAACTCCGCGCGCAGCTCAATGAAGGGCTGCGCGCGGCGTATCTGCTCCTCGGAAACGATCCCCTTTTACTTCAGGAAAGCCAGGATGCCGTGCGCCAGGTCGCCGCGTCTCAGGGCTTCGATGAACATCACGCTTTCCAGATAGACAACAGCACCGACTGGCAGACACTCTTTTCCCTGTGCCAAGCGATGAGCCTGTTTGCCTCGCGCCAGACGATTTTGGTCCAGCTGCCGGAAAATGGCCCGAATGCGGCGATTAACGAACAGCTCACCACGCTGGTCAGCCTGCTGCACAACGATTTACTGCTGATTGTTCGCGGGAATAAACTCACCAAAGCGCAGGAAAATGCGGCCTGGTTTACCCAGCTCGCGGCCCATTCTGTGCAGGTGACCTGCCAAACCCCTGAACAGGCGCAGCTGCCGAAGTGGGTGGCAGTCCGGGCGAAGCAGCTCAATTTGCAGCTGGATGACGCGGCCAATCAGCTGCTGTGCTATTGCTATGAAGGCAATCTGCTGGCGCTGGCGCAGGCGCTGGATCGCCTGTCACTGCTGTGGCCGGACGGCAAACTGACGTTACCGCGTGTTGAACAGGCGGTGAACGATGCGGCGCACTTTACCCCTTTCCACTGGGTCGATGCGTTGCTGGCGGCCAAGAGCAAACGCGCACTGCACATTTTGCAGCAGCTGCGGCTCGAAGGCAGTGAGCCGGTGATTTTGCTGCGCACGCTGCAGCGTGAACTGTTATTGCTCAACACCCTGAAACGCCAGTCGGCCAACATGCCGCTGCGCGCCCTGTTCGATAAACATCGCGTCTGGCAAAACCGCCGCGCCATGACCACCGAGGCAGTTAATCGCCTCAGCGCCGAGCAGCTTCGTCAGGCGGTGCATCTGCTGACACGCGCCGAACTGACGCTGAAGCAGGATTACGGTCAGTCGGTCTGGGCGGAGCTGGAAAGTCTTTCCCTTCTGCTGTGCCATAAGGCGCTGGCAGACGTCTTTATTGATGGTTGATATGAGTTCTTTACAGGCGTTGTATGGCGGCACCTTTGATCCGGTCCATTATGGGCATCTGAAGCCGGTCGAAATTCTGGCGAATCTGATTGGCCTGCAGCGCGTGATCATCATGCCGAATAATGTTCCCCCGCACCGCCCGCAGCCTGAAGCGACCAGTGAACAGCGCAAAGAGATGCTGGCGCTGGCCATCGCCGATAAGCCGCTGTTTCAGCTTGATGAGCGCGAACTGCGCCGGGATACGCCATCCTATACTTCGCAAACGTTGCAGGAGTGGCGCGCTGAGCGCGGCCCGACACAACCGCTGGGATTTATCATCGGCCAGGACTCATTGCTCAATTTCCCTTCCTGGCATCAATACGAAACCATTCTGCAAAACAGCCATCTTATCGTCTGCCGCCGTCCGGGTTATCCGTTGACCATGAAGGAAGAGCAGCATCAGGCCTGGCTGGACACCCATCTGACAAACGATGTGGAAGATCTGCACACCCTGCCTGCCGGTAAAATTTATCTGGCCGAGACGCCGTGGTTTGATATCTCCGCCACCCTGATTCGCGAACGGCTTCAGCAGGATTTATCCTGCGACGATATGCTGCCCGCGCCAGTGCTCCACTATATCCATCAACACGGGTTGTATCAGAAAAGCGCAGATGAATGAGGGGAAGCGCGAAAATTCGCGTTATTCACCGCCGCGCCATTGACAGCCCTCTTCAGGCTGATATCCTCCGCAGCCTGACTTCCTGCCAGTCGTTGCCAAATAGAAATTGTTTTACAAAAATGGCGATGCATTGTCAGGCCGGGGATGGGATGATACCCGCCTTTAAAAGTCCGTCAGGTGACATTTGTCCCGACACAGCCGCCAGTTAAGGTATACTGCCAGGCTATCCATTTAATCGTTGCTCAACTTCACTCACCAGGGGGAAAACTTGCAGGGTAAAGAACTCCAGGATTTTGTTATCGACAAAATTGATGACCTGAAAGGTCAGGACATCATCACTATCGACGTTCAAGGTAAATCCAGTATCACCGACTGCATGATCATTTGCACCGGCACATCCACACGTCATGTTGCTTCTATTGCCGATCATGTGGTTCAGGAATCGCGTGCAGCTGGCCTGATGCCGCTGGGCGTAGAAGGCGAAGCCATTGCTGACTGGGTTGTTGTGGACCTTGGCGATGTGATCGTCCACGTCATGCAGGAAGAGAGCCGTCGTCTGTATGAGCTGGAAAAACTCTGGGGTTAATGCGTGAAGTTGCAACTGGTAGCCGTCGGCACGAAAATGCCGGACTGGGTACAGACGGGTTTTACTGAATATCTGCGCCGTTTTCCCAAAGACATGCCGTTCGAACTGGTGGAGATCCCAGCAGGAAAGCGCGGTAAGAACGCGGATATCAAACGTATTCTCGAAAAAGAGGGTGAGTTAATGCTGGCAGCGGCTGGCAAGAACCGCATTGTAACCCTCGATATCCCAGGCAAACCCTGGGATACGCCGCAGCTGGCGCACGAACTGGAGCGCTGGAAGCAGGATGGCCGCGACGTCAGTCTGTTGATTGGCGGTCCGGAAGGGTTGTCCCCCGCCTGCAAAGCGGCCGCAGAACAAAGTTGGTCCCTCTCCGCGCTGACGCTGCCCCACCCGCTTGTTCGGGTGCTGGTCGCAGAAAGCCTCTATCGCGCGTGGAGCATTACTACCAACCACCCTTATCACCGTGAGTAATGATTGACCAGGGCAAATTAAGCAGCGGATGAAACTACAGAATTCTTTTCGCGACTATTCGGCTGAGTCCGCGCTGTTTGTGCGCCGGGCGCTGGTCGCTTTTACCGGGATTTTGCTGCTGTCTGGCGTACTCGTCGCCAACCTCTACAATCTGCAAATCGTCCGCTTTACCGATTATCAAACGCGCTCCAACGAAAACCGCATCAAGCTGGTACCCATCGCACCCAGCCGCGGGATTATCTACGACCGTAACGGCACGCCGCTGGCGTTAAACCGCACCATTTACCAAATCGAGATGATGCCGGAAAAAGTCGATAACGTGCAGGACACGCTGGATGCGCTGAAAGGCGTGGTCGATCTCACGGATGACGATATCGCCGCCTTCAAAAAAGAGCGTTCGCGTTCGCACCGCTTTACCTCCATCGCCGTGAAAACCAATCTGACGGAAGTCCAGGTCGCCCGCTTTGCGGTGAACCAGTACCGCTTCCCCGGCGTTGAGGTCAAAGGCTATAAGCGTCGATTCTACCCTTACGGCTCCGCGCTGACTCACGTCATCGGCTACGTTTCCAAAATTAACGATAAAGACGTCGATCGTCTCGACAAAGACGGCAAACTGGCAAACTACGCGGCTACCCATGATATCGGTAAGCTTGGCATTGAGCGCTTCTACGAAGACGTGCTGCATGGACAAACGGGCTACGAAGAGGTTGAAGTGAACAACCGTGGCCGCGTGATCCGCCAGCTAAAAGAGGTGCCGCCGCAAGCCGGTCACGACGTCTATCTGACGCTGGATCTTAAGCTCCAGCAATATATCGAAACCCTGCTGGCAGGCAGCCGTGCGGCGGTAGTTGTCACCGATCCGCGTACCGGCGGCATTCTGGCGCTGGTATCTATGCCAAGCTACGATCCGAACCTGTTTGTCGATGGCATCTCCAGCAAAGACTATTCCGGCCTGTTGAACGATCCGAACACTCCGCTGGTGAACCGCGCCACCCAGGGCGTCTATCCGCCAGCATCTACGGTCAAACCGTATGTTGCCGTCTCCGCCCTGAGCGCTGGCGTGATCAACCGCAATACCAGCCTGTTTGACCCCGGCTGGTGGCAGTTGCCCGGCTCAGAAAAACGCTATCGTGACTGGAAAAAATGGGGCCACGGCCACTTGAATGTCACCAAATCCCTGGAAGAGTCGGCGGATACCTTCTTCTATCAGGTCGCCTACGACATGGGGATTGACCGCCTCTCGGAGTGGATGAGCAAATTTGGCTACGGCCACTACACGGGCGTGGATCTCTCGGAAGAGCGCTCAGGCAACATGCCAACCCGCGAGTGGAAGCTGAAACGCTTTAAAAAGCCGTGGTATCAGGGCGACACCATTCCGGTCGGTATCGGCCAGGGTTACTGGACCGCCACGCCAATCCAGATGAACAAAGCCATGATGATCCTCATCAACGACGGCGTGGTGAAAGTACCGCACCTGCTGATGAGCACCGTCGAAGATGGCAAACAGGTTCCGTGGTCGCAGCCCCATGAAGCACCGGTGGGTGATATCCACTCCGGCTTCTGGGAAATCGCCAAAGACGGGATGTACGGCGTCGCCAACCGTCCAAACGGCACCGCGCATAAGTATTTTGCGGGCGCACCGTATAAAGTGGCGGCGAAATCCGGTACCGCACAGGTCTTCGGCCTGAAAGCCAACGAAACCTATAATGCGCATAAAATCGCTGAACGTCTGCGTGACCATAAACTCATGACCGCATTTGCGCCTTATGATAAGCCGCAGGTGGCGGTAGCGATTATTCTCGAAAACGGCGGCGCTGGTCCGGCGGTAGGTACGATTATGCGCCAGATCCTCGACCACATTATGCTGGGCGACAACAACACCGACCTGCCGGCTGAAACCCCAGCCGCCTCTGCGGCGGAGGACCAATAATCATGACGGATAATCCAAATAAGAAATCGCTGTGGGACAAAATCCACATCGACCCGGCCATGCTGCTGATCCTGCTGGCATTGCTGACCTACAGCGCCCTCGTTATCTGGAGCGCCAGCGGCCAGGATATTGGCATGATGGAGCGCAAGATTGGCCAGATCGCGATGGGTCTGGTGATCATGGTGGTGATGGCGCAAATCCCGCCGCGCGTCTATGAAGGCTGGGCGCCCTACCTCTATTTTATCTGTATTATTTTGCTAATCGCCGTGGATGCGTTTGGGGCGATTTCGAAAGGTGCGCAGCGCTGGCTCGATCTCGGGATTGTGCGTTTCCAGCCCTCCGAGATTGCGAAAATCGCCGTTCCGCTGATGGTCGCACGCTTTATCAACCGTGACGTCTGTCCGCCGTCGCTGAAAAATACCGCCATTGCGCTGGTGCTGATCTTCCTGCCGACCCTGCTGGTTGCGGCGCAGCCCGATCTGGGAACGTCGATTCTGGTGGCGCTGTCCGGCCTGTTCGTGCTGTTCCTTTCCGGCTTGAGCTGGCGATTAATCGGCATTGCTGTGGTGCTGGTGGCCGCCTTTATCCCGATACTCTGGTTCTTCCTGATGCACGACTATCAACGTCAGCGCGTCATGATGTTGCTCGATCCGGAAACCGATCCGCTGGGCGCGGGCTATCATATTATTCAGTCTAAGATTGCAATTGGCTCGGGTGGTTTGCGCGGTAAAGGCTGGCTGCACGGAACACAGTCACAGCTGGAGTTCTTGCCGGAACGCCATACGGACTTTATTTTCGCCGTTCTGGCGGAAGAGCTTGGCCTGGTCGGTATTTTGATTTTGCTGGCCCTGTACCTCCTGCTGATCATGCGTGGACTGTGGATCGCCGCGCGCGCGCAGACCACCTTCGGTCGCGTCATGGCAGGCGGTTTGATGCTGATTTTATTCGTTTATGTCTTCGTAAATATTGGTATGGTGAGTGGGATTCTGCCGGTTGTAGGCGTGCCATTACCGCTGGTGAGTTACGGAGGCTCGGCACTGATCGTGTTGATGGCCGGGTTTGGGATAGTGATGTCTATCCATACCCACAGAAAAATGTTGTCCAAAAGCGTATAAAAATAAGGGGATCGCCATGCGTAAGCAGTGGCTGGGTATCTGCATCGCAGCAAGTTTACTTGCAGCTTGTTCAAGTGATGATGGTCAGCAACAGGCAACCATCGCGCCGCCGCAGCCTGCGGTCTGTAACGGTCCGGTTGTTGAAATCAGTGGCGCGGACCCGATTTATGAGCCGCTGAACGCGGGCGCCAATCAGAATTACGAACGCGACGGCAAGAGCTATAAGATCGTTCAGGACCCGTCCCGTTTCAGTCAGGCCGGTTTTGCCGCCATCTATGACGCGGAGCCAGGCAGCAACCTGACTGCCTCTGGCGAGAACTTTGACCCGGCGCAGATCACTGCCGCGCACCCGACGCTGCCTATCCCAAGCTATGTGCGCGTCACTAACCTGGCGAATGGCCGCATGATTGTGGTGCGCATTAACGATCGTGGCCCTTACGGTAACGATCGCGTGATTTCACTCTCCCGCGCGGCAGCGGATCGTCTGAATACTTCCAACAATACTAAAGTCCGCATCGATCCGATTATCGTGGCCCAGGACGGCACGCTGTCTGGCCCTGGGACCGTATGTACCACCGTCGCCAAACAGACCTATGCCCTGCCCGCTCGTCCGGATTTGAACGGTGGAATGGGGAGCGCCTCTTCCCTGCCGCAAGACACCACGCCACCGAATAATGTGCGCGCCATCAGCAACGATACGCTGAAAAGTGACGACTCCACCGGTGCACCGGTGAGCAGCAGCGGTTTCCTGGGCGCAGCGACACCGCTGGCCTCTGGCGTGCTGGAAGGCAGTGAGCCAACGCCAGCCCCCGTTGCGGCCACACCTGTCACTCAGCCAGCGCCGGTGACCGCGCCTGCTGCGGTGACGCCGCCAGCGGCGACCTCTGCCAGCGGCAATTTTGTGGTTCAGGTCGGTGCGGTAAGCGATCAAGCGCGTGCGCAGCAGTATCAGCAGCAGCTGAGCCAGAAATTTGGCGTACCTGGCCGCGTTGAGCAAAACGGTGCCGTCTGGCGTATCCAGATGGGGCCTTTTGCCAGCAAATCGCAGGCCGCGTCGTTGCAGCAGCGTCTGCAAAACGAAGCGCAGTTACAGTCGTTTATCGCTGTTGCGAAGTAATGAATCGGCGGTATCCGAATTGTCAGTTTGTGTAACCAACGTTCACAATCTCATGCTGAAAGTCGGATGCCTGCCTGTATAGCATTTGCTATAGTAAGGCACTTTTTTTAATTCCATCACGGATGTCGTAGTTCTGACCATGAAGACCACTCTCTCCGCTCGATTCTTGCAGCGCATGGCGCTGACCACGGCCCTTTGCGCAGCCGCTCTCTCAGCCGCTCACGCCGATGACCTGAATATCAAGACCATGATCCCTGGCGTTCCGCAAATTGACGCGGAATCCTACATCCTGATCGACTACAACTCCGGCAAAGTGCTGGCAGAACAGAACGCTGATTCGCGCCGTGACCCTGCGAGCCTGACCAAAATGATGACCAGCTACGTCATCGGCCAGGCGATGAAAGCGGGTAAATTCAAAGAGACTGACCTGGTCACCGTGGGTAACGATGCCTGGGCGACCGGTAACCCGGTGTTTAAAGGCTCTTCCCTGATGTTCCTGAAACCAGGGATGCAGGTGCCCGTTTCTCAGCTGATCCGTGGCATTAACCTGCAGTCCGGTAACGACGCCTGTGTGGCCATGGCCGATTTCGCCGCCGGTAGCCAGGATGCATTTGTCGGCCTGATGAACAGCTACGTTTCCGCGCTGGGCCTGAAAAACAGCCACTTCCAGACCGTACACGGCCTGGACGCAGACGGTCAGTACAGCTCCGCACGTGATATGGCGCTGATTGGCCAGGCGCTGATTCGTGACGTGCCGAACGAATACACCATCTATAAAGAAAAAGAGTTCACCTTTAACGGCATCCGTCAGACCAACCGTAACGGTCTGCTGTGGGATAACAGCCTGAACGTCGACGGCATCAAAACCGGTCATACGGATAAAGCGGGCTACAACCTGGTGGCCTCCGCGACTGAAGGCCAGATGCGTCTGATCTCCGCGGTGATGGGCGGTCGTACCTTTAAAGGCCGTGAAACGGAAAGTAAAAAACTGCTGACCTGGGGCTTCCGTTTCTTCGAAACCGTGAATCCACTGAAAGCCGGTAAAGAATTTGCGTCAGAGCCAGTGTGGTTTGGCGACAACGACCGCGCATCCCTGGGCGTAGATAAAGATCTGTACCTGACCATTCCTCGTGGTCGCATGAAAGACCTGAAAGCCAGCTACGTGCTGAACACCAGCGAACTTCACGCGCCGCTGCAGAAGAACCAGGTGGTGGGAACCATTAACTTCCAGCTCGACGGTAAAACCATCGATCAGCGTCCGCTGGTGGTGCTGGATGAAATTCCTGAAGGCAATTTCTTCGGCAAAATCATTGATTACATTAAATTGATGTTCCATCACTGGTTTGGTTAAAAATTGAACACTTGAAAGTGTGATTTTGATCCCCATATACTAGGTATCCTGATAACTCCCACCCGCACGTGGGAGTTATTATTTTTTTGATGTAATGCCGGAGCTGACATGAAAACCAAACTTAACGAACTGCTTGAATTCCCTACCCCGTTTACTTACAAAGTAATGGGTCAGGCGTTGCCGGAGCTGGTTGACCAGGTGGTTGAAGTGGTACAGCGCCATGCGCCGGGTGACTACTCTCCGACGGTAAAACCAAGCAGCAAGGGCAACTACCACTCGGTTTCCATCACCATTACTGCCACGCATATTGAGCAGGTCGAAACCCTGTACGAAGAGCTCGGCAATATCGAAATCGTCCGTATGGTGCTGTAGTCCCCTCGTGGTTACCCGCTTTGCCGGGTAACCCGCTCCCCTCTCTGTGATATACTCCCCACACCCTTTTCTCGCTACCTCCCCCGGAGTTGCTGTTTTGTATCAGGATAAAATTCTTGTCCGCCATCTCGGGCTGCAACCTTATGAGCCTGTCTCTCAGGCTATGCATGATTTCACTGACTCACGCGATGACAACACGCCCGATGAGATCTGGCTGGTCGAGCACCTGCCGGTTTTCACCCAAGGGCAGGCAGGTAAAGCAGAGCATGTGCTGGTTCCCGGTGACATCCCGGTTATTCAAAGCGATCGCGGCGGACAAGTGACCTACCACGGACCAGGTCAGCAAGTGATGTATGTCCTGCTGAATCTGAAACGCCGCAAACTCGGGGTACGCGAACTGGTCACGCTGCTGGAGCAAACCGTAGTGGATACGCTGGCAGAATACGGCATCGATGCCCATCCGCGTGCCGATGCGCCGGGGGTGTATGTCGGGGAGATGAAGATCTGTTCGCTCGGGTTGCGCATCCGCAAGGGCTGCTCATTCCACGGCCTCGCGCTCAATATCAATATGGATCTTTCGCCTTTCCTGCGCATCAATCCGTGTGGTTATGCGGGAATGGAAATGACCCAAATGCACCAATGGGTAGAAAATGTCACCCCAGATATTATTCGCCCGACGCTGGTGAGTAATCTTTTAGCGCTGCTAAACAATCCACCACACGAATATATTCCCGCTTAATATATTATACATGATGGTCCATTTATTTTATGGACCTTCGCGTATTTACCGCATTTACGCTTTACAATAATCCATAGTTTCTATATTTTCGAAGCGCTTGAGCAGGTTCACATATTTTGCTGCGTTTAATTTCAGTACGTGAATACCACCTTGCGAACTGGCCTTCATTTGATTGAAAATTACACAGTTAGTTGATTTCCTTAAACAATTGACATCCACAAAATACTTTACCAATCACTACAAGCACAATATATAAATTCAACTATCATTCATATTGTGAATGAATACGGAGTGACAGCGTGGATTATAATAATTTACCGGCTAAACGACTGAATGAGCCAGGCGGTCAGGACAAGCCGCAAGTTTTTAGGACTTTACGTAATATTGACCTCAATTTATTGACGATCTTTGAGGCCGTATATGTCCATAAGGGTATCGTTAATGCTGCGAAAATTCTTAATCTCACCCCCTCAGCAATTAGCCAGTCAATTCAGAAATTGCGCGCTATATTTCCTGACCCGCTGTTTATTCGTAAAGGCCAGGGTGTCACCCCTACCGCTTACGCCACGCACCTTCACGAGTACATCAGCCAGGGGCTGGAGTCGATTCTCGGTGCACTGGATCTCACTGGCAGCTATGACAAACAACGCACCATTACCATAGGCACGTCGCCTTCCGTCGGCGCGATGGTCTTGCCGATTATCTATCAGGCGGTTAAGCGTGAAGCCCCTCAGCTGATGCTGCGCAATATTCCGGTTAACGACACGGAAACCCAGCTCGCGCAGTTCCAGACTGACCTGATTATCGACAGCAATGCTTTTGGCGCACGGTCGCTGGCCCACAGCGTACTTTACGCCGACGGGCTGCTGCTGGTATGTCGCAAAAATCATCCGGCCCTCAGCCAGACGGCAACGGCTGAAAATCTGCGCGAATATGAGTACGCCCTGTTCATGAACGACGGGCACAACCTGAATCAGCTGCACCAGCGTGTTAACGAACTGTTCCCGGATCGCCTGGTGAACTTCAGCAGTTACAATATGTTTACGATTGCGGCGCTGGTGGGCAACAGCGACATGATCACCATTATGCCTTCGCGCCTTTATACCCTGCTGCGCCAGTGCTGGCCGCTGGAACAGATCCCCTACGCGCCGCTAAATGCTGAATCTATTGAGATTGCGCTGCATTACAATAAACTGAGCCTGCGCGACCCGGTTCTGGAAAACGTGATTAACATTATCCGTCAGGCGTTTTAAAGCCCCTTCCAGCGCAAGCCCCTGCCCCGCAGGGGACAAAGGGCACAAAACAACAACTATTTTACAATTTGGCGACCTCACAGGCTGCTTTATCGCCCTTATCAATGATATACTGCCTGTCGTTCGTTCAAAAATAGTTGATAAATACAACATTCCCTTGAATTGAAACGCTTTCCCTCGAATTTCGCAACTGGAACACGCACGCTATGAGTAAACCCATTGTGATGGAACGCGGTGTTAAGTACCGCGACGCCGATAAAATGGCCCTTATCCCGGTTAAAAACGTGGTTACGGAGCGCGAAGCGCTGTTAAGAAAACCGGAATGGATGAAAATCAAACTTCCGGCTGACTCGTCACGCATTCAGGGTATCAAAGCGGCGATGCGTAAGAACGGCCTTCACTCTGTCTGTGAAGAAGCGTCTTGCCCGAACCTTGCGGAATGTTTCAACCACGGTACGGCCACCTTCATGATTCTGGGCGCGATTTGCACCCGTCGCTGCCCGTTCTGCGACGTAGCACACGGTCGCCCGGTTGCCCCTGACGCCAACGAGCCGCTGAAGCTGGCTCAGACCATTGCCGACATGGCATTGCGCTACGTGGTGATTACCTCCGTTGACCGTGACGATCTCCGCGACGGCGGTGCGCAGCACTTTGCAGATTGCATCACCGCCATCCGTGAGAAAAGCCCGAACATTAAGATTGAAACGCTGGTGCCCGATTTCCGTGGTCGTATGGATCGCGCGCTGGATATTCTCACCGCCACACCACCGGATGTGTTCAACCACAACCTGGAAAACGTACCGCGCGTTTACCGTCAGGTCCGTCCGGGCGCAGACTACAACTGGTCACTGAAGCTGCTGGAACGTTTTAAAGAAGCGCATCCGCACATTCCAACCAAATCTGGTTTGATGGTCGGTCTGGGTGAAACCAACGCCGAAATTATCGAAGTAATGCGCGATCTGCGCCGCCATGGCGTAACGATGCTGACCCTGGGTCAGTATCTGCAGCCTAGCCGTCATCACCTGCCGGTACAACGCTACGTCAGCCCGGATGAGTTCGATGAAATGAAAGCCGAAGCGATGGCGATGGGCTTTACCCACGCGGCTTGTGGTCCATTCGTTCGCTCTTCCTACCATGCGGATATGCAGGCGAAAGGCGAAGAAGTGAAGTAATAATTTATTACACTTCACCCATAAAAAAACCGGCTATTACGCCGGTTTTTTTCTTTCCAGCGAACTGGAAGGACAGTGCCATTACTCTTTGTGCGACAGCTTCTCAGCCGGGACGTCGCCCTCTGCCGTTTTCTTAGCAGTGGTGTCGTCATCGTTCATCGCTTTTTTGAAGCCTTTAATGGCTGTACCCAGGTCTCCGCCCAGAGTACGTAACTTCTTGGTACCAAACAGCAGGACGACCAGCGCCGCAACCACCAGCAGTTTAGTAATACTAATCTCACCCATAGATACCTTCTTCACTTAAAACAGGCTGCAAACAGCGCCAGAAAACCTGATGTTATTAACGGACATTCGACGCGCGCACACAATAGCAATCTGTAACAAGGTGAATCAAGCTTTGATGAAAAAAACATCACATTAATTGCGGTGGCGCAAACCGTCGGTTGGTCAGAACCGGTAATTGCCGCCGCGCCTGCGCGATTCGCTCAGAAGAGATCTCGGCTAAGAAAAGGCCAGGCGCTTCACCTGCTGCCGCAATCGTCACGCCCAGGGGATCAACAATCCGGCTCTGGCCGATATTCTTATTACCGCACTCCCCGGCAGCAACGATGTAGCAAGTGGTGTCCAGCGCACGAGCGGTTAATAACGTCGCCCAGTGATGCTCTTTGAGCGGCCCTCTGACCCACGCGGCAGGCAACACCAAGACTTCCGCCCCGGCCAGCGCCAGGTTCAGCGCCATCTCCGGGAAGCGTAAATCGTAGCAGGTCATCAGCCCCAGCTTGATGCCCTCGACGTCTATCAGCGGTGGGATCTGGCTGCCGGGATCAACCAGGCGGGATTCCTGAACAGTAAAGGCATCATAGAGATGGAGCTTGGCGTAATTCGCGATGATTTTCCCCTCACGCAGTACGACCAGGGTATTGGCTGCCCTGCCCTCGGTCGTCGGGACATGCACCGTCAGCACTGTGGTGAGCCGGTTGCGCTGGCTCTCATCGAGCAGCAGCTGTAAAAAGCCGCCGTCCAGGGGCTGCGCCGACTTCACCGAAAGGTCCGGGTCCTGATCATGACGAGCCAGAAGCGCCTCCGGGAGAACCAGCAGCGCGGCTCCCTGACGCGCCGCTTGTGCCATCAGTGCGACACACTGGCGGGCGTTTTCCTCCCAGAATGGGCTAACCGCGAACTGTCCAACCGCAACATACATATTTTCCCCCTGCTTCACTTAGCGATACACTCAATACTTTGACTCATTCAATAGCAGGAATTGACAGTGTTACAACTCCTTTTAGCCGTATTTATTGGCGGCGGCACGGGCAGCGTTGCGCGATGGTTTCTCAGCATGCGCTTTAACCCCATGCATCAGGCCATTCCGATGGGTACACTCACCGCGAACCTGATCGGTGCGTTTATCATTGGTATGGGATTAGCGTGGTTTAACCGCATGACGCACATCGATCCGATGTGGAAATTATTGATCACCACCGGTTTTTGCGGCGGGTTAACGACCTTTTCCACCTTCTCGGCTGAAGTGGTATTTCTGCTCCAGGACGGGCGTTTTGGCTGGGCACTGACAAACATTGCCGTCAACATGCTCGGCTCGTTTGCGATGACCGCGCTCGCATTTTGGTTATTTTCTGCCGCCAGCGCGCACTAATCACAAGCATATTAATGTTAGCTTAATTTTTCTCTGTCACGCTTGTCGACAAATCGACCAGGGGTGATGAGATGAAAGAAAAAGTGATGAGCGCAGGCATGATGTTACTGAGCGTACTTATCGTCGCCAGCTTTCTGAAAATGTATCTGTTTTAGCTCTAAAAAAAAGCACAAAAAAAAACCCGCTCAATGAGCGGGTTTTGGAGTTCTTGCTGAACGGCTCGAATTACAGAGCAGTTACGTTAGCAGCAGAAGGACCTTTGGCACCGTTAGTGATTTCGAACTCAACGCGCTGGCCTTCAGCCAGGGTTTTGAAACCATTAGTCTGGATTGCAGAGAAGTGTACGAACACGTCTTTGCTGCCATCTTCCGGAGTAATGAAACCGAATCCTTTGGACTCATTAAACCACTTAACGTTACCTTTAATCTTAGACATCAAAATTACCTTTACATGAAAAATGGACACAAATGCTGTGTCGGGTATCAGTACAACAATTGTGGGCCGTTTTGTCCAGCGGTTCTTTGTTAAAAAGTGACAAAAGTCGCGTTAATTTTATCGACTGGCTGTTTGTGCTTTGCGATTCAAAAAGCGTGCATTTTTCAGCCAATCGACAGGTTTTTTTCAGTTAAAACTGGAAGCGCATCCAGGCGAAGTAAACGTTCCCGTTGTTGTAGGTACCCGGAATATAGGTCATCTGGAATGTGGCCGGACCGTAGCCGATAGACGCCAGCGGCAGCAGCACGGGTATCGGGATGTATTTCCAGTTATCACGCGCCGTAAAGCCCGCCGTGTACCCCAGGCCCATGTGGAAATTGTCATCCGCCAGCGGACGCCAGGTCTTCTCCCAACCGTAACCACCAATCGGCTCCCATTTGTTATAGGAGTCTTTAAACGCCATCAGGTACAGGCCGTGCCAGTTGCCTTTATCATCCCAGCGGGATTGACCAAAACCAGCACCCCACGGGCGTTCGTTGTAACGATCCGTTTTCTCTTTGTCGTAGGCAAAACGGGCGTGCCAGGTGATTGCCGGGACATACAGGTCATAATGCTCAGGTTCGTTCCAGGTCTGCGCTACGTTGTCGGTGAAGGTTGAGAACCATCCTTTATCCGCCGCTTTCTCATCTGCCATCGCCGAAGCCGATAAGGTGAGCTGAGCAAAAACAAACAACATAACCAGGAAAATATTATTTCTTATCGTCACAATGAAATTACCATTTTTCGTATTCGGGGCGATTTTAACAAATATTAATTAAATGAAGACTGAATAACATCGCCCTTAATCCGAATTATTTACTTTCAAAAGTGGGAATATTCCTGGTGAATAACAACAAAACGCCCCGAAATAATCGGGGCGCAAAGATTAATTAACGCTTATGTAACAATTTATACAAAGCAGGAATAACCAGCATGGATAATAAGGGTGCTGTGACCATACCGCCGATCATCGGTGCCGCAATGCGCTGCATCACCTCAGAGCCGCTTCCGCCGCCCCACATGATGGGTAGCAATCCCGCCATGATCGTGGCAACCGTCATCACTTTTGGCCGCACGCGCAGCACTGCACCTTCATGAATCGCACGCATCAGTTGCGTGTTTCCCCCCTCAGGATATTTATCCAGAGCCTGATTGAGATACAGCACCATAATAACGCCGAATTCCGCAGCCACCCCGGCGAGGGCTATAAATCCGACAGCACCCGCGACGGAAAGATTATATCCCAGCAGCCACAACAGCCATACACCACCTATAAGTGCAAAAGGCAAAGTCCCCATTATTAATAAGACATCCGCGATCCGCTTAAACGTCAGCCACAACAAAATAAAGATAATCATCAACGTAACCGGAAGTACCAGTTTCAGTTTTTCCGTGGCGCGTTCCAGATATTCAAATTGTCCGGACCACGACAGAGAAACACCCTGCGGCAATGTGACCTGTTCGGCGACGCGCTGCTGCATCTCTTCGACAGCGGACTTCAAATCCCGCCCGCGCAGGTCGACATAAATCCAGATTGAGAGCCGTGCGTTCTCGCTTTTCAGCATCGGCGGCCCTTCTGTGACCTGGATATCCGCCAGTTCCCCCAGCGCGATCTGGCTGCCGTTTGCCGTCACTACTGGCAGAACCCGCAGCTTATCGACGTTATCCCTAAGATCGCGGGGATAGCGCACGTTGATGGGATAGCGCTCGCGCCCCTGAATCACCTCTCCGATGTTGTCGCCGCCCACCAGCGTCGAGACCATACTCTGCAGCTCATCGACGGAGACACCGTAGCGCGCCGCTTTTTGCCGGTCGATACGAATATCGACATAGCGCCCGCCCGCCAGCCGCTCCGCCAGCGCAGACGTCACGCCCGGCACCTGTTTCACAATCGACTCAATTTGCCCGGCGACGCGTTCGATATCGGCAATATTGTTGCCGTTCACCTTAATCCCCACCGGACTCTTGATCCCCGTCGCCAGCATGTCCAGACGGTTACGAATCGGTGGCACCCAGACGTTGGCAATACCAGGGACCGAGACGGTTTTATCCAGCTCCTCCACCAGTTTTTCAGGCGTCATACCCGGCCGCCACTGGTCGCGCGGCTTAAAGTGGATCGTGGTCTCAATCATGGTCAGCGGCGCCGGATCCGTTGCCGTGTCCGCCCGTCCGGCTTTACCAAACACGCTCGCGACTTCCGGTACGCTCTTAATCAGCCGATCGGTTTGCTGCAACAGACGACTGGCCTCGCGCGCTGAAATGCCCGGCAGCGTCGACGGCATATACAGCAGATCCCCCTCATTGAGCGGCGGCATAAACTCGCTGCCCAGTCGACTGAGTGGCCACAGCGTCACCAGTAAAAGCGCCAGCGCCAGCGCCAGGGTTGTTTTGGGAAAGCGCAGAACGTGATCGAGCAGCGGCTCATACAGCCGAATCAAGAAGCGGTTTATTGGGTTGGCCTTTTCATCCGGGATTTTGCCGCGAATGAAATAGCCCATCAGCACCGGAACCAGCGTGATCCCAAGCCCTGCCGCCACCGCCATCGACCAGGTTTTGGTGAAAGCCAGCGGCGAGAACATGCGGCCCTCTTGCGCTTCGAGGGAAAAGACCGGGATGAATGACAGCGTAATAATCAGCAGGCTGCAAAACAGCGCCGGCCCCACTTCGACCGCCGCCCGCTCAGCCAGATGCCAGTAATCGCCGGAGGTAGGCTCCTGATCCGGATGATCGTGTCGCCACTGCTCCAGCACTTTGTGCATGTTTTCAATCATCACAATCGCCGCATCGACCATCGCGCCAATCGCAATCGCAATCCCCCCCAGCGACATAATATTGGCGTTGATGCCCTGGTAGTGCATCACCACGAACGCCCCCAGAATCCCTAAGGGTAACGAGACGATCGCCACCAGCGCCGAGCGGAAATGAAAGAGGAATAACGCGCACACCAGCACCACGACCGCAAACTCTTCCAGCAGTTTATGGGTCAGGGTTTTGACCGACTCTTCAATCAGCGTTGAGCGATCGTAAACCGGCACAATCTCCACCCCTTCCGGCAGCGTTTTTTGCAGCGCCTGAAGTTTATCTTTCACCGCATGAATAGTTTCCAGCGCATTTTGCCCGTAGCGCATCACCACCACGCCGCCCGCCACTTCGCCTTCACCGTTCAACTCCGCCACTCCGCGACGGATTTCAGGCCCGTAGCTCACCGTCGCGACATCACTGAGCAGCACCGGTTTGCCGTCACGCGACGTGAGCACCACATTGCGGAAATCATCCAGCGAGCGCAGATAACCGGTGGTGCGCACCATGTATTCCGCCTCCCCCATCTCCAGCAATGCGCCGCCGCTCTCCTTATTAGCCGCCTGAATGGCACTCACCAACTGACCGTGAGTAATATTCAGCGCACGCATTTTTTCGGGCGACGCCACAATCTGATATTGACGCACCATGCCGCCAATGCTGGCGACTTCAGAGACGTTCGGCACGGTTTTAAGCTCAAACTTTAAGGTCCAGTCCTGCAGCGCCCGCAAATCGGCGAGGCTGTGCTTGCCGGTGCGGTCGATCAGCGCATATTCATAAATCCAGCCGACCCCTGTCGCATCCGGCCCAAGAGAGACTTTCACCCCCGCCGGGAATTGCGACTGCACCTGGCTCAGATACTCCAGCACCCTTGAGCGCGCCCAGTACAGATCGGTGCCATCTTCGAACAGCACATAGACATAGGCATCGCCAAACATTGAAAAACCGCGCACGGTTTTGGCCCCCGGCACGGAGAGCATCGAAGTGGTGAGCGGCCAGGTCACCTGATCCTCAATGACCTGCGGCGCTTTGCCTGGATAGCTGGCTTTGACGATCACCTGCACGTCCGAGAGATCCGGCAGTGCGTCCAGCGGCGCGCGCTGGACCGCCCACCAGCCCCAGCCAGCCATGATCGCGGCTGCGAGGATCACCAGCAGCCGGTTGCGTAATGAAGCACGAATGACGGCGGCGATCATGGCGTCACCTCCGGCAGCGCGCTGCGCAGGCTCGCTTCCGAGTCGATCAGGAATTGCCCGGAGGTCACCACGGTATCGCCCTCCTGCACGCCGGAGGTGATTTCGGTCCAGCCTTCAGCCGTCATTCCCGTTGTCACCTTAACCGGGCGGAAATAGCCATCGCCCGTTGCCAGCAAAACACGCTGCGATTCACCGCTGTTAATCACCGCCTCCTCCGGGACAGCAAGCACCGCAGCGCCGCGCGTTTGCTCTGCGCGAGAAACATTCAGGAACATGCCTGGCTTCAGTTTATTGCCTGGGTTTTCCAGTACGATTCGCGCTTGAAGCGTGCGCGTGGTCGCTTCCATTTGCGGCAGCAGTTCGCTGACAGTGCCGTGAAAACGCTCGCCCGGCCAGCTTTCGGATGTGGCACTCATTTCGCTGCCGACCGTCAGGGATTGCGCCTGGGTTTGCGGATAATCCACAACCAGCCAGACCGTATCCAGCGCGGCGATCTCAAATAATGGCGCGGTGGCCGCCACCTGCGCCCCTTCCCGCGCGTCCAGCTTGACGACATACCCGGCGCGGTCGGCGCGCAGGGTTAATCGGGTTTGCGGTTTCCCGCTGCGCTCGACGGCGCGAATAGTCTCTTCCGGCATAAACTGCAGCGCCAGCCGCTCCCGCGCCGCGCGGGTGAGCGTCGCGTCCCCGAGCTGACGTACGGCCAGATACTCCTGCTGCGCCGTTGTCCACTGGGGAACCCAGATCTCTGCCAGCGGTTCACCGGCTTTGACTTGCTGCTGCTGCGCACGCACGTAGAGTTTTGCGATCACGCCCGCTGCGGGAGCCGGATAAATTGTCAGGCTGCGTTCATTAGTCGAGACCGTCGCATAGGCCGAGAAAGGCTGCGCCAGCGCGCGCTTCTGCGCTTTGCCCGTTTTCATCCCGAGGTTTTGCTGCTGCTCGGCACTGATCCCCACGCCTGTCGCCGCTTTCTCTTCGTCGGCGTAACGCGGCACCAGATCCATATCCATGAAAGGCGATTTTCCGGGCTTATCGAAACGCTGGCCCGGCATCATCGGGTCGTACCAGTAGAGCACTTTGCGCTCAGCCGGTTTTGCCTCGTCGGGAGCGGCATGCATCGTGCGCTGCCCCGCGTAATAGCCGCCGCCCGCAGCCAGCAGAACGGCCAGTGCGATTGCGCTTAACGTCAGTATTTTCATTGTGTGATGTCCTGCGGGATCAGCCATTGAATTGCCGCCCAGGTCCGCGCCATCTCGCGCTCGGCCTGATTGGCAGCCAGTTCGGTGTCGAGCACGCTACGACGTGCCTCAAGGAGCGCCGGGAGTTCCGACTGCCCGGAACGGTACTGTGCGGCCAGCACCGCCAGCCGTTGATGCTGGAGCGGCAGGAGATCATCACGCTGGCGCTGCCACAGGGTCTGCGCGGCCTGGTATTGCGCCACCAGCGACTGCACCTGCGCGACATGCTCGCGCTGAATCAACGTCAGCTGATCCACGGCCTGCATCGAGCGCGACACCTCGGCGGCATAGTCCTTGTCCTGTCGGCGCGACTGGAACAGCGGCAGATCGACGGTAAACATCACGCCCGCCATATCGTCATACCCTTCGGCGCGATGGGCGTAGAACACCTCCACATCAACGTCGGGGATCGCCGCTATCGCCGACTGGGCCGAGCGGGCTTTTGCCGTTTCCGACTCGCGCTGCGCGGCCTCCACTTCCGGATGACGGACAATCGCCTCCTCCAGCGTCTTTTCGTCGGCAGGTAAACGTTGATAGCGCGGCAGCGGGCCTTGCACGTCGGTAATAGCTTGCCCGGTGAGCTGGAACAGGCGGCTTTGCGCCAGCTGAACATCCCGGCTCGCGAGCGTCACTTTGTCGCGCATCGCGCTCAGGGTCATCTGCAGCGAGAGCACGCTGTCGGGCGATGCACTTCCTGCGCCGACGCTGGCCTTTTGCACACCCTGCTGACGCTCGGTTTCACTCACCAGATTTTTGGCGGTCGCGAGTGCCTGCTTTGATAACGCAAGATCGAGCCACGCCTGCGCCGTATCACGCTGGAGCGCGGCGCGAATGGCCTCGGACTTCGCCTCCACACCCCGCGCCTGGGCCTGTAACGTTTGCGACTTACGCTCCCGCTTTTCCGCACTCACGTAGCTTTGCATGATGCCAATACGCTGCATCGTCATCCCTTCGCGGGTAAACCGCTGGTCATTACTCCCCTGCACCGGCACGTTTTCGATGCCGAATTTGAGTTTAGGGTCGGGCAGCTGAGTGGCGGAATCCGCCATCATATCCAGCGCCTGCGCTTCGTTGCGGCTGGCAGAAAGCTCCGCAGAATAGCGCTGGGCTTCGGTCAGGGTTTGCGCGAGCGTCCAGGGCTGGGCCTGAACCGCTGAGCTTAAAAAGCCGAGCAGCACCCCACCGAGCCACAGGCTCAGTGTCTGATATTTCATGGTCTTATCCCTTAGCGCAGCGGCGTCAGGGAGATAATCTGGAAGCCGTCACCCGCGCGTTCGAGCGTAAAGGTGACGCGATCGCCGGACTTCAGCGAAGCGGTATCCACGCTTTTCGCCAGCACAAACGGCATGGTCATCGCGGGCCACTGCAGTTCAGGAATGGCCTGATGCTGGAGGATGATTTGGGGTGG
The DNA here is from genome assembly GCF_004115925.1 of Lelliottia nimipressuralis. Lineage (GTDB taxonomy): Bacteria > Pseudomonadota > Gammaproteobacteria > Enterobacterales > Enterobacteriaceae > Enterobacter > Enterobacter nimipressuralis. The sequence continues at coordinate 46,656 of NZ_SDDX01000002.1, forward strand.
CGCGATCTGCTGAACCACGCCCTGGCCTTGCCAGTGTTGGGCTGCAGGTGACGGATCGGTGGCCTGAACGGAAAGAGAGATAAGGGAAAACAGCACGCCCGTAAGCGCAGAGACAAAAATTGCACGCATGATAAAACTCCTGTTAATCGTAAAAGAAAAATAAATTCAACGAATTAACAGAGAGCTATTCCCGGAACCGGCAAAAACGGATCGTTGCCGGCGGCCCCGCTGCGGGAGGGGTGAGTGACCATGCGGACAGCGAAACGTCGCTGCATGAAGGGGTGTTTAAGGTGATGGTCATGGTCGCAGGAAGCGCGACCACCTGCGTCTGCCCGGGATCTTTTTGCGCCTGATCCGGAACGCAGTGTTTTTCACACAGAGGCGAAATGTTGCTGAGCTCGTGATGAAGCGGCGTGGTCATCATGTCCATATGCTGGATCATGGCGCTTTCGCCGCGCGGGCTCAGGGAGCAATCATGGGACGCAACCGCGACCTGGCTCTGAATCAGCAGCCAGCCGAACGCGAACAAAAACATCAGCAGATGTTTTTTCAGAAAGCGCAGGCGGTAACTCCAGCTGGCATGCATATTCGCGTCGTCGGGTGGCAAAAGGAAGCCGAGTATAAGAACAGCGCGTGTTGAAATTAAAGCTATTTTAAATAGTTTTACGTTCTTAATCCTTTCACGGATAAAACCCTCTAAATATCACAACAATTAATTATCATTTTAATGACATATAATAATCATAGCTGCGGTCAATAGTGTGGTGACACAAATGACGTAGTGGTGGCAAAATAGCGTTGATGGCCGTTTTAGTAGTCATTTTATTGATTTTAGTCAGCAAGAACTGCCCATTTATTCGGCACATTTCAACACTTCATTTTTTTGATTTTCCGTGCTCTCTGGGGAGCGCACGTACAGGGGAAACCATGCTTACCGTTATCGAACTCCTCATAGGAGTGGTCGTCATTGTCGGCGTTGCGCGCTACATCATTAAAGGCTATTCCGCCACCGGGGTATTATTCGTCGGCGGTTTAACGCTGCTTATTATTAGTGCGCTAATGGGCCACCAGGTGTTACCGGCCAGCGAAACCAGCACCGGTTATACCGCCACCGATATTGTGGAATATATTAAAATTCTGCTGATGAGCCGCGGTGGCGATCTCGGCATGATGATTATGATGCTGTGTGGTTTCGCCGCGTATATGACCCATATCGGCGCCAATGATATGGTTGTCAAACTGGCCTCAAAGCCGCTGCAATATATTAACTCCCCCTACATTCTGATGATTGCCGCCTATTTCGTGGCGTGCCTGATGTCGCTGGCGGTCTCCTCCGCTACCGGTCTCGGTGTTCTGCTGATGGCGACGCTGTTCCCGGTGATGGTGAACGTGGGTATCAGCCGCGGTGCCGCGGCGGCGATTTGCGCCTCCCCTGCCGCGATTATCCTCTCCCCAACGTCCGGTGACGTGGTATTGGCTGCAAAAGCCGCCGAAATGCCGCTGATTGATTTTGCCTTTAAAACCACCCTGCCGATCTCTATCGCCGCCATTATCGGTATGGCGGTTGCGCACTATTTCTGGCAGAAGTATCTCGATAAAAAAGAAAACATCAGCCACGAGATGCTGGACGTGAGTGAAATCACCACCACCGCGCCATCGTTCTACGCCATTCTGCCGTTCACGCCGATCATTGGCGTACTGATTTTCGATGGCAAATGGGGCCCACAGCTGCACATTATTACCATTCTGGTGATCTGCATGCTGCTGGCGGCGGTGCTGGAATTCGTACGCGGTTTTAACACTCAGAAAGTCTTCTCCGGCCTGGAAGTGGCGTATCGCGGGATGGCTGACGCCTTTGCGGGCGTGGTGATGCTGCTGGTCGCGGCGGGCGTTTTCGCCCAGGGCCTGAGCACCATCGGCTTTATCCAGAGCCTGATCTCCATCGCCACCTCCTTCGGCTCTGCCAGCATTATCCTGATGCTGGTGCTGGTTGTCCTGACGATGCTGGCCGCCATGACGACCGGCTCCGGTAACGCCCCGTTCTATGCGTTCGTCGAGATGATTCCAAAACTGGCGCACTCGTCCGGCATCAACCCGGCCTATCTTTCGATTCCAATGCTGCAGGCCTCCAACCTGGGCCGTACGATCTCCCCGGTTTCCGGCGTGGTGGTTGCGGTCGCTGGTATGGCCAAAATCTCCCCGTTCGAAGTGGTGAAACGCACCTCTGTTCCGGTGCTGGTCGGCCTGGTCATTGTGATTATCGCAACAGAAATCCTCGTGCCGGGTACGGTCGCGGGATAAAAGAATGGGCCTGGCGGCGCTGCGCTAGCCAGGCCTGCCTTACCCTCAGCCCGCGTCGCCGGGCACAAAAAGCGCCTGCGGGCGCTTTTTGTGCTTTAATAAGTTCCTGGAATTAATTTCCCTTTAATCATCAGGAATTCAAATGTTCAGGAAGGATATCGTTCTCCGGTTCAGTGCAACCGCCCTTGCCCTGTGCGCCTTCTCAGCACATGCCGCGCTGCTTCAGGCCACTCAATATGCCGATTTTGATCGCTACGTCCTTGCCCTCTCCTGGCAGACCGGTTTTTGCCAGAGCATGCACGACCGTGGGCGCAATGAGCCTGACGAGTGCCGCCTGCAAAAAGAGAGCACAACCAAAACGGATTTTCTGACGGTTCACGGCCTGTGGCCGAGCCTGCCCAAATCTATCGCCTCGCGCGGGGTGGACGATCGCCGCTGGATGCGATTTGGCTGCGCCACTCGCCCCGTCCCCAACATGCCAGAAGCCAGAGCCAGCCGTAAATGCGCCGCTGCCGAAACCGGGCTTTCCTTCGAAGCCGCCGCAAAACTCAACGGCGTAATGCCGGGTGCGGGCGGAGAGTCCTGTCTGGAACGCTATGAATACGCCAAGCACGGCGTCTGCTTCGGCTTCGATCCTGACGCCTATTTTGGCACCATGGTGCGCATGAATCAGGAAGTGAAAAGCAGCGCGCTGGGGAAATTCCTTGCTGATCACTACGGTAAAACGGTTTCTCGCCGCGATTTTGACGAGGCCGTCGCCAAAAGCTGGGGCAAAGAATCCGTTAAAGCCGTCAAGCTGACCTGCAACAATAACCCGGCGTATCTCACCGAACTGCAGCTTTCGCTCAAGGCCGCGACCATCAACGCGCCGCTCTCATCGGCGTCGTTTGCGCCTCAGCCGCACCCTGGCAACTGCGGCAAGCAGTTTGTCATTGATAAAGTCGGCTACTGATCCTCTGCCGGGGGCACCCGCCCCCGGCGTTTCATCCTTTTCCCTTATAGGACGATAAGCGTCACACTTCTGATCTCACGCCTCATCTCTCCAGCTAATGCATTATTTATCCGGTAAAAAACTGCTGGTCGGCGGGCAAGGGGCGCTCAGACATACTATCCCCTGCGCGCATCCGGGCGCACCAGATCCAGGCGGTGTTCTTCGCTTATCGAATAGTAAGCCGTTGGGCCTCCCGCTCGCAGAATCGGGTTGGCCTTCGCGGTCTGGAAGATGCCCTCTTCCAGCAGCGACTCGGCGATATGGATCCCGACGACTTCACCCAGTACCAGCCAGCTATCGATCGCCGTTCCATCTGCGCCGGTCAACTGGATACATTGCGACAGTCTGCACTCAAAGTTCACCGGACTTTCCGCCACGCGCGGCACCTTAACCAGTGCGCTTTCGGCTTTTGTCAGCCCGGCAAAGGCAAATTCGTCTTCTCCGTGAGGAAGACTGGCCGAGGTTTCATTCATCGCCTCTGCGAGCTCACGTGTGGCAAGGTTCCAGACAAACTCTTTTGTCTCGACGATATTTCGCACGCTGTCCTTCCAGCCGCTGCTGGCAAAACCAATAATGGGCGGACGGTAATTAAAACAGTTAAAGAAACTGTAGGGTGCGAGATTGGTTTGCCCCGAGGCATTCTGTGAGGCAATCCAGCCGATGGGCCGAGGGCCGATAATGGCGTTCAGAGGATCGTGCGGTAAACCATGTCCCTGCGAAGGCTGATAAAAGTACATTACGCTCTCCGGTGAGTAGTCAGAACCTCATTATGCCGTGGGATTTGGCCCGGTACAGCAGCCGCGATGAAATCATTCCAATCATAAAATTCATCTGCGCAACGAATGTGACATTGATCACTTCAAAGTTGCGTGCACAGCCAGTATCATCAGAACAGATAAAACCCTCGCTGCCAGACGGCGAGGGTTTTCTTTTGGATTGGTTTCTGCGGTACACGCAGCATTAACGACATGGAGTAATAAATGTCCAGACCCACAATTATCATTAATGAACTCGACGCAGAACGTATCGACCGCCTTCTGGAAAAACCAGAGTTTGCTTCACTGCCGGTTGCCGACGCCCTGAACGCGGAGCTGGACCGGGCACAGATGTGTACCCCGGAAACCATGCCGCATGACGTCGTGACGATGAACAGCCAGGTGAAATTCCGCGATCTGACCACCGGCGATGAGCGCACGCGCACGCTGGTCTATCCAGCGCAGATGACCGACAGCAGCACGCAGCTTTCCGTTCTCGCCCCCGTCGGCGCCGCGCTGCTGGGCCTGCGTACCGGCGACACCATTCACTGGGAGTTACCGGGCGGCGCCTCCGCGCATCTGGAAGTGCTGGAACTGCTCTACCAGCCAGAAGCGGCCGGCGATTACCTTCGTTAATCTCATCTGAATAAGCGCATAACCGCGTTTCCCAGAGGATGCACCCGCATCCTCTTTCCGTAAAATCACCTTTATTTCCTATAGAAGCCAAAATTATCTTCATCCAGGCTTAATCCGTTTCAGCGGCCCAGGGTCTTCTATGGATGAGATAGAAGTCATTTCTCTTATCTATTTAATTTTACTGGCGATTATCGTCACGGCCGTGCTATATCTTGAGCGTCACTGGTAGCCTTACCCCCGCCTCGACTCCGCAAAGAAACGTCAAATAACGCCACGATATGAAAAGTGTCTGACAGATATCAGAAAACCATATTATTTTGTGATTGAATGAATCGAGCGTTTATAAACAAGGAGAAACGGGTATGTATCAGACAATTATTATGCCGGTTGATGTTTTCGAAATGGAACTGAGCGACAAAGCCGTCCGCCATGCTGAGTTTCTGGCGCAGCAGGATGGCGTGATTCACCTCTTGCACGTCCTGCCCGGTTCGGCCAGCCTGAGCCTGCACCGCTTTGCAGCCGATGTTCGCCGCTTTGAAGGGCATCTTCAGCACGAAGCCGAAGCGCGGCTGCAAACCATGGTCGGCCATTTCACCCTCGATCCGTCACGGATTAAAACCCACGTGCGTTTCGGCAGCGTTCGCGATGCGGTCAATGAAATGGCGAACGAACTGAAAGCCGATGTGGTGGTGATCGGCTCGCGTAATCCGTCCATCAGCACCCACCTGCTCGGCTCGAATGCCTCAAGCGTGATTCGCCACACCCATATTCCGGTGATGGTCGTTCGCTAACGCCCAAAAGAAAAACCCCGCTTGCGCGGGGTTTTGTCTGATGCAGGTGGTGCCTTACTTTCTTTTATTATGCTGTTTTGGTGCGAATCAGATAATCAAACGAGCTTAATGACGCTTTAGCCCCTTCGCCGGTGGCGATGATAATCTGTTTGTACGGCACCGTCGTGCAGTCGCCCGCCGCAAAGACACCCTTCACGCTGGTTTCACACTTGGCGTCGATGATGATTTCGCCCATACGGTTACGCTCAACGGAGCCTTCCAGCCAGGTGGTGTTTGGCAACAGACCAATCTGGACGAAAATCCCTGACAGCGGCACGCTGTGCACATCGCCGCTGACGCGGTCGCGATACTCAAGGCCGGTCACTTTGCTGCCGTCGCCTTTCACTTCCGTCGTCTGCGCGTTCAGCACGATATCGACGTTCTTCAGGCTGCGCACTTTATCCTGCAGCACCTGATCGGCTTTCATTTCCGGGGCAAATTCCAGCAGGGTAACGTGTTCCACAATACCCGCCAGATCGATAGCCGCTTCAACGCCGGAGTTACCGCCGCCAATCACCGCCACGCGTTTACCTTTAAACAGCGGGCCGTCGCAGTGTGGGCAGTAGGTCACGCCTTTGGTGCGATACTGATCTTCACCAGGAACGTTCATGTTGCGCCATTTCGCGCCGGTGGCGATGATCACGCTGCGCGCTTTCAGCACCGCGCCGGAAGCCGTTTCAATCTGGTGTAAGCCACCTTCCTGCGCTGCCGGAACCAGTTTGCTGGCACTTTGGCTATCAATCACATCCACTTCATAATCGCTAACGTGCGCTTTCAGGGCACCCGCCAGCTTTTGACCTTCGGTTTTCGGGACCGAGATGTAGTTTTCGATGTCGACAGTGTCGAGGACCTGGCCACCGAAACGCTCACCCATCAGGCCGGTACGAATGCCTTTACGGGCAGAATAGACCGCCGCCGCCGCACCCGCCGGGCCGGAGCCGACAATCAGCACGTCGTAAACATCGCGTTTATTCAGCTCTTCCGCCGCACGTTTTTCGGCACCGGTATCAATTTTGGCGACGATTTCCGTCAGCGTCATACGCCCCTGACCAAACTCCTGACCATTGACGAATACCGCCGGAACACCCATCACGTTGCGATCGGTGATTTCGTTCTGGAACACGCCGCCGTCGATGGCCGTATGTTTGATGCGTGGGTTAAGCACCGCCATAAGGTTCAGCGCCTGCACCACGTCCGGGCAGTTATGGCACGAGAGCGAGTAATAGGTTTCAAATTCAAAATCGCCATCGATGTTGCTGATTTGCTCCAGCAGAGACTGTGCCTCTTTCGACGGATGCCCGCCGGTCCACAGCAGCGCCAGTACCAGGGAGGTAAATTCGTGCCCCAGCGGAGAACCTGCAAAGCGCGGCCCTTTGTCAGAACCTGGGTTAGTAATCAGGAATGACGGTTTGCGTACCGCGAGGCTGTTATCTTCTTTAAAGGTCACTTTTGGTGACAGTTCGGCGATTTCCGCCAGCAGTTCCTTGATTTCTGCCGATTTAGCGCCGTCATCCAGCGTGGCAATCAGCTCAACAGGTTTGGTCAGTTTCTCAAGGTAGGCCTTGAGCTGGGTTTTCATGTTGGTGTCGAGCATCGTTAATCTCCTGCTTTACGTTTCCTCATGTAAACCGCCTCTTAGCTGGCGGCCTTCGCGCCCCGGTCACTTATTCCTGGGATTCGCTTAGCGCCGCCGCGATGCGACTTACATGAGATAACGTAAAAATTTCAAAAAAGCGGGTGCCACAATGCACCCGCCAATCGTCGTCAATTTCCTTTGGATTTCGCGCCTGAGCGTGAAAAAGAGGGAAATTTTAGATTTTGCCAACCAGGTCCAGAGATGGAGCCAGCGTCGCTTCGCCTTCTTTCCATTTAGCCGGGCACACTTCACCTGGGTGAGACGCCACGTACTGTGCTGCTTTGATTTTACGCAGCAGGTCAGATGCATCACGGCCGATACCTTCAGCGGTAACTTCGATAGCCTGGATAATGCCCTGCGGGTCAACGACGAAGGTGGCGCGGTCAGCCAGGCCTTCATCTTCACGCATGTTGTCGAAGTTACGGGTCAGGGCGCCAGTCGGGTCGCCGATCATCGCGTATTTGATTTTCGCGATGGTTTCAGAGCTGCCATGCCATGCTTTGTGAGTGAAGTGGGTGTCGGTAGAAACAGAGTAAACGTCCACGCCCAGTTTCTGCAGTTCGTCGTAATGATCCGCTACGTCGCCCAGTTCGGTCGGGCAAACGAAGGTGAAATCTGCCGGATAGAAGAAGAACACGCTCCAGCGACCTTCGGTATCTTTCTCGGTCACTTCGACGAATTCACCGTTTTTGAACGCCTGGTTTTTGAAAGGTTTAATTTTAGTGTTAATCAAAGACATCTGTACTTCCTCCGTGTTTTCGTTGAGATGTAAGGTAACGAACTTTGACTGATGGGGCTAATGCGTTTGCCGTATCAAATCAATCAGTCATACCTTACAACCCGAACCGACAACGTTGTGAATGGTGTTGGGTAGCCCAAAAGTAAAAAGGCCGCCCCAACGGGCGGCCCTGATACCTGAATTCCCCGTAGGTACCTTCAGTGCCAGCCGGAGCTGGCGTTGCGTTGCGCTCTACAGAACCTGAGTCAGGTCGTAACAGCGGTATCGATTACACCACCCGCGCAGGCATTGAGCAATCCACGACCGGGTCATTCCTGTCTATGGCTGTGATAGGTTTTTCCGAATAACGATGTTGACGGCCCTTCTCCCCACTATTCTTGCGAGGAATAAAATTGCGCTTGATGCTAAATTTACCCATTGAAAAATACAAAATAATTATTAACACACCGCAATTCATGCAGTCCAATTATTATTAATAGCCAGAAACATTTTCATGGATGTATTTTATTTAATGCATATTGTGAAACATAACATTTCAGTCAGCACAAAACCGAGTGTTATCACAAAACACCAAGGCACTATCCAATCAAATTTTATTTAAGGACAACTTTCTTTTTACATGCAGGGGAATTGCTTTATTATCACCACGTCATTCCCGACGAAGTAATGATATGGCAAAAAAAGTCATAAAGAGATTGATTATGTCCATCTATAAATATCCTCTTAAACTGAATGTTCTCGACGCCGCAATAGAGAGAATCGACTGGACGCTCGAAAACTTATCGAAAGTCTGCGTCTCTTTTTCCGGTGGAAAAGATTCCACCATTATGTTGCATCTTACGGCGCAGCGGGCGCGTAAACAGAAACGGAAAATTAGCGTTCTGTTTATCGACTGGGAGGCGCAATTTACTTACACCATCGAACATGTCGAGAACATGCGGGCGCACTATTCCGACGTCATCGATCACTTTTACTGGGTGGCATTGCCTCTCACCACGCAAAACTCCCTGTCACAATTCCAGCCTGAGTGGCAGTGCTGGGAGCCGGGCACCGACTGGGTCCGCCAGCCGCCGGAAGACGCCATTACCGATCCCTACTATTTCGATTTCTATCAGCAAGGGATGACCTTCGAATCGTTCGTCAGAGCCTTTTCCGACTGGTATGCGCAAAAACGCCCTGCCGCGGTGCTGATCGGCATTCGCGCCGACGAGTCCTATAACCGCTTTCTGAGTATCGCCAGCGCGCGCAAACAGCGGTTCGCGGACGACAAACCCTGGACCACCTTTGCCCCCGGCGGCCACGCCTGGTATATGTATCCCATCTACGACTGGAAAACCGCCGATATCTGGACCTGGTTCGCCAAAACCGGCTGCAGCTATAACCCTCTGTACAATCTGATGTACCAGGCGGGCGTCCCCCTTCGCTATATGCGCATTTGCGAACCCTTTGGCCCGGAGCAGCGCCAGGGCTTATGGCTCTACCATGTGCTGGAGCCGGAGCGCTGGGCGGCGATGTGCGAGCGGGTCAGCGGGGTGCGAAGCGGAGGCATTTACGCGGGTCATGACAACCATTTTTACGGCCATCGTAAAATTCTCAAACCCGATCATCTTTGCTGGCAGGAATATGCCTTGTTATTACTCGACAGTATGCCTGTCGCCACGGCAGAACATTATCGCAACAAAGTCGCCGTCTATTTGCACTGGTATCAAAAACAGGGCATGGAAAATATACCGGACACTCAGGACGCGGATATTGGCTCAAAAGACATTCCCTCCTGGCGGCGAATTTGTAAGGTACTTCTTAATAATGATTATTGGTGCCGGGCGTTATCATTTAGCCCAAATAAACCTAAGCATTACCAGCGCTACAGTGACCGAATGAAAACCAAACGCCAGCAGTGGGGAATTTTATGCAACAACGATTAATTAACGATATGGAGCACTATCTGCAATCGCTTTCTGAAGAGAAGAAAATAGAGGCCATCAACGCGTTTCGTCAGGCGATTCACCAGGTCAGCCCCTTTCACGAACAGCCCGTCGACTGCGTACTGTGGATTAAACAAGAAGAGATCAGCGCTAACGATTACAACCCCAATACCGTGGCCCCGCCGGAAAAACGCTTGCTCAGCAAATCGCTGGAGCTGGATGGGTTCACACAGCCGATCCTGGTCACTGAAAACGGCCCGCATAATTACGAGATCGTGGACGGATTCCATCGGCGTGAGCTTGGCAGCCACCGGGCGGCGTTAAAACGACAGTTGAAGGGCTATCTGCCCGTCACCTGCCTGCGTAAAGAACGGCAGGAGAAGTTCGACCGGATGGCCGCCACCATTCGTCACAACCGTGCGCGCGGGCGCCATCAAATCCACTCAATGTCGGAGATTGTCCGGGAACTGGTGTTGCTCGGCTGGGACGATGAGAAAATCGGGCTGGAGCTTGGGATGGACAGCGACGAAGTGCTGCGCCTGAAACAGATCAACGGCCTGCTGGAACTGTTCGCAGACCGTCGTTATTCAGACGCCTGGACCGTTAAATAATCACAGCGCGATCAGGCGCTCGGCCGCCGCTAACAGCGTCGATTCCTGCTTCGCAAAACAGAGACGAATCAGTTTATGCGGGAAGGGATCGGCGCAAAATACCGACAGCGGTATCGCAGCGACGCCCGCCTCTTTGGTCAGCCACTGGCAAAAACTGACGTCGTCCAGATCGGAAATCGCGCTGTAATCCGCCAGCAGAAAGTAAGTCCCTTCGCATGGCAGAATTTCCAGCCGGCTGTTGCTCAGCGCATTCACAAACCGATCCCGTCGCGCGCGATAAAATGCCGGTAATTCACGATAGTGCTCCGGTTCGGCGCGCAGCATATCCGCCAGCGCCAGCTGCGCAGGGGTGTTTACGGCAAACGTCAGATACTGATGCACTTTACGTAACTCGGCGCTGATCGCCGCAGGCGCGACGCAATAGCCCACTTTCCAGCCGGTCATGTGATAGGTTTTACCAAACGATGACACCGCGATGGCGCGTTCGCGAAGCTGCGGATGGGCGAGCACGCTGGCGTGCCCCTCGTCTGCAAAACAGATGTGCTCGTAGACTTCGTCGCTCAGCACATAGATTTCATGTTCAGCAATCGCCTGCCACAGCGCCGCGAAATCCGCTTTGCGCCAGACGGTCGCCGACGGGTTGTGCGGCGTATTAAGGATAACCAGACGGGTATTCTCACTCAGCAGCGCGGCGAAAGCCTGCCAGTCGGGGCGAAAATGCGGCGGCTGAAGCGCAACACGTTTGACCACGCCGCCGGAGAGTTCAATGGCTGGCGCATAGCTGTCGTAGCTCGGATCGAAGCAAATCACCTCATCACCGGTACGCACCAGCGCGGTAATCGCCGCATACAGCGCCTCTGTCGCCCCCGCCGTCACCGTCACTTCACTGTTGGCATCCGGCTTGTAGCCATAGAGTTCAGCCGTTTTATCGGCAATCGCTTCCCGCAGCGGCTGCGCGCCCGTCATCGGCGCATACTGATTGGCCCCTTGCGCCACGTGGTGCGCCAGGCGCTCCTGCAGATAGGTCGGGCCGTCAAAGTCAGGGAATCCCTGCGAAAGGTTGATGGCGTTATGCGCCTGGGCCAGCGCGCTCATCTGCGTAAAGATGGTGGTACCGAGATTGGGAAGTTTGCTTTGCGGAATCAAGGGGTTATTGCTCATTGTGTCGTGCCTGCATGTAATACTTATGTTGCTGCCACTATAACACGATGTTAGTCTTTGGCAATCAAGACGCTTAGACGTCTAAATCATATAATTATTCCTGCCGAGAGGGTAAAGGAAAATGACAGACCACCTGCAACTCACACAACTCGTCGACGCCTGCCGCTGGATTGGTGCCAAAGGCTGGGCCCCCGCGACGGGCGGGAACATGTCCGTGCGACAGGACGACACGCTGTGCTGGCTGAGCGAATCTGGCAAAAACAAGGGCAGCCTGACAACGGATGATTTCCTGCAAGTGGAGATCGCCACCAACCGCGCGCCGTCCGGGCGCAAACCGTCGGCGGAAACGGGCTTGCACACGCTGATTTATCGCCTGTTTCCGCAGGCCAACGCGGTGCTGCACGTGCATACGGTCAATGCCACCGTGCTGTCGCGCCTGACTAAAACGGCCGAGCTGCGCATCAGCGGTTTTGAGATGCAAAAATCCCTCAGCGGGCAGACCACCCATCTGGATACCCTCGTTATTCCGGTGTTTGACAACGACCAGGATATTGACGCCCTCGCCTCGCGAATCGCCCATTACGCACAGGAAACCCCACTTAATTATGGTTTTCTTCTGCGCGGTCATGGCTTAACCTGCTGGGGACGCGATGTGGCCGAAGCCCGCCGTCACCTTGAAGGCCTTGAATTCTTATTTGAATGCGAAATGCGTTTACGACAACTGGAGAGATTATGATTCGCGCGATTGTGACGGATATTGAAGGGACCACCAGCGATATTCGTTTTGTCCACAATGTGCTATTCCCCTATGCGCGCGAGCGGCTGGCGGCGTTTGTCACCGCCCAGCAGTACGCCGAACCGGTGAAATCCATTCTGGACAATCTGCGTGATGAAATCGCCAGCCCCCACGCCAGCATCAGCGAACTTATCGACACCCTGTTTACGTTTATGGATGAAGACAGGAAATCCACCGCCCTGAAGGCCCTGCAAGGGATCATCTGGCAGGACGGATACGTCAACGGCGATTTTACGGGCCATCTCTACCCGGACGTTTTGCCTGCGCTGGAAAAATGGAAAGCGCAAGGCATTGATCTCTATGTTTATTCCTCTGGCTCTGTCGCAGCGCAGAAACTGTTATTTGGCTACAGCGACGAAGGTGATATTACTCATCTGTTCAGCGGTTATTTCGATACCCACGTGGGCGCGAAACGTGATGTGCAGTCCTACACCACCATTGCCGCGCAGATCGGCGCCGCCCCGTCGCAAATCCTGTTCCTCTCGGACATTCACCAGGAGCTGGACGCCGCTGAGCAGGCAGGTTTTCGTACCCTGCAACTGATTCGCGGTGATGACGATGGCGCGAGCCACCACCATCAGGTACACCAATTCGACGAGATTAATCCGGAGCAGATCCCTTCATGAGCGCTTTGACCATTTATTCCGACACCGATACCCGCGCCCCACTGTGGCACAGCACCGATGCCCGTGATATCGCTGAAAAGCTCAACGCCCACGGTGTGCGTTTTGAACGCTGGGAAGCCGACCGCGATTTAGGCCGCGATCCCGCACCGGAAACGGTGATTAATGCGTATCAGCACGCGATCGATAAACTGGTGGCGGAGAAAGGCTATCAGAGCTGGGATGTCATCAGCCTGCGCGCGGATAACCCGCAGAAAGAGGCGCTGCGCGCGAAGTTTCTCAACGAGCATACTCACGGCGAAGATGAAGTGCGTTTCTTTGTCGAGGGTGCCGGGCTGTTTTGTCTGCACATCGAAGACCAGGTGTACCAGGTGCTGTGCGAGAAAAATGACCTCATCTCCGTACCCGCCGGCACGCCGCACTGGTTTGATATGGGTTCCGAACCCAACTTCACCGCGATCCGCATTTTCGATAATCCGGAAGGATGGATTGCGCAGTTCACGGGAAGTGAGATCGCGGATGGCTATCCGCGACTGGCTTAAGCGCTTTGCCGGGCGGCGCGAACGCTGACCCGGCTTGTTCAGCGGTAGATGCCTTCAGCGCTTCAGTCCGTTCGCATCAACAACCAGCCGATCCAGCATGACGCCCCATCCTTCACCCGTTCGAGCGTTAAAGCAGAATCACGCGTCACGTTCGGTCCTCCCAAGGGGATGCCCTAAAGGATAACCGCACTCAGGCGAAAACCCCTTTTGCCACCGCTTCCGGCCACACCACGCCCGTATCCAGCACCCACCCGCTGATCAGCGCCGCAGGCGTTACGTCAAACGCCGGGTTGTAGACTTTCGCCTCTTCCGGTGCCCACTGCACCGCGCCAAAACTCCCGGCAACACCCGTTACTTCGCTGGCCGCGCGCTGCTCAATAGGGATGGCATCACCGTTCGGACAGTTCGGGTCCAGCGTGGTTTGCGGTGCTGCGACATAAAAGGGAATGCCGTGGAATTTCGCCAGTACCGCCAGAGAATAAGTGCCGATTTTGTTCGCCACATCGCCGTTGGCGGCAATGCGATCCGCCCCGACCCACACTGCGTCCACCTGCCCTTTCGCCATCAGGCTGGCGGCCATAGAGTCGGTGATCAGCTGATACGGCACGCCCAATTCGCCCAGTTCCCAGGCGGTGAGTCTGCCGCCCTGCAACAGCGGGCGCGTTTCATCCACCCAGACACTGGCGATTTTTCCCTGCTGATGAGCAACCGCAATCACCCCCAGCGCCGTACCAACGCCCGCAGTCGCCAGCCCACCGGTATTGCAGTGGGTCAGCAGACGGCTTCCAGGCTTCACCAGTTCGCTTCCGGCGCGAGCGATAGCGTCGCAAAGCTGCTTGTCCTCATCGATCAGACGCAGGGCCTCAGCGCTCAGCGCAGGGACAAAATCCTCCTGCCACAGCGCCTGCTTCATGCGATCGAGATTGTTCATCAGGTTCACGGCTGTTGGGCGTGACGCCCGCAGAGTGTCGAGGGCCAACGCCAGCTCGTCTCGGCTTTTCCCTGCCTCGGCCAGCAGCGCCAGCAAAAGGCTCGCAGACAGCCCAATCAGCGGCGCGCCGCGCACTCTGAGCGCGTGAATGTGGCCGACCAGCGCCTCTACCGTGGAGGCATCCAGCCAGCGTTTCTCCTGCGGAAGCGCCTGTTGGTCGAGAATAAATAGCTGATTACCCGCCACCCGCAGGCTTGTCGTCTGTAATGTCTGCATGTCGTTAATTCTCTGTTGCGTTGTTGTATCACATTGTGTCAGGATAAAATTCAGATGTATAGACGTCTAAATGTCTTTATTACCAGAACTGATGAGGAACAGGCAATGTCGCAATACCGTACCTTTACCGCCCAGGATGCCGTGGAATATGCAAAGCAGTTCGGCGGCCTTGATGACCCATCATCGCTGGTGGAGGCGCAGGAAGTGGGCGACGGCAACCTCAATCTGGTGTTTAAAATTTTCGATGCCGACGGCGTCAGCCGTATCATCGTCAAGCAGGCGCTGCCTTACGTGCGCTGCGTGGGTGAGTCCTGGCCACTCACGCTGGATCGCGCCCGCCTCGAAGCGCAAACCCTGGTCGAGCACTACCAGCACAGCCCGCAACACACGGTCAAAATCCACCATTACGACCCGGAGCTGGCGGTGATGGTGATGGAAGATCTCTCCAGCCATAAAATCTGGCGCGGCGAGCTGATTAGCGGCGTCTGGTACCCGCAGGCTTCGCGTCAGCTGGGGGAATATCTCGCTCACACCCTGTTCCACACCAGCGATTTTTACCTCCATCCGCACGTCAAAAAGGCGCAGGTGGCGAAGTACATCAACCCGGAAATGTGTGAGATCACCGAGGATCTGTTCTTTAACGATCCGTATCAGATCCACGAGCGCAATAACTATCCGGCGGCGCTGGAAGCGGACGTGGCCGCCCTGCGCAGTGACGATCGGCTGAAAATTGCCGTCGCCTCGCTCAAGCACCGTTTCTTCTCGCAGGCCGAAGCGCTGCTGCACGGCGATATTCACAGCGGCTCGATCTTTGTCGCAGAGGGCAGCCTGAAGGCGATTGACGCCGAGTTCGGCTATTACGGCCCGATCGGTTTTGATATCGGCACCGCCATCGGCAATCTGCTGCTGAACTTCTGCGGTCTGCCGGGCCATCTGGGTATTCGCGATGCCGCCGCCGCCCGCGAGCAGCGCCTGACGGATATTCAGGAGCTATGGAACACCTTCGCGGAACGTTTCCAGGCGCTGGCACGTGAAAAAACCCGCGATGCGGCCCTGAGCGTGCCGGGCTATGCGTCAGAATTTCTGAAAAAGGTCTGGACCGATGCCATCGGTTTTTGCGGCACCGAGCTGATTCGCCGAAGCGTTGGGCTGTCGCACGTGGCGGATATCGACACGATTGCTGACGAAGCGATGCGCCACGAGTGCCTGCGCCACGCCATTACGCTCGGCAGAGCGTTGATTGTGATTGCCGACCGAATCGACAGCGCCGAAGAACTCGTGGCGCGTGTTCGCCAGTACAGCTGATTCCGTAACTCTTGCCGGGTGGCGATATCGCCTGCCCGGCCTGTCACACTTATCCCAGATACTCAATCACCGACAGCCCGCCGTTGTAATCCGTGCTGTAGATAATCCCCTGCGCATCCACAAACACGTCGCATGACTGAATCACCTGCGGGCGATGAGGGCGCGTGTCCATCATCTTCTCCGGCGCGGCCGGAACCAGCGCGCCGGTTTCCACCGGGCGGTACGGATTCGAAATGTCGTACGCGCGCACGCCTGCATTCTGGTAGGTGGCGAATATCAGCGTCGAACTGATAAAACTCCCGGGCCGGTTTTCATGCAGGTTGTGCGGCCCGAAGTGCGCCCCTTTCGCCACGTAATCTGTCTCTTCCGGCTGCGGGAAGGTCGAGATACTGACCGGGTTCGACGGCTCGCGGATATCAAACAGCCAGATCAGCTTTTCACCGTCCTCCTGGTTATCGAGCACCGCTTCGTCCAGCACCACCAGCAGGTCCCTATCGGGCAGCGGCAGCGCGGTGTGCGTTCCACCGCCAAACGGCGGGCTCCAGTTACGATGGCTAATCAGCTTCGGCTGGGTTCTGTCCTTCACATCCAGCAGGGTCAGCCCGCCGTCGCGCCAGCTGCCGTAGGCGGTATCGCCCGCGATGATCGCATGATGCAGCGCGTAGCGTTTGCCCTCCGGCCAGCCCGGTTGTTCGCCTGCCGCCTGATTCATCCCCGGCAGCCACCAGCGGCCTGCCACTTCCGGTTTGCGCGGGTCGGCAAGATCGATAGTCAGGAAAATGTAGTCGGTAAAGCCGTCAATCAGCGCCGAGACATACGCCCAGCGCCCGCCGACGTACCAGATGCGGTGAATGCCGATCCCGTCGAGTGACAAGAAGCTGATTTCACGCGGTTTGTCCGGCGTGGAGATATCAAAAATTCGCAGCCCTGCGCTCCAGCCTTTGTCCTGCACGTCGCTGACGGTGTGCCCTACCTGGCGGGTGTAGTAGACCTTTTCATCAGCGAAACGGGCGTCGGCAAACAGATCGCGGGCGTTGATGACCAGTAACAGATCGTCATGGGCCTGGAGATGCACATTCCAGGTGCCGGGCGGCGCAGGGACGTAGCCCGCCGCTTTGGGATTTTTCGGGTCACGTACGTCGACGATGGAAAAGCCCTGCGACACCATATGCCCGATGTAGGCAAAGCCGCGATGGACCATCAGCTGAACGCCGTCCGGGCGACCGCCCTGATCGCTGTGACCGATGAGCCGCATATTGCGGCTGTATTCCGGTGTAGGTAATTGAGAGGACATATCCGTTCCTTTTGCCGGATGGCGGCTACGCCTTCTCCGGCCTACAGAACGTAGGCCCGGTTAGCGCAGCGCCACCGGGCAATATTATTTGCTCTTCGCTTCCAGGGTCGCAAACCACGGCGCGACGAAATCTTCGGTCTGGCCCCAGCCCGGAATGATTTTCCCAAGTGATGCCACATTGACCGCACCCGGCTGGGCCGCCAGCAGCGCCTGCGGAATTGCCGCTGCTTTAAAGTCGTAGGTGGCTGGCGTGGTTTCACCTGCGATTTTATTGGCGATCAGGCGCACGTTAGTGGCACCAATCAGTTTTGGATCAACCGCCACGCTCACTTTCCACGGGCTGCCGGATTCACGCATCAGCTGCAGATCCTGGTTCGAAATATCGATGCTGTAGAGTTTGATCTCGGTGCGACCATTCTCTTTCAGCGCTTTGTAAGCACCCTGGCTGAAGGCATCCCAGGTTCCCCAGATCGCATCGATTTGGCCTTTCGGGTACTTCGCCAACACCGCGCCCACTTTGTTCGCCGTATCGCCCTGCACGTCAGAGGACACCGCGCCGATCGACTCCAGCTCTTTGATGCCCGGATACTCTTTTTGCAGCGCCTGGTACGCCGCCTGACGGCGCTCCATCGGCGGGAAACCCGCGACCCACAGCTTGATAATATTGGCTTTGCCGTTGAAATCTTTCGCCAGTTGGCCGAAGGAGAGATTCGTCAGGGAGGCATCATCCTGCTGGGTGACGGTCACGCCCGGAATCTCACCGTTGACGGCCGTATCAAACACCGCCACTTTGATCCCGGCATCCACGGCCTTTTTCACCAGCGCCGTGGAGTAGGGATCGCGGCCCTGGGAGAGAATAATCCCGTCATATTTCTGGCTGATGGCCTGGTTGACGAAATCCTGGAATTTGGCGTCATCGCCGTTGCTTAAAAAGGTGCTGACTTTAAAGCCGAGCTTTTTCCCTTCCTGAATCGCGCCCGAGACAAACTGCGTGGTGTTGTCGTCGGAGCCAAGGTTGCGGATCACCGCGATACGAATCGGTCCGTCATGATTTGCAATCGCCGCCGGAACGGGTGCTGGGGTGGCCGCGTAACCCGGTAACGCGGTCAGTAACCCCAGCGCCACCAAAGAGAGTGCTATTTTCTTCATTCTGTTATCCCATTGTGTTGTTAACGTTTTTGTATGTAGGTAATCGCCAGTGCCACTGCCAGCACCAGCCCTTTTATAATGTCCATGGCGTAATACGGAACCGAGAGCATTACCAGCCCGTTCGACAGCACGCCTAAAATCACCGCCCCCACCAGAGTTCCCAGTGCGTTGGGTTTACCGGAACCCGCCAGCGAGAAGCCAATCCACGCCGCGGCTACCGCGTCCATCAGATAACCGCCGCCCGCATTGACCTGAGAAGATCCAATGCGTGACGCCAGCAAAATGCCGCCTAACCCGGCCAGCAGAGAGGCAATCACATACGCCGCCACTTTGTAGCGCGTGGTGCGAATTCCAGACAGACGCGCCGCTTCCGGGTTTCCGCCGATGGCGTACATGCGTCGTCCGTGGGTGGTCAGGGAGAGGCCCAGCTGCGCCAGCACCGTCACCACCAGCATGATGATCACAATGGTCGGCACCTGGCCGAGCAGCCCGAACGCCGCCGGAATAGTCCCTTCAGCCATGTCGCCGCTCGGCAGCACCATGTTTTCGGTAATCGATCCGCCGTAGCTGTAGGTCATCGCCACGCCCTGAATCACAAACAGACTGGCGAGGGTCGCCAGCATGTCCGGAATCCGCAGGATGACAATCAGGAAGGCGTTAAACAGCCCGACCAGCGTACAGAGCGCCAGGGTGATCAGAATCGACTCGGTGGTGCCGTAGCCGTGCCAGACGAAGAGTGAAATCACCAGCGCATTGGCCAGCGACGCCGTCGAGCCTACGGAGAGATCAAACCCGCCGACGGTCAGGGAGATCGACACCCGATGGCAATCACAGTCACAATGGCGATGGAGCGTAAGATATTGATGATGTTAAAAGGATCGAGGAAGTTGTCCGATGCGATGCCAAAAATCGCCACCAGCGCGACAACGGTCAGCAACATGCCCCATTTGTAGAGAAAATCGAAAAACTGCTGACGGCCCGACGCCGTCGCATTCACTGAAAGGGCCTTGCTCACGACGCCGTACCTCCGGTTGAATAATAAAGTAATGTCTCTTCGCGGGCCTGCACCCCGGCGACTTCCGCCACGATGCGCCCGTCCCACAGCACGCAGATGCGATCGCACAATCCCACCAGCTCGGCGAATTCGCCAGAGGCATAAATCACCCCTTTGCCTTCGCGCGCCAGGCCATCAATCAGCTGGAACAGATCGGTTTTGGCCTTCACGTCCACGCCTTTGGTCGGCTCGTCAAAAATCAGTACGCTGGCGTTGCCGCGCAGCCATTTGCCAATCGCCACTTTCTGCTGATTGCCGCCTGACAGACGACGTAAAACCTGCCCCGGCCCCCGCGCACGAATACCGACGCGGGCGATCACCTCCTCAGCCCAGCGCCACGCCTGACGATGTCCAAACAGGCTCCAGCGCGAGAAGCTGTGATCTGCGCTAACGGCCAGATTCATGCTCACCGGCTCGTCGATAAAAATGCCCTCTTTGCGCCGCTCTTCCGGCACCAGCGCCAGCCCGCGCAGCACAGAGTCCGCCGGATCGCGCGGCTGCCACGGCTGATGGTTCAGCTCTGCGCGATCGACACGGCTTTTCGTTGCGCCAAACAGCGCTTTGCACAGCTCGGTTTTACCTGCCCCGGCAAGCCCGGCAATGCCAAGAATTTCGCCCTTGCGCAGGTGCAGGGAGATATCTTTCAGCAGCGCTTCGTCGTGCAGCCCTTCCACGCGCAGCAAGGTTTCGTCACTGTGCGGCGGTCGCGCAGGCGGATAAATATCACTCAGCTCATGACCGAGCATCTTCTCGACGATATCTTCACCGGAGAGTAAAGCCATCGGCCCGGACTCAATCAGCTTGCCGTCGCGCAGCACCGTTAAGGTGTCGCAAATGGCTTTCAGCTCATGAATGCGATGGGAGATAAACACCACGCCGATCCCCTGCTGTTGCAGGCGTCGGACCACCGCGAACAGGCGCTCGCTTTCGTGCGCGTCCAGCGGTGCGGTCGGCTCATCCAGAATCAGAAAACGACAGTGATGCGACAACGCCCGCGCCAGCAGAATTTGCTGCTTTTCGGCGAGGGTGCAGCTATCGATGGAACGACGGACATTAAGGGAGATATCCAGCTGCGCCAGGGCCTGCTGCGCCTGCTCGCGAATCGCGCGCCAGCGGTAGCGATGGCCCGGCTGCGCCAGATTATCGAGCATAATGTTTTCGGCGATACTGAGGCCCGGGATCAGCGCCACGTCCACCTCCTGCTGCACCAGGTGAATGCCCAGCCGTTTGGCGTCCAGCGGTTCACGAATGGCCACTGGCTGATTATTAATGCTGATCTCGCCCTCGTAGTGGTCATGCGTGCCGCAGAGCACCGCCATCAGCGTCGATTTCCCTGCCCCGTTGGCCCCCGTCAGCGCATGGACAGAACCGCCCGTCAGGGTGAAATCCACGCGCGACAATGCCTGAAAGCCGGAAAAGGCCAGGCTGATACCGCGCATCTCAAGGCGACTGGAACCCATCCGCTGTCATTCCTTCTTATTTAATATTTTGATTTATGGAATTTTTCACAGCTCGGGTTGACTGGCAATGATAGAAAAGGCATAAGATAAAGCTAAATATTATTAGCCATCCGGATGTCCAGACATAACATCGGGTTAGCGCTTCGCAAAAAGGACACCCTCATGAGTCACACTGATATTCGCGTCGTACCCGGCCCGGCAAACTATTTCTCCCACAACGGCAGCCTTGCGCGCCTGAGCGATTTCTTCACCCCGGAACAGCTGTCCCGCGCGGTGTGGATTTACGGTGAGCGCGCCATCGAAGGTGCCCGCCCGTTCCTGCCTGACAGCTTCCACGCCGCAGGCGCGAAGCATCTGCTGTTTAAAGGCCACTGCAGCGAGCGCGATGTCACCCATCTGGTGAATGACGCGGGCGATGACGTCAGCGTGGTGATCGGCGTGGGCGGCGGCGCAGTGATGGACACGGTCAAAGCCGTGGCGCGTCGTCTGGGTGCGCCGTTCGTTGGCATTCCGACTATCGCCGCCACCTGCGCGGCCTGGACGCCGCTGTCCGTGTGGTACAACGACGCCGGTCAGGCGCTTCAGTTTGAGATATTCGATGACGCCAACTTCCTGGTGCTGGTCGAGCCACAGATTATCCTCAACGCCCCGGCGGAATACCTGCTGGCGGGTATCGGCGACACGCTGGCGAAATGGTACGAAGCGGTGGTGCTGGCACCGAAACCGGAAGCGCTGCCTCTGACGGTGCGGCTTGGCATTAACGGCGCGCTGGCGATCCGCGACGTGCTGCTGGAGAGCAGCGAGCAGGCGCTGGCCGATCAGGCGCGCGGCGAACAAACTCAGGCGTTTCGCGATGTGGTCGACGCCATTATCGCCGGTGGCGGGATGGTTGGCGGGCTGGGCGAGCGCTATACCCGCGTGGCGGCCGCGCATGCGGTGCATAACGGTTTAACGGTTCTGCCGCAGACCGAAAAATTCCTCCACGGCACCAAAGTGGCCTACGGCATTCTGGTGCAGAGCGCCCTGCTCGGTCAGGACGATGTTCTCGCGCAGTTAATTGCGTCGTATCAGCGTTTTCATCTGCCAACGACCCTTCGCGAACTGGAGGTGGATATTAACAACCGCGCTGAACTGGATAAGGTGATCGCCCATACGCTGCGCCCGGTAGAGTCGATTCACTCTCTGCCGGTGACACTTACGCCCGAGTCGCTTTACGCCGCATTGGTGAAGGTGGAAAACCTCAGCCGCTAATCGCTTCGACCGTCTATACCTAATGATGATTCTCACCACTCTCGCAACGAGGTCATCATGCAGATCGATTTAACGGGTAAGAAGGCGCTGGTTACTGGTGCCAGTCGTGGTTTGGGCCGTGCCATCGCGCTATCCCTGGCTCAGGCCGGGGCCGACGTGGTTATTACGTATGAAAAATCCGCTGATAAAGCCCAGGCCGTCGCCGCAGAGATAGCGGCGCTGGGACGCAACAGCGAGGCCATTCAGGCAGACAGCGCCAGCGCAGAGGCCATTCAGGATGCCGTTACGCAGGCGGCACGCACGCTCGGTGGGCTGGATATTCTGGTCAATAACGCCGGGATTGCGCGCGGCGGTCCGCTGGAGTCCATGACGCTTGCGGACATTGATGCCCTTATCAACGTCAACATTCGCGGCGTGGTGATCGCCACTCAGGCCGCGCTGGTCCATCTGTCTGACGGCGGTCGCATCATCAATATCGGCAGCTGTCTCGCCAACCGCGTCGCCCAGCCGGGCATTGCAGTCTATTCCATGACGAAATCGGCGCTTAACTCCCTGACCCGAGGTCTGGCCCGCGATCTGGGACCGCGCGGCATCACCGTCAATCTGGTCCATCCCGGCCCTACCAATAGCGACATGAACCCGGAAGATGGCGAGCAGGCCGACTCTCAGCGCCAGCTGATCGCCATCGGTCATTACGGCCAGCCGGAAGATATCGCGGCGGCGGTCACCTTCCTGGCAAGCTCGGCGGCAGGACAAATCTCCGGCACCGGTCTGGATGTGGATGGCGGCCTCAATGCCTGAGACTTTTTTGCCGCCCTGATTCCAGGTTTTTTGCACGCCTCTGTCGCCTGACAGAGCGCTTGCGAGGGGCCTCGCAGCCTTCTATTTTGCCTCTTTCACCCGCAAATTCTGTGCCTGACAGTGCCCATAAGAAATTCGGAAATTGTCTAATAGTCTTATTATTTCCTTATAAAAACTGTGGGTGTAAAGTGCGTAGATTCAAATCGATTTGTTGGTCAAAAAACGCAGAACCTCAACCACTTATCTGCATGAGGAGATTGTGCACTATGGCTGTTCAGCTAATTCAGGATGAAGAAGGAACAACGCAGTTTGTGGTGATCCCCTGGCATGAATATTCGCGCATGTGTTTACAGCTGTCGGAAAACGATGACGAGAGGGATAGCGATCTGGAAGATATCGAGTGTGAGCACGATACCTATGATGATGTCGAGCTACCGGGTGATGTCTGCGACGTGATGCATAAAGAAAACGTCAGTTTGCAGGCTGCATGGCGTATTTTGCGCGGCTTATCTCAACAGGACGTTGCCGACAAACTGGGCATCAGTCAGTCTGCCGTTTCACAACTCGAGGCGCTCGACTCACGCCCGCAAAAGCGCACGCGTGAAAAACTTGCGGCCATTTATGGCTGCACGCAGGAGCAGATCAGTCTGTATCACCCGAAAGAGGGTTAACAGCACTTCGCCCCACCTTTGCTGCCGTAACGGGCGTCCTGACGATCGCGGAAAAATTCCTCGTAGGTCATTGGCGTCTGGTCCGGATGCGTAACCCGCATATGCTCGACATAATTGTCATAGTCCGGCACGCCGATCATCATTTTGGCCGCCTGGCCGAGGTATTTCCCTGCTTTGGATAAGGTATCGAACATGATTCGGTTCCCGGAGTGGTGAAAATAGCAGGCCGGGTGAGCGCAAGCGCCACCCGGCATGATGATTAATGTGCCCCTTTTGCCTGAACCACAATCTCATCCAGATTTTCTGGCATCGGCTCGTATGGCGTCTCTTTCGCGGTCGGCTTGTCTTCTTTCAGTGCCGCCAGCGCGGTCTTCAGAGAGTACAACGCCAGCACCACAACCACCACCATAAAGAAGATTGTCAGCCCGGCATCCAGACGGTTATTAAACACCAGCTGTGACAGCTGCGACTCCGTATACTGCGCCGGGATCTTGCCGCTGTCGATCATCGCCTGGAATTTATTGGCGATCGCGAGGAAACCGACTTTGTTGTCCGGGCTAAACGCTTTCTGCCAGCCTGCGGTGAGCGTGCAGATCAGCAGCCACGCCGTTGGCAGCAGCGCCACCCACGCGTAACGCTGACGCTTCATTTTGAACAGCACCACCGCGCAGAGCATCAGCGCCATGCCTGCCAGCATCTGGTTAGCGATACCGAACAGCGGCCACAGGGTATTGATCCCGCCGAGCGGATCGACGACCCCCTGATGGAGGAAGTAACCCCACGCCAGCACGCACAGCGCCGTTGCCAGCAGGTTGGCGGGTAGCGAATCCGTGCGTTTGAGGTTCGGCGAAATCACCCCCAGCAGATCCTGCAGCATAAAGCGCGCCGCGCGCGTCCCCGCATCCACCGCCGTCAGAATAAACAGCGCCTCGAACAGAATGGCGAAATGATACCAGAACGACACATCCATCAGCCCGCCGAGCGCGCCGTGCAGAATATAGGCCATCCCCACCGCCAGCGTCGGCGCACCACCCGCACGGGAGATAATCGACTGCTCCCCCACTTCGTTAGCGATATGGGTCAGGGTTTCCGGCGTAATCGCAAAGCCCCAGCCGCTCACCACCTGCGCCGCAGAGGCTACCACGTCAACGGTTCCGGCCGGCGCCAGCACCGCCATTGGGCTGTTCATCGCAAAGTACACGCCCGGATCGATAATGCAGGCAGAGACCAGCGCCATAATCGCGACGAAGGACTCCATCAGCATACCGCCGTAGCCAATCAGGCAGGCCTGATTTTCATTGGCCAGCATCTTCGGCGTGGTGCCTGATGCGATCAGGGCATGGAAGCCCGAGACGGCACCACAGGCGATGGTGATGAACAGGAACGGGAACAGGTTACCGGTCCAGACCGGGCCGGTGCCGTCGATAAATTTGGTCAGCGCCGGCATCGTCAGGGTCGGGCGCATGATCAGAATCCCGATCGCCAGCCCCACGATAGTACCGATTTTGAGGAAGGTGGAGAGGTAATCGCGCGGAGCCAGCAGCAGCCAGACCGGCAGAACCGCCGCCACAAAACCGTAGCCCACCAGCATCCAGGTCAGCTGCACGCCAGTAAAATCAAAGTACGGCGCCCAGGTCGGGCTTTCCGCTACCCAGCCGCCGGAGATAATCGCGAAGACCAGGAAGAACAGACCAATCACCGACACTTCACCAATGCGCCCAGGGCGGATATAGCGAATGTAGATCCCCATGAAAATCGCCAGCGGGATGGTAAAGGCCACGGTGTACGTTCCCCACGGGCTGTGGGTCAGGGCTTTCACCACGATCATCGCCAGCACCGCCAGAATGATCACCATGATCATAAAGGTGGCGATCAGGGCGATCACTCCGGCCGTTGCGCCCATCTCCTCTTTCACCAGCTCACCGAGCGAGCGACCGTCGCGGCGGGTCGAGACGAACAGCACCATAAAATCCTGCACCGCACCGGCCAGCACCACGCCCGCGAGGATCCAGATCATCCCAGGGAGATAGCCCATCTGCGCCGCCAGCACCGGCCCGACGAGCGGCCCCGCCCCGGCAATCGCCGCAAAATGGTGGCCGAACAGCACTTTTTTATCCGTCGGGACGTAGTCCAGCCCGTCGTTATGACGAACCGCAGGTGTCATGCGCGTGCCATCTACCGCCAACACTTTGTCAGCAATAAAGCGCCCGTAAAAACGATACGCGATCAGATAAATGCAGACGGAAGCGACGACAATCCATAGCGCATTGATCTGTTCACCACGGTTGAGGGCGATATAGCCCAGAGCAAATGCGCCCACAACGGAGAGCACTGCCCAGATGAGGTATTTCCCTGAGTTGTTCATAGTTGTTGTCCGTTAGCGTGAAACAGTGAGATGTTACATTTTGTTTCTAGATCACTGCTTAAAATTTAACAACTCTGAAACGCAATAATGTGTGGTCAAACCAGATATTTACGCCACAGTGTTAAGCGGATCACTTTCGTGCCTTCCGCGTGCGTTTTCCTCTCTCCTCCCCCGTCACATTTTTGGTTTTTTCCTGGCAAAGCTCCCTGTCGAAATGATTTGAATCATCTTATCTGAGCAAATAATCAACAAAATACCCTTGTGTATTCGCACGTTAACAAGGAAAAGGATATGAAAAGTTCAATACCTCAGGACTATAAGGTAGGGCCCGGCGCCTATTTTGCGCTGGCTTTCGCCGCCGTTTTCTTCTCCGGCCTGTTAGGGGGAAAAGAGTGGTACGGCGTGTTTGATTTCACCACGCTCAACGGGGCTTTCGGCAAAGTGGTCAGCAAAGCCAGCCTCGAAGACGGTACCCTGACCACGGCGACCAGCGCCTTTCGCGGTACCGGCGGCAGCGGCGCGATGGACGGATTTCTGTTTGCACTGGGGCTGATTCCGGCGGTGATGTTCGCACTCGGCATGATCAACGTGCTGGAACATTACGGTGCGCTACGGGCGGCACGTAAACTTCTGACGCCTCTGCTGCGCCCGCTGATTGGCATTCCGGGCACCACCGGACTGGCGCTGATCGGCAGCCTGCAAAGCACCGATGTCGGCGCGTCGCTCACCCGTAATCTCGCCGATGAAGGGCAAATCAGCGAAAACGAGAAAGACGTCTTTGCGATGTTCCAGTTCTCGGCGGGGGCGATGATCACTAACTTCTTCTCCTCCGGCGCCATTTTATTCACCCTGATCGCAATAGACGGCACCGCCGCCGTCCCGACCTCCATCGGCACTTGTGTTGCCGTAATGTTCATCATGAAAATCGTCGGCGCCAACATCCTGCGCCTGATCCTCTTACTCACCGGTAACAAAGCCGCCGTGGCCCAACAGGCAGAAGGAGAAGCCTCATGAGTGCACCGCAATCCAATCCCGTCATTACCGATGTTTTTGTCGAGGGTGCGCGTAAAGGCTGGAGCATCGCCACCAGCAGTACCCTGCCGAACGTGGTGATGGCTTTTATCATCATCAAAGCGCTGGAGATCACCGGCGCACTCAAAGGGCTGGGGATGATTTTCGCCCCGCTGATGGGGCTGTTCGGCCTGCCGGGTGAAGCGGCCGCAGTGCTGATTGGCGGCTGGATGTCGATGGGCGGCGGTATTGGTGTCGCTATCGGCTTGTTTGATAAAGGCATTCTGAGCGGCGAACATCTGGCGATCCTCGCCCCGGCCATCTATCTGATGGGTTCTCAGGTCCAGTATCTGGGCCGCATTCTTGGCGTGATCGGAACCCGCGCCAAACGCATTCCTCTGATGATTGCCATTTCGGTCATCAACGCCTTCTTAGCCATGCTGCTGATGCGCATTATTCTCTGAACAGGACGGAACCATGAATCTTGACCATTACATCAACGAACTGAAAACCCTGGTGAACGTAGACTGCGGGACCCAGACTCTGGCAGGTGTTGCCACCGTTGCCGGCATTATGGAATCACTGTGGCAGCAGGAGGGCTGGCACACCGAGCGCGTAAATCTTGGCGAGCAGGTCGGTCCCGGCGTGCTGGTCTGCAATAAACCCGACGCAGAAAAGCTGGATGTCCTGCTGGTGGGCCATCTGGATACGGTCTTTGCGCCGGGCACCGTCGCGGAGCGCCCGATGAGCGAGGATGATACCCGTCTGTACGGGCCGGGCGTCTCGGACATGAAAAGCGGGTTACTCAATATTCTGTGGGCGATGCGCGAACTGGATGCTGCTGACAAAGCGCGTCTTTCTATTGCCGTGGCGATGAATCCGGACGAAGAGACCGGCTCAGTTTACTCTCACGAATGGATCGGCGGACTGGCGAAACGCGCCCGCTGCGTGCTGGTGTGCGAAGCCGCCCGCGCCGACGGCTCACTGGTGAAAGCCCGTAAAGGGATGGCCGGATATCATCTGACGTTTAGCGGCGTGGCGGCGCACGCGGGGAACGATCCGGAGAAAGGCCGTTCGGCGATCACCGCCCTCGCTAACAGCGTTATCGCCATCAATGCCCTGGCAGACTGGGATCGCGGCACCACCCTCAACGTCGGGGTGATCAACGGCGGAAGCGCGGCAAACGTGGTGGCGGACAGCGCCGTCGCGGAGCTTGATGTGCGTTTCTGGGAAAATGACGAAGACACCCGTGTGCATCGCGCGCTCACCGCCCTATGCGAAAACGGTTTTCTGAAGGGAGTGACGACCACGCTTACCCGCGTTAATCACAAGCCTGCAATGGCGGCCAGCGAAGCGACTCAGGCGCTGATGCAGCAGGTGGAAAAGGCTGGCAAAGAGGAAGGAATCGACATCACCTGGCAGGCCGTGGGCGGAGGCAGCGATGCCAACCATACGGCAGCGCTCGGCATTCCGACTCTCGACGGCTTCGGGCCGATCGGTGCCGGTTTCCATAGCCCAGCCGAGTGGCTGGATAAAGCCTCGATTGAGCCACGCATTCGCCTGTTAAAGCGGGTGGTTTCAATGCTGTAAGACGAAGATTGCCCGGTGGCTGTACGCTTACCGGGCAATCCCACGCAACCAAATTACCCGAGCACCATCGTACTTAACCGGCAGGTACAGCAGCGCCGCCCCTGCTCGTCAAAGATCGCGATCTCCCAGCTTTGGTTCTGACGCCCCAGGTGCAGCGGCTGACACACACCGCGCACTTTGCCCTGTGACACGGCGCGATGATGGGTGGCGTTCAGCTCCGTACCCACCACGTTTTGCCCGTCGCGGGTCATCAGAAAACCGGCCATTGAACCGAGCGTCTCCGCCAGCGCCGCCGAAGCCCCGCCGTGCAGCAGACCAAACGGCTGATGCGTTCGCGCATCGACCGGCATTTCCGCTTCCAGCGTGTCGTCACCGATACGCGTGTAAACCATCCCGAGGTGCGCCACCATGGTGTTGTGACTGGTGGCGTTCAGCTCTTCGAGGGACAAATGACGTTTCCAGATCATCTACGCCCCCAGGGTTGAACCGCCGTCCACCACGATATCCTGCAGCGTGATGTGGCTGGCCAGATCCGAAGCGAGGAACAGAATGGTGTTGGCAATTTCATGGGGACGCGCGATTTTACCCAGCGGAATGCCAAGCTTAAATTGCTCGCCAAACCCACGAATGCGCTGCTGCTCGGCGTCGTCGCTCACCCACAACGTGCGCTGCATGTCCGTATCCGTCGAGCCAGGCGAGACAATATTGCAGCGTACGCCGCTGCCCGCCAGCTCCAGCCCGACCGTCAGGGCCAGGCTTTTCAGCGCTGCTTTCGACGCGCCATACGCGCTCATGCCGATGCGCGGCGTATGCGCAGCGTCAGAGGCGACCGTCACAATCGTCCCGCCCTGCTGACGGCGGAACTGGCCCATCGTCTGCTGGAACAGATTGAACGCCCCACCGACGTTAACCGCAAAAGTCTGCTGCCAGTCGTCCTGCGAGAGCTGATCCGTCGCGCCCATGCGCAAAATCCCTGCCGCGTTAACCAGCACGTCGAGGCGATCGATGGTCGCCAGCACGCGCCCGCAAACCTCGTTCACCTCGGTGGCATCCGCTACGTTCAGCACTTCGGTGGCAAACGGGTAATCCTGCTCGGGAAAAGCGAGATCAAAGCCCGTCACCCGCGCGCCCGCCTCCACAAAGGCCTGCGCGGTGGCGTACCCGATGCCTTTTCCGGCCCCCGTCACCCAGACGGTTTTGCCGGTAAAATCGAATCCTGCCATCACTTCACCTCGCGGGAAAGCAGCGCCCACCAGGCATCAATGGTCGGGTTTTTTGCCAGCATCACGAAGTCGATATCGCCATGCACTTTGCGCCAGCGAGCCGCGAGAGCCATCATGCGCACGGAGTCCAGACCGTAATCGATCAGGTTTTCGTCATCCATCGGCTCGTCGGACTCATCCAGCAGCGGCAGCACGACGGCGCGCAGAGCCTCTTTGCTTGCCGGCACTGACGGCAGCAGTTCGTCAGTCATCACAACGCGACCGGTTCGGCCCGCCACGTATTTGAGGGACATCAGGTGCTCTTCGCGGCTGAAATCGGCCAGTGCGTCAGCGATAAAGAACGGTTTGATATCACGCATGAAAGCATCGGTCGCGGTCGTCATACAGCCGATGTGCGCGTACACACCGGTGATCAGCAGCTGATTGCGGCCCGTCTCTTTCAGCATCTGTTCCAGCGGCGAGCGGTGGAACGCGCTGTAGCGCCATTTCACCAGCACCGTATCTGCTTCGTCCGGGGTAAGCGCCGCGACAATGCGCTGCTGCTCCGGTGAACGGGTCAGGCCCGGTCCCCACATGTCGTTCAGCAGGGCGCGATCTTCATCGCTCTGCTCTTTCGGCTGCGCGGTGTAGTAGACCGGAATGTTGTGCTTTTTGCAGTAATCGCGCAGTTGGGCGATGTTCGCCACCACTTGCTCCATCATCGGGCAGTTATCGCCCCAGAAGTTGAGGAAATATTCCTGCATATCGTGGATCAGCAGCGCCGCGCGCTCCGGCTCAAACGCCCAGCTCACTTTGTTGTCTGGCAGATCGGCCGCCGTTGGCAGCGCATAACCGGTTAATTTTGGAATTGCCATTTTTAACTCCTCAGCCCTGGGCGCGTTCGGCCAGCCACAGGCGCAATTGTTTCTTGTCCACTTTTCCTACCGGCGTCAGCGGCAGCGCATCCACGCTCTCGACACGATCCGGCAGCTTGAAATCCGCCACGCCCTGCTCACGCAGGAAACGCCGTACCTCCACCGCTCGCAGCGGGGTTTTCACCACCAGATACGCACAGCTTTTCTCGCCGAGCAGGCTGTCTTCCATGCTGACAAGCGCCGCATGAATGACCGCGTCGTGGCGCAGAAGCAGGTTTTCGATCTCTTCGGCGGCAATCTTCTCGCCCCCACGGTTGATCTGATCTTTTTCGCGCCCCTGAACGGTGATGTAACCCTGTTCATCGATGGCGATCAGATCGCCGGAGCAGTAAAAACCGTCGGCGTCAAAGGCGCTGGCGTTGTGCTCCGGGCTGTTGAAATAGCCACGGAACGTGTACGGCCCGCGCGTCATCAGACGTCCCACTTCGCCGCGAGGCAGAGGATTGCCCTGTTCATCGGCCACCCACACTTCATCGTCCGGACACATCGGACGGCCCTGGGTGTTCATGATTTTTTCCGGGGAATCGTCGAGCGCCGTGTAGTTCACCAGCCCTTCCGCCATGCCAAACACCTGCTGCAGCTGGCAGCCAATCTCCGCCGGAATACGTGCGGCAAGGGTCGCAGACAAACGCGCCCCGCCCACCTGCAGCAGCGCCAGCGAGGCGAGCTGTGCATTGCCCGCTCCTTCGGCAATCGCCTGCAACCACAGGCTGACCGCTGGAGGCACCAGCGAGGTGACGTTAATCTGATGTTTTTCGATCAGCGGGAAGCAGAGCGTGGCGCTCGGATCGGTGGCCAGCACCACGCAGCCGCCCGCGAGGAACACGCCCAGCGAGCCAGGGGAACTCATGGCGTAGTTATGCGCGGCAGGCAGCGCGTTCAGGTAGCGCGTCTGGCTGTTGATGGCGCAAATCTCGTTGCTGCGACGAATGCTGTAGTAGTAATCGTTGTGCGTGCGCGGGATGAGCTTCGGCGTGCCGGTACTGCCGCCGGAGAGCTGGAAAAAGGCCACTTCGTCGGCCGGAGTTGTGCTGGCGATAAAGTTATCCGCCGGGCGCGCAATTGCAGCTTCCAGCGCATGTTCGCCCGTATCGCCGCGCAGCAACACCACACGCACGGAGCGGTGCTGGTCGACAAAGGTATTCAGGAATTCATCGCCCGCGAACAGCGCGTGCTGGCGATCGGCAATCAGCAGCGCCGGTTCAATCTGCGCGGCGTAGGCGTTCAGTTCGCTGCGCTGATGGCTGAACAGGGCATTTACGGGTACAACGCCCACCTGCAGCAGCGCGAAGAAGGTGACGTAAAACTCGGCGACATTGCCGAGCTGCACCAGCGCCGTTTCACCGCGTTTCACGCCCTGCGCCTGCAACGCGGAGGCGAGATTGTTGACGGCCTGATGGAACTGGCGGTAAGTGTACTGACGCTCGCCGTCGATAATCGCCGTCGCCTCGCTCCCGGCGTGGCGGGTCAAAATATCGGTCAGAGGCAGATCCTGCCAGTAGCCTTTTTCGCGGTAGCGCCGGGCAAAGTCTTCGGGCCAGCGGGTAAAGGGAATGCTCATGATGGTTCCTCAGTGCAGACCAAAAACGTTCAGCATGGTGGAGAGTTTCACCCCGGTTTCGCGCCACTCACCGACCGGTGAAGAGGCCGGGACAATGCCCGCGCCCGCGAACAGGCGAACAGAATTCTGATGAATGCGCGCGCAGCGGATCGTCACCACCCACTCGCCGTTACCTTCGCTGTCGCACCAGCCGACGATGCCGCCAAACAGTTCGCGATCGAACGGCTCCAGCTCCGCAATCAGCTGTTTCGCCGCCTGATGCGGGAAACCGCTCAGGGCGGGTGTCGGGTGCAGCAGGCACGCCAGCGTCAGGGCGTTTTCGTTGTCGTGCGCTTCGCCCTCCACCGGCGTCGCCAGATGCCAGAGCGTCGGCGTCGTCACCAGCTGCGGGGAAGAGGGCATGGTCAGGTGATGGCTGCGTTTTTCGAGCACAGTTTTCATCGCCTGCGTGACCAGGTCATGCTCGTGGCGATCTTTTTCCGAGGCCAGCAGCTTGTTACCGGCTTCGCGATCCAGCATGTCGTCCGGCTGACGACGCGCGGAACCGGCCAGCGGCAGCGAGCTAAAATGCGCCCCCTCTTTGCGCAGCAGCAGCTCCGGGCTTGCACCCAGCAGCACACCGCCGTCTTCGAGCGGCACGTGGAAGTTAAAACTCGCCGGGTTTTGTGCGATCAGGCGCTCGAGCAGCGCCCCGCTGTCAATCTTCTGGTCAGCGGCGATATCAATCAGGCGCGACAGCACCACTTTATTGACCTGCGGCGTAGCGGTGAGCGCAGCGGCACGGGCCACCATCTCTTCGAAAACGGGCTGAGGGGGGATTTCGGTGCGTCGGGTGACGGACAGCTCCTGCGCCCCTGGGAGATAGCGCGCGGATTTTTGTCGCGCCGGGCGGGAAAAGGTCTGCCAGTTTTGCGGAATAAACAGTGACGACGGTTTGCGGGTATCGAACGGAATAGCGCCGACCATAATCGGATGGCTTATTCCGCTGTCTTTGGCATGCTGAAACGCCTGCGCCAGCTTTTGCTGGAAGGCACCTGCCGGATCGTCGCCGCCAACGGCGGATTCAGAAAAACGGGCAAAACAGCCTGACGTGGTAAAACTGCGATAAGGCGACATAAAGAAAAAGCTGTCTGATTGCAGCGTGGTCGCGGTGTGCTGAACTTCCTCAGCCAATGACGTATCCATATCATCCTCCTTAAAAATGATAAACGCAGTACGAATAATTATCATTTATATTTTCGATGGCTAACCTAATAGCAGAGCGCGACGGTGTCAACCGCCGACAGCGCATCTTGTGCGACTATCGCTTGCATCCCTTCGGCGCATTCATGAAAATGAGAAGCATTAACCTCAACAAAAACAGGATGCCGCTTTGTGAAACTCCCTGCCGTTTGTCGTCAAACCCTGCTTTTCGCAGGACTTTTTGTTTTAGGACTAACCTCAGCCACCGCCGCCGACTGGCCGCGTCAGGTGAGCGACAGCCACGGTACGCACACCCTCGAAAGCAAACCGACCCGCATTGTTTCCACCAGCGTGACCCTCACCGGCTCGCTGCTGGCGATTGACGCGCCGGTCATTGCCAGCGGTGCCACCACCCCTAACAACCGCGTGGCGGATGCGCAGGGCTTTATGCGCCAGTGGGGCGATATCGCCAAAGCACGAAAACTCTCTCGCCTCTATATTGGCGAACCGAGCGCAGAAGCCGTGGCCGCGCAAATGCCGGATCTGATCCTGATCAGCGCCACCGGCGGCGATTCAGCCCTCGCGCTCTACGATCAGCTTTCGGCCATCGCGCCGACACTGGTGATTAACTACGACGATAAAAGCTGGCAGGAACTGCTGACGCAGCTCGGCACGATCACCGGGCAGGAAAAGCAGGCTGCCGCCCGCATCGCGGAATTCGACACGCAGCTGGCGCAGGTGAAACAGAAAATGAAGCTGCCGCCACAGCCGGTAAACGCCATCGTCTACACCGCCGCTGCGCACAGCGCGAACCTGTGGACCACCGAATCGGCGCAGGGCAAATTCCTGCAACAGCTCGGCTTCCAGCTGGCTGAACTGCCTGCCGGGCTACACACGTCCAAAAGCCAGGGCCAACGCCACGATATTATCCAGCTGGGCGGTGAAAACCTGGCGACGGGTCTGAACGGAGAAGGATTGTTCCTGTTTGCGGGCGACCAGAAAGATGTGGATGCGATTTACGCCAACCCGCTGCTGGCCCATCTGCCGGCGGTGCAAAACAAACGCGTCTGGGCGCTCGGCACGGAGACCTTCCGCCTGGATTACTACAGTGCGATGCTGGTGTTGCAGCGTTTAGAGGCGTTATTCAAATAGCAAAGACGGTTGTGCCCGGTGGCGGTTGCGCCTGACCGGGCACTGCATTTTATACTTCTTCAATCACAACGGGTTCCTGACGGAACCGGCGTAACTCTGCCAGCGTCATCAATAAAATCCCCCCGACGATGGCCAACACAAAACCGCTGCTGCTCGCCGACGCCACCGGGGTCATAATCACCCCCAGCCCGCCTAAAATCGCCGCGCCAATTGCATCGCCCGTGACGTTCTGCGCGGTCCACAGGCCGTTGATCCGCCCGAGCATGCCTTCCGGCGTCTGGGTCTGAATCAGGGTGTATTGCAGCAAAGAACTCACCGCACTCAGCCAGCCAAACAGCGCCAGACATACCACGCCCAGCGCCCAGAATGGCATCAGGCTAAAGAAAGCGATGGCGATAAACGAGGCCAGCGTCGCCGACAACATGATCAGTCCAGGCCGCGCACTGTGCGCCAGATTGCCACTGGTCAGGGCCCCAAACGCCGCACCGAGCGGGATCGCCGCGTACAGCAGGCCGATCTGCGAGGCGCTCATCTGCCACTCTATCGCCAGCGCCGGATAAAGCACGCGCACCGCGCTTGCCATCGTAAGCAGCCCGCCGAGGAGGGCGATCCCGCCAATCAGCGGATTGCTGAACAGAAAACGGATCGCCGCCATCAGCGATTTTAACGGGTGTTCGCGCGGCTGCGGCGGAGGGGGTAACAGCGGCAGGCGCAGCAAGGTGAGCGTGGTAATAAAGGTCCCCGCCGCCGCCAGCCCGTAGTTCCAGGCAACATTCCCGGTCGCCAGCAGCAGGCCGCCGACCATCGGCGAAATCACCGAACCCAGACGCACGGTGAGCATCGTAATCGCCCCGGCCTGCATCAGATTTTCACGCCCAACCAGCGCTGGCGTCGCCGCCAGCAGTGCCGTCACGCCCAGCGAGGCAAAGAACCCATCCCACAGTCCTAACGCGTAAATGGCGATAAGCGACGGCTCCGGCAGCAAGGCGTTCAGGCACAGCCCGACGAAGCCCACGCCGCAGGTGCCGCGCGCCAGCAGGATCAGTTTTTTACGCTCGTAGCGGTCCGCCAGCACGCCGCCGACCATCAGGCCGATAAACATTGCGCTGCCCGTTAACGTGACGGAAAGCCCGACCAGCCAGCTGGAGTGAGTCATGGCCTGGATCTGCACCGGAACGGCAACGCCAAGCAGGCCAAGGGATAAAATGGAGATAAAACGGGCGATAAACACGGCGCGAAACGCCGGATGCGTTTTCAGCAGGCTGAGGTTGAGCAGCCAGGATTTTTGATTCATGACAAGGCCTTGTGGTCTAACTTTCTACCAATTCCATGGCCGCACATGCTAACATAGCCAAATAAGATAGATAACGATAATTACTATCATTATCAAATCATGGATGTTGCTATGTCGTCTTCCTCTTTGACGGTGCGCGCCGCTGCCGTGCCCGTTTTATTGTTGTTACTCATTCTTGCTGTTGCACTCAGCCTGCTGGTTGGCGCGAAACCGCTGCCCGCATCCACGATCGTCGATGCCCTGTCCGGTACCTGCCAACGCGCAGACTGCATTATTGTGCTGGACGCCCGTCTGCCGCGCACCCTTGCCGGGCTGCTGGCCGGTGCGGCGCTTGGCCTCGCCGGTGCGCTGATGCAAACCTTGACCCGCAATCCCCTCGCCGACCCCGGCATTCTCGGCGTTAACGCCGGTGCCAGTTTTGCTATCGTCCTCGGCGCGGCGCTGTTTGGTTTTTCCTCCCCCGGCGAACAACTGCTGATGGCCTTCTGCGGCGCCCTCGCCGCGTCCTTGCTGGTGGCCTTTACCGGCAGCCAGGGTGGCGGCCAGCTTAGCCCGGTCCGTCTGACGCTGGCGGGCGTGGCGCTCGGCGCGGTACTCGAAGGTCTGTCCAGCGGCATCGCCCTGCTCAACCCGGACGTCTGGGATCAGCTGCGCTTCTGGCAGGCCGGTTCGCTGGATATTCGCACGCTACAAACTCTGAAAGTGGTGACGCTGCCGGTGCTGATCGCCGCCGCCATCGCGCTCTTCTCCAGCCGGGCGCTGAACAGCCTGAGCCTCGGAACAGATACCGCCACCGCGCTCGGCAGCCGCGTGGCGCGTACGCAGCTGCTCGGTTTACTGGCGATCACCGTGCTGTGCGGCAGCGCAACGGCAGTCGTCGGCCCGATTGCCTTTATTGGCCTGATGATGCCGCACATGGCGCGCTGGATTGTCGGGTCCGATCACCGCTGGTTGCTGCCGGTCACGCTGCTCGCTACGCCGACGCTGCTGCTGTTTGCCGATATTCTGGGCCGCGTGCTGGTACCGGGCGAACTGCGCGTCTCGGTGGTCAGCGCCTTTATCGGCGCGCCAGTGCTGATTTTCCTGGTTCGACGCCAGCGCGGAGGTGCCCTGTGATGGCCCCGTCCCGACGTTTAGTTTTCTCCTGCCTGCTGCTGGTGGCCGCCAGCCTGCTGATTGCCGTCTGGAGCCTGCGCAGCGGCGCGGTGATCCTCGATTTCAGCCAGGTGTTTAACGCCCTCACCGGCAGCGCACCGCGCAATATCACCATGGTGGTGACGGAGTGGCGTCTGCCGCGCGTGATGATGGCGATTCTGGTCGGCGCCGCGCTGGGTGTGAGCGGCGCGATTTTCCAGTCTCTGCTGCGTAACCCGCTCGGCAGCCCGGACGTGATGGGCTTCAACACCGGGGCGTGGAGCGGCGTGCTGGTGGCGATGGTGCTGTTTGGTCAGCATCTGACGGCGATTGCGTTTGCGGCGATGGCAGGCGGTATTCTCACCTCGCTGTTAGTCTGGGCGCTTGCCTGGCGCAACGGTATCGAAACCTTCCGCCTGATCATTATCGGCATCGGCATTCGCGCCATGCTGATGGCTTTCAACACCTGGCTGTTGCTGCACGCCTCGCTGGAAACGTCCCTCTCTGCGGGGCTGTGGAACGCAGGTTCGCTCAACGGCCTGACGTGGGCCAAAACCCTGCCCGCCACGCCGATCATCGCCCTGATGTTTATCTGTGCCTGGCTGCTGGTGCGCCGAATGCGGCTGCTGGAGATGGGCGATGACAGCGCCTGTGCGCTGGGCGTCAGCGTGGAGCGTTCTCGCCTGACGCTGATGCTGGTCGCCGTGGTATTAACCGCCGCCTCCACCGCCATCGCTGGCCCGATTTCGTTTATTGCCCTGGTCGCTCCGCACATTGCGCGACGCATCAGCGGCACCGCGCGCTGGGGCGTAACCCAGGCAGCCCTGTGCGGCGCATTACTTTTACTGGCCGCCGATCTTTGCGCCCAGCAGCTGTTTATGCCTTATCAACTTCCGGTGGGGGTGGTGACCGTCAGTCTTGGCGGGATTTACCTCATCGTCTTGTTAGTCCAGGAGTCCCGCAAGAAATGAATGCCATCACCTCCCGCTTGCGCGGCGAAAAACTGACCCTCGGTTACGGTAAAAAAATCGTGGTCGACGACCTGAGCGTCTCAATTCCTGACGGCCATTTCACGGCGATTATCGGCCCGAACGGCTGCGGAAAATCGACGCTACTGCGCACCCTGAGCCGCCTGATGACGCCCCAGCACGGCAGCGTGTTTCTCGACGGCGAGCAGATCCAGAGTTTTGCCAGCAAAGAGGTCGCGCGTCGGATTGGTCTGCTGGCGCAAAACGCCACCACACCGGGGGATATTACGGTGCACGAGCTGGTGGCTCGCGGGCGCTATCCGCATCAGCCGCTGTTTACCCGCTGGCGCAAAGAGGATGAAGAGGCCGTTGCGCGCGCGATGCAGGCAACAGGCATTACGGATTTGGCGACGCAGAGTGTCGATACGCTGTCCGGCGGCCAGCGGCAGCGCGCGTGGATTGCGATGGTGCTGGCGCAGGAAACCGCGATCATGCTGCTCGACGAGCCGACTACCTGGCTGGATATCAGCCATCAGATTGATCTACTGGAACTGCTGAGCGATCTGAATCGCACCCAGGGGTATACGCTCGCGGCAGTTTTGCACGACCTCAACCAGGCGTGCCGCTACGCCACGCACCTGATTGCGCTTCGCGACGGGAAGATTGTGGCGCAAGGTGCGCCGAAAGAGATAGTCACGCCGGAGCTTATCGAGCGGATTTACGGCATGCGCTGCATGATTATTGACGATCCGGTGGCGGGTACGCCGCTGGTGGTACCGTTGGGGAAACGCGCGGTCTGACTCCTCTCATTTCTGCCCTCTCCCTGAGAAGAGGGCAGAAACCTGTGCTTACCCTAAAATGCCCTTCAACACCGGCCCAATCTGCTCAAACGCCTGCGGAGAGATAATATCCACGTGGGCGCAATCCTGGCGATAGACCTCCAGCCCACCCACCCACGGGGCCCACGCCTGCTGCGGGTCCATGGTGCGCGTGCGTTCGGCGACAAACAGCGTCGCTTTGCCGTCAAAGCGTGAACTGTGGGCCGTGGTCAGGAGTCGCACCGCATCGGCGTAGTTCCCTTCGATAGCGCTAAACAGCTCGCCGGACGCCTGCCCCTGCTGGGCCGCCATGAACGCTTCGCGCTCGCGTTCGATCTCGGCCAGCACTTCCGGGTCCAGCCCGTTAGCCTCTTTTTCCGCCCAGTTTTGCGTCTCCGGCGGCCAGGTATCCAGCAGGCCGAGGAACGCCACCGCTTCGCCCTGCTCACGCAGACGTGCCGCGATACCCTGCGCAAGCGTTCCGCCAAGCGAGTACCCGAACAGATAGTAGGGTCCCTTCGGCTGCTGGGTGCGTAGCGTCTGCAGATGATGTTCGATCACCGCATCGAGCGTCGCGCCCTGCGCCATCGGGCCATCGGGCCTTGGCGACTGGATACCGGTAATTGACCAGCGCGGGCTGAGGTAGCGCGCCAGCACGCTGAACTGCCAGGCAAAACCGGACGCCGGGTGGAAGCAGAACAGCGTCGGGCCCGTACTTTGGCGCAGCGGAAGGAGGGTTTCGTACCCCAGACGCTGAGCCTGCTCGTCGCTGATGGTCGACTCCAGCAGCGTGCTGAGCTGATTAACCGTCGAGGCGACCATAATCTGCCCCGGCGTGACTTTGCGGGAGAACGCACGACTGAGCTGCGCCGCGAGACGCATCGCCAGCAGCGAGTGGCCGCCGAGGGCAAAGAAATCCGCTTCGATATCATTCACTTCGCAGCCGAGCAGCGCGGAGAACGCCTGCGCCACCGCCATTTCAGTGTCCGATTCCGGCGCGCGGCCCGAGGCTTTGCTGATTAACTCCGGCAGCGGCAGTGCTTTGCGATCGAGCTTCCCGTTGGCGCTCAGGGGTAGTTCGCTGATTTGCAGCAGCACCACCGGCACCATGTGCGGCGGAAGCTGCGCTTTGAGTGCTTCGAGCAGCGCCTCGCGATCCAGCGGCAGGCCGGATTCGGAAACGACGTAACCCACCAGCTGACGCGCATCGCCGCCCGTGGCGGCCGCCTGATTGAAGACACAGGCATGGGCCACCGCCTGTGCCACGTCAGGCAGCGCCTGCATCGCGCGGTCGATTTCACCCAGCTCAATACGCTGGCCGCGAATTTTGAGCTGATCGTCGCTACGCCCCAGGTATTCCACCGCGCCGTTGTCCAGCCAGCGGGCGACATCACCGGTGCGATACATCCGCTCGCCCGGCGCAAAAGGATCGGCGATAAAGCGGCTGGCGGTCAGATCCGGACGGCCCAGATAGCCCTGTGCCAGCTGGATGCCCGTCAGATAGAGATCGCCCGCCACCCCGAACGGCACCGGGCGCATCATGGCGTCCAGAATCCGCAGGCCGGTATTCCACACCGGGAAACCAATCGGCACGCTGTTGCCTGACACCGCCGCCAGCGCGTCGCCAAAGGCCGGATACCAGCTCACGTCCACTGCCGCTTCCGTCGGGCCGTAGAGGTTATGCAGCGGCGCGTGCGTGAGCACTTCCCACTCGCGGCACAGATCTGTCGGCAGCGCTTCACCGCTGCAGAACACCTGCTTCAGACTCGCGCAACAGTGTGCATTTTCCGGCGTTAACGAGGCGACAAATGCCGCCAGCATCGACGGCACAAAGTGCGTGGTGGTCACGCCGTAGTGGGCGAAGAAGTGCTGCATCGCCAGCGGATCGCGGTGGGCGTCCGGTTCGGCCATCACCAGTTTTGCCCCAGCAATAAACGGCCACCAGAACTCCCACACGGAGACGTCAAAGCTGCACGGCGTTTTCTGTGCGACCACATCCTGCGTATCCAGCGGGTAGTGGTTTTGCATCCAAAGCAGGCGGTTAATGATGGCGGTTTGCCCGACCATCACCCCTTTCGGGCGCCCTGTCGAACCGGAGGTGAAAATAATATAGGCGGTCTGTTCCGGCGTGCTCAGGTTCAGCGGTTCACTGCCGTTCGCAGGCAGCAGTGCGTCGTAGCACAGGCTATCAAGACCCGGCACGTCGCTAAAACGCGGGAGCTGATCGTCGGTGGTGATGAGCAGCGATGGGCGCGCATCTTCCAGCATCATCCGCAGACGGTCGTCGGGATAACCCGTATCGAGCGGCAGCCAGGCGGCTCCGGCCTCGACAATCCCATGCAGCGCCAGAGTCAGGAAGACCGAGCGCGGCAACGCCACCGCCACGCTGTCACCGGGTTTAACCCCGCGTTCACGCAGCAGCGTCGCCAGCGCGATGACCTGCTCGCGCATCTGACGATAGCTCAGCGCATGGTGGGCATCCGCCAGCGCCGGGGCGTCCGGCGTTTTGCGCGCCTGTTCCGCCACCAGCGCGCTCAGGGTGGTCGCTTTGAGCATCACGCCGGTGTCGTTGATCTGCGCCAGCTGCTGATACTCCGCTTCCGAGACGGTTTCCGCCTCGCCGCAGCCGAGTGCCGGATTGGCGGCAAACTGCGCCAGCAGCGCATTCAGGCGCGCCACGTGGCGGTTGAGCGTTGCCTGGTCATAGCGCTGTTTGTTCGCCAGAATTTCAATGCTCAAACCGCCTTGCTCGTCCGGGAATAGCGCCAGTTCGAGATCGTTCACCGGGCCGGTCGCCAGCGTGTGGGTGACGGCCTCCACGCCATCAATATCCAGCTGATAATCAAAGACCTTCACGTTCAGCACCGGGCCAAACAGCGCTTCGTCTCCTGCGGCACGGCCGCTGTCGCGCACAATCTGCTCGGCGTCGTAACGCTGATGGCGGCGCATCTTTTTCAGCTGATTCGCCAGGCGCAGGGCCAGCTCCGGCAACGTGTCCTGCGGGTTAATGTTGACCGCCATCGGCAGCACGTTCAGCACCGGGCCGGTGGCGGTGAGCGCCGCCGATCCCATGCGACGCATAAAGATAAAGCCCGCCGCGTAGTCCATGCGTCCGGTTAAACGCCCGAGCCACAGGGCCACCAGCGCGAGGGCCAGATCCGTGCGCTGCACCTGCGGGCAGGAGGCCGTCAGTTGGCTAAACGCGCGACGATCGGCGACCAGCTTCAGGCGTAAAATATCGGTCGTGGCAGAACGCCCCGGCAGCGGCACGGGGGAGAGCGAAACGGGCGGCGGCAGCTGTTTACGCTGCTCGGCCCAGAATGCGCCGTCGCGCTGAAAAGCGTCGCTGTCGCGATAGCGCTGATACTCTTCCACCACCTCGGCAAAAGGTGTGAACGGTGTTGGCGGCGTCGGCTCGCCTTTCGACCAGGCCGCGTAAATGGCGGCGATCTGGCGGGTAATCGCCGGGAAACTGAAGCCATCAACCACTAAATGGTGATAGCGCTGATACCAGTACCAGCGGTGATTATCGACCTGAATCAGGCACTGAAACGCCAGCGGCTGGCCGCTCTCGACGCGCAGGTTTTGCTGAAGATCGGCCTCCATCAGCGCCACGGCGGCGGCATGGGGATCGGCGCTGTCGCGCAGATCGACCCGTTGCGGCTCGGCGAACGTCATGGCGTCATCGATCCACTGCCACACTTCGCCGTTGTCTTCGCTAAAGCGCGTGCGCAGCGTGTCGGCCTGCATCATGCCTTCGACAATCGCTTTCGCCAGCAGCGGCGCGTTTATTTCGCCGTTGAGTTCAACGTAGTGCGCCACGCTCCAGGCATTAGGCAGCGTGGAGAGCTGTTCTGCCATCCAGATACCCGGCTGGGCGGCCACGAGAGGAAGATGCGTGCTCATACGTTCTCCTCGGCAAAAAAGGACGGGATCAGCGTCTGCCAGTTTTCTGCCAGCCAGTGCTGGCAGGCCTCCTGGGATTGCGGGGCGCACACTTCACGCCAGCCCGCAGGCTGTGCGCACTGCGCGGGCCACAGGCTGTACTGACCGTTTTCGTTTTGCAACACAGAGAACTGCCCTTGCGGATTGTCGAAGGGATTACTGAATTCCATACCAAACTCCTGTCGAAAAAAATCGCCTGCCTGGCGTTAGTGAATGAGTGGCTGCCAGAGGGTGATAAGCCCCTGCGTCAGCCCGCCACGCCAGCAAAGCGCATCATGTCCGCCGTCAACCTGACGCCAGAAAATCGACTGCTGTGTGTGTTGTAGTTGGGCGTAAATGGCCTGATTGGCCCGGAAAATCAGCGGCTCGCGCTGGCCCGCCTCAAGAACGATACGAAGATTTTGCGCGGATTTTTCACCCGCTTTGAGTTGTTCAATAAGCAGCCCGTCCTGCTGCGCGCCGCGATGCGGCCACCAGTAGGAGCCAGACTGGCTGAGCACGCAGCCAAAACGCTGCGGCCAGTTAAGCCCGGCGTACAGAGAGGACAGGCCGCCAAAACTTTGCCCGGCGACGACCGTGTGGTCAGCTCGCGGGCTGAACGGCGCGATGGCGTGAATCTGCGGGAGTAATTCATCCTGCACCGCCAGCCAGAAATCGGGGTTGCAGGGCAGCTCGCGGCTGCGATGGGCGGTGTCGATCACATCAATGAGCACGTAGACCGCCGGAGGTAGTTGCCCCTCGTTTGTCAGCGCCGTCAGAGCGGGCCAGACGGGCATACTTTCGGCCCAAAACTGGCCGTCGAGAAGAATTGCCAGCGGGCGCTCGGCTGCGCGCTCCTCGCCCGTGGTGAAGATCCACACCCGGCGCGCATTCCCCAGACGCGAGCTGTGCCACTGAATGCAGTGCGGCGCAGAATACGGCGTTTCGGGATGATTCCAGCCAGGCTGAACGGGCGCATTCGGCATCTCCAGCGCCGACACCGGATGGCCGCGTCCGCCGCGCCAGCTCTGGGCATTCAGCGGATCGGCAATCGCGTTTGGCAGCAGTTTGCGCCAGCCCTCACGCAGCGCCATGCGGTCAGGTGCGTCGGAGGTGAAGACGGTTTGGTCGAAATCCTGGGCGTTATCGGAGGGAATAAAACAGTAGCTGCCGCGCCATTCAGGGCTGAATTCGCCCTGCCACTGCCAGACGTCGGTGTCGGGAAGGCGCTTGAGCGACTGGGGACGCGCATTTTGATGGTGATCCGTGACGCCGGTGATGTAGATCCACACCCGCTGCACCGTCGAGGTGAGTTGCATTCCGCCGGGATCGCGCCACCAGAAAGTGACACGATAATTATCCCCTTCGCGGACCGCTTCCGGCCCTTTTTTTGACTGCCACCAGGCATCACTTCCCGTTGTTAGCGCCGTCACCCGTTTAACCTCATGTTTTTCGCGTCTTTTTTGTTATATGACAAAAATTATTGATAATATTATTGATAACTATTTGCATTTGCAATAGCGTAGTGCCCGCGCTGTGGGAAGCGCGCTCATAAAATAACCATGCCACGCATTGTGTGCGCTCGAGGACAGGGCTGCTTACGCAACGTGCCGGTGATAATTCATGCCGCCTCCTCTCCCGTTAGGGAATGGAGCCAAGGG
This sequence comes from Lelliottia nimipressuralis, assembly GCF_004115925.1. Classification (GTDB taxonomy): domain Bacteria; phylum Pseudomonadota; class Gammaproteobacteria; order Enterobacterales; family Enterobacteriaceae; genus Enterobacter; species Enterobacter nimipressuralis. The sequence continues at coordinate 91,191 of NZ_SDDX01000002.1, forward strand.
GACGCGGCAACGAAAAGCAGGACGTACAATGAATAAGAAGATTCACTCCCTGGCCTTGCTGGTCAATCTGGGGATTTACGGCGTGGCCATGCCAGCCATGGCAGACGACAAAACCACCAGCAGTGCCGCGCACGAGGATACTATGGTGATCACCGCCGCCGAGCAAAACCTGCAGGCGCCGGGCGTTTCAACCATCACGGCTGATGAAATTCGTAAAAATCCTCCCGCTCGCGACGTGGCCGAAATCATTCGTACCATGCCGGGCGTTAACCTGACCGGTAACTCCACCAGCGGTCAGCGCGGTAACAACCGCCAGATTGATATTCGTGGCATGGGCCCGGAAAACACCCTGATTCTGATCGACGGCAAACCCGTCACCAGCCGTAACTCCATCCGTCTCGGCTGGCGCGGCGAGCGTGATACGCGCGGCGACACCGGTTGGGTACCGCCTGAGATGATCGAGCGCATCGAGGTCATTCGTGGCCCGGCGGCGGCGCGCTACGGTAACGGCGCAGCGGGCGGCGTAGTGAACATCATCACCAAGAAATTCGACAACCAGTGGCATGGTTCGTGGAACACCTACCTGAACGCGCCGGAGCATAAAGACGAAGGCTCCACCAAGCGCACCAACTTCAGCCTGAGCGGCCCGCTGGGCGGCGATTTCAGCTTCCGCATGTTCGGTAATCTGGACAAAACCCAGGCCGACGCATGGGATATCAACCAGGGCCATCAGTCCGACCGTACCGGAATGTATGCCGATACCCTGCCGGCCGGTCGTGAAGGTGTTGAAAACAAAGATATCAACGGCGTGGTGCGCTGGGACTTCGCGCCAATGCAGTCCCTGGAATTTGAAGCGGGCTACAGCCGCCAGAATAACCTCTACGCGGGCGATACCCAGAACACCAACAACGACAACAGCTCGAACGGGCTGGTGAAGAAGAATTACGGCAAAGAGACCAACCGTATTTATCGCCAGAACTGGGCGGTGACCTGGAACGGCGGCTGGGATAACGGCGTGACCACCAGCAACTGGGCGCAATACGAGCACACCCGTAACTCGCGTCTCGGCGAAGGGCTGGCGGGCGGTCTGGAAGGGCTGTTCAACAGCGACAAATTTACCGATACGGATCTCTCCGACGTCACCCTGCACAGCGAAGTTAACCTGCCGTTCGATTTCCTGGTCAACCAGAACCTGACTCTGGGGACCGAGTGGAACCAGCAGCGCATGAAGGATTACGCCTCTAACTCTCAGACCCAGCAGGGCGGCGCGATCCCTGGCATGAGCGACGATCGTAGCCCGTACTCGAAGGCGGAGATCTTCTCCCTGTTCGCCGAAAACAACATGGAGCTGACCGACAGCACCATGCTGACCCCGGCGCTGCGCTTCGATCATCACACTATTGTGGGTAACAACTGGAGCCCGTCCCTGAACCTGTCGCAAGGTCTGGGAGATGATTTCACGCTGAAAATGGGTATCGCCCGAGCGTATAAAGCGCCGAGCCTGTACCAGACCAACCCGAACTACCTGCTCTACAGCAAGGGCCAGGGCTGCTACGCCAGCGGCGACGGCGTCGGCTGTTACATGATGGGTAATGACGATCTGAAAGCCGAAACCAGCATCAACAAAGAAATTGGCCTCGAGTGGAAACGCGACGGCTGGCTGGCGGGTGCGACCTGGTTCCGTAACGACTATCGCGACAAAATCGAAGCGGGCTATGCGCCAATCGGCCAGACCTCTACCGGCAAAGTCTCCACCGATATTTACCAGTGGGAAAACGTGCCGAAAGCCGTCGTAGAAGGGCTGGAAGGCTCCTTGAACGTGCCGGTGACGGATGCGATCAACTGGACCAACAACATCACCTACATGCTGCAAAGTAAGAACAAAGAGACCGGCGATCGTCTGTCGATCATCCCGGAGTACACGCTGAACTCAACCCTGAGCTGGCAGGTACAGCAGGATGTGTCGGTGCAGTCGACCTTCACCTGGTACGGCAAGCAGCAGCCGAAGAAATACAATTACAAAGGCCAGCCGGTGAGCGGGTCTGAAAAAGACGAAGTCAGCCCGTACAGCATCGTGGGCCTGAGCGCGACCTGGGACGTGACCAAATACGTCAGCCTGACCGGCGGCGTGGATAACGTCTTCGACAAACGCCAGTGGCGTGCAGGTAATGCCCAGACCACCGGGAATGCCACCACGGGCGCGTACATGTACGGTGCAGGTGCTTACACCTACAACGAACCGGGTCGTACCTGGTACATGAGCGTTAACACCCACTTCTGATAGACTGTAAGCCCTCTTCCATCGAAGGGGGCTTTTTCTATCAGGGGGACCGATGCACACCACACACAGCCTGCTGACACTCGGCGGCGTCTCGCTTCATCGCATCGATTTCGATCCCACCACCTTTGATCACGCCGATCTGCTCTGGCTGCCCCATCACGCCGACCTCAGCCACGCCTCTGCCAAACGCAAAGCGGAACACCTCGCCGGACGCATCGCCGCCGTCCAGGCGCTACAGCCCTTTGGCATCACCACGGTGCCCGGTATCGGCGTGAACGGCGAACCGCTGTGGCCAACCGGTTTTGCGGGCAGTATTTCTCACAGCGGCACCCAGGCGCTGGCGCTGGCGGTGCGCCGCGACAATGCGCTGGTGGGGATTGACTGCGAAGCGCTGATTGCAGAAAAGGAAGCCGTAGAGATTCAGGACGGGATTATCAACGAGCAGGAAAAGCGTGTTCTGCTGAGCGCGGGATATCCGTTTGCCCTCGCCCTGACGCTGGTTTTTAGCGCCAAAGAGAGCCTGTTTAAAGCCCTGTTCCCGCGCGTTAACGCCTATATGGGTTTTGATAGCGCCTGCGTGACGGCGATGACTCACAGCACGCTCACCCTGTCGCTGGCTCGCCCGCTGGCCGGTTATTCGCACAACCACGCTTTTCACTTTAACTGGTGCCAGCAAAACGTCGGCGTGATAACGCTGCTCTGCGAATAATTCGCCTCAGCGTTAACCCGCCTTCCCTGTTACTTTCAAAACCCGCTATTTATTTCTTCATAAAATTACATGGAGCCGTCGGGCAGTTTAACGGGGAATATCCTCCGCAACCCCTTGCCTGAACGCTTCCAGGCGCTGGATCTGCCGCCCTTCGCTGTCAAAGTTCTCCGCCGCCAGCCACGCGCGCAGCTCGGCGTCGCGCTCCGGCCACTCGGTATTAATGATGGAAAGCATATCGCTGTCGCGGTTGCGCCCTTTGCGGATCAGTTTTTGCCGCAGCCGCCCTTCCCAGACAAACCCCAGCCGCTCTGCCGCGCGTCGCGACGCCACATTCATCGAATCGCATTTCCACTCCACGCGGCGGTAGTGATGTTCGAAAGCATTTTGCAGCAGCAGCCAGACCGTTTCCGTTCCCATTGGGGTATTTTTCATCTTACGCGACCAGGTCACGTGGCCAATCTCCACCGACCCCATCAGCCGCTCAATCGCCATATAACTCACCACGCCAACCGCACGCTCTGAACGTAAATCAATGACCGCGTAAGGCACCAGCGCATCGTCCATCACCTTGCCCAACAGCCAGTGCGCGGTGGCGTCGACGCTCTCCGGCTGCGTGCTGGCAAGCCAGGTCCAGTCGCTGTCATCGCCCAGGGCATACGCGTCAAACAGATCCACGGCGTGCCGCGTGGCGTCCAGCGGCTCCAGACGGCAGAATCGCCCGTTCAGCGGCGTGCGACGCAACACCGAGGCACCTTTCCAGTGGGGAACAATATCGTTTACGACTTGACCATGTTGATTAATTTCCGGCACGCCCGCGACTCCCTGATATGTAATGCAATTGTTATATCAGGACAAAAAGCAGGCGAAAAGCCCTGCGTGTAGGAAAGCGCTTAATAGCCAATCTGCATGCGTTATATCCCCATGGCATAAGCAAAGCAGAATTTAGACTTTGAGGATTTTCACGGCAGGCCTAACGTAGCGATGCCAAAAACAATCACAACACATTTTCTTTCAGGGATCGCTATGACGAAAAAACTGCTGCCGTTACTGGTATTGGCCGCGCTGTCAGCCGCCGCCAACGCCGCTACTCCGCCGAATACGCTGGTTGTCGCTCAGGGGCTTGATGATATCGTCAGCCTCGATCCCGCAGAGGCCAACGAGCTTTCCAGCATCCAGACCGTGCCGAGCCTGTACCAGCGTCTGGTGCAGCCCGACCGCGATAATCCGGCAAAAATCTCCCCGATTCTGGCGGAAAGCTGGGAAGCAGACGCAGCAGCGAAAACCCTGACCATCAAACTCAAGCCTGACGCCAAATTTGCCTCCGGCAACCCGCTGCGCCCAGAAGATGTGATTTTCTCCTACACCCGCGCCATCACCCTGAACAAATCCCCGGCCTTTATTCTGAACGTGCTGGGCTGGGAGCCGGGTAATATCGCCAGCCAGCTGAAAAAAGTGGATGACCACACGCTGCAACTGCACTGGACGGCTGACGTCAGCCCGGCGGTGGCGCTGAATATTCTCTCCACGCCGATCGCCTCTATCGTCGATGAAAAGCTGGTTTCAGCGAATGTGAAAGACAACGACTTCGGTAATACCTGGCTGAAAATGCACTCGGCGGGCAGCGGCGCGTACAAAATGCGCGTCTACCAGCCGCATCAGGCCATCGTGCTGGAAGCTAACGACACCGCCCCTAGCGGCGCGCCGAAGCTCAAAAGCATCATTATTAAAAACGTCCCGGACCCGGCCTCTCGCCGTCTGCTGATTCAGCAGGGTGATGCAGATGTGGCCCGCGATCTGGGCGCAGACCAAATCAGTGCGCTGGAAGGCAAAGCGGGTGTGAAGGTGTTAAGCATCCCGTCTGCCGAGCAGAACTACCTGGTATTTAACGCCGGAAACAGCACGAACCCGCTGCTGAACAACCCGGCGTTCTGGGAAGCGTCGCGCTGGCTGGTGGATTACGACGGTATCACTAAGGATCTGCTGAAGGGCCAGTATTTTGTGCATCAGAGTTTCCTGCCGGTCGGGCTGCCGGGCGCGCTGGAAGATAATCCGTTCAAATTCGATCCGGCCAAAGCGAAAGCGATCCTCGCCAAAGCGGGTATTAAAGACGCGCACTTCACGCTGGACGTGGAGAACAAACCGCCGTTTATCACTATCGCGCAGTCAATGCAGGCGAGCTTCGCCCAGGGCGGCGTGAAGGTGGATCTGCTGCCTGCTGCGGGCAGCCAGGTGTATGCGCGCGTGCGCGCCAAGCAGCACCAGGCGGCGATTCGCTTGTGGATTCCGGATTACTTCGATGCACACTCCAATGCCAGTGCCTTTGCCTGGAACGACGGGAAATCCAGCACCGTGGCCGGTCTTAACGGCTGGAAAATCCCCGAGCTGACCAAAGCCACGCTGGCCGCGGTGGCCGAGCCCGATCCGGCAAAACGCCTGGATCTGTACACCAAAATGCAGCAGGAGTTGCAGCATAATTCGCCGTACGTGTTTGTCGATCAGGGCAAAACCCAGATCGTGGTGCGCGATAATGTGAAGGGGTACCAGCAAGGGCTAAATGCCGATATGGTCTGGTACGATAAAGTGACTAAATAATCTGCCCTGATGGCCGGGTGGGGTTCGCCTCACCCGACCTACAACACAGTGAAACGTCGGTCCGGCCAGCACAGCGCCGCCGGGCAAAAGGAATAACGCTCTCTCCATGCCACCTCTATCTTCCCACGTGATGCGTGTTTTTCAGGGCCTTTTCACCCTGCTCCTCACGCTGTTCGGGCTGCTGCTCGTCACGTTTGTGCTCTCCGCTTTTTCCCCCGTCGATCGTGTCTTGCAGATCGTCGGCGATCACGCCAGCCAGTCGACGTACGATCAGGTTCGTCATCAGCTTGGGCTGGATCAGCCCCTGCCGGTGCAGTTCTGGCATTACCTGCTGAATCTGTTTCACGGCGATCTTGGCACCGCCAGCGCCACCGGACAGCCGGTATTGCAGGATCTGCTGCACGCATTTCCCGCCACGCTGGAACTCGCCACGCTGGCGCTGATTATCGGCTCCGTGCTCGGAATTATTGCAGGAGTGCTGTGCGCGCGTTTTGCCGGTTCACCGCTGGATCTGATCATCCGCACCCTCACCCTGCTCGGTAACTCGGTGCCTGTTTTCTGGCTGGGGCTGCTTATGCTGGCGCTGTTTTATGCGAAGCTGCAATGGAGCGCCGGGCCGGGCCGGTTGGACGATATCTGGCAATACACCGTGGAGCCGCGCACCGGTTTTGCGCTGATCGATACCTGGCTTTCAGGAGACCGCGAGGCGTTTAAAAATGCCGTCAGCCACCTGGTGCTGCCGGTGCTGCTGCTGGCCTACTATTCCCTGGCGAGCATCACCCGCCTGACGCGCTCGGCGTGCCTCAGCGAAATGAACAAAGAGTACATCCTGCTCGCGCGCGCCAAAGGTGCCGGAGAGATGGCGATTCTGCTGCGCCACGTGCTGCCCAATATTCGCAGCACGCTACTGACGGTGATCGCGCTGGCCTACACCAGCATGCTCGAAGGCGCAGTGCTGACCGAAACCGTCTTTTCATGGCCGGGCATTGGCCGCTATCTCACCACCGCGTTATTCGCGGGCGATACCACCGCCATCATGGGCGGTACGCTGGTGATTGGCGTCTGTTTTGTGCTGATAAATAATCTGACCGACCTGCTTGTGCGGGCCACCGACCCCAGGGTGCGCTGATGCCTTTTTATCTTTTTCTGCGCCGACTGCGCCGCTCTCCCGCTGCGTTCTGCGGGCTTATCGCAATCGTTCTGTTGCTGCTGATCGCGCTGTTTGCTCCGTGGCTCGCTCCGCTCGACCCGAACTGGCAGAACGCGGCGGCACGCCTGCAGGCACCGAACGCCACGCACTGGCTCGGCACGGACAGTTTTGGGCGCGATCTTCTCTCACGCCTGATCTACGGCAGCCGTCCCGCTCTTGGGCTGGTGGCGCTGGTGACGATCATTACCCTGCCCACCGGGCTGCTAATCGGGATTTTGTCCGGCTACTACGGCGGCTGGCTGGAGCGCGTGCTGATGCGTTTTACCGACGTGGTGATGTCGATGCCACGTCTGATCCTCGCCTTTGCCTTTGTCGCCATGCTCGGTCCTGGCCTTGTGAACGGCGCGCTGGCGCTGGCGCTCACCACCTGGCCGGCCTATGCGCGTCAGGCCCGGAGTGAAATTCAGCGTCTGCGTCACAGCGATTATCTGGCGGCTGCCGAGATGATGGGCATTCGCGGCGGACGTCTGTTGCTTGGGCATATTCTGCCGCTCTGCCTGCCGTCAGCGATTGTGCGACTGGCGCTGGATCTGGCGGGCATTATTCTGGCCGCCGCCGGGCTGGGCTTCCTGGGTCTGGGCGCGCGTCCGCCGATGGCCGAATGGGGCGCGATGATCGCCGACGGCATGCAGGTGATTTTCGATCAATGGTGGATTGCAGCTATTCCTGGCGGCGCGATCCTGTTCGCCAGCCTGGCGTTTAATCTGCTGGGCGACGGCCTGCGCGACATTCTGGAGCCGCAACATGACTGACTACCGCGTTATCGTCGATGCGCTGAATATCGACTACCCCGCCGCACGTGTGGTGAACAATCTGAGTTTTACCCTTGGCAACGAACGGCTGGCGTTAGTGGGCGAATCCGGCTCCGGTAAATCCATGTCGGCCAGGGCGCTGATGGGGCTGGTGCGCAAGCCCGGCGTGGTGAGTGCCCGGCAGCTTAACGTGCTGGGCCACGATCTGCTGGCCCTGAATAATCGCAGCTGGCAGCGCCTTCGCGGCAACGGCATTGCGATGGTGCTTCAGGACCCGCGCTATGCGCTCAACCCGGCCAAAAACGTCGCCGCGCAGCTCGAAGAGTCGCTGACGCTGCATCAGTCACTCTCCCGCAAGGAGCGGCAGGAGCGTATTCGCGACATCATCCACGCCGTCGGGCTGGAGCAGAGCGTGTTGACGCGCTATCCCGGTGAACTCTCCGGCGGGATGGGCCAGCGGGTGATGATTGCCATTGCGCTGATCAACAATCCGCAGGTGCTGATTGCCGATGAACCCACCTCGGCCCTCGACGCGCGTCTGCGCAATCAAATTCTCGAACTGCTGGTGAAGCAGTGCGAAGAGCGTCAGATGGCGATGCTGCTGATTAGTCATGATTTACCGCTGGTGGCTGAACATTGCGACCGCGTGCTGGTCATGTATCAGGGCGAAAAAGTCGATGAGATGACCGCGCGGGAACTGCCGCAGGCCACGCATCCCTACACCCGCACGCTGTGGACCTGCCGCCCGGATGCCAGCACCTATGGGCAAATGTTACCGACGCTGGATCGCAAGGAGATACACCATGGCACTCGTTGATGTCCGTCAGTTGCAGGTGGCGTTCGGCGAAAAAACGGCAGTATCGTCGGCCAGCTTTGCCATCGAAAAAGGGGAAACCTTCAGCCTTATCGGGGAATCCGGCTGCGGAAAATCGACCATTCTGCGCGTGCTGGCTGGGCTACAACGCCAGTGGCGCGGCGACGTGACGCTGCTCGGGGAAAACCTGAAACCCGACGCCCGGTTTACCGGCGCGCTGCGGCGCAACGTGCAGATGGTGTTTCAGGATCCGTGGGCGTCCCTGCATCCGAATCACACCCTTTCACGCACGCTGACTGAGCCGCTTAAAATTCACGGTGAAACACAGATTGCAGAGAAAGTAGCCGACGCGTTGCAGCAGGTGGGGCTGTCGGCTGACGCGGGCCAGCGTTATCCGCATCAGCTGTCTGGCGGCCAGCGTCAGCGCGTGGCGATTGCCCGCGCCCTGTTGCTGCGCCCCCAGCTCTTGCTGCTGGACGAACCAACCTCGGCGCTGGATATGTCGGTGCAGGCGGAAATCCTGAATCTGCTGAACCGCCTGAAACAGCAGCACGGTATGACCTATCTGCTGGTGAGCCACGACGCGGATGTGATTGCGCATATTTCAGACCGCGCGGCGTTTATGGCGCACGGCGAGATTCAACGGGTGTTTGATCGTGAAGCGATGCGAAACGGCGAGCACCGGATGGGCTAGGTTTTGCGTGGGCCAGTGTGTGCTCTTTCGGGCTGGCTACCGCCCGGCAGGTGTTTTCTGGAAAGCGCCTCGCAAATCGAAAAGTAACCTTGTGAAACTCAGGGTTTAGCCTTTTATTTGCCCTTCCTCGGTCGTAAAGTGCCTGCGTTGCGGTTTATCCGCGACCGGGCGTAGGAACCCGTTGGCATAAAGCGATAATTTTTTTCGCGACAGCGCATACCCCGTTAACTTACGGTGGCGCTGGCGGAGCAGCAAACGCTGGCCGTTTTCTTTGTGCACGGTATTCCTACCTCCGTCAGCGCTGCCCCTCCCTGCGCGCAGGGACTTACAGGGTGGTCAATTAATTTCATGCATAATGAGGATGCCAAATGGCTACTATCCCAACCCTGTTTTACGCGCAATCTGACGAAAGCGTTATTCAGCAGCTTCTCAACGCCCCGCTCCCGCAAACGGCGGATTTATTCCAGGTGGCCGATCTCTGCGCCTCATTTGTCTGCGTGCTGGTCGAAACCCACGACAGCAAAACGCGCGAGGCCTTGTGCGAGCGTTTACTGCAAGCGCTCAATCAGCTGCGCGAACTGTGTGATAAAGATCTTCCACCGTACCTGATTGAGCAACTGATCAAAGGCGAGAAAATCAGCTCAAACGTGCCGGATCTGTGGCAGGAAACCGCCACGCTGGTGGATTACATTCAGGCGCTGACGAACGCTATTCTGGGAGGAACACTGCCACCGAATGTGGCAAAAGAGTTAACGGGGCTGCTGCATGATATGGTCTGGCTGCTGACCGATTTTGTGAAGGAACCGTACATCACGGCGCACTGAGGCAGGAGTGAGGCCGAAATTCTGCTGATGAATGGCACAGAATTTCGGCACAGGATCACTTGAGAAGTTTCACCGTGGCCTCGATGTCGATCTCATCTTCAGAGAAGATCAGCGTCGTCCCCTGGAAGGTGGTGATCGCCAGTTTCTTCACCGAGCGCATCTCACCCGGTTTCGCCGCAGATTTCGGACGGATATTGTTCAGCAGCAGGCCAACGGACAGGATCGCATTCTCTTTATCAATGCCCGAATCAGCAGGCACTTCTTCGCTGTAGACCAGGAAAGATTTAATCGACGTCAGCTTAATGCGCTCGCCCGCGATATAAATGTATTTGCTTTCCGGCACCACTTTCACCGCATACGCGGACAAGCCTTTGTTGTTGGTCGTCGGTTCAAACGTGACCGCCGCGTCTTTCTTAATCAGCTCAGGATTGGCAACCTTGATCACATGAAAATACCGGTTGTCACCGTTTTCATCTTTGATAAATCCAAAGCCTTTATCTTTAAACCACGTTGTGATCGTTCCGTTCATCGCCATTACCGCCTGATTAATCGTTTATCAACACAAATTTTGCAGCGCGCAGTGTAAAGCACATTGCCTGCGCAGACTACGTCTTTGGGTTAAGTTATCCGGATTTCACTGAACTATTATCGCTCTTTTATTGATTGATAAGGAATCAGGTGCACCACAATCTTTGCATCTAAAATCATGGCTCGCCCTGTCTTCAGCAACGTTTTTCAGCGAGAGTCAATTTCCAGCATTGGTTTTCTTGCAACTTTCCAGCCACTCAGACGTATCAATCTTGCCATTTTCCAAATACTTTTGTTGATTCTGCCAGTGCGCGGCCAGGAAAGGTTTAAGACCCGAGAGTCGCTTGTTAAGTGTTAGCATCTGTTCAAACACTGAGACTTCGCGTTTTAGCCCCTCTTGACCATACAACGTCGCCGAATCGACCAGACTGCTGGCGTAATAACCTGTCAGTTGCTGGAGCCTGTCAGTTTGCTCAACCAGCTTTGCTTTACGGTTGGCACAACTCGCATCACCGGCATCTTTTGCCTTACAAAGTAATTCGTAATTATGATTTAAAAAATCAAGGAAGCGACCATCATCCTGCAACTTGGTGCATAAGAAAGAACCTAGATTCAGACTGGCACGAATCGACTGTTCACGCTCTTCCTGTTGCTTTTGGTTGCTGGCGCGCAGTTGGTTTTCTAAATCTTTAAGTTTCTGCTTAAGACCAGCATCACCAACATTTGAGGCCAGATTTCCCAGCGCTTTGGCAGTATCTTTTGTTTCATCGGCTTTCTTAACGTTATTCTGGTTTTCCGCACCCAATGTTTCCCAGCTTTTTTCAAGTTGTTTAACTTTATCGGTCGAGGTGATAGTCGGCGCAACCAACACTAACCGCAGACCCGTTGTTTTGCTGGTGAACGGGATTGCCTGATCGTAATAATTCACTTCTTTACGAGCAGCACTGCGAATTTCCGTGGGGCCTGAAAGTATATTCCCACCACGAGCAACGAAGCCCCCAGCTTGACCATGTAGTCGATTTAACTTATTGAGATAGAAAGGAGTGAACATCATCTCTGATACATTCCCCAGCATATCAAATAAGCCAAGCGGGTTAGGGTTCAATAAGCCAATAAGCTGAACCTTTCCATTTGAGGATTGAGCACCAGAAAACCATTCATAATTTTTAATGTCATCCATGGGGTAATGCAAATCCCGGAACTCAGCGCTATTAACGTTTAGACCACCTCGGGCAGCAAACTCCCATTCAACCTCAGTTGGCAAACGCAAAAAGCCAGGCTTTCCATCTTCCTTCGGCAATTTATCCATGGCATTCGTACGAAGCCACTGGTTATATTTATCGGCGGCAGCCACAGCATCAAACCAGCTCATCCCTGTGGCTGGTAAACTTAGCTTGCGTGAAGGAATCGGACATGTCCCCTCCATTAATGCCTGATATTGCAGGGTAGTCAGTTCATATTTCGCCATCAGATAGTACCGACCCTTCTCTTTTTTCTCCTCAGAGAAACTTCCGGCGATAAAGGCTGGATAGCTATGTTCGATGACCCCCCACTCTCCACCATCCTGGCCAAGCGTAATTGGCATATCTTCCAGAGGGCCGGACAGGGGGATTTCGACGCGACGGAAAGCCATAGAGCCTTCGCATGGCATTGGTAAGATGATATCAGCATCGTCCGGCTTGGGGTTCCAGGTGTTAGCAGCCCATGGCTCCGCAAAAACAGAAGACATATTGGCAAGCATACCGAGGAGTAACCAACACGGCAGTGAGGAAGGCGTTAAGGTCACGAATAATCTCCGCTAATGATAAATTTGACTAAAGAGGAAGACGGGCAGATGTTCATACTTCGCGCAGGCTCTGCGCTGGTTCAATATTAATGGCCCGATAAGCGCCAATGCTGGCAACCACTAGTGCCACCACAATCGTGATTGCCATTGCTATAATGCTGTGTTCTAACGTTATTTTGCACAGCAGCTGGTCGGTTGCCTGGCTACCGGCTAACGCTCGGTTAAAAATCTGACTGGCAATAAGATAGATGCCGTAACCGCCCACATACGCTAGCAGACTGAGCAGACAGCCTTGCAACATCACATACCCTCCCACCGCTGGCCCCGTAAATCCCAGGAGTCTAAGTACCGAAATATGTTTGCGTTTTCGATCAACGTTGGCGATAAATGAACCGATGAGAGACGCGATACAACCAATAAAAGCAGTGGCAGCAATGGTATTAAAAATTACGCCCAGTACCCGGTTGATGCTTTTCACATTCTCAATATCTGCAAGTCGACTGGTTGTTTCGATGCGCTGCGTCCGCAAGTCTCGTTCAAGGGTTGCAACGTCATCGATGCTTTTGGCATACAATCTGGCGCGGGCATAAAGTGGGGGTTTTGTACTTACCGGCTGGCCAGTACTCGCCCCCAGAGCTGAAATCGCGTAGCCGTCTCTGAAATGCTCAAGCATCAGGAGCAAGGAGGGTTGAGTAAATATCGCTGCCCGGTTGAAATAAGTGGCAGGCAAAATACCGACAACAGTCAGACTTTTACGCCCCCATTCCCTTCTTTCTTCAAGCTGACGGCTCACACGCAGAGTGAGCGTATCACCGACTTTTACCGACAATTTTCGTGCCGCTTCCTGGGTCAGGACCACTTCATTGTCGTGATGAATTTCAAGCTTGCCCAGCAATGGGTCACCGATATCAGTTGGAATGACTTCGGCATTTTCGATGAAATGGCTGCTATCTGTTTGCAGATCGGCAAGAGTATTGAGTGAACGAGTCTGCCCTATCGTAAAACCCACATCGGGACGTAGACGTAATCGTTCTATCCAGTCCTGATCATAACTACCACTGCTTAGCATCCTGATCTCCAGATTCCGGGGATCATTGGCAAGGTCATTCTGTAACTGGCTAACAATGCCAAACCGTAAACCGAACAGCAGTAATAATGGGGCGATAACCGCGACCAGAGAGGACACGATACAAAATGAGATGATGCGATCGTGCCACAGATCTTGCATCGCAAGGCGACTCAACAAAAGGGTACGGTTAAAAGACAAAGTGAGTTCCTCTCTGGACCATGGCGTCAGATGGGTCAGACGCCTCGGAGTCCAGACGCGCAACTAAACAAGGCAAATTGAAATGTTGCACCAGTGGCCAATCGTGACAGACGACCAGTGCCATCATTCCTTCTTGCGCGACCAGGTCGACAAACAGGCTAAATAGCTGCTGTGCATTATAGGGATCGAGTGCCGCAGTGGGCTCGTCGGCCAGCACCAGTCCCGGACGGTGCATAATCGCTCGGGCGAACGCGGTTCGCTGTCTTTCACCAAATGATAATTGTGCCGGGTACTTGTTTAACAATGGGCCTAGCTTTAACGCGTCAATGACTCTGCTTAACATAGCTTTATTCGGCACCACGCCGAGCAATTGGCACGGAAGGCGTATATTGTCTTGCACACTAAGGAAGGGAAGTAAGCCGCCATGTTGTAGTACAAATCCCAAATGACGGGCACGAATGTCAGCCAGCTCTGCTTGCTGATTACTCTTGAGCAGAGAGGCAACATCGAGCCGTTTTACATCATGAAACTCGAAACACCCCACACTGGCAGGACGCAGCAGCAAACCGATCGCCTCAAGTAGCGTACTTTTGCCACAGCCGCTCTCACCGGTAACGGCCACGACCTGACCTGGCCGCAGCGTTAACTGCGGCAGGTAGACATGATGTGCCTGAGGGCCTTGCCCGCGAACAATAGACAGATCTTCTATGTAAAGCATTAAGGCATCATTTCCAGCGGCACGGGATATACGCGATCGCGCGGATCACTGCCCTTGGCAAGCTCTACCCAGCGATCAACATCGGCGTTATATTTTTGGTAATGGCGCAGCTTTGAAGACAAGGTACGGATAAATTTCTCCTGCGACAGTCCATCCCAGCTTTTCCATGTCTCTTCATCAAGATTCAGCACATCACTACGGTATGGCAGATCTGCTAAGTATTCACCTAACACACCAAGATCGTTAATTTTGGCATTTTCTTGTTGCTTCAGCTGGTTAGGATCAGCCCCCATGGTCGCAGCTACAGTGCGCAAGCGTTCAAACATTTTATCCGGCGAGATCATACCTTCGTTAGCCGCTTGCAGGATCTGGCTCACCACATCGCTCAAATCACTCAGTTGACCTTTAGTGAGCAATACGCGAACGTCAGTTGTAGGGATATTTTGCTTGATAAGATCGCGGTCGCTGATCCAGGCCTTAAACACTAATGGCGCCTGGGTGTCATTCTTTTTCCCCAGCCAGGCCAGCTGCATCGCATGACCAATTAGCGCAGTGTCACCCAGTAATTTCTCTTCTGAAGTCTGCTTTTTACCATCATCTTTTGAGTAGAGTGCACTGCCTATCGCCGGATCGCCCATATAGGCGGACTTAACCTGTTCCGTAATCGCTGCGGCCAGTGTATCAACCTGCTGACCAAAGGTTTTTAGGTCACCGGCATCAACAGACTGGTAAAGATTGGATTGCGTGCTATCAAAGTTGGAGAGATCACGGTACTGGCCTTCAGCTTTTGAATGATCATTCTTACCTGAAGATGTCTTCAGATGGAGGGTATAAATAGCAATACCTCTGTTTCCAGCTTCCAGACGCAGCTGTTTTGCATCAAGACCTGTAGCTGATAGTTTATTGCTACCCTCAATGGCGCCTGCATCGGTGATTAAGACAATGTAACGAGCGCCAAAAGGGCTCCAGTTAATGCTGTCGATCGCGGAAAGTACCCCTGCATAAGCATCTTCATCATAGAGAGAGCTGGAAACTTTTGCTTCTTTAAGGCCTGAGACTTTTTTCAGGAAATCCTCACCACCTTTCACCTGATTTGGGTCGACAAAAATTTTCGACGTGTACTCAAGACCTGGCACGGCTTTCGTATTTGATCGAAATGAAACCAAACCAAACTTAACCTGCTCTTGCAGGTGTTCCTGTTTAATCTTGTCGTAGATTTTATTGACCGCTTCTTTCGTTCGCTCGATATACGGGCCCATCGAAATGGTCGAGTCAATAACGAAAACCACAGAGGCATTGAAGCCTTTGAGCTGGTTAATATCATCGCTCTGCTTTGTAACAGGTGTAGCCTTACTTACAGAGGCAACGTTGAGTAGCCGTGTGTAGAACCCGCTTTCTGTCATCACCTCTTCGCCGCTGAGAATCGGTAACAGGTAGAACTGCTTTTGCAGATCAACAAAATATTCCGGTTCCTGAGCAAGGACCCCATCGGCTTTACCGTCGCGCTTAAGATGTGCACGAAGCGGTGCCACCAGCGAAACCGGATCAGGAGCAGAGAGAATAGCATCCAGACTCTTTTTCTCTTTAAAGAACACCAGCCGGTCACGGTTTGCGGGGTTAGTAAATGCCAGGGTTAGTTGCATTTTCCAGTCAACAGTGCACGACTCAGGTAACCAGCCAATGGTCTTGCCATAGCTATCAGGTCCAACTTTGGCCCAGCTTTGCCCGTTTACGTCTTGTTTTTGGTAAACATAAAAGCTGCTAAACGCCGGTTGTAACTGCCCCTTATCATCTCCAGCCTTTGTGCCTATTTTGCACCCTGGCGTAGTCAAAACACGTTGAAACAGGGTTTTCTTGCCCTCTTGCAGAAGGGGTTTCTCCCCCTCAGTTGCGAGCGCCTGACTTGTAAGAATAAGGCCACATAAAGGCAGCGCCAGTCGAAGAAAATGTGTTTTTTTCATTTTCTAAGCTCCTCAAGGCGTTGTTTTGCATTTACGTTTTCCGGTTCAGTTTGCAGCACAGTTTCGTACCAGTAAGCGGCGGTATCTGCATCTGCAGTTTTGAAGCACTCGCTTGGCTTATGATCCTGCGGATCATATTCACTGGCGTAAGCGAGGGCGACTTTGATATCTCCACCCTGAGCACGGTTGGCATATAGACGCTGGGCCACACCGCATTTTTTCGCGTCTTTGGCGGCCTGGATAATGGTTAGCAACTTGTCGCTATCAAGTTTTTGCTGCACGCAGTTTTGAACAAAATCGAGTTCACTTTGGCTAGCCAGATTCGTCGTTGAGCACTCGGTATCTTTCACGGTCTCCGAGGTTACAGGCGCAGTAGCAACGACAGGCGCTTCTTGTTGCTTGTCCTCGGGGATTGATTGAGCAGGAGCACTACTCCTTCCCATAAACCACCAAAGTGCACCTGCAACAATCAGCAGTAAAATAAGTCCGGCAGCGATCATTGGAATAAGAGACGTTTTACGTTTGGATTGAGGTATTGCTGTCTCAGGGATGGATTCTGCTGTCGTTGTAATGGGCTCAGCGACCGGGGTAAGCTCTGGCGTGGCTTCGGGTGCTGAGGCAGAGAGAGAAGAAGGTGCCGAAAGCACGCTACTGCCGCTATAGTCACCTGTTTGTCCACGAGCTTCAGAGGATAACAATTCATCGCGCACTAATTGCAGTGTCGTACTGCGGGTTTCACCCGATGCCAGCTGAACCTGAATTTGTACCTGACTTGCTCTTTCCAGCAATGGATCGAGCAAGGTTGGCCCGATACGAAAACCACTTCCATTATTAAACGGGTAGCCTCCATCTATGGTGAACCAATGCGGTGCCGAGCTCCAGTTGTTGTCTGGCTGCAGATAATTTTGTTCATTGTTGCAAAGACTAAAAGTCAGGTTTGACAGCACTGACTGCTCACCGCGCAGGCGGATCATCAATTGCGCATTACCCGGTTCTGCGGGTTGGCAAGGGAAAATTTTTGCTAGCATGGCATGTTCTCTTGTTTCATCTGACCAATGATTTGGCCAAGTTGCCGGTTATGTTCGAAGGAGATATCACGAGTGGCACTATGCCCCGCATTGTCCAGGATGATGGTCATTAATGCCGAAAGCCAGTCCCCCATATAGGCAACGCCAGGCTGTGGGGCGACAGAAGTCAGTTTGGGCAATTCATCGCTGGCAAGGGATGTCTGGCGGGCAAAAACTTTATTTTTCTCACCCACATAGCTATTGGGAATTTGTTCTTCTGGTAAGGATAGATAGCCAAACCAGGCGATAAAATCTCGCATTGCAAGTTGGGCACGCAGTACCTGACGCGCCAGCAACTGCTCACGTCGTGTACCTGCCTGCTCCTGTCCTGCCAGAGCACGTTTTAACATTCCCTCGAGATCCAGTCGCGTGGCGGCAGTGATCAGCTCTTCGCATAACTGATTGATCATCTCACCAGTCATCCCTAACTGTTTCCAGTGAGCGGTTTGGTGCGGCAACTCTCGCAGATGCGCCACCCAGGCTTTGAAGGCCTGATGGGCGAACTCATCATCCCTACCTACGCGTTCAGATGTGGGGGCAGACTGAGTAGCGGCAAGCCTCTCATTGAGATTCTCATCGGCGAAAGGATTGCTGGCAAATGGGTTATTACCAAATGGATTGTTGCCAAAAGGATTAGCAGTAAAAGCATTCTGCGGGCGCGGTTCATCACCTTCTTGCGGATCACGATCCTGATTACGAATACTTAGATAGATGTTATGCAGTTCGTGAGAAGGCAGATCCAGGCTGGTGATCATCTCACCCAGGCTGTGCGGACAAGTGGATAAACCTTGCCAAAGCTCTTTGGCGATAGCTTGTTTTTTAACGATCTGCCCGTCACCATCATGCTCGTACCACCGGCCAAGGCGTTGATCACCCGTTTCGTGGCGACATTGCAATAACTGTTCTTGCAACCGCTCCAATTTGAATTTCAGATGAGCAACGCCACGCAGGGCTTCTGTCAGGCGGGAAATCCCTCCGTCATTGAGCTGAAGCATCCCCTGCCACGCCTCTTTTGGCTCGGCAACGTGACGACGGACATTATTGCCAGTAATAAAAACATGACCCATGCTATCGAGCACATCGCGGTAGCGTTCAGCAAGCGCCACTTCTTTGAGGTTCTCATGACCTGGTTCATTTTCAAGCGTCAGGAAGGGGTTATCAATTCCTGGTTTACGCACCAGGAAGCAGTTATCAAAAGGCTTACCCGGTGACCACTCTTTTAACCAGTCGTACTGGGCAAAACGTTCCAGCAGCGTCATATGCAGCATGCCTTCCCAGGCCTCTTTTAACTGACTTTCCGTTTTTTTCAGATTGTCAGTAATGCGCATATCACACATTGTGATGGCCCAAAATAGGCCTGCTTTGCTTTTCCCACGCTCCTCTGCAGTTTTACCTTGTGTTTTCTCAACCCAGCGTGTCAGAACCGGGCCGACATCGGAAACATCACTTTGCTTGAACGAGCTGGCACACACTACCAGCGCATTCATTTCCTGATTATCGGTGTAACGCTCAAATAGATAGGCAACTTTGCCCCTTAGCAGCAGCTGCGATACCGGGTTCTGCCCATCCTGAGCAGCATCTTTCAGAGTCAAGAGCTTGAGCCGACCGCGATAACCGGGGAAGTCGAGTAAATCGACCTGCTCCATCATGCTGTTGTTTGTCACTTCGGCGAGCGGGAAAATAAGCTCTGAAGTCAGTGCCGCCAGTTCCGCCTGTGACAAGGCGGCGCTACCGGTTTGCAGGCCCTCTTTCCAGTAACGTATTTCGACAGTACGATCCTGATTCGACCCCAGACGATTCAGACTGTCGACATTCATTATGCTCCCACTGCTATGATCGGTAAGGGTTTCTAAGGGTGCAAACACCATTTTGGCGTGATTGAGTTTCGCCAGCACGCCCGCTAGTGAACGATAGGTCTCAGTGAGTTCCGGTTGCTCACCCCAGAGAAGTGAAAATAGGTCCGCACGTTCGCGTGGGTTGAGCGCTGGAGCAATTTTAAGCACCTGTGGCCACCAGGCATGCTCAAGCTTTTCAACTGATTTTTTGAACGACGCGTTCAGATAGTCCCACAGCGCTACAACATCCTCACGGCTAACACCATTATTAGCCTCTGACTGACTGTTGCGTTGCAAGAAAGGACGCAGGCTTTCTTCGATGCGGTTCTCATCAATCTGATAATTCAGTTGCTCGTGATTGAAGTCGTTAAACCAGGTGTTCGCGAGAATCTTTGCCAGGTCAATTTCACTGAACAGGCGCAAAGGCACGGGATAACCCACAGGAGCCTCGGGCGCGTTTGAGGTGAAGCGCGTGACCAGACCAGTCGCCTCTTTACCACCGCCAACCGGATTAACTTCTTTGATAAAGTCTACGAGCTGGTTGCCATAGCGTGCCCCTAGCTCACCATTACTGCCCGCAGCTAATGCTGAGATAAGATAAGATTTCCCCGCTTGCGAGATACCGAAGAAACCCACGGTCATCGGAGTCGTGGAAACCTGAGTCAGATTGTTCGCCAGGTTGCGGGTTCGCAGTAAATTCAGATTCAGCTTGTCGGCTTCATTGTCGAGACGACGAGAACTTGTTCGAACGCTTTCAACCCATCCCAGCGCATCCTGACAACCCTGAGCGATAGCAGCCCAACCTTGTTGCAGAGTATTTTGATCGTTGTTCATTATTTCTTCACACTCCCGCTATCGAGCCAATGTCGACTATCAATAAGTCCCGTATCGGGCATGGTATTAAATTCCAGCTCTACATCATTTTTGCTGAAAGATTTGTCGGTGTTACTACTTACATCTGCAATCGTCAGGCGATCGCTGATAAGCCCTAATTTTCGTGCGGCTTTACCTTTATCAATCATCAATCTGACTTTGATATAAGGGGAGCCATTGTCCATCGACATTGCCGCTGAGAATTTTTTTCGTCCTGACTCGCTAAAACGCAGGGTGTATAGGGGAGCTGCAGACCAACGCTCCGCATCCAGTTGGCGATAGCCTAATCGAAGGTCACCACGCATGACGATACTCTGCGTTGTTGCTTCCCTTTCCTCATTCATTACCACTGGTAATTTAATTTGCCCGTTTTCTGATTCGATATGGCGATAAATAACGTCGGCATCGTGTATCAGATTATCCATATCAATGATGCCGATATGGCGAATGGTTGAATAAGGTTTCAGCGCCGAGATACGGAAGTGGAAATTAGGAATACTATGATTAGCACAGAGCTGCGACAGCATTGCGCCGACAGAAGCGGTACTCTTCGGATCGTCAATATGGCCGTTTTTATGGAACGGATACCAGGTACCGGTCTGGTAGCCATGCAGGGCTAAAATGCGTCCCGGAGGTAATGGCAAATTACGACGGACAATGGCCTGGATTCCCGGTAATTGCGACGGCCGCCCGGTCAACAACAGTAGATCGCAATGATAATAGGATAACACCTCACACAGTGCGGTAAGGACTTTATCGATGTTGAACTTTCCTGAGCACAAATCATTGTGCAGCTTTGTCAGCGCGAGATTGAGGGTAATGTCCCCCAGATTGAAGTCACTTGGTCCTCCCGCCTTTTGCACTTCACGACGCACAAACCCCGCAACCTCTTCACTGATACTTCCTGCCGGCAGGAGTTCACTGACTCGCTGGCTGATGAGGAGATGCGTCTGTTCATTCTGCGGATCAAACTGTTCATAGCGGGTTAATATGTGCAGAGCCAGCGGTACAAAAAGCTGTAAGCTCAGTTGCTGACGCAACACCGCTTCTGCGGCACTAATATTTTGTGAACCACATAGCTGGGACATCAGTGTTTCGACTGTACGCACACCGGCTTCGCGCAGCGACAATTCAAAGGCAGGAAGTACGTAGGACTGAATTACATCAAGCAGTATGTCATCGCCTGCAATTTTGAAACTGTCGCGGAAACGCTGGTGAGGAATGATATGGACATTCGCGCCACCTCCAGAGACCCCGTTCCTGTCCAGCTTATAATCGGAGATGACGAGATCCGTTGTTCCCCCGCCGATATCAATTGACGCAATAGTAATACTTTCACGTTCTTTGCGATCCGGACGACCCAGGGTATCGAAAAACACTTCCGGATGGCCGGCGAAATTCTGATTGATCTCGGTGTAGAGATAAACCAGTTGTGCACAAGAGGCCTCATCCCACTCCACGCGAATTTTAGGCAAAGGAATCTTGATGTTCTCTTTGCTGTACTCTTCGAGCTCGTCGACGTAAGGATCATTCTCGCCAGTGTGCCAGCGCAGAGATTTCCAAACTAACCCTACGGCCTGACGCATTTTTTCATCAAGAATGCAGCGTTCAGCCATTGGCAAACCCGGTGGGACAGTCAGAATAATATGACGTAATTGACGAGGCAGCCCGGCATGCCCTTCGCGAATTCGTTGCTCAGGGCTGTTGATTTGGCTAATAGCCTGAGTCAACACCTCTGAGAGCATGAAAGTCATCAAAGAGCTGCGGGAGTAGCGTGGCGTGAAGACAGGGATCCGATCCATCTCGTCTTCGATGGTGTGAAGTGCTTCGCCTTTTTCATCAATTAAATTGGCAAAAGGAGCAGCAGTGGCAAGAGGATTGGTATCCTGCACGTAGCTGCCGTTAAAACGCCAGCCTTGTCCATAAAATTTCTCATCCCACAGATAACGTTTTGGGCTGGATAATCCAGTAGAGCCTTCACTGCCCCTACGCCGCGCAGCTAAGCGACTGGCCTCACCGCCAATTCGGGCGATTGTCGGCCACTGAAAAGCATCGTGACGACCGCTCCGCACTGAATAATGATCTTTGCCAAAAAATGCCTGAGAGAACTCTACTTTGCTTTCAAAAGGTTCAGTATAGACATGTTCAGGAGCGCTAAGATCGCGCAGTTTCAGCACATAATTGTGCATGAGTCCTGAACCAGACTGCCCGTGGTCTTCAATGAGAATACCGCAGGTACGAGAGTTGCCCACATCCAGAATCAGGTCGACGGGAATCGGTTTGATGGCATTGACTTCCCGGTTAGCGATCACCTTGAATTGTGGCAATTCGATAGACGGTTCTGTCTGGGTTTCCAGACCTTCCAGCGGGATAGCCATTAACGAGAGCAGATTGAGATAATGCGCTAGCGGGTATTGTTGCGCTATCTCATCTTCACGTTCATCGATATCACGACCTTTACTGGCTTCTTTATAAACTTCCACCAGCCAGTCTTTGACCCAGTCCTGAGTCAAATACCAGCTAAGCGCATAAGTCGCGGTGGCAACTGCGAAAGTAGCACCGGCATTCACATCTTCATGATTAGGACTAAGGTCTGCAGCCGATTGCTGTTTGGCCATGATACGCGTATCAATAGCCAGCGTCATACGGTGGCTATGACCGTCCAGATCGGGCACAGGCAGTTTCACAATTCGGAAGCGCGCCCAGTTCAGTGGGCCTTCCTGGTAAATATTCGGCAGACTGAAGCGAAACAGAGGCAGGGGCAGCCAAACGCTGTCGAGCAGTTTAAGGCTCTGCTCAACAGGGATATCGTATTGGCTTTTGGCCTTTTCATAGTTGTCTGGCGTTGGCTGATAGAAATAGTAATCACGCTGCTCGTTATAAATCAGACGAGTGAGCACGCCGTTCGCAAGTTTGACAAACTCACCCGCGGATTGGCGTTTGAGGTTTAAGCCGAAATCCATAAACTGAATTCCGGAGTCACCCACCAGGGTGATCTGACGATCAAAGGAAACAATCTCAGGCAACATAATCTAATTCGTCCCTGTTTAAGTATTGGGTTGAAGCATACGAATGGGGAACGTTTTGTCCCCATCATTGTTGCCGACACAATCGGCATGGCCAGACGCAGGTGATTTGCACTCTATTTTTGGGCCAATAAAATTGGAGCCATCGCTACATTTCATCTGTTCGGGATTAGTAATGCTGAGAGCACCTTTCTGCACACTACCTCTGGCAGAGCCAGTACAGGTCACGCCATTGGACTGGCGAACACTGACCGTGCCATTGCCCTGATTAAAGTTGTACTGCAACTGCAATGGGCGGCCGGTAAGCTTGTCCTGAATCCCGCCGTTAACCCGCCATTGCCCGTTAAGAAACTGAGCAGGGCCATCAGGCGTGGCGGCAGGCAGGGTGAGTGGTTCACCCTGAGCAGGTATTACTGGCGGTATGGTATTGGGGACAACTGCTGACTCCTGTGGAGCACCGTTCTGCCCTTCTGACGTTGCTGAGGGTGCAACACCAGCCGTCTGTTCAGTGACTAAGGCTTCACCATTTTTCACCGACTCCTGCGCTCCGTGGAGCGTCTCCTCTGCCCCCGGAGAGAGGACGTCGGCCTGTGCATCAACCCCATCCAACATATGACTGACTTCGCTTGTACCGGCTACGGGTAAATGGTTGGCGGTAGCTGGTTGACCGTTGATCAGCGGCGCATTCACGCCATCGGTGACGGAGGCTTTTCCCTCTGGAAGGTTGTGATTGACAGCATCACTGACTGGCAGGCTGTGGTTTTTCTCACTGGAAATGCCTGGCAACCCCGGGAGTGAAATAGCCGGTACGCAACCACGCAGCAACCCCAATAGTAAGGCAAGGAGAAGTAGGGCTAATAGTAACCAGAGTAACCAGCGCCAGTTCCAATTCCAGCGACGCCTCCGTGTAACCCCTTCGGTCGTATTAATATCAGAAACGATCGGCTGTGCCAGCTGCGGTGCCAATGATGCCACAGGTGTTTCCACCGGAACTGAGGAAGGTTGCAGCCAATGCATGGGATTGCGCTGCTCACCTTTGGGGTGAATAAATCCCCAAAAAGTAATGACTAATACCCCGTTAACCAGATAAAGAAACTCATCATCGGGAAACTGGTCAACTGATTTTAGTAACTGCGCAAATACACGGCGATCGCCGCCAGCTCCGCTTTTCTCTGCATTAAGCATCTGCTCACTTAATGCCTGCACCGACGTCTGAAAATCGTTGAACTGTTGCCGCGCGGAGGCTCGCTCACTTTCAGTTGCGCTACTCCAGGGGATGACATCGCCGGCAAAACTACTGTACCAGTCGGTACGATCGCCCCCCTGGTCGTTTTGCGGAATAGCAAGATGTCGTGCCAGGTCGCGACCTGCATCGAGGCGGTAGATGGCTTCACGTAGCTGAAATGCCATCTTAAACACGGGATAACCGGTTTCCCCCAGCGCCTTAAACGATGAGTTATTTCCGGTACGTAATAGTGGTCCCTGAATCGAATTTCGCATTGTCTAAACCTTGTAGGGCTGTTAATTAACGCAAATCAAACACAAACATGGCTAATTTTTGCTCGCACCAGGCGTCCATTTAAAGCCCCAGCCGTAATGCTTATCCAGTGACTCACGATTGCGGAAGAAACTGTTAAGCCGCTCCACTTTGATATCACCATTAACATTTTTTAAACGAGCGATTGCCACAACGTTATTGAGTTCACTTCCTTCTACCAACGTTGAAGTGACAGGAGGCTGTTCAGGGACATAGATAGTGATAGTGGCATCAGTACCCTTCCAGTTATCCGTACCGCCGTAGATAAAGGTGTAAATCAGCACTTCATCAATCTCTTGCCATTGGCTACCGTTGATAAAAAGCCATTCACCATCCTGGTCATCCCCCCCACGAAGATCTTTCGGCAACAACATATAGGGCGGTTTGTCATAGTCACCACGAAATTTACTGAGCGCCTCGACTCCGCTTATCTTGCCATTTTTGAAACGAACAAATGCGGCAATATCCAGATCCACAGGCTCATTATGTTGACCCTGTTGCCACGTCAGATTGACTCTGATACGCCCGAAGTCCTTTCTTTTTTCGAGACTGATGCTGGGGTTATCCTGCGTTAATTCCGTCTTTTCGGCTGCGGTTTTGGCAACTGCTGCAGGCGTTTCGTTCTGCACGGGAAGAATTGTGTCAACGCGGTTTCGGTTGGCAAACCACCACCAGGCGACCGCCAGAAGGAGCAGAAACATCAGCAACATTAACCAAGGCCAGAATCGTTTCCACCACGGTACGACTGGTACCACAGTAGCCGCTTTCTCTTGGGGGATAGCCCAGTTGATTAATACAGGTTCGCCACCGACGCTAAAGCAGGTAAGATTCTGTGAGTGAGTAAGGAGGAGTTGCAATGCTTGAGCGGGTTCCACTTCTCCACGGGCCTTCAGCTGTTCAACCAAACCCGAAACAGTATCCTGGTACTGCTGGCGCTTGCTCTGGAGTTGATGTTGTTCGGTATCACTCAGCGTGGAATATGGCGCTGCAAATCCTTCTCGCGCAGTCCACCACTCGAGATTACCTTCAGTGCTCCGACGCGCAGTCGCATAAAGCAATGCAAGAGAGGGTGGAAGGTAACGGTGAATAATAGCGACCGTATCCTCGTAAATAGCGAGGATGGAATCATCAATTGGCACTGATCGTGTTAATCGTTGCATAGCCCGCATTCATTGTCGTTATCATTAGCATCACACGCTGTGTAGGTGGAGCTATCTTGATCAGAAGGTCTGTTTAAGGCGGTCGTAAAGACCGCCACGCAAACAACATGCTTATTGAAGCGTGTTGGCCTCTTCCAGCGCTGCGACTCTTTTTTTGGCATCTGCAATTTTTGTCTCAAGAGCGGAAATTTCACTGGCGCTACCCGCTTTCTGAGACTGGCGTTGTAATTCCTGCAATTGCTTAATTTCTTGCTGACGCTGCTTATTGTTAGCTTTGCTCGACTGAAGTTTTTTAAGCGTCTGCGCCAGATCGGATTGCGCAGCCGTTAACCTGGCTTGTTCATCTGCCAGCTTCTGGCTTGAGGCAAGCTCCCTTCTTTGGGTATCAGCGAGATCTTGTTGCGCGATTTTATTGTCTCGCTGACTTTGCAGGACCTGACGCTCTTGCTCATCAACTTTCTGTCTATATCCGCCGGAAGTCGCACAGCTCAGCTTGGTAATAAAACTTGGGTCCTGTGCATGTAAGTCACAGTCCTGAGGAGATGATGCGCATCCGGCAAGTATGAGCGAAGCGAGTAGTACATATTTTCTCATGAAGTAGTCCATGAATTGAGAATGCTAAATATGGGGTCGAAGATAACCACAGGAATAAATAGGGCTGACAATAATATCACCCCGTAATTATCAACCGAGTGAAATAGCCTGGCGTTGGTTGTACAAGCCATCGGCTTCTTTTTCCAAAGCGACAATCTGACTATTGAGTTGGGTATACTCAGTGTTTAATGTTTTCAGCTTGTCTTTATCAGCCGGGGTGGTCGTGCTTTGTCCCTGCAAGGCAACTTTATAAGCAGCTGTTTTTTCATTCATGACCTTGATTTTGTCTTTCATGACTTTAATGTTTGCATCAACCTGAGCCAGTTCTTTATTGGCGCTGGCTTTATCGAATCCGGCATTATCTTTCTGCAGGCTAATTTTGGTCAGTGTGGCATGGTTATCACTAATAACTTCTTTCATCGCAGCACTTGTTTTCGCTACGTCTGCCGTGTCTTTACTAATATCTTTATCCATTGCCTGCAGACGATCTGCGGTTGTGGCGTAATCTTTTTTCAGATTGTCCAGATAATAGTTTGTCGCCATACCTGCAGCACATCCGGCAGCTCCGCCAGCGGCAGCGCCGACTAATGCTTTTTTACTGTCGCCAGCCAATACGCCCACTAATGCCCCCAGGCCTGCACCGGCCAGAGCGCCAACGCCACACCCTTGAGCTGTGGAACTGGTAAAGAACTTAGATTGTTCGGTCGTGGTCAATCGTGGATCAGGTTTGGTGTTCGACAGAAGAGAACTGCCTGTATTAGCACACCCACCAAGAAGAAGAGTCAGAGAAACAATAATACATGTTGCGCTACGCTCAAGCTTATTCGCCATCGTTTTATCCTTAAATTATCGCATGGCGCAGCCGCGAGAAAGTGTGCTGTCCATCGACACTATTGCTGTATTAAATTAAAAAATCGGGGCGCCTACCACTCTTTTAATAAAATTTCAATGAATAATTACTACTGGGGTAGGTTTCCGGACTATTCTATTTGATCTCATTTTAAAATCACTAAAAAAATGCACAGCATACTGATTTTTGTAGTGCTTAATAGAAATCGGCAGGCAGTCTCAGATCTTTAGCATTAAACAGAAAAATAATAATTTTACGTTTATTGTGGTGGATCAATTTTATCGATTTGCGAAGTGTAAACGACGGCAATCAGCGCAAGATAGCAGGCTGGCGGGGCGCATGTTGAAGTTGATGCTTCATCGAGATGCAATGATACGAATAGCCATTTTTAAAATATTAATGCGGATTTATCCCTATCTATGAACGCATCCAGGATTTCAGCTGTAAATATCTCATCCAATTGGTGATAAATGCTGAAAATTGAGACGTAGGCTGAATGGTTTGAAAAACTCGATAGCGCATCACCCACCCGCATTGAAGTTTACAGACCTGGATAATGCACAGGTATAGCTCGGGTGAAACGCTGCCACTTCCGCCATGCCGTTAAGGTCAGGAGATGTCTATACTCATTTCATCCCCGCAACCGGAGCGCGCCATGCCCCTACCCGACTTCCATGTATCCGACCCTTTTACGCTGGGTATTGAACTCGAACTGCAGGTGGTGAACCCGCCGGGGTACGATCTCAGCCAGGACTCTTCGGCGCTGATTGCCGCCGTGGAAAACGATATCAAAGCCGGTGAAGTCAAACACGATATCACCGAGAGTATGCTCGAAATCGCCACCGGCGTGTGCCAGGACATTCATCAGGCTGCAGCGCAGTTTTCCGCGATGCAGCAAGCGATCCTGCGCGCGGCGGCGGATCAGCATATTCAGATCTGTGGCGGCGGCACACATCCTTTTCAGAAGTGGCAGCGTCAGGAGGTGTGCGACGACGAGCGCTACAACCGCACGCTGGAGATGTTTGGCTATCTGATTTTGCAGGCGACGGTTTTCGGCCAGCACGTTCACGTCGGCTGCCGGAACGGCGATGAGGCGATCTACCTTCTGCACGGCCTTTCGCGCTTTGTGCCGCACTTTATCGCCCTCTCTGCCTCGTCGCCTTACATGCAGGGCAGCGATACCCAATTCGCCTCCTCTCGGCTCAATATTTTCTCGGCGTTTCCGGATAACGGCAAAATGCCGTGGGTGAATAACTGGCAGGAGTTCGAAGGGCTGTTTCGCCGCCTGAGCTATACCAGCACCATCGACAGCATCAAAGATCTGCACTGGGACATCCGCCCCAGCCCGCATTTTGGCACCGTTGAGGTGCGGGTGATGGATACACCGCTGACCCTGGCGCACGCGATTAACATCGCCGGGCTGATTCAGGCGACGTCGCACTGGTTGCTAACCGAACGTCCGTACAAGCACCAGCCGCAGGATGCCCTGCTCTATAACTTCAACCGTTTTCAGGCCTGCCGCTATGGGCTGGATGGCCTGCTGACCGACGTGAACAGCGGCGAACAAAAAACCATTGCGGAGGATATCGCGTGGCTGCTGGAGCGCGTCGCGCCATCAGCCGATAAGGTGGGCGCGACAAGCGCGATTGCGGAAATTGCCCTGATGTTAAAACAGGGCAAAAGCGAGGCGCAGCGGATGCGGGATTTTATCGCCGACGGCGGTTCGCTGACCTCGCTGGTACAAAAACACTGCGAGCTGTGGACTACTCACCCGTAAGTGAGTGCCCCCACTCGCGCAGACGCTGGAACAGCACGAACAGCGCCGGAATAAAGACAATCCCGACCACGGTCGCCACCAGCATGCCGCTGAACACCGTGGTCCCGATGATGCGGCGGCTCTGCGCCCCCGCACCGGAGGCCAGCATCATCGGCAGCACGCCGATAATAAAGGACACGGCGGTCATCATCACGGCGCGGAAGCGGCGCGATGCCCCTTCGCGGGCGGCATCGACAATCGCCATGCCGTCGATGCGCCGCGCGCGGGCAAACTCGACGATCAGAATGGCGTTTTTGGCCGCCAGGGCGATAAGCAACACCAGCCCAATCTGCACGTAAACGTCGTTGGCAAAGCCCGCAACCCACAGCCAGACCAGCGCACCGCCGATGGCAAACAGCACCGAGAGCATCACGCTTGCGGGCAAGGTCCAGCTTTCGTACTGCGCCACAAGGAACAGCCACGCCATCACCACCGCCGCCAGCACAATCCAGATCGCCTGATTGCCCGTCTGCTGCTCCTGATACGACATACCGCTCCACGCATAGTCATACCCGGCGGGCAGAGTATCGTTCAGCAACTGGCCCATCGCCGCCATTGCCGTACTGCTGCTCACGCCCGCCGCCGCCGAGCCGCTCACCGACACCGACGGGAACTGGTTGTACTGCTGCACAAACGGCGCACCGACGGTCGGGGTGATAGTCACCAGATTGCTCAGACGCACGCGCTCGCCATTATTGCTGCGCACATAAAGCTCGCTGATCTGCTCCGCACGCTCGCGCCACTGCATCTCGTTTTGCATCACCACATGGTAAACGCGATTATTAATGCTGAAATCCCCGGCGCGCGTGCCGCCAAAGGCGGTTTGCAGGCTGCTGAAGATGCGGCTCACGGGCACATCCAGACGTGCTGCGCGCTCGCGATCCACCTCAAGGGTCAGCTGCGGTACGTTGCTGCTCCAGGTGGTAAACACGCGGGTGAGTTGCGGATGCTGGTTGGCTTTCGCCAGCACCTCGCGGGTGACGCGCTCCAGCTCCGCCGGGCTTTGCCCTGCCTGGGCCTGAATACGCAGATCGAACCCGGAGGCATTACCCAGCCCCGGCAGCGTCGGCGGCGCGAAGGTCATGATGGTCGCTTCCGGCAGGGCCAACAGCTGACGTTGCAACCCG
Source organism: Lelliottia nimipressuralis (assembly GCF_004115925.1). Classification (GTDB taxonomy): domain Bacteria; phylum Pseudomonadota; class Gammaproteobacteria; order Enterobacterales; family Enterobacteriaceae; genus Enterobacter; species Enterobacter nimipressuralis. The sequence continues at coordinate 121,212 of NZ_SDDX01000002.1, forward strand.
CCCATCACCTCGTCGAGCGCCGGGCGCTCGCTCCAGTCTTTCAGCATCACCGAGATAAATCCGCCGTTCGAGGCGCTGGTACCGTTGAGAATATTAAAACCCGAGACCTGAATAACATCCGCCACCGCCGGATTGGCGGCAATCAGCTCGCGCGCCGTTGTCATCACCGCTTCGGTGCGCTCCAGGGACGCCGCCTCCGGCAGCTGGACGCTGGCGAAGAAGTAGCCCTGATCTTCCTGCGGCAGGAACCCTTTTGGCATGGCGGTAAAACTCAGCGCCACGATGGCCGCCGCACCGGCAGTCGCCAGCAGTGCCAGCACAGGGCGACGGTTAAAGACCTCCACCAGACGGGTGTAAGCCTGCCGCGTGGCGTCCAGCGCCCGGTTAAAGCCGCGAAACACTGCCGCAGGACGCCCGACGCGCGGGCGCAGCAATAAGGCGCACAGCGCCGGTGTGAGTGTCAGGGCCACAATACTTGAAAGGGTTACGGCGGTGGAGAGCGTGACCGCAAACTGGCGATACAGCTCGCCGACAATCCCCGGCAGCAGCGCCACCGGCACGAACACCGCCAGCAGTACCAGGGTGGTGGCGATCACCGGCCCGGCAATCTGACGCAGCGCGTTGGCCGTCGCCTCCGTGCGGCTTTGCCCCTCCGCCATCAGCGTTTCGACGCTCTCGACCACCACAATTGCGTCATCCACCACCATGGTGAGCGCCAGAATAATGGCGAACAGACTCAGGGTGTTAGCCGAATAGCCGAGCGTGTAGAGCACCGCGAAGGTGCCAATCAGCGACACCGGGATCGCCAGCACCACAATCAGCGTCGCACGCCAGCTTTGCAGAAACAGTGAAACAACCACTACCACGGCAAGCAGCGTCAGGGCCAGTGAGACACCAATCTCTTTGATGGTCGCCGCCACAAACTCGGTGGTGTCGAACTTCACTTCCCAGGTCAGGTCCGCCGGGAAGCGTGTGGCGAGCCGCTCAAGCTCGCCGCGCACCGCTTCGGCCACGCGCAGGGCATTAGCCGACGGCGTCGGATAGATGCCTAAGTACGCCGAATCGTGACCGTTCAGCTGCGCGCCAGAGCTGTAACTTCGCGATCCCAGCTCGATGGTCGCCACATCTTTCAGGCGCACCAGTTGCCCCATGTCACCGGCGCGGATAATGATATCGCCAAAGGCGTCGGCTTCGTTGAGACGCCCCAGCCCGTTGATAGTGAGCGTTTGCTGCTGCCCGTTGAAGACCGGCGGCGTCCCCACCTGGCCTGCCGCACCCTGCACGTTCTGCTCGCCCAGCGCCTGGGCCACATCATCCGTGGTGACGTTGAGAGCGTTCATACGATCCGGACGCAGCCAGATGCGCATGCTGTAGTCGCGCGCGCCAAACAACTGGACCTGCCCGACGCCCGGCAGGCGTGCCAGGGCTTCGCGCACCTGGGTGCTGGCGTAATTGCTGACAAACAGCGTTGAATGGGTGCCTTCCGGTGAGTAAAGACTTACCCCCATCATCAGGTTAGTGGCGCGTTTTCGCACCTGGACGCCGTTTTGCTGCGCCTCGGCGGGCAACTGCGCCAAGGCCTGCGCCACGCGGTTTTGTACATCAATCGCCGCCAGATCCGGGTCGGTGCCTGCGGCAAAGGTGATGTTCAGGCTGTAGGCGCCTTCATCGGAGCTGGTCGATTCCATGTACAGCATGTGATCCACACCGTTAAGCTGGGTTTCCAGCGGCGTGGCGATGGCTTCTGCCACATCTGCCGCGCTGGCACCCGGCCAGCTGGCGCTCACATTCACCACCGGCGGCGTGATCTGCGGGTACTGCTCCACCGGAATCAGCCTCAGGGCGATGGCCCCAAGCAGGGTGATCACCAGCGCAATCACCATCGCAAAGCGCGGGCGTTTGATAAACAACGTCAGCATGGTGGCTCCTTAATTCAGAATCTGGACAGCAGCACCGGGCTGCAGTCGCGGTGCGCCGTCAGTGACCACGCGCTCATTCGCCTCAACGCCGCTTTGCACGGTGAACTGCTGGCCCATTTGTCCGCCGAGCGTAAGCGCGCGTTTTTCAGCGTTTCCGTCGGCGTTCACTACCCAGGTGAAAAATCCGTCGCCATTTTGTTGTACCGCAGCCGCCGGGATCACCAGCGAATCCTGCTCGCTCTGCGGTCGCAGCCAGACATTCACGTTGCCCCCCGGCAGCAGGCGGTGCTGCGGATTGGCGAATTCGGCGCGCAGCATTACGCTGGCGGTGCGCGGGTCGATACGGTTATCCACCGAGGTCAGGGTGCCGTTTTCACGCTGCTCGCCGTTCTGAATCTGCGCCAGCCAGGCCTGTTTTAGCGCCGTGATATCCGCATGCTGCCCGGCTTTCGCGGCAAATGCCCCCTCTTCCAGGGCGAAGGCAATGCGGATGGGGTCAAGCTGCACCACCTCCACCAGCGGGCCGCTCGATGGATTCACTACGCTGCCGACATGGAAGCGGCTGTGGCCCATACGCCCGTTGATGGGCGAGACTATCCGGGTGAAACCGAGGGTGACGTTTCGCGCCTCGAGACGGGCATTGGCCTGCTCCAGCGCCGCGCGGGCCACGTCGCGCTGCATCTGCGCATTGTCGACGTCATTGCGGCTGATAGCGTTACCGGTTTTCAGGCTTTGAAAACGCGTGAGTTGCTGCTGTGCCTGGCGCAGGGTGGCTTCGGCACTTTTCACTTCCGCCTGCGCCAGACGCACCGCCGCACGCGGCTCCGCGTCGTCGAGTTCGAACAGCAGATCGCCCTGTTTGACGTACTGCCCGTCGCGGAAATGGATTTTGGCTATCGCCCCTTCCGTGCGCGCCCGCAGCTCTACCGTATGGATCGCCTCAATGCGGCCAGGGATCTGGCGCTCAGCGGCGTGGGTGGTCTGCTCGACGCTGGCGACGCGCACCGGAATGGCGGCGGCAAGGGCGGTTTGCAGGGTGCAGGAAAGAAGTGCGACCGCCAGAGCGGTGCGCAGGAAGGTGGATTTCATGGGGAAGTCCTCAGGTGATTCTCTCCCTCACCCTGCCCGCTCCAGTGGAGAAGGTCAGGATGAGGGTGAGGGCAAAAAGTTATGCAGCCTTACGGAACCTGCGGGTCAGTCGCTTCTCAATTTCGACGATGAAGAACATCACACCAGCCAGCGCCAGGGTAACACCCCAGTAGCGCAGCGGCAGGGCTTCGGTGCCGAACAGCATCTGCATAAATGGCAGGTAGATAATCGCCAGCTGCAGCAGGAACAGCACACCCGTGACCAGCCAGATCCCTTTGTTCGCCAGCAGACCGCGGTTCAGAGAGAAACCATCGCTGTTGCGGCAGTTAATCATGTACACCCACTGCGCACACACCAGCATCTGCAGCAGCACGGTGCGGATGAACTCGGCGCTGTGGCCGCGCGGCGCGAGCCAGGCTTCCAGCGCAAAGGCTGCAATCGCAATCATGGTACCGACGAAGGCCACGCGCCAGACGGCGAAGGCATCCATCACGTGCTGACCGGTCTGACGCGGCGGACGCTTCATGATGTTGCGCTCGGCGGCTTCAAAAGCCAGGCCGAAGGAGAGCGTGGCGGAGGTCGCCATGTTCATCCACAGAATCAGCACCGGCGTCAGCGGAATAATGTTCCCCGCCAACAGGGCAATCACAATCAGCAGACCCTGCGCCAGGTTGGTTGGCATAATGAACAGAATCGTTTTCTTCAGGTTGTCGTAGACGCGACGCCCCTCTTTTACCGAGCTGGCGATGGTGGCGAAGTTGTCGTCCGTCAGAACCATATCGGCGGCTTCTTTGGTCACTTCCGTGCCTTTGATGCCCATGGCGATCCCGACATCCGCCTGACGCAGCGCGGGCGCATCGTTCACCCCGTCGCCGGTCATCCCGACGATTTCACCTTTCTCCTGCAGGGCTTTCACCAGGCGCAGCTTATGCTCCGGGCTGGTACGCGCAAAGATGTCGTACTCCACCGCCGCATCCGCCAGCTCGGCGTCGTCCATCTTCTCCAGCTGATAGCCGGTGACAGCCTGCGCACTGTTGGTGATCCCCAGCATCTGCCCGATGCTCATTGCGGTCTGCGGGTGGTCGCCGGTGATCATCTTCACGCGGATACCGGCCTGCTGACAGGCGTGGATGGCGTCGATGGCCTCCGGACGCGGCGGGTCCATCATCCCGGCGATGCCGAGGAAAATCAGCCCGTTGTTCAGGTCATCGTGGCTCAGCCCCTGCTGGTCGGCCGCCGCCGGTTTGTACGCGGCTGCTACCATGCGCAGCCCCTGGCTGGCATAACGCTCCATCTCGGTTTCCCACCAGGCGCGGTCAAACGCGTCGACACCGTGGCGAGTCTGCTGCTGGTCGCACAGGGCGAAAATCACGTCCGGCGCGCCGGTGACCAGGATCTGCTCCTCACTGCCAATCTGGTAGTGGGTGCTCATGTACTTGTACTGCGAGTCGAACGGGATTTTGTTAATCAGGCTGGTGACGACCGGCGCAAGATTGGCTTTGGCGGCCAGCACTTTCAGCGCCCCTTCCGTCGGCCCGCCGGTGATACCCCACAGGCCGCGCTCGTCCTGAATAATCTGGCTGTCGTTGCACAGGTCGATGGTGCGCAGATAGTGCTCCAGCACCGTGCCCTGCTGAACGTGCACCGGCTCGTCGCTGCCGTCCAGATAGATGTTACCCACTGGCTCGTAGCTGTTGCCTTCCACGCGGTAGCAGCAGTCGGCGGTGATAATTGCTTTAACGGTCATTTCGTTCATGGTCAGGGTGCCGGTTTTATCCGAGCAGACCACGGTCATCGCCCCCAGGGTTTCAACGGTTGGCAGCTTGCGAATAATCGCCTTTTTGCGCGCCATCGCCTGAACGCCGAGCGACAGGATAATCGAGATAATCGCTGGCAGACCTTCCGGCACAGAGGCCACCGCCAGGCTAATCAAAGAGAGCAGCAGCTCGCCCATTGGGATGTCGCGGAACACCAGGCTGAAGACAAACAGCGCCGCCATCATCGCCAGAATAATGGCGAAGATCGCTTTGCCGAGTTTGTCCATCTGCACCAGCAGCGGCGTGCGGTGCTTTTCAATTCCGGCCATCATCTGGTTGATGTGACCAAGCTCGGTGTCCTGGCCGGTGGCGATAACCACGCCCACACCGCCACCTGCGCTTACGGTGGTGCCGGAGAACACCAGGTTCGTGCGGTCACCCAGCGATAAATCGCCCTGCAATGGATTGGTGTGTTTATCCACTACCGTCGATTCACCCGTCAGAATCGCCTCTTCGACGCGTAAATTATGCGCCTCGATCAGACGCATATCCGCCGGAATACGATCCCCGGCGCGCAGGACAATAATATCGCCCGGCACAATATCCGTGGTTGGAATGGTCTCGTGGACGCCGTTACGAATAACACGCGCATCGCTGGAGAGCATATTGCGAATACTTTGCAGCGATTTCTCCGCATTACTTTCCTGCACATGACCAATTAAGGCGTTGATTACCGCCACGCCCAGAATCACCAGCGTATCCACCCAGTGCCCCATCACGGCGGTTAATACGGCGGCGGCCAGAAGAACATAAATCAGGACGTCATTAAAATGGGCGAGAAAACGCAACCAGGCCGGCTTGCCTTTTTTCTCAGGCAGGGCATTTGGGCCATATTGCTGCAAACGCGCCTGGGCTTCTGCACGGTCCAGTCCGTTGGCGTGGCTCTTTTTTTGCGCCAGTACCTGCTCGATGGTCTGCTGGTATGGCCGATTCTGGGAGTGAGTCTTTTTGGTCATTGATGCAATTCCTTCAATATCCGGTGGACGGAAGCCTGAATTCCTTTCTGGCTTTATTAAATTCATTTTTTATGGCGTTAATTCTTGCGGTGTAAATTGTTCTGCCGCAATATAATTAGCGCCGGCTTATTCAAAACACACATTCAATATTTCGATGAGATGATTTTTACAAAATATTTCTAAACGCAATCTAAACGAGGAGAGAGCATGTTTGGGATTTATCGCGGGCGCCGCCTGGCTTTGTACATAGTTGTTGCCATTGTTATTGCGACGTTAATTGGATACAGCACATATACGTTTGTAAAATTATTCACCTGATGATGACAGTTATTTACATAACCACAGAATAATTGAATTCATTCATTCGAGGTTTAATTAAATCAGGAATATTCCGGAATAATTATTCTTTTTTTATCAGGAAAGTGAATTTCGGGATGATATTGCTTTACGTTGCAGGATGCCGGACAATAACTTTTTTAACTGACAATTAACATTGATATGAAACACCCGTTAGAATCGCTGTTAACGGCAGGAGGCATTTTGCTAATGGCACTGCTCTCCTGCCTGCTGCTTCCCGCGCCATCGTTCGGACTGGCGCTGGCGCAGAAACTGGTCGCTCTGTTTCATCTGATGGATCTGAACCAGCTCTACACTCTGGTGTTCTGTCTGTGGTTTATCCTGCTCGGCGCCATCGAATTTTTCGTCCTGCGTTTCATCTGGCGCCGCTGGTTTTCACTGACCGCGTAGCCCCGTGAAATCGCGCATTCCGTGGATCAACGCTTCGCACCAGGCCGCGTAATCGTGGCCGCTGGACCACGGATGGAAGCTCACGCGATAGCCTTTCTCGCGTAATACCTGCTCAAACTTTTCCGTATTGCGATAGATCCCGCCGCCCGGCCCGGAGGTTTCGAAGCGCCCGGCCTGCAGCCAGAAGCGAATCGGATACGGCGGCGACTGCTGATACTGACGCGTGAGCCAGCCCGGAGCGTCCTCTTTCGGCGCCCACCAGTACGACCCCGACAAACTCAGCACGTTGCCGAACAGATACGGATAGCGCAGCGCCACCCAGGACGACGCAATTCCGCCATAGCTTGATCCCGCCAGCACCGTCTTTTGCCGTTGCAGCGCAATCCCCTGCCCGCGCAGCCACGGCAACAGCTCCTGCGCCATAAAATCGGCGTAATCCGGATTCGGCGGCAGCTCTTTGCCGCGACGGGCGTGATCGAGGCTATCAATAAACACCACGTTAATCGGCGGCAGGTGGTGGCGGGCGATCAGTCCGTCGAGCACATTGGCAAAATGGTACTCATCCTGGTAAATCTGCCCGTCAAACAGGATCAGCGTCCAGCGTGCGGGCTGTGCACCGCGCGGTTTGTAAATCATCACTTCCCGCGCATTACCGAGGATATGACTGGTAAACGGCTGGCGCGTCAGCGAGCCATGGGTAAGCGGCTGCGCGGCGGCCTGCGCAGAACAGTAGCGCGCGGGGCTGAGATCGAGCAGCGAATAGCGGTTCCAGCGATCGGCCTGCTGATCGCCGTAGGTCTGTGGATTGAGCGGATCGGCCTGCGCGCTCACCAGAATGGCGCGGCGCTGATCGCGTGCGCTGCCCTCCACGCGCGGCACATCCGGTGCCAGTTTGTACTGCATGATCGTATCCGCAGGCACCACGTAGCTGCGGAACCAGACGTCGGTTTTGCCAAGACGAAACAGCGGATCGTGATCGCCTGCGGGCGACCCGAGAAGAAAGACGTTATCCCGCGCGCCGCGCCATAAGAACGTCACGCGCTTGTGGCTGGCATCGACCGGCTCCACCATCGGCGTTCCCTGCCGAATTTGCGCCTGCCAGAACGCATGAGTATCTCCACCGGCAGCAACCGTTTTAGCCAGCGTTTGCAGCGTCGGGCTTTCTGGCTCGAGCATCTGCGTGCGCGGGAGTGGCGACGTCTCTTTCATCCGCCACGTAAAGCGCCACGGCTTGCCCTCTTCCCCGTGCAGCACCAGAGACGTGCTCTGCTGCACCGGCAGCGCAAACAGCAGTGAGTGCTCGCCATCGCTGGGACCTTTTTCAATCAGCGTACGAATACGGCGGTTTTGCCCGTCCAGCAGCCTGGCATCGGTTACACCGCTCAGCGTCGCGGAAACGTAGTTTTCATCGAGCGCGGGCAGGACGAAACAGACCTCGCCGCTGGCATCGAATTTCCCTTTCTGTTCCCCCTGAATGGAAGGATGCTCGCACGTTGCCGCCAGTGCTGGCAGCGTACTTATCCCTAACAGCAACCCACTCCACGCCCTTTTCATACCGACTCGTTCCCCTGCAAAATTTGTTAGCAACGCTAATGCAAATGGTAATAATTTGCAATATCATCTGAGCCGTTATTAGGGTGTTTTTATGGCGATAGCAATTAAGGGATTTTAATAAAAATGTTTAAAAATAATAAGATAATGCAACTCTGGTTGCTGAGTCTGGCCAGCGTCAGCGTGGCGGCTCAGGCAGAAACAAATGAAGAAACCCTTCTGGTCACGCAGAGTGTCACCCAGGAGCCGACCGCTCCGGTGAAGGGGATCGTGGCGACGAAAACCCTTTCGGCGACCAAAACCAGTGCCGATATTGTGAAAACGCCGCAGTCGGTTTCCGTCATTACGCGCGATCAGATGGAGCAGCTGGATGTCACGTCCGTGTCACAGGCCCTGCGCTACTCTGCCGGGGTATTTACGGAATACCGCGGCTCGTCCAATCGTAACGATGAAGTGTTCGTGCGCGGCTTCAGCTACGTGCCGAAATTCCTCGACGGACTGAGCTACGGCGCGACGGCCTCCTCGCAAACCGGCACCATGGATCCGTGGCTGCTGGAGCGCGTCGAATTGGTGCGCGGCCCGGCCTCAGTGCTGTTTGGTCAGGTCAACCCTGGCGGGCTGATCAGCATGACCAGCAAGCGCCCGACCAGTGAGCCAGTCCACAACGTGCAGTTCCGCACCGGCAATCACGATCTCGCCGAAGGGGCGTTTGATTTCGGTGGCCCGCTCAGCGACGATGGTCGCGTGCTGTATCGCGTGAACGGAATAGCCCGCACGCAGCACAACCAGGTGGAGGATTACAAAGAGACGCGGATGGCGATTGCCCCGGCGATCACCTGGTATCCTAACGATCAGACGCGCTTTACCCTGCTGACCAGCTACCAGAAAGATCCTGACGCGGGCTATCGCAACTTCCTGCCCGCTTATGGCACGGTGACCAGCGCCAACGGGCGCTACATTCCGCGCGACTTTAACGTCAGCGATCCGGATTACAACCAGTCCTGGCGTGAGCAGACGATGATCGGCTACGAGCTGGAACATCAGTTCGCCGAAAACCTCACTTTCCGCCAGAACGCCCGCTACGCCTCCATCAAGCAGAAATATCGCTATCTGGTGTACGCCAACAGCGCGGCAGACAGCACGGTGCTGACCCGCCGCGCCCAGCATGAAGAGCGCACCACCAACGAGTTTGGTCTCGATAACCAGCTGGAATCCCTGTTCACTACCGGCGATGTGAGCCACACCCTGCTCGGCGGGCTGGACTACAAAACCAGCAAAGATAAGCAGTTGCTGGAACGCGGGATGGGCAAACAGTACGACCTCGACTGGACTAAGCCGGTGTATGGCATCAACGTCGATGAGAGCACGTTCAGCACCGCGACGGACGAGCAGCAAAACCTCGACCAGATGGGCGTCTATTTGCAGGATCAGCTGAGCTGGAACAACTGGGAGTGGCTGGTGTCCGGGCGTTACGACTGGACCGAAGTGCGGACCACCGATTTCACCGGCGGCGCGCCGACCCAGCAGAACGATAACAAGTTCACCTGGCGCACCGGGCTGCTCTATGCGTTCGACTTTGGTCTCTCGCCGTACGTCAGCTACAGCACCTCCTTCGAGCCGAGCCTGCAGACCAACCGTGCACCGGGCGTGGCACCGTTTAAACCAACCACCGGGAAGCAGACGGAAATCGGCCTGAAGTATCAGCCGGTCGACTCCACGCTGATGACCCTGGCACTGTACGATCTGACCCAGAGCAACGTGGCGACATACAACAGCGCCCAGGGCTGGTTCGAAAACGCGGGCGAAGTGCGCTCCAAAGGGGTGGAGGCCGAGATCCACTCAACGCTGATGGAGAGCATCAACCTCATCGGGTCGTATACCTACACCGATGCGGAAATGCAGAGCACCACGGTGGCAGGCACCGAAGGCAAAACCCCGGCGCGTATTCCGGCACACATGGCGTCGGCCTTCGCCAGCTACACCGTGCCTGGCGGGGCGCTGAAAAGCCTGACGGCGGGCGTGGGGATGCGCTATATCGGCACCAGCTATGGCGATGCGAAAAACACCTTCAAAGTGGCGTCGGTGGATCTGTATGACGCGATGATGAGCTATGAGCTGGGCGAGCTGAACAGCAGCCTGAAAGGGGCCAGCGTACAGTTCAACGTCAATAACGTAGCGGATACCAAGTATGTGGCGTCCTGCGCCAGCGATACGGCGTGTTTCTACGGGATTGGTCGTACGGTGACGGCGACGGTGAATTATCGCTGGTAGTGAGCGATTGCCGGGTGGCGGCACCGCCGCACCCGGCATCTAAGCTCACACGTTTTTTAATGCGTGCGGCTGTGATTCTCTTTGCGGTACGCACCCGGCGGCTGATTAAAGGTACGGGTAAAAATCCGCGTAAATGTCTGCTGGGAATCAAACCCGTAGCGCAGACAGATGTCATACACCCGTTCGTCGGACTCGCGCAGATCCCGCGCTGCCAGCAGCAGTTTGCGCTCGCGAATGTACCGCCCCAGGCTTTCACCCTTGTATTGCATAAACAACCGCTGTAGATGCCATTTGGAGTACCCCGCGTGACGGGCGATCTCCTCAATGCGCAGCGGCTGATGTAGATTGTCGTCGATCCACTCAACGATAGTGTCGATGACCTGAGCGGAAATAGTCATGCTGCTCTCCCCCTCGACTGCTTGTCGGTTAAACATTATTCCCACCACTCACGAAATTGCTGCGTCGTATCATTCACCCTGACCGGTTCGCCCAGCTCTGGCGTCAGCAGACGATACTTTTTATCCTGGCTTGCGCGCGTCAGCTGAATTACCGGGTCGTTCCAGCTGTGTTTTGCCAGCACAAAGCGTCCGTAATGGCCCGGCACCACCGCTTTAGCGTTGATATCGGCGGCGGCCTGCGCGGTCTCTTCCGGCAACATGTGAATGTATTTCCAGTCCTGGTCGTACTGTCCGTTTTCCATGATCGCCAGATCGACCTCGCCGAACTGCTCACCAATGGCTTTAAAGTGCGGGCCGTAGCCAGAATCGCCGCTGTAGTAGACCTTTTGCTCAGGCGTGACGAACATAAAGCTGCCCCACAGGGTCTGATTGCGTTTAAGTCCTCGGCCAGAGAAATGGCGTGCGGGCAGCACGTGTACCGTCAGCTCATCGCTGATACGCACCGACTGATTCCAGTCGCGCTCGTCGATAATCTGTGGGTCCATTCCCCAGTAGCGCAGATGCGACCCGACGCCGAGCGGCGTGACCACACGCTTCACCTTCGGCATCAGCGCCTTAATGGTGGCGTAATCGAGGTGGTCGTAGTGATCGTGCGAGATGATCAGCAGGTCGATCTCAGGCATCGTTTCCGCGCGCCACGGATATTCCCCGGCAAAGGCTTTGTTGAGGAACGAAAACGGCGCGGCGTAGCTGCTGAAGACCGGATCAATCAGAATGCGTTTGCCCGCCAGCTGCAGATACCACGACGAATGTCCGAGCCAGACCAGCGTCTCCTGCTCCAGCGGAATCGCCGCCAGATCGGTTTTCACCAGCGGCAACGGCTGAGCGGGACGGGCGTTTTCCGTTTTGCTGACCAGAAATTCCCACATCGCCACCAGCATATTTTTGTCGCCGTTGTAGCCCGGCGTCGGCAGCGTATTGTGGAACTGTCCGTCGCGATAGTGTGGCGAGGCCTCCACTTCACTGAGCTGTGCGCCCTGCGGCGGCTGGCCGAATCCGGCATTTAACACAAAGGGCAAACTCGCCGCTGAAGCAATAATCATGACAAACACCACGCTAAGAAGAAGAGGCTTTTTCATATCCTGACCCGAATACGCGCCCCCTTCCGTTGGTTTGCGCGGGTTGAACTTGATTATGAGTGAGTAAGCACTCATTATAGATATGATGATAAAGTCGTCAAGACGTTTTCGATCTTTGACATTCCGCGTTGCAGCGTGGCAAAGAGCATGTTTCAATCAGGGTTTTACACATTGACAGGAGGGGAATTTTAGTGGCACGTCCGAAGAGTGAAGATAAAAGACAGGCGTTACTGGAGGCAGCAACCGCTGCATTTGCGCAGTCAGGGATTGCTGCATCGACGGCGCTTATCGCCCGTAACGCGGGCGTCGCTGAAGGCACGCTGTTTCGCTATTTTGCTACTAAAGACGACCTGCTGAATGCCCTCTATCTGCACCTGAAACAGGATCTCTGCCAGACCATGCTGGCAAACCTGGATCGCGCCATTAACACCCCGAAAGAACATACCCGCAATATCTGGAACAGCTATGTGGACTGGGGGATTCGCAACCCTGTCGCCCACGGCGCTATCCGCCAGCTCGGCGTGAGTGAAAAGATCAACGCCGAAACGGAACAGGCGGTGCATGAGATGTTCCCGGAACTGCACGAGCTGTGCCGTCGCTCCGTGCGCCAGGTGTTTATGTCCGATGAGTTTCGCACCTTCGGCGATGCGATTTTCTTATCGCTTGCCGAAACGACGATGGAATTTGCCACCCGCGACCCGTCCCGCGCCAGTGATTTTAAATCCCTTGGCTTTGAATCCATGTGGCGCGCGCTTGCCATCGAGGATGTGAATGGACAGTAAATCCCTGCAGGCTTGCGCCAAACGCGTCGCGCTGGAATTGCCCTTCACCGAGCACTGCTGGCCCTTTGGCCCGGAATATGACGTGTTTAAGATCAACGGGAAGATCTTCATGCTGATGGCGGTCGCCCACGGGCGGGCGCATGTCAGCCTGAAATCCGATCCGGAGAAATCACTGCTCAACCAGCAGATCTATCGCGGCATCGAACCCGGCTATCATCTGAACAAAAAGCACTGGATCTCCCTCTACGAAGCCGACGATATCACGCCAGAACTGGTGGCGGATTTGGTTCTCGACTCGTGGAATCTGGTGGTGGATAAGCTGCCGAAAAAAGATCAGAAGCGCATTCGCCCTGCCTGATTGTTCACGTCAGACGAACAGTATAAGCGCATATCTGGCACTTATCTTTTCCCGTGAGTCCTTGTAATCTGCTCTCTTTTCTCGCCCGCAGACGGCGAATTTATTGACCAGGAGTTGTTATGGATATCATTTCAGTTGCCCTGAAGCGTCACTCGACCAAAGCATTTGATCCCACCAAAAAGTTGACCGCAGAACAGGCAGAACAAATCAAAACGCTGCTGCAGTTCAGCCCGTCCAGCACCAACTCACAACCGTGGCATTTCATCGTCGCCAGCACCGAAGAGGGCAAAGCGCGCGTGGCAAAATCAGCGGCAGGCACTTACGTGTTCAACGAGCGTAAAATGCTGGATGCGTCCCACGTCGTCGTCTTCTGCGCAAAAACCGCGATGGACGATGCGTGGCTGGAGCGCGTCGTGGATCAGGAAGAAGCCGACGGGCGTTTTGCGACCCCAGAAGCGAAAGCCGCAAACCACAAGGGCCGCTGCTACTTTGCCGACATGCATCGCGTCGATCTAAAAGATGACGATCATTGGATGGCTAAACAGGTTTACCTGAACGTCGGTAACTTCCTGCTGGGCGTGGGGGCACTGGGTCTGGACGCGGTGCCGATTGAAGGTTTCGACGCCGCCATCCTCGACGAAGAGTTCGGCCTGAAAGCGCAGGGCTTCACCAGCCTGGTCGTTGTGCCGGTCGGCCATCACAGCGTGGAAGATTTCAACGCCGCTCTGCCAAAATCTCGTCTGCCGTTGAGCACGATTATTACTGAGTGCTAATCGACATGGGCACGCTGGTTTCCGGCGTGCCAAATTCTCTCCGCATAACGCCCAATCACCGCCAGCGACGCCGCCAGAATCAGGAAGAAAATCACTTTATTCATCCCGTCCCAGAAGTATTCGAAATAGCGGGTATAGAGGTTAATGGCGAAAAACGTCAGGCCGAAACCGCGCAGCATGCCGTCGTCGGTTTTCAGGCTGATATAAATACACACAACGGCGGCGACGGCGAAAAGCAGCGCCCACGGCAGCAGCGCAGCGCGAGTAACGCCATACCAGCTGTCGATATCGTAATTACCAAAAATCGACATGATCCACAGGGCCACAAACAGGTACGTCAGCCCCATCGCTTTACTGGTGGTGTACAAGTGACGTTTGATTAACATCGCCCGCAGCAGCCAGCACAGCGCCAGCAGCGCCCCGCCGAAGAAGATAAACCGCACCGGGTAGTTCATCCCCAGCCAGTAGGCCCCCCAGCCGGACATATACCCGGTTTCAGCCCCAAACCAGTTGCCGAGCGACAGCAGGAAAAAGAGCCACACCAGACCCGAGCGCCCAAAGAAGCCCACCAGCCCGTAAACCACGCAGCCCGCAAGGAATAGCGGCGCGATATGCCCGCTGCCGTTATCCAGCCGCTCGCCCAGCTGCCAGAGCGCAATGGCGGTGAAGAGAACGCCGAGAAACAGAATTGCTTCGGTGCTGTAGTGCCACTGGGTTTCTCGCCGCTGGCGGCTGAATCCCCAGAGATAAAAGGCCACCGCCAGCACGGCGGGCAGCCCGATGCGGGCAACGAAAGAGAAGGAGAAAAAGGCGATGATGCGTTCCATCAGCTCGCTGTCAGCAAACAGGCTGCCGAAGGCGATCATCACGCAGGCCAGCGCGGTCCAGAAGGCGTAACGGCTGAGTCGCTGCCAGTCCATCGCCACGCGTTTGAGGGTGCCCGCCAGCCGCTGGTGTTCATCGGTACTGAGCGCGCCCTCCTGCTCCCATTCGACGAGCGCCCGACGCAGCAGGCGTTCCTGTTTGCGAGTCACGTTCATGTTCTGTCCCTGAATGAGTGAAATTTAGTTGAGTATAACAGCCTGTTCCGCCAGCCACGTGAGCGCATGTTCGCCCGCGTCGTCCACCGGGAGATAAACCAGCAGCCGCGAGCCGTTGCGCGGAGCGGAGTACCAGTACATCTGCTGAAGCTGAAAATCCCCCAGCTGCGGATGGCTGAAGAGTTTCAGCTGATTTTCCACGCCGCGCACGTCATAGCGCTGGTGCCACAGAGCCTCGAACTCTGCGGAGACGGCAAAGAAGCGCGCCAGCTGCGCTTCCCACTGCGGTTCGCCGCGATGCTCGGCCATTGCCGCGCGGAAGTAGGAGACGAAAATCGGCAACACGTCATCGCGTTTGCCGAGTCGACTGCGCCACGCCGGATGGGTGAGAAATAGGTAGATGCAGTTACGATCTTCCGGCGGAATGGCGTTGAAATCCACCCCCATCAGATGGCCAAAACTGTCGTTCCACGCCACGATGTCGAAGTTCGGTTTCTGAATGCTGGCCGGTTTCGGCATCAGCGTATCCAGCAGACGCCGCGTGCCTTCGCTGATCCCCTCACACACGGTCTGCTGCGGCGCTTCGCCCGGCGGCAGCCCCGCCAGCACAAACAGATGGCGCGTTTCCGTGGCGGTGCACTGCAGGGCTTTCGCCACCGCCACCATGACGGCGCTGGAGGGATTGACGTCCCTGCCCTGCTCAAGCCAGGTGTACCAGGTCACCCCCACATCCGCCAGCATCGCCACCTCTTCGCGACGCAACCCCGGCGTGCGGCGCCGACCGCTGCGCGGCAGGCCCAGCCGCTGGGGATCGAGGCTTTCGCGGCGCGCGCGTAAAAAGGCCCCGAGCTGCTTGCGGTTGTCGTCCTGCAAAGAGGAAGTGGGTTCGGTCATCAGCGTCATACGGCCCCCTGCGTGGTAGTGCCAGTACCAGTATAAGCAAGAACTGGTACCCGTTTTTATTATCACCGATGCTACGTCCATCTGCTGAATGACGCAATGGAGTCACCATGAATACGTCTGTTGTTTCACCGGGTCGCGCAGGCCTGATATTGCTGCTTACAGGCCAGATGCTGCCGCTGATTGATACCTCAATCACCAACGTGGCGCTGGATTCGATCACCCACTCACTGCACGCCACGGCCACCGAGCTGGAGCTGATTGTGGCGCTGTACGGCGTGGCCTTCGCCGTCTGTCTCGCGCTGGGCAGTAAGCTTGGCGATAACCTTGGCCGCCGCCGTCTGTTTATGTGGGGCGTGGCCGCCTTTGGCGCGGCATCGCTACTGTGCGGCATGGCGGGAAGCGTGGAGCAACTGCTGGGCGCTCGCGTGTTGCAGGGCGCTGGCGCGGCGCTGATCGTGCCGCAGATCCTCGCCACGCTGCACGTCACCCTGAAAGGCACGGCCCACGCCAAAGCCATCAGTCTGTTTGGCGGCATCGGCGGAATTGCGTTTATCGTCGGCCAGATGGGCGGCGGCTGGCTGGTGTCGGCGGATATAGCCGGGCTGGGCTGGCGAAACGCGTTCTTTATCAACGTGCCGATTTGCCTGCTGGTGCTGGCCCTGAGCCGTCGCTACGTGCCGGAAACTCGCCGCGAAACGCCGTCGCGCATCGACTGGCAGGGAACCACCCTGCTGGCAGTGATCCTGTGCTGCCTGCTGTTCCCGATGGCGCTCGGGCCGGAACTCCACTGGCCGCTGGTGTTGCAACTGGCGCTGATCGCGGTGGTTCCGCTGATGCTGTGGATGCGCGCCAGCGCGTTGCGTAAGCAGCAGCGCGGCGAACATCCCCTGCTGCCCCCGCGTTTGCTGAAACTCACCAGCATCCGCTTTGGGATGCTGATCGCCCTGCTGTTCTTCAGCGCCTGGTCAGGCTTTATGTTCTGTATGGCACTGACCATGCAGGCCGGGCTGGGGATGGCGCCGTGGCAGTCGGGAAATAGCTTTATCGCCCTCGGCGTGGCCTATTTTGTCTCCGCCTGGTACGCGCCAAAACTGATTGCCCGCTACAGCATGGGGCGCATTCTGATGACCGGCCTGACGGTACAAATCGCGGGCCTGCTGCTGTTGATCGCCACCTTCTGGCGCTTCGGCCAGGCAAATACGGCGCTGACGCTGGCCCCCGCCACAATCCTGATTGGCTATGGCCAGGCGCTGATCGTCAACAGTTTTTACAGGATTGGGATGCGCGATATCAGCAGCTGCGACGCAGGCGCGGGAAGCGCAATCTTGAGCACGCTGCAACAGGCCACACTCGGTCTCGGCCCCGCCATTCTTGGCACCCTGTTCCTGACCTTTGCGCGTCACAACGGCGGCCATTACCCGCAGGCGATGATCGGTTTTCTGAGTATTGAAGTGGTGATGATGCTGGCGCTTGGCGGCATTGCCCTGTGGTTGCGCCACCGCCTGGAGGCCGGCCCGCTGCCTGCTGCGTCATAACAACACCTGCATAGCGTCGCGGGTTGCATAATAAACACGCAGCCGTCATGATAAAAGGAGGATATTCAGGAGACGTTATGCAGGAATTAATTGCTCAGGTTGAAGAGCTTGGAATTGAAATTAATCACACCACTTCGCTGGTGTTAATCTTTGGCATCATTTTACTCACCGCCGTTATTGTCCATCTGATATTGCACAAAGTGGTGCTGCGTCTGTTTGAAAAACGGGCGCAGGCCAGCTCACATTTGTGGCTGCAAATCATTACCCAGAATAAGTTATTTCACCGCCTGGCCTTTACCCTTCAAGGGATAATCGTCAACGTTCAGGCGGCGCTGTGGTTACAAAAAGGCAGCGAAGCGGCTGAAATATTAACCACCTGCGCCCGACTGTGGGTCATGGTTTATGCCCTTCTCTCCTTCTTCTCGTTATTAGATGTGATCTTCAATTTGTCGCAAAAGCTGGCAACCGCCTCTCAGCTTCCGCTCAAAGGAATATTCCAGGGCGTGAAGTTAGTGAGTGCGATCCTCGTCGGCATTCTGATGATCTCCCTGCTGATCGGTCAGTCTCCGGCGATTCTGATCAGCGGTCTTGGCGCGATGGCCGCGGTACTGATGTTGGTCTTTAAAGATCCGATTCTGGGCCTGGTCGCCGGTATTCAGCTCTCGGCGAACGACATGCTCAAGCTCGGCGACTGGCTGGAGATGCCGAAATACGGCGCGGATGGCGCGGTGACGGATATCGGCCTGACCACCGTGAAAGTGCGCAACTGGGATAACACCATCAGCACCATTCCTACCTGGGCGCTGGTGTCGGACTCCTTTAAAAACTGGAGCGGCATGTCAGCCTCCGGTGGACGGCGAATTAAGCGCAGCCTGAGCATTGATACCACCAGCATTCATTTTCTTGATGAGCACGAGCAGCAGCGTTTAATTCAGGCGAAACTGTTGAAGCCCTATATGGCGGCGCGTCACGAAGAAATTCATCTCTGGAATCAGGAAAATGGTGAAGGGGAATCGGTATTAAATCTGCGCAAAATGACCAATATTGGTACATTCCGCGCGTACCTGAATGAATATCTGCGCAACCATCCGCGTATTCGTAAAGATATGACCCTGATGGTGCGCCAGCTGGCACCGGACGCCAATGGTTTACCCATTGAGATATATGCGTTTACCAATACCGTGGTTTGGGCAGAATATGAATCCATTCAGGCAGATATTTTCGACCATATTTACGCCGTGGTCGAAGAGTTTGGCCTGCGAATTCATCAGTCGCCCACCGGGAACGATATTCGCTCGCTGGCGGGCGCGTTCGCGAAATAATGCTCAGGTACTGGCGCGCGCCACGTAGCGCCAGTCCATCATCACCCTTTCCGTCGGCGCATCCGGGTTATCGATTTTATTCAGCAGCAGATCGACCGCTTTGCGCCCGATATCCCGCGACGGCTGTTCAATGGTACTGAGCGGCGGGGAAACCATCTCCGACAGCTCCGTGCCGTCAAAACCGACCACTGCGATGTCCTGCGGAACCCGCAGCCCGGCCTGTTCGATGGCGCGCAGAGCACCCGCTGCCAGGGTGTCCGATACGGCAAACACCGCATCCGGCGGGTTGTTCGCCAGCAGTTTTTTCATTGCCGCCATGCCCGCGCTGGAGCTGAGATCGCTCGCGTACTCCACCACCTGATACTCGAGATCGCGCAGATGCAGCACGCTTTTGTAGCCGCGCTCGCGCAGACGGGCATATTTGTAGCTGAGATCGTGGTTAATGAGCGCAATCCGTCGACGCCCGCCGTCCGCCAGCTGGCTGACCACGTGCTGCGACGCGTCCACATCGTTAATGCCCACGCAGGAAACGGTGCCGGAGTCGGCGTATTCCGCGCACTGCACCCAGGGCGCAGTGCCGATGAGGGCGGAGAGTTCCGGCAGTTTCGAGAACGCGTCCATGGTGATGATGCCGTCGACGATTTTGCCCGACAGCAGGCTCAGGCCGGAGCGCGACCGTTGCAGATCAGACCCGGAATTGCACAGTAAAATGCGGTAGCCGTTTTTCTCGGCCTCTTCTTCGATGCCTTTCACCACTTCACCGCAGAACGGGTTGGCGATGTTCGAGACCATCACGAGGATCATGTAGCTGCGCGCGGTACGAAGCTGGCGCGCCAGCAGATTGGGCTGGTAGTTACTCTCTTTAATCGCCTGCAAGACGCGCTCGCGGTTCTTCGCTTTCACCGAGTCGCTGTTGTTAAGCACGCGCGACACGGTCGCCACCGAGACACCGGCGAGCTTAGCGATTTTCTGAATTGACATAACGACGGCACATCCTGCAGTTAGCGTTTTCATCAGGCTAACATAATTTTGCTGCCCGGCGAACCGGGCAGCACGTTACCGCTCAACCCGTATCCAGCGCTGCTGTTGGTGGCTTTTAACAATGGCATCAATGATATCCATCACGTTTGCGCCATCGTGGAAGGTCGCAAAAAGCGGCTTCTCGGGCAGGGCATTTGCCTGCACGGCACGATAGAACTGCGCCATCATATTCTTGAACGCATCGGGCCAGCCTTCGATGTGCCCGCCGGGGAAGTGGGCGCTGTCGGCGGCATCTGCATTCATCAGGCCCGGATCGTCTGACAACGTCTGATTTGCCTGCTCACGATACCCGATCCACAGCTGCTGCGGAATTTCCTGATCCCAGGCCACAGAACGCTCGCTGCCGTTGATTTCAAAACTGAGGCGGTTTTTGCGCCCGGCGCTGACCTGCGAGACGCTGAAACTGCCTTTGCTGCCGTCGTCAAAGCGGAACAGAACCGAGCCAAAATCCTCCGTCGTGACGGCTTTATCCGCATACACGGCGTCGGCCTGGCGGGTAAAGGTCTGGTTGCCCGCCACCTTCGCTTTACGCGTCGGCCAGACGATCGACAGATCGGCCATCACCTCGACAATGCGTCGTCCGGTGACAAACTGCACCGTGTCGCACCAGTGCGAACCGATATCCGCCACCGCCCGCGAGGCCCCGCCGAGAGCGGCATCGACGCGCCAGTTGTAGTCGGTCTCGCGCAGCATCCAGTCCTGCAAATAGCTGCCGTGCGAGCCAAACAGCCGCCCCACGCTCCCCTCGCGCATCATGCTCGCCGCCTGGCGCACCATCGCGAAGTGGCGATAGACAAAGCTCACGCCGTGGATCACCCCCGCCTGCCCGGCCAGATCCACCAGTTCCCGCGCCTCTTCCGGCGTCATACACAGGGGCTTTTCAGAGAACACATGTTTGCCCGCTGCCAGAATTTGCCGGTTAATCTGCGCGTGCAGATGGTTGGGCGTGCAGTTGTGAACCACCTGCAATCCCGGATGGGCAAGCAGTTCGTCCACGCTGCCGTAGGCATGCGGCACATTCAGCGCCCGCGCCTTTTCCTGCGCCTGCTCAAGCGAGCCGTCGCACAGGGCGACGACCTGCGCAACACCCAGCCGACGCAGGGCCTCGATATGCGCCGGGCCGATAAAGCCGCTGCCGACGATCCCGACGTTAATCATGCGCGCCTCCTGCGGCGAAATCGTCAAATGCGCGGCCAGAGACCGGAATGATGTGGCGGCGGATGAACTCGCTGCCTTCGCTCGCCCCCACGTCACCGTCTTTCATGCAGCACTCCCACTCCAGCACCGCCCAGCCGTCGTAATCGTACTGCGTGAGCTTGCTGAAAATACCGTTGAAGTCGATCTGCCCGTCGCCCAGCGAGCGAAAACGTCCGGCGCGGTTGATCCACGGCTGATAGCCGCCGTAAACGCCGCTGCGTCCGTTGGCGCGAAACTCCGCGTCTTTGACGTGAAACGCCTTGATGCGCGCGTGATAGATATCGATAAACGACAGGTAATCCATCTGCTGCAGCAGCATGTGGCTCGGATCGTAGAGAATATTGCAGCGCGGATGGTTGTCGACCAGCGCGAGGAAGCGCTCGAAGGTCACGCCGTCGTGCAGATCCTCCCCCGGATGCAGCTCAAAACAGAGATCGACGCCGTGCTCCTCAAAGCAGTCGAGGATCGGGTGCCAGCGGTGTGCCAGCTCTGCGAACGCATCGCGAAACCGCTGCTCGTTGTGCGGCGGCCACGGGTAGAAAAACGGCCACGCCAGCGAACCGGAAAAGGTGGCGTGGGCGGTTAAACCAAGCTTCGCCGACGCCGCAGCGGCCTGTTTCACTTTGGCGGTTGCCCACGCCTGGCGCGCCGCGTCGTTACCGCGTACCGCAGGCGGCGCGAAGTGGTCAAAGGCCTCACCGTAGACCGGACTGACCGCTACAAGCTGCCCTTCCAGATGGGTGGACAATTCGCTGATGACAAGCCCATGCCCGGCCAGCATCCCGGTGATCTCGTCGCAGTAGGTCTGGCTGTTCGCCGCCTGCTCCAGATCGAAAATCTGTGGATGGTTGCAGGGGATTTGCAGCGCTTTGTAGCCTTTCGCCGCCGCCCAGCCCGCCAGCCCGTCGAGGGAGTTAAACGGCGCGCGCTCGCCAATAAACTGCGACAGAAAAATGCCCGGTCCCTTAATCGTCCTCATAACACCTCCAGAAAATTACGCCTTATCTTCATCATATTTGAATGCGATAAGGAAAATCAGCGCGATCGCGGCGGCAGCTATCGCCGGGATCCACCAGAATGTGACCCACGCCTGCGGCACGGCCTGCCCCGCCACCAGGCTGTTATACAGCGCGCCAGAAATCTGCGAGCCGAGCAGCATGCCGATGCCGTAGGTGAACATCACCACCATACTCTGGGCCTGGCCTTTTACCTTTTCGCCCGCCACGCGGTCGGTGTAGATAAAGCCGACGACAAAGAAGAAGTCATAGCACACGCCGTGCAGCAAAATGCCGAGATAGAGCAGGAAGCGTCCCTCTTCGCTGACGCCAAGCGCAAAGAAGGCGTAACGCACAAACCACGCCAGCATGCCGATCAGCAGCATGTATTTCACCCCGAGACGGCGGAACAGCAGCGGGATGACCAGCATAAAGACGATCTCGGACATCTGCCCGAAGGACATGGCGGTGCTGACATCACGGATACCGGCGTCAGCGAGATAGGAGGCGGTGTACGCGTAATAAGTGCCCAGCGGAACGGAGATCAGCATCGCGCACAGGGAGAAGATAAAGAAATGGCGCGTTTTCAGGAGCGCGAAGGCATCCGCACAGAACAGATCGCGCACGGCAACGGGCATGCCTTTTGCCGGAGCTGGCGTGTGCGGCAGCGTCAGGCTATAGAGCGCCAGCAGAACGGAGCTTACCGCCGCGACCTGGAAAATGGTCACGCTCGACGCCACGCCGGTCACGCCGATAAAAATCCCGGCGACAATCCAGCCGATGGTGCCAAAGACGCGCACCACCGGGAACGTTTTGTCGACGTTCGCCAGGCTGTGAAACGCGATGTTGTTGGTCAGCGCCAGCGTCGGCATGTAGCAGAGCGTGTAGCCAAACAGCAGGCCTATCAGCAGCGCACCGTTTTCGGCGATCAGCGCCCCCGGCACGAACCACAGGATCGCCGCGCCAGCGAGGTGCATCACGGCCATCACCTTCTGCGAGGCGAAGAAGCGGTCCACCAGCATCCCGAGCACAAACGGCGACAGAATCGAGGCAATGGGCCCGGCGGAGAACGCATCGCCAATCAGCAGGGACATGTTGTGCTGAGTCATCACCAGCCCGAGCGTGACCGACCAGCTTCCCCAGATAAAAAACTGTAAGAACATCATCAGCGACAGCCGCGGCACCAGCAGCCGATGCTGGGCTATCGCCTTTCCACTACTTTCAGTTGTTGACACCATGATAAGCCTCACCCTTAAAAAGTAATCGATTACAAACCTCGTCAACTAAAAAGTAATCGATTACAAAATAAAGATCCTGCGAATCAAAACAGAACTGCGAGAACGGTCACGATCTAAATTTCCGCCCCCTTCTCCCACGCTTTCTCGGAATTTACATATTTAGTTACATTTGGCCGATAAATTAGTCTGCGCTTAATTCATTAAATAATTATGATTCCGATTCTCATTCAAAAAAAATCACATAACAACTCTTCCGGACAGGAAACATGACCTCTTTTAATGGCAAGGAAATCACGAAACCGTTCGCGGTTTCACTTATCGCGCTGGCAATCCAGACCGTCGTTCACCCGGCACTGGCAGCAGAAAACAAAAGCGAACAGGAGATGGTGGTGTACGGCGACGCAAACACCCCGGTGGATGAGCAGCAGGATTACGCGGTTAAAACCACGCGCGCAGGGACCAAAATGTTGCTCGCCCCACGCGATATTCCGCAGTCGGTGAGCGTCGTAACGCAGCAGCGCATGAAGGATCAGGACCTGCAAACCATCGATGAGGTACTGACCAACGCCACCGGTGTGTCGTCACAGCAGATCGACAGCGAGCGCGCGAACTATTTCTCCCGTGGCTTTGAGATCACCAACTTCTCCTACGATGACATCCCGACGTCCATGGGCGACGCGTGGAACTTTGGCGATGCGACGGAAGATACGGCGATTTACGATCGTATCGAAGTGGTGCGCGGCGCGGCGGGACTGATGACCGGTGCGGGCGATCCGGGGGCATCGATGAATATGGTGCGTAAACGCGCCGACAGCAAAACCGTGACCGGCAACGTCAGCGCCAGCTATGGCAGCTGGAATAAGCAGCGCTACGTGGCCGATCTCTCTGCCCCGCTCAACGCTGACGGCAGCCTTCGCGGACGGGTGATCGCCGGTTATCAGGATCAGGACAGCTGGCTGGATCGCTACGGTAAACGCAAAAAATTTCTCTACGGCGTGATGGATGCGGATCTTACGGACCACACCACCCTTTCACTCGGCTGGGATTATCAGCAGACCAACACCGCCAACCCGACCTGGGGCGGCCTGCCGAGCCTCTACAGCAACGGTTCGCGCACCCATTACGATCGTAACGTCAACACCTCGGCGGACTGGACGGGCTATTCCATCGAGTCCCGCAAGGTGTTCGCGAACCTCTCCCACAGCTGGGATAACGGCTGGTCGGTGCGTTTCAACGGCACCCACGGCGAGCAGAACTTTAACGATACGCTGCTCTATGTGATGGGCAATCCGGACGCGACCACGGGCGACGGCGCGAGCGGCTGGGGGAGCAAAGATCGCGGCAAACGTACGCTCGACTCCTTTGACTCCTACGCCAGCGGCCCGTTTGAACTGCTTGGCCGCCAGCACCAGCTGATGGCCGGGGCCAGCTACAGCCGCCAGCATAACGCCACTTTCAGTAAGGATGGCCCGATGGACAGCGTGGGCATCTTTAACAACAACTGGGATGGAAGCGTGGCGGAACCGGCGTGGGGTGACTGGTATCAAAACGCCGATGACATCGTGCGCCAGAAATCGGCCTACACGGCGACACGCCTGTCGCTGGCCGATCCCCTGTCGCTGATTTTAGGCGCGCGTTACACCCAGTACAGCACTAACGGCAGCAGTGGCGATATGCGTAAATACAACACCACTCCGTACGGCGGCCTGGTGTTCGATATCACCGACGCGCTTTCGGCGTACGCCAGCTACACCTCGATTTTCGCGCCGCAGACCAAGCGCAGCAAAGATGGCGCGTGGCTCTCGCCGGTAACCGGCAAAAACTACGAAACCGGCCTGAAAGCCGACTGGATGGACGGTCGCCTGACCACCAACGTTGCGGTATTCCGTATCGAGCAGGAAAACGCGGCGGAGGCGATCAGCGGAGAGTTCGTCAACGGCTCCAGCGAGCAGGCCTACCGTGCGACAAAAGGGGCGGTGAGCAAAGGGGCCGAGTTTGAAGTGAACGGCGCCGTGACCGACGATCTGCAGCTGACCTTCAGCGCCACGCGCTACGTCGCCACCGATACGGATGGCCGCTTCAACAGCTATGCGCCGCAGACCCAGCTCAAACTCTTCAGCCGCTATCGCGTGCCGGTACTGCCGGACCTGACGGTCGGCGGCGGCGTGAACTGGCAAAACCGGGTGTATAAAGACGTAACCGGGCCGGATGGCGAAACCCAGCGTCTGTACCAGGGCAGCTACCCGCTTGTCGATCTGTTCGCGAAGTATCAGCTGACCAAACAGCTGGCGGTGCAGGCCAACGTCAGCAATCTGTTTGATCGGGAATATTACTCGTATCTCGACGACTCGGCGGTGTATGGCGAACCGCGAAGTGTCTCAGTGAGCATGAGTTATCTGTTCTGATGAGATGATGTGAAAGCCCGCCAGCGACTCCGCCGGCGGGCTTTTGGTTAGCGCGCTTTACTGCGCGATAAGGTAAAGGCCACAAACAAGAATACCACCCACACGGGCAGCAGGAACGCCGACAGACGCATGTCATCGATGGTGCACATCAGCACCAGAATCATGCCGAGAAACGCGATACACAGGTAGTTTCCCGCCGGGTAGAGCAGCGCCTTGAACTGCGTCTCACGCCCTTTACGACGCATAGCCGCACGAAAGCGCAGGTGCGCCAGGCAGATCATGATCCAGTTCAGCAGCAGGGTAGCCACCACCAGCGCCATCAGCAGGCCAAAGGCCTCTTTCGGCAGCAGATAGTTGATCAGCACCACCAGCGAGGTAATGCCCCCGGAGAGCAGCAGCGAATTGACCGGTACTCCGCGACGGCTGACGCGCGTTAAGAACTTCGGCGCGTTGCCCTGAACGGAGAGGCCAAACAGCATGCGGCTGTTAGAGTAGACGCCGCTGTTATAGACCGAGAGCGACGCCACCAGAATGACAAAGTTCAGCGCCGATGCCACCAGGTTGCTGTTCATATCATGGAAAATCATCACAAACGGGCTGCTGTCGGATTTCACCTCTACCCACGGGTAGAGCGCCAGCAGAACCACCAGCGAACCGATATAAAACAGCAGAATACGGTAGACCACCTGGTTGACCGCTTTCGGAATGCTTTTGTGCGGATCGCGCGCTTCTGCCGCCGTGATCCCAATCAGCTCCAGCCCGCCAAAGGAGAACATGATCACCGCCAGGGACATAATCAGCCCGTTCCAGCCGGTCGCGAGGAAACCGCCGTGTTTCCACAGGTTATTGATGTTCGCGCGCTCGCCACCGTGCCCGGAGAAGAGCAGCCACAGGCCAAAGCCGATCATGCCGATAATCGCCAGCACTTTGATCAGCGCGAACCAGAATTCCGTTTCGCCATACAGACGCACGTTCACCAGGTTTACGGCGTTGATAATAATGAAGAAGGCGGCGGCCCAGATCCACGTCGGGACATCCGGCAGCCAGTACTGCATGTAGATGCCCGCGGCGGTGAGTTCAGCCATGCCGACCAGCACGAACATCACCCAGTAGTTCCAGCCGGACAGGAAGCCTGCAAACGGTCCCCAGTATTTGTAAGCAAAGTGGGCGAAAGAGCCAGAAACCGGCTCTTCGACGACCATTTCGCCGAGCTGGCGCATAATCAGAAAGGCAATCACGCCCGCAATGCCGTATCCCAGCAGTACCGCAGGCCCGGCCATTTGAATCGCTGGTCCGATGCCGAGAAACAGTCCGGTACCAATCGCGCCGCCGAGGGCAATTAATTGAATATGTCGATTTTGCAAACCACGTTGCAGCGTCGGTGTCTGTTCCGACGAGGCTTCAGAAACCGCATTGTCTGAAGCGGATGACGCGTCTTTCACGTCTGACCCCTGTGTATTTTTATTGGAAGGGGCACCTTTTAACACTTCGGGTCAGCAGGAGCAAGTTGCAGGCCCGGCTCAAATACCCATATGAATTTAAAAGCGCGGCTGGGTATGATATTGAGAACCCTACACTGACAGAGTGACCTATGACTGAGAAACAGTTCTACCCTATCGGTACGCCAGGCCAGCCATGGACTGCGGCGGAAAAACAGCAGTGGCGCGAGAACCAGACGCGTTTTCGCAGCTATCAGACGGACGTACTTGACGCGATCAATGCCCTCAAGCCTCGCTACGACGTAAGTCAGTATGGCGAATTACACTACGGCGACCAGACCTTCCCGCTAATGGCCGTAAAATCACAAGACTGGGACGACAACCTTCCCGTCGCGCTGATTACCGGCGGTGTTCACGGGTACGAAACCAGTGGCGTGATGGGCGCGCTGAACTTCCTGGCGGAGTATCAGAATGAGTATGCGGGGAAAATCAATCTACTGGTGGTGCCGTGCGTCAGCCCGTGGGCCTACGAGCATATCACTCGCTGGACCTATGAAGCCGTGGATACCAACCGCCAGTTCTGGCCACAAGGTGAAGGCGAAGAAGCCCGCGCGCTGATGGCGTTAACCGCCCCGCTGAAAGGCAAATTCCTGCTGCACGTTGATCTGCACGAAACCACCGACAGCGATGAGAGCGAGTTCCGACCGGCGAAGGCCGCGCGCGACGGACTGCCGTTTGAGCCGGGGACAATTCCCGATGGCTACTATCTGGTGAGCGATACGCAGAATTCACGGCTGGATTTCCAGCAGGCGATTATCGACGCCGTGAAGAAAGTCACCCATATCGCCCCTGCCGATGAGAATGGCAAAATGATGGAGTTCACCGTCGTCAGCGAGGGCGTGGTGGAATATGACATTCATGCCTATCATCTGTGCGCCACCCTTACCGGCGCGCCGTTTACCACCACCACGGAAGTTTATCCCGACAGCCCCGGCACCACGCCAGAGGCCTGTACGCGCGCGCAGATTGTGACCGTTCACGCCGCAATTGCGTTTGCGCTGGCGCACGCTTAAGAAATGGATGGGGCATCCGTGCCCCTGATAACGAGGGTAAAACTTAGAACTCGTAGCCGACGGAAACTTTGAAGGTACGCGGCTCGCCCTGGAACAGGTAAGTTCCGGAGTCGTCCACGCTTGCCCAGTAGTTTTCGTCCGTCACGTTGTCGATACCGGCACGCACGGTCATTTGATTCTGGTTCTGGTTTACCGCGAAGCGATAGCGCATGCCCAGATCCAGCGTGGTGTAGCTGTCGAGTTTTTTGCTGTTCGCCAGATCCGCGTACTGAGAGCCGGAGTGGTTCACGCGCGCGGTCGCCGTCAGGCCGTCGATCGGTTTGATGTCATATTCCGCACCCAGCACCGCATAGAAATTCGGTACGCCGATGACCTTGTTACCCTGATTCAGCCCGTTGTTGGTTTTGGTCATTTCTGCCTGCAGCCAGGTGGCGCTGGCATTCAGACGCATTCCCAGCATCGGCTCGCCGAATACGTTCAGCTCAACGCCGCGGTTACGCTGCTCGGCATCCAGACCGTAATGTTTGGTCACGCTGTCGAGGATCGCCGATGGCATTTTGATTTCGAACAGAGCCAAAGAGCCGCCCACCCGTCCTAAGTCTGCTTTCACGCCCACTTCGTTCTGCTTCGAGTGAACAATCCCGGTGCTTTGCCCGTAGTTAGTCGCGGTGTCTGGCGCGGTTTTACCCGGCTGCAGCGCTTCGGTGTGGTTAGCGTAGAGCGAAAGTTCGTCCCACGGTTTGTAGACCACGCCGTAAGTTGGCATCCAGCTGCTGCCGTCAAAGCCATCGGCGTCGTTTTCCGCACCGGTGATTTTGTTGTATCCGCGAATCACCACTTTTTGATGGCGCGCGCCAGCGGTAAACAAGAGTTTGTCGTCAAGTACGCCAAGGGTATCGCTGAGCAACCAGCCCTGAGTGCGGGTGCGGCCGCTGGTCAACGGATCGCTGTAGTTACCGCCGGAGCCATTGAAGTTGCTGCTGTCAGGTTTATCCACGCCGGTATTGTGATAGATGTTGGTGATCGGGTTATCCGCTGCCGCCGACATCTTCCACGCGATTTTTTCGTTTTTGGTCATTGCGGAGTAGCCCACGTTGACCTTGTGCGACACGAAACCGGTATCGAAGTTACCGCGAATGCCTGCCATGCCGCTCACGGCGTCGCTGATGCGATTGGTATCCAGACGTGTTGCCGTGGCGTTACCGCTCTTATCCATCAGCTTCGCGCCGCTGTACAGCCCCTCTTCGTGGGCGTGCTGCGCGCCCAGCCCGGTGTAAGCCGTCCAGTTATCGGTGATGTCATACTCGCTGCGCCACATGCCGAATTCGTTTTCGATGTTGCTGTAGGCCCATTTCTGCGAGTAGTTACGATCGTTTTTCGGTGGTGTCGGCACGAAGTCGACCCCGGAAATGTTGACGCCCGTTTCGCTGCCATGGAAGGTTTTCTTCTGATAGCCCATGTCCAGGGAGGTGCGGAAGGTGTCACCTTTGAAATCCAGCCCGGTAGAGAGCAGCGTGGTGCGACGGCGGTCGTTGGCGACCGGTGCTTCTCCTTCGCGGTGGACCAGGTTCACGCGTGCGCCAAACTGGTCACTCTCCCCGAAGCGCCGACCGGCGTCCAGCGTGGTGCCAATCTGCGAATCAGAAGTGTAATCGACGCCAATTTTGGCCTGCGGCGTATCGCCCGCGTGTTTTGGCTCAAGGTTGATCATCCCGCCGACGCCGGAACTTGCCGCGCCGTTCATCAGGGAGTTGGCACCTTTGAAGATCTCAATGCGATCAACCATCTGCGTATCGACCACCTGACGCGGCAGCACGCCGGAGAGACCGCCAAAAGTCATGTCGTCGCCGTCGAATTTCAGGCCGCGAATGCGATAGCTTTCCGCGCTGTTACCGTAGCCCTGCACCGACTGCACGCCCGCATCGTTGGCGACCACATCGGCAATGGTTTTAGCCTGCTGATCTTCCACCAGCTTCGAGGTGTAGCTGATAATGTTAAAAGGCACGTCCATCGCGTTCTGCTGGCCGAGCATTCCCATGCGGCCACCGTTGGCGACCTGTCCGTCAAGGAATGCGGGCACCAGCTGATCGCCGCCCGGTTTGAAATCGCTGACCGGCGCAGACTGCACCACGAGGGTCTCTTCTTTTGGGGTCTCCGCCGCAAAAGCGGAGTGCGTAACCGCGCCGATGGCGAGCGCCAGCAGCGTTTTGTTCATTCTGGTGTTGTTCATGATTAACTCGTTCAACATACGCGCAAAATGGCCCGTCGCCGGGCCTGATAATTTATAAGAGGTTTATTTCAGTGAAATTCTGACAACGCTGTCCGGTCCGTTCGTGGAGTGGTCTTTGTTGAACGCCTGTTTGACGGTGACGTACAGCGTCTGGCCATCTTCCGACAGCAGCAGGCTGTTTGGATTCGGAGGCAGATCCCAGCTCTGTTTAACGGCATAGGTCGTGGCATCCAGGCTCAGCAGTTTTCCGCTTTCGCGCTGGGTAATGTACAGCTCGTTGCGTTTAGCGTTGAATTTCACCGCCAGCGAATCGCCCACATCGAGCTGCTTAATCACTTCGCCGGTGTGGATATCCAGCACCAGCGTGGTTTTGGCTTTGGAGTTATCGGTCACGAACAGGCGACCCGTGGCCTTGTCTTCTGCCAGGTTAAGCAGCAGCGCCGGTTTGTCGCCGAGCGGTTTCCAGCGTTTTTCGATGCGATTGTTGCGCGGATTGATAATCAGGATTTCGCCGCCGCCGTTAGCCACGTATATGCGCTGAGTCTGCTCAGACCACAGCAGCCCCGTCACCCACTGCCCGGCATTTTTGATGGTTTTTTTCAGCTTGAGCGTTTCGGCATCCACCACCCAGACCACTGCCGGATCGGCGACACCGCCAATGTAAAGGGTGCCGTCATGGAGCAGCACCTGGCGCGCCCCGTACGGGAAGCCTTCTTTGTTGCGCTCGGTGAACAGCAGACGATTTTTCACTTTGCCGTCCGCGGTGCTGATGGCGCTGATACCGCCGTCCAGCGAGTTGGTCGCATAGACGGTACTGCCATCCTTTGATATCGCCAGCGCAAAGTTTTTCAGATCCGTATGACTGCGGCCAATGGTTTTGAGCGTAGTGGGATCGAGTTTGTAGATCACCCCGCCCTGCACGTCCTTAAACCCTTCGGCGCTAGCGACATACAGCGCATCGCCTTTCGGACTGAGCACCATTTCGTATAAGCCGTCGGCCAGTTCACGCTTCACCACGCCGGTTTCCGCCGGCGCGGTTACGGCGGTGTGTGCTTCAGGGGCAGGTTTGGCGGCATGCTGCGCGGCGCAGCCGGAAAGAGAGGCAGCCACAAGCAGCGCCAGCGCGGACAATTTTTTTGTCATCAGGAACATCCTTTACCGTTCAAAAAGAGAATCAGGCGGGAAACTGCGTCGCATGCTGCTGTGCGATTAAGGTTGTTTTACAGGCTGTGAGGCCAGTGCAGAGTCCACCGTTAACACTCAGTGTTCCGTGTGAGATCTGCGCTCACTGTTGATGCGGGAATCGTCCGTCGCTGCCCACAAACACTAAAGAGAATGAGAACTATACTCATTATCTTTATATGATCAAGCGTAAAAATGGGCAACAAGATAAAACAAGCAGGGATGAGAGGGCGTTAGGTCACCTCATCTACTCTTTTGCGCAATAAATAACAGGCGCGTTTCTGTAGATAATGAAATAGCTGGAGGCGTTCGCCGGCGTTATCTGAACTTTAAGGCCGCGATCGCGCAGACGGAAAAAGTCCGGGACATCCAACCTGAAGGCTTCATTTCTTTTTGGGCGTCCACTGGTGTCGCTGGACACCATAATAATATCCCCCGCTTCTCGCCAGTAATTAAACGCAATTTTATTACTGACTTCGACAGGTGGCTGGCCTTTCTGGGTATATTCCCCGGACGTTGCATAGCTACCCTCCCCGTTCATAAATGAATAATCCATCATGACGTCGAGAAGATAATTATCGTCTACCACCGTTACATGCGCTTCGCAGCTGAAGTGATTACGCTGGTAATGAATATACCACGCATAAAGCAAGGGTGCGGCAATGGCCAGAGCAATTAACGTCCAGCGCAGCGTTATTTTATTCATCATCATGATTCTGCGGCCTGTAAATAATGGAATCACACTGCGCATTTTTGTTCTTTAGCGGACGGTCGCAAATAATGACCGAATGAGCCTGCTGGGAAAAACTGCTTGTCATCCACAGTACCCCTCCGGGTTTGCACTGAATGGGATAACGTTTCGCCAGCCCCGCCAGCATTTCACTGGTTTTCTCTTTATCCCGCCAGGATGAATATACGTCACATCCGTTAAATTGACTCACCGACTGATAATGCGTCAGAGAGGACTTATCATCTTTAATCAGAAAGTACGATATCGCGCAGGAGAGCAGAAAAAGAACGCCAGCCACCCCATAGGCAAGCTTTGCCGGGAAAAAAGGGGGTTTGCGAATCATCTCAGAAACAGCTACCGCCGTAACCTCTGCGACGGGATATTCTTCGGGCAAAACCGAAACCAGCGCCGTTGTCTGCGGGCGAATAAACTCGTCCAGCTCCCCTTCGCGCAGCTGCGCAATCGACTTAAACCCCTCTTTAGGCAGGGTCTTAATGATGTTTTCTTCCAACCCCGCAAATTTCAGCGCCTTGCGGATTTGGGAAATGGTCTGGTAAAGGGCGTTGGTACTGACAATCGCCCCCTGTTTCTCCCAAATGGAGGCAAACAGAACCCGCTGCGTCACGACATGGTTGTTGTTTTCAAGGAGTAAAAGCAGGCACTCGCTCACCGGGCCATGAAGCGTGGTAGCCCTCTGAGGATACCCGTCCAGCGGACCGAGACGCCGCAAATCAGGTTCAAACAGCAAGGTATCGTTGATGACGTACACTTTTTTCATGGTGCGATCGATAGTTGACATAGAAAACCTGATTCAGAATTTAGTTATTATATATCAGCAGGTTGAAATAAACACCTTCATGCAAAAAACCGCTCTTCGCTCGCGCCTTAAGCCTCTTAATCAGTATAAATCATATAACTTCACTCACGTTTTTGTCAGGCAATTCTTAAAGTTGTGGCATCGGAAACCTATGGATGAAGGAAACGTGATCATCGACACTCACAATCAGCCATTGATGCTTGAAAACCAGAAAACTTCGCGACTTTATGTTGAGTGGTTGATTCATTACGCGTTTTTAGCATTAATCTCCAGAAATCATAAAAAACAAGGTGCTTAGCACTACAGATGCAACTTATGTAAATAGAAACTCTATAAACAAATCGTCAACACAGGGTTTCTTATAGCGCATGGGGTTGTGTATTGGAAAGCACGAACGGCATACATATAATCCACCTTATAAAATGTATGGTTTATTAGAAAAGTGTATTTCCAGCGGCGTATGTCAGGTTGACTCTAATGCAGGAATAAAGAGATGGGCTATCGTCTATATGGCTTTATGATTGGTGATGAAATTCACTTCGATATTACCAATCGCAGACTGTACCGACTTACCGGTAGTCACAACGATAAAAGTGTGGCGTTTGCATCAATCTATTTTAACGAAACAATGTTACGGCTTTTCCTATATTTGCTGGAACATGGTCGTAAGAAAGTCATCGCCAAAGAAGAGTTGTTCGAAAAGATCTGGGAGGACAATAACCTCAGTCCTTCGACCCAGCGTTTATGGCAAGTGCTCCATAATCTGAACAACAAACTGAATCTTCTTGGATTACCCGAGGACTTTATTCGCAATATTAGAGGGCATGGTTACATCATTAATTACCAGGATGTCGTCCCCGTATATTATAGAATGAGCGAACTCCCTGCTCACTCTGTTAAAAAAGAGGAGGAGTCTGATCCCCTGAGTGAGTGATGTCAACTCAGCGGTTTTGCCCTTCGTACCTGAGTGCAAAGGGCTTTTTTTTACTTCTTCAGTTTCATGTTTTGCATTCCATTAATGATGGCAACATAGCTAAAAATATTGTCGCTCGGTAAAAACCGGCCCGGGAAAAATAGATGAGTGTAATGAATCGTTTTCAAAATTTAAAAGTCAGCCGAAAACTCTTGTTCGGCTTTTCGACTATTTTATTGGTGACACTGGCCATTCTGCTGTCGGGAATGCTGGGGATGGTGAGCATTCAGGATCGCGTCGAGAAAAATGAACATACCACCGGCCTGTTTAACGCACTGTCTGCCGTGCGACTGGCCCGTCTGAACTATCTGTATACGCAGGATCAGAAGTATCTCGATCAGACCAACGATGCCGCCCAGACGATGCAGGATATGATCGCCCGGCTTGAAACTTACACCTGGACGCCTGAGGGAAAAGTTTCCGTGGATAAGACGGACGCTGCGGTGAAAAACTACATCGCGTCCCTTACGCCGTTTACCAAAGCGGCGAGCGAAAAAACGGACAGTGAGCGCAAACTTAATACGCAATCCCTGTGCGATAACTCAGAAATCGCATCGAAATTAAGCCACAGCGCGGCGTTAACTCCACAGCAGACGCTGGTTGCGTCCCAGGTGGCCTTCATCCTGAGCGATATTGACTCCCAGGTCTCTCTCTATAAGCAGCACCCGACGGAGGCGGCAAAGCAAAACGTCCTGACGCGTCTGGACGCGGCCAAAAACGGGATAACAGAGATGCTGCAGTTTGTGCCGGAAGATCAAAACGCCTGGCTGAACAGCACTCTTAAAGATATGCAGGCAATCGCTGCAGAACTCGACCACTACAAAGTTGTGTGGGCAGAGCAATCGACCCTCTCAGACACCCTGACAGATAAAGCAGAGACACTGATTGAGACCATTCAGTCGATGTTCGCCAGACAGCAACAGAAAGTGGTTGAGACCGTTGATGGCGTCCGGCTACAGATGAGCATTGTGGCTGCCATTGGCATTGCCCTTGGCCTGCTGCTGGCAATGGGGATCACCGCATCGATCACCCGTCCGCTGAACGAAACTTTGCGCGTCGCAGAGCAAATCGCCAAAGGCGATCTCACCAGTACGTTGACCAGCACGCGTCATGACGAACCTGGGCTGCTGATGCAGGCCGTTTCAACCATGAACGAAAACCTGAAAAGCATTATTAATGACGTGCGCGAAGGGGTGGAAAGCGTGGCCCGCTCCTCCACGGAAATCGCCGCAGGCAATATGGATTTATCTTCACGCACCGAGCAGCAGTCTGCTGCCGTGGTGGAGACGGCAGCCAGCATGGAAGAGCTGACCTCCACCGTCGCGCTGAATGCGGAAAACGCTAACCAGGCGCGCCTGCTGGCGGAAGAAGCGTCGCAAAATGCCAGCGAAGGCAGCCTGATTTCCCAGAAAGTGATCGATACCATGAAAAATGTGCGACTCAGCTCGCACCGCATTTCTGAGATCACCACGGTGATTAACAGTATAGCTTTTCAGACCAACATTCTCGCGCTCAATGCCGCCGTCGAAGCCGCACGCGCGGGCGATCAGGGGAAAGGCTTTGCGGTCGTCGCCGCCGAAGTGCGCACCCTGGCGCAACGCAGCGCGCAGTCGGCAAAAGAGATTGAGAACCTGATCCACGAATCCGCCGTTCACGTCGATACCGGTTTTAACCTGGTGGAAGGCGCCGGTGCCGCGATGTTCAAAATTGAAAAATCGGTGGCGCAGGTGCGCGATATCATGAGTGAAATCGCGACCGCGACGGACGAACAGAGCCGTGGGATTTCGCAGATTGCGCAGGCGATGGCCGAGATGGATACCACCACGCAGCAGAACGCCGCGCTGGTTGAAGAATCCTCCGCTGCGGCCAGTTCGCTGGAAGATCAGGCCGTGCAGCTTGAAAAGGTGGTGTCGATCTTCCATGTATCGAATACCCCACGCCAGCTTAAGGAGAGCCGTCCGGCAGGCAAAGGGCATGTTATTGCGCTCCCTCCCGGCAAAAAAGAGAGCGTCAGCGACCAGGACGACTGGGTGAAATTCTAATCCAGCCTGTGATTCCCCCCTTCTCGTCAGGTAAACCCTCCCGGTTTGCCTGACGGAAACGCGATAAAAGTGACCTATGGAAAACACCCTTAAAAAAGATCCTACGTTTCTCAACGGGCTGGGATCATCGTTGATCCGCGGTCTGTCACGCTTTAAAACGATCCCCGCCCGGCCTGGGTTGAAAACCCTGAAAACGGCCATCGCGCAAAAGCAAATCACCCCTGTTTATCAGCCGTTTATCAACGCGCAGACCGGGAAAATCGCGGGCATCGAAGTCCTCGCCCGCTGGCGGCACCCCATCTATGGTGATGTTTCACCCGACGTGTTTATCCCGTTGGCAGAGCAAAACGGCCTGATTATTTCGCTGACCCATCAGCTTATCCAGCAGGTGATTGCCGATCTCGAACACCCGATTCAGCACTTCCCGGTGGGAACTTACATTTGCATTAATATCAGCGCGCAAAATTGTCTCGATCCGAATTTCGAGATCGACACCTGCGAGCTATTAAAGAAATGCGACGCGAATCAGAGTCAGGTGGTGATGGAAATCACCGAGAGACACCCGCTGCATTTCACCCCGCAGCTGAGCAACTGGTTTGCTACCCTGCGGCGCGCCAACATCTCTGTCGCGCTGGATGACTTTGGCACCGGCTATTCGAACCTGTCCTATATTTCTGCCCTGAATCCGGAATTCATCAAGATCGATAAAATGTTTATCAGCCAGATTGGCGTCAGTGCCGATACACGGCTCGTGGACAGCATGATTGCGCTGGCCAAAAACATGCATCTGAAGATTATTGCCGAAGGGGTGGAAACACAGGTACAGGCGAACTATCTGCGTGCTAAACAGATCGACTTCTTGCAGGGTTTCTATTTTTGCCGACCGCTACCGGTGGAGGAGTTGCTTAACGTGGTGATGGCGTGAGTAGCAGCGACTAAATGGTACGCCCTGTAGGATTCGAACCTACGACCTACGGCTTAGAAGGCCGTTGCTCTATCCAACTGAGCTAAGGGCGCACGGAGAAGCGTGCACTTGCGGTGTGAAACGCCTGGAATTATACGGTCAATGGCTAGTGAGTCAATGCCTTTTAGCGCAATCGCCTGCCTTCTCACCATCCCCCTGTTTATCCCTCGTCAATACGTCTGTTTTTTCGACATTCCTCTCATTTTTCTGCCACTTGATGACTCTACGAAAAGGCTTAACGCCGTTTAAGTAACGCCTGGTATTTTCTGCCGACCATCGCTCTCACACTAGCCTCCGGTATCCCGGCGCCGAGGAGCCGGAAGATAACAGGACAGTGTAGTGACCTCCCCATTCCCGCTTAACCATTCCTGCTTGCCAGAATGCGATCTCCCCCCACTGCGTAGCGTCTCGCCAGAGATTATCGGCATCAAGCTGGAGCCCATCGTGGCCCTCTCCTCTTCGCGAGTGGTCGGGCGCGAAGTGCTTAGCCTTCTCGCCTCCCCTGAGCAAAGTGAAGCGTTTTTTCAGCAACAGTCGGTGAAACAGTCGCTTAGGCTGCTAGAACTGCAGCTCGCCATGTTAAAAAACACACTTTACGCTAAAAACCTTTTTATCAACCTGCCGATAACCGTATTGAGTGACTCAGAATCCTTCGCCCGAATCCTGCCGCTGCTTAACGCCGGCCAGAATATTGAAATTGTCGAACCCAGCGCACTCTTCAGACTTCCGGCTCCCATGCGTGAGCGCGTGACCCGCCACTGGTGGACGCTCGTCGAACGCGGATGCCATCTCTGGCTTGATGACGTAAACACGGCATCTGTTCGTCCATTTTTAGGCTGTCGTTTACCGTTATGTGGCGTCAAGATCGATAAGATGGCGTTCTGGCGAAAAAAAGGCTCGCCTGCGCTAGCCCAGCTGGTAAATCTCTGCGCACAGGTCGCCAGCAATGTGCTGATTGAAGGTATTGAGTCAAACAGGGATCGGGAGTACGCGCTGCAGGCAGGAGCGGGATTCGGTCAGGGATATTACTGGCCGTCTGTAGGCTGGTCTGAAGAAAAAAGGACATTAGCCTGAGAGAGAATCTATGCGCATGACCGTACGCCGCTATCGGCGTCGTCGTAAAGGAAGCGATTCGCTGGGTTTTTCACATTCGCGTTCCAGCGCCCCTTTTTTTGATCGTCTTGTTTATTTGAGTCAATCCATCAACCAGACACGCAGACCCGACGCCCCCTTTATCGTTCTCGTGACCCACGATCGTTTCCTGCATGCAGGAATTCAGCACGGCCCATCCCCCCTGAAACACTGCTGCGGATATGACACGCTTGAATCGGCCTTCAGCGCGCTGGAAAACTGGCCCTCGGCCAGACTGGTTGTCGATATGGAGAGCCGCACGATGCCGCTGATGGAGATGCTCACCACGCTTCGACGCGCCATTCTGTATCCCCCCTACACTGCCGTGAGCCTGCTGATACGCGCTGATGACTATGACGCCCGGCTGTTTTGCAAAACCAGCGGTCCCTTTGATGTGCTTGAGCGCCAGCTTCCGGCTCAGGCGCTGCAACATGCGTTAGCGACGGCCCTCCCTCCCGTGAATAATCGCCACATCTACTTTTCCAGAGAAGAGTGGTTTGTCCTGCAATATCTGACACAGGGGGAATCACTAAGAAATATTGCGCTTTTTCGCCAGCGCCCTTACAGCCGCGTGGTTTATCGTCTGGGACGAATTCTCAGTAAATTAGGGTTAAACCATCGTCAGGAATTACTGCATCTGCTGCATCGCCTTTCTGTCTCCTCTTCCGAATAACCCCTTAATTCCTAAAGACCTTTAAGAAATTACTTACGCACAATATTAAAATTATGTTTTAAATTAACATTTATGCAAAGATTACAACTATTCCTAATCCAGGATTTCTCGTGATGTTAATCTCTGCGTAGCGATCAAAAAACAGCATTTTCATCCAGAAGTTAAGTTTTAATCTCATCCGTTAAAAAGATGATAACGATGTAAAAACGTGAGTATTCAATGAGTCGCTAAAAACACCATCCCTTGCTGGCAGCAGATCCTTCTGCAGCCGACGGCTTTTTTTGCTGAAAGGTGAACAGCACTTTCAAATGAAGGTGACGCGCGGAAAGCGGCAATAAATCTTCCGCCGTGATGGCGAACAAGATTCCGCTTACCGTGGGTGAAATGGCAACATTAAATTAACATTGAGGGGATTCTATTATTTTTTGCAATTACATAAATAGGATAATCCACATTAAGAGGAATGTCTGGTGATTTAGCCCAAATTTAAAATAATCACTTTCCGTCTCCAGAAGATCATATTAATAAACACGCCCTGAATAATTTACAGGCTTTTCGGAGAAAACTTACACGGTATAATAAGCATGTTCCAAAGGAGAATAAGAAATACCTTTACTCTTTCCAAAATATTAATAAGCCAACGCGCTACTGCCATTTTTTATCAGAATGCAAACAAGGATGCTTACGCTTTTTCCAGGGAATTACCCCCGTATAAGGATCTGCAGAATTATCCTTCCGGCTTACCAGGCACTTTTGCACAGATTGCAATTGCGCTTTCACAACCTGAGGCATAAAAAATGAAACCGGCATCCGTCATCATTATTGACGAGCACCCTATCGTCAGAATGTCAATTGAAGTCCTGCTCCAGAAAAACAAAAGCATTGAGATTAAACTCAAGTCAGGAGACAGCCATGAAGCACTCGACTACATTCGCAATCACCCTATCGATCTGGTGATCCTCGACATCGAATTACCTGGCACAGATGGGTTTTCATTGCTAAAAAGAATCAAGAACTTAGATGACAACATAAAAATTCTGTTTTTGTCTTCCAAATCAGAATCGTTTTACGCTGGCCGCGCCATGCGCGCTGGTGCAAATGGATTTGTGAGCAAAAGAAAAGATCTGAATGATATCTATAACGCCGTGGAAATGTTGCTCTCTGGATATTCCTTCTTTCCCTATGAGACCCTGAGCTTTATAAATCATCAAGGCTCACACCGGGGAGCAATAAATGACATGCCGTTATCAAACCGCGAGGTGACTGTTTTGCGTTATCTGGCCAATGGATTATCTAACAAGGAAATCGCGCAGCAATTATTACTTAGCAACAAAACAATTAGTGCGCATAAGTCCAACATCTACTCGAAATTAGGTGTGCAGACTATTGTAGAGCTGATTGATTATGCCAAAGCGCACGAACTGCTTTAATCTGAAAGTCCTCCCTGAGACTCCAGTGAGTTTCAGGGAGGGTGTTTAGACTTAATTATAATTAATCATAAAGGTCGCATCGGCATCTGCACGCCCCGGCTGGGGATTATTTGCCGTAGCGATATAATTCGCATAAAAATTCAAAACCGCATTTCCCTGCTCATCTACCACCACATCCTGGCTCGCCTGCTGTAATGGCAGACGCGTTTTATCCCGATCGCGTATTTCTACCGCCACATTCGTCGCCTGGCTGGCATCATTTAAGGCCAGCAGTTCTGGGTCCTGCGGATCCGTTTTTCCTGAAAAGGTAATCGACGCCGCACCCGGTGGGCAGCCGGTCAGCTTCAGCGTAAACGGCATCGCCTGGGTTCTGCTGCCCGTGGTACTGAGCTGTTTGGTCGGCCAGGTGCCCAGCGTCACCGATTTGTCGCTGTCGCTCCCCTCAGCCACACAGGTAAAATCGATAATATTGCCGTACAGTTCGATGTTGATTTCGCCCAGTGGGCTTGCCGCCAGCACGCCTTTCACAGGCATAAAGGCTACGGCTACAGCGGCAACTAAAATCCCTATACGCATCGCCCTCTCCTTAATCGTAATCCACGCGAAGATATCCGCGTGAGGTGAAGCGCCCTTCGCTCGGTTTATTCCCGGTGACGCTCACCGGCCAGGCGGTGATCCCAACCACTGCCGAGGCGTTATCATCCAGGCGGAACGGGATCTTGCTGGCGAGATTATTGGGCGTCAGGGGCGTATTGTTCGTGCTGGCGACGATAAAACCGAGATCAGGATTATCAGAAACCAGCGCATTGCCGGACACTTTTTCCGTTTCCACTCGCATAGTCAGGTAGGCGTTGGCCTCCACGTTAGTGCATTTTATGGCGATGGTCTGGGTTTTAGGCGAGACGTTCTGCGGGCGATTTCCCGCCCCGGCCTGGCTAAACTGCGAGGCGCCAATATCGCCAAAATCGAATTCCACCACTTGACCGGCGTTGATGGCGCAGCTCTGCGGCACCTGGATGGTTCCGCTGTAGCTGATGGTGTACACCGGGGTCGTCAGCGGGTCCGATGAGGTGGTCGTGACATAGACCCGGAACATCGTCTGACGCGGGATCTCCACCATATTGATAAACCGGCGCGTCACCTTCAGGCGAAACACCAGATTCGAGTCTTTCACCCCGAAAGGTTGATTTTTAGAGACGTTCGGGTGGCTCCCCATCTGAATAAAATTCTGTGGCGGGTAAAACACGCCAGAGTAGCTGTCGGTGATCTTCATCGCGCCATCCAGATACTCATTCAGCTTCAGATATTTGTAGCCATCAATGGTGCTGGTGATCGGGAAATCGGTCACGTAGCTGCGCTTGGTGGTGTTGCCCGATGTCCCTTTCGGGCAGACCGCGTTGACCCCCACCCACTGGGATTTCTCCGCAAGCGTGACAATCTGCCCAATCTGGTTATTGGAACTATTAAACTTATCCGTCAGATCGTAATAGATATCCGTCGGCACACCGTTTTCGTTAGCACAGACCGTGGCCAGCGCGTGCGCGACAGGAAGCATTACCAGCAGCGCGGCCATCAGGTATCGACTCTTAATCACAGCGAATCTCCTTCATCGTGATTGCCTGTTGCAGGCTCTTTTCAGGCAGGACGTACGGCGCGTGGCACTGGGCGCTGGCGCCGTTGCCCCACTGAACCAGAAGCTCGCCTTTAAGCGGCAGCCCGCTGAGGTAAATTTGCCCGTCATCGCCCACCATGCTGGTGACGCCGCTTCCGGTTTCGCGCACTACGGCACCGAAAGGCACCGGCTGATTGCCGCGCATGACGGTCAGCAGCGCACGAACGCCAATGCGCGTATCAAAGCTGGCACGCACTAGCGCACCGTTGGTCGGCACCACGCTGCTGACGTTGTTTTCGATATCGGTACTGTTGTTCATGGTATTGGTATCCAGCGCCACGCGGTTGTAGCGATAGACCGTGGCGTAAGGCATCACGGCGTAACCCCGCCAGTCGGTTTTCACCCCGGTCTGGTTTTCGACATTCACCCCGGACGCGCCCGGTGCTTTGATTAGCACGTTGGTATCCCCCAGCGGCTGGCTGAAGGTCACACCGTCCGCATGGCCTACAACGCCGCCTGACATTTGCCAGTTCAGATCGTGCTGGTCGCGGGAATAGTTGTATCCGGCCCCGAAGGTGCCGTAGGTGGCCTGCCAGTTTGCGCTGGCGCTGCCGCTTGCACCGTTGGTGCTGGTGTGTCCCTGACTCACGCTGTAGTTCAGGTTTCGATCTTCCAGCAAGGTGCCGCTGACGCCGGTCTGCCAGGTGGTATCTCCGCTGCTGTTGCGGCTGGCAGAGGCCGTGGCGTAGGCGCGATCGAAGGCGCTGTCACGGCGATAACCGTGACGGGTAAACAGGCTGAACGGAACCGACACGTTGAACGAGGCCAGCTTGTCTGTGCCATCAATACCCACCGCCTGATTCCACGACCAGGAGACGGAATAGCTCACGCCCCGCCAGCCGCCGGCATAACCCAGCTGATACCAGACGCTGGAATCGCTGGTTCCCCAGTAGGTTTGCTCGCTGCCCGACACATAGAGCGACCCGTAATCCCCCAGCGACTGGGAAATGTTCACCTGGAAGCGCC
This sequence comes from Lelliottia nimipressuralis, assembly GCF_004115925.1. Classification (GTDB taxonomy): domain Bacteria; phylum Pseudomonadota; class Gammaproteobacteria; order Enterobacterales; family Enterobacteriaceae; genus Enterobacter; species Enterobacter nimipressuralis. The sequence continues at coordinate 164,010 of NZ_SDDX01000002.1, forward strand.
CTTTTTTGTTCCACGTCAGATTGTGATAACTCACCACATCCGACACGCCGTTCTCGTCCTTGCTGTCGCTGTACTGGTAACCTTCCATGGCTTTCCACGCCACGTCATCCAGGGTGTAGAACCCTTTGGTGGAATAGCGATAGCCAAGCAGCTGGAAGTTAGTCCCGAATCCGTTCAGAGATTTGGCGTACAGGAAGCGTAAAGATTGCCCTTCGTGGCGACTGTCGTCAGCCAGCTGGCTGCGCGCCTGGGTGACATCGAGTGAAATCGCCCCCCAGTCGCCAAAGTTTTTCCCCGCACCGAGCGCAATGGCGCTGTAGCGCGAGGCGAGCTGGGTGCCGCCATACAGGGTGTAACCGTTGCTCAGGCCGGCAATCAGCGTGCCCTGGGTGAAGAACGGCGTGTCCTGATCGTCGTTGCCGCTGCGGTAATCCCCCGCCACCAGATCGTATTTCATGCGGCCTTCACGCTGTAAGAGCGGCACCGTGGAGTACGGCACCGTATAGCGCTGCGGGTTGCCGTCTTTCTCTTCAACCGTGACCTCAAGGTCGCCGCTCGACGATGTCGGGTTCAGATCGCTGATGGCAAATGCCCCTGCCTGCACATAGCTCTGATAGATGACATACCCGTTCTGGCGGATCACCACTTTCGCTGGGGTGCGGGCGATACCGCGCACGGTCGGCGCGTAGCCCTGCATGCTGTCCGGGTACATGCTGTCAGAGGAGTACATGCGCAGCCCGCGGAAACCGAGGCTGTCGAACACGTCATTGCCGGTGTTGCTGTCCCCGGCCACCAGCTCGCTTTTCAGGGGAATGATTGTCCGCTGGGCGGATGTGCTGATGTTCTGCCACTCGCGATGGCTTTCCCCGTTGCTCTCGGTGTAGCGCCACGCACCGTTGTTACGCAGCCGCCAGGGGCCATAGTTCAGTCCGCTTTGCAGATTCAGGTAGTAGCTGTTGTCGGCGTCATTGCCTTTGTTGCCGCTGAAGCTGTAGTTCAGCAGCAGCGCCGGTATGCCTTCGTCCCATTGATCCGGCGGAATATAGCCGCGCGCGCTGTTTTGCATTGCCACCTGCGGCAGGCTGACGTTCAGGCGCAGCGAGGCAAAATTGAAGCCAATCTCCGAGCCGGGGATCGCCGTCGCCAGCGGAACGCAGGTTTCGCCGGTCACGTTAAGCAGTTCAGGGAAGGCAGTAATGTTGACGCCAAAGCGGTCCAGCATCGCGCGCGTGATGCACGGCGACAGCCCGCCCGCGACCGGAGGTGTATTTTCATCCCCGGCCTCAAAGCGGACATCCTGGGTACCGATAAACTCATCGTTACGCCAGATATCCACGCGATAGGTGCCAGGCGCCTGCTGATGCCCCTGCTCAAAGCGCGACAGATCCGCCACGCCCGCCGTGTCATCAGACAAAAACGCGGGGTTAAAATAGTTCTCAGACCAGGCTATCCCCGGGCAGAGCACCGCCATTATGGCCAGCACACACGGGCGGTAACGCCATCGTGAAGGATTCATCACTGTGACTCTGCTCAAAGACTGACGCGACGCGCGGGAGTAATCGCGCCGTAATCATTCACGCTCTGCCAGGAGAGCGTGCCGCTGGCCCCATCAGGTAGCGCCTGCTGGGCTGAATTCTTCGGCGCAATCATGATATTTTCCAGCTTCTTGCCGCCCAGTTGCAGGTTCACCAGCGTGACGTAATAGGGTGAAGCATTGCTGACTTTCAGGTGATTGCCCGCGCGTTCAAAGCGCAGCTGCGAAAGCGCCTCTTCCGGCGGCATCGCCAGATTTTTTGGTCGCACAAACAGTTTGATACGCGACAGAATCGCCAGCTGCAGAACGTTTTTCCCTTCCAGGTTGGCTTTGTTCACCGAAGGAATGGCCTTCACGTTCATGTAAAACAGGGATTCGCGATCCGTTGGCAGCGGCGGCCCTGCATAGATAATGCGCAGCGTGTTCTCGCTGTCCGGTTCGCTGACAAACAGCGGCGGTGTGACCGCAAAGGTTTTTTCTTTCTGCCCGCGATCGTTTTCAATCCACGCGTTAATTAAATAGCGCTCTTGTTTATTGCTGTTCGTGATCGCGAGCGATGTCTGTTTCGCGTCGGCCGGATAAATCACGCGCGTCGCCCCCAGAGCAATCCCACCGGATGCCTGAACGGGCAGAGAAATCATCATCAAAATAAGCGAAAAGATCAGTCCTGGTTTTATTAGGGAGTTCATCACAACAATACCTTTACTATTAAGTTCGCAGGCGTGTACGACGTTATGGATAAATCAACGTAAACCAGACATCCGACTGAATATTGCCCGGCACAAGGTGTTCTGAAATAGCCCGATAGCGCGCACTGAAATGAAAGTTCAGCTCGGGCGTGTCGATCGGCAGCATATTATTGGCGGTGGCGTTGGGAATAATCTGTCGCTTCTGCGAATCGAAAAGTGCCAGCCCAATCCCGCTACTGACGCGGCTGTTGCCGGGACGGGATGTTGCCAGAAAAACCTGCGGATCTTCAGCGGGCGTGATGCCCTGAAACATCATCCCGACCGTGCGGGAAACATCCACACTGCAATCCACCAGACGCAGGGTAAAAGGCACATCCACCGTCGAAAAACTGCCCACACCGTGAAAGGCGTTGGTGCGATACTGCCCCATCTCCACGCGCAGGCTTTGACTCTCGGGCGCCACGGCGCAACCGCCGTTGACCAGCTCACCTTTGAGATGTACCCGTCCGCCATCCACCACCACGCGGTGCGCCATCACAGGCTGTACGGCAGTAATCGTCAGCAGAAACAGAAGCCCAATTCTGGTCATCCTTAGCCCTCGATGTGGATCAAACTGGCCTCTTCCCTGAGGCCCGGTCTTCCCTGAAAAGCCGATTATTCGTATTTCAAGACGAAAGTGGCGTCCGCGTTCGCCTGACCAGGCTCAGTGGTTGCCGCAGTCGATTTGTAGCGTGCGGTGAAGTTCAGGGTGTTGGTCCCTGCGATCAGCGTTTTCGCTGCGGAGAAGGTTGCACCGTCTGGTGTCAGGGTGCTGGACGCGCTATCCAGGATCTCGATACCAACACCTTTAGCCGTGTTGTCGTTATCGCCTGCGGTTACAGCCAGCAGGGTTTTATCGGTCGCATCAATCTGGCCGGTGAAGGCAACAGCAGCGGTGGCAGCCACTTCTGGATCGCAATCATTCAGTTCAATGTTGAACGGAATATTAGAAGTGGTATCGCCCACTTTCGTGAATTTAGCGGTACGATATTGACCCAGAGTCACGATCTGATCCGCAGATTCAGTATTTACTGCGCATGCCGCATTAACTAATTCACCTTTAAAGTGAACGGTACCGCCATTGACGGAAACGGGATCTGCTGCATGAGCTGCACCCGCAACCAATACCAGCGAAGCAATGACGGAAGAAGCAATATTGCTAAGTTTCATATCTGTTCCTTTGGAATGTAAAAAGCCCTTCCCGGGTTAATTCGGGAATAAAAAACACATTCAATTGCGTAATTGAAAGTTTATTTTGGAAGCAACAAAGTAGCCCACGGACAAATATTAAAACAGGTCAAAACACTGCGATAATTCCAGGCTACATCCTAATTCCCCTTAGGAAAAGACCATTCAATGAGCAGGGTTTAGGGCCTGATTGTGGAAATCTCTCAATGGGTGACTGACAGCGGGCCTCGCTTCTGACAAAATATAGGCAATCCCCCTTTCAAACGTTACAGACGGAATCCTCTCTCTGATGGCAGCAAAGATTATTGACGGTAAAACGATTGCGCAGCAGGTGCGCTCTGAGGTCGCGGAAAAAGTGAAGGCGCGTACAGCGGCCGGAAAACGCGCTCCAGGGTTAGCCGTTGTGCTGGTTGGCAGCAACCCGGCATCGCAAATTTATGTCGGCAGTAAACGTAAAGCATGTGAAGAGGTGGGCTTCGTCTCCCGTTCCTACGATCTGCCGGAAACCACCAGCGAAGCAGAACTGCTTGAGCTGATTGACACCCTGAATGCCGACGACGCGATCGACGGTATTCTGGTGCAGTTGCCGCTGCCTGCGGGCATCGACAATGTGAAGGTGCTGGAGCGTATCGCACCGGATAAAGACGTGGACGGTTTCCATCCGTATAACGTCGGACGTCTGTGCCAGCGCGCACCGCGTCTGCGTCCGTGTACGCCGCGCGGTATTGTGACGCTGCTGGAGCGCTACAACATCGACACCTACGGTCTGAACGCCGTGGTGATTGGCGCATCCAACATCGTTGGCCGTCCGATGAGCATGGAGCTGCTGCTGGCCGGTTGCACCACCACCGTGACGCACCGCTTTACCAAAAACCTGCGTCAGCACGTCGAGAATGCCGACCTGCTGATCGTGGCGGTCGGTAAACCGGGCTTTATTCCGGGCGAGTGGATCAAAGAAGGCGCCATCGTAGTGGACGTGGGTATTAACCGTCTGGAAAACGGCAAAGTGGTGGGTGACGTGGTATTTGAAGACGCCGCCGCGCGCGCGTCTTACATCACACCGGTACCGGGTGGCGTGGGTCCAATGACCGTAGCAACCCTGATTCAGAATACATTGCAAGCATGCGTTGAGTATCACGACGCAGAGGAAGCGTAAGATGGCAACATTTTCATTAGGTAAACACCCGCACGTTGAACTGTGCGATCTGCTGAAGCTGGAAGGCTGGAGCGAAAGCGGCGCACAGGCGAAGATTTTCATCGCCGACGGCCTGGTTAAAGTCGATGGCGTGGTTGAAACCCGCAAGCGCTGCAAAATTGTCGCAGGTCAGACGGTCACCTTCGAAAACCAGAGCATCACCATTACCGCCTGAGTCGCTCAAGGCCCGGCGGCGCTTCGCTTGTCGGGCCAATGACGCGTGGTTGGTACTTGTAGACCGGGTAAGGCATTTCCGCCGCCCGGTATTTTCCCCCTCTCGCCCCCTGATTTCCCCTCAACCATAACGGTTAATTCTCGATCAACTTCAAAGAATCACTATTTCGTTTGTTGAAATGTGAAAATTAAGTTGCACGAATTTCAGGCTTCTCTCACGATAAGTAGAACGTTCTACTAAAACGTTCTACTTACAATAACAGCGCCTCTCAAAGCGCTTCTCGGGGGAAATCAGCATGAGTCTGATATCAGGGTTTGTTAAATCGTTGTCTAAGTTATCGATGATTGGCCGCGCGTTGATGCTGCCAATTTCACTGCTTCCTGCTGCGGGCCTGCTGTTAGCCTTCGGCGATAAATTCCACATGCCGCTGATGATGAACGCCGGTGGGGTCATTTTTGATAACCTGCCGATGCTGTTCGCCATTGGTTCTGCCGTTGGCCTGGCGTCTGAATCCGGGATCGCAGCCCTGTCGGCGGCGGTATCGGTGTTTGTCACTAACATCACCATCGGCACCGTTCTGAGCATTACGCCGGAAATGGCCTCCCAGGGCGGGAAATACGCCATGGTGGTGGGTATTCCGACGCTGCAAATGGGCGTTTTCGGCGGGCTTATCTGCGGTATTCTCGCGGCCTGGTGCTATAACCGCTTCCACACCATGCAGCTGCCGGAGTTCCTCGGCTTCTTCTCCGGCAAACGTTTTGTCGCCATCGCCACTGCGTTTCTGTCATTCGTTCTCGGTTTGCTGCTGCCGTATGTCTGGCAGCATATTCAGGCGGGGATCGATGCCCTGTCGGTGATTGTGAACGGCGATAATCAGGCGGCCTCGACCTTTATCTTTGGTCTGGTTGAACGTGCGTTAATCCCGCTCGGCCTGCATCACATCTGGTATCCGTCGTTCTGGTATTCGTTCGGCGATTACACCACCCAGGCGGGCCAGGTGATCCACGGCGATCAGACAATCTGGTTCAAAATGCTGGAAGAAGGGACCAAATCCTTTAGCAGCGACACTTACCAGAACGCCGGTAAATTCATGCAGGGCGAGTTCCCGCTGATGTTGTTCGCGCTGCCTGCGGCCTGTCTGGCGATGTATCACGAAGCGCACACCAAGAATAAAAAAATCGCCTTCGGTATTCTGTTCTCGGCGGCGTTAACCTGCTTCCTGACGGGCATCACCGAGCCGGTAGAGTTCACCTTTATCTTCGTGGCCCCGATCCTGTACGTCTTTAACGCTATTATGGCGGGTCTGGCCTACATGACTATGTACCTTCTGCACGCTCACATCGCCAAATCCTTCTCTGCGGGCCTGATTGACTACATTTCGTTTGGTATCCTGCCGTCGTTCAACGGCTATCAGACTAACTTCCTCAACGCCGTGATCATCGGTATTCCGATGGCGCTGATCTACTACTTCACCTTCCGCTTCGTCATCCGCCGTTTCGACGTCAAAACGCCGGGCCGCACGGAAGTGACCGCCACCACGGATGACAAAACCGACACCGAAATCGCGACCGAAATCATCGGCCTGCTGGGTGGCGCGAAAAACATCGACTCCGTCGGCTCCTGTATCACGCGTCTGCGTCTGGAAGTGGCGAAGAGTGATGAAGTGGATAAAGACGGGCTGAACGGTCTGGGTGCGCGCGGCGTCGTCTTCGTCGGCGATAACGGTATTCAGGTGATTTTCGGTGCCAGAGCACAGTTTATCGCCCAGACCATGTCCACCATGATCGGTAAATAATAAGATGCCGGACCGGCACGTCTCCTGTAGTCTGGGAGGCGTGTCTTATCTGGCTGATAATCGAGAAATTTCAGGGAGCGAGTTTGAAGAAAGTCAGCATTATTGATGTCGCAAAACACGCAGGCGTATCGGTGTCCACCGTCTCGCTGGTGTTACGTCAGAAAGGGAAAATCTCAGAGGCAACGATTGAGAAAGTCCACGCTGCCATCAATACGCTTGGCTACATTCATAACGTCGCTGCCGCCAATCTTCGCGCCAACACCTCCAATCTTATCGGCCTGATCCTGCGTGATTTCAGCGACAGTTTCTCCATCAAAGTGATGGCGAGCATCGTGCAGGAGCTGGAAAAGCAAGGCTATATGGTTTTCCTCGGGCAGCCGCTTAACGATCACGAGCATCTTGAGCGCTGCCTGCTTTCGTTTAAACAGCAGGGCGTCGCCGGGGTGATCTATCTGGCGTCCGATACACGAACCTCCACGCTTCCGGCGCAAATCCGCGAATGCCCGTTACCGCTGGTCGTGGTCTCCCAGTCCTTGCTGAATGAAACCTGCAATCTGGTGATGCGCGATAATCGCCAGGCGGCGAATCTCGCCACCCGTTATCTGATTGAGCGCGGGCATCGTAATATCGCCTATATCGGCGGGCGGGAAGGCTGTCTGATCCGCGAGCAGCGCCTGCTCGGTTTTCGCAGCGCGATGACGCAATACGGCCTGGTGAACCGCGAAGAATCCGCCCCGGTCTGTAGCGACGATACCCAGGCGGCAGGGTTTATTACCCGTCAGCTGCTGGAAAAAAACAACACCATCACCGCCCTGCTGTGCCATTCGCCGGATGCGATGATCGGTTCGATTTCCGGGATTCATCAGGTCGGGCGTACCGTCGGAAAAGATGTGTTTCTGACGCAGCAGGTCGCGCTGGTCGGGTTTGAAGATATGCTGCATGTGAATCTGACCTCGCCGTCCTTCACCTATGTGTCGTCGGCGAGTGAAGAGACGGGCCGTCAGGCGGCCGGTTTAATGATTCGCAAGCTGAAGGAGCCGGATCTGCAAACGCAGCGGATCACCCTTTCCGGGCAGCTGATCGCGCGGGAGTCGGCCTAGAAATAGCAAAACGCCCGAACATGTCGGGCGTTTTATTGACTGTTTTACGGAATTGACCGGGTAACAGTGACCTACTTACGACGCCAGGTGGTGCCCTGCGGGCCATCTTCCAGGATGATCCCCATTTCGGTCAGGCGATTACGCGCCGCATCCGCCGCCGCCCAGTCTTTCGCCTGACGCGCTTCCAGACGCGCTTTGATCAGCGCCTCAATTTCCGCCACTTCGCCATCGTCCGCCTGTGCGCTGCTTTGCAGGAACACTTCCGGCTCTTGCTCCAGCAGGCCGAGCACCGCAGAGAGTTTACGCAGATGAGCGGCCAGCGCGTTCGCGGCAGCCATATCTTCTGTTTTCAGGCGGTTCACTTCACGCGCCATATCAAACAGCACCGAGTAGGCTTCCGGGGTGTTGAAATCGTCGTTCATCACCTCGATAAAGCGTGCTTCGAACGCATCGCCCCCTGCCGGTGCGACAGATTTGTCGGTGCCGCGCAGCGCGGTGTACAGACGCTCCAGCGCAGAACGCGCCTGTTTCAGGTTCTCTTCGCTGTAGTTCAGCTGGCTGCGGTAGTGGCCGGACATCAGGAAGTAGCGAACGGTTTCCGCGTCGTAATATTTCAGCACGTCGCGCACGGTAAAGAAGTTGCCCAGTGATTTGGACATCTTTTCGCGATCGACCATCACCATGCCGGAGTGCATCCAGTAGTTCACGTACTCGCCGCCGTGAGCACAGGTGGACTGAGCGATTTCGTTTTCATGGTGCGGGAACATCAGATCCGACCCGCCGCCGTGAATATCAAAATGCTTGCCGAGCTGCTTGCAGTTCATCGCCGAGCACTCAATGTGCCAGCCCGGACGCCCTTCGCCCCACGGGGATGGCCAGCTTGGTTCACCGGCTTTGGACATTTTCCAGAGTACGAAGTCCATCGGGTTGCGCTTCACGTCAACGACGTCAACGCGCGCACCGGCCTGCAGCTGGTCCAGATCCTGGCGAGAGAGCTGGCCGTAGTTCGGATCGGTCGGCACCGAGAACATCACATCGCCGTTGTCGGCAACATAGGCGTGACCGCGGGCGATCAGCTTTTCGGTGATATCGATAATTTCATGAATGTGGTGCGTAGCACGCGGCTCGCTGTCGGGACGCAGAATATTGAGTGCATCAAAATCTTTGTGCATCTCGGCGATCATGCGGTCCACCAGCGCGACAAAACTCTCGCCATTTTCATTAGCGCGTTTAATGATTTTGTCATCAATGTCGGTGATGTTACGCACGTACTTGAGCGTATAGCCCAGGAAACGCAGGTAGCGAGAGACCACGTCGAACGAGACAAAAGTACGCCCATGACCGATATGACAGAGATCGTAAACAGTGATACCACACACGTACATGCCGACTTCCCCGGCATGGATAGGTTTAAATTCCTCTTTTTGGCGCGTCAGAGTATTAAAGATTTTTAACATCGAAGATTCCGTGTAGACGTGTGTGGATAATAAAGTCTGTATAATACCCATAATTCAGACCGGAATCAGCACACAATGCAAGATGATCCCGTCTTACGGTTATGCTATAACAGCCCTCTTATCTGTGACCTTACAGAGGTCGACGTACCACAATACCGGAACAGGATGCAAAAATGGTTACTTTCCACACTAATCATGGCGATATCGTCATCAAAACTTTTGACGATAAAGCGCCTGAAACAGTTAAAAACTTCCTGGACTACTGCCGCGAAGGTTTCTACAACAACACTATTTTCCACCGCGTGATCAATGGCTTTATGATTCAGGGTGGCGGTTTTGAACCTGGCATGAACCAGAAAGAAACCAAAGAAGCGATCAAAAACGAAGCGAACAACGGTCTGAAAAACACCCGTGGTACGCTGGCAATGGCGCGTACCCAGGCTCCACACTCTGCGACTGCCCAGTTCTTCATCAACGTGGCTGACAACGACTTCCTGAACTTCTCCGGCGAAAGCATGCAGGGCTGGGGCTACTGCGTATTCGCAGAAGTGGTTGAAGGCATGGACGTGGTTGAGAAAATCAAAGGCGTGGCAACTGGCCGCAGCGGTATGCACCAGGACGTTCCTAAAGAAGACGTTATCATTACCAGCGTGACCGTCAGCGAGTAATTGGTGGCGACACTCTTTATTGCAGACCTCCATCTGCAAACAGAAGAACCGGCGATCACCGCCGGTTTTCTGCGTTTTTTACAAGGCGAAGCCCGCTCTGCCGATGCGCTCTACATTCTGGGCGATCTCTTTGAAGCCTGGATTGGCGACGACGATCCCAACCCTCTGCACCGTGAAATCGCCGCCGCCATTAAAGCACTGGTTGATTCCGGCGTCCCCTGCTTCTTCATCCACGGCAATCGCGATTTTCTGATTGGCAAACGCTTTGCCCGTGAAAGCGGTATGACGCTGCTGCCGGAAGAACAGGTGCTCGATCTCTACGGTCGCCAGGTGCTGATCATGCACGGCGACACGCTCTGTACCGACGATACCGGCTATCTGGCGTTTCGCGCCAAAGTCCATACGCCATGGATTCAGACCCTGTTTCTCGCTCTGCCGCTGTTTATCCGCAACCGCATTGCCGCCAAAATGCGCGCAGGCAGTAAAGCCGCCAACAGCAGCAAATCCCTGTCCATCATGGATGTGAATCCGCAGGCGGTTATCGAGGTGATGGAAAAACATCGCGTGCAATGGCTTATCCACGGCCATACCCATCGCCCGGACGTCCACACGCTGTGCGCTAACGGCGAGCCCGCGCACCGCGTCGTGTTAGGCGCCTGGCATACGGAAGGCTCGATGGTAAAAGTCACGCCAGACGGTATAGAACTGATCCCTTTCCCGTTTTAATCCCCCTCTGTTTGTTGCCGAAATCATCGCTACGCAATCGTTTTCCTGCTCGTGATTTAATGCTATTCTCTGTGCCCTCAAAGCAGTGTGTTCCGCACCCACAGGAGTTTTAAGACGCATGTCTTCCCGCAATAATCCGGCGCGTGTCGCCATCGTGATGGGGTCCAAAAGCGACTGGGCTACCATGCAGTTTGCCGCCGAAATCTTCGAAATCCTGAACGTTCCACATCATATTGAAGTGGTCTCCGCGCACCGTACTCCCGATAAACTGTTCAGCTTCGCCGAAGGCGCAGAAGAGAACGGCTATCAGGTGATCATTGCCGGTGCGGGCGGTGCTGCACATCTGCCAGGCATGATCGCCGCCAAAACGCTGGTGCCAGTGCTGGGTGTGCCGGTGCAAAGTGCTGCCCTGAGCGGCGTCGACAGCCTCTATTCCATCGTACAGATGCCGCGCGGGATCCCGGTCGGTACGCTGGCGATTGGCAAAGCAGGTGCCGCGAACGCTGCACTGCTGGCGGCACAAATTCTGGCAACACACGATAAAGAGCTGCATCAGCGTCTGGCAGAGTGGCGTAAAGCCCAGACCGACGAGGTGCTGGAGAATCCGGATCCGCGAGGTGAGGCATGAAACAAGTCTGCGTCCTCGGGAACGGTCAGTTGGGCCGAATGCTGCGTCAGGCGGGTGAGCCGCTGGGCATCAGCGTCTGGCCCGTCGGGCTGGACGCCGAGCCGGAAGCCGTGCCGTTTCAGCAAAGCGTCATCACCGCTGAAATCGAGCGCTGGCCGGAAACCGCGTTAACCCGCGAGCTGGCGCGTCATAACGCCTTCGTGAACCGCGATGTGTTCCCGATTATTGCTGACCGACTGACGCAAAAACAGCTGTTCGACAAGCTGGGCCTGGCGACGGCCCCGTGGCAACTGCTGGCGGATAAAAGCGAATGGCCGGCGGTCTTCGAGACCCTCGGCGAGCTGGCGATCGTAAAGCGTCGCACCGGCGGCTACGACGGGCGCGGCCAGTGGCGTTTACGTGCAAACGAAACCGCCGAGCTGCCGGACGAGTGCTACGGCGAATGTATCGTCGAGCAGGGGATCAATTTTAGCGGCGAAGTGTCGCTGGTTGGCGCGCGCGCCCATGACGGCAGCACGGTGTTTTATCCCCTGACCCATAACCTGCATCAGGACGGTATTCTGCGCACCAGCGTGGTGTTCCCGCAGGCGAACGCCGCTCAGCAGGCGCAGGCCGAAGATATGCTCTCAGCCATCATGCATGAGCTGGGCTACGTCGGCGTCATGGCGATGGAGTGCTTTATCACGCCAGCCGGTCTGCTGATCAACGAACTCGCCCCGCGCGTGCATAACAGTGGCCACTGGACGCAAAACGGCGCCTCCATCAGCCAGTTTGAGCTGCATCTTCGCGCCATTACCGATCTGCCTTTGCCGCAGCCGGTGGTGAACAGCCCGTCGGTGATGATCAATCTCATCGGAACCGATCTGAATTATGACTGGCTGAAACTGCCGCTGGTCCATCTGCACTGGTACGACAAAGAGGTGCGCGAAGGCCGTAAAGTCGGGCATCTCAATCTGAACGATGACGACGCTGGCCGCCTGAGCGCCACCCTCGAAGCGATGGTTCCGCTGCTGCCACCTGAGTACGCAAGCGGCATCGCCTGGGCGCAAAGCAAACTCAAATAAGGTCTAAATGCCGGGGAGTTGATCTTTTCCTTCCCCGGCATCTTTCAACGCGCGTAAAATCCCCGCCTATTGCTGTTTTGTTTCCTTCAGGACTTCTCATGAACGATGGAACGGACTATCGCGCGATCCTTGCCGCCGATACCCCTTTACTCGACGTTCGCGCGCCGATCGAATTCACCCAAGGCGCCATGCCTGCTGCGCTCAATTTGCCGCTGATGACCGACGACGAACGCGCCGCCGTGGGCACGTGCTATAAACGCCAGGGGCCAGAAGCCGCGCTGGCGTTGGGCCATAGTCTGGTCAGCGGCGACACGCGGGAAGAGCGGATTAACGCCTGGCGCGACGCCTGTCTGGCAAACCCTGGCGGCTATCTCTGCTGTGCGCGTGGCGGGCAGCGCTCGCACATTGCCCAGGCGTGGTTAAACGCGGTGGACATTGATTACCCGCTGATTGTGGGCGGCTACAAAGCCCTGCGTCAGACCGCGATCCAAGCCACCGCCGAACAGGTGCAAAAGCCGATGGTGCTGATTGGCGGCTGTACCGGCAGCGGCAAAACGCTGCTGGTTAAACAGCACGCGTCGGGCATCGACCTGGAGGGGCTGGCGCGTCATCGCGGCTCATCCTTTGGCCGCACGCTTAATGCCCAGCTGTCGCAGGCCAGTTTTGAAAATCACCTGGCCGTTGCGCTGCTGAAAAAGGACGCCGCACGCTGGGTGCTGGAAGACGAAGGCCGCATGATTGGCTCCAACCATCTGCCGGAGTGTCTGCGCGAGCGCATGGCGGAATCGCCTATCGTGGTGGTGGACGATCCTTTTGATATCCGTCTTGAACGCCTGCGCGAGGAGTATTTCGCGCACATGTGGCAGGATTTTTCAGCCGCATTCGGCGAAGAAAAAGGCTGGCAGGAGTACAACGACTATCTGCACCACGGCCTGTTCGCCATCCGCCGCCGTCTGGGGTTACAGCGGTTTGCAGAGTTCAGCGCCTTACTTGATTCCGCGCTCATCGAGCAGCAGCGCACCGGACGTACCGAGGCGCACTATTCCTGGCTTGCGCCACTGCTCGATGACTATTACGACCCGATGTACCGCTTTCAGCTGACGAAAAAAGCCGACAAAATTGTTTTTCGGGGCGAATTTAACGCGGTGGCCGCCTGGCTGGCGGCCTGATTCTCTAACGGCGATCGCGCTTATCGGCGCGTTTCGCCAGCCAGTCGCCCAGCACCTGAACAATCTGCACCAGCACGATCAGCGCGATCACGGTGACAACCATCACCTGGGTTTCGTAGCGGTAATAGCCGTAGCGGATCGCCAGATCCCCTACCCCACCGCCGCCGACAATTCCCGCCATCGCCGAGTAACCGATCAGGCTCACCAGCGTAATGGTCAGGCCGCGCAGCAGCCCGGCGCTCGCTTCCGGCAGTAAAACAGTGCAGATAATCCGCATCGGGCTGGCACCAAAGGCTTCTGCCGCTTCGATGATCCCCTTGTCCACTTCTCTTAGTGCGCTGTCCACCAGACGGGCGTAAAACGCAATCGCCGCCACGGAGAGCGGCACCGACGCCGCAATCGGGCCGATGGTGTTGCCGAGCAGCAGCTGCGTCAACGGCAGCAGCAGAACCAGCAGGATCACGAACGGCACCGAACGGATAATGTTCACCAGCACGGAGCTCACCAGATAGACAGCGCGGTTTTGCCAGAACAGGTGGCGGTCGGTGACAAAAATTAAAAAGCCGAGCGGCAGGCCGCCAATTATCGCCAGCACCGTTGAGATGCTCAGCATCTGGAAGGTTTCGTTAAACGCAAGGCCCAGATCGGCCACTAAATCATCCACGGATCACCTCCACCTGGGCTGTACGATGACGAATATGTTCCACGGCAGACGCCACCACGGACGTGTCATCCGCCGTCAGCTGCACCACCAGAATCCCCAGCGCGCGTTCACCGATGTACTCGATTTTGCCGTGCAGAATATTCACCGCCACGCCAAATTTGATCGCCACATCCGAGAGCACGGGCTGCTCGGCGGAATCCCCAATAAACAGAATTTTCAGCAGTTGCCCCGGCAGGTGCTGCTGCAACCGCTCCGGCAGGGTCAGGTTCAGAGTATGGGAGACCAGCTGCTGCGTGAACGGATGCTGCGGATGGGCAAAGACGTCAAACACCTCGCCCAGCTCCACCACTTCGCCGCCGGACATCACCGCCACGCGATCGCAGATAGATTTGATCACGTTCATCTCATGGGTGATCAGCACGATCGTGATCCCCATCTGCTGGTTGATCTGCTTCAGCAGCGCCAGAATGGTGGCCGAGGTTTCCAGATCCAGCGCGGATGTCGGTTCGTCGCAGAGCAGGACGTCAGGATGGTTGGCAATCGCACGGGCGATCCCCACGCGCTGTTTCTGCCCGCCGCTCAGCTGCACCGGGTAACGATTCGCTTTGTCCGTCAGCCCGACCAGGGCGAGGATCTCCGCCACACGCGGGGCGATGTTGCTGCGCGCCCATCCGGCGGCTTTGAGGCTGAACGCCACGTTCTGCGCCACTGTGCGGGTATGCATTAAATTGAAATGCTGGAAAATCATACCGATGCGCTGGCGTGCTTTACGCAGATTCACGCCGTCGAGGGCTGAAATCTCCACGCCGTTAACATTCACGCGGCCCGCGCTCGGGCGCTGGAGCGCGTTAAGGGTGCGCAGCAGCGTGCTTTTCCCGGCGCCGCTGGTGCCGACAATGCCAAAAATCTCGCCCGCCGCAATCGTCAGGCTGACGTCGGAAACCGCACGGGTGGAAGGTCCACGTCCTGTCTGGAAGTCGACGCATACCTTGTCTAACTCAATCATGACTACCTCAGAAATGCGAAAAGGGCAGACTCGGCTGCCCTGTCGATCGGTTACGCGATTACGGTTTTGCGGCCGTCATCCAGTCCGGTTTCTGGAAAGCGGTATACACGTTTTTCGGATCGTCGATCACCGCGCGATAGGCCGGGGACTGCACCACCGCCACGATATCTTTCGCGAAGGGTTTATCCGCATCTTCCGTGCGTACGGCGATGATATTTTTCAGGTTTTCATCGAGATGCTCCTGCGCCAGAGCGCTGGAGAGATCCAGCCCGGCGGCAATCGCAAAGTTGCCGTTCACCAGCGAGGCTGTGACGCTATCAAGCGTGCGCGGCAGCTGCGCGGCTTCCAGCGGTTTGAAGACCAGCCCTTTCGGATTGCTGGCAATATCGCGCTCAGAGGCTTTGGTCGGATCGATGTTGTCTTTGATGGTGATTAATTTCAGGGACTGCAGGAAACGCAGGCCGCGCGCGAGGTTGGTCGGGTCGTTTGACAGGGTCACAATATCGCCCTTTTTAAGCTGATCCAGGCTCTTGATCTGGCGCGAGTAAAAGCCCATTCCCGCAGTCGGCACGGTGAGTAATTTGGTCAGTTTCAGCCCTTTATCCGCCGTGAACTTATTAAAATAGAGCGAGTGCTGGAACAGGTTAACGTCGATGCTGCCGTTTGAGAGCGCCATATTTGGCTGCACGTAATCACTGAATTCGCGCACCACGACGTTGTAGCCCTTCTCTTTCAACGAGGGGGCAATGGCCTGTTTCACCATATCGCCGTAAGGGCCTGGGGCGACGCCAAACACAATGGTGTGCGGATCGCTGTTAGCGTGGGCGGTCTGCAAACCGCAGAGCAGCAAAAGCGCACCGGCGGCGGCGCGAAACGTATGACGAATTCCCATGAGATCTCCATTTCAAAGCGGTGTGACGTTGTGATGCCCCGTACGATGCGGGGCAGAGTCTGTTTAACATGACACAGATCACAAGCGGCTGTCCTTGAAATTATTTCATGATGTTGCGGAATATGTCGTTGAATGTGCAGGAAATTGGGATATGCGTTTTATGGGAAAGGATAGACCGTGCGCGTATATAACCGGTGAGATCGGCACAGTTCGTCGCCCCGGTAGCAACGTGCCACCGGGGCCATACGTTCAGACTTAGAAGTCGTAACGCAGACGTACCAGGTTCATATCACCCAGGTCGTCGGTGCTGGAGGTAAAGACGTGCTCGTAATCAACACGGAAACCGTAATCCAGCTGGAAGCTCACACCCACGCCATTATCAGTGCGCTGGTAGTTGCGGCCATTCACATACTCAATACGATCGCCCATCACGTACGGCTGAACGGATTTCAGCGCAAACTGGCCAACCGGGATTTTGTAGCCCGCGAAGTATTCAATACCCCACGCATCACCGGCAAAGTAGTCGTTCACGGACACTTTTTTGGTGGTCATGAAGTTCTGATACCAGCCGCCGCCTGCGGAGAAGGTCCAGTTGTCCGGGGTCCAGCTCAGCGCCGTACCGAGGATATTCTGGTCGTAAGATTTGCTGTCGCCGTTGTCCGGGTTACGCATATCCGCACGGGTGTAGTTCCACGCCGCGCCCCAGGTCAGGTCGGTAGTCAGGTGATAATCCAGACCCAGTGAACCGCCGCCTTTACGTTTGTAACGCAGGCCGTTACCTGGCAGGTATTCACCGTCTTCAAACAGGTAGGAGGCGTAGATATCGGCATCGCCCACGGTTTTCTTATATTTCAGCATTTTACGGGATCGATAAGAGCCGTCGTAGTCGCCGTTGATGCCGTTACCCGGAGCCTGACCGATCATGTCATAGTCCCAGATATCGGTTTTCGCGCCCACCACATCGTAATAGACGCTGTTCTGTTGACCGAAGGTCAGCGTACCCCAGGTATCGCTTTTCAGGCCGGTGTAGAGCATACGGCGAGAGGTGTTGTTCGCGCCTTCTGCGTAGTGATTATCCCAGTCGAACAGCGCCGGAATGTTCACACCCAGCTCGTAGTAGCTTATCCAGCTGATGTCATCGAACAGGTAGTAATCTGCGGCGAAACGGAAACGTGTACCGCCGTCGAAGCCGTTACGCTTGTAAGAACCTTTGTCGCCGTCGCCCGTCATCATGTTGAACTGAGGACGAATACTGCCGCCAACGGTGAAGTTAAGACGGCTGAGGGGGTTGCCCGCCTGCGGATCTTGTTTCAGTACGGTGATTTCCGCTTGTGCTGCGAAAGACGCCAATGCCACTGCCGCGCCGATCGTTGCCGCCAGCGCTGTTTTTTTTATGGTCATTATTATTCCTTGATAGACACGCTGCTAATTATTTAGCAGACAAATAATATCCGGAATTAAACGAGCCGTGGTGTTGGGTTTTTAATGTTTTGTGCTGCTAAAAGTGGGGGTATTATCGATTTGTGCTACTTAATGATTACACACCAGTATATAAACCGGTGCGTAATCATCACGTAAGGGAATTAACTGGCAAACTGACGGAACAGAGCTTTGCCTTTTAACAGACGCGTTCCCAGCCAGCCACCGCACAAGGAGAGCAGCACTGCGCCGGAGACCGGAAGGATCAGCCACAGCCGCCAGTCCGGCTCCCACGGGAAGTCGAAGACTTTGGTCTGAAGCACGGCCAGCGCGGTTTCTGCACCGATGGCCGCCACCAGTCCTGACACCAGCCCCAGCAGCGCAAACTCGCACCACAGGGTTGTGCGCAGCAGGGATTTACTCGCGCCGAGCGTGCGGTACACCACCAGCTCCTGATGGCGCTGTCGCATTCCCACCTGCACCTGCGCCAGCAGCAGCAATAGGCCGCAGGCGGTGACCAGCACCACCATGACCTCCAGCGCACGGCTTACCTGCTCCAGCACCTGGCCGACCTGTTTCAGGATCGCGCCAATATCCAGCAGGCTCACCGTCGGGAACTCGCGGTTCAGCTGCGTCAGCATGCCGTTGCCGTTTTCCCAGCGGAAGCTGGTCAGCCAGCTTTGCGGCTGCCCGTCGAGCGCCCCGGACGGGAAGATAAAGAAGAAGTTCGGACGCAGGCTTTCCCAGTCCACTTTACGCAGACTGGTCACTTTGGCGCTAAAGTCCTGGGTATCGCCAGTGAAGGTCACCGTATCCCCTAAACCGACTTTCAGCCGCGCAGCCAACCCTTCTTCCATCGACACTTCACCCGCTTTTGGCGGCCAGTTTCCGGCGGTAATCGGGTTATGATCCGGACGCTTATCCTGCCAGGTCAGATTCAGCTCACGGTTAAGCGCCTCGTCCTGATTCCCCTCCGTCGGCTTGCCGTTAATCTGCGTCAGCCGCGCGCGAACAATCGGATAGAACGACTCGGGCACAATCTGATGCTCAGAAAGGAAACCCTTCAGCGGCGTGACCTGCTCCGGTGCGATGTTAATCAGGAAATAGTTCGGGCTTTCCGGCGGCAGCTGCTGCTGCCAGCGGTCAAGCAGATCGCCGCGCAGCACCAGCAGCATCGCCAGCAGCATAAAGGAGAGTGAAAATGCCGACAGCTGGCTGAGGGTAGACCACGGCTGGCGCAGCAGACGATTCACCGCCAGACGCACGGGCAGGGATTTCAAGGTCAGCCCTTTCAGCACGTTCAGCAGCATCCAGCCCAGCACGCCGCACAGGAGCGCCAGCACAACGGCGCCGGCCAGCACCGCCCACAGCAACATGCTGCCGCCCATCAGCCAGGCGAGCAACATCACCACCACTGCCACCACAACCGGCAGATAGAATTTAAGCGGCCAGACGCTGGCAACCACATCTCTGCGCAGCACCCGCAACGGCTGCGTGGCCAGCAGCAGGCGATAAGGGCGCAGCCCCACCAACAGCGAAATCACCACCATCGCCCCCATGGCCCACAGCCAGGGCCACAGGCTGGCTGGCGGAAGTGCGGCAGGTAGCACCGGTTTCAGCAGGATCATCAGCACTTTTTCAAACAGCAGCCCAATCGCCCCGCCGGTGATGGCAGACAACGCCAGCACCATCAGCCACTGGCCGACGATCAGCTTACGCAGCTGCGCCCTGCCCGCGCCGAGGGTTTTCAGGATCGCCACCAGATCGTAGCGGCTGCGGCAGTAGTGCCCCATCGCCACCGCCACGGCAGCAACCGCCAGCAGCATGGTCAGTAGCGCAGAGAGCAGTAAAAACTGCTGCGAGCGTTCGAGGGATTTCCCCAGTGCACCGTCGTCCTGCTCCATGCCAATCCAGCGATGTTCCGGTTTCAGCTGCGGTTTCAGCCACTTTTCGTAGGCGTCGATCTGTGCAGGCGTGCCGCCAAATTTGTAGCGCCAGGTGACGCGGCTGCCCGGTTGTACGGCTCCGGTTTTTGCCACATCAGCGGTATTCATCAGCAGACGCGGTGCCATCTGGAAGGGGTTAAAGCCGGAATCCGGCTCCTGCACCACTTCCCCGGCGATTTTCAGCGTGGCGTCGCCCACGTCGATGCTGTCGCCGGTTTTCAGGTTCAGCAGCGCCATCAGCCGAGGGGCCAGTAGCACTGAGCCTGCCGTCGGTTTTAAGCCCGGCGGCTCGGTTTGCAGCTCGCCGTACATGGGATAGATGTCGTCGACCGCTTTCACGCTCGCCAGCTGGGGCGTATCAGCGGCGAAGGTCATGGTCTGGAAACTCAACTGCTGACCGACCTTCAGCCCCTGTTTACGCGCCTCATCGATCCACGCCTGCGGCACATCGCGTGAGCTGCTCAGGGTGCGGTCGCCCGCCATAAACTCGCGGCTTTGCTGACTTAAGCCCTTTTCCATACGATCGCTGACGCTGCCGAGCGCCAGCACGCAGGCCACC
Organism: Lelliottia nimipressuralis; assembly: GCF_004115925.1. GTDB lineage: Bacteria > Pseudomonadota > Gammaproteobacteria > Enterobacterales > Enterobacteriaceae > Enterobacter > Enterobacter nimipressuralis. The sequence continues at coordinate 183,923 of NZ_SDDX01000002.1, forward strand.
GCCAGACTCAGCGCCAGCCAGACAATCAATAGCGAGGGCGAGCGCCATTCGCGCCAGAACCAGCGTGCAATCATGCTTCCTCCTGCAATTGCCCGTTAACCAGACGCAGACGTCTGTCGCAGCGGGCGGCAAGCTGCGGATCGTGGGTGACCAGAATCAGCGTGGTGCCGTGCTCGCGGTTGAGGGAGAAGAGTAAATCGGCAATTTTATCGCCGGTCTGCCGGTCGAGATTCCCCGTCGGTTCATCGGCAAACAGCACCTCCGGGCGACCGTTGAACGCCCGCGCCAGTGCCACACGCTGCTGCTCGCCACCGGACAGCTGCGCCGGGAGATGATCCAGACGCTTGCCTAACCCAAGCTGCTCCAGCAGCGCTTTTGCACTGCTGCGGCTCTGACTGGCGTTTTCACCGCGCAGCAGACCCGGCAGCTCAACGTTTTCCAGCGCATTGAGAGTCGGGATGAGCATGAAAGACTGAAACACAAAGCCGATATGCTTTGCTCGCAGCGCCGCACGCGCCTCTTCATCGAGCTTATGCAGCGGCTGACCGACCAGGTTGACCTCCCCGCTGCTGCCATCGTCCAGCCCGGCCAGAATCGCCAGCAGCGTGGACTTACCGGAACCGGATTCACCAATCAGCGCAATGGTTTCAGCGCGTTTGACAACGAGTTCAACTCCGGTGAGGATGGATAGCTCGTGCTCACCCTGACCGACGGACTTCTTAAGATGATGAACTGCAACAATGTTTTCCGCTGGCATTTGCCCTTCCTGTTTCTGATTCTGATGACCTTTCGCGCCGCTGCGGCGGACACGTTACTGGTGCTGGGTGACAGCCTGAGTGCGGGCTACCGGATGGCGGCCACTGCCGCCTGGCCTGCGCTGCTCAACGATAAGTGGCAGACCCAAACGCCGGTGCTGAATGCCAGCATCAGCGGCGATACGTCCCAGCAGGGGCTTGCGCGCCTGCCCGCTTTGCTTAAACAACATCAACCTCGCTGGGTGCTGGTCGAACTGGGCGGTAACGACGGTCTGCGGGGATTCCAGCCGCAACAGACAGAAGAAACCTTACGCAAAATTATTACGGATATTCAGGCCGCCAACGCGCAGCCGTTATTAATGCAAATTCGTCTGCCTGCGAACTACGGACGCCGTTATAATGAGGCCTTTAGCGCCATCTATCCCAAGCTTGCCAAAGAATTCGATATTCCGCTGCTGCCATTTTTCATGGAGGAGGTCTATCTGAAACCGCAATGGATGCAGGATGACGGTATTCACCCCAATCGCGACGCCCAGCCCTTTATTGCAGACTGGATGGCGACTCGACTGGCTCCTCTAGTTAAACATGACTCTTAATTAAGCGGAGATCCTGACAGGTAAAGTTATGCAAAAATCGGTCTTAATTACAGGATGTTCCAGCGGAATTGGCCTTGAAAGCGCGTTCGAACTGAAGCGCCAGGGATTTTGGGTAATCGCCGCATGCCGGAAACAAGAAGACGTGGAACGCATGAACAGCAAAGGTTTTCAGGGCGTGTTACTGGATCTGGACTCGCCGGAAAGCATTGAACGCGCCGCCGCAGAAGTGATCGCCCTGACGGGTAATCGTCTGTACGGCCTGTTTAACAACGCCGGTTTTGGCGTGTACGGCCCGCTGCAAACCATCTCGCGCGAGCAGCTTGAGCAGCAGTTTTCCACCAACTTTTTTGGCATCCACCAGCTGACCATGGCGCTGTTGCCTGCGATGCTGCCCCACGGAGAAGGCCGCATTGTGATGACCTCGTCGGTGATGGGCCTGATCTCCACGCCGGGCCGTGGGGCATATGCCGCCAGCAAATATGCGCTGGAAGCCTGGTCAGATGCCTTACGCATGGAGCTGCGCCACAGCGGCATTAAGGTCAGCCTGATTGAGCCTGGCCCGATTCGCACCCGTTTCACAGAAAACGTAAATCAAACCCAGTCCGACAATCCGGTCGAAAACCCTGGCATTGCCGCACGCTTTACCCTCGGACCAGAGGCAGTTGTCACCAAAGTGCGCCATGCTTTTGAAAGCGATCGCCCGAAAATACGCTATCCGGTGACACTCGTCACCCACGCCGTGGGCTGGCTTAAACGTCTGCTGCCGGGGCGTATGATGGATAAAATTTTACGCGGTTGAGTTGAAGCCACGCTCCTCATCCCCCATGTATTTGTCAAATTGATAAAAGAGAATGCCGTATGTCCGTACAGAATATTGTCAACATCACTGAAGCGAACCTGCACCAGACACTCGAAGTGTCTATGACCAAACCTGTGCTGTTCTATTTTTGGTCCGAGCGCAGCCAGCACTGTCTGGAGCTGACGCCGGTGCTGGAAAGCCTGGCGGCGCAGTACAACGGTCAGTTCCTGCTGGCAAAACTGGACTGCGACGCCGAACAGATGGTGGCCTCCCAGTTTGGTCTGCGTGCCATTCCAACCGTCTATCTGTTCCAGAATGGTCAGCCCGTAGATGGCTTCCAGGGCCCGCAGCCTGAAGAGGCGGTTCGCGCCCTGCTCGATAAAGTGCTGCCGCGCGAAGAGGAGCTGAAAGCGCAGCAGGCGCTGGCATTGATTCAGGAAGGCAAACACGACGAAGCGCTGCCGCTGCTGAAAGAGGCGTGGCAGATGTCGAACCAGGACAGCCAGATTGGCCTGCTGCTGGCGCAGACGCAGATCGAACTGCATCGTTCCGAAGAGGCTGAAGCGGTGCTGAAAACCATTCCGCTGCAGGATCAGGATACCCGTTATCAGGGTCTGGTAGCGCAAATTGAGTTGCTGAAACAGGCGGCTGACACGCCGGAAATCCAGCAGTTGCAGCAGGAGGTAGCCGAGAACCCTGACGATGCGGCGCTGGCCAGCCAGCTGGCGTTACAGCTTCATCAGGTCGGCCGTAACGAAGAGGCGCTGGAGCTGCTGTTTAGCCATCTGAAAAAGGATCTGGCGGCTGCTGACGGCCAGGCACGTAAAATGTTCCAGGAGATCCTGGCGGCACTGGGTACCGGCGATGCGCTGGCCTCAAAGTATCGTCGCCAGCTTTACGCCCTGCTCTACTAATCCAGTCTGAAAGCCGGGCAAGCGACATGCTGCCCGGCAACACACCTACGCGTTACTCTGCTTTTTTCAATTGCGTCACCACCAGCTGATGGCGCGAGTTGTAGAATTTTCGATAGGTTAAATAGCAGGCGATAATGGTCGACAGGCTGGCCGTCGAGAGCAGCATAAACGTCACCATAATCTGATACTTAATCGCTTTCACGGGATCGATACCGGCAAAAATCAGCCCGGACATCATCCCCGGTAAACTCACCAGCCCGACCGTTTTCGCCGAATCGACCGTTGGGATCAGCGACGATCGTATACTCTCACGGATCAAACGCGCCGACGCCGTTTTTGGCGTGGCTCCCAGGCTAAGTTTCTCCTGGATCTGCTGCTGCTCGCTGCTAAAACGCTGGCCGAGATTGTTGTAGCACAACCCCACCGCCACCATCGCGTTACCCGCAATCATCCCGGAAATCGGGATCACCTGCATCGGTGAAAATTCAATCGATCCCGACAGCACCAGCACTGCCAGCGTCAACGCCGTGCCGGTGGTAATGGCGATAAACGAAGAGATAAAGGCCTTGTCGATGTATTTACTGCGTTTTTGCGCATTCCACGCGGCGTTAAAGCAGATAAACAGCACCATCAGCAGCGTCAGCACCGCGTGGTTGACGTTGAAAATATACTTCAGCACATAGCCGACGATAATCAGCTGAATGACCGCCCGACAAATGCTCCACACAATGTCCTTTTCCAGACCGAGCTTCTCCCGATGGCTGACCAGAATCGCCACAAGGACCAGCACCATCGAAAGCGCCAGTGATTCGTTGGTAATATTATGCTCGTTCACGGTTCTCCTCCTTCATCTTCCCGCCCTGTGGCTGAAGGGTAATCACCTCATCTGCGTGGGCAATCTCACCGGCGTCGTGCGTTACCCACAGCACCGCAATGTTGTTCTCTTTGGCGTAGCGATGAATGATCTCATTCACGTTGCGTTTGTTGTTTTCGTCGAGGGCGCTGGTCACTTCATCCAGCAACAGCACTTTGGGCAGAAACTGCAGATTACGAATCAGCGAGACGCGCTGTTTTTCACCGCCGGAAAGTTCGTTTACGGACTTTGTCAGGGTTTCCGCTGGCAGACTAAAACGCGCCAGATCGGCAATGAATTTTTCCGGTTCGGGGGCTTTATCGCGGATCTGCCAGGGGAAGATCAGATTGTCGTACACCGTCTCACCAAACAGCGAGGGCGTTTGCACGCAGTAGGAGACCTGCTGGCGATAATGCTCGGGTGTGAGCGTCGTGATGTCCTTGTCTTCAAAGAAAATTCGCCCTTCCGTCGGGCTGAGGAGTGAGGCGATAATCTTCAGCAACGTGCTTTTACCGCAGCCAGACGGGCCCGTGATGAGCCTGAATTCTCCCGGCTGCACGTTGAAGCTAATCTGCTGCAATATCGTGGTTTCGCCCACGCGAAAACCCACGTTCCTGAGTTCCAGAAGCGCATTATTATCCTTCATATTATTTCCCGTTTTTTAATTCAGCTTCGTTCCAATATTGTAACCACGTTAATGGATTGGAGGCGAACTTCCCTGCAATAGTCGATATACTTAAGTTCAACAAACGAGCAGTTTTTGCTGCTCCACGGAATGCAAAACAGGAGGTTTTCATGTTGATCGTCATCCCTATTCTTATTTTCGTCGCGCTGGTGATCGTCGGGGCAGGCGTAAAGATCGTGCCCCAGGGTTATCAGTGGACGGTCGAACGTTTTGGCCGTTATACCAACACCCTCCAGCCAGGCCTGAGCCTTATCGTCCCGTTCATGGATCGTATTGGCCGTAAAATCAACATGATGGAACAGGTGCTGGATATCCCTTCCCAGGAGATCATCTCCCGAGACAACGCCAACGTCACCATCGACGCCGTTTGCTTTATTCAGGTGATCGACGCGCCAAAAGCCGCCTATGAGGTCAGCAACCTGGAGCTGGCGATTATCAACCTGACCATGACCAACATCCGTACGGTACTGGGGTCGATGGAGCTGGACGAAATGCTCTCCCAGCGCGACAACATCAATACGCGCCTGCTGCATATCGTTGATGAAGCGACCAATCCGTGGGGGATTAAAGTCACCCGTATCGAAATCCGCGACGTGCGCCCACCGGCAGAACTGATTTCGTCGATGAACGCTCAGATGAAAGCCGAGCGAACTAAACGTGCGTACATTCTTGAGGCCGAAGGGGTGCGTCAGGCAGAGATCCTGAAAGCCGAAGGGGAGAAACAGTCGCAAATTCTGAAAGCCGAAGGGGAACGCCAGTCGGCCTTCTTACAGGCAGAAGCCCGTGAACGTTCCGCCGAGGCAGAAGCACGCGCTACCCAGATGGTGTCCGAGGCCATCGCGGCCGGTGATATCCAGGCAATTAACTACTTCGTGGCGCAGAAATACACCGATGCGCTGCAGAAAATTGGCTCCGCCAACAATAGCAAAGTGGTGATGATGCCGCTGGAAGCCAGCAGCCTGATGGGCTCTATCGCCGGGATCGCGGAGCTAATCAAGAATAGCGGAGATGAGCGCAAAAAATGATTGAGATGATTGCAGCACACCCTCATGTTTTCTGGCTAAGCCTGGGCGGGCTGTTGCTGGCGGCTGAGATGCTGGGCGGCAACGGGTATCTGCTCTGGAGCGGCGTCGCGGCGGTCATCACTGGGCTGCTGGTCTGGGTCACACCTTTTGGCTGGGAGTGGCAAGGCGCCCTCTTCGCCCTGCTGACGCTGGTCGCTGCCTGGCTCTGGTATCGATGGCTGACGCGCCAGGTGCGCGAGCAAAAACCTGCCGATGCCGCACTCAATCAGCGCGGCCAACAGCTGGTGGGTAAGCGCTATACGCTGGATACCACGTTAATTAACGGGCGCGGACATGTTCGTGTCGGTGACAGCACGTGGCCAGTGGTCGCCGATGATGACCTCGTGGCAGGGACTCGCATTGAAGTCATCGCGGTAGAAGGCATTACGCTTCGGGTGAAGGCCCGTTAAACGCTGGCCTTACGATGGCAGCAGCCGGAAAGATTATCAATAATCGGACAGTCGGCGCTGTCATCCCCCGGACAAGATTCGGCGAGTGAGAGCAGCTGTTCACGCATCGCCTGCAGCTCCAGGATATGGCGCTCGATTTCCGCGACCTTTTCCAGAGTTCTCTTTTTCACATCGGCACTGTGCCGTTTAGGATCGTTGAACAGATGGACCAGTTCACCGCACTCCTCAAGGTTAAACCCCACCTGCCGGGCCTGGCGTAAAAGCGTGAGTTCTTCGAGGTGCAGCTGCGTGTAACTGCGATAGCCGTTTTCGCTGCGCAGCGGCGGCGTGACCAGCCCTTTCTCTTCGTAAAAACGAATCGCTTTGCTGGTTAACCCGGTTTTTTTTGCCACATCACTGATATTCACATTTCCCCCTTGACCTTCCCCTTGATGGAAGGTTTAACCTTCATAACACTGTTCCAGAAAGAGTATGTTGGCTGAATAATCATACAGGAGTTTTGCTATGTCTCACACAATCAACCTGACGCTGGATGGCCTGACCTGCGGTCACTGCGTCAAACGTGTCAAAGAGAGCCTTGAACAACGTCCTGACGTTGAAAGTGCAGACGTAACGATCGAAAGCGCCGTTGTCACCGGCAGCGCCAGCGCCGACGCGCTGATCGATACCGTTAAACAAGCAGGTTACGGGGCGGAGCTAAGCCACCCAAAGGCTAATCCGCTGACAGAGTCATTAACCCCGTCGGAAGCACTGACAGCGGATACTTCTGAGCTTCCGGCAGCCCATGATATTGACGACAGCCAACAGCTGCTGATCAACGGCATGAGCTGTGCCAGCTGCGTCTCCCGCGTACAGAATGCGTTGCAGGCCGTACCGGGCGTCTCACAGGCGCGGGTAAACCTCGCGGAACGCACTGCGCTGATTATGGGCAGTGCGTCAGCCGCAGAATTAGTGCAGGCGGTGGAAAAAGCCGGTTACGGCGCAGAGGCCATTGAAGATGATGCCGAGCGCCGCGAACGCCAGCAAGAGACCGCCATCGCCACCATGAAACGCTTCCGCTGGCAGGCGATTGTCGCTCTGCTGGTCGGTATTCCGGTGATGGTGTGGGGAATGCTCGGCGACAACATGATGGTCACCGACGACAACCGCACGCTGTGGCTGGTGATTGGTGTGATCACCCTTGGTGTGATGGTCTTCGCCGGTGGGCATTTCTACACCAGCGCCTGGAAGAGCCTCAAGAACCGCACCGCGACGATGGACACACTCGTCGCCCTCGGCACCGGCGCGGCGTGGCTCTACTCCATGAGCGTGAACGTCTGGCCGCAGTGGTTCCCGATGGAAGCACGCCATCTCTATTACGAAGCGAGCGCGATGATTATTGGTCTGATCAACTTAGGCCATATGCTTGAAGCGCGCGCGCGCCAGCGGTCGTCCAAAGCGCTGGAACGTCTGCTTGATCTCACGCCACCGTCGGCCCGTGTGGTGACGGACGAGGGTGAAATCAGCCTGCCGCTCGCCGAGGTGCAGGCAGGCATGACGCTGCGCTTAACGACGGGCGATCGCGTGCCGGTCGACGGTGAAATCACTCAGGGTGAAGCTTGGCTGGATGAAGCGATGCTGACCGGCGAACCGGTGCCGCAGCAAAAATCCGCCGGTGATGCAGTCCATGCCGGTACGGTGGTGCAGGACGGCAGCGTGCTTTTCCGCGCCAGTGCTGTCGGGAGTCATACGACGCTTTCTCGCATCATTCGCATGGTGCGCCAGGCGCAAAGCAGCAAGCCGGAGATCGGTCAGCTCGCCGATAAAATTTCCGCCATATTTGTGCCCGTGGTGGTCGGCATCGCGCTGTTCAGCGCCGCCATCTGGTACGTTTTTGGCCCGGCACCGCAGATTGTCTACACCCTGGTCATCGCCACCACGGTGCTGATCATCGCCTGTCCGTGTGCTTTAGGACTGGCGACGCCGATGTCGATTATTTCCGGCGTTGGTCGCGCCGCCGAGTTTGGTGTGTTGGTTCGCGACGCCGATGCCCTCCAACGCGCCAGCACGCTCGACACGCTGGTGTTTGATAAAACAGGCACCCTCACCGAAGGCAAACCGCAGGTCGTGGCGGTGAAAACCGTCGGTGTTACGCAAGAAGATGCCTTACGTCTGGCCGCCGCGCTTGAACAAGGCTCCAGCCATCCGCTGGCGAGAGCGATTCTCGAGAAAGCCGGTCACGCAGCATTGCCGCAGGTGAATAACTTCCGCACCCTGCGCGGGCTGGGGGTCAGCGGTGAAGTCGATGGCCACACACTGCTGCTTGGTAATCAGGCACTGCTCAACGAAAACGGCATTGATACCGCTGCGCTGAACGATGAATTAACCGCCCAGGCCTCTCAGGGCGCTACGCCGGTGCTGTTGGCGGTCGAGGGTAAAGCGGCAGCGCTGTTCGCTATCCGCGATCCGCTGCGGGCCGACAGCGTGGCCGCGCTGAAACGTCTGCATCAGGCTGGCTATCGTCTGGTGATGCTCACCGGCGACAACCCGACCACTGCCAACGCCATTGCCAAAGAAGCAGGTATAGACGAGGTGATCGCGGGCGTGCTGCCAGATGGCAAAGCCGATGCGATTATCAAACTGCAACGTCAGGGCCGACAGGTGGCGATGGTCGGCGACGGCATCAACGACGCCCCCGCACTGGCGCAGGCGGATGTCGGCATCGCTATGGGCGGCGGGAGCGATGTGGCGATTGAGACGGCGGCGATTACCCTGATGCGCCATAGCCTGTTGGGTGTTGCCGATGCGCTGGCGATTTCGAAAGCCACGCTGCGCAACATGAAGCAAAATCTGCTCGGTGCGTTTATCTACAACGCGTTCGGCATCCCGATTGCCGCCGGGATCCTGTGGCCGCTGACCGGCACCTTGCTCAACCCGGTCGTCGCCGGGGCAGCAATGGCGCTCTCGTCCATTACCGTGGTCAGCAACGCGAACCGGTTGCTGCGCTTCAAACCGAAAGAGTAAACCTGCAGGCCGGGTGGCGGCTTCGCCCTACCCGGCCTGGAGTTGCACCTTCAGCCACCACGCGCTAGCATGAACTTTTCCATCAATGGAGCGCGTATGAGTCTGTTTAGTCGTATAAAAACCACCTTCCGCGCTTTGTTTCCCCGCCGCTATCCCTGGCCGGGGCTGGATATTTCACTCCCGGGCGGGCAGCATCTGCACCTGGTCGGCAGTATCCATATGGGCACGCGCGATATGTCGCCGCTGCCACCGGCACTGGTACAACTGTTGCGCAAAGCCGATGCGCTGATCGTCGAAGCCGATATTTCCGGCAGCGAATCGCCGTTCGCCAATCTCGATATCCCGCCGCCGCTGAGCGAGCGTCTCAACGAATCGCAGCGCGCCGAGCTTGAACGTGTGGCCGATGAGCTGGGGCTTTCTTTATCCCTTCTGGAAACGCAGCCCCTGTGGCAAATCGCCATGGTATTGCAGGCGACGCAGGCTCAACGACTGGGTTTGCGCGGGGAGTACGGTATCGACTACCAGCTCCTCAACGCCGCGCGTGCGCGTAATCTTGCCATTATTGAGCTGGAGGGCGCCGACAGTCAGGTTGCTCTTTTGCGCCAGCTTCCTGAGGATGGCCTGCTGCTGCTGGATGATACCCTTACCCACTGGCACACCAACGCGCGTCTGTTGCAGATGATGATCAGCTGGTGGCTGGAGACGCCGCCGACTAACGGCAAGCTGGAACTGCCCTCGACCTTCAGCGAATCGCTGTACGATGTGCTGATGCATGAGCGCAATCAGGCCTGGCGAGAAACGTTGCAGGCTCTGCCCGCCGGGCGTTACGTGGTGGCCGTGGGGGCGCTGCATTTGTATGGCGAAGGGAATTTGCCGTCACTGTTGAAATAAAAAAAATGGCCAATATTTCTATTGGCCCGTCAAAGAGGAATTTCATCGTTATTATTATGCCGAAGGAGACCTTCGGTCAGAGCCGATTGTCGCTCAAAGTAACCATCACTGCCAATACTATTGCGCAAGATGGTGCTATTTTTTAGACAGCAGTCAGGCGTATGCTGAGCGCGTAAATTGTCTGTGGTAAGAAGGATCATTATGACTCCCGCCGTTAAATTACTCGAAAAAAACAAAATTCCTTTCCGTATCCATATCTACGATCACGACCCCAGTGAGACAAACTTTGGTGACGAAGTGGTGCGTAAGCTGGGCCTGAACGCGGATCAGGTCTATAAAACGCTGCTGGTGGCGGTGAACGGTGATATGAAGCACCTGGCCGTGGCGGTGACGCCTGTGGCCGGTCAGCTGGATTTAAAGAAAGTCGCCAAAGCGCTGGGCGCGAAAAAGGTCGATATGGCCGATCCGATGGTTGCGCAACGCACGACCGGCTATCTGGTGGGTGGAATTAGCCCTCTCGGGCAGAAGAAACGCCTGCCGACATTGATTGATGCGCCGTCGCAGACCTTTGACACTATCTACATTTCCGGCGGTAAGCGCGGGCTGGATATTGAGCTGACGGCGGGCGATCTGGCGAAGATGCTGGATGCGACGTTCGCGGATATTGCGCGCCGGGATTAAACGCGCAGCCCCCTTAGCGGGCCAACGTTCAGGCGTGAATTTAGTCTCTACACCCTGACAGCGCAGGAACCCGCGTACACATCGTACATACGGATTCCGGACGCTGCCCGAGTTCAAAAAGGGCGAACAAAATAGCCCGTTACTGCCAGCTCACCTCGCCTTTCGGCTCGTAGGCATTCACATCCAGCGGAGAATTCTGCTGGATGTACTGCTTAAGCACTTCGGCGTCGATAAAGCCGGTGTTGACGTAGCCCGGTTTGTTGTCGATATGCGGATACCCGTCGCCGCCCGTAGCGTTAAAGCTTAATGTTGCCATGCGGTAGGTTTTAGCGGGATCGACCGGCTCACCTTTGATTTTCAGATCGTTAAGCGTGCCGTTTTTAGCCGTAAAGCTGACGTTAGCAAATTGCGGATAGGCCCCGGAGTCCGGCTTCATTTGCGCAACGGCGGTGAGATAGTCGATCACCTCTTTTCCGCTCATGTCCGCATACACCACGATGTTGCCGAACGGCTGAACCTTCAGCACGTCTTTGTAGGTAATATCGCCGCCGTCGATGGAGTCACGCACACCGCCGCCGCTCATGACGGCAAAATCAGCACCGGTGCGCGCCATTTGTGCCGCCAGCAGCAGACGGCCCATGTTGGTCTGCACGAAGCGGACCTTGCTGCGATCGCCTTCGAGTCGGCCATTCACCGTACCGATTTTCACATCAAGCTGCGCTTTACCTTTGTTCTGGAATGGCGTCAGCAGCGACAGCATCTGGGCGTTTTCAGCAATTTCCGGGGTGTAAAGTACGCGCTCACTTTTCCCGTCGTCGTAGGTCACTTTCTTCTTCAGGTTCACCGGGATCAGCTGGTAGCGCACCATTTTCATTTCGCCATTGCGGAATTCAAAATCTGCGCGCCCCACGTATTTGCCCCACTCGTGCGCCTGAACAATCCAGATCCCGTTCTGGCGATCCGGTGCGCACGGTGTGCCCGGCACGTAATCAACCTGCTTTTTATTCTCCGATGCCATGCACACTGGGTTTTGTGAGTGACCACCCACAATCATCGCCAGCGAGCCTGCTGGCAGGCTGCGCGCCATTTCTACGTCGCCAGGCGCGTTCGAGCCGTGCTCGCCGTTGTCGTAGTGCCCCATATGGGTGGTGGCGATAATCACGTCTGGTTTTTCGTTTTGATTCAATTCCTGAATCACCAGCTTCGCTTCGTCAGCCGGTTTGCGGAATTCAATATCCGTGAAATATTCCGGATTACCAATTTTCGCCGTGTCATCGGTGGTTAACCCGATCACCGCGATTTTCAGATCTTCTCGTTTGAACAAGGCCCAGGGTTTAAACAGGCGCTCGCCGGTACTCTTCTGATAAATATTGGCCGAGAGGAACGGGAATTTGGACCATTTTTCCTGCTGGCGCAGAACGGTTAGCGGGTTATCAAACTCATGGTTACCGACGGCCATCGCGTCATAGCCGATTAAATTCATGCCGCGGAAATCCGGCTCGGCGTCCTGCAAATCGGATTCCGGCACGCCGGTGTTGATATCGCCGCCAGACAGCAACAAGACGCTGCCGCCCTCAGCCGCCACCTCTTTACGAATACCGTCCACCAGCGTTTTTTGTGCGGCCAGACCGTACTCGCCGTATTCGCTACGCCAGAAATGGCCGTGGTGATCGTTGGTATGGAGAATGGTTATTTTATAGGTTTTATCTTTTTCGTACGCCTGTGCAGGCTGGCTTGCCAGCGCCCATGCGGCTATCAGCGCCAGTGCGACGCCTCGCTTCATTAACTTCATATTCTCGCTCCCTGACCAAAAGACAAACGCAAAAATTACAATGAGTAAGAAGAATAGACAAATATGTTTTCAGAATTGCGACTTTCTTCAAATCTCGCGCACAGGTATGTTAGCGGGATAATAATGACATCCTGCACTTCTCCTAAAAATAGACGTGGTATTTATGGCAATCAGTGAATCGACTCCGCCTGTTACGGGCACTCCGGCGTCCGCGCCGAAATCGCGCACCGCATTTGGTATTTTGGGTGCCATCAGTCTGTCGCATCTGCTTAACGATATGATTCAGTCGCTGATTCTGGCGATCTATCCGCTGCTGCAGTCAGAATTTTCATTAACCTTCGTGCAGATCGGGATGATTACGCTGACCTTCCAGATGGCGTCGTCCCTGCTTCAGCCGGTAGTCGGCTACTGGACGGATAAATATCCGATGCCGTGGTCGCTGCCTATTGGCATGTGCTTTACCCTGAGCGGGCTGGTGCTGCTGGCGCTGGCAGGAAGCTTTGAGATGGTGCTGCTGGCTGCGGCGCTGGTGGGTACCGGTTCGTCGGTCTTCCATCCGGAGTCCTCGCGCGTTGCGCGTATGGCGTCAGGTGGACGTCATGGGCTGGCGCAATCCCTGTTCCAGGTCGGCGGCAATTTTGGCAGCTCCCTCGGCCCTTTGCTGGCCGCCGTGGTCATTGCCCCCTACGGGAAAGGTAACGTTGCGTGGTTCGTCCTCGCGGCGCTGCTGGCCATCGTGGTGCTGATCCAGATCAGCCGCTGGTACGCGGCTCAGCATCGGGTAAACAAAGGGAAACCTAAAGCCGTGATTATCAATCCGCTTCCGCGCGATAAGGTTATTCTGGCGGTGAGTATCCTGCTGGTGCTGATTTTCTCGAAATACTTCTATATGGCGAGCATCAGCAGCTATTACACCTTTTATCTGATGGAGAAATTCGGATTATCGGTGCAAAACGCCCAGTTCCACCTGTTTGCTTTCCTGTTCGCGGTTGCGGCGGGAACCGTCATTGGCGGCCCTGTGGGTGATAAAATTGGACGTAAATATGTGATTTGGGGCTCTATCCTCGGCGTAGCGCCTTTTACCCTTGTTTTACCCTATGCAAGCCTTGAATGGACGGGGATTTTAACCGTGATCATTGGCTTTATCCTCGCGTCCGCGTTTTCCGCTATCCTGGTGTATGCTCAGGAGCTGATGCCGGGCCGTATTGGCATGGTTTCCGGGCTGTTTTTCGGATTTGCGTTTGGGATGGGAGGCCTTGGTGCAGCTGTGCTGGGGCTGGTTGCAGACCATACGAGCATCTTCCTGGTCTATAAAATCTGTGCTTTCCTGCCACTTCTGGGGATACTGACCATATTCCTGCCTGATTATCGCCATAAGGCGTAGTTTCTCTGCGGTCAAAGTAAACTTTGGCCGCACCTCTCACCTACTGCCATAAGGCTTTCCTCTTCATCCCTCCGGTAATTTGTCCTAATCTGCTTTTTTTAACGCTTATTGCTGTTTTCTTCAAATTTCAACAATTATTCATAAACATAATGGCCGAAATTGTCATAAACTATTAATCGGCTTTTTGGTTTTTACGCCAAAAATGGAACACCCCACGACGAAAGGAGACGGAATGCATCACGCCACACCGCTTATCACCACCATTGTAGGTGGACTTGTGCTCGCTTTTATCCTTGGCATGATCGCCAACAAATTACGTATTTCTCCTCTCGTGGGCTATTTATTAGCGGGTGTGCTGGCGGGTCCGTTTACGCCGGGTTTTGTTGCGGATACCAAACTGGCTCCTGAACTGGCGGAATTAGGCGTGATTCTGCTGATGTTCGGCGTGGGCCTGCACTTCTCCCTGAAGGATTTGATGGCGGTAAAGCATATCGCCATACCCGGCGCAATCGCCCAGATAGGCGTGGCGACGTTGCTGGGGATGGCGCTTTCCGCTCTGCTTGGCTGGTCGCTGATGACCGGTATTGTATTCGGGCTGTGTCTCTCAACCGCCAGTACCGTGGTGCTGCTGCGCGCGCTTGAGGAGAGGCAACTGATAGACAGCCAGCGCGGGCAAATCGCCATCGGCTGGCTGATTGTTGAAGATCTGGTGATGGTCCTGACGCTGGTTCTGCTGCCTGCCGTCGCCGGTATGGTTGAACAAGATAACGTCGGCTTTGCCACGCTGACGCTGGATATGAGCATTACCATCGGCAAAGTGGTCGCCTTTATCGCCATTATGATGCTGGTGGGCCGCCGTCTGGTGCCGTGGATCCTCTCCCGCAGCGCCGCTACCGGCTCTCGCGAACTGTTTACGCTGTCGGTGCTGGCCCTGGCGCTCGGTATCGCCTTCGGTGCCGTCGAGCTGTTTGACGTCTCCTTTGCGCTGGGTGCGTTCTTCGCAGGTATGGTGCTGAACGAATCCGAGCTGAGCCACCGCGCGGCGCACGATACGCTGCCGTTGCGTGATGCGTTTGCGGTGCTGTTCTTCGTCTCTGTCGGCATGCTGTTTGATCCGCTAATCCTGATCGAGCAGCCGCTGGCCGTGCTGGGCACACTGGCGATTATTATCTTCGGTAAATCCGTGGTGGCATTCGGCCTGGTCAGATTGTTCGGCCACTCACCGCGCACCGCGCTCACCATCGCCGCAAGCCTGGCGCAGATTGGTGAGTTTGCCTTTATCCTGGCAAGCCTCGGCATGGCGCTGAACTTGCTGCCACAGGCCGGGCAGAACCTGGTGCTGGCGGGAGCGATCCTCTCCATTATGCTCAACCCGGTGCTGTTTGCCCTGCTTGAGAAATACCTCGATAAAACCGAAACGCTGGAAGAGCAGACGCTGGAAGAAGCAATTGAAGAAGAGAAGCAGATCCCGGTGGATATCTGCAACCACGCTCTGCTGGTCGGCTTTGGCCGCGTCGGGAGTCTGCTCGGTGAGAAATTGATGGCGCAGGGCATTCCGCTGGTGGTGATTGAAACGTCACGCACCCGTGTGGATGAGCTGCGCGCACGCGGCATCCGCGCGGTGCTGGGTAATGCGGCGAACGAAGAGATTATGAATCTGGCGCATCTCGACTGTGCGCGCTGGCTGCTGCTGACCATTCCGAACGGCTACGAGGCGGGTGAAATCGTGACCAAGGCACGGGAGAAGTGCCCGACTATCGAGATCATTGCTCGCGCGCATTATGACGATGAAGTGGAATACATTACCGAACGCGGGGCGAATCAGGTGGTGATGGGCGAACGTGAGATTGCCAATACCATGATTACATTGATTGAGAAGCCACCAATTGAAGAGGCGGTAACGGGTTAAACGTCTTCGTTCTGCCCCCTCTCTACGCGAGAGGGGGAACAATCTTCCCTCACCGCCAGGGCGAGGGAAACCATCAACGATCCCAGTACGACTCTTCCAGACTGTCTTCCCGTTCCGGCAAGCCACGCGTTAAGCGCGGGGAGTGCTGATTCAGCACCTGATAGCTCACGCGGTTCGCGTACTTACACACCTGCGCCAGCGACGAATAGGTCAGCCAGTTCAACTGGTGTTTGCTCGAATTAGGGACGTTGGTGCGATGATAGGCGTTCGCAGTGATGTCGTGCAGCAGGGCGGCCAGCGCGCCATCGCCTGCGCCATTGGTGTTCATGATCTTCTCGGGTCCGCCCATGTACGGGGCAATGTGCGAGAAAATACGCAGCGGATTCACGCAATCTTTGTGGCGCATCGCGCGGCTGAACTCGTACTGGTTGAACTCGGCAATCGCCCCCGGTAGCAGCGGGTGCTGGGTTTTGCGTTTGTTCTCTTCTTCGGTAAACCCGGCCATAAACAGCCCGATCGGGCCTGCGGTGCAGAGCACCAGGTCTACCCAGTCCAGCGCCTTATCGGCGGCCAGCAGCGGGTCGCTTTCACCCGTCAGGGCTTCAGCCTCTTCTTCGTTCATCGCCAGAATCGAGACGTGCTCTTTCAGGAACGCCTGCCACCACTCCGGGTTATCGGCGATCACAAACTTGGTACCCAGCGTCAGCACCACCGGCACGTTGTATTTCTTCGCATACTCCACCGCCTTCATGGTCGCTTCCGGCATCGGTTCGCCGGGCTTGCAGCGTACCAGATAGGAGGTAAGCACCAGCGCGGAGGCACCGGCAATCACCTCTTCCGGAATACTTTCCGCGCGCAGTTTGTTCATGTGCCCAGGGCTGATGGCAAAGGTTCGCTCGCCGGCGTCGCTGATCAGCGTAAAACAGCGGCCAATGGCCCCATCGACGCCCTGCAGGTAGTTCAGATCGGTGCGGCTGGAGGTGTTGCAGAGGTAGCGGTAGGCGTAGCCACCGATTTCGATATTACGGCACATGACGCCCAGTAAGACGGAGCGGTCATCGGCCAGCACCGAGTAGTTGTGCATGGTATTGCCGATGGTGCCACCGGCAAACTGGTGAGTGATCAGGTTTTCGCGCACCAGCTCCTGATACAGGGCTTCGGCAACATCATCTTCGATCACCAGCGAATGCCCGGAACTCAGCCCATAACGTGCGACAAACGCATCATCCACTTTTGCTTCGATATCCACCAGCGTCTGATCGATACCGACCACCCAGGCTGCGTTAGTTTCTTTGACCGGCTGAATTTGTTGCAGCAGCGGATCGCGGGCGTTGACGGGGAAATAGTGTTTGGACTTGCGTTTACCGGGAAATTTCATGATCAGGGCTGCGAGTGACTATTGGGCCGGAAATGGTAGCACAAACCCGGCCCAATACGCGATTAGCGGCTGCCGGTCACCAGCGCCGCCATCATCTCAATATGTTCCGGGGAGTCATTAAGTGCCGGAATATATTCATACTTCGTGCCGCCTGCTTCGAGGAAGAACTCCCGGTTTTGTACCGCGATCTCCTCCAGGGTTTCGAGGCAGTCCGCCGAGAAGCCCGGCGACATCACCTGAACATGTTTCACGCCCTTCTCGCCCAGCATTTTGAGCGTTTCATCGGTGTATGGCGTCAGCCACGGCTCACGGCCAAAGCGCGACTGGAAGGTCATCATCACCTTTTCCGGCGGCAGTCCGAGAGCAGAAACCAGCTCGCGGGTGGTGTCGCGACAGCGCTGTGGATAGTCATCGCCTTCATCGGCGTACCGCTGCGGAATACCGTGGTAGGAGAGCAGCAGCAGATCCGGCTCGCCGTGTTTTTCAAACGAGGCGCGCGCACTGCTGACCAGCGCCGCGATATACAGCTCGTTTTCGGCGTAATCGCGGATAAAGGTAATACCTGGAATGCGGCGACGGGTGGCAAGAATGCGCGCCAGTTCGTCCCAGACGGCGGCCACCGTCGAGCAGGAGTATTGCGGATAGAGGGCCAGCACCACGATATGATCCACGTCCTGCGAAAGCAGTTCGTCGACCGCGCTTTCCAGCGACGGTTTGCCATAGCTCATTCCGAGGGCGACGGGCATATCCGGTAAACGGGCGGCCAGCGCTTTTTCCTGACGACGGCTGTAGACCATCAGCGGCGAGCCCTCTTCCATCCACACCGACTGGTAGAGTTTAGCCACACGGGGGGAACGAATCGGCAGAATGACACCGCGCAACAGCGGCCACCACAGCAATTTTGGCGTATCCACCACGCGGGAGTCGCTTAAAAACTGTCGCAGATAACGTTTAACTGCCGCAGGGGTAGGTGCTTCTGGAGTGCCCAGATTGGCAAGCAGGATGCCGGTTTTCGCCTGACTCATTCACGCCTCTTAACCATTTGAATAGCTAATGATTGTAACTGAAAAGCGGGGAAACGGAACCCATTGCAGCAATAGGTGGAGCGGGGATTGTCGGAGGGTGGCGTAAACGCCTATCCGGCCTACAGAATTCTAAGCAGGCCGGATAAATCGCACATTAGCCGAGGATTTTTTCCAGCTCTGCGCGCACGTCAGCCACGGCTTTGGTGCCGTCAACTTTCGCGTATTTGGTGTTACCGGACTGCGCTTCTTTCGAATAGTAGCCGATCAGTGGCGCGGTCATCTGATGGTATTCCACCAGGCGTTTACGCACGGTCTCTTCCTGATCGTCTTTACGCGTGGTCAGCTCTTCGCCGGTCACGTCGTCTTTGCCTTCCACTTTCGGTGGATTGAATTTGATGTGGTAAACGCGGCCGGAAGCAGCGTGAACGCGACGACCGATGATGCGGTCAACGATCAGTTCGTCAGGCACGTCGAATTCCAGAACGTAATCCACGTTGATGCCCGCTTCTTTCATGGCGTCAGCCTGCGGAATAGTACGCGGGAAGCCGTCCAGCAGGAAACCGTTGCGGCAATCTTCCTGAGTGATGCGTTCTTTTACCAGTGCGATAACCAGTTCATCAGTCACCAGTTTGCCCGCGTCCATAATGTCTTTCGCTTGTTTGCCCAGCTCGGAGCCAGATTTAACAGCGGCACGCAGCATGTCACCCGTAGAGATTTGCGGAATACCGTATTTCTCCATGATGAACTGAGCCTGAGTTCCTTTACCCGCGCCCGGAGCGCCAAGCAGAATAATACGCATTGCGAAAATCCCCTCAAAAGTTGGTTCAATATTTCAAAAAGCGCTAAACAATACCATCAGAACGGGTATCGCTCAAGGAAGGCGGGACGGCTGAAACGGTTAACGGGGGAGATTATTTTGGTTAGTGCGGTTTGGTGCCCTCACCCTGGCCCTTTCCCTCGGGGAGAGGGAGAAGACCAGGGGAGGCCGGGTGATTACGCCATCAACAGCGCATTCACACGTTTGATGAACAGGTTTGGATCTTCCAGCGTGCCGCGCTCGGCCAGCAGGGATTGATCCAGCAGCAGCTCAACCCACTCTTTAAACTGCGTTTCGTCCTGGGTATCCGCCGCGCGTTTAACCAGCGGGTGATCCGGGTTCAGTTCAAAGATGTATTTCACTTCCGGGATCGCCTGGCCCGCAGCGGCGAACAGTTTCGCCATCTGAGTGCCCATTTCATCCGCATCGGTGGTCACAATCGCCGGAGTATCGGTCAGACGGTGGGTGAAACGTACCTCTTTCACGCGATCGCCCAGCAGGGTTTTCACACGCTCAACGAATGGCTCCAGCGCCTTTTCCGCCTCTTTCGCCGTTTCGTCCACTTCATCCGCCAGCTTGTCGATAGATTCGTCAGCTTTCGCCACGGACTGGAAGGACTTACCGTCGAACTCGGTCAGGTAGTTCATCATCCACTCATCGATGCGGTCGGAAAGCAGCAGGACTTCGATGCCTTTCTTACGCAGCAGTTCCAGATGCGGGCTGCTCTTCGCGGCGGCATAGCTGTCTGCGGTGATGTAGTAGATCTTCTCCTGCCCTTCTTTCATGCGGGACACATACTCTTCGAGAGAGACCGTCTGCTCGGAAGAGTCAGTGTGCGTAGAGGCGAAACGCAGCAGTTTGGCGATGGCTTCCACGTTCGACGAATCTTCCGCCGGGCCTTCTTTCAGCACCAGGCCGAAATGTTTCCAGAAGGTCTGGTATTTTTCAGCGTCGTCTTTCGCCAGTTTCTCAAGCATCTGCAGGGAGCGTTTGGTCAGAGCGTTACGCAGGTTACGCGTGACGGTGCTGTCCTGCAGGATTTCACGAGAGACGTTCAGCGGCAGATCGTTGGAATCTATCAGACCACGCACAAAGCGCAGGTAGTTCGGCATGAACTGCTCAGCGTCGTCCATGATGAACACGCGCTGCACGTACAGCTTCAGGCCGTGCTTGTGATCGCGGTTCCACATATCCCACGGCGCCTGGGCCGGGATGTACAGCAGGCTGGTGTACTCCTGCTTCCCTTCCACGCGGTTGTGGCTCCAGGTCAGCGGATCGGTAAAGTCGTGGGCGATGTGCTTGTAAAATTCGTTATATTCGTCGTCTTTAATCTCAGACTTGTTACGCGTCCACAGCGCCTGGGCTTTGTTAATTTTTTCCCATGAAACTACGGTTTCGCCGTCGACTTCTTCGGTTTTTTCGATCTCTACCGGCAGCGCGATGTGGTCGGAGTATTTGCCGATAATAGAGCGCACGCGCCAGTCATTCAGGAAATCGTCTTCGCCTTCGCGCAGATGCAGGGTGATCTCGGTCCCGCGATCGGCTTTGGTGATGTCATCAACGGTGTATTCACCTTCACCGTGAGATTCCCAGAACACGCCGTTTTCTGCGCTATCGCCCGCTGCACGGGTGCGCACGGTCACTTTGTCGGCCACGATAAAGGCGGAGTAGAAGCCCACGCCGAACTGGCCGATCAGCTGGCTGTCTTTCGCCTGATCGGAGCCCATGGACTCAAGGAAGGATTTGGTGCCCGATTTCGCGATGGTCCCGAGATGATCGATCACCTCGTCGCGGTTCATACCAATACCGTTGTCGGCAATGGTCAGGGTGCGGTTTTCTTTGTCAAAAGAGACGCGCACGCGCAGCTCGCCGTCACCTTCATACAGATCCGGGTTGGACAGCGCGCGAAAACGCAGTTTGTCCGCCGCATCTGAGGCGTTCGAGATAAGCTCACGCAGGAAGATTTCTTTATTGGAATACAGGGAATGGATCATCAGGTGCAGAAGCTGTTTTACTTCTGACTGGAAACCACGGGTTTCTTGTCCTTTCATCTAGATCGACCTCAACAATGCCATTTAATGGGGTTTGAACACGTTGAGAGTGAGATGGGGATAGCGGGGAAGAATTTCAAGCGGAGGCCAGGGTTCCAGCCTCCGTTTGGTCAGAAAATAAGCTTGTGACGACCAGCCAGAGAGTGAGACAGCGTGGTGCCGTCCACCATTTCCAGCTCACCGCCAACCGGCACGCCGTGGGCGATTCGACTGGCCTGCACGCCGTACTGCGCGCACAGTTCACCGATGTAGTTCGCGGTCGCTTCGCCTTCCACCGTCGGGTTGGTGGCGAGGATCACTTCGGTCAACGTCTCGGCTTCCAGACGCTGCTCAAGGCGATCGAGACCGATATCGTCAGGGCCAATGCCATCCAGCGGAGAGAGATGGCCCATCAGCACGAAATAGCGGCCCGAAAACTGCCCGGTTTGCTCTATGGCGTAGATGTCCGCCGGACTCTCCACCACGCAAATCAGGCCGTTTTCCTGACGACGCGGGTTCGAACAGATATTGCACACATCCTGCTCGGTAAAGGTACGGCAGTCCGCACAGTGACCGATTTCCGACATGGCGCGGGTGAGTGCCTGCGCCAGGCGCATCCCGCCGCTGCGGTCGCGCTGTAAAAGCGTAAACGCCATGCGTTGCGCTGATTTCGGGCCAACGCCCGGCAGGCAGCGCAACGCTTCCATTAACTGCGTGAGCAGCGGACTGGTTTGCATCAGAACGGCATCTTAAAGCCTGGCGGCAGCTGCATCCCGGAGGAGACAGAGGCCATTTTCTCTTTCTGGGTTTCGTCGATACGGCGCGCGGCATCGTTAAATGCGGCAGCGACCAGATCTTCCAGCATATCTTTGTCGTCTTCGAGCAGACTTGGGTCAATTTCCACGCGACGGCAGTTATGCGCGCCGTTGATGGTCACTTTGACCAGACCTGCACCGGATTCGCCAGTGACTTCCAGCTGTGCGATCTCTTCCTGCATTTTCTGCATTTTGTCTTGCATCTGCTGGGCCTGTTTCATCAGGTTACCCAGACCGCCTTTACCACCAAACATAGGCTTCTCTCTTAAGTAGTCACGTTAAGGACAACGACCGGGAGTCTGACTCACGGTCAAATGGGACGGATACTCTCTTCATCCAGATCGGCGTCGAAGAAACGGCGCAGGGTCTGGATGTTGTTATCCGCAATAATCGACTCGCGCGCCTGCGCGAGCTTCTCTTCATAAATGGCCTGACGCCACTCCAGCGGCGTGCGCATCGCCGGATTATCATCTTCAATGATAGTCAATTCAACCGGCGCGCCCTGTAATGTGGAGAGCGCCTCCGCCAGAACCTGCTGCGCGCTGGCAGAATTGAGATGGCGCTGGCCCGGACGCAGATGCAGACAGATATGATTTCCATCCTGCTCTTTCCAGGCGTTGAGCGCGACCTGCTCGACCAGTTTCGGCAGCTTTAACTGGCTGACCTCAGCGGCCCAGGCGTCACGCTCAAGGGATTCCGCCGCAAGCTTCGCGGAAAGCTCCGGCGTTTTATCATGCTCCAGCGCTTTCTTCAGCGCTTTTGGCGTGGCGACTTCTACCTTCACCTCTTCGGTGATGGTCGTCGCTTTCCAGCGGTAAGCCTCTTTCTTCGCCGGGGCTTTTTGTTCGAGCGCCGACGGTGACGGGCGCGACTGGACGCGCTCCGTTACCGATGCCAGTCGTTCGAGTGCGGCGTTGTTAACCGGCCGCGCTCTTCCTGGCGCTGCCGGTTCACTCTTTTTTGGTTTGGTTGCTCCCTGCGCACGCTGTAGCTGACTGCGCGCGGCGAGCACCGAACTGGTGGCATCCGGCAGCGGAACGTCCGGCCCAGGCGGTGGCGCTGCGTGCTGCGGCATCGGTGGCGGCGTCATCACCGCCGTCGGTGCGACGGGGGCGTAGGATTGTCGCGGCACTTCAGGCTCGGGCAGCGGCATTCGCGGATGGAACGCCAGCGCACGCAGCAGCGTCATTTCGACGCCCATGCGGCGGTCTGGTGCGAAAGGCAGCTCTTTGCGGCCAATCAGTAACGTCTGGTAGTAAAGCTGTACGTCAGCCGGTGGAACCGTGCGCGCAAGCTCACGCATTCGCTGTTCAATCGTCGCCATGTCAGCGCCGATCGCCGACGGGGAAAGTTGCAGCATCGCCACGCGATGCAGCAGCGCCAGCATTTCGACCAGCAGAGCTTCCCACTCCACGCCGCGAGAGGCCGCGACGTTCACCAGAGACATGGCGCGTTCACCGTTGGCTTCGATGATGGCTTCAATCAGCGACAGGGCCTGATCGTCGTCGAGGGTGCCGAGCATGGTGCTCACCGCCTCGGTCGAGAGCTGGCCATCGCCGCTGGCAATCGCCTGATCGGTCAGACTTAATGCGTCACGCAGACTGCCATCCGCCGCGCGGGCCAGCAGTTGCAGCGCACGCGGTTCGTGAGTGATCTTCTCTTCATCGAGAATGTGTTCGAGCTGCGCGCGGATCTGATCGACGTCGAGCGCCTTCAGATGGAACTGCAGACAGCGCGACAGGATCGTGACCGGCAGTTTTTGCGGATCGGTCGTCGCCAGCAGGAATTTAACGTGCGATGGCGGCTCTTCCAGCGTTTTCAGCAGGGCGTTAAAACTGTGGCGCGACAGCATGTGGACTTCATCGATCAGATAGACCTTGAAGCGACCACGCGCCGGCGCGTACTGCACGTTATCCAGCAGATCGCGGGTATCTTCGACCTTAGTGCGCGACGCGGCATCGATTTCGATGAGATCGACAAAACGCCCCTGCTCGATCTCCCGGCAGTTATCACACACACCACAAGGTGTAGCGGTGATCCCGGTTTCGCAGTTGAGGCCTTTTGCCAGCAAACGGGCAATAGAGGTTTTACCGACGCCGCGCGTGCCGGAGAAAAGATACGCGTGATGGATGCGTCCTAGCGATAAACCGTTCGCCAGGGCGGTCAGCACATGTTCCTGGCCGACGACGTCAGCGAAGGTTTGGGGTCGCCACTTTCGGGCTAACACCTGATAACTCATGGGCAGGCTCTGCAACGCTGGAAGGTGGATATTCAGGGGGGTAATGCTAACACAACCTCACCCATTGGGCGAGGTTGCGGGATGAGGGATTAATGACCCGGGAAAGGGACCAGGCTGTAGCTGGTGATACCCTGTTTTTCCAGGCGCTGTTCGCCGCCGAGATCGAACAGATTGATGATGAAGGCCGCATCGGTCACTTCGCCACCCAGACGACGGATCAGCTTCACAGTCGCTTCGATCGTGCCGCCAGTGGCCAGCAGATCGTCCACCACCAGCACTTTGTCACCCGGCTTGATCGCATCCACGTGAATTTCCAGCTGATCGGTGCCGTACTCCAGCTCATAGCTCTCGGCAATGGTTTCACGCGGCAGTTTGCGCGGTTTACGAACCGGCACAAAACCCACGCCCATCGCCAGCGCAACCGGTGCGCCGAACAGGAAGCCACGCGCTTCCGTCCCTACTACTTTGGTGATCCCGGCGTTTTTATAACGCTCAACCAGCAGTTCAATGCTGAGTGCGTACGCTTTCGGGTCTTCCAGCAAGCTGGTGACATCACGGAAAAGAATGCCAGGTTTTGGATAGTCCTGGATGCTTTTGATGCTGTTTTTCAGAAATTCAAGCTGCTGCGCAGTCGCGGTCATAAATGTATGCCTGGTTAAAAACGGTGTTACTCACGGCGCGCATAACATGATGGTCAAAGTAACAAGTGATTAACTTTTGACCAGGCGCACCTGTGCTCGAAAACGGTCGAATTTACTGGCTGCGCGGGATAATTGCAACAGCCATCATTGCACTTCAGTGCTTTTGTTGCTTTTCATCAACGACGGGGATTCGCCACATAAAGAAAAGCAGACAGGAGAGGATCACCAGCAGCAGGATTCGCACCCACATCATCTTCACCAGCCATAATGAAATGGCGAAGGTCACGAGGATCACCGCAATTGCGCGAGGCTTTGCGCCAGGCGGCATTGCCCGGTATTGTTGCCAGTGGCGCAGATAGCCGCCAAACCACGAGCGATAGAGCAGCCACTGGTGAAAGCGCGGCGACGAGCGGGCAAAACACCAGGCCGCCAGCAGAATAAAGGGCGTCGTGGGCAGCAGCGGCAAAACCACGCCAAGCGTACCCAGCACTACCGCAAGCCAGCCAATGATGATTAAAATAGTACGCTTCATAATGCGAATCGTTATCAAACTGAACGGCTACTTTACCACTGGAGAGCGTATTGAAAACAGCCTTGCTTTTAGAGACGCTGCAAAATCAGCTGATTGCCCTGCGCGCGCAGGCATCACCGCTGCTGCAGCATGCGACGCTGAAACCACGCTTTGACCGGCAGCTGTTTCGTACACGCAGTACGTTGATAAAAGATTATCTCGATGAAGCCCAACATAATCTTGATGAGCTGCGTCACGCCGTGGAGAGTCAGCAACGCGAGCAGGTGGCGTGGCTGGCTGACCATCTGGTGGAACAGATAACTGCCCTGCACCGGGAGATGACCGCGTGGCCGCTTCGCGCGTGGGACACGCCCACGCCTGGCGCGGCAAAATGGCAGCGCAAGCGGCTGGAGCATCAGGATTTTGAACGTCGTCTCTATGCGATGAAAAACGAACGCGAACAGCAGCTGAAAGGGAGCGAAACCCTGGAAGAGCAGCAGCGTTTGATGCGGGAAATTTCCGCCCTGGAAGGACGACTCACCCGCTGCCGTCAGGCGCTGGACGAGATAGAGCGCGTAATTGCGCGTATGACCCGCTAAATGGAGCTGAACATGTCGCTTGAAAACGCCCCCGACGAAGTCAAACTAGCCGTCGATCTGATTATGCTGCTGGAAAATCATGATCTGCCGGCAGAGACGGTGCTGAAAGCGCTGGAGATTGTGCGGCGCGATTTCGAAGGGAAAGTGAGGGACGACCGCCCTCACCCTGACCCTCTTCCTTGAAAAAGAAGGCGTTCGATCAGGCTGGTGTTGGATCGTCGCCTTTGATCTCGCGCTTCACTTCCGTATGCTCGTCGCCCTTCTCGTTGCGCAGATGCACTTCAAGCTGGTTGAAGGCGATATTAATGTCGTTTTCACGGCACAGACGATCGATGGTGCGGTTCAGTTCGTCCACCGCATAGCTGCGATCGCGCAGCTCTCGCACGTATAAACGCAGCTCGTGATCCAGGGTGCTCGCCCCGAAGGTGGTAAAGAAGACGGACGGCGCGGGATCGTGCATCACTTTCGGATGTTCCGTTGCGGCCCGCAGCAGCACCTCTTTCACTTTATCCAGATCCGATCCGTACGCCACGCCGAGGCGGATCACCACGCGGGTGATGGTGTCGGAGAGCGACCAGTTGATCAGACGTTCCGTGACGAAGGCTTTGTTCGGGATGATCACCTCTTTGCGATCAAAGTCGGTAATTGTCGTCGCGCGGATGCGGATCTTGCTGACCGTCCCGGAGAACGTGCCAATGGTGACCGTATCGCCGATACGCACCGGGCGTTCGAACAGAATGATCAGACCGGAGACGAAGTTACCGAAGATCTCCTGCAAACCAAAGCCCAGACCCACCGACAGAGCGGCGGCCAGCCACTGCAGTTTATCCCATGAGACGCCCAGCGAGCCGAAGACGGTCATCGCCCCGACCACCAGAATCACATAGTTGAGAATAGTGGTGATGGCGTAAGACGAACCCTGGCGCATGTTCAGGCGCGACAGCACCAGTACTTCCAGCAGCCCCGGTAAGTTGCGGATTAACGCCCAGGCCACCACCGATGAGACCAGCGCGAACAGCAGGCTGCCCATGGTCACGCTTTTCATCACCGCCGCACCGGCTTCGGTGCCGTTGTATTGCCAAAGCGTAATGCTGTCGAGATAGGCAAACACGGTGATTAAATCAGACCAGATCGCCCAGAATATGACGCCAAACAGCGCCACCATCACCAGCATGGTGATGCGTAGCGTCTGCTGGTTGACCTGCTCCAGCGCGATAGTCGGCTCTTCCAGCGGCTCCGCCCCTTCTGCGCCCTCCTTCACCATATTCTGACGACGCGCCAGCGCGCGACGATAGGCAATACGGCGCGCCGCGACGCTCAGCCCGCGCAGCACCGTCTGATAGAGCAGGTTCCAGAGGATCACCAGGTAGACGGTTTCAATCCAGCGGCCCGACAGGCGCAGTGTGGTGTAGAAATAGCCCGTTGCGGTGAGCACCATCAGCGCCAGCGGAATAATCGCCAGCACCGTGACGGTGATTAGGCGAATATTATGCGACTCTTTATCGCGCCAGCTGTCGCGGCACATCGGCCACATCAGCACGGCGATCAGCAGCAGGTTGAGGAAAATCGCCAGCTGACCCAGCACGTCATCCATCAGATGCAGCGGGGAAAGTTCAGCCACGACGGACCAGAAGTGCAGCGGCAGCAGCGCCAGACTCACGCGCACAATCTGGCGGCGCCAGTGGCTGGTGAGCTGCTCCGGCATTGAGAAGTGACGCACCGCCACCCCGTCTTTTTCCAGCACTTTCCAGCACAGGCCAAACACCAGCCAGAACAGCGCCAGTTTTTTACTGAACGCCCACAGCAGATCGCTGATGTTGAGCTGCATCGTCAGCAGAATCAGCCCCGCCGCCAGAATAAACAGGCACACCGGCAGGGCGCGGATCAGATCGATAAGAATCGCTTTTGGCGTATGGAGCTGGCTGTCGTTGCGCAGTTGCCCGACTTCATGGGCGAGCTTCGCCTGGTATTTTTTGAGCCAGCCCAGACGCCAGCGGATCAGCCCTGCAATCAGCAGCAGCGGCAGCCCGGCCAGGAAGGCAATCATCACCGCAGGCCAGGCTTTCTCCCAGTTCACGGTAATTTTCATGCTCTTGATCTGGGATTTCAGCGCCTCCGGGAAGGACTTCAGCCAGTCCCAGTCCATCGGTTTGTTGCTGTTAACCCAGAAGATTTGCTGGGTGAGGATCTCTTTCAGGCTTTTCGACACGCTCACCAGCTGCTGCTGATTGATTTGCAGGTTAATCGCCATCATCAGCTGGTTGCCCAACTGTTTGTTGAGCTGGTCGAGTAGCTCGCGGCGCATATCCACCACCTGCAACAGCGCGTCGTGCACTTCGTCGTTCACTTCGCTGGTGTGACCCTCTTCCACTTTGGCGACAAACGCATCGCTCTGGAAAAGCGCATCGCGCTGCTGGTTGATTTCAAACTGCTCCAGACGCAAATCCGCGATGCGGTTGGTCATGTCTTCCAGCTCATCGGCGGAGGGCAGCGTCTGTTGTTGCTGATACAGAATGCGCGATAACAGCAGGCTGCCCTTGAGCACCGCAATCTGTTCTTTAATATTGCGTTCGGCCTGCAGGGCGCGATCCAGCCAGTTCTTCACTTTGATATTTTGCTGAACCAGCGAGTTACCGCTTTCGGTAGCCTGAATCAGGCGCTGGCTGAGCTGATGGTTCACATCCAGCTCCTGCTTCACCAGCGGGTTGTTCTGGATGCGGGTAGTTTCATCCGGAGAGACGGCTTCCTGCGCGGTTTTTTCGGTTAGCGTCAGGCGCTTACTGTTGACCGCTTCCTGCAGGAGCTGGAGCTGATGTTCCAGACGATTAATATTGGCGGTGACATAATCCCGTTGCTTTTGCAGCGTATCCTGCAAAATGGTGTTGCCTTCAAGGCTTTTGCGCTGCTGGTCGATCTGCGCATTGAGCAGCGTCTGCTGGGCCAGCAGCAACGTTTGCTGAGTCGGGCGTAGCGCCCCCTCGCCGAGCGTGGTGCCATTCAGGCGGTTGCGGATCTGCTGGAGCTGCTGAGAGGCCGAGTACATGGCATTCTGCACGCGCTCCGGCTGGGTTTGCAGCGAGACCAGTTGGCTGTTGTAAGTGGCGAGATCGCTCTGCCCGGTCTGCAGGTCATCGAGCACCTGAGTCATGCGGGATTCAAGCTGGCGCAACGAGAGCGTGGCCAGGGTTTTGCGGGTTTCGTCGTCGTTATCGACGTCGCTCAGGGCATTCAGCGCGGCGGTCGCCTGCCGCATTTTTTCCGGCGCTTCAGCCACTTTCTGACGCAGCTGGGCGGTTTCGGTTTTAACACGCTCTATTTTATCAAGGGTTTCGAGCGTCTCGGTCAAATCGGCCTGAATCAGTTTTTCCTGCGGGGTCAGCTCTTTTTGTTTGTTCAGCGTATCCAGCTGAGACTGAACATCCGCACGCGTCGGGCCGTCGCTGTTATTCTCAGCGCGAGCGTAAACGGCAGAGGCCGTAGTGAAGAAAAAAAGCACGGCGAAGATCAAGACAAAAACAGGGTTTTGCAAGCGAGTGTAGTGCAGCATAGTGATGAATTTGATGTCAGAAATGACCGGGAATAGTCTGGTGCGAAGGATATCACGGCAGGTGAAAGCAGAATAGCGCGAAGGCAATCCTCCAGGAGAATTCCTGGTACCGATCAGGCTGGCAGCGCGCCCGGCTCCATCCGCAGCGTCGGGCAGAACTGGCACATCTCCAGCAAAATGGCGACGTAGCTGCGTGCTTCTTTTTTCAGGTCAAAGGACTGCGGGGCAAACAGCCAGTTTTCCATCAGCCCGGAGATATAGCTGCGCATCAGGATGGCGGTGCGGCGGGTGAGTAAATTTTCCGGCAGCATATTCGCCTGAATGCATTGATTCAGAGTATATTCGATGCGATCGTAGCTCTCCAGACACAGGCTTCTCTGCGCCTGTTGCACTACGGCCATTTCACCGACAAACTCACATTTATGGAAGATGATTTCCATCATCAGGCGGCGTCTTTCTTCAATGACCGTCGCCTCAAGGACATGGACCAGAATTTCTCTCAGAACTGAGAGTGGATCGTCAGGGAATTTTGCCCGATACTCAGTCTCAAGATCGGTAATACTGGATTCTGATAACTCCCAAATTTCACTGAATAAATCTGACTTATTTTTGAAATGCCAGTAAATCGCTCCCCGTGTGACGCCAGCGGCCTGAGCAATCTGCGCCAGAGAGGTTGAAGAAACCCCCTGCTGCGAAAACAGACGTAATGCCACATCCAGGATGTGTTGACGTGTCTCAAGCGCTTGTTGTTTGGTTTTTCGTGCCATACGTCAATGAATTTACAGGAGTCAGATTTACATACATTTATGAATGTATGTACCATAGCACGACGATAATATAAACGCAGCAATGGGTTTGCGGACTTTTGATCCATTGATCAATTTGAAATCGGACACTCGAGGTTTACATATGAACAAAAACAGAGGGTTAACGCCTCTGGCGATCGTTCTGATGCTCTCAGGCGGCTTAGCGCTTACAGGATGTGATGAGAAACAGGCTCAACAAGGAGCACAGCAGATGCCAGAAGTCGGTGTCGTTACGCTGAAAACTGAACCTCTTCAAATCACCACAGAATTACCAGGCCGTACAAGCGCTTACCGCGTTGCGGAAGTTCGTCCTCAGGTTAGCGGCATTATCCTGAAACGTAACTTCACCGAGGGTAGTGATATCAAAGCGGGTGTTTCTCTGTATCAGATTGATCCGGCAACCTATCAGGCCTCGTACGACAGTGCGAAAGGTGACCTGGCGAAAGCCGAAGCGGCAGCCAAAATTTCTCAGGTGACCCTGAACCGTTATAAAAAGCTGCTCGGCACGCAGTACATCAGCCAACAGGATTACGACACGGCGCTGGCCGATTCTCAACAGGCTAACGCTGCGGTACTCGCTGCAAAAGCCGCTGTTGAAACGGCACGCATTAACCTGGCGTACACCAAAGTGACCTCCCCTATCAGCGGTCGCATTGGTAAATCAGCTGTCACCGAAGGTGCGCTGGTGCAGAACGGTCAGGCCACCGCGTTGGCTACCGTGCAGCAGCTTGATCCGATCTATGTTGATGTTACGCAGGCCAGCAACGATTTCCTGCGTCTGAAACAAGAGCTGGCAAGCGGTGCGCTGAAGCAAGAAAACGGCAAAGCAAAAGTGGAGCTGGTGACCAGCGATGGCATCAAATTCCCACAGGCTGGCGCGCTGGAATTCTCTGACGTGACCGTCGATCAAACCACTGGTTCTATCACCTTACGCGCAATCTTCCCGAACCCTGACCATACGCTGTTGCCAGGTATGTTCGTGCGTGCCCGTCTTGAAGAAGGCACCAACCCAACCGCACTTCTGGTGCCACAGCAGGGCGTAACACGTACGCCACGCGGTGATGCCAGCGCGCTGGTTGTAGGTGCGGATGACAAAGTCGAAACGCGTCAAATCACTGCAACGCAGGCGATTGGCGACAAATGGCTGGTGACGGACGGTTTGAAAGATGGCGATCGCGTGATTGTCACTGGTTTGCAAAAAGTACGTCCTGGCGCGCAGGTGAAAGCGCAGGAAGTCAAATCTGACGATAAACAACAAGCCGCAGCCGGTGGCCAGTCAGAACAAACCAAGTCTTAACTTAAACAGGAGCCGTTAAGACATGCCTAATTTCTTTATCGATCGCCCCATATTTGCGTGGGTGATCGCCATCATCATCATGCTTGCAGGGGGACTGGCGATCCTGAAGCTGCCCGTAGCGCAATATCCAACGATTGCGCCGCCAGCAGTTTCGATCACCGCGACCTATCCTGGGGCTGATGCAAAAACGGTGCAGGACACCGTGACTCAGGTTATCGAACAGAACATGAACGGTATCGATAACCTGATGTACATGTCCTCCAACAGTGACTCAACCGGTACGGTTCAGATCACGCTGACCTTCGAGTCTGGTACGGATGCGGATATCGCGCAGGTTCAGGTGCAGAACAAACTGCAGCTGGCGATGCCGTTACTGCCGCAAGAAGTCCAGCAGCAGGGTGTAAGCGTGGAGAAATCCTCCAGTAGCTTCCTGATGGTTGTCGGCGTTATCAACACCAACGGTACCATGACGCAGGAGGATATTTCCGACTACGTGGGCGCCAACATGAAGGACGCCATCAGTCGTACTTCAGGTGTGGGTGACGTTCAGCTGTTTGGTTCCCAGTACGCGATGCGTATCTGGATGGACCCGAACAAACTGAACAACTTCCAGCTGACCCCTGTCGACGTGATTAGCGCGATTAAAGCGCAGAACGCCCAGGTTGCAGCCGGTCAGTTAGGTGGGACACCGCCGGTGAAAGGGCAGCAGTTGAACGCCTCTATCATCGCGCAGACCCGTCTGACCTCCGCCGATGAGTTCAGCAAAATTCTGCTGAAGGTCAATCAGGATGGTTCTCAGGTTCGCCTGCGCGACGTTGCGAAGGTTGAGCTGGGCGGTGAAAACTACGACATCGTGGCGAAGTTTAACGGCCAGCCGGCTTCCGGTCTGGGGATTAAACTGGCGACCGGTGCGAACGCCCTGGATACCGCGACCGCGATCCGTGCTGAACTGGCGAAAATGGAGCCGTTCTTCCCGTCAGGTCTGAAAATCGTTTACCCGTATGACACCACACCGTTCGTTAAAATCTCGATTCACGAAGTGGTGAAAACGCTGGTCGAAGCGATCATCCTGGTGTTCCTGGTTATGTACCTGTTCCTGCAAAACTTCCGCGCGACGCTGATTCCAACCATCGCAGTTCCGGTCGTACTGTTAGGGACCTTTGCAATACTGGCGATATTCGGCTTCTCGATAAACACCCTGACGATGTTCGGGATGGTGCTCGCCATCGGCTTGCTCGTGGATGACGCCATCGTGGTGGTCGAAAACGTCGAGCGTGTGATGGCCGAAGAGGGGCTGCCGCCGAAAGAAGCGACGCGTAAATCCATGGGCCAGATCCAGGGCGCGTTGGTCGGCATCGCGATGGTTCTGTCTGCGGTATTTATCCCGATGGCCTTCTTTGGTGGGTCAACCGGTGCGATTTACCGTCAGTTCTCCATCACCATTGTTTCGGCAATGGCGCTGTCGGTTCTCGTGGCGTTGATTCTGACCCCTGCCCTCTGTGCCACCATGCTGAAACCTGTTCAGAAAGGCGGCCACGGCGAGCATAAAGGCTTCTTCGGCTGGTTTAACCGCATGTTCGATAAGAGCACGCACCATTACACCGACAGCGTAGGCAACATTCTGCGCAGTACCGGTCGTTATCTGCTGCTCTATATCATTATCGTCGTGGGCATGGCATTCCTGTTCGTTCGTCTGCCAAGCTCCTTCCTGCCAGATGAAGACCAGGGCGTGTTCCTGACGATGGCACAGCTTCCGGCGGGTGCCTCGCAAGAACGTACCCAGAAAGTGCTGGATGAAGTGACCAACTACTACCTCACCAAAGAGAAAGCGAACGTTGAATCCGTGTTTGCGGTTAACGGCTTTGGCTTTGCGGGTCGTGGTCAGAACACCGGTATCGCCTTCGTTTCTCTGAAAGACTGGAGCGAGCGTCCGGGCGATGAGAACAAAGTCGAAGCGATCACCGGGCGTGCGATGGGAACCTTCTCGCAGATTAAAGATGCGATGGTATTCGCCTTTAACCTGCCAGCGATCGTCGAACTGGGTACGGCGACCGGCTTCGACTTCCAGCTGATCGACCAGGGCGGTTTGGGTCACGAGAAACTGACTCAGGCTCGTAACCAGCTGTTTGGCGAAGTGGCGAAACACCCTGATCTGTTGGTCGGCGTGCGTCCTAACGGCCTGGAAGATACCCCGCAGTACAAGATCGATATCGACCAGGAAAAAGCACAGGCGCTGGGCGTGTCTATTAGCGACATCAATACCACACTGGGCGCAGCCTGGGGCGGTAGCTACGTCAACGACTTCATCGACCGCGGTCGTGTGAAGAAAGTGTACGTGATGTCTGAAGCGCAGTACCGTATGTTGCCGAACGATATCAACAACTGGTATGTGCGTGGCAGCGAAGGTCAGATGGTTCCGTTCTCCGCCTTCTCTACTTCACGTTGGGAATACGGTTCACCGCGTCTGGAGCGTTACAATGGCTTGCCATCGATGGAAATCCTTGGTCAGGCGGCACCAGGCAGAAGTACCGGTGAAGCGATGAACCTGATGGAAGAACTGGCGGCGAAACTGCCTTCCGGCATCGGCTACGACTGGACGGGGATGTCCTATCAGGAACGTCTGTCCGGTAACCAGGCCCCTGCCCTGTACGCCATCTCGCTGATTGTGGTGTTCTTGTGTCTGGCAGCATTGTACGAGAGCTGGTCAATTCCATTCTCCGTCATGCTAGTGGTACCACTGGGTGTTATCGGTGCGCTGCTGGCCGCGACAT
Source organism: Lelliottia nimipressuralis (assembly GCF_004115925.1). Classification (GTDB taxonomy): domain Bacteria; phylum Pseudomonadota; class Gammaproteobacteria; order Enterobacterales; family Enterobacteriaceae; genus Enterobacter; species Enterobacter nimipressuralis. Next base: position 218,135 of record NZ_SDDX01000002.1, read on the forward strand.
TCCGTGGCCTGACCAACGACGTTTACTTCCAGGTGGGCCTGCTGACAACCATTGGCTTGTCGGCGAAGAACGCGATACTTATCGTCGAATTCGCCAAAGATCTGATGGATAAAGAGGGCAAAGGTCTCGTTGAGGCCACGCTGGAAGCAGTACGTATGCGTCTGCGTCCAATCCTGATGACCTCCCTGGCGTTTATCCTTGGGGTAATGCCGCTGGTTATCAGTACCGGTGCGGGTTCCGGCGCGCAGAACGCCGTGGGTACCGGCGTAATGGGCGGGATGATTACCGCAACCGTACTGGCTATCTTCTTCGTTCCGGTGTTCTTCGTGGTGGTACGCCGCCGCTTTAGTCGCAAGAATGAAGATGTGGAACACAGTCACTCAGTAGATCATCACTGATACCGGTTTCACATGCTAAAAAGGCCGCAAATTGCGGCCTTTTTCTTTATCTGACGAAAATCATAAATTACGCTTATTGTTCGTTTATTTATTTTATGTCACCGCATTGAACTTCTGTTGTTTAAAGTCATCGTTAATCCTTACGGCAATTATTTAATTATTTCGTTTGCCCTAAAGATATTAGGATTATTCCTGGCGGTTTTAGGTAATGAGGAAGATTTGGGATTCCACATTTCAGGTGTAAGTTTTAGCTAACATGATGAATCCTAAGGTAGCCGACAAAATCTCTGCCATGATTTAGATAAAATTGGCACCGTGAATGAGGGAGATTCAGAGACGAACGGCGGCTAACGTTTTAATTGTAATTTTTCGTAATAGCGCGGTGAAATCTTGATCAGCATGGCTTATAGTTAAAGACATCAGGAAACAGCACCCGTTAAGGTAAGCTAGTTGTATCCATCCCGACAGCGTTGTTCGGGTGAGTAAAGAATCACTCAAAAGGGGATGCGCTATGGACGAATACTCGCCAAAAAGGCATGATATCGCGCAGTTGAAATTTCTCTGCGAATCCTTGTACCATGACTGCCTTGCCAATCTTGATGAAAGTAACCATGGCTGGGTTAATGATCCGACCTCCGCAATCAATTTGCAGCTAAATGAACTCATAGAGCATATAGCAACCTTCGCACTTAATTATAAAATTAAGTACAATGAAGATAATAAATTGATTGAGCAAATTGATGAATATCTGGACGACACCTTTATGTTGTTCAGCAGTTACGGCATTAACACACAAGATTTGCAAAAATGGCGTAAATCGGGAAACCGCCTATTCCGTTGTTTCATCAACGCGAGCAGAGCTAACCCGGTCAGTCATTCATGTTAAAATTATTACAATTACTAAGGTGAATTTATGTCTGATAAACCATTAACAAAGACAGATTATTTGATGCGCTTGCGACGCTGCCAGTCACTGGACACCCTGGAGCGTGTTATTGAAAAGAATAAATATGAACTTCCCGATCATGAACTGGCTGTATTTTATTCAGCAGCCGACCACCGCCTTGCAGAGTTAACGATGAATAAACTGTATGACAAAATCCCAGTATCTGTGTGGAAATTTGTCCGTTAATACCTAGTGCTTTGTTTTGAGGTTATATCAATACCTTCTTACGCTGAATTCACCTTTCGATATACGATCCCTGCGTGGCAAACAGACCCATCGTTTCAAACGTGCACGTCGGCAACAATGTTGTGATTATCATCACATCAGCTTAATGGGAACGTTCCTTTCACGATGAGGTTCTTTACGCTGTAGCGTCAGGACCATTCCCGTGAGGTTTCCCATGAGTGAAGAAAAACAGAAAATGATTGCCGGTGAGCTTTACCGCCCCTCTGATGACACATTGCGGGCCGAGCGTCTGCGCGCGCGCCATCTGGTTCATCGTTATAACCATACTGAACCCGATGCTAAAGTTGAGCGTCGGGCAATATTGACGGAGCTTCTCGGCCAGGCAGAAGATGCCTATATCGAGCCAAGCTTTCGCTGCGATTACGGCTATAACATTTATCTCGGTAAATCGTTCTACGCCAATTTCGACTGCGTGATGCTGGATGTCTGCCCTATTCATATCGGTGATAACTGTATGCTGGCACCAGGTGTGCACATCTACACGGCCACCCATCCCCTGGATGCCACAGAACGCAACAGCGGCGCTGAATTAGGCAAACCGGTGACCATCGGTGATAATGTGTGGATCGGTGGCCGCGCGGTAATAAACCCAGGCGTCACGATTGGCGATAACGTGGTGGTGGCCTCCGGTGCGGTGGTCACCAAAAACGTGCCGAATAACGTGGTGGTCGGCGGTAACCCGGCGAAGATCATCAAAACGCTTTAAGTCAGAAATTGGTAACTGTTATGGTTTTTATGCCCATAACTGTTACTTCTTTCCCCCCCACCGCTCCCCTAAAATGGGCAGATCCCCTGTATTTTGCAAAATTCATGAAGGTTATAAATGACAGAGATACAGCGCCTGCTTACTGAAACCATCGACGATCTGAATGCCCGCGAAAAGCGCGATAATCGCCCGCGCTTTAGCATTAGCTTTATCCGTAAACACCCTGGCCTGTTCCTGGCGATGTACGCCGCACTGCTGGCAACGCTGGTCGTTATGCTGCTGTCAGAAACGCTGATCGACTCGGTCTGGCTGCTGGTGGTGCTTTTCGTCGTCTTTAACGGCTTTTTCTTTTTCGACGTAAATCCCCGCTATCGCTATGAAGATATCGATGTGCTCGATTTCCGCGTTTGCTATAACGGTGAGTGGTACAACACACGCTATGTGCCGTCGGAGCTGATCAGCAATATTTTGCATTCGCCAAAGGTAGAAGACGAGCAAAAGGCGAAACTGCAGAAAATGATCTCCACCAAAGGCGAACTGTCGTTCTACGACGTCTTTACCCTCTCTCGCCCTGCCACTGCGTAATCAGGGTCTGCAAGCGCCTGATCCCAGGCGCAAACTGCGACGCTGACGTATTCCCGTATCCCAGCACCAGCCCGGTTTGTCCCTGTTTTGTATCAAGGTAGTAACCGCTCAGGGCGGCCGGTGCGAGCTGAAAGGCTCTTGCCTGCTGCACAATCGCTTTATCATCCACACCATCAATAGCAACCGTCAGATGCATCCCCCCCTCACCGGCCAGCACCCGATGTGGGATGTGCAGTTCAGCGGCCAGCGCCTCGCGTAGCTGTCGGTAGCGCTTGCGATATAGTCTGCGCATCGCTGCTAGATGGCGCGCGTAGTGCCCCTCTTCGATAAACAACGCCAGGGTGCGCTGTTCGGCGCGATGCCCACCGCGCAGCAGCGAGCCGATGGCCGGGTGCGCAGCGCGGGCTAGCGCCTTCGGGAGTACCATAAATCCGGTACGCAGCGACGGAAAGAGCGTTTTACTGAACGTCCCGAGATACACCACCGGCGCGTTCTCCTGCATCCCCATCATCGCCGGAACCAGCTCGCCGCTGTAGCGAAACTCGCTGTCGTAATCGTCTTCGATAATCCAGGCATTGTGCTGACGGGCAAACTCCAGCAGCGCCAGCCGCCGGTTAATACTTAACACGCTCCCGTAGGGAAACTGGTGCGACGGCGAGGTGAATATCAGTTTGGGCGAGTGATCGTGGGTTTCCAGACGCATGCCCTCTTCATCGACGGGCAAACCGACCATCGTCAGGCCCGATTTGGCAAACACGCTTTTCGCCCCGGCGTACCCCGGATCCTCAATCCAGGCGATATCCCCCGTTTCACTCAACAGCTGGGTACAAAGACTGACGCCTTCCAGCGCCCCTTCGGTGATCACAATCTGGCTGGCATCGCACTGGATGCCGCGCGAGAGCGCAAGATGACGGGCAATCGCCTCACGAAGCGTAAGCTCACCCGCCGGTAAACCATAGCCCAGCAGCGCACTGCCCTCTTCGCGCAGAACCCGATCGTACAGACGCCGCCACAGAGGCAGCGGGAAATAGTTGATCGCAGGCGTACCGGGGGTAAATGCGGGCACCGGGGTACCACGCGGTGTCGGGGCAGGAAGATTCGCCACCCGGCGCGCAAGGGTGATGTCCAGGGCTTGCGATGACTGCCCGGCGTGACAGTGCGCGAGATGCGCCACCCGCGTGCCCTGTCGGTTGCGCAGCAGATAACCTTCCAGCGTCAGCTGTTCCAGTGCGCCATTCACCGTATTACGCGAAATCGCTAACTGTTGGGCGATCAGACGGGAGCCGGGTAACCGGCTGTCGGCCTGCAATCTGCCGCTCAGGATCGCCTCACGCAATGCCCGATACAGCGTGCGCTGGAGTGTTTCTGCCCCACGGCGTTGCAGCGCCTGGGTGATGAGTGTGTAAAAGTCGTCGCCTGGAATGTTCATCTCGCCCTCCGTGGTACCACCATAATACACTCATGTGGACCTTTTTACAGGGCCACATTTTTCTTACTCTGAGGCTCTCTTTCAGCCAACGGGAATCAAGATGAATCAATTCAACCAGTTTGGTCAGCCAGTGGGCGATGAACTTATCGACTGGCAGCCGCGACCGCATCCAGAGCGCGTAGAGCTGAACGGACGCTATTGCACCTTAACGCCGCTACGCCCGGAACACGCCGCCGCGCTGTTCGCCGCGTACAATCTGGCGGAAGATACCCGCAGCTGGACCTGGCTGTTGCGTGAACCGGATGCAAATGTAGAGGCGTTTACCGCGTGGGTCGAGAGCGTCTGCGCACTGTCCGATCCGATTCACTTCGCGGTCATCGACAATCAGACTCAGGCTCCCGTCGGCACGCTGGCGCTCATGCGCATCGATCCGAAAAACGGCGTGGTAGAAGTGGGTCATGTCCATTTCTCCCCCCTGCTGAGCCGCACGCCGATGTCCACAGAAGCCCAGTATTTACTGATGCGCTACGTGTTTGAGGTGCTGGGATATCGTCGCGTTGAGTGGAAATGCAACAGCCTCAATGAGCCATCACGGCGAGCGGCGCTGCGCTTAGGATTTCAGTATGAAGGGCGTTTTCGTCAGGCGCTGGTGACCAAAGGCCACAACCGCGATACGGACTGGTTTTCAATCATAGATAAAGAGTGGGAGACGCGGGATCGCGCCTTTCAGAACTGGCTTGCCGCCGACAATTTCAGCGCCGACGGCAAGCAGATAAAGTCCCTGGAAAATTGGCGAATGCTACAGAACTAACGTCTTTTCTTACGTCCCTGCACCGCTTTAAACCGCGGATTCGTTTTGCAGATCACGTACAGGCGGCCTTTGCGTTTAACAATCTGACAGTCCGGATGGCGCTGTTTTGCACTGCGCAGCGAGTTAAGTACCTGCATGATTAACCTCGCTTCGCATTAATGAAACCGCCAAAACGCTGACGGAAACGGGCCGCGCTGCCTTCGGTCGAGAAGGTTTTCTGCTTACCGGTGTAATACGGGTGCGATTTCGATGACACCTCGATGGTGATGTACGGAAACGTCTCGCCGTCGAGTTCGATTTCGCGGTCGGTCTTAATGGTCGAGCCTACTTTAAAATATTCGTTCGCACTGGTGTCATGGAAAACGACGGTGCGGTAGTACGGATGGATATCAGCTTTCATGGTCATCTCGTCATGTTTTGTTATAACATAACAAAATGGTATCCGAGTCGCGAACAAAAAACAACCCCCGCCGTCAGGCGAGGGTTTAGCTTACTTTTCTTCCGCCTGTTCTTTCCCCACCAGCATGGTCGTCAGGACAAACGACAGCACCAGCGCTATCAGCACGCCCGAGAGCGCAAAGATAAAGTAAGGCCCGATATAGGCCGGCAGGCTGAAAATGCTCGACAGAATGTAGCCGTAGAGACGAACGCCAAAGAACGCGATAAACGCTGAGGCCAGAGAGCTGGCGACGGTGGCGGCGATAAACGCTTTTTTGTAGCGCGTCAGCACCCCAAACAGCGCCGGTTCCGTAATCCCGAGCAGAGCGGAAATGGCGGCAGACAAGGTCACGGTGCGCTCCTGGCGATCGCGGCTTATACGCCAGATTGCAAAAGTCGCTCCGGCAATCGCCATGTTAGCCATAAACATCATTGGCATCAGCATGTCGTAGCCACGATCGCTGAAGTTTTGCAGCGCGATAGGCGTCATTGCATGGTGCATGCCGGTGAGGATCGCCACCGGACGAATCGCGCCGACCACCAGCCCGGCGAAACTCGCCGACACGCCAAACAAGCCTTCGATAAACAGCGCCAGCCCTTTACCGAGCCAGATGCCAATCGGCCCGATCACCACCAGCGCAGCCAGTGCGCCGAGGAACAGCGTCAGCGTCGGGGTAAAGACCGTTTTCAGCACGTCGGGCATGATGCTGTCCACCCAGCGGTGGATGTAGCTCAAAGCCAGAATAGAGAAAATCACCGGGATCACGCTGGAGGCATAGTTAAAGACCGACACCGGGATCACATCCAGCAGCCAGATCGCGCTAACCGCCCCTTCCTGATGCGTGGCCAGCGCTTTCGCCGCCTCGATGAGCGACGGATACATCAGACAGGCCGCAACGGCCGCCGCCAGATATTCATTAGTCTTAAAGATTTTCGCCGCCGAAACGGCAAGGAAAAATGGCAGGAAGTAAAAGACGCCGCTGGCGATGAGATCGATCACCATCACCGTGTCGCTTTTCGCCGAAACAACTTTCAGGGCGATAAGCCCGGCCAGCAGACCTTTAATCATCCCTGCCCCGGCAATCGCCGGTACGATCGGGCCAAACACGCCCGACACCGTGTCCATAAACAGCGACACCAGGCTCTTACGCCCTTTTGTCGCCGCAGGTGTCGCGGTGTCGTTATTGCCCAGTACGCTGAGCATTTGCTCGTACCAGCTGTTCACCTTCGGTCCGATAATCACCTGAAACTGATCGCTCTGCAGCTGCGCGCCCAGCACGCCAGGCAGTTTTTTAATCTCGTTTTGATCGACTTTATTATCGTCAATCAGATCAAAGCGTAAGCGCGTCATGCAGTGCCAGACTTTATTTATATTCCCCTGGCCGCCGACCAGACGAATAATATTATTGATGGCTTCTTGCGTCCCCATAAAGACTCCTGCCGGATGTTGTTGTCGTTTTAATGTTGCCATGAGGATAATTAAACCCTCACAACAAAACAAACCAATAAAATTTGATTCCGCTCACACTTAGCCACTGCAAAAGCCAAAAAACCCTCACCACTCAATAATTGGTCTGGTTTTTAATTACTTTACCGTTAAATAACTGACCAAAATAAATAGTCAAAAAAACGGTTTACCCGCCAACATTTTTAGGGTGATGATATTCCCATAACCTATTCCCACAGAGCCCCCAAGGAGTTATTTCGTGACGCCTGTGATGATTAAAAATATCGAATGTTTTATTACCCGCCCGGACCGACATAATCTGGTGACGGTACGTGTCACTACCGACCAGGGGATCACCGGCCACGGCTGCGCCACCTTTCAGCAGCGCCCGCTGGCGGTCAAAACCCTGGTGGATGAGTACCTCAAACCGCTGCTCATTGGTCGCGATGCCAACAATATCGAAGATCTCTGGCAGATGATGAACGTCAACGCCTACTGGCGTAACGGCCCGGTGATGAACAATGCGATATCGGGTGTCGATATGGCGCTGTGGGATATCAAAGGCCAGTTGGCAGGCATGCCGCTCTATCAACTGCTGGGCGGTAAATCCCGCGACGCGATCCCCGCCTACAGCCACGCCAGCGGCGAAACGCTGGAAGAACTGTTCGCCTCCGTGGATTCACTGCTGGCGCAGGGTTACCGGCATATTCGCTGTCAGCTTGGCTTTTACGGCGGCACGCCGTCGGCACTTCACGCCCCGGATAATCCAACGCCTGGCGCCTGGTTCGATCAGCAGGAATACATGGCGAACACAGTCGAGATGTTCCGCGCGCTGCGGGAAAAATATGGCTGGAAGCTGCACATTTTACACGATGTCCACGAGCGACTGTTCCCGCAGCAGGCCGTTCAGCTGGCAAAACTGCTCGAACCGTTCCAGCCCTATTTTATTGAAGATATTTTACCGCCACAGCAGAGCGCCTGGCTGGAGCAGGTACGCCAGCAAAGCTGCGTACCGCTGGCGATGGGAGAATTGTTCAACAACCCGGCAGAATGGCACGACCTGATCGTCAATCGTCGTATCGACTTCATCCGCTGTCACGTATCACAGATCGGCGGGATCACCCCGGCGATCAAACTGGCACATCTGTGTCAGGCCTTTGGCGTGCGTCTGGCGTGGCACGGGCCGGGTGACATGACCCCTATCGGCGTAGCGGTGAATACCCATCTTAATATTCATCTGCATAATGCGGCGATTCAGGAGTTCATTCCCCGTTCGCAAACCACGGATGCGGTTTTCCCTGGCGCACCGGTGGCAAAAGAGGGATTTGTCTATCCGCCTGTCAACGCCGGAATCGGCGTGGGCTTCAACGAGGAGCAGGCCCTGGCGCATCCGGTTGTCTACCGCCCGCATGAGTGGACGCAGAGCCGCCTGCCCGATGGGGCGATTCATACACCCTGATTTTGCCGCCAGGTTAAGTTGTCGCGGTTGTAGGGAATGACGTAAGTACAGGTGTAGTTGATGTCGATAATATCGCTCACCTCGAACACGCGTCCTCCGTCGAGAATACCGCGATTATTAATATGCATCGCCGGGCTGCCCTTCTTGCAGCCCAGAATCACCGCCTGTTCGCGGCTGACGCTCACCGCGCGATAGGTGGTCAGCATGTGGGAAATGGTGAAACCTTTGCTCAGCACGTACTGCTGAATCGATCGCTCAATCGCCTGCTGGTTAAGGTCGGGAAAATCCGCCACCGGCATGCTGGAGATCTCCAGCTGCACCGGCGCATCATCGACGTAGCGCAGGCGGCAGAAGTGCCAGATAAAACTCTCCTCGTCTAGCCCAAAAATCTGCTGCGCGGCGCGGTCCGGGCGTGTTTTATGCAGGCTAATCATCCGGTAGCGGATCTGATCGAAGCGTTTCTCCGTGATCGAGTTATAGACCAGCGGATTATTGCGCGCCTGCTCGTTGATCCAGATCCCCGAACCCTGCACAATCCGCACCACTCCGATGCTGACCAGCTTTTCCAGCGCCTGGCGAATAGTAAAACGCGACACGCCGTACTCCTCGGCGAGCTGTCTTTCCGGCGACAGCTTACGCGGTCCAGGCGTCGTATCCTGGTAAATTTTGCTCAGCAGATCTTGCGTCACAAACTCTTTTTTTTTCATAAGCCTTACCTGAATGAAATCAAACTCTGCCGCATACTATAAGATTATTATTCAGCGGTAATGTAAATCAGCGGCTCAGAAAGGAAACCCTAGCATGACAACTCGCCAACTGGTCAGTCTGGTGACTGGTGTTCTGATCTTTGCCGTGCTGATCCCCATTTGTCTGAGCGTCTGGATGGCGCACCGCCAGGCAGAAGAGAATTTCGTCGAAGCGCTGGACCGGTACTCCTCACGCGTCTTACTTCGTGCAGATAAAGTCGTAAGCCAGGGAAAAACCGCCTTAAAACAACTCCAGCCCCTGCAAAGCACGCCCTGCAGTCACGAACATCTTCTCGACATGCGCCGGGTGGCGTTCTCCCTGCGTTACGTTCAGGAAGTGATGTACGTCGTCGACCAAAAGCCGATCTGCTCGTCGCTTGAACAGGTCAGCAACTCCGTACCTTTTCCTGCGCCTGTGCGCACCACCGCCGATGGCTATCGCGCCTGGCTAACGACGCAAAACGATCTGGACGTTAATCGTTTCATGCTGATGCTGGGAAAAGGCCACTACATGGTGGTGATTGACCCGTCATCCCTGATTGACGTTATTCCCTTTGGTTCCTGGCCGATTGATGCCGCGCTGGTCGGCGAGGACAGTAATCGGGTGTTCGCCAGCAGCAACCCACTAGACCCGCTTATCTGGAAAAAGCTCCATACGCAGAATCTCACGCGTCTCCAGCATGATGGCTTCATGTATGTGGTCAAAGAGGTACCGGAATTACGCTATGCCGTCGTCGCCTGGGCCTCCCTGAAACCGTTAAAAGCGAGCTGGCATCAGCAGCTGCTTTTCTGGTTCCCGTTTGGTGCGCTCATCAGTTTACTGGCCGCCGCGTTTATCCTGCGCGTGTTGCGCCGTTTGCAGTCGCCACGCTATCGCCTGTTGGATGCGATCAACGCCCGCGAACTGGTGGTGCATTATCAGCCCATTGTGGCACTGGACACGGGTAAAATTACCGGTGCAGAAGCCCTCGTCCGCTGGCCGCAGCCGGACGGCAGTATGCTGTCGCCGAACATCTTTATTCCGCTGGCCGAACAGACCGGATTAACCTCCAGGCTTACCCGCCTGGTGTTCGAGAAAGTGTTTGAAGATATGGGCGAATGGCTGCGCCACAATCCGGATCAGCATATTTCGATCAACCTCTCTCCCGCCGATCTCTTTTGCACTGAATTGCCGCCCCTGCTTAGCCGCCTGCTGAACCACTGGCAGATCACACCGCAGCAGATTGCACTTGAGCTGACCGAGCGCGGATTTGCCGATCCGAAGGTGAGCGCGCCCGCGATTGCCAGCTTCCGCCGCTCGGGCCATCCTATTCATATCGATGATTTTGGCACCGGCTACTCCAGCCTCAGCTATCTGCAGGATCTGGACGTGGACATCCTGAAAATCGACAAGTCGTTCGTGGACGCACTGGAGTACAAAAACGTCACGCCACACATTATCGAAATGGCTAAATCGCTGAAGCTGGCGATGGTCGCCGAAGGGATTGAAACAGAAGGACAGCTTGAGTGGCTGCGCCGCCACGGCGTGCAGTACGGGCAGGGCTGGTTGTACAGCAAGGCCTTGCCAAAAATTGAGTTCATACTGTGGGCAGAGAATAACCTCGATCCAGAGTAATGCCCGGCGAGCCTCGCCGGGCGCACGGATTACTCATCCAGCAGCGGCGCAAATCCGCCGTAGATCATCCTTTTACCGTCAAAGGGCATCGACTCGCCGAACTCTTTCATGCGCGGGTCGGCCATCATCTGCTGGTTAGCTTTATCGCGAACCTCTTTTGAAGGATATTCAATCCAGCTAAAGACGACCTCTTCGCCCTCTTCCGCTTTCACCGCCATGCGAAAATCGGTGAGCTTTCCATCGGGAACATCGTCAGCCCAGCACTCCACGATCCGTGTCGCGCCAAATTCTTTAAACAGCGGGGCCGCTTTTGCTGCCATCTCGCGATAAGCCTCCTTATTTTCCGCGGGAACAGCGACCACAAAACCATCAACATACTTCATGAGTCAAACCTCCGAAGTGATCATGCGGCCACCTGGTGTGGCCGCCTCTGACGGATTTAAGTTTAGTCCTGTCGCCAGCTAAACGCGTAACGCAGTGACCGTTCTGCGAGGATAAACTCCGGCGAAACGCTTGGGCTCCACGAGTCATCCCCGCCCACGCCCATATGGAATGCGTCGAGAGACAGCCAGCAGCCCGGCTCCTCAATCAGCAGATGATGATGCGTGGTGTCGCGCAGCTGCTGCTGACTGTAGCGGCTGAGCGCAAAGTGGAAATGGCCCTGCAACTGGTGCGCGCCAAATGTCAGCTCGCGGGTATCGCAGCGCAGGCCGTTTTCCGTCGGGAAGATATAGGGCGTGTGCAGCGCCTCCAGCGGCAGCGTCCAGCGCCCCTGTCGCGCCGCCAGTTTTCGGTCCGGGTAGTTCTCATTCGGCCCGAGCCCCAGCCAGCTTGCGGACGCCGACGCCTCTGCCAGCTGGCAGCTCAGGCCAATGCGCGCCGGCTGCGGAATATCACTTGCCACCTGAATCTGCACATCACCTTGCAGCACACCGTTGCTGTCAATGGTCCAGACTTTCCGGCTCATGAACAGCGTTTTGCCGTTAAACTCCCAGGCATGAAGCGTGGTAATCGCCACCTCCTGCGCACGCTGCTCGCCTTCGCACTGCAACACGCGCGGCACGAGGTTATACATTCCCGCCGCTTTCCAGCGTTCCACCCAGGCATTCGGATCGATGCGCGTCGCTTCGCTGACGCCAATATCGTTATCCAGCGGCGCGCGGGTAAAGTTGTCGATGAGCGGCGAGCGCAGTGTTTGCGTACCGCGGTTCCACCACTGGACCAGATTTCCGCTGGCGCGATCGAAATGCCAGCGTTGATCCAGGTGGCTCACTTCCAGCACTTCGTCGTTAACCGTCAGCTGCGGTTTTACCTGTCCGGCAACCGGCACTGACACAGACAACGGCGCAGGCAGCGGGAATTGATCCCAGGCGCAGCGATGATTAGCGGGCGACCAGCGGGTTGCTGTCGTCTGGAAAACGTCGAGATTCAGCCAGACTTCGCCCGGTGCAGCGGCCAGTTCAGGCAAAGCCATTTCAATGCGCTGGGTGCCTTGCGGCGCAACGGACAGCGGCACTTCTCCGCTCGCCACCTCGTCGCCGTCGCGCATGATGCTCCAGCGCAGGGATTCGTTATCGCTGTGGCGGAACAGGTAATCGCTGTGCACGTCCACCACCAGCGGCGAAGTGCTTACCAGCGTGAAAGTGAAAAATTGCTGGGCGCGCTGAGCTTCAAACAGCGCCGGATGCGGCGTGCGATCCGGGAACACCAGCCCGTTCAGGCAAAACTGACGATCATTCGGCGTGTCGCCAAAATCCCCACCGTAGGCCCAGAATGCCTGGCCGTTGTCGTCTTTTTTGGTTAACGCCTGATCCACCCAGTCCCAGACAAACCCGCCCTGCAGGCGCGGATGGCTGCGGAATGCCTGCCAGTATTTGGCAAACCCGCCAAAGCTGTTGCCCATCGCGTGGGCGTACTCGCAGAGGATCAGCGGACGCGTTTCGTCCGGCATCCCGATCCACTTTTTAATCGACCATTTTGGCACCGCCGGGAACGGCTGATCCTGATCGACGCGGGCGTACATCGGGCAGACGATATCCGTCGCAGCGGTATTTGCCCCGCCGCCCTCATACTGAACCGGACGCGTCGGATCGGTGGTTTTGATCCAGCGATAGAGCGCATCGTGATTGGCGCCGTGGCCGGACTCATTGCCCAGCGACCAGAGGATGATCGACGGATGATTGCGGTCGCGCTGCACCATGCGCGTGACGCGCTCGCTCATGGCAGGCAGCCAGCGCGGATCGTCCGCCAGACGGCTCATCGGCACCATGCCGTGGGTTTCAATGTTCGCTTCGTCCACCACATACAGGCCGTAGCGGTCGCACAGGCGATACCACAGCGGATGGTTAGGGTAGTGCGAGCAGCGTACGGCGTTAAAGTTATGCTGCTTCATCAGCTCGATATCGCGGCGCATGGTCGCTTCGTCCATCACCTGGCCGTTTTCAGGATGGTGCTCGTGGCGGTTCACCCCACGGATCAGCAGCGGCTGACCGTTGACTTTTAGCAGGCCATTGCTGATCTCCACGCGGCGGAAACCGACATCGCAAGCCTCCACTTCCAGCAGATTTCCCTGCCCGTCCCGCAAAACGAGCGTCAGACGATAAAGCGCGGGCGTTTCGGCACTCCATAGCGCCGGGCGATCCACCGGAAGAGTGACATGTAAACGCTCGGCCCAGTTACCGCGCTCATCAACAATCGCAGAGCCAGGAGGGGCGGTCGTCGTCGCGACCGGTTCATCATCCTGCCAGAGCGTCAGCACCACTTCGCTGTCGGCCACCGCGTCGCCGCCGAGGGCCACTTCCACCTGCAATTTTACGCGATCGTAATCCGCATTCAGTTCGGTGACGTAGTGGTAATCGGCAATGTGAGTGGCCGGTTTATGCTGGAGCGACACATCGCGGAAAATCCCGCTCATCCGCCACATATCCTGGTCTTCCAGATAACTCCCGTCGCACCAGCGCAACACCAGCACCGCCAGGCGATTACTTCCGGGTTTCAGCACAGGCGTAAGATCGAACTCCGCCGGCAGGCGGCTGTCCTGGGAATACCCCACCCACTCGCCGTTGCACCAGAGATAAAACGCCGAATTGACACCGTCAAAAACGATGCGCGTTTGGCCGCTCTTAAGCCACTCTTCATCCACCTCAAATGTGAGCGAGTAACAACCTGTCGGGTTCTCGGCGGGCACAAACGGGGGATTGACGATGATCGGGTAGGTGACGTTGGTGTAGATCGGCGTATCAACGCCTTGCATCTGCCAGTTTGACGGCACCGGCGTGGTGATAGCCTCTGCACACTCTTCTGTTATCCAGTGCTCAGGAACCTGCTCTGGCGCCGTGAAAAAGCGGAACTTCCAGTCGCCGTTCAGTAACCGTTTATGTGAAGGTGGCTGCTCATCGCGAGCCTGCGTTTCATTGCGCCAGCTGTGAAATGGCGCGTGGGCTTCCAGCCGGTGCCATTGGGTGACGCCGGGGTTTTCCCAGTCGCGACGAGCTAAAACAGAATGAAGAGAGTGCGGGGATGCGACAGACATAATGACCTCTTTTACGAAGCGCTCACAATTGAAGTCACAATGCCCTGGTGAGAGAAATCGGTAAAGGATCTGACCACGGCGAAGCGAGCCAGATCACAAAAGGATCAGTGCCGCGCCAACTGCTCAGCCAATAGCGCCAGGGATTTCAGCTGCTGTGCCAGCGCTTCGCGATCGGCCTGATCGGGGGCGTGACGGGCGCTGGAGTGGCGCTCCACCAGCGTGACAGGAAGCTGCGTTTGCCAGAGTTCATCCGTTGATCCGGAAAGCAGCCACTCGACGCTGCGCTCGCCGGCCACGCGAAACGCCTGCCGAATGGTGGTCAACGGCGGGGAGAACCAGGCGCTGTCAGCGGTATCATCAAATCCCACCACCGACATCTGCCCCGGTACGGCTATCCCTTTTTCAGCACAGGCGCGCATCACACCGAGGGCCATCTGATCGTTCGCCACCAGAATGGCATCAGGAAGAGCGCTACCCGCCAGTAGCTGATGACCTTTTTCATACCCTGACGCCGCGCTCCAGTCGCCATGGGCCATCGCACACGGAACCAGATTGTCCTGCGCCAGCCGCGCCTGCCAGCCCGCGAGACGCGCGCGCGACGAGACGGAACTCTCTGGCCCGCTGAGCAAGGCAATGCGTCGGTGTCCAAGCGACAGCAGGTGCTCTGCGCCAAGCTTAGCGCCCTGTTCCGCATCAAAGGCCAGGCGATGAACTTTCGCTTCAGGGGAGACGTCGAAGAATAACACTGGCACCGGTGCGGCAAGCTGGCGAATCTGTTCGGCGAGGGGATCGTCGAGGGGAACGTTGACCAGCAAACCTTCCACGCGCTGGGCCAGTAACTCCTGGAGTGCCGCCTGGCACCGCTCAGGATGCTCCACCATCGAAATCAGCACGCTTGCGCCGCACTCGCCCGCGCGGGATTTTACCGCAGAGGCAATTTGCGAGGGCGCATGCAGCGCCAGGTCGGTGGTAATCAGCCCCAGCGTGCGGGTTCGTTTTCCGGCCAGTTGCTGCGCACCGCGATTGGGGACGTAGTGCAGTTCAGCCATCGCCTGCTGCACCTTTTCACGGGTCCTTGCGGAGACGTGCTCCGCGTCGTTTATTACGCGGGAGACCGTCTGATAGGAAACGCCCGCCAGGCGGGCAACGTCATAGAGAGTGATGGCTTTCATGCTTTTCGTATCGCAGCGAGAGATGCCGTTATTCTGGCACAGCACGGCGGGTAAAGCATGTGAGCGCTTCGCAGTTTAAACAATTCGTTCCGGCTCTGGCACCAGCGTCACCTGCGGCTTCTGACGAAACCACGGCAGGCAGATCTGGATCAGCGGGCCGATAGCCAGCGCGTACAGGACCGTGCCCACGCCAAAGGTTCCGCCGAGCACGCAACCAATCAGCAACACCGACACTTCAATCGCCGTACGCACGCTGCGCACCGACCAGCCCGTGCGGGCGTTAATGCCGGTCATCAGGCCGTCGCGTGGGCCGGAGCCAAAGCCTGCGCCGATGTACATTCCAGTCGCCAGCGCATTGACCACCACGGCGGAGATGAGCAGCGCGCTGCGCGCCACCAGCGAACTCATTTCCGGGAGCAGCGACAGGGACGCATCGGCCGCCAGGCCAATCACAATGACGTTACTGATTGTGCCGAGGCCAGGGCGCTGACGCAGTGGGATCCAGAACAGCAGCACCAGCGCACCGGTCAAAATCATTACCGTGCCGATGTCCATCGTCAGCAGGCGGGCCACGCCCAGATGGAACACGTTCCACGGATCGGCACCGAGATCGGCGCGGACAAACATCGCCGTAGAAAGCCCGTAAAATCCCAGTCCGACGTAAAGTTGCAGTAAGCGACGCAGCATGATGGTTCTCCAGAAAGTTATGCTTTCATCCTGGCTGAAAATGGCTCTATGATTAATGTCCAGTTTTCAAATAGTGGACTGCATATGTCATCTCGTCGCTTCGGTAGCCAGTCGCTGGTGCGCCTCTTAGGCCACTGGCAACAGCCCTCCTCCCGCACGCCTTTATGGCGACAACTGGCGGACGCACTACGCCTGTTGATTCTCGATGGCCGACTGGCCCTCGATACGCGCCTGCCCGGTGAGCGCGAACTGGCTACGGTGCTCAACGTGAGCCGCACGACGATTGCCAGCGCGCTCGCACACCTGCGCGACGCCGGGTATCTGGAGAGCCGCCACGGCAGCGGCTCCCGCATTATTCTCCCGGACAGCCACGCCGTCCCGACGCGAGCGGCCATCAGCACTGCGCTGGATCTCTCAACCGCCGCGCTCAGCGCCGGGCCGGAAATTCACCAGGCTTATACCCACGCGCTCACCGCCATGACCCATCACCTCTCTCACACGGGTTATGACCAGCTGGGCTTACCGGAGCTGCGCGAAACCATCGCCGCACGCTATTCTTCGCGCGGGCTGCCGACGCGGGCAGATGAAATTATGGTGGTCAACGGTGCGGTCAGCGGCCTGGCGCTGGTGCTGCGCATGTTGACCGGGCCAGGCGATCGGGTGGTGGTGGATCATCCCACTTACCCGCTGGCGATTGCGGCAATCCAGGGCGCATCCTGTCGTCCTGTTGGCGTGGCGCTGCCGGAATCGGGCTGGGATACGGACGGCTTTGCCGCGACGCTGGCGCAAACCGCGCCGCGACTGGCGTATCTGATGCCGGATTTCCATAATCCCACCGGGCGCTGCATGGACATCGCCACGCGCCAGACCATCACCGATATCGCCGCACAAACCCGCACCACGCTGGTGGTGGATGAGACCATGGTTGACCTGTGGTTTGATGCGCCACCCCCGCCGCCGCTGGCGACGTTTAACCCGCAGGCCAACGTCATTACCCTCGGTTCGGCGGGCAAAAGTTTCTGGGGGGGATTACGCCTCGGCTGGATCCGCGCCTCGTCGCGCACCATTGCCACGCTGGCCCAGACGCGCGATACGCTCGATCTTGGATCGCCGTTGCTGGAACAGCTGGCCACCCTGTGGCTGATTGAGCACGCCGCCACTTTCCTGCCCGCAAGACGGCAGATGCTGACAGAACGCCGCGATCGCTGCAGCGCGTTAATGCGCGAGCATTTTCCGGAATGGCGTTTTCACGAACCAGAAGGCGGGCTGTCGTATTGGGTGGAGCTGCCGGGGATGGTCGCCACGCAGCTCGGCGCGCGGGCGGAGACGCTGGGAATTCATCTCGGCACCGGCACACGCTTTGGGCTTTCCGGGGCGTTTGACCGCTATCTGCGTATGCCCTTCTCAATGGATTCGGCGCAGCTGGAAAATGCGCTACTGCGAATTAAACCGCTGTGGAACTCGCTGAACAGAAGTGAAAGTTATTTAAAACGTGGCGTAATATAACCAGCGGGAAATAAAAACTGCTGGCTGCACTAGATGCAGTCAGCAGTTTTCACAGGTTTGTCATCAGTGCTGAGGAGGAATCGGAAAACCTTTCAGAGAAATAACGAAATTTTCTCCTTCTTTCTTTATTTTCGCGCCCGTATCACACCAGTCAGACGCAATGCGAAAGAACTCATCACTTCCTACATTCCAGCCAAGACGGACGTGTTTTACGTAGCCTGAACGAAGCAGATCGCAGGCCTCTTTGTAGTCGTTGGCAGTAGACAGTTGTTGTTTCATTTTCTCTTCTTCAGAAGTTTGCGTAGAGCCTTGATTTCTTTAGGAGTAAAAGGAGTCACACTCTCTTCTTCCGTATGCTGATTATCAATATCCTCTTCCGTTACTCCCGCCTCTTCTACTGCCTCAAACGCCAGCAGCAGCAGTTTTTCTGTCGTCACGCTTAAATTCTCGTTATTCGCTTCGGCATAATGACGAAGTCTCTCTTTTAGCGCTTCATCAATTTTTACGTTTAAGACTGCAGTGCCCATGTTTGTCACTTCCCTTCGGAATAAGTTATTTAATTTAATACACGAAGTTACCGGGGCAATCCACTGATATATTTTTTGCTTATGACGGATTAAAAACACCCCGACATTAATTTGCCAGTCTATTATTACAGGTTTATGACAATATTATTTCATTGCAATGAAGGATGTATTACATAACCCCTTTATATTCATGGGCAATATTTTTGAAGGGGGAAATTTTTCAGGGAGGCAGAAATGGGTGGGGGCCCTGCCAGCTACATCCCGGCACACACGTCATCTGCCTTGGCTGCTTCCTTCCGGATCTGACCTGGTAAACAGAGTAGTGTTGCGGGAGAACCAACAGAGCCCCCATTGAGAGCGTTGTTACCCAACGCGCTGGCGCATTATCCCTGCACAGGATCGCAATTGCAAGTTAACCGCGACCGGATGATGGTTTATTGCGCAAACTGTGGAATTTATCCGGGATTATGCCCATCCCCGCATGAAATCTGCGCTGGACTGCGCGATTATGCCTGTCTACATTAGACCCGAACTTCCCGCCCTTGTTCCGGAAGAATCGATGACCCTACCAAAGGAGCGCCACATGGATGAACATGACTCTTTCCCCCAACGGGTCTGGCAAATTGTGGCCTCGATTCCTGAAGGGTATGTCACCACCTATGGTGATATCGCAAGACTCGCCGGTTCCCCGCGCGCGGCGCGTCAGGTCGGCGGCGTGCTGAAACGTCTGCCGGAAGGCAGTACGCTGCCCTGGTATCGGGTGGTAAATCGACATGGCGAAATTTCACTGACCGGCCCGGATTTGCAGCGTCAGCGCCAGGCATTGCTGTCTGAAGGTGTGCAGGTGTCAGGAAAAGGGAAGATTGATATGCAGAAGTATCGCTGGGTGTATTAACTGCCCTCCCCGCGAAGGAGAGGGCAAAGGTCAGACTTAATACTGTGTCGGTGCAGGCACGGCAGAAGACGGGTTAACCTGCGTTGGCGACGTTGACGGAACCGTCGTCGCGGCACCACCGCCCTGCTGTAACGGCACGGCAGTCTGCTGAACCGGAACCAGCGTCAGGTCAGCTTTGGTCCCGCCCTGGTTGATCACCGGCTGTACCGTATCGGTAATGAACACCAGTTTGTCGTTCACGGTAATCGCTGCGCTCAGCAGGATACGCGCGTTCGGCTGGATTTCTGCCGGGTTAAACGGCAGCACAAAGCTGAACGGTGACTGTTTCCCTTCGGTACGTACCGCTTTCTGCGACAGCACTTTAGACGGCGCATCGGCCAGAGAAGCATCCGACAGGGTCACCGTTAAGACGGCGTCCGGCGGCAGGGCCACTTTCTGGCGGATCCACACCGTACCGGAAACGTTAGGTTGCTGCATGGTTGGCTGTGTCGTCGCTCCAGCGGCATTTGGGTTTGGCGCTGGCGTCTGGATGTCGGCACTTTTATCCGCACAGGCAGACAGAGCAACCGCTACCGCTAAACCACTAAGCATGTGCACGAGTTTCATTGAGTTCTCCTTATCTTCAATGCACCAGCGGGATCGATCCCGCCAAGAGTCGTTAGCAAATACATAACGTGACTAAGTGTGGCACATATCACTTATATATGCCTGGTTTCAGCCGCTTATTCAGATTATTGCACCCATCGGACCACTCTCCTTTTTACGTTATAATCATCCTATCTTTCGCCACGGCGTTTATTGAGGACCACTATGAGTCAAGCACTGAACAATCTGCTGACATTACTGAATCTGGAAAAAATTGAAGAAGGACTCTTTCGCGGGCAGAGCGAAGACCTTGGCTTACGCCAGGTTTTCGGCGGCCAGGTGGTGGGACAGGCGCTGTATGCCGCCAAAGAGACCGTGCCTGCAGACCGTCTGGTGCACTCTTTTCACAGCTATTTTTTACGTCCTGGCGACAGCGCAAAACCGATAATCTATGACGTCGAAGTGCTGCGTGACGGCAACAGTTTTAGCGCCCGCCGCGTCGCGGCCATCCAGAACGGCAAGCCGATTTTTTATATGACGGCGTCATTCCAGGCACCGGAAAGCGGCTATGAGCATCAGAAAACGATGCCGCCTGCCCCGGCACCGGACGAACTGAAATCGGAAACGGACATTGCCCGGGCGCTGGCGCATCTGTTGCCGCCGCAGGTGAAAGAAAAATTCCTTTGCGATAAACCGCTGGAAATCCGCCCGGTCGAGTTCCATAACCCGATGAAGGGCCATATCGCCGAGCCAAAACGTCAGGTGTGGATCCGCGCCAACGGCGCAATGCCGCAGGATCTTCGCGTTCACCAGTATCTGTTAGGCTATGCGTCAGATTTCAACTTCCTGCCGGTGGCGCTGCAGCCACACGGCGTGGGCTTCCTCGAAAAAGGGATGCAGGTCGCGACTATCGACCACTCCATGTGGTTCCATCGTCCGTTCGACATGAACGAATGGCTGCTGTACAGCGTGGAAAGCACCTCAGCGTCGAGCGCGCGCGGGTTTGTTCGCGGTGAGTTCTATACGCAGGAGGGCGTGCTGGTTGCCTCTACGGTGCAGGAAGGGGTAATGCGAAACCGGGGATAATCTGTGCCCTTACCTCGCCCTCTTCTCGTGACGGTCCGTGACTGAGGGAAAAAATAAAGCCTCCCATCGGGAGGCTTTTTGCTACAGGAGAAACTCAATCTGCTCAGGCGTTGTACGCATTCTCGCCGTGGCTGTTCACATCCAGCCCTTCGCGCTCTTGCTCTTCCGGTACACGCAGGCCAACGGTCATGTCCGCCAGTTTGTAGCCAATGAAGGCCACAATACCCGACCAGACGATAGTGATGGCGATACTTTCCAGCTGAACCAGCAGCTGATGGCCCATGGTCACGCCTTCTGCGTAGCCTACGCCACCGAGGGACGTCGCGGCGAAGATACCGGTCATGATGCAGCCGACGATACCGCACACGCCGTGCACACCGAACACATCACAAGGATCATCGACACGCAGAACGCGTTTCAGCGCCGTTACGCCCCACAGACCCGCCAGACCGGCAACGATACCAATCAGCAGCGCGCCGCCGACACCGACATAACCGCACGCCGGGGTGATGCCAACCAGACCGGCAATCGCACCGGAACAGGCGCCCAGCAGGGATGGTTTACCGCGTACCACCCACTCACCAAACACCCAGGAGAGGATTGCGCCTGCGGTGGCTACCACGGTGTTCACAAAGGCCAGCGCGGCGATTTCGTTTGCAGCACTTGCTGAACCGGCGTTGAAACCGAACCAGCCAAAATAGAGGATTGCCGTACCGGTGAAGACCATCGGCAGGTTGTGCGGTTTAAACGCCTCTTTGCCAAAGCCCACACGCTTGCCAATCAGGTATGCCCCGACCAGACCTGCAACCGCAGCGTTAATATGCACCACCGTGCCGCCTGCGAAGTCCAGCGCACCGTGAGACGCCAGCAGACCGCCGCCCCAGACCATGTGCGCAATCGGCACATAAGAGAGTGTCAGCCACACCACCACGAAGATCAGCACGGCGGAGAAACGAATACGTTCTGCCAGCGCGCCGACGATCAGGCCGACGGTGATACAGGCGAATGACCCCTGGAACGCCACGTGGATGTACTGATAGAAGCTCCCCATCAGGGCAGTCAGCTGGATATTTTTCAGCATCGCCCAGTTGAAGTTGCCGAAGAAGGCGTTGCCTTCGCCGAAGGCCAGCGAGTAGCCGTAGACCACCCACAGGACGCAGACCAGCGCGAAGGTCACTGCGACCTGCGTCAGCATGGACAGCACGTTCTTACCGCGGATCAGACCGCCGTAAAACAGCGCGATGCCCGGAATTGTCATGAACAGCACCAGCGCGGTGCAGATCATCATAAAGGCGTTATCCGCCTTGTCGGCTACCGCAGGAGCCGCCATCGCCAGGCCCGGCAGCAGTGCCAGAGACCCCAGAGCTGTTTTGATTGTTGCTTTCTTCATTTTCTCGATCCCTATCACTGTGTGCCAGGAGTTACTTACAGTGCAGCTTCGTCAGCTTCGCCCGTACGGATGCGAATGACGCGCTGCAATTCGGCAACGAAAATTTTGCCGTCGCCAATTTTTCCGGTGTAAGCCGCTTTGCTCACCACATCAATCACCTCATCGAGTTGATCGTCAGCGATAGCCACATCAATCTTCACTTTAGGCAGGAAGTTGACGCTGTATTCGGCTCCGCGATAAAGCTCCGCATGGCCCTTCTGACGCCCAAAGCCTTTCACTTCGGTAACCGTCAGTCCCTGAATCCCCATTGAAGACAGTGCTTCACGAACGTCTTCGAGTTTGAATGGTTTGATGACAACCGTAACCAGCTTCATAGTTCCTCTCCAGTCAGAATTCGATAATGGCCGCGTTTTACAACAGAGGTATAGCAAGGGGTGTGCCAGAGTTTGAAAAGGCGAAGAAATCAGGCGGCAAAGGCAGGAAAAGGCTCTTCTGAAGAAATGGATAAAAAAAACGCACCGTGACAGTGCATGGTGCGTTTCATTTTTGCACCAACAGAAATCCCTGTTAGCGCGGTGCTTAATTTTGGTGCATCAGGCGCTCAGAGACTCCTCTTCGCGCGTGCTGGCGGCCAGCTCTTCTCCGGCCAGCTGCAGCTGGTACATTTGCCAGTAGCGTCCTTTCGCTTCCAGCAGCTCGCGATGCGTGCCGCGCTCGACGGCTTGCCCGCGATGCAGCACCAGAATGGTATCGGCATCAACAATCGTCGACAGACGGTGCGCAATCACCACCAGCGTGGTCTTCTCCCGCACTTCCGCCAGCGCCTGCTGAATGGCCTGCTCGGTGCCAGAATCAATGCTGGCCGTCGCTTCGTCGAGAATGAGTACCTGCGGCGTTTCAATCAAGACTCGCGCCAGCGCCAGCAGCTGCTTCTGCCCCACGGAGAGGTTATTGCCCTGCTCGCCCAGTTTGGTGTAGATCCCATCGCTCATGGTGCGTGCCAGCTCTGCCAGCTGGACTTTCTCCAGCACCGCCCAGACCTGTTCCTCGCTAAACGGACGGCCCAGAGTGACGTTGGCAAAGAAGGAGTCGGCCATCACCACCGGGTCCTGCTGCACCATCGCAATCCCCTTGCGCAGCACGTCGTGGCTCAGGGTGGAGAGCGGACGACCATCAAGACGGATTTCACCGCTCGTAAGCGGGTAATACCCCATCAGCAGGCTGGCGAGGGTACTCTTACCGCTGCCCGTGTGACCCACCAGCGCGACAAAGCTGCGCGACGGGATATCAAGATGAATGTCCTGCAGCACCAGACGATCTTCGCGATAGGCAAAAGAGGCATGATCGATCTCGATCGTGCCGCTTTTCAGTTCGCGCTCGTCGTCGCCGTAGGTTTGGCGTGGACGATCCATCAGCTCGAAGACGCGTTCACCGGCGACCACCGCCTGCTGCAGAATGGACTGCTGTGTCGTCAGTTCGATCAGCGGCTCGTTCAGACGCCCGAGGTAGCTGATAAACGCGTACAGCACACCCACTTCAATCGTGCCGCCCGCACCGAAACCAAACAGCATCAGCAGACCGCACAGCACCAGCGCCGAAAACAGGCTCAGCAGCGGACGCAGGAGGAAACCGTCCAGACGCAGGGTTTGCATGCGCGCCATATAGTGCGAGCGGCTCGCCTCACCCATGCGTTCGCCAAAACGTGCCTGCTGACGGAACTGCTGAATCACGCTCATGCCGTTGATGACTTCGTTAAAACCGTCGTTAATGTCCGCCAGATAAGCGCGAACCCGGCGCACAATCGGCGTGCTGTAGCGCTGGTAAATCACCATGACGATTAGCACTGCCGGGAAGATGGTGATTGCCACCAGCGCCATACGCCAGTCGAGGCTGAACATCGCCACCAGCATGGCGCCGACGAGCGCGGCGCTGCGCAGCACCGTGGCGACCACGGTCACGTACAGGTCGCGGATCACTTCCGTATCGTTGGTGACGCGGGAGATCACCTGGCCGACGGGCTGGGTGTCAAACTCAATCAAGGGCTGGCGCAGGGCCGCATCCATCACGTCGGTGCGCAGCTGTTGCACTACGCCGACCGCCGCCTGGTTAAACAGCAGCGACTGAGCATAGTGCAACGACGCCGCCAGCAGCTGAAGCCCGACGTAAGCCGCGCCCAGTCCTGCAACCAGTCCCAGCGGCAAATAGCTTTTAGCGACCATGTTGTCGATGAAATAGCTGATCAGCAGCGGGCCACTGACTTCGGCAATCGCCGCCACCCACAGCATCACCACCGCGATAGAGAGCGGTTTGCGCCATGGCGAACCGTAGGCCAGCAGGCGTTTCAGCGTCGGCCACAGCTGGGTAAACTTACGCATGGGTGGCCTCCTCGTTCAGATCTGGCGCATCGTCCAGGGCCGCCTCCAGCTGTTGATAGCGGTGCATATCGCGATACCACCCGGGCTGTTCCGCAAGCTGATCGTGGTGCCCGCGCTGGGCTATATGCCCGTGCTGCATCACCAGAATTTCGTTCGCTTCCGTCAGGGCCGAGAGCCGGTGGGCGCTAATAATCACCGTCCGCCCTTCGCCCCACTGACGCAGGTTATGCAGGATCTGGTGTTCCGTGCGCCCGTCGACCGCGGAGAGCGCATCGTCGAGGATCAGAATTTCAGCATTCAGCAGCAGCGCACGCGCAATGGAAATACGCTGTTTCTGCCCGCCCGACAGCATCACGCCGCGCTCGCCCACTTCGGTGGCATAACCCTGCGGCAGGCGAAGAATATCATCGTGGACGCTGGCCAGGCGCGCTACGTGCTCAATCTCTTCCTGCGTCGCCGTGGGATGACCCAGCGCGATGTTGTTGGCAACCGTATCCGAGAACAAAAACGGCGTCTGGCTGACGACCGCCAGACGGCTGCGCCAGGCGTCCAGCTGCAGGCGCGTCAAGGGAATATCGTGAAAACGAATGTCCCCCTGGGTGACATCAAAGTGACGCTGAATCAGCGACAGCACGGTGCTTTTCCCGGCACCGGTTGGGCCGCAGATCCCCAGCATCTGTCCTGGGCGCAGCGTAAAGTTGACGTTTTCCAGCGTCGGGCGTTCGGTTTGCGGATACGAAAACGCCGTAATCGCCACCTCCAGCACACCGCGCCCTTCCGGCACGGATTCGCTGCCGTCGTTCACCACCGGTGCTTCCGCCAGCATCGCGCGAATACGGCTGTACGCCGCGCTGCCGCGTTCGACGATATTAAACATCCACGCCAGCGCCAGCATCGGCCAGATCATCAGCCCGAGATACATGGCGAAGCTGGTCAACTGACCGAGGGTCATGGAGCCGTTGACCACCATCCAGCTCCCGCCGCCAATTGCCAGCAGATTGGCGGTGCCAATGGCGATATAAATCGTCGGGTCAAAGCGCGCATCAATTCGCGCCACGCGCAGGTTTTTCGCGCCGGTGTCTGCGGCATCGGCGGCAAACTGCGCCGACTGGCGATCTTCAAGGCCAAAGGCTTTGATCATGCGGATGCTGGTCATGCTCTCCTGAGTTCTGTCGTTCAGAGAGGAGAACGCCGCCTGGGCCAGCTTGAAGCGCTCGTGCAACTGTTCGCCGAAGCGGTTGATGGCCAGCGCCATGAGGGGCATTGGCAGCAGCGCCAGCAGGGTGAGCTGCCAGCTGATTTGCGTCGACATCACGATCAGCACCGCGCAGCCCATCACCAGCGAATCAACCAGGGTTAACACCCCTTCCCCGGCGGCAAATACCACGCGATCCACGTCGTTGGTGGCGCGTGCAATCAGATCGCCCGTGCGGTGGCGCAGGTAGAATTCAGGATGTTGGCGGCTGAGCTGACGATAAAAATCTTCGCGCAGCTCCACGGCGAGCTGATACGACGCGCCGAAGAGCAGCACGCGCCAGACGTAGCGCAGCAGGTAGACAATCACCGCAGTCAGGACCAGCGTGCCGATCCACATCATCACCCGTGCGGTGGTGTAATGTTGTTCTGTGACGCCGTCCACCACATATCCCACCACTTTCGGCGGAATGAGCTGGAGAATGGCAATAATAATAAGCAGGGCCACTGCGCCGAGATAGCGTCGCCACTCCCGGCGGAAGTACCAGCTTAACTGAGCAAATAATCGCACGCGGTAAATTCCTGAAGGTATTGTTCCGGCAAGGCCTGGAAGTTATTCAATGGGTAAAGCGGTGGTGTATTTAATCTGTTCCATGGCGAAGCTTGAGGTGACATCCGACAAGCCCGGCACGCTGTTGACCAGCCGTTTGTAGAAGTCGTCATAGCGTTTCATGTCCGCCACCTGCACGCGCATCAGATAGTCGTATTCCCCTGCCATGCGCCAGAAACCGAGCACTTCGGGCATCTCGGAGACCTCGGTGACAAACCGGCAGTACCAGTCGCTGCTGTGGTGCTGCGTTTTTATCAGAACAAACGCGGTCAATCCAAGCCCCAGTTTTTCGGGATCGAGCAGCGCCACGCGGCCCAGCAAAACGCCGTCGTCTTCCAGTCTTTTTAGGCGTTTCCAGCAGGGTGTGGTGGTCAGATTAACGGCATCAGCGAGCGCCTGCAAAGAGAGGGTGCAGTCCTTTTGCAGCAGAGAGAGCAGCTTACGGTCAATTTTATCTAACATACCCCGCCTCACAGAGAATAATTTTCTCCTGACATTCTATTTTAAAGGCCAGATAGCAACAATTTTTTCTGTGCTTTTCGTTATCCTAGGCACAAAATGACAAATGGATACACACGATGAATAGCACCTGGGTCAAACACGCAATCAGCGAAATCAATGCCGACTATCAGCGCTCGGCGGACACCCATCTTATCCGCCTCGCCCTGCCGGGGTTTTCCGGAATTCAGCTCTACCTGAAAGATGAAAGCACTCATCCAACCGGCAGCCTGAAGCATCGTCTGGCGCGTTCGCTTTTTCTGTATGGGCTGTGTAACGGCTGGATCAACGAGGGCACCACGATTATTGAGTCGTCGTCGGGTTCGACTGCCGTGTCCGAGGCCTATTTCGCCCGTCTGCTTGGCCTGCCGTTTATCGCCGTGATGCCCTCCTGTACCGCAAAACGCAAAATCGAGCAGATCGCGTTTTACGGTGGACGCTGTCATTTTGTTGAAAGCGCCTGCGAGATCTACGCCGCGTCAGAAATGCTGGCCCGCGAGCTGAACGGCCATTACATGGATCAATTTACCTTCGCCGAACGTGCAACCGACTGGCGCGGGAATAACAACATTGCCGACAGTATTTTCCGCCAGATGAAGAATGAACCGCATCCGGAACCGTCTTACATCGTGATGAGCGCGGGCACCGGCGGGACCTCTGCCACCATTGGCCGCTATATTCGCTGCCAGGGTTACGATACAAAACTGATGGTGGTTGACCCGCAAAACTCCGTGTTCCTCGACTACTGGCAAAACCGTGACGCCAGCCTGCGCAGCCCGGTGGGCAGTAAAATCGAAGGTATCGGCCGCCCGCGCGTGGAGCCGTCGTTTATTCCTGATGTGGTCGATGAGATGCTGCGCGTGCCGGATGCGGCAAGTGTCGCCACCGCTCACTGGCTGGAAACGCAGCTGGGCCGAAAAGTGGGGGCTTCCACGGGGACTAATATGTGGGGCGCGCTACAGCTGGCCGTGCGGATGCGCGAAGAGGGCAAGAGCGGTTCTATCGTTACGCTGCTTTGCGACAGCGGAGAACGCTATCTGGACACCTACTACAACGCGGACTGGGTGAAAGCCAATATTGGCGACATCGAGCCGTGGAAAGCGCAAATAGCGCAGATGACAAAATAAAAAAAGCCAGACCGATAAACATCGACGTCTGGCTTGCTGGAAGGGTCTCACTATTCGGGGGAATACGGGAGGTTTGGTTTATCCAGCCAATGAGTCAAAAAATGGGACACCGCTTCGTTACGGCAATGTCCGATAACCGGGAGATGCGACAGCTCAGCAATCAGCTGCGGCATCGCATTTCCCATAATCACACCGCGACCTACGCTGCCCAGCATTTCGCGGTCGTTCATGGCATCGCCAAATGCCATACAATCCTGCATCGTTAAACCGAGGTGGTCGCTCAGGACCGCCAGCGCAGACCCTTTGTTGCATCCCACCGGCAGCACTTCGAGACACTCCACCGCCGAGAAGGTCAGGTGCGCACGGTCGCCTAACGCTTCGTTAAGCTGAATGCGCAGACGGCACAGATCGTCGTGATCGCCGCAGAAACAGATTTTCGTCACCGAGTGCGCAGGGATACGGCGCAGATCCGTCAGCTGGTAGCGAAAACCGCTGTAGACGTGCGCTTTCAGCAGTTCAGGGATCTCTTCGCCCGTCAGCCAGCCGGTGTCGTTAAACACGTGAATACTGGCCTGCGTATCCCAGGTGCTGTGCAGCACCAGATCTGCCACTTCCGGGTCCAGATCCTGACGATGCAACATTTCGCCTTCCACCGAGTGAATGCGCGTACCGTTGCCGGTGATGAGAAAAGCATCCATCGACAGTTTGCCGAGCAGGTGGCGCATCTCCAGAACATGACGGCCCGTGGCAAACGTCAGGGTGATATCACGCTCATGCAGCCGCTTCAGCGTGCTCAGGGTTTTCTCTCCTAAGCGGTGATCCGGCATTAAGAGCGTGCCGTCCATATCAAATGCTGCAAGCCGCGCCATGATGACTCCGAAAATGTGATGGGGTTAATCTGGGTATCAGTATTGCCCGCGATATACGGAAGTAATAGTGAATAGATGATTATTATTGTTCCGGGTTTTATACAGGCGTAAAAAAACGCTGCGGTTGCAGCGTTTTGATGGGGGAGAGAATCAGGCGTGATTAAGAAGCAGGTGCTGAATAAATCCAACATGCAGTCTGACGCCCGTCTGCAACGCCGCTTCATCCAGACGGAATCGCGGATTATGTACGCCGTAGGTCGCCCCGATGTGCTCATTGCCGCTGCCGATAAACAGGAAACAGCCCGGTACTTTTTGTTGATAGGAAGAGAAATCTTCGCCACCAAACAGGGGATGCGCAATCTCCCGCAGCGCCTGATCGCCGAGCGTGGCGCGAATCACTTTGCGGGCAATAGCGCAGGCCTCAGGATGGTTATTGCCGCTGGCGTAACCCCGCGTCCAGTTCAGGGTAAACTGCGCGCCGTGCGCGGCGGTAATGCCCGCAATAATTTGCTCCATCTGCTGTGGCACCTGCTGACGCACGCTGTCGTGATGGGTTCGCAACGTCCCCGCCAGTTTGATGCGCTCCGGGATGACGTTATAGCTTTCGCCGCTCTGGAAGGTGGCGATGGTCAGGACCGGTACCTGAAGCGGGTCGGTGCGACGTGACACCACATTTTGCAGGGCCGTCACCACTTCCGCGCCAATCACCACCGGATCAATGCACAGATGCGGCATGGAGCCATGCCCGCCCTTGCCCACAATGGTGATATCAAAATTATCCGTTGAGGCGCAGAAGACGCCCTCTTTCAGCCCGACTTCCCCCGTCGGGAAATTCGGCATCACGTGCAGCCCGAAGATTTTTTCCACCCCGTCGAGCACCCCGAGATCAACCAGCTCCTGCGCGCCTCCCGGCGGCACCTCTTCGGCGTGCTGAAAGATAAAGCGCACCGAGCCGTGCAGCATCGACTGGCACTGTGTCAGCACTTTCGCCGCCCCGAGCAGCATGGCGGCATGCGCATCATGGCCGCAGGCATGCATCACGCCCGGTACCGTCGAACAAAAGGGTTCGTCGTTCTCTTCCTGGATGGGCAGCGCGTCAATATCGGCACGCAGCGCATAGCACGGCCCGTCATACGCCCCTTTCAGATCGGCAATGACGCTGTTGGGCGTCAGGCGCGTCAGCGTTAAACCGCCAAAACTGGCCAGTGCATCGGCAATATAGTCCGCCGTTTTATGCTCCTGAAATGAAAGCTCTGGATGAGCATGAATGTGTCTGCGCCAGCGCAAAACGTCCTCTTTCACATCAGCCAGCATCGCTTCAATCGTAAATGCCATCACATGTCTCCTCAGTTAAGCCGCATCGCTCAGAGCGGAGCGCGTTTTCAGCTCCAGCGGCAACATGGCAAGCCCGGCAACCACCATTGCCAGCGCCAGAAAAACAAACGTCGAGAGGTAGTCGCGACTGACGGTAATCAAATACCCCATTGCAATCGGGGCGACAAAACCGCCCAGCGTCCCACCGGTGTTTATAATCCCCATCGCCGCGCCCATCACCTCCGGCGGCAATCGTTTCATGGGTAAGGTAAATACGGTCACGAAAGCGGCCATCAGGAAAACATAACCAAAGAACAGCAGCAGCCCGGCGGTGAACGCCGAAGTGGAGGTGTAGACCAGCCAGATGCAGACTGCGCTTAGCAACGCGCAGCAAAAAA
>NZ_SDDX01000003.1 GCF_004115925.1 Lelliottia nimipressuralis
TTTTTTATTGGGCTAAGCAATTAAGCGTTTTTCTTCACTTTCTTGTCAGCTTTAAGAACAACAGGTGCTTCAGTTTTCACTGCAACAGCGTTGTCTTCGTGGAACTCACGGCCGTAGTAGGTATCCAGCAGAATCTGTTTCAGCTCGGAGATCAGTGGGTAGCGCGGGTTCGCACCTGTACACTGGTCATCGAAGGCATCTTCAGACAGCTTGTCAACGTGTGCCAGGAAGTCAGCTTCCTGAACGCCCGCTTCACGGATTGACTTAGGAATACCCAGTTCAGCTTTGATGCTGTCCAGCCATGCCAGCAGTTTCTCGATCTTCGCAGCGGTACGGTCACCAGGAGCGCTCAGACCCAGGTGGTCTGCGATTTCAGCGTAGCGACGACGAGCCATTGGACGGTCGTACTGGCTGAATGCAGTCTGCTTGGTTGGGTTGTCATTCGCGTTATAGCGGATAACGTTGGAAATCAGCAGGGCGTTCGCCAGACCGTGAGGAATGTGGAACTGAGAGCCCAGCTTGTGCGCCATGGAGTGACATACACCCAGGAAGGCGTTAGCAAACGCGATACCTGCGATAGTCGCGGCATTGTGCACACGCTCACGAGCAACCGGGTTTTTAGACCCTTCGTTGTAAGACGCTGGCAGGTTTTCTTTCAGCAGTTTCAAAGCCTGCAGTGCCTGACCATCAGAGAACTCAGATGCCAGTACAGAAACGTAAGCTTCCAGGGCGTGAGTCACCGCATCCAGACCACCGAATGCACACAGTGATTTCGGCATATCCATCACCAGGTTGGCATCAACGATAGCCATGTCTGGAGTCAGCGCGTAGTCAGCCAGTGGGTATTTCTGACCGGTTGCGTCGTCGGTAACAACCGCAAACGGAGTCACTTCAGAACCGGTACCGGAAGTGGTGGTGACGGCGATCATCTTCGCTTTCACGCCCATTTTCGGGAACTTGTAGATACGTTTACGGATGTCCATAAAGCGCAGCGCCAGCTCTTCGAAGTGCGTTTCTGGGTGTTCGTACATAACCCACATGATTTTCGCGGCGTCCATTGGGGAACCGCCACCGAGCGCGATGATCACGTCTGGTTTGAAGGAGTTCGCCAGTTCCGCACCTTTACGAACAACGGTGAGGGTTGGGTCAGCTTCTACTTCGAAGAAGACTTCAGTCTCAACGCCAGCCGCTTTCAGAACAGAGGTGATCTGGTCTGCATAGCCGTTGTTGAACAGGAAACGGTCAGTCACGATGAGCGCACGTTTGTGGCCATCAGTAATCACTTCATCCAGCGCGATTGGCAGAGAGCCACGGCGGAAGTAGATAGATTTCGGAAGTTTATGCCACAACATGTTTTCAGCTCGCTTAGCAACGGTTTTCTTGTTGATCAGGTGCTTAGGACCAACGTTTTCAGAGATGGAGTTACCACCCCATGAACCACAACCCAGAGTCAGGGAAGGCGCGAGTTTGAAGTTGTACAGGTCACCGATACCACCCTGAGAAGCCGGGGTGTTAATCAGAATACGTGCGGTCTTCATTTTATCGCCGAAGAATTTCACACGTTCTGGCTGGTTATCCTGGTCAGTGTACAGGCAAGAGGTATGGCCGATACCGCCCATTGCCACCAGTTTCTCTGCTTTGACCACAGCGTCTTCGAAGTCTTTCGCGCGGTACATTGCCAGAGTAGGGGACAGTTTTTCGTGTGCGAAAGGTTCGCTTTCGTCAACCACTTTCACTTCACCGATCAGGATCTTAGTGGTAGCGGGTACGGTGAAACCTGCGAGTTCAGCGATTTTGTATGCTGGCTGACCAACGATGGCGGCGTTCAGTGCGCCATTTTTCAGGATGATGTCCTGAACCGCTTTCAGCTCTTTGCCCTGCAGCAGGTAGCCGCCGTGGCTTGCGAAGCGCTCGCGCACCGCATCATAAACAGAATCAACTACAACAACGGACTGCTCAGAAGCACAGATAACGCCGTTATCGAAGGTTTTGGACATCAGGACAGAAGCAACAGCACGTTTGATATCAGCCGTTTCGTCGATAACAACAGGGGTGTTACCTGCGCCTACGCCGATTGCTGGTTTACCAGAGCTGTATGCTGCTTTAACCATGCCTGGGCCACCGGTCGCCAGGATCAGGTTGATGTCCGGGTGATGCATCAGTGCGTTTGACAGTTCAACAGAAGGTTGGTCAATCCAGCCGATCAGATCTTTTGGTGCACCCGCAGCGATGGCTGCCTGCAGTACGATGTCAGCGGCTTTGTTAGTCGCATCTTTAGCACGTGGGTGTGGGGAGAAGATGATGGCGTTACGCGTCTTCAGGCTGATCAGAGATTTGAAGATCGCAGTAGAAGTCGGGTTAGTTGTCGGAACGATACCGCAAATGATACCGATAGGTTCTGCAATGGTGATGGTACCGAAGGTGTGGTCTTCAGCCAGCACGCCACAGGTTTTCTCATCTTTATAGGCGTTGTAGATATACTCAGAAGCAAAGTGGTTTTTGATCACTTTATCTTCTACGATACCCATACCGGATTCGGCAACGGCCATTTTAGCGAGAGGGATTCGAGCATCTGCAGCAGCCAGTGCGGCGGCGCGGAAGATTTTATCAACCTGTTCTTGGGTGAAATTGGCATATTCACGCTGGGCTTTTTTGACGCGCTCGACGAGTGCGTTCAGTTCAGCGATATTAGTAACAGCCATAATGCTCTCCTGATAATGTTTAAACTCTTTTAGTAAACCAGCGCTCGATACGACAACATTATAGACGAGGTGCCAGTACTTGCTTAACACACAGTAAAACAAAGGTTTAGTCTCGTTTACTGTTAACGCTTTGCACTAACTTACTAAAAGAGCCTGACTTTAGCATCATCCCTTTTTGTTTCTTTCTCTCCCTTTTGGTGTCACCCAGATTACTCACTTCTGAGTACGAAAAACATGATCTAAATCAATTTACACCGAAGCTGATACCTTTCAGCACGGGTATTTCGCACAATCATATCAAGTGTTAAATAATTACAAAAGTAATGGAATCAAAACTATCATTGCTTACACAAATACATAACACATGAAAATCATAGCGTTTTGTCGCAGATTTCTGGTGAAGTATGCTGATAAAAAGCGTATCTTCAGCGCGGTTTTTATCCCTTTATTCTGTCGCCTGGGCCATGCTGATTTACGGAGCTAACTGTGACCCCATTGCTCTTTGATTTTTCTACTTATTTTAAGTTTTTTATCGGGTTGTTCGCGCTGGTGAACCCGGTCGGGATCATTCCTGTCTTCATTAGCATGACCAGTTACCAGACGGCGGTTGCCAGAAATAAGACCAACCTGACGGCAAACCTGTCGGTGGCCATCATTTTGCTCACGTCGCTTTTCCTCGGTGATTCGATTCTGCAAATCTTTGGCATCTCCATCGACTCCTTCCGAATCGCAGGCGGCATCCTGGTGGTGACTATCGCCATGTCGATGATCAGCGGTAAGCTGGGTGAGGATAAACAGAACAAGCAGGAAAAATCAGAAACGGCGGTGCGCGAAAGCATTGGCGTTGTGCCGCTGGCGTTGCCGTTGATGGCCGGGCCAGGGGCAATCAGCTCGACAATCGTCTGGGGAACCCGCTACCACAACTGGGTGCATCTGGTTGGCTTTTCGGTGGCGATTGCGCTGTTTGCCCTCTGCTGCTGGGGCGTTTTCCGAATTGCACCCTGGCTGGTGCGTTTGCTGGGGCAGACCGGAATTAACGTTATTACCCGTATTATGGGCCTGTTGCTGATGGCGCTTGGGATCGAATTTATTGTGACCGGGCTAAAAAGTATTTTCCCTGGGTTACTAAATTAACGTTTTCATTTGAAAGAGCGGAGCCAGTGGCTCCGTTTTTTTCGTGATTATCAACAAATCATATAAATAAAGTTGAAAACTTCACAAGACATAATAAATTCTGCTAATAAATCACTTTTCTTACATTTCAGTAACTTAGTTTTATCCTTTCACACGACCTGAACATAAACCGCGCAAACACTCTGTTATTTTACTCACACGATACTCTGGGGCTTGCTGTGCGATAACTGAAATGATATTAGTAATTTCAACATTCCCCTAGACGAATGTGCTAAATAATAATCAGTTGTAAAATTTTTGTACAAAAACCCACCGAGGTGACCACAGCACAGCGGTTGGCGAGAGGAAACTCTCTATCACATTGAATATTTGGTAGTTTCTTTACCTTTGATGTGTGGCAGGACGCCCCCCAGACAAACGGGACTCCCCGTAAAAGAGAATTGCTTAACAAATTTGCAAAATGTATTGGCGCGAAATTAAGCCATTTGGTACTTTCCGGCCTTATATTTTGCCAACGCACTTTTCCAGATGAGAATGATTTTCAAATATAACGCTCATCTCAACGAGACATCACACGCCTCAAAACAGGGGAGGCGTGTTAAGAATCGACGCAAGGCGGCCAAACGAGCCACCAGTAATAAGTACAGTCGGTGATAGCAAGAAGTAAACGACCTGACAGCAGCTAAACTCCTGCGTTGTTCAGGACCCCTTAGGGGAAATAAACAGGCTGGCATTAAAACCAGTAATTATAATGAGTGGAGTATCAACACAATGTCCATCATCACAAAAAAAAGTCTGATTGCCGCAGGAATTTTCACTGCGCTAATCGCAGGTAATATGGCAATGGCTGCTGATGTACCTGCAGGTGTCACACTGTCAGAAAAGCAAACCATGATCCGCAACAATGGCGCCGAGCCACAGTCACTGGATCCGAACAAAATTGAAGGCGTTCCTGAAGCAAACATCAGCCGCGACCTGTTTGAAGGCCTGCTGATTACCTCCACCAAAGACGGTCACCCGATCCCGGGCGTGGCTGAATCCTGGGATAATAAAGACTTTAAAGTCTGGACATTCCACCTGCGTAAAGACGCAAAATGGTCCAACGGTGAACCTGTCACCGCACAAGATTTCGTATACAGCTGGCAGCGTCTGGTGGATCCAAACACCGCCTCCCCGTACGCCAGCTATCCGCAGTATGGTCACATCCTGAACGTTGATGAAATCATCGACGGCAAAAAGAAACCTTCTGAGCTGGGCGTAAAAGCGGTTGATGACCACACGCTGGAAGTGACCCTGAGCGAACCTGTTCCGTATTTCTATAAACTGCTGGTTAACCCGGCCATGTCACCGGTCAACAAAGCCGCTATCGAAAAATTCGGTGAGAAATGGACTCAGCCAGCGAACATCGTGACCAACGGTGCCTACAAGCTGAAAGACTGGGTGGTTAACGAGCGTATCGTGATGGAGCGTAATACCAACTACTGGGATAACGCGAAAACCATCGTCGATCAGATTACCTATCTGCCGATCTCGTCTGAAGTCACCGACGTAAACCGCTACCGCAGCGGTGAGATCGACATGACCTATAACAACCTGCCGATCGAACTGTTCCAGAAACTGAAAAAAGAGATCCCGACCGAAGTTCACGTTGACCCGTATCTGTGTACTTATTACTACGAAATCAACAACCAGAAAGCGCCATTCAATGACGCTCGCGTACGTACCGCGCTGAAGCTGGGTCTGGATCGCGACATCATCGTGAACAAAGTAAAAGCACAGGGCGATCTGCCTGCGTTCGGCTATACCCCGCCATATACTGACGGTGCGAAACTGACCAAACCAGAGTGGTTCTCCTGGACTCAGGAAAAACGTAACGAAGAAGCGAAAAAACTGCTGGCTGAAGCAGGCTACACCGCTGATAAACCGTTGACGTTTAACCTGCTGTACAACACCTCCGATCTGCACAAAAAACTGGCCATCGCGGCTTCCTCCATCTGGAAGAAAAACCTGGGTGTGGATGTGAAGCTGGTGAACCAGGAGTGGAAAACCTTCCTGGATACCCGTCATCAGGGCAACTATGACGTGGCGCGTGCGGGCTGGTGTGCGGACTACAACGAACCGACTTCCTTCCTGAACACTATGCTGTCTGACAGCTCCATGAACACCGCGCACTATAAGAGCCCGGCCTTTGACGCGATCATGAAAGATACGCTGAAAGTGACTGACGAAGCGCAGCGTACTGCACTGTACGACAAAGCGGAACAGCAGTTGGGTCAGGATTCTGCGATTGTACCGGTTTACTACTATGTAAACGCGCGTCTGGTGAAACCATGGGTTGGCGGTTATACCGGCAAAGATCCGATGGATAACATCTACACCAAAGATCTGTACATCATTAAGCATTAATGGCAAACCGTGGGGCAAAGTCATTTGCCCCACCGTGTCTTAATTCATCGCACAATATACACGGCATCTTTCAGGAACGACTGAACGAGCTTGTGTAAAAGGCACACGCCAGAAGGTACGGGCAATGTTGAAATTTATCCTACGTCGCTGTCTTGAAGCGATACCGACGCTTTTTATTCTCATTACGATTTCATTCTTCATGATGCGTCTCGCACCAGGTAGTCCGTTTACCAGCGAGCGCGCACTGCCGCCAGAAGTCATGGCGAACATCGAAGCCAAATACCATTTAAACGATCCTATCTCCACGCAGTACTTCAATTATCTGAAGCAGCTGGCGCAGGGTGATTTTGGTCCTTCGTTTAAATATAAAGACTATTCCGTTAACGACCTCGTCGCATCGAGCTTCCCCGTGTCGGCTAAGTTAGGCGCAGCGGCGTTTATTCTGGCCGTTGTCCTGGGGGTCACCGCAGGCGTCATCGCCGCGCTGAAACAAAACACCCGATGGGACTACACGGTAATGGGGATCGCCATGACCGGGGTGGTTATCCCGAGCTTTGTGGTGGCACCGTTACTGGTGATGATATTTGCCATCACGCTCAAATGGCTGCCCGGAGGCGGCTGGAACGGCGGGGCGCTAAAATTCATGATTCTGCCGATGGTGGCGCTGTCTCTGGCCTATATCGCCAGTATCGCGCGTATTACCCGTGGTTCGATGATTGAAGTGCTCCACTCCAACTTTATTCGTACCGCGCGGGCGAAAGGCCTGCCGATGCACCGCATCATTCTTCGTCATGCGTTAAAACCTGCGCTGCTGCCTGTGCTCTCCTATATGGGCCCTGCGTTCGTTGGGATCATCACGGGTTCCATGGTCATTGAAACCATTTACGGCCTGCCGGGTATCGGTCAGCTGTTCGTGAATGGCGCCCTGAACCGTGACTACTCGCTGGTGCTGAGCCTTACGATCCTGGTCGGTGCACTGACCATTCTCTTTAACGCCATTGTCGATGTGCTGTATGCCGTTATCGACCCGAAAATTCGCTACTAGCGCTGGAGCACGCCATGATGTTGAGTAAGAAAAACAGCGAGGCGCTGGAAAACTTCACTGAGAAACTTGAAGTCGAAGGGCGCAGCCTGTGGCAGGACGCCCGCCGTCGCTTTATGCATAACCGTGCGGCCGTCGCCAGTCTGGTCGTCTTGATCTGTATTGCCCTGTTCGTGGCCTTGGCCCCGATGCTGTCGCAGTTCACCTATTTCGATACTGACTGGGGCATGATGTCCAGTGCTCCCGATATGGTTTCCGGCCACTATTTTGGTACGGACTCCTCCGGGCGCGACCTGCTGGTGCGCGTGGCGATCGGTGGCCGTATCTCTCTGATGGTCGGTATCGCTGCGGCGCTGGTGGCGGTGATCGTCGGCACACTTTACGGCTCGCTTTCCGGCTACCTCGGCGGCAAAGTGGATTCCGTGATGATGCGTCTGCTGGAAATCCTGAACTCCTTCCCGTTTATGTTCTTCGTTATTCTGCTGGTGACCTTCTTTGGACAAAACATCCTGCTGATCTTCGTGGCTATCGGGATGGTTTCCTGGCTGGATATGGCGCGTATCGTGCGCGGCCAGACGCTGAGCCTGAAGCGTAAAGAATTTATCGAAGCAGCACAGGTGGGCGGTGTCTCCGTCAGCGGGATTGTTGTGCGTCATATCGTGCCAAACGTGCTCGGCGTGGTTGTGGTGTACGCATCACTGCTGGTACCCAGCATGATCCTGTTTGAATCCTTCCTGAGCTTCCTCGGTCTGGGTACCCAGGAGCCGCTGAGTAGCTGGGGCGCATTGTTAAGCGATGGCGCAAACTCCATGGAAGTCTCTCCGTGGTTGCTGCTATTCCCGGCTGGTTTCCTGGTGGTAACCCTGTTCTGTTTCAACTTTATCGGCGATGGCCTGCGTGATGCCCTCGACCCGAAAGACCGTTAAGGAGTGCCGCGATGACTATTATTGAAACGGCAGCTGCGCCACAGGCGCAAAAGCAGCAAAACGTGCTGCTGGATGTCAAAGATCTGCGCGTCACCTTTAAAACCCCGGATGGCGATGTTACTGCCGTCAACGATCTGAATTTCGATCTGCGGGCCGGTGAAACGCTGGGTATCGTCGGTGAGTCCGGCTCCGGTAAATCGCAAACCGCCTTTGCGCTGATGGGGCTGCTGGCACCGAATGGCCGCATCGGAGGAACCGCGACCTTTAACGGCAATAACATTCTGAATCTGCCTGAGCACGAGCTGAACAAGCTGCGCGCAGAACAGATTTCGATGATTTTCCAGGACCCAATGACCTCGCTGAACCCGTACATGCGTGTGGGCGAGCAGCTGATGGAAGTCCTGATGCTGCATAAAGGCATGAACAAAGCAGAAGCGTTCGAAGAGTCGGTGAGAATGCTGGATGCAGTCAAAATGCCAGAAGCGCGTAAACGCATGCGCATGTTCCCGCATGAGTTTTCCGGTGGGATGCGCCAGCGCGTGATGATCGCCATGGCGCTGCTGTGTCGGCCAAAACTGCTGATCGCCGATGAACCCACCACCGCGCTGGACGTGACCGTTCAGGCACAGATCATGACCCTGCTGAACGAGCTGAAGCGTGAGTTTAACACCGCCATCATCATGATTACCCACGATCTCGGCGTCGTGGCCGGCATCTGTGACAAAGTGCTGGTGATGTATGCCGGTCGTACCATGGAGTACGGCAGGGCGCGGGATGTGTTCTATCATCCTGCGCACCCGTACTCTATCGGCCTGCTGAATGCGGTTCCGCGTCTCGATGCGGAAGGCGAATCACTGCTGACGATTCCCGGCAACCCGCCAAACCTGCTGCGTCTGCCGAAAGGCTGCCCGTTCCAGCCTCGCTGCCAGTACGCGATGGAAATCTGCAACAGCGCACCCCCGCTGGAAGAGTTTGCACCAGGCCGCCTGCGCGCCTGCTTTAAGCCGCATGAGGAGCTGGTATGAACGCCATTGACGAAAAAAGAAATGTCCTGCTCGAAATCGCTGACCTAAAAGTGCATTTCGACATCAAAGACGGCAAGCAGTGGTTCTGGCAGCCGTCGAAAACCCTGAAAGCCGTCGATGGCGTCACCCTGCGTCTTTATGAAGGGGAGACCCTGGGCGTGGTCGGCGAGTCCGGCTGCGGAAAGTCGACCTTTGCCCGCGCCATTATCGGCCTGGTCAAAGCGACGGACGGCAAAGTGGCCTGGCTTGGCAAAGACCTGCTAGGAATGAAACAGGAAGAGTGGCGCGCGGTGCGCAGCGACATCCAGATGATTTTCCAGGATCCGCTGGCCTCCCTGAACCCGCGTATGAACATTGGAGATATTATTGCTGAGCCGCTTCGCACCTATCATCCGAAAATGCCGCGTCAGGAAGTTCGCGACCGCGTGAAAGCGATGATGATGAAAGTGGGCCTGCTGCCGAACCTTATCAACCGCTATCCGCACGAGTTTTCTGGCGGTCAGTGCCAGCGTATCGGCATTGCCCGTGCGCTGATTCTGGAGCCAAAGCTGATTATCTGTGACGAACCGGTTTCAGCACTGGACGTGTCGATTCAGGCGCAGGTGGTGAACCTGCTGCAGAAACTGCAGCGTGAAATGGGGCTGTCGCTGATCTTCATCGCCCACGACCTGGCGGTGGTGAAACACATCTCCGACCGCGTGCTGGTGATGTATCTTGGCCATGCGGTGGAGCTGGGCACCTATGATGAGGTCTATCACAACCCGCTGCACCCGTATACCAAAGCGCTGATGTCTGCGGTGCCGGTTCCCGACCCGGACCTGGAAAAAAATAAAGTGATCCAGCTTCTGGAAGGGGAGCTGCCTTCGCCGATCAACCCGCCGTCTGGCTGCGTGTTCCGCACGCGTTGCCCAATGGCGGGGCCGGAATGTGCGCAAACCCGGCCTGTTCTGGAAGGAAGTTTCCGACATGCGGTTTCCTGCCTGAAAGTAGACCCGTTATAATCGCAAGGGCTGACATGATGTCAGCCCTTCTTCTTTTGCGAGGTTAATGTGTCGATATCCGTTTCTTCTGTACGGCGTAAGACCTATCGCCTGCTATTCGATCCTAACACCCGCTCCGGGCGTCGCTTCGAAGGATTGTGCGGCCTGTTTGCGCTTCTCAGCGTATTCATCATCTTTATTGAATCCGGCCTGGGGACGCAGTATCACCTTACGCTCGATGAATGGCATCTGTTCGTCTGGCTGGAGCTGTTTGTCACCCTGATATTTACCCTGGAGTATTTCCTGCGCCTGTTCAGTTGGGCGAATCCGGCGAAATATGTGTTCAGCTTCTGGGGGATTATTGATTTAGCGACGATTCTGCCGCTGTATGTAATGTGGCTGTGGCCTGAAATCAGCATCAATTATGTTTTTGCGTGGCGAGCGATGCGCGCCATCCGCGTGCTGCGCGTCCTGAAACTGCTGCGTTTTATGCCGTCTTTGCGCGTGTTCTGGAAAGCCATTTATAGCGCCCGCCATCAGCTGATCCTGTTCTATTCGTTTATCGCGATTGTGATGGTTGTTTTCGGCGCGCTGATGTATCTGATTGAAGGGCCGACTTACGGTTTCACCACGCTGAATGCGTCGGTGTACTGGGCGATTGTCACCGTGACGACCGTGGGCTACGGGGATATTACCCCCCACACGCCGCTCGGCAGGATCGTGGCATCAGTGCTGATTTTGATTGGTTACTCGGTGATTGCTATCCCGACCGGGCTTATTACCACCCACATGAGCGCAGCATTTCAGAATCGTCAGCAGCAGCGTAAGTGCCCGACATGCCAGCAGGCGAGCCATGAGCATAGCGCGCGGTTTTGTAATCACTGTGGGAGTGAACTACCGGACTAAATAAAAAAGGCTGCCATCGCAGCCTTTTTGTTATTCGCGCCAGAGGATGTGGCACAGTTTGTGATCTTTTTCCCGGCACAACAGCACGCGGGCAAAAATATCGTTAATCTCGCCGCCGTCAGTATCGGCCAGCCCAATCACCACTTCGGCGAAGAAGTCCGGGTTGAGGTCGAAATCGACGTGCTCGGCCCAGTCTTCGGACGGGTCGAACAGCTCTGCGCCGCCGCGCTCTTCAAATTGCAGATTGAAGAGGATCACGTCTGCGGGATCGAGATTGTCCATCGCCAGTTCGAGAAAAATGTCGTAGGCCTGCTCAAGGGTTTCGTCTTCAGTCAGGCGATTGTTCAGATCCATTTCCATGATGATTACCTGTTAAAACATCGTTGGGCACGTTTTACAGCAACGGACTAAAGAAGTAAAACAGTCGTTCGGTGATCCGCTGCCACAGCGGACGTTTCATCCACAGATGCGCGTCCAGCAGGCGCGAGCGGGAGATATAATCGTCCTGCACTGCCGCCAGATCGCCACCAAAACCGACGTCATCAATCACCAGTGTAATTTCAAAGTTGAGCCACAGGCTGCGCATATCCAGATTCACCGTGCCGACCAGGCTCAGTTCGCCGTCGACCAGCACACTCTTGGTATGCAGCAAGCCCCCTTCAAACTGATAAATTTTGACACCCGCTGCCAGCAGTTCGCTAAAGAAGGCCCGGCTGGCCCAGCCCACCAGAACCGAATCGTTTTTACGCGGCATAATAATGCTGACATCCACACCGCGCTGTGCGGCGGTGCAAATCGCATGGAGCAGATCGTCGCTCGGGACAAAGTAGGGCGTAGTCATGATCAGATATTCACGCGCAGAATACGCTGCCGTGAGCAGCGCCTGGTGGATTAAATCCTCAGGAAATCCAGGCCCCGATGCGATGGTGTGAATGGTATGGCCGCTCTCTTGCTCAAACGGCATGATGTTAGCGTCGGGCGGCGGCGGCAGAATGCGTTTGCCGGTTTCGATTTCCCAGTCGCAGGAGTAAACAATCCCCATCGCTGTGGCAACCGGGCCTTCCATACGCGCCATTAAATCGACCCACTGACCCACGCCAGAGTCCTGTTTAAAGAAGCGTGGATCGACCATGTTCATGCTGCCGGTGTAGGCAATATAGTTGTCGATCATGATCATCTTACGATGCTGGCGTAAATCCATGCGGCGCAGGAACACACGCAGCAGATTTACCTTCAGCGCTTCGACAACTTCAATGCCGGCATTACGCATCATGGTCGCCCAGGGGCTACGGAAGAACGCTACGCTGC
Organism: Lelliottia nimipressuralis; assembly: GCF_004115925.1. Classification (GTDB taxonomy): domain Bacteria; phylum Pseudomonadota; class Gammaproteobacteria; order Enterobacterales; family Enterobacteriaceae; genus Enterobacter; species Enterobacter nimipressuralis. Next base: position 12,430 of record NZ_SDDX01000003.1, read on the forward strand.
CGGCGGAGTCGAGCATCAGACGGCAGTGAATACCCCGGCGCGATGCCGCCATCAGCGATTCGGCTACCTGGTCGGCCATTCCGCCGGGCTGCCAGATATAGAACACCATCTCGATATTATGTCGGGCGAGCTGGATATCGCGGATCAGCGCCTGCATCACATCGTCGGAGGTAGTGAGTAACTGCAGCTGGTTGCCTTTGACGCCGCCAATTCCCTGACGACGTTCGCAAAGTTTGAACAGTGACGAGGCGACGCTGCTGTTCTCCTGGGCGAAAATATGTTTGCAGGATTTCAGGTCGTTCAGCCATTTTGCCGTCGACGGCCACATGGCGCGCGCGCGCTCGGCGCGGCGCTTACCCAGATGCAATTCACCAAAGGAGAGATACGCGATAATTCCTACCAGCGGCAGGATGTAGATGATCAAAAGCCAGGCCATGGCAGAAGGGACGGCCCGGCGTTTCATCAAGATGCGAAGCGTCACACCTGCGATCAGCAGCCAGTATCCCAGAATGACCAGCCAACTCACCACGGTGTAGAAGGTTGTCATAAATAAAAAATCCTTTTGAAAGCGTATTGTTATGAGTGTACGCATCAGAATTGATCTGGCAAATAAAAAGGGTGGGTAAAAGCGCTGGTTTACCGTGGGCAGGGGTTTATAATGGCGTCTCTGTTAAGGAAAGAGTTGTAGACATGAAGCGCAGCAGAACGGAAGTAGGGCGCTGGCGCATGTTGCGACAAATGAGTCGTCGTAAAGCCCGCTGGCTTGAGGCTCAGTCCCGCCGCAATATGCGTATCCACGCCATCAGAAAATGTGGACTAAGCCATCACCGTAATGCACTGGTGTTTGCCGTTCGCGATCTCTGAGTACCCTGAAGGCACCGTGACAGGTGCCTGATGTTTCCCGCATAACTATCAATTTTCGCAGTATCCTTCGCCCCCTGCTGTTCAGATATAATTCACCTACATAACGCATTGAATAAAAACAGATGAATCCATTCCTGTGGGTATTGGTTGTGCTTTTTGCGCTGGATGCGCTCAGGGAAAGTTTGGGATTGTCATCATTTTCAGGGCTGGTTGATTTTGTCGGTGCCTGGATGATGCAGTGGAACATATAAAAGGGAAATAAAAAGGGATGAACAGTAAATACCTCGCCGCACTCATGGCCGTGACGGCCCTCGTCGGATGCGCCAACAGCAAAACCGCACCTGAAAGACACGCTTATTACTTCGTTTCTCATCAATCGAATTTTGTCGGTGGAAATTTCGCCAATAGCCAACAGCTCAATTATCGTCTGAATGTGCCGCAGTTCCGCGAGCTCTACGAGCAGGGCAAAACGGACCGCAAAGCGGGGCGCACCCTGGTGGAAGCCAATGAGTATGCGCAAAGTATCCGCGATGAGGTGCTGAAAGGCGTCAAAACTAATAACAGCTTTACGGGTAATAAGAGCGATCAGTGGTCATCTGATATGGAAGAGAAAGATGCGAAGCTGTTCGGGAATGAGCTGGCAGCGTCTTATCTTGACGGGTATAACGGCGTACAATAGCGAAAGTTAACCCTGAAATGCCGCTTAGCTGCGGCATTTTCATTTATTTGATAAAAGGAGCGGGTGGTGTTTGCGGAGTTTGGTGTTCTCAATTTTTGGACTTATGTTGTGGGTGCTTTCTTTATTGTGCTGGTGCCTGGCCCAAATACGTTGTTTGTTTTAAAAACTGGCATCGGCCACGGGGTGAAAAAAGGTTATCTCGCCGCCACGGGGGTTTTCATCGGTGATGCGGTACTGATGTTTCTGACGTGGGCGGGAGTCGCTGCGCTGATCCAGACCACACCGGTGTTATTCAATATCGTCCGCTATCTCGGTGCGCTCTATCTGCTGTGGCTGGGTGGCAAAATGCTCTGGTCAGTGATGACGCATAAAAATAGCGCGCAAGCCGGGGGAACGGAACCCGCGAGCATGATCATGAAGCGCTCGCTGGTATTGAGCCTGACCAATCCTAAAGCGATTCTGTTCTACGTCTCATTCTTCGTGCAGTTCATCGACGTCAGCGCGAAAAACACCGGGACCTCTTTCCTGATCCTCGCGACCACTCTTGAGCTTATCAGCTTTATGTACATGAGTTTCCTGATCTTCTCCGGCGCGTTTGTCACCCGCTACCTGAAAACCAAAAAGAAACTGGCGAAGCTGGGAAATGGCTTGATCGGTTTGCTGTTTGTGGGCTTTGCGGCGCGACTCGCGTCATTACATTGAGAACCATCATCCCGCCAAACGTGAAAGCGGTTGGCAGGATGATATTAAAGGTTTCACATGAATAAGATTTTTATGCTCGCCATTCTGATAAGCCTGGTCTCGGGCTGCGCACCGTTACATCCGTCCGGATGCCATAAAACCACCGCAACGGGTGATTGCAGTTCCGGCCGCTGGGATGACAAGGATGAGTGGGGCGCACAGGCGCGAGCCATCAGAGATGCTATTAATACCGAACTTGTGGATCCTCAGCGCTGGAAAGGCAAGCAATGCAGGTTGCACATCCAGTTTGCAGAGGATGGCACGGCGTTAAATATATCGACCAGCGACGGCAATAAAGCCTATTGCGAGGCACTCAAATCCGCAGCCCAGAAAGCTAAGTTCCCGGCATTCACCAATCCCGAAGTATATCGAGACTTCCGCAGAGCCGGTTTTGGTATGCGCGGGGAGTGAATGAGGAGAGGGGTATTACTTTTTTCCTGCCCTGTTGAGTCATGTAAAAAATAAAAGCCCCGCACTGGCGGGGCTTTTGGTATCAATGCAATATTGATGACGGTATAGGAAAAGCGCCAGCGGGAGCCATTTTTATGCCTGGCGAAACTGGAAAGCCGCGCCAGACAAGGCTTCACGTTTTACTACTAGCAGTCAAAAGCCATAAAAAGCACCTAGGGTGTGGACGTTATGTGGACGTTCTGTCCACCGCTTTCACCCTTTAACGGGTTGAGCAAAATCGCATCCTGCAGGTACTGCGGAGCGAAGTGCGCATAGACCATTGTCTGTGCAATTTTCGTGTGACCCAGAATCCGCTGTAGTGTAATGATGTTGCCTCCGTTAATCATAAAGTGCGTTGCAAAAGAGTGTCGCAGCGCGTGCGTTGCTTGCCCGGCGGGTAAGTCAGGTTTAACCGCTTTGAGGATTTTCCTGAATACTTTATAGCTAGCATCAGGGAACAGAAATCCTCGCGTATTACCGACAATGTAAGCCGTAACTTCTTCGGAGATCGGAACCGTGCGCGGTGTGTTGGTTTTCGTCTTCACGAAAGTCACCCGGTTATGAATCACGTTCTCCGCTTTCAGTCGCGCTGATTCGCCCCATCTCGCACCGGTGCTCAAGCACAAAACCGCGATCTTGCGATTTCCATCCGATAGCGCCGCCAGAAGTGCGTCAATCTCATCAAGAGTGAGATAGCCCGTTTCGGCAGTCTGCTCTTTCAGTTTTTTAAACCCTCTGAACGGATGCTCACCGTTATACAGCTCTGACTCAATCAGGGTGGTGAACATACCGCCCAGCGTGATGAGGTCACGGTTTATGGTGGTTGGCTTAATGCCATCACCCCGTCGCTGTGCGCAATACTGCGTTATCAGACTTTTGGTGATCTGAAAGGCGCATGGGTTGCCGGTCATCTTTTCAAATCGCTCAATTTTATTGAGATACGATTGGCCGTGTTCCTCATGCTGACCTTTTAGTTTCCACCACAACTCTTTCAGTTCGGACAGATGGCGTTTGTCCGTTGGTTTTGAAAGCCATTCCTTTGAGTGATGGTTATATTGAGTATGCTTTTCAAAAGCCATCGCCTCGCTTTTCTTGTCGAACTTCCGACGGATGCGTTTTCCGTTACGCCCGGTCGGTCTAATGTCCACTTCATATCGACCATCATCGAGCTTTTTAATAGACATAAAGCCTCCCGATGATGTTACTGCGTACTTCAATTTCCTGATTTAAATAACAAAAACTCACTGTGCATTGACTGCACAAATAAGCGCCGTAAATGGTTAGCCAGTTTTCTGGTCTGAGTGGGGTGACATTGTTGTCTGCTGCCCAAAGTGCGCGAGAGCCGGTGCAATTTGCCCAGCTTCAGGTGATATCGTCTCTGTCATGAACCACATAGTGTATTTTTTGAACTGAGGATGATTCAAAATCTTCATCACCGCCTGTATGCCCATATCTTTTACACCCTTCTCGTAACTCGAAAGAGAGCTATAGGGAACGCCAGTTAACTCACTGAATTCTTTTCTATTCATGCGTTCCGACTCGCGCATGATGGCAAGTTTCTCGTTGACGGGTATCATCGTAATTAACACTCCACTATTGATAGAAAAACGATAACGGAGTAATCTTTGTTTCGTTATCGCATATTAATGGCTCCAATATGGCAATTAAAAGCCATTAGGAGCAATTAAAACATTAACGAGGAATAGTCACAAATGAATAGGGTTATTGAGAGTGCGAGCGACGCCGTCCCTTATCAGGAATTCGCGCGTCTTATTGGCAAAACTCCTGCAGCTGTCAAAGGGATGATTGAGAAGGGCAAGCTGCCTGTGGTTGAAATGACCGATCCGCAGTCTACAAGCGGGAGAGCTGGGGAATATTGGGTATACCTGCCTGCCTGGAACAAAGGCATGAAAATGGCCTATGACAGCCGCCCGAAAGAAATTCGCGACGGTTGGCTGATGTGGCTCGGATTAGGAGAGTCAGCATGAAGAATGAACCACGTTGCATTGCTCAATTGCTACGTAGAGAAAGCCCTAACCAGATTAATTTCACCATCACTCATGGTCGCGGCCGCAAGGGCATCATCATCCGCACCCGTAAACCTAGTGTTATTGAGAAGCTTCGCCGCCTTGTTAAATCAAGAGGGCTGTGGTTATGACCGTTATGACTCTTAATGTGATCCAGAAACAACCGGCTGCACTTCGTGGCTTGGTCTGTAAGTACCTGGCTCAACCTCGCTGGCAAGACACCTGCGATTTTTACAATCAGATGATGGAGCGGGAACGACTGACCGTTTGTTTTCACGCTCAGTTAAAGCAGCGTCACTCAGTAATGCGGTTAGAGGAAATGGATGAAGCAGATCGTGAGCGTCTCGTTTGCGCGCTTGATGAAATGCGATTTGCATTCACTCGATTCCGCCAGCTCGGCGCGACAAAAGCAACTTTCATAAGCCGCCTAACAGTAAGCCAAAGGCGATCGCTATTTCTTCATGCTGGGCTTACAGAGCAGGAATTCAGTATGCCGCACTGGCGTTTAAATGATGAAGACTGCTACTGGCGGGACAAACTTTTCCGCGCGCTGCGAGAACTATTTAGCCTTTTTGAGTACGCGCCAACCATCTTAACCTCGGTAAAACCTGAGCAGTATTTACATTAATTAATCTGGATTCGTTCTATTACGCGCCTTACAGCGTGGGGACTCCTTTTGTCTGGAGATAGGCAAATGCAAAAACAAAATATAGCGCAGCGGGGCATGTTTTCAGCACTTCTGGCGCAGGCCATAAGTGAAGCCCAGCGCGATACGGCAACTCGGATTTCGTCACACTTTGATGGGCTTATCGCTCATATCAGTAAATCTGAGCTAAACCGCACCGAGATTATCGAGCTTCTGGGGCAAGAGTCCGAGAAGTTGCACAACTCAATTTCAGGCTGAGTTGGCTATTAACTTTTAACAGGAAGCAAAAATGAGCATCCGTATCGAGATAAATCAGCAGTACGTCATTACCAGCGACCGCTATCAGTTTATTTTGCAGGAAAAGAAAACCGCCACCACCGGGAAGAACGAAGGCAAGGAATGGCTGGATGTTGTGGGTTACTACCCAACTATTCCTAAGCTCGTCTCAGGTCTTGCCTTGCATGACCTTTTAACGGGAGACGCAACTCGTTTCTCAGCGCTTGAAAATCAGATTGAGCGCATAGCGAAGCAATGTCTGGATGCCTTCACTTCAAATGGCCGTTGAACCTCGGGGGCGTATTGCCCCCTCGCCACCGCCTCCGTTCTCGAAAAACACCGATGAGACATTCGTCGGTACTTATCCCTGGAATGCTCCACGCTCTGCAATTGGCCGTGACAGACCCCTTACACGTGGCGAATTCCGTCAGGTGCAAGGCGTTTTAGGTAAAGTAAATCGCCTGCCATACGTCTTAAAAACGTTGTTTAACTCCCGGTATGACTTCATCCGCCGTACTAAAAGCCCACTTCATGGTTTTTATTTCCTCAAGAACACCATCGAGCAAAAGGTGGGGCCGCGTCTTGAGCGGGTGAATCAGCTAAACGGAATGAACGAGACGGCAACGCTTCTCTTCCTGAGTGAGCGCGAAAGCTATTCACATTTAGCGGGTATGAGTGACAAGGCACTCAAAAAGTTTGCTGCCCGTATCGCATCGCAGCTATATGTCGCTTATGAGGAACTTAGCGACGCATGGGCAGATGCTCATGGCGGTAAAGAGACTCTTTTCACCGATGAGGCGCAGGCGCATTTATATGGTCACGTTGCCGGTGCAGCTCGCGCATTCAACATCACTCCGATGTTCTGGAAGAAATACCGCAAAGGTCAGATCACGATCCGTCAGGCATTTTCCGCTATTGCTCGTCTGATTAACGATGAATGGTGGATTAACCAGTTTAAGGCGCAGCGTATGCGCTGGCACGAGGCCTTGCTGATTGCCGCCGGTGAGGTGAATAAAGACCGCTCCCCGTATGCCAGCAAAACGGCGATCCGCGAAGTTCATTCTCGCCGCCTGGGTAATCTCGAATACCTCAAATCATGTGAACTGGAAAACAAAGTAACCGGCGAGCGCATCGATCTCATCAGCAAAGTCATGGGGAGTATTTCAAACCCCGAAATTCGTCGTATGGAACTGATGAACACCATCGCAGGGATTGAACGCTATGCGGCCGGTCAGGGTGACGTCGGGATGTTTATCACTATCACCACGCCATCGAGGTATCACCCGACGCGTCAGGTCGGAAAGGGCGATAAAAAAACGGTGCAACTTAATCACGGATGGAATGAAAACGCCTTTACGCCGAAGGATGGACAGCGGTATTTGTGCCGTATCTGGAGCCTGATGCGTACTGCTTTTAAAGATAACGATCTACAGGTCTACGGGATGCGTGTTGTTGAACCGCATCACGACGGAACGCCGCACTGGCACATGATGCTTTTTTGCAAACCAGAGCAACGCAAGCACATCACTGAAATCATGCGCCGTTATGCCTTAAAGGAGGATGGAAATGAAAAGGGCGCAGCAGCACAGCGCTTTGAAGCGAAGCACCTCAATCGAGGTGGCGCAGCCGGTTACATCGCAAAATACATTGCGAAGAATATTGACGGTTACGCACTCGATGGTCAGGTCGATCACGACACCGGCAAGCCTCTCACCGATACCGCCGCAGCTGTAACCGCATGGGCGTCAACATGGCGTATCCCGCAATTTAAATCTATTGGTCTTCCAACGATGGGTGCTTATCGCGAGCTGCGCAAACTACCTCGTGGGGTGAGCATTGCTGATGAATTCGATGAGCGTGTTGAAGCGGCCAGAGCTGCAGCTGATGAAGGTGAATTTGACCGTTATATCGCAGCGCAGGGTGGAGCGAATGTTCCACGTGATAGTCAGACCGTCCGTGTGGCTCGTCACGTGACTGACGAGGTCAATGCCTACGAAGAGGACATTGAGAGAGTCGTGGGCATCTACGCTCCGCACTTGGGCTCTGAGCTGGTACATGTGACCCGGACAGCCGAATGGCGCATCGTTCCAAAGCTTTTGGCCGTTGAGCCTTTGACTTTAAAAAGCGGCATTGCCGCGCCTCGGAGTCCTGTCAATAACTGTGGATTTAGATATAAGAAAAGAAATGCATGTATAAATAGTGCAAGAGAGCTGATTAAATCGAGCGTAGTTTCGATGAGTGAAGTAACTGTTCTAAAACAAATACAATAAAAATAGGAAAAGACACTCAGTGGAGCCCGTTTTAGTCTAATACTTAATTAAATTGTATTGGTTCATATGATTGGAGCACATGCCTCCAAACGAGGCATGTGCTAAAAGAATGTTAATATGAATAATCTAACCAACTTTGGAGAGCTTGGCTTTTATTGACGGGAGCAAATGAACGCTCACGCCATCTCTGGTATATATTTTGTAATATTAGTCGCGCGGTATAATCTTCCTTTGTTAAGATAGATACATTCCCGAGGAAATTCATCAGTCTTATATCATAGGTTGAAATATCAAAAAGGAATGTATAAAGAGCGTTGATCAATAAATCTTGATTTTCCGTGACTAAAAGGCTTAAAAATATCTCGTCATATTTTTCATCAAAAAAATTGGTTATAAAATCATTTTTACTTGGCGATGTTTGCGCTATGTAACAGCAAAGAGATGCTGTTCTTATTGTATTGTCTTCATTTTTATCTTTTATAATCTCAACAAGTGAGGCGCTCGGTATTCCCATTTTAGACAAGAGCTCTTCATTGTAATTAGTACTAATTGGCCTATAGTTTGAATCATGTCTGATGATATTGCTTACTCTTCCAATTAAAAGTGCGTGAGCGAAATGAACGATGAATTCTTTTTCCGTAGCAATATTTATCTTTATGAATGAATTGTGTTTTTTAAAGTTGTTGAACCCCATTCGGGTAGTTGTTGGTGAGCACTTGATGAGCATGCTTCGAAGTTCTGATTCCTGTTCTGGATAAACATCGAACAGCTCTTGCCAGAGAAAGAAGTACGCTGAAAATGACTCAGCATGATTTTTTGAAATTTCTAGAATTGGCCCGAAAAATTCAAATTTGTGTTCTATTTTAATTTTCTCAAGAGCTTCCTCATCAATAAATGGCCCTGACCAAACATTGAGTGCTAATGCGGGATAGTCTTTGCAAAAATTAGCCCACCCTTTTTTATTGAAAGCAGAATCGGTAATTTTAATATATTGAAATGATGGGATTATTTTTATATCTTCGAAACAACCATTATGAATTATCGAGTTGATTTCCTCATTTTCCATATGCTCCAAGCAATCAATGTGTTTTTTAAGGTCATCACAATCAAAATTCAAAGGGATCATTGCTTTAAGTTGAGAAGGGATTATATCGGTGTTGTAATCGCTTTTTTTAACCTCATCAAGGAAAAGCTTATAATTGACAATGTTTTTATTATAGTGAAATTTTAGAGCGGATTTTATTAAATTTAGGGGTTTTGAGCTAATATCATCAGATATATGTAGCTTAGGTATTATTTCGCCGTCTTGTGCGTGTGCTGTTTTCCAATTGATGTCGTGGGTTTTAGGTGAGACGAAACAGTAAATTTCATCCAAATTGTCTGTGGTATCAATAGAACCTGTGTCTTTTTTTTCTTCAATATTTAAAAATTCCAAAATCTCAATCGTTTCTTTCGGGATGTTATAATTACTTTTCAGTAATAATTCTTTTTGAAAATGCTTAACTGCAAAATTAAGCATGTCGCATTGAATTGTATTGCTTAAGACAGAAGTCGAGGAGATGGTAGAAGTGATAAATTCTATAAACCAAGGTTGATAACAATTTCGAATCGCATTTTTGCGGCGATGGCTACCAAAAGCATCAATTATATCAAGCTCAAAAATTGCATTGAAATAATATTCAGGAGCTTGCAAGTATCTTTTTAATACCTCTTCTATGCGCGGGTGTTCAATAGGTAGCATTATTGCAAGTAAATAACCAACAGTTATATGTTCGCTGTAATCTAGATCTATGAATGCTTCAATCATATTGTTAATGACCCAGCTTCTAGATTGCTCTTTTTTAATTGATGTTATTCGGCTTAATATATCGCGTTCTATATTTGACCATAAAGGTGTTAAGGCGTTATTAAACTGAAATCTAATTCTTTTATCTTGTTCAAGTACGCCTTCCTCTATCAATCTAAGCGTTAAAAGAGATCCGGTCCCCATCCTCTTTTTAAAAGTTTTAACTCTATAATTTTCTCCATCATCATCCAATTGTTGGAGCAAGTTAACAGCAACCGAAAGCTCACTTAATATTGTATTATGTGCCAAAGCGCTCAATAAAAAGTGAACAACTTCACGCCAGTGGGCATCACCACAAATTATTTCTAGACGATTTCTAAGCTCAGTATTAGAAACGGCATTGTAAATAAATTCTGCTGCGAAAAATTCTTGTAATTGCCTAATATCAAATCGGACGGAATCACTGCTTTCAGGGGTGTTTACGAAAACTAATCTTTCTGTTGTAGCCTCCATTAGTGTATCAACTACTTCATCGGTATCACCATCGATTTGCATGGCAGTGGTTTGAATTGCCAATTGTTTAAACTCACTTTTATCGAAAGTAGCTTCTGCTCCTTTGCTGATCTCGGACTTGGTGTGTAAACATATACCTAGCCGATCATGTATAGTTTTAAGTAATTGATCTCTTTCTCGTAGAAGAGCAGATATGCGTACGTCTGGAAAGTTTTTCTGACTTTCTCTTTTTTTCATGACTGAATAAAAGTTTTTAAATAATTCCCATCTTTTTTCAGGAGGGCGACCTCCATCTCTAACAACAACGGCCATGATATGTGATTGCAGAGGAGTGGTCATCAGTTCTTTTACTTGATCTGATTCCATTGCATATTTAAGTATATTTATTGATTCTTCATATTCTTGTTCTGTACGATTGTATTTTACTACGGCTGAAGCACAGGCTAAGGCTATGTCTGGTGGGAGTGGAGTTAACGTGACTGTTGAAGAAAACAGGTTTTCAAATTGTCCTGAATAGCCTTGAGGACGAGTTGTACAAAGAATGAGGAAGTCTGCATCCAACTGAGGTATCAATTCATTTGCAAAAATAATAATCTCATTTGCTACGTTATCCTTTAAATCATTTGGTACTTCATCTAACCCATCAAAATTAATGAACCATGATGATAAGCTGAATGAATCATGCAGCATTTCCGCAGTGACATTTTTAGATGTTTTAATTTTAACTTTATCACAAATATATGCGACAATATTTCTAGGCTCTCCTTCGCTTTTTAATGAATACCAGTTGGCAAAATCTTTCAATTCTACAAATAACGGAATTCTAGGGACCGATGGCCAAAAACCTTCATCCATAGCTTGTCTTTTTAATTCATTGGCTATTTCTTTTATTTGTGGAGTAACTCTAGGGCCATCATCGGAAAGAATAAATGCTGCTCTTTGCAATTGTCCAAAGTATTGCCCGGCAGTCGATTTACCTTGGCCAGGTCCACCTTTTAAAAGAATGATTCTCGCTCGAATTGGGTTTTTTGACCATTCCTGCCATCCGTGTCCGAAGTTATTCCAAGTAGAGTTTCTTTGGACGTTGTTTGCTGCTGAAACTAAGGACTTCAATATAAAGTATATTTCATCATTTTGAGCGTGAATGGGAAGGTCCCTGAATAGCTCGTATATTTTAGGTCGTTGGTCGCTACCTGAACCTGCTTGTTCCAGCTTTGTGTAGCTAAATTCATGAAACTGATTCACGATTAAATGATCGATGATATCTTTAATATTTTTTTTATGTTGATTCAAATGATTGTATAATTCAGTTATTACATGCCCCGGAGTGAGGAAATGGCCATAGTATGCAACAGCTTCTGGGTGATGGGCCAAAAGATCCAATATTTTTCTCCCTCCCCAAATGTCAACATTTATGTCAGGATCAAATTCATTTACCATTTCTTTTATTTTATCAAATGCACCTGTTTCGGGTACGCCTGATGGTTCAATGTTACTTGCTATTATCCAATTGTTTGGTCGTAGTTTTCTGTTGCCAGTTTTGAACTGAGTAATCTCTTTGGCAACTTCTTTTATCAACCATTTCTGGGAGTCGCTACTCAAATGTGGTTTATGAAATTTCGATTGAAGAAACCAAATTCCTTCCCAACTATCTAGGTCTGTCGGATAAGGAGCTCTACCACGAAGATATCCATCTTTCCCTCCATCTGCACCCGCAGCAAATCCAGTAACGCCATTACCAAGGGTTTTTAACGAAAGAAAGTTTACTAAGTGCTCAAAAGAATGTGAATCAAGCTGTGTCAAGTCATATGGTTGAGCCATGTGAATCCTTTTAAAATCAATTTTAGGGTTGGTTGAATCATTCCGCTAGATGCTAGTGCTCAGTTTTGAAGCATGCAGAAAGAAATCTTTTGTCGCATTAATATGAGTGAAATTGCATTAAGTTTTCAAGAGATTGATTGCCAATTTAGTTGCCTCAAAGCATCGATAGTGCAGGCTAAACACTTAGAATGCACCTGCATTAAAACCGACCCATCAAGCGGGCAGGCGTGGCGGGGAAAGCATTGCGCGCTGGAGTGGGGGACATGATTAATGTGGGATGAGATCTCTTTCACAAATCTGCCGTTTCGCTTTGGATAAAATCCGGTTGACAAGCCCTGTGTCTAACTAACGGTTGGAGGTCATTGATGGACAACTATCACATTACTAAAGACGGTTATAAGTGGAAATTGCAGAAAGAAGGGAACACGAAACCTAGCAAAACGGCAGACACGAAAGCCGAAATGATCAAGCAGACACAAGAGTTTATGTCTGACAAGAAAGCGTCAGTCAAAATTCATAATGTTGACGGTAAGATTCAAGAGGAAAGAACTTACCAAAGAAAAGATGATCCTAAATCCACCAAAGGCTAGTTAAATTAAAGCCGCCTTAATGGCGGCTTAGCTTCAGTTGTCGAGAACGTAGTCTTTGAACCGGATCACCTCCATCCCGAGCCAGTCGTTAATCTCTTTAAATCGCTCCTGCAGCGGCGTCAGCTCGTTACGCACAAACACCCGCGCCACCTTCTCGACATCCCCCATTGATCCGATGTTCTCAGGTTTGCCGCCCATCAACTGGAACGGCACGCGGTGCGCATCGAGCAGGTCAGCGGCGCTCACCTTTTTGATATTGAAAAAATCATCCTTCGTGGCAACTTCACTCAGCGGCACGATCTTAATGCCGTCCGGTTTACCGTTGGGCGCGTAGAAAAACAGGTTTTTGAAATTCCCGAGCCCCTTCGAATTTCGCATCGCATCACGCAGCGACTCCACGTCGGTGCTGCTTTGTGCCGCATCGGTGACGTACATGATGTAACCCGCGTGCGCGCCGTTCTGGTAATACTTGCGACGAAACAGGGTGGCGGATTCATTCAGCCAGGCGGAATTGAGTGCGCTCAGGTATTCCGGCATCCCGTAAAGCTCCTGATTGATATCAGGCTCAAGCAGGTGAAACACTGAGCCGGGGGCAAATTCGTGCGTATGCGTAAAACTCGACACGTACCAGTAGACGCCATCCTCGACGCCACGGCGGGTGTATTTCGCCGGGGAGGCTTCTAGCTTCATGAGCTGGCCGGTCACGCTCATTCGCTTCTCAAGGTAGCCGTTGGCAAAGACCAGATAATCGAGCACAAGGCGGCTAAAATCCTGACGCGACAGCAACGGGTGCGGGATGTAGGTGCTTGCCAGAATGTTACGTTTGACGTAAATCGGTGAGCTGTGGTGCACGGCGGCGCGCAGGCTTTTTGCCAGCCCTGAGAAGTTGACCGGCGGCTCGTACCATTTTCCGTTATGAATGCACTCGACGTAGTCAAGGATATCGCGGCGATCCATGACGGCGGAGGGCTCACCAAAAGTGAACGCCTCCATTTTTTGTGGCTTGCTGACTGCCTGCTGAGTAGGTTTATGTTTTGCCATCTTAGTAAATTTCCAGAATAGAGTTTGAATGCATCCCGCTCCCGGCGGAAAGCGGCTCGTTTAACAGGGCGTGCATAGTCGCCCACGCGATATCCGCATGACTGGCCTCTTCACTGCGACTCGCTTCATAGGTCGAGCTGCGCCCGCTGCTGGTCATGGTTTTACGGATTGCCATAAACGACTGCGTGATATCGGTGGCACCGGCGTCATATTCCAGACACCCACGTCGGATGGTGTCTTTCGCTTTCAGCACCATCGCGGTTTTCATTTCAGGCGTGTAGCGGATGGCGCGCGCCGCCGGGAAGAACGAGCGCACGAGCTGATAAACACCCTGGCCGATGCCGGTCGCATCGATGCCGATATAGTCGACGGTGTATTTCTCTGTCAGCGAACGAATGGCCTCGGCCTGCGCCGCGAAATCCATCCCTTTCCACTGGTGACGCTCAAGGATGCGGAACTTGCCCCCGGCAACCAGTGGCGGAGCCAGTACCGCACAGCCTGCGCTGTCGCCAGTGTGTGACGGGTCATAGCCAATCCAGACCGGACGCCAGTTAAACGGACGGTCGGCAAACTGTTCGAAGTCCTCCCATTCTTCCATCGCATCAACCATGCAGCGCTGCAGCTCCTCGAACGGGAACACCGACGCCTTGTCGTCGACGAACTCGCACATGAACAGATTGCGGAAATCGTCAGCGCTGTTTTCCTGTTTCAACTGATCCAGATTGAACAGGGTGCATCCCCCGGCGAGGGCGTCCTCGATGGTGACAATCTGCCGCCACTGGCCATCCGGGCACAGCACGCCTCCGGCGAGCGCCTGGTGGCTGATATCGATGTCGACCCGTTCGTCGCGGTTGCTGCGTCCCCGGTTAAACAGCTCGCCAGACCAGAACGGATACGCGCCGTGCGCCAGCGTGGACGGGGTCGAGAAATAGGTGGTGCGCAGGTGCGACTGCGAGGCCATCCCCGACGCCACTTTGCGCAGCCGCTGAAAGTTGGGTATCCAGAAAATCTCATCGACGTACAGGTCACCGTTGTGACTCTGCGCAGTGTTGGAGTTGGTCCCGAGGAAAATCAGCTCTGCGCCGTTGTTGCCGATGACAATCGGGTCGCCCGACAGGTCAACGTCGACCAGCCGCGCAAAGGCGATGATGTATTTCCGGAACACATATGCCTGCGTCTTACTGGCTGACAAAAATATCTGGTTCTGGCCGGTCTTCAGGGCGCGCAGCAGTGACTCACGCGCAAAGTAGAACGTCGCGCCAATCTGGCGTGATTTGAGGATGTGACGAATGCGGTGCGCGATGCCCGCCCGGTGCCAGTTGAGCTGATACTCAAACGACTGGTCGAGGAAAATCTCTTCCAGCTTCTCGATAGCCTCATCGCTGAAATAGTTACGTTTCGGTTTTTTGCGATCCCCTTTGTTGCGGCTCGCAATGTTGGGATTTAAATCCACTTCATTTCCGGTCTGGCCGTAGCGGTTGATACGCGCAAACCGTTCCATCTGGCGCGACAGAAAATCAGCGACCTTGAAGTCATGCGGTGTCAGGTCGGGCTTGGCGTAGAGCTGAATCAGGCGCGCCTCAAGTGTCGTTTCCACGCGGTTGAGCGGCGCGGTTTCCTCCCATCCGTCGCGCTGCTTCCAGCTCTGCACCGTCGGGCGCTTCACCTGCAGCGTGTCGGCGATTTGCGGCACAGAAAATCCCTGCCAGAACAGCAGGCGCGCCTGTCGTCGCGGGTCGTGTAACAGGGAGAGGTCGGTTGAGATGGTCATGGTTGCCTCGTGTCGGTGTATACGGAGCAAGGCTAAGGAAATCGGCGCAGGGTTTCGCTAAGCCCCTGTTGTGTCAGGGGTTGCACTTCTGCAAGCGGTGGCTGACGCGGGGCGGAGTCGGGAAACTACACCCGAACCGAAAACCCAACATCAGGACACCTGAACAATGGCAAAGAAAGTTTCTAAATGGTTTCGCATCGGCGTCGAGGGTGACACCTGCGATGGCCGCGTCATCAGCGGGGATGATATTCAGGATATGGCCGACACCTTTGACCCACGTGTCTATGGCTGTCGCATCAACCTCGAACACCTGCGCGGCATTCTGCCCGACAGCGTGCTCAAGCGTTACGGCGACGTGACCGAAGTGAAAGCGGAAATCATCAGCGATGACTCTGCGCTGAACGGCAAAAAGGCGCTGTTTGGCAAAATCGCGCCGCTCGATGAGCTGGTCGGCATGGTGCGCGCCGGTCAGAAGGTTTACACCTCGATGGAGATCCGCCCGAACTTCGCCAACAGCGGCAAATGTTACCTCGTGGGGCTGGCGGTGACCGATGACCCGGCAAGCCTCGGCACGGAATACCTCGAATTTTGCAGCCGGGCGACGCAGAACCCGCTCGCCGGTAAAAAAGCCCATCCCGACGACCTGTTTTCCGTTGCCACGCTGGCTGAGCTGGAATTCGAGGACGTCCCCGACACCGTGCTCAACAGTCTGACCGACAAAGTTAAAGCCATTTTCAGTCGCAAGCAGGTCAGCGACGACGCGCGTCTGGCGGATGTGCATGAAGCGGTGACGGTAGTTTCCGAGCAGGTGCAGACCAGCCTGAGCGCCAACGAAAAGCGCCTGGCTGATATGGAAACTGCGTTCTCGCAGCTGCAGCAGGACGTCACCCGCCAGACCGAAGAAAACGCGCAGGCATTTACCTCCCTGAAAAGCTCCCTCGATAACACCGAAAGCCAGCGCCAGCCGCGCCGTGAACTCTCGAAGGGCGGAACCGGCGACGAATTGCTGACCAACTGCTGATAACGCGCCGGGCGCGCTGCCCGGCCAGAACCCTATTTTGAAAAACAGGATTACCCATGCGTAAAGAAACCCGCTTTAAATTTAATGCCTACCTGTCCCGCGTGGCGGAGCTGAACGGCGTCGAGACCGACGACGTGGCGAAGAAATTCACCGTCGAGCCGTCCGTGACCCAGACCCTGATGAACACCCTGCAGCTGTCATCCGCATTTCTGACCAAAATTAACATCGTGCCGGTCGACGAGCTGAAGGGCGAAAAGGTCGGCGTGGGCGTTAACGGCACGATTGCGAGCACCGCCGATACTGCAGGGGATGACGAGCGCAAGACCGCCGATTTTACGGCGCTGGAATCCAACAAATACGAATGTGCGCAAATCAACTTCGATTTCCATATCCGTTACAAACAGCTCGACCTGTGGGCGCGATTCCAGGACTTCCAGACCCGAATCCGTGACGCGATCATCAAACGTCAGTCGCTCGATTTCATCATGGCCGGTTTCAACGGCACTGAGCGCGCGGAAACCTCCAGCCGCAAAACGCATCCGATGCTGCAGGATGTCGCGGTGGGCTGGCTGCAGAAATACCGCAATGAAGCCCCGGCGCGCGTGATGTCGAAAATCACCGATGAAAGCGGGCATGTCGTTTCCGCTGCGATCCGCGTCGGTGAAAACGGCGACTATGCCAACCTCGATGCGCTGGTGATGGATGCCACGACCAACCTGATTGACGAGATTTATCAGGATGACCCGGAGCTCGTCGTCATCACCGGTCGCAAGCTGCTGGCTGACAAGTATTTCCCGATCGTCAACAAGACCCAGGAAAACAGCGAGACGCTGGCCGCTGACATCATCATCAGCCAGAAGCGCATCGGCAACCTGCCAGCCGTGCGCGTGCCGTACTTCCCGGCGAATGCGCTGATGGTAACGCGCCTCGATAACCTGTCGATTTACTTCATGGACGACGCGCACCGCCGCGCCATCATCGAGGAGCCGAAAAAGGACCGTATCGAAAACTACGAATCAATGAATATTGATTATGTGGTCGAGGCTTACGCCGCCGGTTGCCTGATTGAAAACATCACTCTAGGCAAATTCGCTGCCCCGGTTGCTCCTGAAAGCGCCTCTGCTCTGGCTGCGCCTGAAAACGCTTCGGCTCAGGTTGAATCTGAAAGCCCTGATGAGCAAGCAGACCAGAACGACGGAGAGTAAAACATGACGAGCCCCGCAGCGCTTCACATGATGCGGGTCTCGGCCTCTGAAACCGTGCGGCGGGCCGCTGCCCCGCTGCGCAATGCAACTGCCTATGAGCAGATGCTCGTTAAGCTGGCCGCAGACTGTCGCACGTTAAAACAAATCCGATCCAATGAGCGCAAGGCAGATAAAAAGCGCGAGCTGCTGCCCTTCTATCTGCCGTGGGTGGCGGGTGTCCTTGCGAATGGCAAGGGCGCGCAGGATGACATTGTCATGACCGTCATGCTCTGGCGTCTCGATGCGGATGATATTGCCGGTGCGCTGGAAATTGCCCGTTACGCGATGACCTTTGGCCTGACGATGCCGGTCGGCGGCCATCGCCGCACCACGCCGTATCTGCTGGCCGAAGAGGTGGCGCTTGCCGCGCAGCGTCTGCGTGACGCTAAACAGCCGGTAGAACTGGCGCTGCTGCTCGATACCCTCGCGCTGACTGAGCGTGCGGATATGCCCGATATCGTGCGTGCGAAGCTGCACAAAATCACCGGCTACGTGCTGCGTGACGCAGGCGAGCTGCCCGGGGCACTGGCGCACCTGCAGCGTGCCATTCAGCTGGAGCGAGCTGTCGGCGTGAAAAAGGATATCGAACAGCTTGAGCGTCAGCTTAAACCGAAGCCAGAACCCGCACCGAAAACGAACAAACCCCGCACGCGCAAGCCTGCTGCTAAACCGGCGGCACGGCGCGGGCGTCCACCAAAGGCGGCAAAAGCCGCAGGTTAACCGAACGCTCCCCGAGCCGGGCGGCACGCCGGTCAACGCGGGTATTGATTGCCCTGACTGCGACCGGCGTCCACCGCCCACCTATTTTCCGAGGTTGTCATGACGACACTGATTATTGAGCCCAGAACAACGCCGCAGGACGTGCCGGGCGTGGTGATACCGCCACCGGGCGTGAGTGAGCCGGTGATTAAAAATACGGGCTTTTTTCCTGACGTAGACCCGCAGCGCGTGCGCGAAGAAATGCGCCTTGAGCAGACCGTTTCCCCTGTGCGTCTGCGCCGGGCGATTAAGACCGCCATCGCGGAGACCAATGCGGAGCTGCGCGACTGGCGCGACCGTCAGATTGACGCCGGTCACGCCACGCTCGCGGATGTCCCGACCGACGAGCTCGACGGCGAGAGCGTGCGCTGCTTCCACTACTTTAACGCCGTGTGCTCGATGACGACCGCCACGCTGTTTGAGCGTTATCGCGGCGTGGATGCGACCAGCAAGGGAGACAAAAAGGCCGACAGCATCGACAGCGCTATTGATGAGATGTGGCGGGATATGCGCTGGTCTGTGGCCCGCATTCAGGACAAAGCGCGCTGCATCGTGGGTCAAATCTGATGAAAGCGTATGCGATGCAGGGCGACACCCTTGACGCGATATGCGCGCGCTATTACGGGCGCACGGAGGGTGTCGTCGAGACGGTGCTGCAGGCCAATCCGGGGCTGTCGGAGCTGGGCGTTATCCTGCCGCACGGCACAGTGATAGAGCTGCCCGAGACCGACAGCGCGCCGAAAACTGAAACGGTGAATCTATGGGACTGAGCATGGAAAAAATCACGACGTTTATCGCCTACTGGCTGGCCGTGGGGGTGGCCTGGTTCGGGGCGATGTCGCCCGAAAAGCTGGCGCTGTATGTCGGCAGTGGCTGCGCCATTTTTACCGCACTGACCAATTACTGGTTTAAGCGCAAAACGTATCGCTATCTGACCTCACTCGGACTGGATAAGGGGGCGATCCGTGAGCTCAATCATTAAACGCTGCAGCGTGGCCGCCGTGCTGGCGCTCGCGGTCCTGATGCCTGACTTTCGTCTGCTGAATACCTCTCCCGAAGGGCTGGCGCTGATTGCCGACCTCGAAGGGTGTCGCCTGACGCCCTACCAGTGCAGCGCGGGCGTGTGGACGTCAGGCATCGGCCACACTGCCGGTGTCACCCCGAAAGGGGACATCACCGAACGACAGGCGGCGGCGAACCTTGTCGCGGATGTGCTGAATACCGAGCAACGGCTCGCGGTCTGTGTGCCGGTGGCGATGCCGCCGCGCGTCTATGACGTGCTGGTCAGTTTTGCCTTCAACGTGGGAACCGGCGCGGCCTGCCGCTCGACGCTGGTGTCGTTTATCAAACGTCATCAGTGGTCGCAGGCGTGCGACCAGCTCACCCGCTGGGTGTTCGTGAACGGCGTCAGAAACAAAGGGCTGGAAAACCGCCGCGCGCGGGAACGGGCCTATTGCATGAAGGGGATGCCATGAAAGTGCTGATGATCCTGCTGGCCGGGCTGCTCGCCGTGGCGCTGTGGCTGCGCCATGACAACGCGAATTTATCCCGCTCCTTTGAGCGAGCGAACCGGGTCGCCAGCGAGCAAAAGACGACAATCGGGATGCTGAAAAATCAGCTTGCCGTGTCGCAGCGCATTGCCAGGACGAATGAACGCGCGCAGGTCAGGCTCAGTGACGAGCTGACTGCCGCCGGTGAGCTGGCGGCGAGACGAGAACAAACGATTACGAGGCTGCTGAATGAAAACGAGGAATTACGCCGCTGGTATCGCGCTGACTTGCCTGATGCTGTGCGCCGGTTGCACACCCGCAAGGCCTGCGCCTCCGCCGGTCACTGTTTACAACGCCTGCCCGAAGGTGAGCCTCTGCCCGATGCCGGGAAGCGAGCCGCTCACTAACGGCGATCTGAGTGCCGATATTCGCAGGCTTGAGAATGCGCTTACCACCTGCGCCTTAAAGGTTGAAACCATCAAAGACTGTCAGGATAAAACCGATGCAGAAAATGAAAAGCCTGCGCAAGGCGCTTACTGACGCCGTGCCGCAGCTAAAAACCAATCCCGAAATGATGCGTATCTTTGCAGATGAGGGGAATATCGACGCGCGCCTCGCGGCCTCGCTGTCACACGAAAAGATTTACACCCTGAATGTGATCGTGTGTGACTTTGTCGGCGACCCGGATTTGATTTTTGTGCCGGTGGCGGCGTGGCTGCGTGAGAACCAGCCGGATATCTGCACCACCGATGAGGGCCGCAAAAAGGGCTATCGCTTCCAGATGGATTTGAACGACGGGGATAATGTGGATATCAGTATCAGCCTGCAGCTCACCGAGCGCACGCTGGTCAGGGAGGATAGCGGTGCGCTGCACGTCAGCTATGCACCTGAGCCGCCATTGCCCGAGCCGGTCACGCGTCCGACTGAGCTGTATATCAATGGCGAGCTGGTGAGCAAATGGGATGAGTGAGCTTAAACCTTTTGACGACAAGCTGGCCGGGCTGATTGGGGCGCTGTCACCGGCGGGACGGCGTAAGCTGGCCGCTGAGATAGCGAAGGAACTGCGTAAATCGCAACAGCAACGCATCAAACAGCAAAAAGCCCCGGATGGCTCACCCTATCAGGCGCGAAAGCGTCAGCCGCTCAGGGGAAAATCGGGGCGAATTAAGCGCGCGATGTTTCAGAAGTTGCGCACGGCTCGTTATATGAAAGCCAGCGGCCGCAATGATGCTGCCGTGGTCGAGTTTACCGGCAAGGTACAGCGCATTGCAGAGATTCATCATTTTGGGTTAAAAGAACGATCAAAACCACATCGTCACTGGGTCAAATATCCAGTGCGTCCTTTGCTCGGTATTAATGTTGAAGACTATAATTTTATAAAAGAGTCTGTTGTTGGGTATTTGGCTCGAAGTTTATTATGATTCACGTTTATTTGGGCTGACAATCCTGACTGTGGCATGAAATTGTCGCAGTCAGGGTTGGTTGTGAAATGAGATGGTTACACTCTAATATTAATTTGGAGAGAAGTTATGCCCATCTCTTGATTTAATTCTGCTTGTCGTTGCATTAATGATTGTAGCATATTTTCTGCATATGCCTTCACACCAGGGCTAAGATTTGAATCTTGTAGCATAGATTGTGTGGTAATTATTTC
This sequence comes from Lelliottia nimipressuralis, assembly GCF_004115925.1. GTDB lineage: Bacteria > Pseudomonadota > Gammaproteobacteria > Enterobacterales > Enterobacteriaceae > Enterobacter > Enterobacter nimipressuralis. The sequence goes on from NZ_SDDX01000003.1 coordinate 34,073, forward strand.
ACTTAAGTTTCTTACGGTTTGCCCAATCTGGTTGTTTTGATGTTCATGTCTTGAGCGTTCTTCTCTTTCTGCCGCATAGTATAAATCTGTTATTGCTGTACTTATACCCGTAACTGTTATGTCAGGAGGGGATGTTACTGTTAAACGATTTATTAATAAGTCATCACGACTGATATCAAATAGGGGGTGAAAACCATCTACGCCGCGACGAAAAACAACAGGCCGATGATGAGTCTTAATGATATCCCAGAATTTGTAAAAATCATCTCCTTTATTAACAAGGATTTTATGAGGCTTAGAGCCGTTATAAGTGAAACTCTCATTTGATACTAGCTTAGCTGATTCTTCAGCAATAATAAGGTCGCCATCCTCGCAACCTTCACTTAATGCTTCGCAAACTCGCTGAATGGTTACAAGTTTGAAGTATGTCATGGATAACCGATTTAGATAGTGAACTATAGACCATACAGGGAAGGAATACGGGCTGGAAAGACGCAGTGTTCCTAAGTCATTCTCTTGTGAGTTGACCATTTTGACAATTCCTTGAATTAATGATGATGTTTTAAGGGGTGTAGTATGCAAGAAAATAACCCGTCACTGCTACTAAATCAAGGGGGGGGAACTGTCTTCAAATATATCAGCCGTAAATGTATGCGGAATCGGGAGTGTATTTTCACTACACCTATAAAGCTACTGCTGAGCTTTTCATGTCGAACAAAGGAGGTTTGAATTATGGAGCATTTGTTGTTTCATATCCTAGCAAACCTTGTTCGATTGTAGCGGGCTTTGCCCGGCGGCATCCTTTCCGCATGGATAATTTAAATTCTCTGCAGGATATCGCTCGCGCGATCCGCAACCTTGTCCGCACCGGCATCGTGACCGACGTCGACCCCGTCGGGGGACTCTGTCGCGTCCAGACCGGCGGGATGCAAACCACCTGGCTTAACTGGCTGACCTCTCGCGCCGGTCGCTCACGGGTGTGGTGGGCTCCTTCCGTTGGTGAGCAGGTGCTCATTCTTGCCATCGGCGGCGAGCTCGACACCGCGTTTGTGCTGCCCGGCATTTTCTCGGATGACCATCCCGCACCGTCAGCCTCGCCTGATGCGCTTCACATTGCTTTTCCTGACGGCGCGGTTATCGAATACGAGCCTGAATGCGGGGCGCTCACCGTGTCCGGTATCAAAACCGCCGACGTCACCGCGTCGGATTCCATTACCGCCACCGTGCCGGTGGTGCTGGTGAAAGCCTCGACCCGCATCACCCTCGATACACCCGAGGTGGTGTGTACTAACAAGCTCATCACCGGCTCACTCGAAGTGCAGAAAGGCGGGAAAATGTACGGCGACATCGAGCACTCCGGCGGGAAATTTACCTCCAACGGCGTGCAGGCGGATGACCACGACCACGGCGGCGTGAAGCGCGGCGATGACAGAACGGTGGACACACAATGACGGTGCGTTATCTGGGAATGAACAGCCACACCGGGCTCAGTATTTCTGAGGCCGACCATATCAGGCAGAGCGTGCGCGACATTCTGGTCACGCCGGTCGGCTCGCGGGTCATGCGCCGTGAATACGGCTCCCTGCTGTCAGCGCTGATTGACCAGCCGCAGACCCCGGCGCTGCGCCTGCAGATTATGGCCGCGTGCTATTCGGCGATCCAGAAGTGGGAGCCGCGCGTCAGTCTGTCGACCATCACCTTTGAGCGTGGCGAGGCTGACGGCGCGCTGTATGTCGATATCACCGGGACGCGCCCGATGTCGGGCCAGCCCTTTTCACTGACCATTCCACTGAGTTAAACGCTATGGCTACCATTGTTGACCTGAGCCAGCTCGCCGCGCCCGATGTCGTGGAGGAGCTGGATTTTGAAACCATCCTGAGCGAACGAAAAGCGACGCTCGTCTCGCTTTATCCCGAAGACCTGCAGGAGGCGGTCGCGCGCACGCTGACGCTTGAATCTGAGCCGATGGTGAAGCTGCTGCAGGAGAACGCCTACCGTGAAGTCATCTGGCGTCAGCGCGTCAATGAGGCCGCGCGTGCGGTCATGCTGGCCTATGCCGCCGGTGCTTATCTCGACCAGCTCGGGGCGAATTCCAGCGTTGAGCGCCTCGTCATCACGCCTGCAGACGAGACCACGCTGCCGCCGACGCCTGCCGTGATGGAGTCGGACACCGACTATCGCCTGCGCATTCAGCAAGCCCCCGAGGGTCTGAGCACCGCAGGCTCAACCGGCGCTTATCAGTTTCATGGCCGCAGCGCCGACGGACGGGTCGCGGATATTTCCGTCATCAGCCCTGAACCGGCCTGCGTGACCATTTCGGTATTGTCCCGGGAGAATAACGGCGCGGCGTCCGACGAGCTGCTCGCCGTGGTGCGTGCTGCGCTGAACGATGAGGACGTGCGGCCGGTCGCTGACCGCGTGACCGTCCAGTCGGCGACCATTGTCGACTACACCATCGACGCGGCGCTTTACCTGTACCCCGGCCCCGAAAGCGAGCCGGTGATCAGTGCGGCAAAAGCGAAGCTGCAGACCTATATCAGCGCGCAGCACCGGCTCGGGCGGGATATCCGCAAATCCGCCATCTATGCCGCGCTCCACGTCGAGGGCGTGCAGCGCGTCGAGCTGGCCGCGCCGGTGGCCGACATCGTGCTCAATGAGACGCAGGCATCGCACTGCACCGCGTACAGCGTGACGGTCGGGGGCAACGATGAGTGAGACCCGTCTGCTGCCGGTCGGCTCCTCGCCGCTTGAGGTGGCGGCGGCGCGCGCCTGCGCGGATATCGAAAAGATCCCCGTCCCGCTGCGCCGCTTGTGGAACGCCGACACCTGCCCGGCCAATTTGCTGCCGTGGCTGGCCTGGGCGTTTTCGGTCGACCGCTGGGATGAGCGCTGGCCGGAAGAGACCAAACGCGAGGTGATCCGCGCGGCGTGGTTTATCCATGCGCACAAAGGGACGATTGGCGCGGTGCGCCGGGTGGTCGAGCCGCTCGGGTATCTGATTAACGTCACGGAGTGGTGGGAAACCAACGACTCGCCCGGCACATTCCGCCTCGATATCGGCGTGTTAGAGACCGGCATCACCGAGGAAATGTATTACGAGATGGAGCGGCTGATTGCCGACGCGAAGCCCGCCAGCCGCCATCTTATCGGTCTGAATATTATTCAGGACATTCCGGGGCATCTTTACACCGGAGCCCTGACCTGGGACGGCGACATCATCACGGTTTACCCCGGATAAGCGAGAACAGCATGGCAGTAAAATATAAAACCGTTATCACCAGAGCCGGTGCGGAAAAACTGGCGGCGGCGACGCTCCCGAACGGGAAGAAAGTCAATTTTGTGGCGATGGCCGTCGGCGACGGCGGCGGCAAACTGCCCGAGCCGGATGCCAGCCAGACAAAACTGGTCAGGGAGGTCTGGCGTCGTGCGCTGAATAAAATCAGCCAGGACAAGCGAAATAAAAACTACGTTGTGGCGGAGCTGGTTATTCCCCCGGAGACCGGCGGCTTCTGGCTGCGTGAAATGGGGCTTTACGATGACACCGGCACGCTGATTGCAGTCGGCAATATGGCGGAGAGCTACAAGCCCGAGCTGGCGGAAGGGTCAGGGCGCGCGCAGACGCTGCGCATGGTGATCATGGTGAGCGATATCGACACGGTCGAACTGTCCATTGATACCACGCTGGTGATGGCAACGCAGGATTATATCGACGACAGGCTCGCGGAGCATGAGCTGTCCCGCCGTCATCCTGACGCCACGCTGAAAGAAAAAGGGTTTACGCAGTTAAGCAGTGCGACCGACAGCCCGTCTGAGACGCTCGCCGCGACGCCGAACGCGGTCAAAGCGGCCTACGACCTCGCAAAGGGGAAATATACGGCTCAGGACGCCACCACGGCGCAGAAGGGCATTGTCCAGCTCAGTAGCGCGACCGACAGCACGTCTGAGACGCTCGCCGCCACGCCGAACGCGGTCAAAGCGGCCTACGACCTCGCAAAGGGGAAATATACGGCTCAGGACGCCACCACGGCACAGAAGGGCATTATCCAGCTCAGTAGCGCCACCGACAGTGAGTCTGAAACACTGGCCGCGACGCCGAAAGCGGTTAAGGCGGCAAATGACAACGCCAACGGGCGCGTCCCTTCTGGCCGCAAGGTGAACGGCCGCGAGCTGACGGATGATATCAGCGTCACCGCGCAGGATATTTTCAACACTCAGGCGGTGGGGATCGGCAATGCGCTCGACCTGAACAGCTATACCACGCCGGGGCTGTACTTCCAGCCCGCCAATAATCAGGCGTCAACGGGCAAGAATTACCCGGAGGCGGTCGCCGGTTCGCTGGAGGTTTACAGGCACGCAGGCATTACGCAGATTTACCGGGTGTACAGCAATTCCCGCGCCTACATTCGAACGCTGTATGCCGGCACATGGTCAGCCTGGACAAAGCAGTATGATGCTGCGAATAAGCCCACCCCTGCGGACATCGGGGCCTATACCAAAGCGGAATCCGATGCGCGCTTTCAGGGGAAAAGCCAGATAAGCATCGCCGCTAACGGCTGGAGAAAGACCGCAGACGGTCTGCTCATTCAGTGGGGAACCACACCGGCACTGACGGCGGGTCAGATCTATACCGTCCCGCTGCCCGCCGCCGTGCCGAATGCCATTTTATCCGCCGTTGCCGCGGTGAAATATCAGGGGATTGCCAGCGAGGGCAACATGGGGACCTACGTTAACTTTTCAGGAAAGAGCCTGATACTCAGCGCGGACTATACCAAAACGAGCATTAAGGCCCCCCGAACCTGGATGATTGTGTGCCATTAGGAGGCCATAAAGATGTATTTTTTCAGTCCATCAGCTAACGCGTTTTATCCCGCCAGAATGAAGGAGGACTATATTCTGGCCGGGTCTTTTCCTGATGATGTCGTGGCGGTTGAGGAGGCGCTCTGGTTTGAGTTTGCGGGTGACATTCCCCCGGCGGGTAAAGTGCGCATTGCCGGAGCGGACGGCTTGCCCGCGTGGGGCGATGCCCCTGAGCCGGACATTGACCCCGTGGCGGGTTTCGACGAACAAAAGCAAATCCTGCTGGCTGACGCCGAAAACGTTATTGCGCCACTGGCGCGGGCGGTGAAATATGGCATTGCGACCGGGGAGGAAAAAGCCCGGCTTGAGGCGTGGGAGAAGTACAGCGTACTCCTGAACAGGGTCGGGCCTGAATATGCCGACTGGCCTGAGCGGCCTGAATAACCGAAGCCCTCCACCCGGAGGGCTTTTTGTTTGTTGTGTCGCCGGTGGCCGAAGCGCTATCCGGTGCGCTTAAGGAGGACACAACAGAAAATAGTGGCTCCACTTCACCACGGAGTTTAACGGATGAGCGACTATCATCACGGCGTGCAGGTCATCGAGATTAACGACGGCGTGCGCACCATTTCCACCGTCTCGACGGCCATCATCGGCATGGTCTGCACGGCCAGCGATGCCGACGAGAAAACCTTTCCCCTGAATGAGCCGGTGCTGATTACCAGCGTACAAAACGCCATCGGCAAGGCGGGCAAACAGGGCACGCTGTCGGCGTCCCTGCAGGCCATTGCTGACCAGTGCAAACCGGTCATTGTGGTGGTGCGCGTGGCCGAAGGTGACGACGACCCCGACGATGCGGATGCGGCGCACAGGCACACCCTCTCGAACATCATCGGCACGACCGACGAAAACGGCAAATATACCGGGCTGAAAGCGCTGCTGACGGCGCAGACCGTCACCGGCGTTAAACCGCGCATTCTCGGCGTGCCGGGGCTGGACTCGCAGGAAGTGGCGACCGCGCTCGCGGCGACCTGTCAGAGCCTGCGCGCCTTTGGCTATATCAGCGCGTGGAACTGCAAAACCCTTTCCGAGGCTATCAACTACCGCAAGAATTTCAGCCAGCGCGAGCTGATGGTGATCTTCCCGGATTTTCTGGCGTGGGACACCACGGCGAATGAAACCACAACCGCGTGGGCAACGGCGCGCGCGCTGGGTCTGCGTGCCAAAATCGACCAGACGGTCGGCTGGCATAAAACCCTGTCTAACGTTGGCGTGAACGGCGTCACCGGCGTCAGCACCCCGGTCTCATGGGATTTGCAGGAGCCCGCGACCGACGCGAACCTGCTGAATCAGGCCGGTGTCACCACGCTTATTCGCAACGACGGCTTTAAGTTCTGGGGCAACCGCTGCTGCTCGGATGATCCGCTTTTCCTGTTTGAGAACTACACCCGCACCGCGCAGGTGCTGGCCGACACGATGGCGGAGGCGCACGCGTGGGCGATGGATAAACCCATCACCCCGACGCTCATCCGCGACATCGTCGCCGGTATCAATGCCAAATTCCGCGAGCTGAAAAACAACGGCTATATCGTCGATGGTTCGTGCTGGTACGACCCGGATGCAAACGACACCGCGACCCTCAGGGCGGGGAAAATGAATATTGACTACGACTACACGCCCGTCCCGCCGCTGGAAAATCTGACCCTGCGCCAGCGCATCACCGATACCTATCTGGCGAACCTGTCGTCCACGGTCAACCGCTAAGGAGCTGCAAGCATGGTACTACCCCGCAAACTGAAATATCTGAACATGTTCAACGACGGCCTCAGCTACATGGGCGTCGTGGAGTCCGTCACCCTGCCAAAGCTGACCCGCAAATTTGAGAAGTATCGCGGCGGCGGGATGCCGGGCTCGGTGTCGATTGACCTCGGCCTCGATGATGACGCGCTGTCGCTTGAGTGGACGCTCGGCGGTCTGCCTGACATCGGGCTGTGGGCTCAGTACGCCTCGCCGGGTGCTGACAGCGTGCCGCTGCGATTCACCGGCTCATACCAGCGCGACGACACCGGCGCGATTTCTGCCGTTGAGGTGGTAATGCGTGGCCGTCACAAAGAGTACGACGGCGGCGAGAATAAACAGGGCGAAAGCGGGACGACCAAAATGTCGACCGAGTGCGCCTATTACCAGCTCACGATTGACGGCAAAGAAGTCATCGAGATTGACGTCATTAACATGGTGCTGAAAGTGGACGGCGTCGACCGTCTGGCGGAGCACCGCAAGGCGATTGGCATGTAAAACCTGACCCGGTCAGCGGGGCTGGCCGGTCATTTCACTTTGTTGAGAGAGAAATATGAAAAATACCAACGAAACCGAAAACCCGAACATCGTTACCCTCGATACCCCGCTGATGCGCGGCGAGCAGAAAATCGGGCAAATCACCCTGACCAAACCGAACGCGGGAACCCTGCGCGGCGTGTCGCTGGCGGCGCTGGCGCAGTCTGACGTCGATGCGCTGATTAAGGTGCTGCCGCGCATGACGTACCCGGCACTCACCGAGCATGAAATCACCCGTCTTGATGCATCCGATCTGCTGTCGTTCGCCGGTAAGGTGGTCGGTTTTTTGTCGCCTGCTTCGGAACGTTAAATTTCCCAAAAGACCTGTCGGTCGATGACCTGATGGCGGATATCGCCGTGATATTTCACTGGCCGCCGTCATCGCTTTATTCCCTGAGCGTGACTGAGCTCTTCACGTGGCGCGAGAAGGCGCTGCAACGTAGCGGAAACCATCATGAGCAATAACGTCAGACTTGAGGTGCTGCTGAACGCGGTCGACCGGGCAAGCCGACCGCTTAAGGCTATCCAGAACGCCAGCAAATCCCTTTCCGGTGATATCCGTAATTCACAGAAAAGCCTGCGCGATCTTAACGCGCAGGCATCCCGTATTGACGGATTCAGGAAAGCGAGCGCACAGCTTGCCGTCACCGGCCAGTCACTCAGCAAGGCGAAACAGGAAGCGGCCGCGCTGGCCGTCCAGTTTAAAAACACCCAGACCCCGACGCTCGCACAAGCGCGCGCACTGGAAGCGGCAAAGAAATCCGCCGCCGACCTGCAGCTCAAATATAACGGCCTGCGCCAGTCCGTGCAGCGCCAGCGCACCGAGCTCACGCAGGCGGGGATTAATACCCGCAAGCTGTCGACCGATGAGCAGGGGCTTAAGTCGCGCATCAGCGAGACAACCGCACAGCTTAACCGTCAGCGTGACGCGCTGGCGCGGGTCAGTCAGCAACAGGCCAGACTGAGCGCGGTAAAAAAACGCTACGAATCCGGGCAACAGCTCGCCGCCGGGGCGCGCAATGCCGGGATGGTTGGCGTGGGTGTGGCGTCCGCCGGGCTTTACGGGGCGTCACGGTTTATCGCGCCCGGTATCGGCTTTGATAAGCAGATGTCAGGCACGCAGGCGATCCTCGGTCTTGATAAGGGCGATGACAAACTCGCGGCCATCCGCAAACAGGCGCGTGATATCGGTGCGACTACCGCGTTTTCACCGGGTGACGTGGCGCGCACGCAGACCACGCTCGCGCGCTCAGGTTATAACGCTGACGACGTGCTGGCTGCGACCGGCTCGACCGTCAACCTGAGCCTTGCGGCGGATGTCGATATCGCCGAAGCCGCCGACATCATTACCAACATGCAATCAGCGTTTAACCTGTCGACGACCGAGATTGAGCGTGTCGCGGATGTGATGACCAAAGGCTTTACGTCATCCAATACCGGCCTCGTCGAGCTGGGCGAGGCGATGAAGTACGTCGCGCCGATTGCGGAAGCTGCAGGGGCGAGTATTGAAGACACGACATCGATGCTCGGCATTCTGGCGGATAACGGGATTAAAGGCTCGATGGCCGGGACCGGGGCAAGTGCCATTTTCAACCGCCTGCAGGCACCGATGGGTAAAGCGGTCGATGCTATCTCAGAGTTAGGTGTGAAAACCCGCGACGGCAAAGGGAACATGCTGCCGGTCGAGAAAATCCTCAAAGATATTCATAAATCCTTTGTGAAAAACAAACTCGGCACGGCGGAGAAGGGCGAATACCTGAAAGTCATTTTCGGTGAGGAGGCGATGAAGGGGGCAATTAAACTCGTCGCCGCTGCCGGTGATGGCTCGCTTGCCAGCAAGCGCCAGCAAATCGGGGATTCAAAGGGAACCACGGAACGGATCGCCAAAATCCAGACCGACAACCTCGACGGCGATTTGAAAAACCTGCAGTCGGCTTATGAAGATTTGCAGATTGAGGTATTCGATAAAGAGAACTCCGCGCTGCGCCGCCTGACGGTTTCCGCGACCGATATGCTCGGCAAGGTTGCCGCCTGGGCGAAAGCGAATCCTGAGCTGACGCAGACTATTTTCAGCGTGACCGCCGGTGCGCTGGCGCTGGTCGGTGTGCTGGGCGGGATTGGCCTGATTGCATGGCCGGTCATCGCCGGGATTAACGGCATCATCGCCGCTGCAGGTCTGCTGAGTGTGATTTTCACCACGGCCGGGACGGCCATTGTCACGGCCATTGGAGCAATCAGTCTGCCGGTGTTGGCCGTGGTCGGGATTGTCGTAGGTGCTGCATTGCTCATCTATAAATTCTGGGAGCCGATAAGCGCCTTATTCCTGGAGGTGGTGGCGGGGATTAAAACGGCCTTTGCATCGCTGTCGCCGGTGTTTGACGCTATCGCGGAAAAGCTCGGTGCGGTCTGGAAATGGTTCACTGACCTGTTTGCGCCAGTGAAATCCCTGCAGGATATTTTCGAGCGCTGCAAAAATGTCGGGGTGGCCTTTGGTCAGGGGCTGGCCGATGCGCTGATGGCTCTGCTGAATATCTTCAACAGTCTGAGCGGCAAGGTCGGCTGGCTGCTGGAAAAGCTCGGGGTTATCAAAAAGGAATCCAGCGACCTCGACCAGACCGCCGCGAAAGCGGATAAGACCGCCACTGGTGGCGGGTATATTCCGGCGAGCGCGGGGTATGGGGGGTATCAGGCTTATCAGCCAGTGACGGCTCCCGCTGGCCGGTCCTACATCGACCAGAGCAAAAGCGAGTACAACATCACCCTGCAGGGTGGCGTCGGGTCGGGCAGTGACCTCGACCGCCAGCTCCGCGACGCCGTCGAAAAGGTCGACCGTGAGAAACGTGCGCGCCAGCGATCCAGTATGAGAAACGATTAAGGGAGGGAAAGCATGTTAATGGTGCTGGGCTTTTTTGTGTTTGAACGGCGCACTCTGCCGTATCAGTCGATGCAGTATTCGAAGGATTACCGCTGGGCGTCGAACGACCGCATCGGCAAGCCACCGGCGTATCAGTTTCTCGGGGAGGGGGAAACCTCGCGCACACTGTCGGGTACGCTTTACCCTGAAATCACCGGCGGTCGCCTGTCGCTGACGGCCATCGAGCTGATGGCGAATGAGGGGCGCGCGTGGCCGTTGATTGACGGCACTGGCATGATCCACGGCATGTATGTCATCGAGAAAGTGACCCATACCCACACCGAGCTTTTCAGCGATGGCCAGGCGCGCAAAATCGAGTTTAGCCTGTCGCTGAAACGCATCGATGATTCGCTCGCAGCCATTTATGGCGACCTGCAAACGCAGGCTGACAGTCTGGTCACGTCTGCCGGTAACTGGCTGGGAGGGCTGGCGGGATGATAACGGGAATGAACGTGCAGGCCGGGGCGCGCATGGCGCCTGCGTATAAGCTCACGCTCGATGGCGTGGATATCACGCAGAATTTTAGCGACCGGCTCATCGGGCTGACCATGACCGACAATCGCGGATTTGAGGCCGACCAGCTCGATATCGAGCTCGATGATACTGACGGACTTGTCGAACTGCCGCCGCGCGGGGCAAAGCTGACGCTGTGGCTGGGCTGGCAGGACTCCGCGCTTGTGAATAAGGGGAGTTTTACGGTCGATGAAATCGAGCACCGTGGCGCGCCCGATACGCTGACCATCCGGGGGCGCAGTGCGGATTTTCGCGGTACGCTGAACTCTCGCCGCGAGCAGTCATGGCATGACACCACGCTCGGGGTGATTGTTGAGACCATCGCGCAGCGCAACAAACTGACGGCCAGCGTCGCGGATGCTCTGAAAGCCATTGCGATCCCGCATATTGACCAGACGCAGGAATCAGACACGGCGTTTTTATCCCGGCTGGCGGATCGTAACGGGGCGTCTGTCTCAGTAAAAGCAGGGAAACTGTTATTCCTGAAAGCCGGTAGCGGGATGACGGCCAGCGGCAAACCTATCCCACAAATGACCGTTGAGCGTGGCGACGGCGACCGTCATCAGTTTGCGATTGCTGACCGCGAAGCCTACACCGGCGTCAAGGCGAAATGGCTGCACATCAAAGACCCGAAACCGCAAAAGCAAAAGGTGAAGCTCAAACGAAAACCTAAAGTGCAGCACCTGCGTGCGCTGCAGCATCCGAAAGCGGCCAAAACCACCACAAAGGCTAAAGCCAAAAAAGAGCAGGAGGCGCGAGAGGGTGAGTATATGGCCGGTGAGGCTGACAACGTGCTGGAGCTTACAACCATCTACGCGACAAAAGCGCAGGCGATGCGCGCGGCCCAGGCGAAGTGGGATAAACTGCAGCGCGGGGTGGCGGAGTTTTCAATCTCGCTGGCTATTGGCCGTGCAGATTTATTTCCTGAAACGCCGGTTGCGGTAAAAGGCTTTAAGCGCGTCATAGACGAGCAGGCGTGGATCATCAGCCGGGTGGTGCATAGCCTAAATGGGAACGGCTACACGACGGGCCTAGAGCTTGAGGTGAAGGTCTCAGACGTGGAGTATGAAGCGGATGAGATAGGCGAGTGAATTTAATGTATGTATTTGTTTTACATGATTAAAATGAGTAAAATAACCGCATTGAAAACGCTTAAAGGTGCTCATCATGTTTCATTGTCCAAAATGCCACTACGCCGCCCACGCTCGCACTAGCCGCTATTTCTCTGACACGACCAAAGAGCGCTATCATCAGTGCACAAACATCAACTGCAGTTGTACGTTTGTTACCACTGAGACGGTCGAGCGGTTTATCGTTTCACCGGGTGAGGTAGTACCAGCGCCGCCGCATCCGACAAGGTCTGGCCAGCATCAGATTAACTGGATGTGATCAACAATAAAGCTCCGCATGTTGAGGTGCGGGGCATTTGGTAACATATGCTGTTTATTATTTCGGCTATAAAAGAATTATCGTTTCAATTTCTTATAAACTAAATCCATAATAAATAAAGTGCGAATTGTTTTGATAAAAACATCAGTAACATTATGGTGTTTTTTAAGGCCTTACAGTAAAACTGTTTTAATAATTATCAGTTGCCAGCCATGTTAAGTACGTTGTTTAATAACTTCTCCTGCAATAATCTTTAGTTGCCAATATGAGATTTTTCTGTATAAAGTGAATCTTATACATGACGCGGATGGCTATTTGTTATTCTTATCAATGGGTTGTGATTTTTTCTTAAGATGACGCAAAAACGTTGCTGCTAAGTGGTTTTTTATATAAAATAATGTCTGGTTTAGACTAACTAGTTGAATTTACTATGATACTCTCTATTAAAAGCCATATTGATTATTTGATTTCCAAAGGACATATATCAAATGTGAATCCTCGGGAAATAAATAATTCTGAAGGTGTAGGATTAGACCTCTCTATTGGTGAGGTCTATGAGATCCAAGAAGCCGATTCTTTGCTCGGTGTGGAGCAAAGAAAAACTCCTCCATCAAAATTAATCTCATTTAATGAGGATGGACGCCTATTACTGCAAGCGAATACACAGTACTTAATTAAAACAGAAGAGGTTTTTAATCTTCCAAAAGATATATGTTGCAATTTTTACCCACGGAGTACGTTATTTAGAAGTGGGATAATTTTTCAATCAAGTATTTTGTCATCAGGTTATGAAGGCAATATGATTTTTAGTCTAAGTAATTTTAGCAAAAATGCTATGCAGGTCGAAAAAGGCGCTAGATTTGCAACTGCTGTATTTATGACCGTCGAAGGTGATGTGAATGAATATAGAGGCCAGTGGAATGGGGCTCGTGTTTCGCAACCTATATCAGAGACGCAAGTATAATGAGTGTGATTTTCCTGAAAGAGTCAATAACAAATAAAAGAAGTGATTTTGAGTGTTTAAAAAAATCATTTAACAGTAAATTACTTGCTCTAAATTCAGATGATAATTCTGATGTAGGTAGTGATGATTTCTCGTTGGATATAACCTTGGGAATGTCATGGAATGAGAACTATTCCTACAATGATAGAAGTCTTTTTCTGATTGAAGGTGACTCAATTACCATTAAACCTAAAGCTTCAGTAGTAGTCAGTATTAGAGAAAAAATCATTGTTCCTAATAATATGTTTGGACTAGTTATCTCTACAGGTAGTATATTTTTACAGCATGGTGTACAGTCACCAGCAGCTAAAATTGAACCCGGTTATGAAGGTGTACTTATATTAAGGTTGGTAAATTATTCAGATACATCTGTCATAATAAAAAAAGGTGCTAAAATTGCTTCTGTTATTTTCTTTAGAACAGAACATACGCCACAGTACACTTATGCTTCAAATTCTGAAAGAACAAATATTAAGAAAAAAGGAAGAATGGAGGCTTTCGGGCTTGGGTTGAAGAAAGTTCTTGTAAATCATGGGTTTAAAATAGTGCCGATTATAATATCGCTTTTATCTCTTTATGTCGCATTTGGCTCATACAGTAATTCAAAATTAGCTGATGATCATCAGCATAAACAAGAAGTTATGATGGAAAAAGGCCGCTGAAAATGATGATCATTGATGAAAATTTAAAATCTTTATCAAAAGCGAATGGCGTATGTGATAGAGAAGAGCTGATAGAGGATTACTGTATACAGATACGATTATCAAATAGTATTTATTACAGGCCTAAAAATAGTGGAGTCAAAATTGTATATGGCTCAAGTTCTGATGCGCTAGATGACGGTTATGAAATGGTTGACCCTCAAATAACTCCAGTGATACTTGAGCCAATGGGGCGCATTCTAGCTTGTAGCCAAGAAAAATATTCAATACCAAGGAATGTTTTTGGATTAGTTCAAACAAAGGGAAGTTTAGCTAGATTATTTGTTCAAGTAACGTGTTGTGATGGGCAGATAGAACCAGGCTTTGTGGGTAAAATAACCTTGGAAATTGTTAATTTATCTCCCTTTACAATAGAAATACCAATTTTGAGTAAGGTTGCACAATTATATTTATTTCAGTGCTCGATGAATACGAGCAAGCCTTATACTGGTAAGTATGCAAATCATACTTTTCCTTCATTACCAAATTTTGAGGATTTTTAAAAGGTAATTTTAGCGAATTGCTCTTGTTAAAATGGGTGCTATTCCTTGGGTTTTATGAATTTTTACGCACCCATATTTTAACTATTAATTCGTTTTAGCATTCTCATTCACTCACTCACTCACTCACTCACTCACTCACTCACTCACTCACTCACTCACTCACCAAAGCTAATTTTTTAATTTAAGAATTTAACAACAAAAATATTAATAAATAAAGTATGTCATCCCTGTAATTATATATTTACTTAAATGATTCTTAATCAAGAACTGGAATTTTAAAGACGAGATTTGAGATAGAGGATTGTAGAATTTTATACCAATTGGAATAGTAAGCTCAAAATTTATCAAGTAGCGCTAGAAGTGGCAAATCGGGACAAATCCCCGCAAATGCGCGGGGATTATTAAATCGATGTGGTCAATCTGTGGACATGACCTGAAATAAATCCTTTTATTTCATTATGTTGAAGCGTTTCAAAAAGCTCCTGCGGGAGCCTTCCCCCTCACCTCAAAACACTTTCTTGAACGGTCTGACAGTCACTTTCTCATAAACCCCTGCCGCGACGTACGGGTCTGCTTCGGCCCAGGACTGTGCAGCTTCCAGCGATTCAAACTCTGCAATGACCGTAGAACCGCTAAAGCCAGCCGCACCTGGATCGTTGCTATCCACTGCGGGCATCGGGCCGGCGGTCAGTAATTTTCCTTCGTCATGTAACAGTTGCAGACGCGCGAGATGGGCAGGGCGCACGGAAAGTCGTTTTTCCAGAGAATCGGCAACATCTTCAGCGTAAATCACGTAAAGCACGGCGGAGCTCCTTAGCCATAAAAAGTGTCAATTACGTTATGTGAAAGCATCGATGACTGCAATGTAAAGATAACGACCTTGTTAAAACCATAACAAAGATGCGCCTTTTTTGGCCTTGCGAGCAGTTAAATCGCGAGAAGATGGAGTGTCTTATTGAATATGATTGCTATTTGCATTTAAAATCAGGATCTGGTTTTTTAACTGTAACGATTATGACTTCGATGACCCTCGATTTACCTCGCCGCTTTCCCTGGCCGACGCTACTGTCCGTTGTGATCCACGGCGCTGTCGTGGCGGCGCTGCTCTACACTTCGGTTCATCAGGTTATTGAAATGCCAGCACCTGCGCAGCCGATTTCTGTGACGATGGTGTCGCCAGCAGACCTGGAGCCGCAGGTGGTTCCGCCTCCGCCGGAGCCGGTTGTCGAGCCTGAGCCAGAACCAGAACCTGAAGTTGTTCCGGAACCGCCGAAAGAAGCGCCCGTGGTGATCCACAAGCCGGAGCCAAAACCTAAGCCGAAGCCCAAACCGAAGCCGGTGAAAAAGGTCGAGGAGCGTCCGAAGCGTGAAGAGCGTCCGGTCGAACCCCGCGCGGTACAGTCAACGCAGAACACCGCACCCGCAAAACCGGTCATGAATAGTTCGCCGACAACGGCGAAGCCGGTGGTGTCTGCTCCTTCTGGCCCGCGCGCGATGAGCCGCAATCAGCCGCAGTATCCTGCGCGTGCACAGGCCCTGCGCATTGAGGGGCGTCTGCGTGTGAAGTTTGACGTGACCGCGGATGGCCGTGTCGATAACGTCGAAGTGCTCTCGGCGCAACCAGCAAACATGTTCGAGCGAGAAGTGAAAGCCGCGATGCGTAAATGGCGCTACGAGCCTGGCAAGCCGGGGAATGGACTTATCGTTAACATCGTCTTCCGCCTGAACGGCGGGGCGCAGATGGAATAAACAAGAAAGCCTCCAGATGGAGGCTTTTTTTATACCTGTGGCAGTGGGCGAGGTTTGCCCTGATTGTCCACTGCGACATAGATAAACAGCGCTTCAGTCGCCTTGTAGCGCTGGCCAATCGGCTCGGAAGAGACCTTCTTCACCCAGACTTCGATATTGATCGATATCGACGTGTTACCGCGTTTGACGCAGCGTGCGTAGCAGCACACAACATCACCCACTGCGACCGGACGCAAAAACGTCATCCCGTCGACTCTGACCGTCACCACGCGGCCATGTGCGATCTCTTTTGCGAGTATCGCGCCACCCATGTCCATCTGGGCCATTAACCACCCGCCAAAGATGTCACCGTTCGCATTGGTGTCGGCAGGCATAGCAAGTGTGCGTAAAACCAGTTCACCCTGAGGGGCGTCATTCGTTGTTGTCATTGTTTCTTAAGCTCGTTACGGAAGACGACAGGCGGGATGCTACTATGATTTACAGCTGGTGGGAAATACGAAAAGCAGACGAACGGGAAGAGAAAAGGCCAGACAGCACGCTGCCTGGCCTTCAATTTTAGTGCTTATCGTCCTGAGGCATATGACGATAGATATACACACCGCTGAGCAGCGTGAAAATCAGCGTCAACGCTGTCAGGCCAAAGACCTTGAAGTTGACCCAGATATTTTGCGGCAGCCAGAACGCAATGTAGATATTCGCCAGCCCACAGAGGATAAAGAACAGCGCCCAGGCGATATTCAGGCGCGACCACACTTCCTGAGGAAGGGTGATCTCTTTTCCTAGCATGCGCTGGATCAGCGGTTTATTCATCACCCACTGGCTGAACAGCAGCGCACCCGCGAACAGCGCGTAAATGACCGTCACTTTCCATTTGATAAATTCATCGTTATGGAAGAACAGGGTTAATCCACCAAACACCGCCACCAGTACAAAGGTGATCAGCGCCATTTTTTCGACTTTACGGTAACGCACCCAGCTGTAAATCAGCACCACGGCCGTCGCGACGATTAACGCGGCTGTGCCGGCATAGATGTCGTAGAGCTTGTAAAACGCGAAAAACACGACCAGCGGTAAAAAATCAAGAAACTGCTTCATTCTTCGATTCCATTATCTGCTTTCAGGGAGACTATTGGCGAATCAACATATACAGGCGGAATAAATAGACCAGCAACACGGCTGAAATCAGGTTACTCAGCGTGTTTGCAACCACCGCACCGACGTTTGGCGTCAATACCGCAAAGTTCGGTGCAAACAGCAGCAGCAGGGTTTTAGCCAGCAGCCAGCTGATCACCGCCGGAGCCACCAGGCGCATATTTGCCCATGCCAGTTTTACACTGCTGCGCATGGCTGTAAATATTCCCATTTTGTCCTGCACCAGCATCACCGGGGCGAACGAGAGGATAATTGCCAGCAGTACACCCGGCACGACCACCAGCATCACCCCAATCTGCACCAGCATGGTGGTCAAAAAGATCAGGATGAACAGTTTAGGCAGTACAGGCGCGCTGGCACCGATGGCCCGCAGGGCGCTGACGCGATGTCCCGCAGAAATGAGCTGAACCATCAGCAAGACACCGCCTGCCAGAATCGCATTACCGATCAAACCCGAGAAGGTCGATGCCGCAGAGGCGCGCAGCAAAATCTGCTGCTGTTCTGGCGTCATGTTCTGAACCAGATCAAACAGCCCGCCGCTGCCGGCGAGATGATCGCCCTGGCTCAGGGTGGCAATTTGATCATCACTCGGCGAAAACGCATGGCCAAGCACCACCGTGATAAACGCGCAAAGCAAGGCGATCAGTAAAAAAGTAATGAACTGATTGCGGAAGAAATTCCCCGTGTCACGGTAGACGGACTTCGCCGTGATAGACATGCACTCTCCTTGAGTATTGCAGGTATTAATAAGCGGGCAATTGTACCCTGGATAACTCTGTCGTGGCAGCACCATGACTTGTATGGAAAAGCATATCTTTGTAAAGCCTCGGTCATTTTGCAAAATTGACCTGAGACGAGGATATGCGTGTCGGTTTGCATGGCAAAAATTAATCTGGATCAATGAATGTTAAATTACCAGACCAAGTGTGATCTGAGTTAGATCACTTGTTACTTATTTATGAGTATATTCACCGCGCCAATAAAACCACAACGATGGAGCGGATATGAAAAAGTTAGCAGTGGCAGCCCTGATCTTAAGCAGTATTTCTGGCGGTGCGTACGCACATGAAGCGGGCGAGTTCTTTATTCGTGCGGGTTCGGCAACGGTTCGCCCGACAGAGGGATCGGATAATGTGCTGGGGAGTCTGGGCGGCTTTAACGTCAGCAACAATACCCAACTGGGCCTGACGTTCACCTATATGGCAACGGAAAATGTCGGTATTGAACTTCTGGCGGCAACGCCATTCCGCCACAAAGTCGGCACCGGTCCGACGGGAAATATTGCAACGGTTCATCAGCTCCCGCCAACCCTGATGGCGCAGTGGTACTTCGGTGATGCCAGCAGCAAAGTGCGTCCGTATATCGGTGCAGGTGTGAACTACACCACCTTCTTCGACGAGAAGTTTAACGATACGGGTAAAGAGAATGGTCTTTCCGATCTGAGTCTGAAAGATTCCTGGGGTGCTGCGGGGCAGGTCGGGCTGGATTATCTGATCAACCGCGACTGGCTGCTGAACATGTCCGTCTGGTATATGGATATCGACACCGACGTGCGCTTCAAGGCTGGCGGCGAACAGCAGAGCGTCCATACGCGCCTGGACCCATGGGTGTTTATGTTCTCGGCGGGTTATCGTTTCTGATCGCTTCACCGCTTATAAAAAACTGGTCGTACTGCGGCCAGTTTTCATTGATCAACGCTATGCCACCAGCTCCGGCATATGCTTAAGTACAAACTCCAGCACTTTCTCACCGTCCAGTGAGGCAAACGGATAGCTTTCGATAACCGTGATCGGCTGGCCTTCACCAATCACTGCCCGTAATTCTTCAAGCTTATATTGAATATGCGGCGCGACCAGGAAGGCGTCAAAAGCCGGGGCGACGCTGGCGAAATTATCCAGCCCGACGGCGCTTATCAGCAGTTTCATTCCGCGCGCATCAGCAGCATGCTGCATTTTCCTGGCAAGCGACTGGGCGGTATTGCCGAACAGACAACATATCAGTAACTTTTTCATCAAATTATCCTCATGGAAACTGTGGATACAGTATTCTTCGCGATAAAAAGAAAATGAGAGCTAACGCAACGTGTTGGTTGTTTTTTCATCGGCAATGCGAGGGAACAACGTTCCCGGTGGGGAACGTTGTCAGGGGGGCGTTACTTCTGAATCAAATAGCGAATGGTTGGGCCGTCCTGCTGAATATCTAACACGGTATAGCCGTGATTTTTGGCATCCAGCGGAATGTTATTGATCGACTGAGGACAATCGCTCACCACCTCCAGAATTTCCCCTTTCCTCAGTTGCGGCAGGGCTTCGAGGGTGGCGACGGCCGGGTACGGACAAGGTTCGCCAACCATATTGAGGCGATAATCAGGGACAATTTGCGTCATGCCACATTCTCCTGTGTTTCAGTGTTACGCGCGGTGCGACGAAAGAATCGTTTCTCCTGGGCGATAACCAGTAAAAAGGTGATTAACAGCAGGGCGTAGGTGACCAGCAGCCCGCCCAACGGACCAAAGGTGTTCAGCAGATTGACCTTATCCCAGCTAGTGGCGAGTGCAGGCGAGAGATCGTCCCAGTAATAGGCCAGAATAGTCGAGCCGATGACGTTACCGAGACCCACCCACCAGTAGTGCACCTGTCCTTCTACAGCACGGTACATCCAGCCGGTTTCGCATCCGCCCGCCAGCACAATACCGAAGCCAAACAGCAAACCGCCAATCACTGCATTCGGGCCGGCCCACATGATTTTTGGCTCCACTCCCAGCTGCACATAGCTGAAAATACCGATGGCGCTGACCGCCATCCCGGCAATGATCGCTTTTGCCATCATGGTACGCCCGGTGATCCACATATCGCGGAACGCCGAGGTAAAGCAGATTTGCGCGCGCTCAATCAGCAGCCCAAAACCGACGCCAAATAGCATCGCCAGCCCCAGTTTTGGCTGATTAAATGCGGTACACAATGCCCACGCAATCATCGCGAAAAAGACCAGCATCCCTAGACGGAAACGGCGCTTAGCCTGATCCGGTTTTTGCGTGAGCGGTGAGGCGGCGCTGACTTTGGTCATTTTGACCGGAATGCGGAAGATGGGCAGCAGCGTAAAACGCGCGCCAAAGTAAGAACCGATGGCGGTCGCCACGGCGAAAAACCAGGCATGCAGGGAAAACTGAGGAATACCCGTGAAGAAGGCCGCCAGGTTGCACCCCATCGCCAGACGCGCGCCAAACCCGGCGATAATCCCGCCCGCGATGGCCTGCGCAATACGAATACGGCTGCGGGGCATACGCAGTTTAACGTTATTGGCCCACAGCGCCGCCGCAAAACAGCCGCCAAACATCCCGATAATCATCATCCCGTCGATGCGGGTGAGCGGGGTGCCCTCAAGATGAATCAGCTTAAAATAACCCCACTCTTCGGCATGCACGCCCGCCAGCTGCAAAAGCTGTCCGCCCCAGCGGGTAAATTCACCCGTGACCGCCCAGAAGGTGCCGGTAATGCCAAAATAGTAGGTAGAGAGAATACCCGCAGCGATGACTGCAGGAACAGGGGACCAGAACTTAATCAGATAAGCCTGTTTGAAGTGTTGCCATGACATGTGTAAACCTCTGAACTCAGAAGGAGTATG
>NZ_SDDX01000004.1 GCF_004115925.1 Lelliottia nimipressuralis
CAGGCATCAAACAAGTGAAGAGGCCATCCGCAAGGATGGCCTTTTTGCGTTTTTGTCGTACATATTATCCCCTTTACTACGCTTCAAACTAATCCCCCATCCCCCCACATATACGGTAAACTATCCCTGATTTTGCATCAGGATAGCATCTATGAACCACTCCCTTAAGCCCTGGAATACCTTTGGCATTCAACGTAATGCTAACAATATCGTGCGTGCAGAGAACGCTCAGCAACTGCTCGGTGCGTGGAAAACCGCCACTGAAAATCACCAACCTGTCCTGATTCTTGGTGAGGGAAGTAACGTTCTCTTTCTTGATGATTTTGCCGGTACGGTTATTGTTAACCGCATTTCAGGCATCGATGTCACCGAGACAGACGACAGCTGGCATTTGCACGTTGGGGCAGGTGAAAACTGGCACAATCTGGTGCAATTCACCCTGGAACAAGGAATGGCTGGCCTGGAAAATCTGGCGCTCATTCCCGGCTGTGCAGGATCATCCCCCATTCAAAATATCGGTGCCTACGGCATCGAGTTAAAACACGTTTGTGAGTATGTCGATTGCATTGAGCTGGCGACGGGCAAAGCCAGCCGGTTGACCACTGAACAGTGCCGTTTTGGCTACCGCGACAGCATCTTCAAGCATGAGTATCAGGATCGTTATGTCATTGTTTCTGTAGGGCTACGCCTGGCAAAACAATGGCAACCGGTACTAACGTACGGTGATTTGACGCGCCTTGACCCGCAGACCGTAACGCCTCGCGAAGTGTTCGACGCCGTCTGCCACATGCGCATGACAAAACTGCCCGATCCAAAGGTGAATGGAAACGCCGGCAGCTTCTTCAAAAACCCGGTGATCAGCAGCGAAACAGCGCAAACGCTGCTCGCACAATGGCCAACCGCGCCACATTATCCGCAGGCTGATGGCAGTGTAAAACTGGCTGCAGGCTGGCTTATCGATCAATGTCAGTTAAAAGGTGCAGTTGAAGGGGGGGCAGCGGTGCATCGCCAGCAAGCCCTGGTGTTAATCAATGAAAATAATGCGACCAGTGAAGATGTTGTGCGTCTGGCGCACCACGTTCGCCAGTGCGTAGGCGATAAATTCAACGTCTGGCTTGAGCCGGAAGTTCGTTTTATCGGTCGTACAGGTGAGGTGAACGCCGTGGAGACAATTGCGTGAAAGATAACACCGTACCCTTAACGTTGATTAGCATCCTGTCTGATGGGGAATTTCACTCTGGTGAGCAGCTGGGTGAACATCTCGGGATGAGTCGTGCCGCCATTAACAAACATATTCAGACCCTTCGCGACTGGGGTGTGGACGTTTTCACTGTTCCGGGAAAAGGGTACAGCCTGCCCGAACCTATCCAGTTACTGGATGAATCAGTGATTTGCCGCCAGCTTGATCAGGGTAAAGTGACGGTCTTGCCGGTTATCGATTCCACCAATCAATATCTTCTCGACCGTATCAGCACCCTCAACTCCGGCGACTGCTGCGTCGCGGAATACCAGCAGGCCGGTCGCGGTCGCCGTGGCCGCAAATGGTTCTCACCCTTTGGTGCCAACCTTTACCTGTCGATGTTCTGGCGCCTTGAGCAAGGCCCGGCGGCGGCAATTGGCTTAAGTCTGGTGATCGGCATTGTGATGGCCGAAGTGTTACATGACCTCGGCGCTGATAAAGTCCGCGTAAAATGGCCGAACGATCTCTATCTGAACGATCGTAAACTTGCAGGCATCTTAGTGGAACTGACAGGTAAAACCGGCGATGCCGCGCAAATCGTAATCGGCGCAGGTCTCAATATGGTCATGCGACAAGTCCAGGCAGATATCGTTAACCAGGGCTGGATTACGCTGCAGGAAGCGGGCATCACGATGGACCGCAACACGCTCGCCGTTCGTCTGATTAAAGAGCTGCGTGAGGCGTTGACGCTCTTTGAGCAGGATGGACTTGCACCTTTCCTCTCCCGCTGGGAGAAACTGGATAACTTTATTCATCGTCCCGTAAAACTGATCATTGGCGATAAAGAAATCTTCGGGATTTCACGCGGTATTAACGCCCAGGGCGCACTCATGCTGGAGCAGGATGGCATTCTGAAGCCGTGGGTGGGCGGAGAAATCTCCCTCAGAAGCGCGGAATAATCAAAGGGAGCCACTGGCTCCCTTTTTTAATCTCCATTTAACGCGCCCTACCTAAACGGGTAGGTTTTAAAGATCAGTAATGAGAAGAAGGAGTTACTGATTTTCTCAAAATAATAACGACATAAAAGTATTTCTAAATATTTCACAGGGTAACCTTTTATTAAAATGACATTCATCCAGGTTGGTTTTTAATTCTTAGTATTTTCAAGTTAGCAATTTATCACGCTGCTTTTATTGTTATTATCCCTCTTAAATCGCCACAGTTTTGGTTAGTTTAAACCAAAAACACTTCGATATTTTTATGTGTTAAAAACAGTTAGCATGTGTCGAGTCGATGCTTAAGCTTATGCCGTAAATAAGCAAATCGGTAATAAACCCATAATTTAAACATGCCAAAAATAAGCGTTCGGTTTAAACCGAAACGTGAATGTACGCCTGCGCCTGAATAAAACACGTCTGTTGATCGTGAATGGCCACTGAAGTCAAAACGTGGTGTGTACATTATTTATTTGTAAATCATGAGTATAACTATGAATCATTATGATGATTTGCAGCGATTTAAGGATAAAACGCGCAATCAAGCGCTCGATTTCAAAGACTTTTCAGGACAAAACCAGGTGAGCGATCAAGGGAGTTGGGCCATTCTCAACCAGCTTCAGCCACAGGCTGAAAACGATACTTTCGCGCACGGGGGGCATGTGTCTCTAGCCGCGCCGCAGCCTGTCAGTGCAGAAACCTTCACCCTGGCTGAGGCAACGCCATTACCCGATGTTGCTGCTGTCGATATCATTCCATCCAACGCCTCGTCGATTTTTCAGGGCGTTACTGAGCAACTTGCTACTCAAGCAGAAAGCCTCCCGATGCCCACACCTGCTCCGGTTCGCGTCGCGGCACCCGTCCATGCCCCGACAGAGGTGAATTTTTCACGTCTGTTTGCGCCTGCCGCAAGTGCGCCAAAACCCGCGGCTGAAAAGAATCAGCCACTCAGTTCCCTGCTGGAAAGGATCGCCACATGCCGTTAGTTTGCGTTTGCTCGCCGAAGGGAGGCGTGGGGAAAACGACCATGACCGCAAACCTGGCTTATGCGCTGGCGCGCTCGGGCAGCAAAGTATTAGCGCTGGATTTTGATGTGCAAAACGCGCTGCGTCTGCACTTCGGCGTGCCGCTTGCCGACAGCCGGGGTTACGTTGCCAAAGCCGCGGAATCCTCCGACTGGAGCCAGTTTGTCCTCACGGCGGGCGGAAATCTGTTCGTGCTGCCGTACGGCGATGCCAGCGAAGATCAGCGCATGGCGTTTGAAGAGCGACTCAAGAACGATGAGCACTTCCTCACGCGCGGACTGAGTACGCTGCTCAACTATCCGGGCCTGATTATTGTTGCTGACTTTCCTCCTGGCCCGTCACCGGCGCTAAAAGCGATGTCGCGCCTTGCCGATCTGCATCTGATCACGCTGCTGGCAGACACCGCTTCACTCTCACTGCTGCCGCAAATTGATAATCAGCGCCTGACGGGCGGGGTGCTCAACCACAAAGCCGGACACTATTTCGTCCTCAACCAAAGTGACAACCGCCGTCAGATCAGCCGCGATGTCACCACTTTCGTGGAGAATAAACTCGGCGACAAGCTGCTGGGTGTGGTTCACCGCGATGAAAGCGTCGGAGAAGCCAACGCCTCTCAACAGTCCATATTCGACTTTAGCCCGGCGTCAGCCGCCGCCTTCGACATTGAGCTTATTGCCAAAAAAGTCGCAGGCATTCTTGGCGTAAAAGTGGGCGACGGCACTGTCCATACCCTTCCGCGTAAGTCAGGGTTTTAAATCCACCCAGGACGACCTATGAAAAAGTTTCTTTATATTTTGCTGACGTTAGCAATGCTTCCCGTCGCGCTGCTGATCGTCATCACGCCAATGGACAGCCAGAAACAATATATCTTTGGCTTTATTAGCATTGGCCTGCTGTTTTTAATGGGCTTCAGCAAAAGACGCAGTATCTCCGTGATTATGGTGGTGATGTCATTATTGATGTCGACCCGCTATATGTATTTCCGCCTGACGCAAACCCTGCATTTTAATTCCGAGATTGAGACCATTCTCGGGATGGGGCTTTTTCTGGCAGAGGTCTACGTCTGGGTCCTGCTCCTGTTGAATTATCTGCAAACCATCTGGCCGCTCAAGCGCGAGATCGTGCCGCTGCCGGATGACATGTCGCTCTGGCCGACGGTCGACGTCTATATCCCCACCTATAACGAATCACTGGATGTAGTGCGCGATACGGTCCTTGCCGCGCAGTGTATCGACTACCCGCGCGACAAAATGAAGATCTACCTGCTCGATGACGGCAAGCGTCGCGAGTTCGCCGTCTTTGCGGCAGATGTCGGCGTGGGATACATCACGCGTAACGACAATTCCCATGCGAAAGCGGGCAACCTCAACCATGCGATGAAACTCACCCAGGGCGAGTTGATCACCGTTTTTGACTGCGACCACGTCGCCACGCGCATTTTCCTGCAGGCCACCGTGGGCGGGTTCCTGAAAGATCCGAAGCTGGCGCTGGTGCAGACGCCGCACTACTTCTACTCACCCGATCCGTTCGAGCGTAACCTCTCCGTCGGGCGCAATATCCCGAACGAAGGAACGCTGTTCTACGGCCCGATTCAGCAGGGCAACGACAACTGGAACGCTACTTTCTTCTGCGGTTCGTGTGCCGTGATTCGTCGCAGCGCGCTGGAGGAGATCGGCGGCTTCGCGGTAGAAACGGTCACGGAAGATGCCCACACCGCGCTGAAAATGCAGCGTCTCGGCTGGAAATCCGCGTTTCTCGATATTCCACTGGCAGCAGGCCTCGCAACCGAACGTCTGGTGCTACACGTCATTCAGCGTACGCGCTGGGCGCGCGGTATGACGCAGATTTTCCGTCTGGACAACCCGCTCTTTGGCCGTGGGCTGACTATCCAGCAGCGTCTGTGCTACCTCAGCGCCATGCTTTACTACCAGTTTGCCCTGCCGCGCATCGCCTTCCTGACCGCGCCGCTGGCCTATCTGCTGTTTAACCTCAACATCATCCACTCCTCGGCGGGGCTGGTCTTTGCCTACGCGCTGCCGCATCTGTTCCTGGCGATTTACCTAAACTCGCGCATGAACGGTCGCTATCGCTACAGCTTCTGGGGCGAAATCTATGACCTGGTGCTGGCGTTCCATCTGGTACTGCCCACCGTGGTCACCATGGTTTTCCCGAAGCGCGGCAAGTTCAACGTAACGGACAAAGGGGCACTGCTTAACGTCGGTTATTTCGATTTCCGCGTCGTTCGCCCGCACCTGGTGATTGCGATCCTGCTGGGCATTGGCGTCATCGCCGGTATCATCCGCGCCTGCGCTCACGACTACTACGGCGTTGATCCGAGCGTGATCGCCCTGAACGTTGGCTGGGGACTCTACAGTCTGATCTTCCTGCTGGCGGCGATTGCCGTCGCCCGAGAAACGCGCCAGACGCGCAAAACCATCCGCATCGAGGTCAAAATCCCGGTGCTGATCCACTACGCCAGCGGGATTTCCTCCCGTAGCCAGACCGCCGACCTGTCGATGGGCGGCTGTCGCGTTGAGCTGCCGGACGATCGCCATCTGACAGATGACATCGAAGAGGTCGAGCTGCTGCTGCAATCAGGCGCAATCAGCATTCCGGTCAACGTTGTCGCGACGGACGAGCACTTTATCCGCCTGATGTTCGAAAATATTCCTCTGGCGCGCGCCGTGAGCTGGTGCGCGTGGTGCTCGCGCGTGCAGATGCGTGGATCCAGCCACCGAAACCGCAGGACAACCCATTCCGTTCGCTGTTCACCATTGTGCGCTGCGTGTTTGATCTCTTCTGGCTGACGTGGAAAACGCGTCGGGAAAACCGGCGTGCGCAAGCGCAGGTGCAGGAGGACGGCAACGCATGAAACAGCTGACAAAACTCACCTTGCTTGCGGCATCACTATTTGCGTTGCCGCTCCACAGTGAAGAGACCACCGTCGCCTCGCTGCTACCGGTCGAAATGCCTGCGCCCACGGCGGCCGCGCTGCCGACTTTTGTCCCTTCGACGGTGAACAGCATCACTGTGGCACAGATGGGCCAGCAGCAGGGGCTGGTCTTGAGCGGCGGCCAGCTTCAGGGGGGAATGAACTTCACCCTGCCGGTCGATCAGGTGATCACGAATGCCCAGCTCTCGCTGAACCTGAAAGTCTCGCCAGCGATGGCGACACGCAACGCCACCCTGCAGCTGATGCTCAACGGACAGCCGCTGGGTACCGTGCCTCTGGGCGCGGCGGACAGCGATATCTCTCGCTTCCAGCTGGATATTCCGGCGGCGCTGCTGGTCTCCAGCAATAACCTGAGCCTGCAGATCAACGACGGCGACGCGATGCAGTGCCAGCGCGATCTGTCGGATAAATATCGCGTCACCATCCTGCCGGATTCCCGCTTCGAGCTGGAAGGGCAGCAGCTGGATATCGGCTCGGACCTGAGCCATTTCCCGCGCCCGTTCTTCGACAGTATGCAGATGACGCCTGCGGCCATCGCTTTTGCCTTCGCTCCCACGCTCAGCAGCGACGCACTCAGCGCAGCGGCGCTTATCTCCTCCTGGCTGGGCATTCAGGCTGATTATCGCGGCGTCTCTTTCGCGGCGTTGCACGACACCCTGCCGGAGAAAAACGGCATTCTGATTGGCCATCCGGGTGACAAAATCGGCGGCCTGACGCTGCCGCAATCCACCGAGCCGATGCTGCAGGTGATCGATAACCCGGCGAACCCGGTGTACAAACTGCTGCTGGTCGTCGGGAACGACGACGCGGCGCTGCGCACGGCGGCATGGCGACTGACGCGCGGCAACTTTGCCCTGCAAACCGCCAGCATTTCGATCCCCGCGCAGACGATCCCGACGAGCAAGCCTTACGATGCGCCGCGCTGGATCCCAACGGATCGTCCGGTGAAGCTCTCGGAGCTGATCCGCAAGGATCAAAGCCTGACCGTCACCGGGATCTGGCATGCGCCGCTGCGGGTGGCCTTCCGCGCCGCGCCGGACTTGTTCCTCTGGGACGGGGAAACCATTCCGCTGCACATCGGCTACCGTTTCCCGACGGAGAGCTGGATTGACGAAAACCGGTCCTGGCTCAGCATGACTCTTAACGACACCTTCCTGCACAATCTGCCGGTGAACAAACAGGGCGCGCTGGAAACCTTATGGCACAAAGTGGGCGGCGATGCGCGGCAGGAGAAGTTTGATATGCCGCTTGAGCCGTACATGATTTACGGCGACAACCAGCTCTCGCTCTATTTCAACATCACGGCGAAAGAGAACGCGCCGTGCAGCGTGCTGCTGAACAACAACATCAAGAGCCGCATCGATGAAGACTCGTGGATCGATCTCAGCCACACGCGTCACTTCTCGCTCCTGCCGAATCTCTCTTACTTTGTCGGCGCGTCGTTCCCGTTCACGCGTCTGGCGGACTACTCCCAGACGGTGCTGCTGCTGCCTGAACAGCCAACGGAGACGCAAATCGCCACGCTGCTGGATATGGCGGCGCGTTCCGGTAACGCCACCGGCACCGCGCTGTACAACAACCGCGTGGTGCTCGGCGTGCCCACGGCAGGCGGAAATCTTGAGCTTCTGCGCACGCGTGATGTGCTGGCGGTCAGCGGTATGGCGCAGCACGACTTTAACCAGGCCCTGCTGAACGCATCGCCGTTTACCTCCCACGACAACACGCTGGGCGTGCGTGCGCCGTCGACCTGGCAAAAACTGCAGCGCTGGCTGGCGGGTGACTGGACCTCCGACGGCGTCGAAGCAGACCGCTATTTCTCCTCCAACGAAGCGTGGCGCGGATTTGTCAGCTTCCGCTCGCCGTGGAGCAGCGACCGCCTGGTAGTGATGGCGCTGGGCAGCAACGACGACCAGCTCTCGCGCCTGCATGACGATTTAACCTCCGCGCGCATCAACGCCGGAATTCGTGGCGACGCGGCAATCATCACCAACGAAAACGGTGTGCGCAGTTTCCGCGTCGGCTCGCAGTTCCCGAGCGGTGAAATGCCTGCCCACATGATGATTGTCTGGTATGCCAATCAGCACTCGGCGCTGCTGGCGATCCTGGGTCTGATCATGAGTTCGCTGACCGGTCTGGGCTTGTACGCCTGGCTGAAAAAGCGTGCGCGTAAGCGCCTGAATCCGGAGAGCGGAAAGTGAAAAAAAACAGTCTACAATCGGTCCTCTGTCTTTCCGGTGTGCTGGCCTTTGGCGGCACCGCGCAGGCGGCGCAAAACGAAGCGGCGCTGAAGGCGCTGTTTGACCAGGCCAACTACTGGCACGAAAAATCCCACGACGATCTGGCGAGCGAGTCGCTGAAAAAGGTGTTGATGGTCGATGCCAACAACACCCAGGCGCTCTACCTGATGGCCCTGTGGGCGCAGCAAAACGGTGATTTGCAGGCGGCGGCGCAGTGGCGCGCGCGGCTGGCAAACGTCTCGCCAAATGATGGCGGTCTGCAGGCGCTGGATAATGCCAAACAGATGACTCAGGTTCCGCAGGGCACGCTGACGCTGGCTCGCCAGCAGGCGCGCAGCGGAAACATTCCGGCGGCGCTGGCGACCTGGAAAACGCTGTTCAACGGCGACACACCGCCCGCGAGCCTCGCGCCGGAGTATTACCAGACGATGGGCAGCGACAAATCCCTCTATCCAGAGGCTCTGTCTGAGCTGCAGCGTTTTGCGGCACAAAATCCGCAGGACAACGCCGCACGCGTGGCGCTGGGCAAAATGCTCACCTGGCAGGAGAGCACGCGCCGCGACGGGATCATTCAGCTGCAGCAGATGGCGAGCGGTAGCAAAGACGCGGATGCAGGCCTGCGTCAGGCCCTGCTGTGGTTAGGGCCAAAAGCAGGTGACGAGCAGTTCTACGACACCTGGCTGCAACGCCATCCGCAGGACAGCGAAGTGCAGGCCTACTACCGCAAAAACGTGGGCGGTGCGGCGAAAGGCGAAGGCTTCACCGCGCTCAACAGCGGCAACACCGATGCCGCCAGACGTCAGTTTGAGCAGGTGCTGCAAACCAACCCGCAGGACGCCGACGCGCTCGCCGGGATGGGCTACATCGCGCAGCGCAGCGGCGACTATCAGGCTGCCGCGCAGTATCTCGGACGCGCAGCCAGCCAGGGCGGCGACGCCTCCAGCGAACGCCAGCAGCAGGCCGACGACGCTGCCTTTTACGGTCAGCTCGCTCAGGCGCAGCAGGCGCTGAAAGAGGGCAACGTCAGCCAGGCGCTGGCGCTTTCGGCTCCGCTGGTGCAGCAGAGCGGTGAGCGCGGCACGGCGGCTCGCCTGTTCCGCGCCGATGTGTTGCGCCACAACAAAGATTATCCGCAGGCCGAACAGACCCTGCGCGAGCTGTTGAACCAGCAGCCAAACAACGGCGCCGCGCGGGAAAATCTCTATTACGTCCTGAAAGAGCAGAACAAAACCGCCGAAGCCCAGGCGATGCTGCGCACGCTGCCCGCCAGTTTGCAGGCGAAACTTCAGCCGCGCGTGATTACCGGTTTACCGGGCGATCCGATTCGTCGTCAGGCGCAGCAGGCGGCGGCAAGCGGGAACACTCAGCAGGCGATCGCGGTTCTGCGCGAGGGGATTGCCCGTCTGCCGGACGATCCGTGGCTCCGCCTCGATCTGGCACGTTTGCTGCAAAAATCCGGTGCCGACGGCGAAGCCGCTTCGGTGATGCAGCCCGCATTTCGTCAGGGAGCGGGGGCCAGTTCGCTGTATGCGGCGGCGCTGTTCGCCAGCGAAAACGGAGCGTGGCAGCAGTCGCAAACCATTCTGTCGCGCATCTCGCCCGCCAGCCAAACGCCGCAAATGCGCGAGCTGGCTCAGCGCGTGAACTACAACCTGCAAATGGCGACGGCAGAGCGTTACCTGGCGCAGGGTAATTCCGTCGCGGCGGCCAATACCCTGAAAACCCTCTCAACGCGCCCACCGGAAAACCCGGCCGATGCGGGGAAACTGGCGCGAATGCTGGCGCAAAGTGGCGATCTGACGGGCGCGGTGGCGGTGGTGCGCAGCAATATGCGTGAGGGTGTGCAGGGTAACGCGGGCGATTACGCCGATCAGGTGTCAGTGCTCAATCAGGCCGGGCTGAGCGGCGAAGCCCAGAGCTTCCTCGCGAATCCTGAACTGCTGGCGCGCAGCACGCCGACTCAGCTGGCGGGCGTGCGTAACGGGTATGTGATCAACGAAGCCGACCAGCTGCGCGAGCAGGGCAATTATGCGGCAGCGTATGACAAACTGATCCGCGCCCTGCAAAGCGATCCGCAAAATACCGACCTGATGTTTGCGATGGCGCGTCTGTATCAGACCGGCAAAATGAACAAAGAGGCGGGTGTGGTCTACGACTACCTGATGACGCGGGATACGCCTCATCAGGATGCCCGCGCGGCGCCATCGACGTGGCGCTGGCTGAAGACAACGTGGTGAAAGCGAAGCAGCTCGCCAACGGGCTGCAAAATAACAGCTCGCCGGAGCGCCTGGTGTTACTGGCGCGTCTGGAAGAAGCCCAGGGCAACCATCAGCAGGCGATGACTTATCTGCGCAGCGCACGCGGCAAACTGCTGGGTCTGCAATCCACCAACAGTGCGGCGACGCCGACGATGGGCGGCTTGCTGCTGGCGGATAACCCGTTCGTGAGCACCAGCCGCACTGCTCAGGCGGTCGGCGCTACGGCCTCCAGTGATAACGGGCTGCCGTGGCAACTGGCGCAAACGGCACGCGAGCCAGGCTCGACGCTGCCGGGCACCACGCGTCCCGATCTGCCGCAAGAGTCGGCCCAGAGCCGCACCTTGCGTCAAGTTGATGAGATGATGCAGCAGATGAACGAGCAGACCGGTATGTGGCTGCAGGGCGGGGTGGACGTGCGCGGACGCGATGGCGAATCAGGCACCAGCAAGCTGACGGAAGCCAAAGCACCGCTCACCTGGTCCAGCTCGCCGTTTGGTGAGTCTCGCTTCGAATTCACCGCGACGCCCATTACGCTCAGCGCGGGCAGTGCCAGCGGTGACGCGTGGCGCCGCTTCGGCTCTAATCCGCTGGCAAACGCTGCGTCGAACATGGTGGCAACGGCGACCAACGAGCAGAAAGCCATTGCAGCGATGAACGCCACGGAGCGCGCAACTTATCTTGCCGCGCACCCGGGGGCTGCATCGCTGGTGGGCTTAGGCGATCTGGACAGCAACGACTTTAACCTGACGAGTTCCGACGGCCAGCTGAATCTGGCGAAGCTCGGAGCCTACGACGGCGGCAAGGTCGGGGAATACCTTGAAGCCTCGAACCTGAAGGCCAACGTCAATCAGCCAGGGGATGTCTCTACGGATGCGCAAAAAGCGAATGGCGTGGAGCTGAACATGGCGCTGAGCGGGAAGGATTATCGTCTTGATGTCGGCAGCACGCCGCTGGGACAGGATCTGAGTACGCTGGTGGGCGGCGTGAAATGGTCGCCAAAACTGACCAATTACCTGTCGCTGATCATGACCGGAGAGCGCCGCGCGGTAACAGACAGCCTGTTATCTTACGTGGGGCTTGAAGACAAATATTCCGGCAAACGCTGGGGGCGCGTCACTAAAAACGGCGGCAGCCTGCAGCTGAGTTATGACGACGGCGATGCCGGTTTCTACGCGGGCGGTGGTGGTTACAGCTATCTCGGTGAAAACGTGGCGAGCAACACCAGCATCAATGCGAACGCCGGGGTCTATCTGCGTCCTTATCACGACGACTTCCGCGAAGTGAAAACCGGGCTAAGCATGAGCTGGATGGATTTCTCAAAAAATCTCAGCCAGTTTACCTTCGGCCAGGGCGGATACTTCAGCCCGCAGAACTACGTTAGCGTCTCGCTGCCGATCGACTACGCGCAAAAAATCGATAACTGGAAGCTGAAACTGGGCGGCTCGGTGGGCTACCAGTCTTACAGCCAGGACAGCAGCGACTACTTCCCGACTAACGACAGCTGGCAGCAACTGCTGGAAGGGGCCGTCGAGAGCGGCTTTGCGAAAGAAGCGACCTACAAAGGCACCTCTGAAAACGGCATTGGCTACACCGTCCGCGCCGGGGTCGATTACAACGTCAACAAAGACATGACCATCGGCGGCAAGGTCGGTTATGACACCTTTGGCAGCTATAACGAAAGTACGGCGGGACTCTATTTCCGCTACATGCTGGGAGATAAATAATGACAACGACGCTGGAAAACCCTGCGATCCTGAGCTGGTTTCGCGCGCAGCAAACGCCGGAAGGCTGGTTTGACCTACTGGCGCTGATCGTTGACGGCATGGTGCGTAACGTCGGTGAGCTAGAGAGCCAGCCGTTCCTGCATCAGATGGGGGTGGCGCTGGCCGAACAGTTCCCGTTGCCGCCGTCAGAAACGGTGGGCGAACTGGAAGCCAACATCAACGCCCAACTGGCGCGTTTTGGCTGGGGCTGCGTGGAGATCAACACCACCGACACCGACCTCACCCTGCGCCATCTGGCGCTGCCCGTAAGCCGCCGTGAGGACCAGCAAAGCCGCTGGTGTCACGCCTTCTGTGCAATACTGGAAGGGCTGTATGTCCGCTGGATGCAGGGGCAGGGCGGGAAAGCGCATGTGACGGTGAGTCGCGAGCGTCTTAATTCCCTTTCGGACGTGCAGTTCCGTTACCACAACCCACAGTGAGTAAATGATGAGAAAGCCTGCATGCGCCGCACTGGCGGTCATGATGAGTCTCTGTTTTTCGCCGTTTTCTCAGGCCGGTCAGGCCTGGGAGAGCTATAAAGCGCGCTTTTTAATGCCGGATGGCCGCATTGTCGATACCGGAAACGGCAACGTTTCCCATACGGAAGGGCAAGGTTTCGCCATGCTGATGGCGGTGGCAAGCGACGACAAAGCGGCATTTGATAAGCTTTGGCAGTGGACCGACAGAACTCTAAAAAATAAAGAGAACGGCCTGTTTTACTGGCGCTACAACCCCGTCGAGCCGGACCCGATCACCGACAAAAACGACGCCACCGATGGCGATACGATGATCGCCTGGGCGTTGTTAAAAGCCGACGCCCGCTGGCATGACAAAAGCTACAGCACCGCCTCGGATGCCATTACCAAAGCGCTGGTGGCTCACACGGTGATTCGCTACGCAGGCCAGCGCGTGATGTTGCCGGGCGCGCAGGGGTTTAACCTCAACAGCGAAGTGGTCCTCAATCCGTCGTACTTTATCTTCCCCGCCTGGCAGGCGTTCGCTGACCGCAGCCATTTGCAGGTGTGGCGCGAGCTGATCAAAGACGGGCAAACGCTGCTCGGGAAAATGGGAAGCGGTAAGGCCAATCTGCCGACCGACTGGGTTTCTCTGGCCGCAGACGGCACGCTGACGCCCGCGAAAGCGTGGCCACCGCGCATGAGCTACGATGCGATCCGCATTCCGCTGTATGTGCACTGGTTTAATCCACAAAGCCCGCAGCTCACGCCGTGGCGCAGCTGGTTCGGTCAGTTCAATCGGG
The DNA here is from genome assembly GCF_004115925.1 of Lelliottia nimipressuralis. Classification (GTDB taxonomy): domain Bacteria; phylum Pseudomonadota; class Gammaproteobacteria; order Enterobacterales; family Enterobacteriaceae; genus Enterobacter; species Enterobacter nimipressuralis. The sequence continues at coordinate 13,670 of NZ_SDDX01000004.1, forward strand.
AGCAAACCCCGGCCTGGGTCAATGTCACGACCAACGACTATGCGCCGTACATGATGGAAGGTGGCCTGCTGGCGGTAAGGGATTTAACGATGGGGCAGGCGATGAGTGAGCCGGAGATTACGGCGAAGGATGACTATTACTCGGCGAGCCTGAAGATGCTGGTGTGGGTGGCGGGACAGTAGAACGGATCTCCCCACCCCGGCGGCTCTCCTGTGTGGAGAGTCGTCAGGGTGGGGGAGTCACTGAACCTTACTGCGGGTATGGCACCCAATCACCACCGTTCAACCGTACATACGGCTTGTTCTGGTACTGAATCACCACCGCATTCGCGTTCTCAGACACTTCCGCCGTCTGCGGCAGACCGCTGGTGAGCTGATTCCAGTTCACGCTGTCTTCCACAAACAACTTCCCGTCTACCGCACGCGCAACCAGCTCGGAAATTGCCAGATAGCTGCTCGGCTGGGTGATTTCGATTGGCGCACCCTGATGCGGTGCTTTCATGCCGAAGAACTTAATCCCGGCGGGCACGTTGGTGATGGACGGGCTTGGGATATCGCGCAAGCCGGAGACCTGCATTCTGTCGCCTTTCAGCGCGCCACCGTGCTCTGGCACCACAACCACCATCACCCGACGGCCTGATTTTTCCAGTTCGGTGAAGAACGCATCCAGCTCATCGAAGAACTTCTGCGCACGAACTTTGTAATCCGCCGTTTTGCTCACGCCTGGATAGTGGTTACCGTCGTGCAGCGGCAGGGTGTTGTAGAAGGTCGCGCTACGGGTGTTTTCCTCTTTCCCGACCGTTTGCAGCCAGCGTTGCAGCGTGGCGGTGTCGTCATACACCGGTGAACCGTCAAAGCCCAGCAGCGGCACCGGCAGACCGGTTTGGTCCATCAGCGGCGCATGCATCCCGCCGTTCTCGCGCACCTCTTTCAGGAAGCCGCCAAAGATACCGTTATGGCCGAGCATCAGGTGCTGGGTAAAGCCCAGTTTTTCGAGGTTATCGAACAGGTAGCACTGATTGCCCGCAGGCTGATACAGATTTTTATGCGACGGCTGACCGCAGCTGGCGCGCAGCAGGCGAATCGCCGCCGGGCCGCTGTACGAGGTGGCCGAGTTAAAATCTTTGAACTGAATATCGAAATGCGACCACAGCGGGTGCGACGACAGACCTGCAGCCTCCACATCGGCCCAGGAGAGGGAACAGATGTTGATCACCAGTAGTTCAAACGGCTGCGCATCGGCAGGCAGTGACGCCGGGAATTTCGTCTGACGCTTGGCTTCCGCGTTATAGAAGCTGGACAGCCAGGCGTTCAGGTTGGTGGAGGTCGGTGGCGCGGTTTGCGCCGGGATATCCCCGATCACGGCTGTATCGCCAGCGGTAGCAACTGTCGGCGCGGCGCTGCCGCCCGTGGTAGTCACGGTTTCTGTCGGCTGACCGGCTGGCCACAGGGAGAAGCTCGGGCCTGCCAGCGTCAGGACGTTCAGCCAGATCATAATTGCCACCACGAACACCGTGATGCGGATCCACTGGGAGAGGAACAGCCATGCAATCAGCATCACAAAAATGGCGCCAATCATCTGCCAGTTGATAAAGCGTTCGGTCAGATCGAGAAGATAATCGCTGCTAAAGCCCGCCACCTGCGAGCCCTGACTCATGATGCTATCCGGGCCTGGAAGCCAGGTATCATGCCAGAACAGCCCGAAACCAATCGGTATCGCTACCCAGTGGCGCAGGCGGTGCAGCTTCAGGTTCGGAATGGGCATCAGCAAAAATGCCATAAACACCAGGTTAAGCAGCGGATGGAAATTCAAATAGCCCGCCCAGAGCAGGCCGAATTTCACCAGAAAATAGAAGTTCCAGCCGGACAGGCCGCGCCAGTATTGCCAAAGCGGCGAAGGTGCCGAAGCAGTATAGGTAGAATTAGTCATGTTTTCGGTTTGCCTTGACGTGTGAAGCCCGTTTCAGTGTTCCAGCTGGTTTTACATAGCGAGGTTTTGCAAACAGCAGTCTTACCGTATCGCGGGTACGGCGTAACGAATGGCGCGCATAGTAGCCAAGTGGGAAGAAGATGATCGCGCACAGGATCACGAGCTGAATAATGTCAGTGTTGTTCATGATGATGCTCTCTCCTCTGCATCACTCAGCAAACGCAGCGGCTCAGGGACGCGACGCCAAACGTGTCCGTCGTGGGTGGCGTTCAGCACCGGTTTGCTGTCGCTCGCGACCAGCAGCGGTTTACCCCATTGTTCCGGCTGCAGCTGTTTCATCTGCACAATTTCGGCGCTGATCAAATTGTCCTCAAACCAGACCATGCGGTTGGAGAAGATATCTCCGGTCGGCAGCGGGAAAATGTGGTTTAGGGCGGTATCCAGGTCGTTGATGCGACAGAAGGATAAAAACAGCACCAGGCGATTATCGCCGATGGTCATGATATCCCCGGTACGGTTCGGGCGGCACAACGTCAGCGCCTGCTCGATACGGATACCCGGAACCGGACGCAGCGCGACCATCACCCCTTTACCGTCTGCCGGCAGCAGCGTGTTGCTCATCATGTTGCTCACCGCGTCGCAGAACGTATCCCATTTCTGGTAGCCGCGCAGCTTCATCGGCTGGGTCATGGAGAGCAGCGTTGAGATCTCTTCCGGGACGTGGCGATTAAACTGCTGGCCCTGAAGGCTTTCAATGAGCGTCAGGCAGCGAGAAAGCGGGGCGTTCCACGGGATCACCATGTTCGCGCCGCAGCCGAGCAGCAGGCGCTCGTCGGTGGCGCGCAGGCTGGTGTTATTCTCACGGACCACGATTTTCAGTGCGCTGCCGCGCTGGCGGCGCAGGGTGTGGATCTGTCGGGCTATCGACTCAATCTGATTATTCTGCGTCAGTGAAAAGACAATCGTCGCGGCCTGCGTGGTGCGGGCTTCATTAAACAGCGATTCGTTGGTTTCGAACAAAGACCAATATTCAGAGAGGGCAGGGGCGCCTTCTAATACAGCGATGTGGCTCAGAATGCGTTTTTCATCGTTACGTGGCTGAACGACGGTTTCTTCCTGCTGGGCGACATGCCACTCGCCAGCAATATGCTTCAGCGTCAGCTGTTGTCGGGCGCTCACCCCTTTTTCATTGCACCAGAACGCAATATCGTAAAGATGGCTGTCGGCCTGATGGCGCGTACTGGCCAAACCAAACAGGGAACGATATTCACTCATTAAAAATGAGAACTGCTTATCATTATTACTACCAGGACTGATCACCAGCAGCGTGCAATTTTGATCGCGCACCCATTTATTGATTTTTTCCAGCCAGACTCGCAATTTTTCTGTGGGTATATTTTGCCAGGTATTGTTCGCGCATTTAAGCACCAGTAAATAATGATGAGGATCGATGCTGCATTGAATGTCGCGGGGCAAAAAGTATAGACCATCTTCCTGGTTTGGCATGGAAAACAGACGCACTTTATCTGGCCCCTGTTCATTACTCAGGCTAATGATATCTTTGGGATCCTCACCCATGGTCACCACAGCGACGTGGGCACTTTTCTCTTGCGCTGCAATTGTTTGATTCACAAGACTAATAGCGTCTTCATTGCGGTCCGTACTGATCCACCAGACTCCGCCGGCTGGCATGTGGCGCAATTCATCCCATAATGACTGGATACCAACTGAAAATATGGGGTTCACGGTGTCCCTCTTCGCGACTAATTTACCTGTATCTCAGTTTACTAGCGAAAGCTCAGAAATAAACCTAACATTGAAATTAAAGACCATCAGATTTAGCATATGAATGAATTTTCGCAGGCAGGAAGCCGTGCAACTACCTCTGTTGTTCGTTGAGAATTAATAAAGGAATGAAACTAAAATGCATAATAACGAACCAACAACGCCGGTTGATTCTGGCCTTGGGTACACATTCCAAAATGATTTTTTGGCGTTAAGCCAGGCTTTCTCATTGCCTGAAATAGACTACACCGATATTTCACAGCGAGAACAGCTGGCTGCGGCGATTAAACGCTGGCCATTATTAGCTGAATTTGCCCGTCAACAATAAGGGAGCCATTGATGGCCATACTTGGATTACAGGGCATTCGTGGCGGTGTTGGCACGACGTCAATAACAGCAGCGCTGGGATGGTCATTACAGATATTAGGCGAATCGGTACTGGTTATTGATGCCTGTCCCGATAATTTGCTGCGGATGTCTTTTAACGTTGACTTTGACACTTCTGATGGCTGGGCGCGGGCGTTGCTCGACGGTCGCGACTGGCGAGACACCGCACAACGTTACACCTCGCAGCTCGATATCCTGCCGTTCGGCCAGCTGACCGCAAGCGAAAAAGAGTCCATTTACACCCGCTATGGCACGCTGGGCTATTTTGCCGATGCATTGCAGCTGTTACAGGAAAAAAGCCACTACCAGTGGATTTTGCTCGATCTCCCAAGCGGCTTCTCACCGCTCACCCGCCAGTTAATCGAACACTGCGATCACACGCTGACGATTGTGAACGCGGATGCCAACTGCCATGTTCGCCTGCATCAGCAGGTGCTCCCGAACGGAGCGCATATTCTGATCAACGATTTACGTCTGAACAGTCAAATTCAGGACGATCTCTACCAGGTCTGGCTGCAAAGCCAGCGTCGTCTGCTGCCGATGGTCATTCATCGCGACGAAGCCATCGCCGAGTGCATGGCATCCAAACAGCCGCTCGGCGAATACCGCAGCGATTCTCTGGCGGCGGAAGAGATCCTCACTCTGGCGAACTGGTGCCTGTTGCACTATACCGGACGCCCGGAGCCTGCCGGGAGAGGCCTATGAGCCGGCTGTCCAATGCGCTCCTCATCCCGCCCGTTAGCGCGCGCTTAAGCGAGCGTTACCGGAATTATCGCCGTCACGGTGCGTCTGCGTTTAGCGCTGCGCTGGGCTGCTTCTGGGTGATTTTGGCCTGGATGTTCATCCCACTCGAACATCCGCGCTGGCAGCGGATTCGCGCGCGCCATCGCGAGCTTTATCCGCATCTCGATCCTGACCGCCCGCGCCCTCTCGATCCGGCGCGCTACGCGATTCAGGCGTTATGGCTTATCGTCAGTCAGGCGAAACGCGAAAAAACTGAACCGCGCTGGCGCACGTACAGTCGCTTTAAGAACGTGCGCGGGCGTTACCATCAGTGGCTGGAAACACTGCCTGAGCGCTTCAGCGACCAGACCAGCCATCTCGATTCGCATAAAGAGCTGGGGCATCTGCATCCCGGCTTGCGGCGTTTTATTCTCGGGGTGATCGTCGTTTTCTCGCTCATTCTGGCGCTGCTCTGTATCACTCAGCCGTTTAACCCGCTGGCGCAGTTTATCTTCCTGATTCTGCTGTGGGGCGTGGCCCTGCTGGTGCGGCGTATTCCAGGGCGTTTCTCGGCGCTGATGCTGATTGTGCTCTCCCTGACCGTCTCCTGCCGCTACATCTGGTGGCGCTATACCTCGACGCTGAACTGGGATGACCCGGTGAGCCTGACCTGCGGTTTGGTCCTGCTGTTTGCGGAAACCTACGCGTGGGTGGTGCTGGTGCTGGGGTATTTCCAGGTGGTCTGGCCGCTGAATCGCCAGCCGGTTCCGCTGCCGAAAGACACCGCCCAGTGGCCGACGGTGGATATTTTCGTTCCGACCTATAACGAAGATCTGAACGTGGTGAAAAACACCATTTACGCCTCTCTCGGTATCGACTGGCCGAAAGACAAGCTCACTATCTGGATTCTGGACGACGGCGGGCGCGAAGAGTTTCGCCAGTTCGCCGACAGCGTGGGGGTGAAATACATCGCCCGTACTACCCACGAGCACGCCAAAGCCGGCAACATCAACAACGCGCTGAAGTACGCCACGGGCGAATTCGTGTCGATTTTTGACTGCGACCACGTCCCGACGCGCTCGTTCTTGCAGATGACCATGGGCTGGTTCCTGAAAGAGAAACAGCTGGCGATGATGCAGACGCCGCACCACTTTTTCTCGCCGGACCCGTTCGAGCGCAACCTCGGGCGTTTTCGTAAAACGCCTAACGAAGGCACGCTGTTCTACGGGCTGGTGCAGGACGGGAACGACATGTGGGATGCCACCTTCTTCTGCGGCTCTTGTGCGGTGATTCGCCGTAAACCGCTGGATGAAATTGGCGGTATCGCCGTCGAAACCGTCACCGAAGATGCGCACACCTCTCTGCGCTTGCACCGTCGCGGCTACACCTCGGCGTACATGCGTATTCCGCAGGCGGCGGGGCTGGCGACGGAATCGTTATCCGCCCACATTGGCCAGCGTATTCGCTGGGCGCGCGGAATGGTGCAGATTTTCCGCCTCGATAACCCGCTGACGGGTAAAGGGCTGAAGCTCGCGCAGCGTCTCTGCTACGTCAACGCCATGTTCCACTTCCTGTCCGGTATCCCGCGGCTGATCTTCCTGACGGCACCGCTGGCCTTCCTGCTGCTGCACGCGTACATCATTTTTGCCCCGGCGCTGATGATTGCCCTGTTCGTTCTGCCGCACATGATCCACGCCAGCCTGACCAACTCGAAAATTCAGGGGAAATATCGCCATTCGTTCTGGAGTGAAATCTACGAAACGGTGCTGGCCTGGTACATCGCACCGCCCACGCTGGTGGCGCTGATTAACCCGCATAAAGGCAAATTCAACGTCACCGCGAAAGGCGGGCTGGTGGAAGAGGAGTACGTCGACTGGGTGATCTCCCGCCCTTATATTTTCCTCGTCCTGCTGAATATCTTCGGCGTGATGGTGGGGATCTGGCGCTACTTCTATGGCCCGGAAAACGAAGTGCTGACGGTCTTCGTCAGCCTCGCATGGGTCTTCTACAATCTGATCATTCTCGGCGGCGCGGTGGCGGTATCGGTGGAGAGCAAACAGGTTCGTCGCTCCCATCGCGTCGAAATCTCCATGCCTGCGGCGATTGCCCGTGAAGATGGCCATCTCTTCTCCTGTACCGTCCACGACTTCTCCGACGGGGGGTTAGGCATCAAGATTAACGGCCAGGCGAAAGTGCTCGAAGGGCAGAAGGTGAAATTGCTGCTCAAGCGCGGCCAGCAGGAGTACGTATTTCCGACGCAGGTTGTGCGTGTGTTGGGCAATGAAGTTGGGCTGCAGCTGATGCCGCTCACCAAGAAGCAACATATTGATTTTGTTCAGTGTACCTTTGCCCGCGCGGATACGTGGGCACTCTGGCAGGATAGCTTCCCGGAAGATAAGCCGCTGGAAAGTCTGCTGGATATTCTGAAGTTGGGGTTCCGTGGTTATCGCCACCTTGCAGAATTCGCTCCGCCGTCAGTGAAAATAATTTTCCGTTCACTTACCTCGCTGGTTTCCTGGGTGGTGTCGTTTATCCCTCGTCGCCCTGAGCGGGATGAGGCGAAACAACAACCGGACCCGGTTATGGCTCAACAATGATGATAACGCGATGAAAAGAAAACTTTCCTGGATATGTGCTGTGGCGGTTGGGATGAGTTCGCTGCCCGCAATGATGGCTCAGGCGGCGCCTGAAAATTCGACGCAAACTCCTGCGCCGACGGTGCCTGTCGTGGCGCAAGCGACGGATCCGGTGGTTACAGCAGCACCTGGGCAAACCGAAAACGTGGTGCCTAATCAGCCAACGGAGGGGAATACCCTGCCGGGAACGCCGACGGGCGCGCAGGCGGTTGGTCAGGTGATGCCGGGCGTGAACGGTGCGAATGCGCCTATGGTTGCGGATAACGTTCCGTCGCGTGACGTGAAGCTGACGTTTGCGCAGATTGCGCCGCCTCCGGGCAGCATGATCCTGCGCGGGATCAACCCGAACGGTGGCGTTGAATTTGGCATACGCAGCGATGAAGTGGTCTCCAGCGCGCTGCTGAATCTGGAATACACCCCATCGCCGTCCCTGCTGCCGGTTCAGTCCCAGCTGAAAGTCTATCTCAATGATGAGCTGATGGGCGTACTGCCGGTCACCAAAGAACAGCTGGGCAAGAAAACCCTGGCGCAGGTGCCGATCAACCCGCTGTTTATCACCGACTTTAACCGCGTGCGCCTCGAGTTTGTCGGCCACTATCGCGACGTCTGCGAAAACCCGGCCAGCAGTACCCTGTGGATGGACGTCGGTCGTAACTCCTCCCTGAACATGACTTACCAGACGCTGGCGGTCAAAAATGACCTTTCCGCGTTCCCGATTCCATTCTTTGATCCACGCGATAACCGCGAGCTGAACCTGCCGGTGGTGTTTGCCGGTTCACCGGATGTAGCGCAACAGCAGGCGGCGACCATCGTCACCTCGTGGTTTGGCTCCCGCTCTGGCTGGCGCGGGCAGAGCTTCCCGGTACTGTTCGACAAGCTGCCGGAAAGAAACGCTATCGTGTTTGCCACCAACGACAAACGCCCGGCGTTCCTCCGCGATCACCCTGAGGTGAAAGGCCCGACCGTCGAAATGATGAATCATCCGGATAAGCCGTATGTGAAGTTGTTAGTGGTATTCGGTCGCGATGATAAAGATCTGGTCCAGGCGGCGAAAGGCATTGCCCAGGGGAACGTGCTGTTCCGTGGCAATAGCGTCGCCATTGGCGACGTGAAACCGCTGCTGGCGCGTAAACCTTACGATGCGCCAAACTGGATCCGCACCGATCGCGCGGTGACCTTCGGCGAACTGAAAACCTATGAAGAGCAGCTCCAGTCTACCGGGCTTGAGCCATCTGCGATTAACGTCTCCCTGAACCTGCCGCCGGATCTCTATCTCCTGCGCAGTAACGGGATCGATATCAATCTGAACTATCGCTATACCGCGCCGCCAACCAAAGACAGCTCGCGCATGGATATCAGCCTGAACAACCAGTTCCTGCAATCCTTCCCGCTGACCAGCAGCCAGGACACCAACAAGCTGTTGCTGCGTCTGCCGGTCCTTCAGGGTCTGCTGGACGGCAAAACAGACGTCTCCATTCCGGCGCTGAAACTCGGGGCGGTGAACCAGTTACGCTTTGATTTCCAGTACATGAACCCAATGCCTGGCGGCTCGGTGGATAACTGCATCACCTTCCAGCCGGTCGCGAATCATGTGGTGATCGGCGACGACTCCACCATCGACTTCTCGAAGTATTATCACTTTATCGCGCTGCCGGATCTGCGCGCGTTTGCTAACGCCAGCTTCCCGTTCAGCCGTATGGCCGACCTCTCTGAAACCATCGTTGTGATGCCAAAAACACCTAACGAAGGCCAGGTGGCGACGCTGCTCGATGCGATGGCGTCCGTCGGCGCACAAACCGGTTTACCGGCGCTGAACGTCACGTTGACGGATGATGGCAGCCAGATTCAGGGTAAAGACGCCGATATCATGCTCATTGGCACCATTCCGGATAAGCTGAAAGACGATAAACGTATCGACCTGCTGGTCCATGCGACCGAGTCTTGGGTGAACACACCGCTGCGCCAGACCTCCTTCCCGAGCATCATGCCGGATATGGCCGACCGCGAAGCGAGCGTTCAGACCAACATCAGCTCCCAGGGACCGATGGCGGCGATTGTCGGCTTCCAGTCTCCTTACAACGATCAGCGCAGCGTTATCGCCCTGCTGGCAGACAGCCCGCGCGGGTATGAGCTGCTGAATGGCGCGATGAATGACAGTGGTAAGCGCGCCGCGATGTTTGGTTCGGTCGCGGTGATCCGTGAGTCCGGCGTGAATAGCCTGCGCGTGGGTGACGTCTACTACGTCGGTCATCTGCCGTGGTTCGAGCGCATGTGGTATGCCCTGGCAAACCATCCGGTGCTGCTGGCAGTCTTCGCGGCGATAAGCGTCGTGCTGCTCGCGTGGGTGATGTGGCGTCTGCTGCGTATTATCAGCCGTCGTCGTCTGCATTCGGATCGTGAGTAACCGGTGATGAAAGGGTTTCGCTGGTGCGTAATGGCTATGGTGGTAATGGCGGCGTCGAACGTTCGCGCCGCCTGTACCTGGCCTGCATGGGAGCAGTTTAAAAAGGACTATATCAGCGAAGGCGGGCGCGTCATTGATCCCAGTGACGCGCGCAAAATCAGTACGTCGGAAGGGCAAAGCTACGCGCTGTTTTTTGCCCTCGCGGCGAACGATCGCCAGACCTTTGATCGCCTGCTCGGCTGGACGCGCGACAACCTCGCGCAGGGCGATTTGAGCCAGCATCTCCCCGCCTGGCTGTGGGGAATGAAAGAGAAAGACGCCTGGGCGGTGATCGACAGCAATTCAGCGTCGGATGCCGATATCTGGATTGCCTGGTCGCTGCTGGAGGCGGGGCGTCTGTGGAAAGCGCCAGAGTACACCGCCACCGGGAAAGCGCTGCTCAAGCGCATCGCCAGTGAAGAGGTGGTAAAAGTGCCGGGCCTGGGGCTGATGCTGCTGCCTGGCAAAGTCGGCTTTGCTGAAGAGAAATCCTGGCGCTTTAACCCAAGCTATCTCCCGCCGCAGCTGGCGAACTATTTCACCCGCTTTGGCGCACCCTGGACTACGCTTCGTGAAACCAATTTGCGCCTGCTGCTGGAAACCGCGCCAAAAGGGTTCTCACCCGACTGGGTGCAATATCAAAAAAATAAGGGCTGGCAACTGAAGCCAGAAAAAACGTTTATCGGCAGTTACGATGCGATTCGCGTCTATCTCTGGGCGGGCATGTTGCACGACCGGGACCCGCAGAAAGCACGACTGCTGGCGCGTTTTAAACCCATGGCGACGCTAACAACAAAAAAAGGCGTTCCCCCTGAGAAAGTCGATGTCGCCAGCGGTAAAACCATGGGGAATGGCCCGATTGGTTTCTCCGCCTCACTGCTGCCGTTTTTACAAAACCGCGATGCACAAGCGGTACAACGTCAGCGTGTCGCCGACCATTTTCCCGGTAACGACGCCTATTACAGCTACGTACTGACCCTGTTTGGACAAGGATGGGATCAGCACCGTTTTCGTTTCACCGCAAAGGGTGAATTACACCCTGACTGGGGCCAGGAATGCGCAAGTTCTCATTAAGTTTACTCAGTTTATCCCTTGGATTGACGCTGATGCCGCTGGCGCAGGCCGCCAATTCTCCGCAGCAGCAACAGCTGCTGGAACAGGTGCGCCTGGGCGAATCGACCAACCGCGAGGATTTGGTTCGCCAGTCGTTGTATCGTCTTGAACTGATCGACCCCAACAATCCGGATGTGGTCGCCGCGCGTTTCCGCTATTTGCTGCGTCAGGGTGATAACGCCGGGGCGCAAAAAGAGTTAGACCGTCTCAAAGGACTTGCGCCCAGCTCCAGCGCCTATAAATCGTCGCGCAACGCGATGCTGCTCTCGACCCCAGAAGGGCGTCAGGATCTGCAGCAGGCGCGCCTGCTGGCCACAACGGGCCATACCCAGGAAGCCATTGCCGCCTACGATAAAATCTTCGCTGGCGATCCGCCAAACGACGTTCTGGCGGCGGAATACTGGAACGTGGTGGCTAAAAATCCTGCCCGTAGCAACGAGGCTATTAATCAGCTTAAAAAAATTAACCTCAGCAGCCCTGGCAATACCGAGCTGCAGAACTCGTTATCCCAGCTGTTATTCAAAAACGGCCGTCGCGATGAGGGCTTTGCCGTCCTCAGGCAGATGGCGAGATCGAACGCCGGGCGCGATGCGGCCTCTGATATCTGGTATCAGCAGATCAAAGACCTGCCGGTCAGCGCCGGCAGCGTAAAAGCGCTCCAGGATTATCTGCAGGTGTTCAGCGCGGGCGATAACGTTACTGCCGCCCGCTCGCAGCTGGAAGCCCAGCAAAAACAGCTGGCCGATCCGGCGTTCCGCGCCAAAGCCGAAGGGCTGGCCGCCGTGGAGGCAGGACAGGGCAATAAAGCAGTATCAGACCTACAGCAGGCGGTAAATGCCAATCACACCGACAGCGAAGCCGTAGGCGCGCTGGGCCAGGCCTACTCCCAGCGCGGCGATCGTGCCCGCGCCGTTGCACAGTTTGAAAAAGCCATTGCCCTCGATCCACAGAGTGATAACCGTGGGAAATGGGACAGCCTGCTGAAAGTGAACCGTTACTGGCTGCTGATCCAGCAGGGCGATGCCGCGCTGAAAGCCAACAATGTCGCGCAGGCAGAACGTTACTACCAGCAGGCGCGCACTGTCGATAACACCGACAGCTACGCGGTGCTCGGGCTGGGTGATGCCGCCGTCGCGCGCAAAGACAACGCCGCCGCCGAGCGTTTCTACCGCCAGGCCCTGCGGATGGACAGCGGCAACAGCAACGCGGTGCGCGGGCTGGCGAATATCTACCGTGCGGAATCGCCGGAAAAAGCCGACCAGTTTATCCGCTCGCTCTCTGCCAGCCAGCGTCGCAGTATCGACGATATCGAACGCAGCCTGACCAACGACAGATTATCCCAGCAGGCAGAACAGCTGGAGAACGAGGGTAAATTTGCACAGGCAGCGGAAATTCAGCGCCGCCGTCTGGCGCTCTCGCCGGGCGATGTGTGGATTACCTATCGCCTGTCGCGCGATCTCTACAGTGCCGGACAGCGCAGCCAGGCGGATACGCTTATGCGCCAGCTGGCCAGCCAAAAACCGGCCGATCCGGAGCAGGTGTATGCCTACGGGTTATATCTTTCGGGTAACAATCAGGATCGCGCGGCCCTTGCGCACCTGAACACTCTGCCGCGCGCGCAGTGGAGCGGCAACATTCAGGAACTGGCTAACCGCCTGCAAAGCGATCAGGTGCTGGAAACCGCCAATCGCCTGCGTGAAAGCGGCCAGGAGCGGGAAGCCGAAACGCTGCTGCGCCAGCAGCCTGCCTCCTCACGTATCGATTTAACGCTGGCCGACTGGGCGCAGCAGCGCGGGGATAACACGTCGGCCATTGCGGCCTACAGCACTGTCCTGCAGCGCGAACCGCAAAATGTTGACGCCCTGCTCGGCCTGACGGAAGTCTATATCGCGCAAGGCAATAAAGACGGCGCCCGCGCTGAGCTTGCCAAACTGCCTGCCGGGCAGAACGGTGAGGCGCCGTCGATCAACACGCAGCGTCGCATCGCGCGGGTGCAGGCCGATCTCGGTGATACGACCGCCGCACAGCAGACCTACAGCAAAATCCTTCCGCAGGCCAAATCGCAGCCGCCGTCGATGGAAAGCGCGCTGGTGCTGCGCGATGCGGCTAACTTCCAGGCTCAAAGCGGCCAACCGCAGCAGGCGCTGGAAACCTACAAAGATGCAATGGTGGCCTCCGGTGTCACCCCGTCGCGCCCTGAAGATAACGACAGCTTCACCCGTCTGACGCGCAATGACGAAAAAGACGACTGGCTGAAACGCGGCGTGCGCAGCGATGCGGCGGATCTCTATAAGCAGCAGGATGTGAATGTCACGCTGCAGCACGACTACTGGGGTTCCAGCGGTACGGGCGGGTATTCCGACCTGAAAGCGCACACCACCATGCTGCACGTGGATGCGCCGCTGTCGGACGGACGGATGTTCTTCCGAAGCGACATGGTGAACATGGACGCGGGTTCCTTCGATACCAACGGTGGCACCTACGACCCGAAATGGGGTACCTGTGCGGCGACGCCGTGTAGCGGCAACACCAGCCAGAAACAAAACGGCGCCAGCGTGGCCGTTGGCTGGCAGAACAAAACCTGGGAGATGGACATCGGCACCACGCCGATGGGCTTTGACGTCGTCGATGTGGTCGGCGGCCTGAGTTACAGCAACGATCTCGGCCCGATCGGTTACACCCTGAATGCCCATCGTCGCCCGATCTCCAGCTCACTGCTGGCCTTCGCCGGACAAAAAGACCCGAACACGGGAACCACCTGGGGCGGCGTGCGCGCAACCGGTGGTGGCGTCAGCGTCAGTTACGACAAAGGCGAAGCGAACGGCGTCTGGTCAAGCCTGAATATGGACTCTTTGCAGGGCAAAAACGTCGAGGATAACTGGCGTATTCGCTGGATGACCGGCTATTACTATAAGCTTATCAACGACAACAACGAGCGTCTGACGGTGGGCGTGTCGAATATGCTCTGGCATTACGACAAAGATTTGAGTGCCTATTCTCTGGGACAGGGCGGCTACTACAGCCCGCAGGAGTATGTCTCCTTCGCGCTGCCGGTCACCTGGCGTAAACGCACCGAAAACTGGTCATGGGAGCTGGGCGGGTCGGTCTCCTGGTCGCATTCCAAAACCAAAGACGGGATGCGTTACCCGATTCAGGGATTGATTCCAGATAATCACTACGATATCGATGACAACCTGATGTATTCCGACAAAAAAGAGCCGGAAAATGGCAGCAGCTCGTCCGGTACCGGTTATACCGCGCGGGCGATTATCGAACGTCGCGTGACCTCAAACTGGTTTGTCGGTTTGGGCGTTGATATTCAGGAGGCGAAAGATTACACCCCGAGTCATGCGTTAATTTACGTGCGCTACTCGGCTGAGGGCTGGCAGGGCGATATGGACCTGCCTCCGCAACCGCTGATCCCTTACGCGGACTGGTAACCGGATTTATCTTTAATCCACCTCTTAGGCTCTCTTAAAATCGTCGCGATCGGGTATACTCTGCCGGGAATAGGGTAACACTTTGTTACCCTATGCTTCGGGTTTTGTGGAGAGTCAATTTGCGTGTCAGCCGTTCTTTAACTATCAAACAAATGGCGATGGTCTCAGCCGTCACTATGGTGTTTGTATTCGTCTTTTGCGTCATTTTGCTGTTTCATTCCGTACAGCAGAATCGCTACAACACGGCTTCGCAACTGGAAAGTATTGCCCGCTCGGTCCGTGAACCGCTTTCCGCCGCCATTCTCAAAGGGGATATCCCCGAAGCAGAAACCATCATCAAGCGCATTCAGCCTGCGGGGATCGTCAGCCGCGCGGATGTGGTATTGCCCAATCAATTCCAGGCGTTGCGGATGAGCTTTATTCCCGAACGTCCGGTGCCGATGATGATCATGCGGCTGTTTGAGCTGCCGGTGCAGATTTCGCTCCCGCTCTATTCTCTCGAACGCCCTGCGAACCCGCAGCCGCTGGCCTATCTGGTGTTGCAGGCAGATGCCTATCGCATGCATAAGTTTGTCATGAGCTGGATCTCCACGTTAGTGACCACTTACTTACTTTTGACGCTGATCCTGACCGTGGCGCTCACCTGGTGCATTAACCGGCTGATCGTCCATCCGCTGCGTAAAATTGCCCGAGAGCTAGACAATCTCGCCCCGCAGGACCAGGTCGGGCACCAGCTGGCCCTGCCGCGCCTGCACCACGACGATGAAATTGGCATGCTGGTGCGGAGCTACAACATCAATCAGCAGCGCCTGATGCGTCAGCATGATGAAATCAACAGCAACGCGACCCGCTTCCCGGTCTCGGATTTGCCGAATAAGGCATTCCTGATGGCCCTGCTGGAGCAAACCGTCGCGCGCCAGCAGACCACCGCGCTGATGGCAGTGGCCTGTGAAACCCTGCAGGACACGGCGGGCGTGCTGAAAGAGAGCCAGCGTGAAATGCTGCTCTTAACGCTGGTGGAGAAGATCAAATCGGTGCTGGCGCCGCGCATGGTACTGACGCAGGTCAGCGGCTACGACTTTGTGATTCTGGCCCACGGTGTGAAAGAGCCGTGGCACGCCATCACATTAGGTCAGCAAGTGCTCACTGTCATTAATGAGCGGCTGCCCATCCAGGGTATCCAGCTGCGCCCAAGCGCCAGCATTGGCCTGGCGATGTATTATGGCGATCTGACGGCAGAACAACTCTATCGCCGCGCCTTCTCGGCGGCCTTTACCGCCCGTCGTAAGGGCAAAAATCAGATCCAGTTCTTCGAGCCAGAGCAGATGGAAAAGGCGCAGCAGCGCCTGACGGAAGAGAGCGATATCCTCACGGCGCTCGATAACCACCACTTTGCGATCTGGCTCCAGCCGCAGGTGAATCTGGCCACGGGCGACGTCACCAGCGCGGAAGCGTTGCTGCGCGTCATGCAGCCAGATGGCTCATGGGAGCTGCCCGAGGGGCTTATTGAGCGCATCGAATCCTGCGGCCTGATGGTGACGGTCGGCTACTGGGTGCTGGAGGAGTCATGCCGCCAGCTTTCAGCCTGGCAGGAGCGCGGGATCAACATGCCGCTGTCGGTGAATCTGTCGGCGCTACAACTGATGCATCCGACGATGGTTTCCGAGATGCTGGAGCTGATCAACCGCTACCGCATCAAGCCGGACACCCTGATTCTGGAGGTGACGGAGAGCCGTCGCATCGACGATCCAAACGAAGCGGTGGCGATTCTGAAACCGCTGCGCAACGCCGGTATCCGCATTGCGCTGGATGATTTCGGCATGGGTTACGCCGGTCTGCGTCAGCTCCAGCACATGAAAACGCTGCCGGTGGATGTCTTGAAGATCGATAAAACCTTCGTCGACGGCCTGCCGGACGACAGCAGCATGGTGGAAGCCATTATCCAGATGGCGCGCAGCCTGAATCTGCACGTCATTGCCGAAGGGGTCGAAACCGAAGCCCAGCGCGACTGGCTGGCGCAGGCGGGTGTCGAAAGTGGACAAGGTTTCCTGTTTGCCCGAGCCGTTCCGGCGGAAGAGTTCGAAAAACGCTACTT
Source organism: Lelliottia nimipressuralis (assembly GCF_004115925.1). GTDB lineage: Bacteria > Pseudomonadota > Gammaproteobacteria > Enterobacterales > Enterobacteriaceae > Enterobacter > Enterobacter nimipressuralis. Next base: position 30,221 of record NZ_SDDX01000004.1, read on the forward strand.
TACGGGCGACAATTCTTACGTAAATGTCTAACTTTGTTGCTGGCTTGTTCGAGTCAGCACACAGTTTTTAACATTCATGTTTCATATTTGATCTAAGTTCATTTCTGTCATGTTTTACGGGTGTTATTTTAAAGCCGCAGGAAAGTTGTACCCATAAGAATCCTGTGGTTTTTCTTTCCAAGGACACCCTATGAAAACCTCTCTCTTTAAAAGCCTTTACTTTCAGGTCCTGACAGCGATTGCCATCGGTATTCTGCTTGGCCATTTCTACCCTGAACTGGGCGCTCAAATGAAACCGCTTGGCGACGCGTTCGTTAAGCTCATTAAAATGATCATCGCGCCCGTTATCTTCTGTACCGTGGTGACCGGTATCGCTGGCATGGAAAGCATGAAGGCGGTAGGCCGGACCGGTGCGGTGGCGCTGCTGTACTTTGAAGTTGTCAGTACGATTGCGCTGATTATCGGCCTGATTATTGTCAACGTCGTGCAGCCGGGCGCGGGGATGAACGTCGATCCTTCGACGCTGGATGCGAAAGCGGTCGCCGTTTACGCCGAGCAGGCCAAAGACCAGGGCATCGTCGCCTTCCTGCTGGATGTCATTCCCGGCAGCGTGATTGGCGCCTTCGCCAGCGGGAATATCCTGCAGGTGCTGCTGTTCGCCGTGCTGTTTGGTTTTGCCCTGCACCGCCTGGGCAGCAAAGGGCAGCTGATTTTCAACGTAATCGAAAGCTTCTCGCAGGTGATTTTCGGCATCATCAATATGATCATGCGCCTGGCACCCATCGGGGCGTTCGGGGCGATGGCCTTTACCATCGGTAAATATGGCGTCGGCACCCTGGTGCAGCTCGGCCAGCTGATCATCTGCTTCTATATCACCTGTATTCTGTTTGTGGTCGTGGTGCTGGGCAGTATTGCGCGCGCGACGGGCTTCAGTATTTTCAAATTTATCCGCTACATCCGCGAAGAGCTGCTGATTGTGCTGGGGACGTCGTCCTCCGAATCCGCACTGCCGCGTATGCTCGATAAGATGGAAAAACTGGGCTGCCGTAAATCGGTGGTGGGGCTGGTCATTCCGACGGGGTACTCGTTTAACCTTGATGGAACGTCGATATACCTGACCATGGCGGCGGTGTTTATCGCCCAGGCGACCAACAGCCACATGGATATCTTCCATCAGATCACCTTGCTGGTGGTGCTACTGCTCTCCTCGAAAGGGGCGGCGGGCGTGACGGGCAGCGGGTTTATCGTGCTGGCGGCGACCATCTCGGCAGTAGGGCATCTTCCGGTGGCGGGCCTGGCGCTCATTCTCGGCATCGACCGCTTTATGTCCGAAGCCCGCGCCCTGACTAACCTGGTGGGTAACGGTGTTGCCACGGTGGTGGTGGCGAAATGGGTGAAAGAGCTGGACCATAAAAAACTCGACGATACGCTGAATAATCGCGTGCCAGAGAGTAAATCCCACGGTTTATCCTCATAAATTCAGCACTTATGCCCGCTCACCCTTGTCGGGGAGCGGGCTCCTGCGCATAATAACTGCTCATACCTGTCATACTTCGACAAGATTTTTTTCGGGTATATTTCACTTCTCGCCGTGACGTTTCGCAGAACACGCGGTCTAATCGAAGTGTTTGAACGTTATCTTCAGAGTGCTCAATGTAGTGAGACACTCTTTTTAACCAGGAATGTTGATCAGGGGTTTACATGCAGGGCACAAAAATTCGACTCTTAACCGGCGGTTTGCTGATGATGGCAGCAGCCAGTTATGTGCAGGCAGATACGCTCCAGCCCGACCCAGCCTGGCAGCAGGGCACACTGACGAATGGTTTTCAGTGGCAGGTTTTAGCCACTCCGCAACGTCCCAGTGACCGCATCGAAATTCGTCTTTCCGTCAATACCGGTTCATTAACCGAGAGCACGCAGCAGAGCGGGCTTAGCCATTTTATTCCTCGACTGGCGCTGACCCAAAGCGGCAGTTTGCAAGCAGTGCAGGTGCGTTCACTGTGGCAGCAGGGCATCGACCCGAAACGTCCACTTCCACCTGCAGTTATCTCCTACGACTACACCATGTTTAACCTCAGCCTGCCTAACAACCGTAACGACCTTCTGAAAGAGGCCCTGACGTGGCTGGGCGATACCGCCGGTAAAGTGGCGATCACCCCCGATACGGTTAACTATGCCCTGAGCAACAGCGACATGGTGGCGACCTGGCCTGCGGATACCAAAGACGGCTGGTGGCGTTACCGCCTGAAAGGCTCATCGCTGCTGGGACACGATCCGGCAGAGCCGGTCAAACAGCCGGTGGATATCGAGCAGGTCAAATCGTTCTATCAAAAATGGTACACCCCGGATGCGATGACCCTGATTGTGGTCGGCAACGTCGACAGCCGCGCGGTGATCGAACAGATTGGCAAAACCTTTGGCGATCTGAAGGGTAAACGCGAAGTGCCTGCGCCGGTTTCAACGCTGGCCCCGCTGCGTGCCGAGCCGGTGAGCATCATGACCGACTCCGTGCGTCAGGACCGTCTGTCGCTGATGTGGGACACCCCATGGCAGCCGATTCGTGAATCCGCCGCGCTGCTGCGCTACTGGCGTGCCGATCTCGCCCGTGAAGCGCTGTTCTGGCATGTTCAGCAGACGCTCAGCAAAAACAATGCGAAGGATATCGGGATTGGCTTCGACTGCCGCGTGCTGTTCCAGCGCGGACAGTGTGCGATTAACGTGGAGTCGCCAAACGACAAACTGAACACGAATCTCAGCGTTGTCGCCAAAGAGCTGGCCAAAGTGCGTAAAGACGGCCTGGGCGAAGAAGAGTTCAACGCGCTGGTGGCCCAGAAGAATCTGGAGCTGCAAAAACTGTTTGCAACCTACGCCCGCACTGACACGGATATCCTGATCAGCCAGCGCATTCGCTCCCTGCAAAATCAGGTGGTGGATATCGCGCCGGAGCAGTATCAGAAACTGCGCCAGGACTTCCTGAACAGCCTGACCGTCGAGATGATTAATCAGGATCTGCGTCAGCAGTTGTCGCAAGATATGGCGCTTGTTCTGCTGCAGCCGAAAGGCGAGCCGGAATACAACATGAAAGAGCTACAGGCCACCTGGGATGAGATCATGTCGCACGAAGAGCGTACCGCTCAGCCTGCGGCCGATGATTTGCATCAGGATGCGACGGATATTCCGCAAGCGCAGTAATGGCCAAAAGATAATAAAACGGCAACCGATGGTTGCCGTTTTTTTTGTTTGTCAGCCGGGTGTCGTGCACGAACTCAGTCAGGCATCGCCTCGCGCGGGATAATCGCCCCGCGATACTGAATCACTGTACTCGCCGTCAGATGTCCGCGTTTTGCGGCCTCCGAAGGCGTACCGCCCGTCAGGCGCACGGCCAGATATCCGGCGCTGAACGAATCCCCCGCCGCCGTGGTATCCACCACTTTTTCTTTCGCCAGTTTCACCGCAGGGACGTCCACCACGGCAGCACCTGCCACAGAGACCAGGCAGGAATCGGCGCCACGCTTAATCACCACTTCCGACACACCGGCTTGATGCGTACGGGCGATCACGTCGTCGACCGGTTTTTCGCCCCACAGGGCATCTTCGTCATCGAGGGTTAAGAACGCGATATCGGTGCAGTTCAGCATCTGCTGATAAACCTGCTGCGTCTCTTCGCGGCTCGCCCACAGGCGCGGACGGTAGTTGTTATCGAAAATCACTTTCCCGCCGTTCGCGCGGCATTCGTGGAGCAGGGAGAGCAGTTTTTCGCGGCTGGATGGGCTTAATATCGCCAGGCTGATTCCGCTCAGGTAGAGATAATCATAGGTCGCCAGCTCTTCGCAGATGGCCGCAGATTCGTCGCTCTCCAGCCAGAATTTGGCTGCGGCTTCGTTGCGCCAGTAGTAGAACGTGCGCTCGCCGGTGCTGTCGGTCTCGATGTAGTACAGCCCCGGAAGACGATTTTCCATACGCTGAATCAGCGACGTCTGGACGTTTTCACTCTGCCAGGCTTCCAGCATCTGCTGGCTGAAGCTGTCGGTACCGAGTGCGGTCACATAGTTGACTGTCAGCGCGTCAGGGGCGACCTGACGGGCAATATAGACCGAAGTATTCAACGTATCGCCACCAAAACCGCGGCTAACGTCCGCACCTTTTTGTGACAGCTCAATCATGCATTCGCCAATCACGGCAATTTTTTTAGACATAGTCGTGAACCTGAACCGATAAATTAATGTAAGTGTGCGCTGTGGGGATTTTATGGTCAACTATATTAAAACGTCGTTCCAAATTTTTTTTTGAGCCAGCGCGCGTTCCGGGCAGATTCTGTCATCTTAATTTCATTTTCCCCGCCAGCTGAACATAAAGTTCTCACATCCCGGGCCGATAACCTTTTGACGAGTCCAGACACGTCATCTCTTTTCAACAGGACATCTGAAATGAAGTCAGAGCAGGTTATCCAGCGGCTATGCACCACTCCGGAAGCAAGTATTGAAAGCTTGCAGGAGCATCGCTATTGGCTGCAATGTGAGCGTGCTTATACTTATCAGCCGATTTACCGCATTGACGGCAGACTCATGGCAATTGAAATCTTAACTGTCGTGACCCACCCGTCGAATCCCACGCAGCGCATCGCTCCGGATCGCTATTTCGCCGAGGTGAGCGTACGTCAGCGTCTGGATGTGCTGGAAGAGCAGCTCGAAATGCTGGGGACGAAACGGGACTTTTTCGCCCGCCACGACATTCTGGCGTCGGTGAACGTCGACGGCCCGACGCTGATCGCGCTGCGCCAGAACCCGCAGCTGCAGAAACTGGTCGCCTCGCTGCCATGGATGCGCTTTGAGCTGGTCGAGCACGTGCGCCTGCCGCAGGACTCCTCCTTTGCCTCGATGTGCGAATTTGGCCCCCTGTGGCTGGATGATTTCGGCACGGGCATGGCGAACTTCTCTGCGTTAAGCGAAGTACGCTACGACTACATCAAAGTGGCCCGCGACCTGTTCATCATGCTGCGCCAGACCCAGGAAGGCCGCAATTTATTCACGCTGCTATTGCAGCTGATGAATCGCTATTGCCAGGGCGTGATTGTTGAAGGCGTTGAAACGCTCGAAGAGTGGCGGGATGTGCAGAACTCCCCCGCAGCGGCCGCACAGGGGTATTTCCTCTCTCGTCCGGTACCGATGGATACGCTCGATAACGTCATTATCACGTTGTAACCTCTGCTGTTTCCCAGAATAGCGCGTGGCGAACACGCGCTATTCCCGGAAGCAGCGTCCCCCTTTTTTCCCATGCCTGAGCTATATTCATGAAAGGCAAGGTAATAAAAAAGGGGATAACGATGTCCAAAACCACCAGGATCGTCACCTGGGTAGCAGGGATCTTCTTGTTGTTGATTGTGGTCGCCATCATCATCATCGCGACGTTCGACTGGAACCGCCTCAAACCGACCATCAACCAGAAAGTCTCCACTGAACTGAACCGGCCTTTCGCCATTCGCGGCGATCTCGGTGTGGTCTGGGAGCGGCAGAAAGACGAAACGGGCTGGCGCAGCTGGGTGCCCTGGCCGCACGTTCATGCCAACGATATTATTCTCGGCAACCCGCCCGATATTCCGGAAGTCACCATGGTCCACCTGCCGCGCGTGGAAGCGACGCTGGCACCGTTAGCGCTGCTGACGAAAACCGTCTATCTCCCGTGGATCAAACTGCAACAGCCCGACGCGAGGCTGATTCGCCTGTCAGAGAAGAACAACAACTGGACCTTTAATCTGGCCAGCAGCGGTGAGAAAGATCCCAATGCGCCGCCGTCGGCCTGGTCTTTCCGGCTGGATAATATTCTGTTCGATCGCGGGCGGATCGCCATCGATGACAAAGTCAGCAAAGCGGATATTGAGATCCTGGTCGATCCGCTGGGCAAACCGCTGCCGTTCAGCGAAGTCACCGGCACCAAAGGCAAAGACGAGAAAACCCGCGTGGGCGATTACGTCTTTGGCCTGAAAGCGAAAGGGCGCTACAACGAGCAACCTCTCAGCGGGACCGGCAAAATTGGCGGCGTACTGGCGCTGCGCAGTGAAGGTACACCGTTCCCGGTGCAGGCGGATTTTCGATCGGGTAACACCCGTGTGGCGTTTGTCGGCACGGTACATGACCCGATGAAAATGGGCGGCGTCGATTTGCAGCTCAAATTCTCCGGTGATTCGCTCGGCGAGCTGTACGACTTAACCGGCGTCCTGCTCCCGGATACGCCACCGTTTGAGACGGACGGGCGGCTGGTCGCCAAAATCGATACGGAAAAATCGTCGGTCTTTGATTACCGCAATTTTAATGGCCGTATCGGTGACAGCGACATTCACGGCTCGCTCGCTTATACCACTGGCAAACCGCGCCCGAAACTGGAAGGTGACGTGGAATCGCGCCAGCTGCGCCTCGCCGATCTCGGGCCGTTGATTGGCGTCGATTCGGGTAAAGGCGCTCAGCAATCCAAACGCTCTGAGCAGAAGAAAGGTGAGAAAGACATTCAGCCGTCGGACAAAGTGCTGCCGTATGACCGCTTTGAAACCGACAAATGGGACGTGATGGACGCCGATGTGCGCTTCAAGGGGCGCAAAATCGAGCACGGCAGCACGCTGCCGATAAGCGACCTCTCGACCCATATCATCCTGAAAAACGCCGATCTGCGCCTGCAGCCGCTGAAATTCGGGCTGGCGGGCGGGACCATCTCCTCCAACATTCACCTCGAAGGCGATAAAAAGCCGATGCAGGGGCGGGCCGATATTCAGGCGCGCAGGCTGAAGCTGAAACAGCTGATGCCGAACGTGGAGCTGATGCAGAAAACCCTCGGTGAAATGAACGGTGATGCTGATATTCGTGGGGTGGGGAACTCCATCGCGGCGCTGCTCGGCAGCAGCAACGGGAATCTCAAACTGCTGATGAATGACGGTCTGGTGAGCCGCAACCTGATGGAGATCCTCGGGCTGAACGTCGGCAACTTTATCATCGGGCAGATTTTTGGTGATGATGAAGTGCGGGTGAACTGCGCGGCGGCCAATCTGGATCTGGTCAACGGCGTGGCGCGTCCGCAGATTTTTGCCTTCGATACGGAAAATGCGGTGATCAACGTAACCGGGACGGCAAGCATGGCCTCGGAGCAGCTGGATTTAACCATCGATCCGGAGAGTAAAGGCTTCCGTATTATTACCCTGCGTTCACCGCTTTATGTGCGCGGTTCGTTCAAAAATCCGCAGGCGGGTGTCAAAGCCGGGCCGTTGATTGCGCGCGGCGCTGTCGCGGCAGCGCTGGCAACGCTTGTCACGCCAGCGGCGGCTCTGCTGGCCCTGATTTCGCCGTCTGAAGGTGACACCAATCAGTGTCGGACGATTTTGTCGCAGATGAAAAAGTAACGAGGCGTGTGATGCTCTCAACCAGCCCTCTCCCGAATGAGAGGGTTAACAGAAAAAAAACGGCAACCCGAGGTTGCCGTTTTTAGTTATAAAGACTGATGCCGCGTTTCGTGCGTCAACAGCAGCGCAATCAGCGTTAACCCTGCCATCGCCGCCAGATACACGCCCACGTAGAACAGCCCATAGTTCGCCTGCAGCCAGGTGGCGATATACGGCGCGACAGAGGCACCCAGAATCGATGACACGTTATAGGAGAACGACGCGCCGGTGTAACGCACTTCGGTCGGGAACAGCTCCGGCAGCAGCGCACCCATCGGGCCAAAGGTCAGCCCCATCAGGCTCAAACCAATCAGTAAGTAAGCCATCACCAGCGCAGGGCTACCTGAACCCAGCAGCGGTGGGAAGACGAACAGTGCGAAGAGAATAATCAGCGACGTAATCACGATCATGCTTGAGCGACGGCCAAATTTATCCGCCAGCAGCCCGGCGATCGGCACCATCACGCCGAAACCGATCACCGCCATCATCAGCATCCACAGCACTTCATTGCGCGGCAGACCAAGGCCCACGGGGGCTGCTGCGGTACTGAAGGTCATGGAGTAGACCGTCATAATATAAAACAGCGTATAGGTCGCCAGCATGATGAAGGTGCCGAGTACCGTTACGCGAAGGTGTTTGGTCAGCAGCGTGCCCAGCGGGATTTTCACCTGCTTTTTCGCCGCCGCGACTTTGGCGAACACCGGCGTCTCATGCAGGGAAACGCGCACATACAGGCCGATCAGCACCAGCACTGCCGAGAAGATAAACGGAATACGCCAGCCCCAGCTCATGAACTGCTCGTCGGTCAGCAGCCAGGAGAGCAGCAGGAAGGTGCCGTTCGCGAAGAAGAAGCCAATCGGCGCGCCCAATTGCGGGAAAGAGCCGTACAGCGCGCGTTTACGCGGTGGCGCATTTTCTGTCGCCAGCAGCGCCGCGCCGCCCCACTCACCGCCAAGCCCCAGGCCCTGACCAAAACGCGCCAGCGCCAGCAGCATCGGCGCCAGAATACCGATCGTTTCGTAGGTCGGCAGCAGGCCAATCGCTACGGTAGAAATCCCCATCGTCAGCAGCGACGCTACCAGCGTCACTTTACGCCCGACGCGGTCGCCAAAGTGTCCGAAGACCGCCGAACCAATCGGACGTGCGATAAAGGCGATAGCAAACGTAGCCAGCGATTGCAGCGTTGCAGCCGTCGGATCACCCTGCGGGAAGAAAATATGCGGAAAAACGATGACCGCGGCGGTTGCGTAAATATAGAAATCGAAGAATTCGATAGCGGTGCCAATCAGGGAGGCAACGACGACTTTATTACGCGAGTTTACCGGCGTGCTTTCCGGTTCTGAATCGAGAGTTGTGGCTGTGGCTTGCATAAAATTTTCTTATTGTTTGGTCTGACGAAAGGCCATATTACGCATAGCAAAAGCGACATTTCAATCTGTAACAAGGGCGCGACGCGGTGAGAAAAGCAGCAAAAAGCGGATAATATTCAGGCTGACGAAATAGCTTCCATGAAATGCTTCACAAAATTCAAATATCAGTTGATAAAACTGGTTTTTGGTTAAATAAAAGTTACAGGCTGGATTTATATGCTGAAATGGTGAATCGGGCTGAAACTTTGCATTCTTATTCAGCCCGATACGCCATTTAGCGGTGGGTTTTGCCCGGCATTCGCGGGTCGTCTTTGTATTCGGCAGTGGCAATCCACGCGGCGCAGAACAGCGTCAGACGGGCGAAGAAGTAGAAGAACGCCATCAGACCGAGAACCGAGCCAAACGCCGCGCCAGACGGGGATTTCACCAGCGACGGCAGGGTGTACGTCATCACGATTTTAATCACTTCAAAGCCAATCGCGGCGATAAAGGTCCCACGGATCAGCGCTTTCTTGCGCGGACGGTGGCGCGGTAATCGCCAGAAGATCCAGAAGAACAGCAGATAGTTGGCAAAAATGGAGATTGCCAGACCAATCAGCCGCCAGGCGGGTTTCAGCCAGTCGATATAGTCCAGATAGAGCGCTGAAATGATCATCTGCTGCGCGGAACCGGCGACAGAGGTGATCGACAGCGTCACAACCAGGGCGACCAGCAGGCCAATCAGCGACACGAAATCGCGGAAATACTTAATCCAGATTTTTTCCTGATCCTGCGGCTTGCGCTCCCAGACGTCGCGCGACTGGGCGCGAATCGCCTCGCGCAGGTTCCCCATCCAGTTGATACCGGAATAGAGGGCAATCAGCAGCCCGACAATCCCCACGGTGGTACGCTGCTGCACCGCGGTGTTGATGGTGCTTTTCAGGGTGCCGGCCAGCGTCGGGTCGCTCACATTAACCAGAATCTTGTTGAAGATGTCCTGCAAGAGCGTCGGGTGCGAGGCGAGGACAAAACCCGCCGCCGCAAATGACACCATCATAATCGGGATCATCGACAGGAAGGAGAAGTAGGTAATGGCCGCACCAAACTGGTTGCCCATGCGGTCGTTGAAGCGCTCTGCGGCGCGGATCAGGTGCGCAACCATCGGACGGCGCTGAATCTTTTGCGCGGTTCCGGTGACGGTCTCCAGCGCTTTGGTGGCTTTAGCGGCTGAGGGGCTTTTTTGCGGCTCAGATTCCATCTTTGTGATGGGTTCGTATTCCAGTTCTTGAGTGGGTCGTTGCGGGTTGTTTTCCGGCGTCACGCGCATTTTCCTTTTTTCGTTTGGCGGGAATTTATTGAATTATAGCTCGCGACTAATCAACGTAAGCTTTCATTATCGTCGTCAGCCATTCCATGAACAGATGAACCCGCCGCGAGAGATTGCGACGATGCGGGTAAATCAGCGAAACCGGCATCGGTTCGGCGCGGTATTGCGGCAGGATCTCGACCATTTTTTTGGCCTTTAGCGCCTCGCGCACGCCGACGCGCGGCACCTGAATAATCCCCAGTCCGGCAAGACACGCCGCGTGGTAGGTCTCGGTACTGTTAACCGTTAAAATGCCGCCGGTCTTCACCCACTGGGTGGCATCGCCGTTATAAAACTCGAAACCCTGCGGGCGGGTACCCAGATTCAGCGCGTAATGAATCACCGCGTGGGAAGCCAGATCGTCCAGCGTCTCCGGATAGCCAAAACGCGCCAGATAGTCCGGGCTGGCGCAGTTAATGATCGACAGTTTACCCAGCGAGCGGGCGATTAAGCCCGAATCCTTCAGCGTGCCGACGCGTACCACGCAGTCAAATCCTTCGCGGATGACATCGACCATCCGATCGCTGCTGCTCAATTCCAGCTCAATGCCGGGGTACTGCTGCAAAAAAGCGGGCAGTTTTGGGATGACTAAATTTCGCGCAACGCCAACGGGCATATCGACGCGCAATCGTCCGCTGATGCTGGTGGGATCATGCTGGAAAAGACCGTCCAGTTCGTCGAGGTTTGCCAGCAGATCTTTTGCCCGTTCGTAATAGACCATGCCGTCCTGCGTAAGGCTGACGCGGCGCGTCGTGCGGTGCAAAAGCTGAGTACCGAGCAGGTTTTCCAGCGCCTGAATCTGGCGCGATACGCTACCTTTAGGAAGACCCAGCGTGTCCGCGGCGCGAGAAAAACTCTCCAGTTCCGCCACGCGGATGAAGAGCTGCATTGCGTGAATTTTATCCATAGGCTGCGCTCATTATTGTTATTAATGAAACAGTGAAGCGTTTTTGACCCTCTTTATTGATTTTCTATCACCTAATAAGCTCTTTCTCAATCGCCATATCAAACGAAACGAGGTTTCTCATGAGTGAACGTATTGCATTAGTGACAGGTGGCAGCCGTGGGCTGGGGAAAAACGCGGCGCTGAAGCTGGCTGCGAAGGGAACCGGAATCATCCTGACTTACCAGAGCAGCCAGAAAGAGGCGCAGGATGTTGTGCGCGAAATTGAATTAAAAGGGGTGAAAGCGGTGGCATTGCAGCTGAACGTCGGGGATACCTCGACCTTCGAACGCTTTGTCGCTGAAGTCCGCTCCCAGCTTAAGCATGTGTGGCAGCGCGACACCTTCGATTATTTATTAAACAACGCCGGAACCGGTTTATATGCCCCGTTTGCAGAGACCACCGAAGCGCAGTTTGATGACGCCCTGAACGTCCATTTCAAAGGCCCGTTCTTCCTGACCCAGCGCCTGTTGCCGTTGATTAAAGACGGCGGGCGTATCCTGAACGTCTCCAGCGGCCTGGCGCGCTTTGCGCAGCCTGGCTCCAGTACCTATGCGGCAATGAAAGGGGCGATGGAAGTGCTGACGCGCTATCAGGCCAAAGAGTTAGGCGCGCGTAAAATCACGGCCAATATTATCGCGCCGGGTGCGATTGAAACCGATTTTGGCGGCGGGCGAGTGCGCGATAATGTCCAGATCAATCAGATGGTGGCGTCGAACACCGCCCTTGGACGCGTCGGGCTGCCGGATGACATCGGTGATGCTATCGCCGCGTTGCTGAGCGATGAGCTGGGCTGGATGAACGCGCAGCGCATCGAAGTCTCAGGCGGGATGTTCCTGTAAATCGTTAACGGCCCTGTGCGGGATACTCATGTTTTAACAGACTGAATATCCAGTCGTTTTGCCAGCGCTCAGCAAGCCAGTAGTTTTCACGTAGCTCGCCTTCCAGCACAAAGCCCGCTTTTTCCAGCAGGGCGCGGGAGGCGAGGTTGCCCACCGTCACCGTGGCGGTGAGACGGCGAATTCCCCCCTCATTAAACGCGTAATCACACACGGCGCGCAGCGACTCATATCCGTAGCCTTTCCCCTGTGCGTGTGGGTCGAAAATAAATCCCACTTCGGCACAATCATTATCTCTGTGAATATATCCGGTGGCACCCAGCGGCGTTTGGCTGACGGTGTCGCGCACGATAAGGCACATCCAGTGTGCGCTGCCTGGTTCCCACGGCTGGAGGCGTGGCTCAAAAGCCTCACGGATCACCGCAATAGGGCGCTTTTCGGCGATAAATCGCATCACATCGGGGTTTTGTTGCAGTGACAGGTAAAACGGCCAGTCCTGCTCCTCAACGGGCGAGCATGTCAGACGCGAAGTGGTGAGTACCGGCATTCGAATTCTCCCATAACTATTTTCAATGATTATAGAGCTGTCACTTTATTTCTCCATAATCTCAGTTATGGTTTAACAGCACATAAATAAAAGAAAAAATTGCCTTTAAGGCCAGCTTATTCTGCTTTGTAGTACGTTAAGGAAAATGATGACATCGGGTACTTCACACCACATCCGTGAACAATTTGAACAGTGTATTGGCATTATTCGCCACGCCTCCGTGGAGATTTTGCTGCTGCTGGATGTTCACGTCTCTGAAGGGAAAGATCCACGCTGGTTCCTTGAACAGCTCGATAATGCCCGCCTGGGTCTGGGCGGATGGGGACCGGTAGCAAAACGGCTGAATCTGAACGACGCCGAAATGTCGGAATTCACGCTCCAGTTACGCCTCTTGCAGCAGCGCGTTCCGCAATATGAAAGCGGCCAGGACGTCAGCCAAAACCAGCTGATTGCCGCCATGCGTTTCGTCACTGCGCTGGAACATCTGCGGTTGCAGCAGCCGCTGCTGGGCTACAACACCGACCTGGCGCCAGGCAATGAATCTCTGCAACTGCAGGCCCATAAGCAGGTGCGCGCCCTTGAGCTGATGATTAAATCCTTGATCATGCAGGCGTGGCCCGATCCGGTGCGGCTCAATAACCATCTGAAAACCCTCTTCAATGCCGACCGGGTCCGGCGCTGGCTGAAGAACAGCGAACGCAACGATGTGTTGAGCGGCATGCTGTTCAGCGAAATGGCGCAGATGCTGGTGGATAAGAAAGAATTTAGCCGCTACTACTCGTCGCTGTTTAATGACCGCACGAATCTGACGTTGCTCGTAGAGCCGCGTAAAACCCTGCAGACTTTCCTCGATGATATCCGCCAGATCCGCAACATGCTGACCGTGCAGCAGGCGCTCAGCTCGGCGCAACTTCTGCTGCTCGATAATTACTATGCCCAGATAGCGGGGCCGATTCAGCGGGCGTTTGAAGAGGGACGCACGCGCATCAACCCGACAGGGCTGATGGCGGTCGATGCCAGCGAACTGCACAGCTTCTGGGAAAATGCGCAGAAAATGGACCGGCAGACCGGCGGCGATTTGTTTGAAATTCGCGACAGCATTGAAAAACCGACACAACGCACGCCGCGCACGCCTGAACAGCGCGATCAGCTGATCTCCAGCGCGCTGTGGGGCGCCGTGGGGGTGATGGTGCTCGCGATTATTGCAGGCGGAGTGTGGCTGGTGACCAGCGGCACGCCTTCGTCAGCGGCGGCGAATGTCAGCCCCGAGCCGCAGCAGGTGGCGAAAGAGATGCGCGAAGCCCCGTCCTCACGGGAAAAACTGACCCGTATGGGCGTGACCTGGGATGAGAACAATTTCCGTTCGGCCATCGATCGCAACGACACGCGTGCGGCGCTGCTGTTCCTGCAGGGCGGGATGGACTGGAAGCTGGCCTGGACCGAGCAGGCGATGTCCGCCGGGTACGATGACGTGCTGGAGGTGTTGCTGCGCTATCGCCTGCAAATGGTAGAGCAGAAACCATGCCGTCGGTTTATTGCCACGCTTAGCCATGCGATGTCGAACGGGGAGGCGATGACCTCCATGCGCAAGCAATATCTTCAGGCGTTCTGTACGGTGCCCGCCGTCGTGCAGCGCCAGAAATATGAAGCCGACCAGGCTAAGCGACGTGCTCAGGCGCAGCCGGATGCCAGCAGCAAAAAATGGCAGTCTATTCAGACCGCCATTTATGATGTGATTCGTTAAACCGGCTCCTGCGGCCCTCTCCCTTTCGGGGGAGGGAAATCACGGTTCGCCGTACAACCCAATCAACCGTCTCACCACGCCGTTGGTCCAGCCAAAACCATCCTGCAACGGATATTCGCCCCCGCCCCCTTCGCGCGGGGTGCTGCTGGCGATGTGATACTTCTCGATCAGCTTGTGGTGCGTTTTGTAGAAGTGATTCACCGTTTGCAGCCAGCTCCAGGCGATCTCATCGCCGAGCGAATCATTGCCGTACTGCTTAAATCCCTGGATCGCCATCCACTGTAGCGGCGCCCAGCCGTTCGGTTTATCCCACTGCTCGCCCGTTTCGTGTTCGGTGGCGAGTATCCCGCCAGGGGTCAGCAGGCGCGCTTTCACCGTATCAGCCAGCCGGTCAGCCTGTTCGTGGGTAGACATCCCAACGTACAACGGCACAATGCTGGCGGCCGAGAACAGCCCCATCTCTTCCCGACGCCAGTCGTAATCGCGATAACAGCCGTTTTCGTCATCCCACAGGAAGCGGTTCACGGCCGCGCGGCGGTCATTCGCTTTTTGGCGGAAGGCGGTTTCGGTCTCTTTGTCGCCTTTTGCGGCGGAGATGTTGGCGATGGCGCTTTCCAGCTTAAACAGGAACGCATTCAGATCGATCGGGATAAACTGCGTGGTGCGAATGCTGGCGAGACGCCCTGCATCGCGCAGCCAGCGGGAGGAGTAGTCCCAGCCCGACGCCGCGCCTGCGCGCAGATCCCGATAGACTTCGTTTGGTGGTCGCCCTGAATGTTTAGCCGTTTCCACGTCTTCTATCCAGGACTCGTCACGCGGCGTGTCGCGGTCGTCCCAGTAGCGGTTGAGCAGCGAGCCGTCCGGCATGCGCACCACGTGGCGGTAGGCCTGATTCAGCACCAGCGATTCCGCGCCATCCATCCAGAAGGCGTACTCCATCAGCAGGTGGTCCAGATAACGTTTCGCCCCGCGCACGCCGTCCTCTTCGAACAGCTCAACCATCAGGGCAAAGACCGGCGGCTGCGAACGGCTGAGATAATAGGTGCGATTCCCGTTAGGAATATGGCCGTAACGTTCAATCATCCACGCAAAGTTATCAGCCATACACTTGAGCAGGTCGTTGCGCCCGCTCTCCGCCAGCCCGAGCATGGTGAAATAGGAGTCCCAGTAGTAGGTCTCGCTAAAACGCCCGCCGGGGACGATGTACGCCTGTGGCAGCGCCAGCAGGGATGACCACGGAATATGGTCCTGCGGCTCGCGCGTCAACACTGGCCACAGATTATCAATGTGCTCTTTCAGCGAAAGACTCGGGTCTGAGACATACTCAGTGGTCAGCGACTCGGGCATCCAGAAGTGGTTTTCGACAAAGCGCTTCAGGTCGAAATCCCGGTGGCGTCGCACCTTACGGTAGCGAATAAGGATATCGAGCGGATCCATTTTCGGCGCGCAGTCGGGGAAGGTTTTGCTATCAGCAAACAGACGCGTCGACTGAACGTGTTCAAAGAGTTCTAGATAGCGATCGGCAGGCGTGAGCGCGTCAGACGCGGGCAGCCCTTCGATCATTTCGGGTTCCGGTTCCGCCTCGATCATCTCATCCAGTTTCAACTCGCAGGGATCGGTTTCGTAGCGAATCTCTTCCGCAATCTCGAACTCGACGATATCTGCAGCGTGTAATTTCTGGTTGAACATGGTGGTTAGGACCTCCGGTTTGCGTCGTCACACATACGGGTGTTTCCCGGGCATCTTCTAAGCTTAGACACTCGCTTCGGTGTGTGAAGGACGAAGTGTGCGGTGGATCACGTTTTGCTTTATCGCCTGGTTTGAGTAAATCAGGGATATCTGTTTGATTTTTAGGTTTTTAATCGCACTGATAATCGCGAGAGGCGCCAGAGAAATTCAGAGCATTCGTTTTGCAACGATTTATGAATGATCAAACAAAATGCCCCTCGGGAGAGGGGCATTGGGGATTAACGCATGGTGACAAACTCTTCCGCCGCGGTCGGGTGAATCGCCACGGTATTGTCGAAGTCTTTCTTAGTAGCACCCATTTTCAGCGCCACCGCGAAGCCCTGCAGGATTTCATCCATGCCGAAGCCGATGCCGTGGATACCGACGATTTTCTCTTCCGGGCCGACGCACACCAGTTTCATGCGGCACGGCTGGCGGTGAGAGGTGACTGCGGTGTACATCGCCGTAAAGGACGATTTATACACTTTCACCTGGTCGTCGCCGTGCAGCTCGCGCGCCTGCGGCTCGGTTAAACCGACGGTGCCGATTGGCGGGTGGCTGAAGACCACGGTCGGGATATTGCTGTAATCCAGATGCTCGTCCGGCTTGTTGTTGAACAGACGCTCGGACAGGCGACGGCCAGCGGCAACGGCAACCGGCGTCAGCTCGACCGCACCGGTGTTATCACCGACCGCATAAATTCCTGGAACACTGGTGTTCTGGAACTTATCGACAACGATGTAGCCTTTGTCGTTGGTTTTCACGCCGGTCACGGCAAGGTTGAAATTGTCGTTCGCCGGTTCACGGCCAATCGCCCAGATCAGGCAGTCGACGGTCTGGCTGCGGCCATCTTCCAGCTCCAGCGTCAGGCTGCCGTCGGCGTTTTTCACCACCGCTTTTGGCACGGCGTTGGTGTGCAGTTTTGGCCCTTCGGCGTTCATCACCTCAACCAGCGTCTCTACGATCAGCGGATCAAAGCTGCGCAGCGGCGCGTGTTTACGCACGAACAGGTGCGCTTCGGCGCCCAGGCCGTTAATCACGCCTGCCAGCTCAACGGCGATGTAACCCGCACCCACTACTGCAACGCGTTTTGGCAGCGCAGGCAGTTCAAAGAAACCGTCGGAGTCGATACCGTACTCCACGCCCGGAATGTCCGGGTGGCTCGGACGGCCGCCGGTGGCGATCAGAATATGATCGGCAGTGATCGTCTCGCCGTTCACTTCGATCGTTTTCGCATCGACGAAGCGCGCAAAGCCACGGATCACATCGACGTTGTTTTTGCCCAGCACGTTGTCATACGAAGTATGGATGCGGTCAATGTAGGCGGTACGGCTGGCAATCAGCTTGTCCCAGTCGAAGTGATTGAGGGTGGTGTCGAAACCGTAATCCGGGCCGTACATATGGATGGCCTCGCGGATTTGCGCGGCGTGCCACATCACTTTTTTCGGTACACAACCGACGTTCACGCAGGTGCCGCCCAGCTCTTTGGCTTCAATCAGCGCACATTTTTGGCCGTACATGGCTGCACGGTTAATAGAGGCGATACCGCCACTGCCGCCGCCAATGGCGATGTAGTCATAATGCTTGCTCATGGGTCATATCCTTAATTTCTGATTGCCGCGATTGTATACCTGAAATCAATAGGTTCCACCGATGACTGCGATTACTCAGGCACGATCCAGCTGACGGTCGCGTGGCCATGACCACTCGGCACCAGCGTTTTGTGCAGCCACGGCAGCACGTTGTTCATTTGCGCTTCGAGCTTCCACGGCGGGTTGATCACGATCATCCCGGACGCGGTCATGCCGCGCTGATCGCTGTCCGGACGCACCGCCAGTTCGATCTGCATGATTTTGCGGATACCGGTCGCTTCCAGCTCTTTGATCATACGTTTGATTTGCGCGCGCAGGACCACCGGATACCACAGGGCATAGGTGCCGGTCGCGAAGCGTTTGTAGCCTTCGTTGATGCCGGTCACAACGGCCTGATAGTCGGTTTTAATTTCATACGGCGGGTCGATGAGCACCAAACCGCGACGGGAGACCGGCGGCAGTTTGGATTTCAGCTGCTGGTAGCCGTCGGCTTTTTCCACGCGTGCGCGGTCATCCTTCTGGAACTCGGAACGCAGCAGCGGGAAATCGCTCGGGTGCAGCTCAGTCAGCTGGAGGCTGTCCTGCTCGCGCAGCAGCTGGCGCGCAATCAGCGGCGAGCCAGGGTAGTAGCGCAGCTGGCCGCTGCGGTTGAAATGGTTCACCACGCTGATGTACGGCTCCAGCTCAGCCGGAAGATCGTCCTGCTGCCAGATGCGGGCGATACCTTCCAGATATTCCCCGGTGCGCTCCGCGTGCTGGCTGCTGAGCTGGTAGCGGCCCGCGCCCGCGTGGGTGTCCAGATAGAGAAACGGCTTATCTTTCTCTTTCAGAGATTCAATAATCAGACTCTGAACGGTGTGCTTGAGGACATCGGCGTGGTTGCCCGCGTGGAAGCTGTGGCGATAACTGAGCATGGGTAAAGGTGTTCCAGGTAATAAACGATTTGCCACAGTTTACAGCAGAACGCTGCAGATTACCCGTAGGCCCGGTAAGTGCAGCGCCTGGCATTGAAATTCACTACACTTATCCCCATTACAGAAACAATATGCCCAGCGCCGGATGCGCGCTTCATTCACCTCATTCAACAGGACAGCGCTTATGACCAATCCATTACTCACGCCTTTTTCGTTGCCGCCCTTTTCTAAAATCCTCCCTGAACACGTTGTCCCGGCTGTAACTCAGTCGCTGGATAATTGTCGCGAGGCGGTAGAGCGAGTGGTCGCGCAGGGCGCGCCGTACACCTGGGATAACCTGTGCCAGCGCCTGGCGGAAGTGGATGACGTACTGGGTCGCATTTTCTCGCCGGTGAGCCATCTTAATTCGGTGAAAAACAGCCCGGAACTGCGCGAAGCCTATGAACAAACCCTGCCGCTGCTCTCTGAGTACAGCACCTGGGTCGGCCAGCACGAAGGGTTGTATAACGCCTATCGCGATCTGCGCGACGGCGAAAACTACGCAAAACTGGATACTGCCCAGAAGAAAGCGGTCGATAACGCGCTGCGTGATTTTGAGCTGTCAGGCATTGGCCTGCCGAAAGAGAAACAGCAGCGCTACGGCGAAATCGCTGCGCGTCTGTCTGAGCTGGGCAACCAGTACAGCAATAACGTACTCGACGCCACCATGGGCTGGTCAAAACTGATCACCGACGAAGCCGAGCTGGCAGGTATGCCGGAAAGCGCGCTGGCCGCCGCCAAAGCGCAGGCCGAAGCGAAAGAGCAGGAAGGCTATCTGCTGACGCTGGATATCCCGAGCTATCTGCCGGTGATGACGTACTGCGACAACCAGGCGCTGCGTGAAGAACTCTACCGCGCGTACAGCACCCGCGCCTCTGACCAGGGGCCGAACGCCGGTAAATGGGATAACAGCCCGGTAATGGCCGAAATCCTCGCCCTGCGCCACGAGCTGGCGCAACTGCTGGGCTTCGACAGCTACGCCGAAAAATCCCTCGCCACCAAAATGGCGGAAAACCCACAGCAGGTGCTTGATTTCTTAACCGATCTGGCAAAACGCGCGCGTCCACAGGGTGAAAAAGAGCTGGCCCAGCTGCGTGCATTTGCTAAAGCGGAGTGCGGTGTTGATGAGCTGCAGCCGTGGGATATCGCCTACTACAGCGAAAAACAGAAACAGCACCTCTACAGCATCAGCGACGAGCAGCTGCGCCCGTACTTCCCGGAAAGCAAAGCCGTGAACGGCCTGTTCGAAGTGGTGAAACGCATTTACGGCATTACCGCAAAAGAGCGTCACGACGTGGAAGTGTGGCACCCGGAAGTGCGTTTCTTCGAGCTGTACGATGAGAAAAACGAACTGCGCGGCAGTTTCTATCTGGATCTGTATGCGCGAGAAAACAAACGTGGCGGCGCGTGGATGGACGACTGCGTCGGCCAGATGCGTAAAGCGGACGGCTCGCTGCAAAAACCGGTCGCCTACCTGACCTGTAACTTTAACCGTCCGGTAAACGGCAAACCGGCGCTGTTCACGCATGATGAAGTGATCACCCTGTTCCATGAATTCGGTCACGGCCTGCACCATATGCTGACCCGTATCGAAGCAGCGGGCGTTTCTGGCATCAGCGGTGTGCCGTGGGATGCCGTCGAGCTGCCGAGCCAGTTCATGGAAAACTGGTGCTGGGAGCCGGACGCACTGGCGTTTATCTCCGGTCACTACGAAACCGGCGAACCGCTGCCGAAAGCGTTGCTGGATAAAATGCTGGCGGCGAAAAACTACCAGGCGGCGATGTTTATCCTGCGTCAGCTGGAGTTCGGTCTGTTCGATTTCCGTCTGCACGCCGAGTTCAGCCCGGAGCAGGGCGCGAAAATCCTCGAAACCCTGGGCGAAATCAAGAAGCAGGTGGCGCTCATTCCGGGTCCATCGTGGGGCCGTTTCCCGCATGCCTTCAGCCATATCTTCGCGGGCGGTTATGCGGCGGGTTACTACAGCTACCTGTGGGCCGACGTTCTGGCAGCCGATGCGTTCTCTCGCTTCGAAGAAGAGGGGATTTTCAACCGCGATACCGGTCAATCGTTCCTGGATAACATCCTGACGCGCGGCGGTTCCGAAGAGCCGATGGAGCTGTTCAAACGCTTCCGTGGCCGCGAGCCGCAGCTGGATGCGATGCTGGAACATTACGGAATCAAAGGCTAATTGCGTTCGTGAAAATTTGTTTGATAGATGAAACAGGCGCCGGAGACGGCGCCTTATCTGTTCTGGCCGCCCGCTGGGGGCTTGAGCACGATGCCGATAACCTGATGGCGCTGGTGATGACGCCGGAACATCTGGAACTGCGTAAATGCGATGAGCCAAAGCTTGGCGGGATCTTTGTCGATTTTGTTGGCGGTGCGATGGCGCATCGCCGCAAGTTTGGCGGCGGTCGCGGTGAAGCGGTGGCGAAGGCGGTCGGCGTGAAGGGCAGTTATCTGCCGGACGTGGTGGACGCGACGGCAGGGCTGGGGCGCGATGCCTTTGTGCTGGCGTCTGTAGGCTGCCGTGTGCGGATGCTTGAGCGTAATCCGGTGGTCGCTGCACTCCTTGACGATGGTCTGGCGCGTGGCTATGCCGACCCGGAGATAGGCCCGTGGTTGCAGGAACGCCTGCAACTGATCCACGCCTCCAGCCTGACGGCGCTAACAGACATCACGCCGCGCCCGCAGGTGGTCTATCTCGATCCGATGTTCCCGCACAAGCAGAAGAGTGCGCTGGTAAAGAAAGAGATGCGCGTGTTTCAGTCGCTGGTGGGACCGGATCTGGATGCGGATGGGTTGCTTGAACCCGCACGCCTGCTGGCGACCAAACGGGTGGTGGTGAAGCGCCCGGACTATGCGCCGCCGCTGGCGGATGTGGCAACCACCAACGCGGTGGTCACGAAAGGGCATCGGTTTGATATTTATTCAGGCACGCCAGAATAACAAAGCCCGGTGACGCTTGCGCTCACCGGGCCTACACATCTGATCATCGGCCGGGCAAACGCTAGCGCCGCCCGGCAATGTCAAACTTACTCGTCTTCTTCATCTCGCAGCGGAACAATCAGCATATCCACGTGGACGGTGTTGATCAGCTGGCGCGCGGAGGACATCAGTTTGCTCCAGAAATCCTGGTGATGGCCGCATACGACCAGGTCCATATCGTATTTCTTAATCGCATCGACCAGCACCTGACCCAGATCGCCGCTGCCGCTGAGGGTTTCGGTGATCGGATAGCCTGCGTTGGTGGAGAGCTCAGACAGCGCGTGGTGAGTCTCTTCGGAGATGCGTTTTTGCATATCGCCAAGATTGACGTCGATAAGACCGGTGTAGAGATCGGAGTAATTCACATCAACGTGAATCAAAGAAACTTTCGCGTTGTATGGGCGTGCCATGGATACCGCTTTATCAACCAGCACTTTGCTCTCCGGGGAGAGGTCTACCGCGATGAGAATGTGTTTGTAAGCCATAGTGTTACTCCTTCCTTAAGTTATCGATGACTATCAGGTAAGCCGTCGCCTTTATGTCTTCATTACGGCCCAGTTCAACAAATTTTTCAAGCTTTGGTGTTGATAACGATTAACCTTGTGGCAAAAAAATTAACGGATCTCCTACACTATTTAATGAGCCGTTCGGATATTAAAACGTGAACCCGATCGACTTTCGTCATTCTTTCACTGATCTGTCTGTCAGGGCATTGGGGTGCGGTTGTCCAGAGGCCTTGCTTCGTGGGCGGGCGCCGGGGAGGAAGTATGATTAGCACCGTCGCATTGTTTTGGGCGTTATGTGTGGTTTGCATAGTGAATATGGCGCGTTATTTCTCATCGTTACGCGCGCTGTTAGTGGTACTTCGTGGTTGCGATCCGTTGCTTTATCAGTATGTGGATGGTGGAGGCTTCTTCACGTCGCATGGACAGCCCAGCAAACAGATGCGTCTGGTGTGGTACATCTACGCCCAGCGCTATCGCGATCATCATGACGACGAATTTATCCGTCGCTGTGAGCGCTTGCGTCGTCAGTTCATTTTAACCAGCGCCCTGTGCGGGCTGGTGGTGGTGAGTATGGTGGCGCTGGTCATCTGGCATTAAGCCAAAAAAAAGCGGGTCAGTTTCCTGACCCGCTTTTTCATTGCTTATCCTGCATTAAATCAGTTTCAGCGAGATCCAGTACAGACCGCCTGAAAGCAGAATGGACGCCGGGAGGGTGAACACCCAGGCCATAAGGATGTTGGTCACGGTTTTACGCTGCAAACCGCCGCCATCAACAATCATCGTACCGGCAACCGAAGAAGACAGAACGTGGGTCGTTGAAACCGGCATACCGGTGTAGCTCGCCAGACCGATAGAAACAGCCGCTGTCATCTGCGCGGACATACCCTGCGCATACGTCATGCCCTTCTTACCAATCTTCTCGCCGATGGTGGTCGCCACACGACGCCAGCCAATCATGGTGCCGATACCCAGTGCCAGCGCGACCGCCATGATGATCCAGATAGGCGCGTACTCAATGGTATTGAGCATATCGCTTTTCAGTTTCTTCAGCAGACGCTGGTCATCAGCGTTCACTTCCGGCAGCTTCGCCACTTTATCGGTCACATCAGAGATGCACAGCATAATGCGACGCATCTGACCACGTTGTTCTACGGTCAGTTTGTCATAGCTTTCGATATCGCCCAGCATCCCTTTCGCACGTTCCAGCGCGTTAATCGCGTTGGCCGGGTGGCAGTGGAACTCGCCCGGTGCGGTTGCAGCGCCTGGCTCTGGAGAAGGAATGAGCTGATCAACGCCGGTGGCTTTCTTCAGCAGATCAGGGTGCTGCTGGAAGTAAACTTCGACGTTGTTGACGGCGTCACGAGTACGGGTGATTTCGTATCCGGTGGCATTCATGTTAACCACGAAACCTGCCGGAGCCACGCCAATCAGAACCAGCATGACCAGGCCGATGCCTTTCTGACCGTCGTTTGCGCCGTGAGAGAAGGCGACGCCGATAGCGGAAATAATCAGTGCAATACGGGTCCAGAACGGTGGCTTCTTCTTGCCATCTTTCTTTTCACGCTCTGCGGGTGTCAGGTGAATACGGGCGCGTTTTTTGGTACCGCTCCAGTAACGACGCAGGATGAAAATCAATCCACCTGCCACGACCAGACCCACAATAGGGGAGATAATCAGGGAACCGAAGATCCCGACAACTTTAGGAATGTTCAGCGCATCAACCACAGACGTACCGGTCATGAGGGCATTGGTTAAACCGATACCGATAATCGCGCCAATCAGCGTATGAGAACTGGATGCAGGCAGGCCGAAATACCAGGTACCGAGGTTCCAGATAATGGCGGCAAGCAGCATTGAAAACACCATGGCGAGACCATGGCCTGAACTCACGTTCAGTAACAGGTCCGTTGGTAGCATGTGCACAATGGCATAGGCTACGCTGAGACCTCCGAGGAGAACACCAAAGAAGTTAAATACAGCCGCCATAACAACCGCTACTTGCGATCGCATTGCGCGAGTGTAGATAACCGTTGCGACTGCGTTCGCAGTGTCGTGGAAGCCATTGATAGCTTCGTAAAACAGTACAAATGCCAGAGCAAGCAATAGTAAAAGCCCGGTATGTAAATCCAGACCAGCAAACAAATGTAGCATAGGACGTTACGCCATTTTGGAGGACATGAACGCGGCGCATTATCCAGGACAAATGCGCAACGGGCAAAGTGAAATATAGCTTTTTTTTGATATACCTTCTGCTTTGTTTGCGTCTGGTAAAGAAATATATTTTATATTTCAATTAAATGACTGACATATCGGTTTTTTGCGCTGGTGCGACCACATAGGAAACTTTACAATTCGAGCCTGTTAAACAAGAGGATTTCGACGTGGAAAGGTTTGATGCCGTAATTATTGGCGCCGGTGCGGCGGGAATGTTCTGTGCGGCCATGGCCGGACAGGCGGGTCGTCGTGTGCTGTTGCTGGATAATGGCAAGAAACCCGGCCGCAAGATCCTGATGTCTGGCGGGGGTCGTTGCAACTTTACTAATTTATATGTCGAACCCGCCGCATATTTGAGTCAAAACCGTCATTTTTGCAAATCTGCTCTGGCGCGCTATACCCAGTGGGACTTTATCGATCTGGTCGGTAAACACGGCATTGCGTGGCACGAAAAGACGCTCGGTCAGCTGTTCTGCGATGACTCCGCGCAGCAGATTGTCGATATGCTGGTGGCTGAATGCGAGAAGGGCGGTGTGACCACGCGCCTGCGTACCGAGGTGCTGAGCGTCTCGCGTGACGACAGCGGCTACACGCTTGAACTGAACGGTGACACGGTCAGCGCGGAGAAACTGGTGATCGCCAGCGGTGGTCTGTCGATGCCGGGGCTGGGCGCAACGCCGTTCGGCTATAAAATCGCCGAACAGTTTGGCCTGAAAGTTCTGCCGACCCGCGCCGGTCTGGTGCCGTTCACCCTGCACAAACCGCTGCTGGAGCAGCTTCAGACGCTTTCCGGCGTGTCGGTGGCATCGACCATTACCGCCGAAGACGGCACCCTTTTCCGCGAAAACCTGCTGTTCACGCACCGGGGCCTGTCAGGCCCTGCCGTGCTGCAAATCTCCAGCTACTGGCAGCCGGGGGAATTTGTGACGGTGAATTTAGTCCCGGACTGCGATCTGGCGGCGTTCCTCGATGAACAACGTGCCGCGCATCCGAATCAAAGCCTGAAAAACACGCTGGCGATGCAGCTGCCGAAGCGTCTGATTGAGTGCCTGCAACTGCTGGGGCAGATCCCGGACGTCACTCTTAAGCAGCTCAACGTGCGCGATCAGCAGGCGCTGGTCGAGACGCTGACCCACTGGCGCGTTCAGCCAAACGGCACCGAAGGCTATCGCACGGCGGAAGTGACGCTTGGCGGCGTGGACACGGATGAACTCTCGTCCCGTACGATGGAGGCCCGTAACGTCCCTGGGCTCTATTTTATTGGTGAAGTGATGGATGTGACGGGCTGGCTGGGCGGATATAACTTCCAGTGGGCCTGGGCGAGCGCCTGGGCCTGTGCGCAGGCACTGGCGGAATAAGCGGCATCGAAAAAGCCCGAAGCCATTCGGGCTGATATCGTGAGAATACGGACTTTCCCGCTACTCTTCCTGCAATTAGCAGGTATCCTTAGGGATCTGTTGTTGGTCGTTCATTTTTCGATTTCGCGGATCTCACCACACTATGCAAAAAATGTTAAGAATGCCGCTGCTACTGGCATTGTTGTCGTGTCTGATATTGACGCCCTTGTTCTCTCATGCAGACGACGCGCCAACGCAAACCGAGGCGGAGCAGCCTGTAAAGGTCAACGTCAGCACGGCGCTGCCTGCGCT
Source organism: Lelliottia nimipressuralis (assembly GCF_004115925.1). Classification (GTDB taxonomy): domain Bacteria; phylum Pseudomonadota; class Gammaproteobacteria; order Enterobacterales; family Enterobacteriaceae; genus Enterobacter; species Enterobacter nimipressuralis. The sequence continues at coordinate 56,062 of NZ_SDDX01000004.1, forward strand.
GCAAAAGCGCCTGGATACCCTCAAGCAGCAGGTCTCTGCGGTTAAAACCGACAAAAAATTCACCGCCCTGAATGACGATGCCCTAAAGCTTGCCGAAGACGCGAACAAACTGGCGGTTATCCTTGCACCGCAGCTGACGCAGATTCAGGCGCAGCTCGACGTACTCGGCCCGGCGCCCGCTCCGGGCACCGTTACCGAAACGGCGCAGGTGGTTGGCCAGCGTAAGCAGCTTAATAACAGTAAAACGCTGCTAACGACCCAGATTGAACAGATCAAAGCCATCGCCGTTAACGCCCAGAATCTCTCCAGCCAAATCTACGGGCTGCGCCGTGATGCGCTGAAAACGCAGATTGCCCTGAATACCGGCAGCATTTTGGGGGAGAAATTCTGGTCGCCCTTGATTTCCCCTAATGAGAAAGACACGCAGCGGTTTGACGAATTCGGCTCACAGATCGGCGATGCCTGGGGTCAGGCCTGGAGCGAAGACTGGTACATCGGTTCTGGCTTCTATCTGCTGTTAGCGCTGGTCATCGGCCTGTTCGGGCGCAAGGCGCTGGACAAACCGATGAACTGGATCTTGCCGCGCTGGCTGCCGCAGGGACGTTTTCGCCGCAGCTTCCTGGCCTGTTTCACGACGCTGAGCACCACGGTGACGCTCGGCATCAGCATGCAGCTGCTGTGCTATATCTTCACACGTTTGCCAGACACGTCCCGTCTGGTGCTGGATTTTGCCGATCAGTTAGTTGAGCTGACCTATTTCTCGGCGGTGATTGCCGGGCTGGGTATCGCGCTGCTGTCGAACAGCCATCCGTCGTGGCGTCTGCCGGGCATCGCTGACTCGCTGGCGAAAACGCTCGCCTCGTTCCCGATCCTGCTGGCGGCGTTTATCTTTATCTTCGGCATTATCGAGCAGCTCAACGGGCTGGTCGGGTCGAGCATTGATGCAACGCTGTTCGGCAACGGCTTGTCAGCACTGCTGGTGGCGCTCAACTGCCTGATCGCCCCCATCCGCGTGAACCGTATGCGCCGTAAAATGCGTGCCGAAGGCGAGCAAACCGAGGCGCGCTCGACGATGGCGGGGCTGATCCACCTGGTGATCAGTCTGACGGCGTTTGTCATTCTGATTGCCCTGCTGATTGGCTACATCCCGCTGGCGCGATTTGTTACCTTCGAACTGCTGTGGATTGGCCTGGTGGTCAGCTGCCTGTACCTGCTGATTCATTTCGTGGTGGATTTGTGCGAGGCCGTGTTCTCGCCCACGACCCACAGCGGCAAGATTTTACAAAGCACCCTCAGCCTCAATGAGCGCCATCTGTCGCTGGCCTCCACGCTGTTTTCTGCGCTGGGTAAAACCACGCTGCTGCTGATGGCCGTCGTGGCGCTGCTGAACGGCACTTTTGGCACCACCACGCCGCTAGAATTAGTGAGCAAAATCGCGGATATCTGGGGCGGTAAGGGCCTCGAGAGCATGAATATTATCCCGGCGCACGCGGTGAATGCCGTGGTGTGCCTGGTGGTCGGGTGGTACATCCTGCGCTCCTCGCGCCGCTGGCTGGATCACGATTTCCTGCCGAAAACCACGATGGACAGAGGGCTTCGCGCCTCGCTGGTGACGCTCTTTACCAACGTCGGCTACGTGCTCCTGATTATGCTCACCCTGTCGATGCTCGGCATTGAGTGGAACCGTCTGGCGTGGATCGTCAGCGCCCTGTCGGTCGGTATCGGTTTTGGCCTGCAGGAGATTGTGAAGAACTTTATCTCCGGTCTGATTCTGCTGACGGAACGTCCGGTAAAAGTGGGGGATCTGGTGAGTATCAGCGGCGTCGAAGGGGATATTCGCCGCATCAACGTTCGTGCGACAGAGATTCAGCTCGGCGATAAATCAACGGTGATCGTGCCGAACTCGCAGCTGATTTCCCAGAACGTGCGTAACGCTACCATGGGCAATGCGCAGGGCGTCGCGACTATCACGCTGACCTTCCCGCTGGATATCGATCCGGAGCAGGTGCGCAATTTGCTGTTGGATGCCTATACCCTGCATGAGTCGATTCTGGAAGCGCCCGCGCCGTCGGTCAGTTTCAAGGAACTGGGGCCGAACGGGATTGTGCTCAGCGTGACCGGGTATGTAAACAGCCCGCGTATGGTCAGTTCCACGCGCAGCGATTTGCTGTATGAGATCCTCAAAATGCTGCGTGCGGCGGGCATTAGCCTGAGCCAGACTCAAACGATGGTGCTGGAGCAGCCGCATAAAATCACGCCAGTGGAAGAGGCGTAAACTCTCATTTATCCCGTCGCAGCCTGACGGTGATAAACTTCTTCAGGGCTGGCAACGGCCCACTTTTCATTTTGTCTGTTTTTTGAATTCTGCATGGTGTGTGTTTTGTTCTTAAAAAGGGTTGTGTAATGACATCTGCTCATCTCGGTTTCCCGACGGAAACCGTTGTTGTATTCGTAGTGATGGCGGTGGGGGCGATGTTTATCGATCTCTTCATGCATCGTCACGACAAACCGGTCTCGCTGAAAAGCGCCGTGATGTGGTCCATTTTCTGGCTCATGTTAGCGATGGCGTTTGCCGGGTTCCTGTACGTTCATCACGGCGCCGAAATGGCGAGCCTGTTCCTCACCGGTTATGCGCTGGAAGAGGTGCTGTCCGTCGATAACCTGTTCGTGATGATGGCGATTTTCGCCTGGTTTGGCGTACCGGATAAATACCGTCACCGCGTGCTCTACTGGGGCGTGCTCGGGGCGATTGTCTTCCGTGGGATTTTCGTGGCGATCGGCACCAGCCTGTTGAGCCTTGGGCCGTACGTCGAAGTGATTTTTGCGCTGGTGGTCGGCTGGACCGCGCTGATGATGCTCCGTCGTAACGAAGAGAGCGACGAGGTCGAGGACTATTCTCACCATCTGGCCTATCGGCTGGTGAAACGCTTTTATCCGGTCTGGCCGAAGATCAGCAGCAACGCGTTTCTGCTGACCCAGAAAGAGGTGGATGCCGAGCTGGAAAAACCGGAAAACCAGGATGTGATGGTAGGCCGCGTGAAGAAAGCGAAGCGCTACGCCACGCCGCTGCTGCTGTGTGTGGCAGTGGTGGAGCTGTCGGACGTGATGTTTGCCTTCGACTCCGTGCCCGCGATTATCGCCGTCAGCCGTGAACCGCTGATTATTTACAGCGCCATGATGTTTGCGATCCTCGGCCTGCGTACGCTCTATTTCGTGCTGGAAGCGATGAAACAGTATCTGGTCCATCTGGAGAAATCGGTGGTGCTGCTGCTGTTCTTCGTGGCGTTCAAGCTGGGGCTAAATGCGACCGACCACTTCTGGCATCACGGCTATAACATCACCGCGAACATGAGCCTGTTTGTGGTGTTGGGCGTGCTGGCGTTAGGGATCATTGCGAGCGTGGTGTTCCCCGGGAAACGAGCGGCCTGACGCCCTCATCCCGGCTCTCTCCACAGTGAGAGGGGACAAAAACTAAAACGGCAACCCAGGGTTGCCGTTTTGCATTTATTTAATAGGCGAATGACGTCGCGCTCTTGGCGGATGGAAATGCCGCCAGTGGGGGTCCTGCGCTGCGGCCAGCAGTTCATGATCGCCACGCGTATCGCCCCAGGCGCGCAGGTGGTAATCGTTAAGATTGCCGTAAACCCTCTCCAGCCGCGCCACTTTCTGCGCACAGCGACAGTTATGCCCGGTGATGCGGCCGGTCAGTTTCCCGTCCACCACTTCCAGCTGCGTGCCAATCAGTTTAATGCCGAGCTTATCGGCCCACGGCTGCAATACCAGCGCCGGAGAGGCTGAACAGATCGTCACTTCCGCGCCGGAATTGACCTCCGCCGCCACGGCCATCACGCCTGCCGGGCGCATCAGCTTGCTCCAGTATTTCTCGCAAAACAGCTCGGCCTGCTGGCGCAGCCAGTGCTCGTCCACGCCCGTCAGGAACGTCCTCACCAGCACCTCTTTCAGCTCGTCGCGCGTCAGTTTGCGGCGAACGCAGTTGATGGTAGGCAGCGCCATACGCACCAGACGCCCGGCAAAATAGCGTTTACCAAAGGCAAAGCGCAGAAAGGGGATAAAGCTGTCGTGATGCGTCAGCGTTCCGTCAAAGTCGAAAACGGAAAGCACGCTGGATTTTGCCACTGCCTCATCGGCAATCATATTGGTCATAAATAGGTCTTTGCTGAAATACACATTCTGCACATTAGTTTACCTGCTTTACCTTCACAGTCCCGCAATCACGTACTTTTTTTTCACAAAGTTGCGACCCGGCGGCAAAGTCCGTTTTTGGACCTCGCTGTGATTGGATGAAAAGTGAGCTGCCTATATTATCGCCACCTCGAAAGCTGATTCGAGGGAACATTGCCCCCTCACGCGTAAGGAAGAATTCACTCACTTCTTAGAACCTTTATGATGTTTAGACTGTTAATTTCAACCCTGCTGTTAAGTGTTGCTTCGTTTTCCGCAATGAGTTTTGAACTGCCTGCCTCGATGTTATCGCAACAACATGAGCTGTCGTTTTCACCGGCAAAAACGTCGCTTGAGCATCAGGATACTGACCCGCTGCGTGGCCGTATGTTGACGCAATACCAAAAATGGAAAGGGACGCGCTACCTCTGGGGTGGGTCTACGCATCACGGCGTTGACTGCTCGGCGCTGATGCAACATCTGTTTAGCGATGCCGCTGACCTCTCGCTGCCGCGTACCACAGGCGAACAGATCAACCGTGGCGTGCAGGTGGCGGAATATCGCCTTAAAGCCGGGGATCTGATCTTCTTCCAGACGGGTCCGCACCGCCGTCACGTCGGTGTATATATCGGCGATCAGCAATTTATCCATGCCTCAACCAGCGAGGGGGTAACGGTCTCAACGCTGGCGAATCGCTACTGGCAGACGCACTTTATTACCGCCCGCCGGGTGACGGGCAGTGATGCCTAAATAATATCGTCCACGACGCCGCCATCCACGCGCAGTGCAGCGCCAGAGGTGGCGGACGCCTGAGTGGAACAGACATAAACCACCATATTGGCGACCTCTTCCACAGTCGACGCGCGCTGAATCACCGACGTCGGGCGATTGGCCATGACAAACTCTTTCGCCAGCTGCTCAAGCGGTTTGCCGGTTTTCTCCATTTCATCTTTCATCATCGCCGCAAACCCATCCGACATCGTCGGCCCCGGCAGGACGCTGTTCACCGTCACGCCGCTACCCGCCACGAATTTCGCCAGGCCGCGCGCCAGCGACAGCTGCGCGGTCTTCGTCACGCCGTAGTGGATCATATCCGCAGGAATGTTGCAGGCCGATTCGGATGAGATAAACACCACCCGACCCCAGCCTTTTTGCACCATGCCCGGCAGCAGGGCGCGCGACAGACGCACGCCGGACATCACGTTGGTCTGCCAGTAGCGATTCCAGGTGTCATCGTCGGTGGTGTAAAAATCTTCTGGCCCGTAAACCCCGGCGTTGTTCACCAGGATATCGACGTTCGACGCCACCTTAAGCACCGATTCCACGCCTTCAGATGTGCTGAGATCGGCGATTGTCGCCCGCACCTGCACGCCAGGCACCGCCTGCTGAAGCTGCTGAATACCGTTATTGACCGATTCCGCGCTGCGCCCGTTAATGATCACTTCGGCACCGCTTTCCGCCAGTCCGCGAGCGATGGCAAGCCCAATCCCGCCCGTTGAAGCGGTGACCAGCGCGACTTTCCCCGTCAGATCGATTTTCATGGTCTGTTCCTTATGATGATAAAAGTTCAGACCATAAAGCGTAGCAGTTCAGAGAGGAGGGGGATTTCAAACACGCGCAGTTTTGGCCGTTAATATTAAATAGAAGCGACAATGCGCTGCAAAGAAAAGTTCCCCAGAATTTATCCTTTTAATTAAAGAAAACGCACTTTTTCGGTTTGGTTAAGCATTCGTTTACTATTTCTGTTCGTCGCGTACTGAAATATATCTTTAACATGGCGTGAGCAGGGTCACATAATTAATCCTCAATGGCCTGTCATGTAACGTTATGTTATTGAAGTTATTTTATGTGATCCCTTCGCTTGTAATCCTTTTTTTATTATTCCTCTCTTAATTTTTTCCTAATAAAAGAACGTTACTTTGGGGTTAGTTGAGGCTTTGTTGACATTAATGAAGGTCCGACTGGATTTTATTTCAACTTTATTTAAAAAACATCCCGCACTATTTCGGTGAGTTGCCTGTAAAGACAGTCAGTTGATGATGCCTTTAATACCGCAAGGAAATTAATAATGAGTGATTTTCTGCCTTTTTCACGCCCGTCGATGGGTGCGGAAGAAATAGCAGCCCTGCAGGATGTGCTGGCGTCGGGCTGGATCACCACAGGGCCAAAAAACCAGGCGCTGGAAGAGGTATTTTGCACCCTGACAGGAAACCGTCATGCGATTGCCGTTAGCTCAGCCACGGGCGGAATGCACGTCACGCTGATGGCGCTGGGTATTGGTCCCGGCGATGAAGTGATCACCCCGTCCATGACCTGGGTGTCGACGCTGAATATGATCGTGCTGTTGGGCGCCACGCCCGTGATGATCGACGTCGATCGCGATAACCTGATGGTCACGCCAGATGCGATCGAAGCAGCCATCACGCCGCGCACCAAAGCCATTATCCCGGTGCATTATGCCGGCGCCCCGGCGGACATTGACGCCATCCACACCCTTGGCGAGCGCTACGGGATTCCGGTGATCGAAGATGCCGCCCACGCCGCCGGAACTTACTACAAAGGCCATCACGTCGGCTGGCAGGGGACGGCGATCTTCTCCTTCCACGCCATCAAAAATATGACCTGCGCAGAAGGCGGGTTAGTGGTGACGGATGACGAACAGCTGGCGCAGCGCATTCGCAGCCTCAAATTCCACGGTCTTGGCGTCGATGCGTTCGACCGTCAGACGCTTGGCCGCGCGCCGCAGGCGGAAGTGATCTCTCCGGGGTTTAAATACAACCTCGCGGATATCAACGCCGCGCTGGCCCTGGTGCAGCTCGGTAAACTGGGCAATGCCAACCACCGTCGCGCGGAGATCGCCAGCCGCTATTTGCTGGAACTTGCCGACACGCCGTTTATGCCCCTGAGCGTACCCGCCTGGCCGCATCTGCACGCCTGGCATCTGTTCATCATTCGCGTGGACGAAGCCCAATGCGGCATTACCCGCGACGCGCTGATGGAAGCCCTGAAAGCTCAGGGCATCGGCACTGGCCTCCATTTTCGCGCCGCCCACACGCAAAAATACTACCGCGAGCGCTTCCCGGATGTGTCCTTACCGAACACTGAATGGAACAGCGCGCGTATCTGTTCACTCCCTCTTTTCCCGGATATGACTCATGACGACACAACCCGCGTCATTGCCGCGCTCCATCAGCTTGCAGGACATGGACATGTTTAGCACACCGCCTGTAAAAAAAGTCTCGGTGGTGATCCCGGTTTATAACGAGCAGGAGAGTCTGCCGGAGCTGATTCGCCGCACCACAGCCGCCTGCGACACCCTGGGCAAGGAGTATGAAATCCTGCTGGTCGATGACGGCAGCAGCGACGACTCCGCAATGATGCTCACCGACGCCGCGCAGGCTGACGGCAGCCCTATCGTCGCGGTGCTACTGAACCGCAACTACGGGCAACATTCGGCGATCATGGCCGGTTTCAGCCACGTGACGGGCGATCTGATCATCACCCTCGACGCCGATCTGCAGAACCCACCGGAGGAGATCCCGCGTCTGGTGGCGACCGCTGACGAAGGTTATGACGTGGTCGGGACTGTGCGCCAGAATCGCCAGGACAGCGTATTCCGCAAGCTGGCCTCACGCACCATTAACCGCCTGATCCAGCGCACCACGGGCAAAGCGATGGGCGATTACGGCTGCATGCTTCGCGCCTACCGTCGCCACATTGTCGATGCAATGCTGCACTGCCACGAGCGCAGCACGTTCATTCCGATTCTCGCCAATACCTTTGCGCGCAAAGCCACGGAGATCCCGGTGCTGCACGCTGAGCGCGAGCACGGGGAATCCAAATACAGCTTCATGCGCCTGATCAATCTGATGTACGACCTGATCACCTGCCTGACCACCACGCCGCTGCGTCTGCTCAGCGTCTTCGGCAGCATCATTGCGCTGATGGGCTTTGCGCTCTCCGTTCTGCTGGTTGTGCTGCGTCTGGCCTATGGGCCGCAGTGGGCCGCAGAAGGGGTCTTTATGCTCTTCGCCGTACTGTTCATGTTTATCGGCGCGCAGTTTGTCGGCATGGGGTTACTCGGTGAGTACATCGGCCGAATCTATAACGATGTGCGCGCACGTCCGCGCTACTTTATTCAACGTGTTGTTCGTCAGGAACACACCTCCTCTCAGGAAGGAAATCACCCATGAAAGCCGTTGTTTTTGCCTATCACGATATGGGATGTACAGGGACATTAGCCCTTCTGGAAGCGGGTTATGACATCGCCGCGATTTTCACTCACCCGGATACCGCAGGCGAGAACCACTTCTTTAGCTCTGTGGCACGTATCGCCGCCGAACGCGAAATCCCGGTGTATGCTCCCGATGACGTAAACCATCCGCTGTGGGTGGACCGTATTCAGAAGCTCGCGCCTGATGTGATTTTCTCTTTCTACTACCGCAACCTGCTGTGCGATGAGATCCTCAGCGCCGCGACCGTCGGGGCGTACAATCTGCACGGTTCCCTGCTGCCAAAATATCGCGGTCGTGCGCCGCTGAACTGGGTGCTGGTGAACGGCGAAACGGAAACGGGCGTGACGCTGCACCGCATGGTGAAGCGCGCGGATGCCGGGGCGATTGCCGCCCAGCAGCGCGTGAGCATTGAAGCGGATGATACGGCGCTGACCCTGCATCATAAACTTTGTAGGGCGGCACAGACGCTGTTGAATGATGCACTGCCTGCGCTGCGTCAGGGCATTCTCAAAGAGACCGAACAGAATCACAGTGAAGCCACCTGTTATGGCCGTCGTACCCCGGAAGACGGGCGTCTCGACTGGACCAGACCGGCAGCACAGCTGCACAACCTGGTGCGCGCGGTGACTGACCCGTGGCCGGGTGCCGTGGCTTATGTGGGGGCGAGTAAATTTATCGTCTGGAAATCCCGCGTGCGCGCGGACATTCCGGCAGCCAGACCGGGGACGGTCATTTCGGCTTCCCCGCTGATTATCGCCTGCGGTGAACAGGCGCTGGAGATTGTCACCGGACAGACGGAGAACGGCGTATATATGCCGGGCACACAGCTGGCGCAGTCCTTAGGGCTGGTGAATGGTGCACTGGTGACCAGCGCGCCGTATGTTGCCGTGAAGCGTCGTACCCGCGTGCTGATCCTCGGCGTGAACGGTTTTATCGGTAACCATCTGACCGAACGTCTGCTGAAAGACGACAACTACGAAATCTATGGTCTCGATATTGGCTCGGATGCGATCAGCCGTTTCCTCGACTGCCCGCGCTTCCATTTCGTGGAAGGGGATATCAGCATTCACTCCGAGTGGATCGAATACCACATCAAGAAATGCGACGTGGTGCTGCCGCTGGTGGCCATCGCTACGCCAATCGAATATACCCGTAATCCGCTGCGTGTCTTTGAACTCGATTTTGAAGAGAACCTGAAGATCATCCGCGACTGCGTGAAGTACAACAAGCGCATCATTTTCCCGTCCACCTCGGAAGTGTACGGCATGTGCACCGATAGCGTGTTCGACGAAGACACCTCGAACCTGGTGGTGGGGCCGATCAACAAACAGCGCTGGATTTACTCCGTCTCAAAACAGCTGCTGGACCGTGTGATCTGGGCCTATGGCGAAAAAGAGAATCTGCGCTTCACCCTGTTCCGTCCGTTTAACTGGATGGGGCCGCGCCTCGATAACCTGAACGCGGCGCGCATTGGCAGCTCTCGCGCCATCACCCAGCTGATCCTCAATCTGGTGGAAGGTTCGCCGATTAAGCTGATCGAAGGCGGCAAACAGAAACGTTGCTTCACCGATATCAGCGATGGCATTGAAGCGCTGTTCCGCATCATCGAGAACAAAGACGGACTCTGCGATGGGGAAATTATCAATATCGGCAACCCGGAGAACGAAGCGAGCATCCGCGAACTGGCCGAAATGCTGCTTGCAAGCTTCGAACGCCACCCGCTGCGCGACCGCTTCCCGCCGTTCGCCGGTTTCAGCGAAGTGGAAAGCAGCAGCTATTATGGCAAAGGGTATCAGGACGTTGAGCACCGCAAGCCGAGCATCCGCAATGCGAAACGCTGCCTGAACTGGACGCCGACGGTGGATATGGTCCAGACCATCGACGAAACCCTCGATTTCTTCCTGCGCACCGTGGAGCTGTCGGAACAGGCATTATGAAAAAAGTCGGTTTACGCATTGATGTCGATACCTTTCGTGGCACCCGCGACGGTGTGCCACGACTGCTGGAACTGCTGAGCGAGCACCAGGTGCGCGCCAGCTTTTTCTTCAGCGTCGGGCCTGACAACATGGGGCGTCATCTGTGGCGCCTGTTTAAACCGACCTTTCTGATGAAAATGCTGCGTTCACGCGCGGCCTCCCTCTACGGCTGGGATATTCTGCTGGCGGGCACCGCCTGGCCTGGCAAGCGCATTGGTGCGGGTAACGAAGAGGTGATCCGCGCCGCTGCCCTGAGCCATGAGGTGGGGTTACACGCCTGGGATCATCACGCCTGGCAGGCCTGGAGTGGCGTGTGGAAAATTCCCCGTCTGACCCGCGAAGTGGAGCGTGGTCTGATGGAGCTGGAAGCGATCCTCGGCCAGCCGGTTCACTGCTCTGCGGTGGCGGGCTGGCGCGCAGATCAGCGTGTGGTGCGAGCCAAAGAGCCGTTTTCATTTCGCTATAACAGCGACTGCCGGGGCAGTGGGCCGTTTTTACCGCAGCTCGGCGAGACCCGGCTCGGCACCGTGCAAATCCCGGTGACGCTTCCGACCTGGGATGAAGTGGTCGGGCGGGAAGTCACGGCGGAGAATTTTAACCGTTTTATTCTCGACTGCATCCATCGTGATACCGGCACGCCGGTCTATACCATTCACGCCGAAGTGGAAGGGATTGCGTATCAGCAGGATTTCGCCGCGCTGCTGCAACTGGCCGCCCAGGAAGGCATTCAGTTTTGCCCGTTAAGCGAGATGTTACCCGACGATCTCAGCACCTTGCCCGTCGGGAAAATCGTCCGTGATGAATTGGCTGGCCGCGAAGGCTGGCTTGGTTATCAACAAACCGTGAGCCCAGCGCCATGAAATCTGCGCGTTTTAGTGTCGCTCTTTTCGTTCTGTTTGCGCTTTACTATCTTCTGCCCGTCGATATTCGTCTGCTCTGGCAGCCAGATGAGACGCGCTATGCGGAGATCAGCCGTGAAATGCTGGCCACTGGAAACTGGGTGGTGCCGCATTTCCTGGGGCTGCGTTATTTTGAAAAACCGATTGCCGGGTACTGGATCAACAGTCTCGGTCAGATGCTGTTTGGCGACTCAAACTTTGCCGTGCGCGCCGGGGCGATCTTCTCTACGGGGCTGACCGCGCTTCTGGTTATCTGGCTGGCCTGGCGGATCTGGCGTGATAAACGCGTGGCGCTGACCTCGGGTGTGATTTTCCTGACTCTGCTGCTGGTCTACGGCGTAGGCTCGTACGCGGTGCTGGACCCGATGATCACCCTTTGGCTGGTCGCCGCGATGTGCAGCTTCTGGATGGCGGCGCAGGCGAATACCCGCGCAGGCAAAATCGGCGGTTACCTGCTGCTGGGGCTGGCCTGTGGCATGGGGGTGATGACCAAAGGTTTTCTGGCGCTGGCGGTGCCGGTTGTCGCCGTGCTGCCGTGGGTCATCGTGCAGAAACGCTGGAAAGAGGTGCTGTTGTACGGTTGGCTGGCGGTTCTGAGCTGCGTAGCGATCGTCCTGCCGTGGGCGCTGGCGATTGCCCATCGCGAGCCGGATTTCTGGCGCTACTTTTTCTGGGTCGAGCATGTCCAGCGTTTCGCCAGCAGCGACGCCCAACATAAAGCCCCGTTCTGGTACTACCTGCCGTTCCTGATGGCCGGGAGCTTACCGTGGCTGGCGCTGTTGCCCGGCGCATTACGCCTTGGCTGGCGTGATGTGAAAGAGGCGCGCGGTGGGTTCTACTTGTTAGGCTGGGTGGTGATGCCGCTGCTGTTTTTCAGTATCGCGAAAGGCAAACTGCCGACCTACATTCTGCCGTGCTTCGCGCCGCTGGCAATGCTGATGGCGCGCTATGCCTGGTCGCTTGTTGGAAATGGGGTCAAGGTCTTGCGCGTCAACGCGATCATCAACCTGGCGTTTGGCGTGCTGGGCGTCGTCGCGGCGCTGATCGTTTCGCCGTGGGGACCGACCAGACATCCGGTCTGGACTTCCGTCGAGCTGTACAAAGTCTTCTGCGCGGTGGTGGCGTTTCTGGTCTGGGCGCTGGTCGGTTTGTGGACGCTACGCCGGGCGCAGCAGCGCTGGTGGCTGGCGGCGCTCTGTCCGCTGGGGCTGGGACTGTTGCTCGGGTTTGTGGTGCCGAATCGGGTGGTGGATTCCAAACAGCCGCAGTCGCTGGTGGAGACCGTGCGACAACCGTTAACGGAGAGTCGCTTTGTGCTGGCGAACAACGTCGGCATTGCCTCCGGGTTGGCGTGGGACCTGAAACGCAGCGATATCATCATGTTTGGTCAGAGTGGCGAGCTGAAATACGGCCTGGATTATCCTGACGTGCAAGGACGCTACGTGGGCAAAGATGATTTCCGTCGCTGGCTGGCGGAACATCGCGCGCAGGGGAAAATTTCACTGGTGATTCTGCTGTCGAAAAACGATGACCTCGCGCGCGCCGATCTGCCGAAACCGGACAGTCTCTATATTCAGGGACGTCTGGCTTACCTGCAGTATCTCCCGCAATGACGGTCTGGATCTGGCTGGGACTGGCAAGCCTGCTGAGCTGCGCGGGCCAACTCTGCCAGAAACAGGCCACGCGCCCGGCAAAAGACGGCGGGCGAGGGAGGCATATCGTCTTCTGGCTCGGCCTGGCGCTGCTGGCACTGGGCGTCGGCATGGTGCTGTGGCTGATGGTGCTCCAGCGTTTGCCGGTGGGGATTGCCTACCCAATGCTGAGCCTGAATTTTGTCTGGGTGACGCTGGCAGCGAAAGCGTTCTGGCGCGAGAAGATCGCGTTCCATCACTGGCTGGGCGTGGGGCTGATCATGGCCGGCATTGTGCTACTGGGAGGTAGCCTGTGAAGGGGGCATTCTGGGCGCTGTGCAGCGTCGTGCTGGTGAGCGGGGCGCAACTCCTGCTGCGCTCGGCGATGATGGCTTTGCCGCCGGTCGCTGAGCCGATCGCATTGCTTAGGGCATTGCAGCACTTTGCCCCTGGCAGCGGCATGTTGCTGCTGGGCTTAAGCGGTTATGTCGCGTCGATGGGCTGTTGGTATCTGGCGCTGCACCGCATGGCGCTGAGCAAGGCCTATGCGCTGCTCAGCCTGAGCTACATTCTGGTGTGGATTGCCGCTATCGTGCTACCCGGCTGGAATGACACGTTCTCCTGGACCGGGCTGGCGGGTGTTGGGCTGATTATTGCAGGGGTATTGGTCATTTTTCGGCCAGCGGTGCAAAAGGCGAAATAGATTCAGGTGTCAGCGTAAAAGGCGTTGGCGTACAGACCGCCAGACTCAGGGACCCAAACTGAAGCTGGCTCACGGAGTGCGGCTGCTTTGCCGCGCTGTCGATGCTGACGATTTGCCAGGCGCTGCCGCCGCGTTGTTTAACGATCGCTTCTTTGCGCGTCCAGATGCGCCAGAATGCCTGCAGTTTTTCCTCGGGCGTTTCGCGCTCCAGCTCATGATGTTCGGCCACGCTGAACACGGCGTTGGCCAGCGCCTGCCAGTTATCACGCGGGCGAATGACTTCGATATCGCACCCCACTTCGCCTTCATCGCTCAGCAGCAGGGCAATATCATCGCCGCTGTGGCTCAGGTTAAACCACAGGGGTCGATCGCCCACAAACGCCGGTTTTCCCTGTTCGCCAAAGACGATTTCCGGCAACGGGGCGGGCGATAACGCGCGGGTGAGCAGCGTCCGGCCCGCTAACCAGCGGGCGCGTCGGGCACCTTCGGGCGCCCTGTCTGCCAGCGCTGATGCATAGGGATCAGCGTTAAGAGTGGAAATTTTTCCCAGTACAAACTGGTACATAGTCACGCCCAGCGTTTGATGATGATCGAAGTATTGATGCCGCCAAATGCGAAGTTATTGCTTTGCAGGTATTCACAATCAATCCGGCGGGCTTCCCCCATAATATAATCTAAAGCACCGCATTGCTCATCCGGTTGTCTTAAATTGAGGGTCGGGGCGAACCAGCCTTCGCGCATCATTTGCAGGCTCATCCACGCCTCAAGCGCGCCGCAGGCACCAAGTGTATGACCGAAATAGCTCTTTAATGACGAAATCGGCACGTTATCGCCATAGATCGCCGCCGTCGCCAGGCTTTCAGCCATATCACCGCGATCCGTCGCCGTACCGTGGGCGGAGATGTACCCCATATCCATCGCGCTCAGTCCCGCCATTTTCAGCGACTTTTCCATGCAAATTTGCATGGTTTCACGCTGCGGCTGGGTGATGTGGGCGGCGTCGCAGTTGGTGGCGAAGCCGACGATCTCCCCGTAAATGGTCGCGCCGCGTGCTTTGGCGTGCTCCAGCTCTTCCAGAATCAGCGTGCCTGCGCCTTCGCCAATCACCAGACCGTCACGCTGTTTATCGAACGGTGACGGGGTGGTTTTCGGCGCGTCGTTGCGCTGGCTGGTGGCAAACAGGGTATCAAACACCGCCGCTTCTGACGGGCAAAGCTCTTCCGCGCCGCCCGCGACCATCACCGTCTGATAACCGTGGCGAATGGCTTCCCACGCGTAGCCAATCGCCTGGCTGCCGGAAGTGCAGGCGCTGGAGGTCGGGATCACGCGCCCGCGCAGGCCGAAGAACAGACCGGTGTTGACCGCCGTGGTGTGCGGCATCATCTGCACATAGGTCGTGCCGGTGATGTTGTTGGTATGCTTTTCCGTCAGCATGGTGGCGAATTCGCTTACCGGGCCGGTACTGCCGGTGGACGAGCCGTAAGCGATCCCGGTTTCGCCGTTAGTCAGTACCGCTTCGCCAATCAGCCCGGCCTGCTCCAGCGCTTTTTCGGTGGCGCGCGTCGACAACAGCGACACACGCCCCATCGCGCGGATGCGTTTGCGGGTGTAGTGCTCCGGCAGGGTGAAATCATCAATCGGTGCGCCGAGCAGGGTGTGCAGCCCGTCATAGACCTGCCACTCGGGCATTTTGCGCACCGCATTTTCACCGGCAAGAAGTCCCGCCGAAACCGACTGCCAGTCCTCTCCAAAGGCGGTGACGCCGCCCATGCCTGTAATGACCACGCGACGTGTCATAGCATTCCTCCGTTAATGGAAATGACCTGGCGGGTCACATAGCCCGCAATATCTGACATCAGGTAACTGGCCAGGCCAGCCACTTCGTCAGCCTGCCCCATACGTTTCATTGGGATAATGGACATCGCCTCTTTCAGGGCGGTCTCTTCCATTTCGATCATTCCGGTGTCAATCAACCCCGGTGCAATACAGTTGACGGTGATTTTGCGCTTCGCCAGCTCAATCGCCAGCGCTTTGGTGGCGCCGATGATTCCGGCTTTTGCCGCGCTGTAGTTCACCTGTCCACGGTTGCCCATCACGCCTGATACGGAGGAGAGCGTGATTATCCGCCCGCCTTTGCGCAGGCCAATCATCGGCATGATGCACGGGTGAATGACGTTGTAAAAACTGTCGAGATTGGTGTGGATCACGCTGTCCCAGTCATCCTCGCTGAGGGCGGGGAACGCGCCGTCGCGGGTGATACCTGCGTTGCTGACCACGCCATACCATGCACCGTGGGTCTCGATCTCCTGCTCCAGCACCTCGCGGCACTGCTCGCGATTGCCGACGTCAAAAGAGAGCAAACGGCCCTGGCCGCCTGCCTGCTGGATAGACTCCAGCGTCTGCTGCGCGCCCTCGGCGTCGCGGTGATAATGCACGCCCACGATAAACCCGTCAGCGGCGAGTTGTCGGGCGATAGCGCGTCCGATGCCTTTGCTGGCTCCGGTGACCAGAACGGAACGATTCATGTGGATGATTCCTGATTAAAAAGCGAAGTTAACTCTTCCGCGCTCGGCTGGAAGGTATTGACGCGGCCTGTTGCCAGCGTGGTGCCGTCTGCGGCAATGGTGCATTCGAAGCTGCCAAAACGTTCGTCCTGCATCAGCAGCTTCACGCTGATTGTCAGCGCGGAACCCGCCGGAAAGCGCCCCTCGGCGCACACCAGCTCACGCGCGCCCAGCACCATACCCAGCGCGATACTGCTTTGCCCCTGCTGGTGGCGATGCCAGCCGGACCAGACGCCGACGGTCTGCGCCATCAGCTCTAGGGCATACCAGCCGGGCAGATCCCCATCGGCAGTGAGAAAGGGTGCCAGCACGCTCTGAGGGCTGACACGCACGCCACACGCGGCGCTCTCGTCCATGACGTTCTCCACCGTTTCCAGCAGCAGCATCGGTGCATCGTGGGGCAAATAGTCCACGGGCGATAAATAACTCATGACACTCTCCCCAGCAAAATGCTGGCGTTGTTGCCGCCAAACGCGAACGAATTAGACAAAATCACCGGTTTTTCCAGCGCGACGGGCTGATGCAGCACGCCGCAGGGCGGCAGGCTCGGATCGGGTGCATAGCGGGTAAAATCCTGCGCCGGCAGCGGCAGATCGCGGGTCAGGAGCAGCCAGCTGAGTGCGGCTTCCGTAATCCCCGCCGCGCCCAGCGTGTGGCCGGTCAAATGTTTGGTTGAACTGCACGGAACTGCCTCGCCGAAGAGGTCATGTACCACCTGCGACTCAATCTGGTCGTTCAGCGGCGTCGCCGTGCCGTGCAGGTTGATATAGCCAATCTCATCCGGCTTCAGGCCCGCTTCGTTAAGCGCCTGGGTGATGGCGCGAATCGCCCCTTCGCCCTGCGGATGTGGCGCGGAAATGTGGTAAGCATCGCTTGATTCGCCGGTGCCCAGCAGCGCGACGGACTGCGGTTCACGGGTCAGAATCATCAGCGCTGCGCCTTCGCCGATAGTGATCCCGCGACGGTCGCGGCCAAACGGCTCGCACAACGTGGTGGAGAGGGATTCGAGGCTGTGGAATCCATTGACCGGCATCCGGCTCAGCGTATCCGCACCACCAACGATGGCGATATCCGCCAGCCCGGCGTCAATCAGACGGCGGCCGCTGATGATTGCGCGCGCGCTTGAGGAACAGGCAGTAGAGAGCGTAAACGCCGGGCCTTCGAGCTTCAGCCAGTTGGCGAGAAAGCGCGACGGATCGCCCAGCTCCTGCTGCGGGTACTGCCAGCGCGTGCTCGCTTCGCCGTTCAGGGACAGACGCACGTGCTCATCGCCCTCATCCAGCCCCGAGGTGCTGGTGCCGAGTACCACGGCCACGCGGTCATGGCCGAAACGGGCAATCGCCTCGTCAACGGCGGGCTGGATCTGCGCCAGGGCAGCCAGCAGCAGCTGATTGTTGCGCGTACGGTGAGCGGCGGCGTGGTCCGGAATCGGCGGCAGTTCGCCCTCGACGCCGCCGAGCACGATCTCCTCACCGCCCTGAAGCCAGCCTGCGCGGCTGTGCATGCCCGGTGCGACGCCACGCGCCAGGTTTTCGGCGATCTCGTTGGCCGAATTACCCAGCGCATTCACCATGCCCACGGCAGAAATATAGATCATCTTAGTCACCCAGATATTGAATGGTGATGTGGTAGTTAAAGACGTGCTGTTGGATGCTGATCGGCTCGCGTTTGCCTTTGCGCTGCAGATAGACAATCTCGGTCACCAGCGTGCCGCTGGCGTTGCGCAGCTCGCGGCGATCGCCCTTATCCGCAAGCGTCCAGCCCTTCGGCAGCTGCGGCAGCCAGGCGCTGATCGGCCAGTGGCTGAGCATCACATCGGCCAGTACCTGACTGGCGGGCGGCAGTTGCGGCACGATAATCGACTGCTCGGTGTGGATACCGGTCTTGTCATAGGTGGCGAGAAACAGGCGGATCCCCACCGACGACAGCCCGGCCAGCGTGATTTTATCCGCGTCGGCGTTGAGCATCACCAGCAGCGATTGCGTCTGGCCGTTGAAGCTGCCGGTCAGTAGTTGCTGAGAATTGACCGCCGGAGAAATCCCCGGCGCGGGTAGCGTCACCTTGGTACCCGGCTGCAGCCAGGCCTGCGGGCGCGTGCCGTCACTGTTTTGCGTGGAGTGGCTACAGCCTGCCAGCAGCAGAGTCGCCATCAGGGCGAGCGCGCGACCAAACGGGATCATCATCGTTTTCTCTCTCTTTTAGCTGGCATCGCCAGCGGAGCCAGCAGGAAGGCGGTGAAAATACCGCTGACCAGCACAATGCCGAAGCTGCTGATCGCCTGCGTGGCGCTAAAGACCAACATGCCGAGGGTCAGTAAGGTGGTCATCATTGCCAGCGTAATCGCCAGCATGGAAGTAAGCGGTGTACCGCGCGGATTGCTGAAGAAGAGGGTGTAGTTAATGCCGATCCCCAGCACCAGCACGAGGGCCAGCAGCGAAAACAGATTCACCGGATGGCCGGTTACCGCCAGCGCTGCCAGACCACAGCCCAGCGACAGCACCGATGGCACCAGGCTTATCAGCCCCTTACGCCAGCCGAGACGCAGCATTGCTCCGCAGGCGATCACCGCCAGCGCGACCAACAGCAGGCCCGTCAGCACATTGCGATACAGGGAAAACAAGCTGTCGAAGCTCGCTTTGCGATCCACCCACGCCACACCCGGATGCGCTGCCGCCAGTTGACTCAGCGCCGCGCTGTTTTTCACTCCGTCGATCGGCACCAGCACGCCGCTGTGGCCGTCGGGCAGCGTCAGCCACAGCAGACGCCAGCCTTCACTCGCCGGGCTGGCGAGCCAGGCGTCTGTGGTCACGGGCATGGCGTTCAGATCGGGTGATACGCTCGTCAGCCCCGCGCCTTGTAAGACTTTCGTCACTGCCGGCGCGGCCTTGTGCAGCAAGACAAGATCGCTTTTCTGTCGCGTCAGCGAGTTCAGGGGGATGGTGCGGAACGCTTTTATTTCACCGGCTTTTTGCACCTGTGACAGCGCAGGGGTGAAGGCTTCCAGCCGCTCCAGCGTTTGCTGGGCGGAATCACCGTAGACCACAAACCATTTCTGATCGACGCTCTGCCCGGTGAGGGCGGTAATAGTTTTCTCCTGCGCCAGAATCGCTTTCGGCAGCGCCTGGAGCTGGGCGATATCGTCATCCACCCGCAGGCTGGCGATCCCGACCACGGAGACCACGGCCAGCACGACCGGCAGGCCGACGGAGAGCGCCTTGTTGCGCCGCCAGGCGGCCAGCCAGCGCAGCATCAGCACCATCGCTGGCACCGGGCGAACAGGCAGCCCACGGCACAGCCACGGATGCCAGAAAATCACTGTCAGGCAGGAGGCGCTCAGCCCCACGGCGGCAAACACCGCCATCTGACGAATGCCAGGGAACGGGGCGAGCATCATGATGAAGTAAGCCGCCACGGTGGTCAGCAGGGCCAGCAGCAGGGCGTTACGCACTTTCGCCAGGCTTTGCCACGGCGAATCCTGCGCGCCGTGGACCATCCGTTCGGTCAGGTAATAGAGCGTGTAATCCGCGGAAATCCCGATGATGCTCATGCTCATCACCAGCGTCATCAGATGCAATTCGCCAAAGATTGTCAGCGTGGCGACGGTTCCGGCCAGTGCGCCGATGCCGATGGAAATCAGGCATAACAGCAGCGGGCGCAGGGAGCGGAACACCGCCACAATCAGCAAAATCACCCCCAGAAGGGTGGCGACGCCGAGAGTCGAAATATCCTGTTTTGCCTGCTGGCTGGCGTAGTCGCTGTAAAACACGGTGCCGCGCGATAACAGCTGAGACTGCGGGAAAGCCGTTTTCAACTGGTTTTCCAGACCCTGCAGCGTAGTCACCAGACGGTGCGTTTGCTGCATATCGAACGACTCGCCCGCCAGCTCGCCGTGCAGCAGATACCAGTAGTTTCCGGCGGCGTCCTGGGTCACCAGCCAGCCGTCCATCAGCCGCAGTTTTTGGCTGTTTTGCGCCAGCGCCAGCTGCGAACCGCGCATCAGCATCAGCGGGTCGTTTTGCAGCTCTTTGCCGCTGACGCCGGAGAAGGCCGAGTACAGCTGAGATAAGATCCACTGGGCCTGTGCCTCACCGCCGTTTTGCAGGCGGGCGCGGGTGGCGCTGTCGAGCAGGCCGTTACGGTGCTGCCAGAAAAATTCGCCCCAGGCTTTTTGGCTGTTGGCATCCATAGGGCCTTTGACCTGGCTGAGGGCGTCCGATTTTTGCAGCAGGGTTAACCACCGTTGAGCCACGCGCGGGTCCAGCGTTTTACCGGGGCTGACCAGCCATACCAGCTGACGGTCCAGACGCTGCATAAATCCGTCGTTGAGCGCAGGCGGAATCGCCCCGAGCGTCTGCTTGGGCAGCATCGCCAGCACGCTGCTGTTGAGTCGCGCGCCGGGCAGCAGCGACAGCAGGACGCCCAGCAGAACCAGGCATACCACACCCCAGAGCAGCGCCGGGCGCCGGGAGTTACGGTGCGGCAAAGCGTTGGCGTTCGTCATGAGTCAGGCTGGCGGGCGACAGTTGATGGCGGGAAAGGACGATATCCGTGCGGTCGCCCTGCTTGTCGTTGAGCTGGATCGACTCCAGATAGGTCGCGCCACCCAGATTCATAGTGGCGAAAATCTTGTCCAGCGGCGTGGTGATGGGCGTGAGCACCAGCGACCAGCGGCCCGCGCCGAGATCCTTAAAATCAATGCGGAAGTTCTCTTCCAGCACGTGGCGGTCGGCCTGGAACAGGGCGCGCAGCAGATGGTTAAACTGGAACATCTGCGGGTTGTTATCGGCGGTGATCGTCTGCGGCGGCTGGCCGTTGATCGCCTGCACCATGCGTTTGTCGTCCAGCAGCAGGGTCATCGGGAACGGGGCTTTCTGATCCCACAGCAGACCGTCGTCGCGGGCGATCAGCATTTCGCCCTGCGAGCGCAGCGGCTGCGGCAGGTCTTTGATGGTGCGGGTCTGCTCGAAATGCGCGCGCACCACGGGCTGCTCGGTAAAGCGCTGCTGCAGTTCATCGAGCGTAACCGCGCTGACCAGCGGGCTGACCAGCAGCGCCAGCAATGGCAACCATTTCATGGCGTAACTCCCATTCGTTCAAACAAAATTGCCGGGCTGACGAAACACAACTCCTGGCTGCTCTCTTCCACGGCCACCTGGATGGTGTACCCGGTGGTGGTTCGCTTTCCGGTTTCGGCGTCGAAAATCTGGTAGGCGATACGCAGACGGTTTTCAAACTCTTCGATGTGCGCCCGGACGCGGATGCGCTGTTCGAATTTCACCGCATCGCGGTACTTCACCCGCGTATCGACCACTGGCCAGACGTAGCCGGATTCCTTCATCTGCCGATAGCCATAATCAAACTGGTTGAGTAGCGCCTCGCGGGCGATCTCAAAGTAGCGGAAATAGTTACCGTGCCAGACCACGCCCATCATATCCACGTCGTGGAAAGGGACGGTCAGCTCGACGTCAGTCGTAAAACGGGGATCGGTCAGCACCCTTTACTCCTTCTCTTTGGCATCCGGCAGATGCCAGAAATCGAAAAAATTAAACCAGTCGAGCGGCGACATGAGCGCGTAATGCTCGAGGCGTTGTGCATAGCGATCAACGGCCTGCTGCAACGCCTGCTGGCGCTCGCCGCGCGGCAGTAGCAGCGGATCGGCAAAGGTTTCGCAGTGAATGTGCAGCTTCTCCTGCTGGCGCAGTGCGAAAATCAGTGCCACCGGGCAGCGCAGAATAGAGGCGAGAATAAACGGCCCCTGCGGGAACGGAGCCTGTTTTCCCATAAATTCGCTCCAGATCACGCGCCACTCGCCGCCGCGCTGTGGATTGACGGCGATGCGATCGCCGACGATCGCCACCCATTCACCGCGATCGAGCTTCTCTTTCAGGGCGATGGCGGTCTCCGGCCCGATATCGGTGACGGGCATCAGGTTCAGCCCGGCCTGGGGGGCCATCTCCTGCATGATCTGTTTAAAGCGCTGGGCGTTATCGCTGAACACCAGCGCGTTGATGGTTTTGCTGCCGTCGAGTTGCGCCAGCGCGCGGCAGGCTTCGACATCGCCGAGATGCGAGGCCAGCAGCAGCTTGCCCTGTGGGGCCTCTACGTTCAGCGCTTCGCGCGCGCCGGGCGCAAAGACCACATCCCGGTTCATCTCCAGCTCGCCGCGCCAGCCCGCGACTTTATCCAGCATCGAATTGCCGAAGCGCATAAAGTGGAAAAAGCTGTTACAGCGCGGCGGCAGCGGGCGGTTTTGTGCGTGAAGCACGTCAGCCACGCGCGCCAGCCACTGCCGCGACGCCTGTCGCGCCGGGCGGGCGACCAGCCAGTAAACGCCGATCACTGGCCACAGCAGCAGGCTGAAGGCACGGCGTCCAAAAAGCTGCCAGACGCGTAGCATCAGGCGCATGCCCCACAGCCCTTTTACTTCCTGCTGCTCGGCCCAGTGCTCGCGACGGCGACGCAGCAGAAGCGAAGGCATACGCGGCAGCATGCCGAAGAACAGGCGGGTGTGCATCAGGGAGATGCGGACGTTGTCTTTCAGGGCATCGAAATGGGACAGGCCATCGTGGGGATAGGTCACCCGCGTCGGCACAAAGTAGCTGGTGTTGCCCTGCCAGTAGAGGCGGACCATCACTTCCGTATCAAAATCCATCCGCTTGCCGAGGGTGGCGTGTTCTGCCAGTTTCAGCGTGGGGCCCACGGGATAGACGCGGAACCCGCACATGCTGTCTTTCAGCTGCAGCGACAGGGTTTCGATCCACACCCAGACGTGGGTGATCCAACGGCCATAGAGGCGCGAGCGGGGGATCGAATCATCATAAATGGGCTGGCCGGAGATCAGCGCATCCGGGTGGCGTTCGGCCAGCGCTAACAGTTGCGGAATATCTTCAATGGCGTGCTGTCCGTCGGCATCCACCTGCACCGCGTGGGTAAACCCTGCGCGGGAAGCCGCCTCCAGCCCACGGATGACCGCCGTGCCTTTGCCGGCATTTTCCGGCAACCGGATAAGTGTGATCTGTGGATAGGCACCCGCCAGGCGTTCCAGCTCCAGGCGGGTGCGCTCGTCACTGCCGTCATCGACGATCAGGCACGGCAGCGCGCACGATTCCAGCCGCGACAGCACGCTCGCCATCATCGCGCCGTGGTTGTAGCAGGGGATCAGCACGCAGGGGCGGAACGTCAGCGACATAACCGGATCTTCCCGCTGCTGGCGGTGTGGCGCGCGTCGCCGTCGTGACGCTGATAGCTAAAGGTGAGGATCTGGCGTTCGGCATTCCAGTTGAGCGTCAGCGTGACGGTGGCATCCGGCAGCAGCGGCGCCTGAAACTTCACATTCTGAATGCTGTGAAAACGGTATTCCGGAGCCAGCAGCGTGGTGGCGTAGTGCATCACCCAGTCGAGCTGTGCGACGCCCGGCAGCAGCGGCTGTACGGCAAAATGGCCCTGGAACCAGAACAGCATCGGGTCGAGATGCAGGACAATCTCAAGATTCTGTGGCTGCGACTGGTGGCGCTCGATTTCATGGATTTTCATGAAATAACTCCTGTAACTGTGCATAGACACGCTTGTTCATGCTGTTGACGGGCATCTCATCGATGATCCTCCAGTAGCGCGGCACGGCGACCGGCTCAAGCCACGGCAGCAGGGCGCGGCGCCAGGCAAACTCCTGCGCTTTATTGCCCTGCTGATGCAGACGCTGACGCGCGTCGTCGTTGAGCACCAGCAGTACGCCGATACCCTGGCGACCCCCGCGTGTGACGGGCAGAGCGGCGACTTCGCGAATGCCGTCCAGCGTCAGCAGACGCTGCTCAATTTCATTGAGCGAAACGCGCTTCTCTTCGATTTTGACCACCCGGCCACGGCGACCGGCGATGCTGAACGTCCCGTTATCCTCAAAGTGCAGGATATCGTCGAGCGGTAGGCCTTCGGCCTCGTGGATCAGCGGCGAGGTGACATGGCAGGTCTCCCCTTCGTGACGGAAATGCACGCCGGGGAACGGAAGCCACGGAATCGACGCCTCCTGACGATGCCGCCAGGCCAGAATGCCGGTCTCAGTGCTGCCGTAAATTTCATCCGGCCAGACGTTCATCCAGCGATGCGTGGCGGTGACATCATCCCACGGCAGCATACCGCCCGCAGAGAGCAGCATCGCCACGGGCGGCGGCGCAAGCTGAGTGTCGAGACGCTTCAGAAACGCCGGACTGCTGATAAATACGTAGCGCCGGTCATGGGGCAGCGCCGCCAGCTGTTCGGCGTAGTAGAGCATCGCCGCGTGCAGCGGCAGCCCCTGCGACAGGGGTAAAAAGATGCGGAACGTCAGGCCGTACAAATGCTGCGGCACCACGGAGGCGACAATACTGCCGCCCGTCAGACGCTCGCCAAAACGGTCGGCCAGCAGGCTAGCTTCGCGATCGAGGCGGGCGACAGGCTTTATGATGCGCCGCGGTGCGCCGGTCGAGCCGGAGGTGAACAGCTCGACAAAACTGTCTTCGCCAATCGGCGGCAACGGCGTAAAGGCGTCTGCGCTGCGACGGGCTGAATTCACCACGATCAGACGGCCCTGATAGCTCAGGGTTTGATCGCTCAGCACGCCGCTGAACAGTGCGCGCTGCTCTTCAAGCAGCGACACGCGGCTATGGCCGGGGATCACCGGCGTTTTTCCCGCATGCAGCGTCGAGAGCAGGGCGACGATAAACAGGTAGCTGTTTTCAAAGCACAGCGCCCAGCGCTCGCCCTCCTGCTGACGGAGCATGTTGGTCAGGGAGGAGACGTCGTGACGGAGCTGCCCGAGTGTCCAGGTGTGATCGTCAAGCCAGGCGATCGGCGTATCATCCGGGCGCGGCGCGTTCAGCCACTGCCCCAGAGGAAGGGGTTTAGTCATGTGCTTCACTTTTTTTAATCACCCGTTGACGCACCAGCCACTCCGTCGCCATGAGCGTCCCCATCAGGATGTACGCGATCATGCCGTTCCACAGCGTCCAGAGCTGCATATCACCGTGGATGACGGTAAACAGCGCCACCGAACCGTTCACAATGAAAAACCCGCACCACACGCGGGTGACATTGCGGGTGTAGCAAATGCCTTCCGGCGGCAGTTGGGGATCGCGCAAACGCGCCAGCCGTTCGACCAGCGGCATTGCCGTCCACAGAGAACCGCCAAACACGGCCAGCATCACGAGATTCACCACCACGGGATAGAGCAGCAGCCACTGGTGCGCTTTCAGCAGATAGCTCGCCGTGCAGAGGGCAATGCCCGCCAGCGCCACGCTTTGCACCACAAAGCGCATCGGCCCGGCGTTATGCCGCGCCTGACGCAGGCGACAGACCAGCAGCAGCGCCATCAGCGGCAGCAGCCAGTGCAGGCTGTTGTGCGTCAGCCCAAAGCCAATCAGAAATGGCCAGGCGAGCAGCATCAGCCCCGTCAGCAGCGGGATGGCCGGAAAAGATCGTCCGCCACGCATGGCGTCTTACTCTTCGCGCAGAAGCTGTTCTACAGCGTCCACCACGTCCTGAACGGTACGCACCGATTTGAAGGTTTCAGGTTTGATTTTTTTGCCTGTTTTCTTCTGCAGGTGAACAATCATGTCGACGGCGTCGATGCTGTCCAGCTCCAGATCTTCGTACAGGCGCGCCTCGGGAGAGATCGCGTCCGGTTCGATTTCAAACAGTTTGGTCAGGAGTCCGCAGACTTCCTGATAAATGGCATTTTGTTCTGTCATAGCAAATTCGTTCTCAGGCGCGTTGGGCATGGATAAATGATGCCAGCGTGGCGACGGAATAGAAGTGCTGACGCATCTCTTCGCTTTCCGCAGAGAGCACAACCCCGTACTGGTTTTTCACTGCCAGGCCAAGCTCCAGCGCGTCGATGGAATCGAGGCCCAGGCCATCACCAAACAGCGCCGCATCCGTTTCGATATCGTCGGCGGTAAGTTCGTCCAGATTCAGCGTAGAGATAATAAGATTTTTAATTTCAAGATAAAGCGCTTGCATCATTAATTCCTGACAAAGATTGAAGGCCTGATGTTAAGCGATGCTGCAGATGCCGGTTCAGCTGGCGCGCTGCCAGAGCCGGTTCTTGTTCTGTTGCATCGTAAAAATCGTGAATATTGACCCGTTCACGGACATCAACCGTGAAGAAGGGCTTGCGCGGCGGTACGTCGTACCAGCGGCTGTTTTTATCGAGCAGGTGCTCGCTGCAGTGGATCACCACCACCCGCAGATCGCTGCCGCAGCGCACGGCGATATTGGCCGCACCGCGTTGGAGCGTCATCGCTTCCCCGACGCGGGTGCGCGTGCCTTCGGGGAAAATCAGTAAGGTATCGCCCTGTGCCAGACGTCGCTGGCTGGCGGCGAGCAGGGTATCTGCTTCACTGTTGATCAGATAATCCGCTGCCCGAATCACGCCGCTGACGAAGGGGTTACGCAGCAGGGCGCTTTTCACCAGGCAGTCGGTTTCTGGCATGACCGAGGCGAGGATCACGTAATCAATCAGCGTGGGATGGTTGGCGATGACAAGGCAACCGCGCTCGCTGCGCAGGGCCTCGAGGTTATCAATGCGGTAATCCAGCACGCCCGTCAGGCGCATGACGTTCATGAAGAAACGAAAGCTGGCGGCGATACTGCGGCGTGCCAGCCGACGGCGTTTGACGCGATCGCGCTGAACAATCAGCAGGAGATTAAACCAGACCAGCGACAGCAGCAGCCCGCCCACGCCAAACAGCGCGAAGCAGAATCCGGTCATGACCAGACGCCATAGCCGATTAAGAGTGCTGGCTAACGCGTTCATGCGCGGGACCACTGCCACAGCAGGCGCTCACCGGAAACCACAAACTGCGGCTCGCCAGTAAGATAACGTTGCAGGAACATCAGGCTTTGCGGCAACGGCGGCTCTTCGCCGAGGCTGCCAGAACGGGTTTCACAGCGCAGCGCATCACCGGCTTCGATCACTAACGCCATCGCATACGGCCAGGTGGGCATGTGCGCGGGTAAATGAGGGTGGTAAAACACCGGCAGTGAACCGTCGAAATCGACCAGCAGGACGCGGGTGTAACCCGCCTGCAACATGCACAGTACTTCACATAAGCCCTGCTGGAAGGTGTCCAGCCCGGCGGAAAGGGAAGAGGAGACAATCGGCTGGCGCGCGGCGATAGTGAGATTACCCACGGAAGAGTTGTGCACGGACATGGCGAAATCGGTGGGCGACACGGCCTGATCCGTCGCCAGGGCATGCAGAATGCGATAGTTGCGCTCCAGCTCGCCGTGACGGCTGGTGTAGACCACGGCGTCGATGGCGTGCTTGCGCAGCATCGACAGGCCGCAATCGACGGCCAGCTTGCTGCCAGAGTTGAGGCGACGCGCGGTCATCATCGGCAAATCAGTCAGTTTTGCCTGTGGCGCAGTGGGATCAATGGTGAGTGAATCGCGTGACCACGCCTGCCATTGTTCGGCATCACTGAGACCCGGCGCTCTGGCCTGCCAGTCGATAATGTTAAGTGCAAATTTCATCTACGCGCGTCCGCGATCTATCGTCATTAAATAACGGCGTCAGCCGTCAGGTATTTCACAGAATTTATTGTTCGTTTTTCTGACAAATCAGTAAGGTATGCCCTAACCCTAAATTGTCCAGTCGTTGCTCTACGTGGAAACCCGCCTGCTCCAGGTAGTGATAAAATTTCTCGGCACTATAAAAGCGACTATTGCCATTCGCCATGCAGGTGAAATAGAGCGAGGTCGCGTTCAGGCTGAACGAGGCCGCTTCGAATTTCTGGGCATCCCAGAACAGCTCCATAATGCATAACCGTGCGCCCGGCTTCATGACCTGAGCCACGTTTCCCAGCATGGTGACAATCTGATCGGGAGAGAAGCAGTCGAGGAACTGGCTCATCCACCACACGTCAGCTTCGCCCGGCAGTGCCGCGTTGCTAAGCATATCGACAGCATGGAACCCAATGCGATGAGATAATCCTGCAATTGCGATATTTTCCTGCGCCAGCGCTATTTGCTGCGGGAGGTCGAGGATCGTAATGGCGACATTTTCATCATAGCGGCAACAGCGTAAAGCCCATTTACCGGTATTTCCGCCTACATCGTACAATTTTGTCGGCTTGCTTGCGAATATATATGGCAAAGCGGCATCAAAAGCGGCGTCAGAATAGTAATGATCAAACGCAAACCAACTCTCTTTCGCCTGCGCCGGTAATTGCGACAATGCAGGATAGATAGTCGGCCATTCGCCAAATACCGATAATCCCGCGGGTTTTTCCTGTTTAAGGGAATCGGAGAGGTGGAATAAACCCTGATAACAAACGTCCTGGGTAAAATCCATATTTACGCGGGTCATGGTGTCATGCAGAAGAAAATGGCCTATTTTTGCCAGGTAGTACAGCCCCTCTTTATGGGTAACGATCCGTCCGCTTAATCCCATATCCAGCAGGACGCTCACTGCATATTCATTCAGTGTGCTGTTTTCAACAATCTCAGCCAGGCATGCACCCTGTTTTCCCTGTTTATCCAGCCAGGCTAAAACGCCAGAGTTACGCAGACAGAGCGCGGTTTGAAACAACATCGGAGCAAAAGCGATACGTTGTGCTTCTGTAATGGCATCCAGCGCACTGAGCGAATCCGTTTCGTACATTATTGCGTAACCTTTAACTGGTCAGAGAAATACGTTATCGGGCCGATAGCGGCCCGACTTTAAACAAATTTACTGCGCGGCGCTTCTGGCGAGATTCAGCTGAATATCTTTGTCGAGATTGCGAACCCAACGGTTGTAATTTTTATGAATCTTACCGTCACTGGCTTTCAGGTTCAGGCTATTTTCGTAATTAATTGAATAGCTTGTGGCCGTGTACGGGATGCGCACTTCGGCGCTATGGTCGCGTGCCTGCAGGCGGCCTTTGATCACACCCGGGCTGACTTCGGTCATAATCCAGTCGCGCTGAAGACCGGCTTTCAGAATCGCCGACTTAACCTGCTCCGCAGAATGGCCCGCGCTGACAGTAGAATGAACCTGATCAACCGGGGCAGTACGCGCACAGCCTGCCAGCGCACCCATAATGGCAAACGCCGCACACCATTTCACAATCTTCTTCATCAACAACTCCGTATCAATAATAGTGATTTCGTCCGCGATATTCACGCAATATAATCCTTAAGATAAATTGAAACCATTGCGATAAATATCATTCTTGCGTTATTTCTTTTTTTTCATTGCCAATTTAACTTTAATTAACGCGATAGCAATGTAGACAACGATTTTGTTATCGGCTTTGCTAAGAGAATATTCACTTAAATATAACAATTATGCCGATTTAAAAAAATCGGCATAGAGTGTATAGACCTGATGAGGAACGTAAACCTACCCCGGTTGGTAGGTTTATGCTGAAAACGTTATCCGGGGAGCCGGCTTTTCGGACGTCCTGGTCCGAGAAGAATGGCCAGTTTACCGCCGCCTTTCGTGGTCTCCATCCATATTTTACAGACGCTGGTCAGCGGTACCGAAAGGAGCATTCCCACGGGGCCGAGTAGCCATCCCCATATTAATAATGACAAAAAGACCACCATTGTCGACATGCCCAGACGGTGGCCCATCATGCGCGGCTCGACGATATTCCCGAGCACCATATGCACCGCCAGAAATAGCGCGCCCACCAGCATACATTCGTAAAAGCCGTTGAACAGAAACGCCTGAATCATCGGCGGCACGGCAGAGAGCACCGCGCCGATGTTAGGCACGTAGTTGAGCAGAAACGCCAGCACGCCCCACATAAGCGCGAACTGCACGCCCATCAGCGCCAGCCCCAGCCAGACAATCGCCCCAGTCCACAGGCTCAGCAGCGTTTTCAGCGCCAGATAGTGCGAAACACCCTTCAGCGCGCGGTGCAGCCCGGCGATGTGGATTTGCGGATTGTTCAGGGCGAAGCGCAGTTTGTACGGTACGTGGCGCACTTCGAACAGCATAAACACCACCGTCATCACCAGCAGTAAAATGCTGGCCATCGCGCCAGAAAGCCCGGTCATCAGGGTGGTGGCGAAGGTCATGACTTTTTCGGAGTCCATGCGTCTTAGCATGCGTTCAGGGGAGATGTGCAAGTTGAGGAACGGCAGCATCTGCTGCAGATCGACAATCTTGCGCGTCAGCTCTTTATTGTATTTCGGCAGCAGGGTGGAGAACTCACTCAGCGACGCCGCCAGCACGCCAAACAGCGCGGTCAGCACGATGAGCATCACAATGACTACGATGGTGATGGCAAGCGGGCGCCGCACGCCACGTCGAATAAACCAGGTAACTAACGGATTGAGTACAATGGCAAAAAAAAGCGCCAGCAACAGCTGAACGATAATATCCGCCGCTGCGTGAATGCCAGCGAGGATCACCACCAGACAGGCGAGCTTTAATAAAATGTGGAGGCCCGTCTTGTCGGGCTGGGGGGTTGTCA
The DNA here is from genome assembly GCF_004115925.1 of Lelliottia nimipressuralis. Taxonomy (GTDB): domain Bacteria; phylum Pseudomonadota; class Gammaproteobacteria; order Enterobacterales; family Enterobacteriaceae; genus Enterobacter; species Enterobacter nimipressuralis. The sequence goes on from NZ_SDDX01000004.1 coordinate 86,690, forward strand.
TGCTGATTCCTTTTGTTGTGTGCCCGTTAAGTGTAGCGCCTGGAGACCGCTGCGTTTGACGCCGTTAATCTGAAAGTCACTGCTGCTTTTCGCCCCATGACGTGGTAATAGTGAAACACTGTTGCAAAATTCCAGGTAGAACCTCATGCCCGTACCTGCCGCCGAACCGGCGCTGAGCGGATTGCGCCTCAATCTGCGCATTGTTTCTGTTGTCATGTTTAACTTCGCCAGTTATCTCACCATTGGGCTGCCGCTGGCGGTTTTGCCCGGTTACGTCCATGACGTGATGGGATTTAGCGCCTTCTGGGCGGGGCTGGTGATTAGCCTCCAGTATTTCGCCACGCTGTTGAGTCGCCCGCAGTCGGGGCGCTACGCGGATCTGTTTGGCCCGAAAAGTATTGTCGTGGTGGGGTTGTGCGGCTGTTTCCTCAGTGGCCTGAGCTATCTGCTGGCGGCGACCACCAGCGCCTGGCCGATGGTTAGCCTGGCGCTGCTGTGTCTTGGGCGTGTGATTCTGGGCATCGGGCAAAGTCTGGCGGGCACCGGCTCGACCCTGTGGGGCGTGGGCGTTGTCGGCACGCCGCATATCGGGCGCGTGATTTCGTGGAACGGGATTGTCACCTACGGCGCGATGGCTCTCGGCGCGCCGCTTGGCGTGGTGTGTTACGCGTGGGGCGGGCTGCACGGGCTGGCCATCACCATTATGGTGGTGGCGCTGATTGCAATTTTACTGGCGCTGCCGCGTCCGAAAGTGAAAGCCAACAAAGGTAAACCGCTGCCGTTTCGCGCGGTGCTCGGACGCGTCTGGCCTTACGGCATGGCGCTGGCGCTGGCCTCCGCCGGTTTCGGTGTGATCGCCACCTTCATCACCCTCTTTTACGATGCCAAAGGCTGGGACGGCGCAGCGTTCGCCCTGACGTTGTTTAGCTGTGCCTTCGTTGGCACGCGGTTACTCTTCCCGAACGGCATCAACCGCCTCGGCGGGCTGAACGTGGCCATGATCTGCTTTGCCGTGGAGATTGTTGGCCTGCTGCTGACGGGCATTGCCAGCGAGCCGTGGGTGGCGAAAATCGGCGTGTTCCTCGCAGGCGCGGGCTTCTCGCTGGTCTTCCCGGCGCTGGGCGTGGTGGCGGTGAAAGCCGTGCCACAGCAAAACCAGGGCTCAGCACTGGCGACCTATACGGTATTTATGGATATGTCGTTGGGCGTGACCGGGCCACTGGCCGGGCTGCTGATGGCATGGGCAGGCGTTCCGATGATCTATCTGGCGGCGGCGGGGCTGGTGGGCGTGGCGCTGTTGTTGACCTGGCGCCTAAAAAAACGGCCCCCGGCGCAAGCGACGGAGGCCGTTGAATCGTGATGAAAATTACTTGATCACGACGGTATTAATGATGTTTTCCGCAGCGGTTTGTGCCTTCTGCTGATCGTCAGCAGGCAGGGTGATTTGCATGGTCAGCAGTTTACCGTCCACTTTACCCAGCACCACGGAGGAGTAAGCGGTCTGGCCTTTGGCAGAGATAATGCTGTCCAGCTGTTGCAGGGTGTGGCCTTTCAGTTCGATGGACTTGTTGGTCACGACCTGCAGCTGCGGATCGCGGCTACGCTGTTGATCTTCCAGACGCTTGGTCAGCACGGCCAGGTCTTCGCTGGTGTCGTCACCGACAATCACGATCACCGCTTTCTGCCCGGTGGCGTCTGAATAGACGTGCATGTTGTTCGCCTGGGTACCCAGCTTGCCGCTCTGATCGGTCATATCCGCCGGCAGAGAGAAACTGAGTTTGCCATCCATCAAATTCACCGGTTGTCCGGTGGCGTTACTTTCAGCAGACGCGCCCTGAGCAGGGGTCTTCGTATCGCTGTTATCACAGGCCGCAAGACCCACAACCAGCAGGCCAATCCCGACATATTTAACCAGATTGCGCATTGACTTCTTCCTTTCGATAAACGGCCATAACGGCTCATTTGTCCATCTTATCACAACTGATAAAGCGAACCTTTAACCAGCCTGTAATGCAGACATTTCGGATTTATCCGCCAGCCTTTTCAGCAGCATATTCAGCAGCACGCCGTACATCGGCAGGAAGAACACAATGCTGATCAGCACCTTGAAGCAGTAGTCCACCAGCGCAATCTCCATCCAGTGGGCGGCCATAAAGGCATCCGGGCTGCGCCAGAAGGCGATAAAGAAGAAGGCGAGGGTATCGCTGACGTTGCCAAACAGCGTGGACGCCGTCGGTGCCATCCACCAGCGGTGGTTTTGTCGCAGGCGGTTAAAGACGTGGACGTCGAGGATCTGCCCCAGCGCATAGGCCATAAAGCTCGCGGCGGCGATACGGGCGACAAACAGATTGAAGTGCGTCAGCGCTTCAAAACCCTGCCAGCTTCCCATATAGAACAGGGATGAGATGACGTAGGAGATGAACAGCGCGGGCAGCATCACCGCGAAAATAATGCGTCGGGCCAGCGGCGCGCCGAAGATGCGCACGGTCAAATCTGTCGCAAGGAAGATAAACGGGAAACTGAACGCGCCCCAGGTGGTATGGAAACCAAAAATGGAGATGGGCAGCTGCACCAGATAGTTACTGGAGGTGATCACCAGCAGATGAAATAGCGATAGCCAGAACAACGCTTTTACGCGCTGCGATTGAGAGAACTGCGTCATATTGTGACCTTTTTATGATTTGGGGTGAGGGAACCCAATAAAAACCTACCGGGGTAGGGTTTAAAGCCGCCGCATAATACTGCTTTTGGAGGGTAATGCAATGGCTAATTTTCGCGCAATCGTTAACCTGGTTTGCTTTGCCGAAAACGCGGCGTAAACTACAGCCGTTTTTGATTTGAACGAGAAGATGATGACCAACCTGTTTTCCAGCCCTGACCACACGCTTGATGCACAAGGCCTCCGTTGCCCGGAGCCGGTAATGATGGTGCGCAAAACCGTGCGCAACATGCAGACCGGCGAGACGCTGCTGATCATTGCTGACGATCCTGCTACCACCCGCGATATTCCGGGCTTTTGTACCTTTATGGAACACGAGCTGGTGGCGCAAGAGACGCAATCGCTGCCGTACCGGTATCTGCTGCGCAAAGGATAATCGTGGTTTCCGGGTGGCGACGACGCCTTACCCGGCCTACAACATTATCGCGTTTGCCCGGCGGTTATGACTTCCGACGTAACAACCGCAGGGCGTTGGCTGTCACCAGCACTGTCGCCCCCGTATCCGCCAGCACCGCCAGCCACAGACCTGTTATCCCGAGCAGTGTTGTCACCAGGAAGATCCCCTTCAGCCCCAGCGCAATCGTAATGTTCTGACGAATATTGGCGCGGGTGGCGCGCGCCAGGGATATCATCTGCGCAAGCCCGGTCAGACGGTTATGGGTAAGCGCCGCATCGGCGGTTTCCAGCGCCACGTCGGTGCCGCTGCCCATCGCAATCCCAATCGTCGCGGCTTTCATCGCCGGGGCGTCGTTAATGCCGTCGCCGACCATCGCCAGCGGTGCCTGAGCGTTCAGCCCGGTAACAGCCTGCACTTTATCTGCTGGCAACAATCCTGCCCGGTATTCCAGATCAAGCTCACTGGCAATTGCAGCCGCTGCACGTGGGTTATCGCCGGTCAAAATCACACCCTGAATACCGAGCTTATGCAGTGCCGCCACGGCCTCTTTGGCATCGTCACGCAGGGTATCGCGCAGGGCCAGAACCCCTTTCGCCACGCCGTCGACAACGACGATCACCACCGTCTGCCCGGCCTGTTCCAGCTCGCGGATCTGCGGGCTGAAGGCGTCAGCGGGGAATTTATCGGCGGCACAGATCAGCACCTGGCGCCCTTCGACTACCGCTTCGATCCCTGACCCCATTAGCGCGCGCTGCGCACTGGCTGCGGGGATAGGCAGCCCGCGTGACTGGGCCTCACGCACAATCGCCTGCGCCAGGGGATGGGTCGATCCCTGCTCAACGGCGGCGGCCAGTGACAGCATTGCGTCGTCGGCAGGGTAGATCCCGGTAACCTGCGGTTTACCAACCGTCAGGGTCCCGGTTTTATCGAAGGCGATCTGCTGAACCTGGCTGAGCTGCTCCAGCGCGGCACCGCCTTTAATCAGCGCTCCGCGTCGCGCTGCTGCCGCCAGACCTGAGGTAATGGCCGCAGGTGTTGAGATCACCAGCGCACACGGACAGCCGATCAGCAGCAGCGTCAGCCCTTTATAAATCCAGGCCTCCCACGGGGCGCTGAACAGCAGCGGCGGAACCACCGCCACCAGCAGGGCAATCAGCATAATCACCGGCGTGTAAATACGGCTGAAGCGATCGATAAAGCGCTCGACGGGCGCGCGGCGCTCTTCGGCTTCTTCGATAAGCTTCAGAATCCGGTCAATGGCGCTGTCGCCCGGTTCGGACAGCACCGTGAGCTGCACCAGACGGTCCACGCTGGTGGCCCCGGCAGGGACTTTCTCGCCCGTCTCCCGTTCGACAGGAATTGATTCCCCGGTCAGGGCGCTTTCATCGAAACTGGCGTTTGCGGTGATGAGCGTACCGTCCGCAGGCAGACGGCCCCCGGCAGCCACTTCCATTACATCGCCGGGGCGAAGTGTAGTGATGGCGACAGTTTTTCGTTCTCCGTCGACCACGACCGTTGCCGTTTCCGGTTTCAACGCCATTAACGCGCTGACCCCTTTGCGTGCGCGGCTCGCCGCCCAACCTTCAAGGCGTTCGCCAATCAGGAACAGCAGCAGGACCATCGCCGCTTCTGCCGTCGCACCAATAAACAGCGCGCCAATCGCCGCGACGCTCATTAGTGTTTCAATGGCGAACCAGCTGCCGCTTTTCATCAGGCGCAGGGCCTGACGGGCGATCGGGAACAGGCCGACCAGGGTCGTTGCGATAAACGCCAGATTGCCGAACGGATGATTAAAGTGTTCCAGCGTCCAGCTCAGCGCCATCATGATAATCAGCGTGATGAGCGGCAGATTTTCCCGCAGGGGAGAGGTTTTTTCGGCAGGCGTCTGCTCGCTGCGCAGGGAATAGCCCGCGCGGGTGACGGCCGCTTCGACTTGCGCACTGACATCTTTTTCAGCGCTGATGAGCAGCTTTTCGGTCGCGAACAGCACCTGAACGTGGTTAACGCCAGCCACCTGTTTGACAGCGTTTTCGACTTTGCGCGCGCAGGCGGCGCAGTCCATCCCGTTGACGATCCAGGTGTAGCGCTCGCCGTTTTCAGGCAGCACGGGTGCCGTCTGGGTTTCGCATCCGCTGTCGCAGCAGCAGTCGTCTTTCGCAGGCGCGGGGCTGAGTTTCAGCGCCGAGAATTGCGGCACTTTTTTCGGTGTTTCTGGAGTCGACATGGCACTCTCCGGTAATGATAATTTTCTCATTAACCGCAGCATACACTCTGGAGTCGACTCCAGAGTCAAGCACTATTAAATATACAGCGAGCGGACTATCAGGAAATGCCCGGCGAAGTAGCAGGCGGCGGCGATAGCGTTATCCGCGCGGAAGCGACGGCGGTAGTGACTTCCCAGCCAGACGATATTCCCAATCAGCAGCAGGGCGGCACCGAAGAACGCCGACATTGCAGGTGACGTTGGGCGGAAGAACCACAGTTCGCCGGCCAGCCAGACCATCACCAGCGTCATGGCGATAAAGGTACAGACCGGCCAGCGCATCTCTTCCAGTCGTGTCCAGATCACCGCCACCAGCAGCGCGCCCATGACCAGTAAGATCAGCGGCAGCGGCCAGAAGAAGGAGAGGGTCATCTGGCTGGCGAAGTAGATGGTATAGAGCAGATGGGAAAGGAAAAATGCCCCGATGGCATACAGCAAACGCTGGCGCGGCAGCAGGGTAAGCGCGTCACCAATCAGCGAGGCGCACAGACCCGCGAGTACCAGATAGCTCACGGCGTTGAACATCGGCGCCTGCCAGGCGAGCAGCAGCAGGAGCAGCAGTGTCACCGGTTTAAACAGCCAGCGCTGCCACGTCGGACCGCGATACGACGCATCGACATAAAGCCATGCGGAAAAACAGACAGCGATAAATGACCAAAGCATATTAACTCCCTGTATCTGTTATTTTTGAATCATACATTCTGATTCAGTGTAGTGACGCGAGCAGGCGTTTGGCAATGCCGGATAAGCCGCGATATCCTGATTTCCGCATAATCTGATGGGATTCAACAATGAGCAAAATGCCGCTTTTCTTCGTAGTGGTGGTGGCCATCATCGTCATCGCCGCTTCGTTTCGCTTTGTGCAGCAGCGCCGCGAAAAAGCCGATAATGACGCCGCACCGCTCTTACAAAAACGGGTGGTGGTGAGCAATAAGCGCGAGAAAGCGCTCAATGAGCGCCGTTCCCGGCAGCAACAGGTGACGCCAGCAGGCGCGTTAATGCGCTATGAGGCGAGCTTTAAGCCGCAGGGCGGTGGGCTGGAGATGACGTTTCGTCTCGACGAGAAGCAGTACCATCAACTGACGGTGGGGGATCGCGGGCTGTTGAGCTATAAGGGATCGCGTTTTGAAGGGTTTGCAGTCGAGCCGTAACTCGCCGGATGGCCCGGTCTACAAAAGCTGTATACCGGGCTGCATACGACTTATTTCTTCGCCTGTGCTTTAAACTTTTTCATCCACACCAGCAGCTCGAACACGCCGAAAATAAAGACGCGCAGTTGCTGCCAGCCGGTCATCGGCGGCCCGTCTTTCGGCAGACCGTTTTTCAGCATCACCATCTGCAGGGCGTGCATAAAGGCGGTGAAAATCAGCGCCACGTTGACGAAAATGTTCATCGGCCGTGGGAACGGGTGGACGAGGTTCAGGAGCAGAAACGCCCAGACGCCCAACATCAGCAAACGGCCAAGATTAATCAGAACTGGCATCAGGCTCTCCTTCTACTTCACGGTGATACAAACGATAGGCGACCTGCCCTGCGACCTGCTCGCGGTGCAGATCCCAGTGAACGGGAACTGGCGGTAGGCCATTTTCCACTTCACTTTCGACATAAATAAGCGCGTCATCCGCCAGCCAGCCGTTGTTTTCCAGCAGCGTCAGCGTCTCTTCCAGCAGCCCCTTGCGGAACGGCGGGTCGATAAATACCACGTCGTGCGGCGTGCCCTTTTGCGCGAGGAACGACAGAGTATTGGTATTCACCACGTTGCCGTTGGTCGCTTTAAGGGTCGCCAGATTTTGCTGCAACTGCTGCGCAACGCCGCGCTCCATCTCCAGCAGGGTAGCGCTTGCGGCATAACGCGACAGCGCTTCAAGGCCGAGCGCGCCGCTTCCGGCAAAACAGTCCAGGCAGCGGGCGTCAACCATCGACGGAGCCAGCCAGTTAAATAGCGTCTCGCGGACGCGATCGGTTGTCGGGCGCAGCCCAGGGCTGTCGGGCACAGGCAGTTTGCGGCCTCGCCACTGGCCGCCAATAATACGAATTTGTCCGGCCGGGCGGTTCGTTTTCTTCATTTCAGGAAAGCTCTGCTAACAATTGGCCTGCGATTCCAGGCGGTGATGTTAATTAGGTAAAGTGTTAGACTATTTCATCATTTTTATAGCTTCCATGTATATAGCACCGCGAGGAGTGTCGTCGCAGATGGCAAAACAAAAAAAACGTGGCTTCTTTTCCTGGCTGGGCTTCGGCGAAAAAGAGCAAGAAACAGAACAGAAAATCGAAGAACAGCAAGCGGTTGAAGAGCAGTCACAGCCCGAAACGCCTGTTGAAACCGCCGCGGTTGTAGAAGCGGAAGAGCCCGCACACAGCAAAGAAGAGATCGACTCCTTCGCTGAAGACGTGGTTGAGGTGACCGAACAGATTCAGGAGATCGAGAAACCGGAGCCGGTGATTGTTCCTCAGGCGGTCGAGGTTGTCGTTGAGCCGGTTGTTGAAGAAGCGCCTCAGGCCGTGATTGAGCAAGAAGAGCTACCGCTGCCGGAAGAGGTCAAAGCCGAAGCGATCGCGCCAGAAGAGTGGCAGGCGGAAGCGGAAACCGTAGAGATCGTTGAAGCCGTTGAAGAAGAAGCGGAAAACGCGCCTGAAATCACCGATGAAGAGCTGGAAGCCCAGGCGCTGGCCGCCGAAGCCGCAGAAGAAGCGGTGATCGTGGTGCCGGTCGAAGAGACGGAAGAAGAGGCCCCGGCGGAAGAGATCGTTCAGGAGCAGGAAAAACCGACCAAAGAAGGTTTCTTCGCGCGTCTGAAACGCAGCCTGGTCAGAACCAAAGAAAACCTCGGTTCCGGATTTATCAGTCTGTTCCGTGGCAAAAAAATCGACGATGATCTGTTTGAAGAGCTGGAAGAGCAGCTGCTGATTGCCGATGTCGGCGTGGAAACCACGCGCAAAATTATCGCGAAACTGACGGAAAGCGCGAGCCGTAAACAGCTGCGTGATGCCGAGGCGCTGTACGGCCTGCTGAAAGACGAGATGGGCGAAATTCTCGCAAAAGTTGACGAACCGCTTAATATTGAAGGCAAAACGCCTTTTGTTATTCTGATGGTGGGCGTTAACGGTGTCGGGAAAACCACCACCATCGGTAAGCTGGCGCGTCAGTTTGAGCAGCAGGGCAAATCGGTGATGCTGGCGGCGGGCGATACCTTCCGTGCAGCGGCCGTCGAGCAGTTGCAGGTCTGGGGTCAGCGCAACAACATTCCGGTGGTTGCGCAGCACACTGGCGCAGATTCTGCGTCTGTGATTTTCGATGCCATCCAGGCGGCGAAAGCGCGAAATATCGATGTGCTGATTGCGGATACCGCAGGGCGTTTGCAGAATAAATCGCACCTGATGGAAGAGCTGAAGAAAATCGTCCGCGTGATGAAGAAGCTGGACGAAGACGCGCCGCATGAAATTATGCTGACCATTGATGCCAGCACCGGACAGAACGCCATCAGCCAGGCGAAGCTGTTTGATGAAGCGGTCGGGCTGACCGGGATTACGCTGACCAAACTGGACGGCACCGCCAAGGGGGGAGTGATCTTCTCCGTGGCGGATCAGTTCGGCATCCCAATCCGTTACATCGGTGTCGGCGAACGTATCGAGGATTTGCGTCCGTTTAAATCGGACGACTTTATTGAGGCACTATTTGCCCGAGAGGATTAACAATGATTCGCTTTGAACACGTCAGCAAGGCCTATCTCGGTGGGAGACAAGCGTTGCAGGGGGTGACATTCCACCTGCAACCGGGCGAGATGGCATTCCTGACCGGCCACTCCGGCGCGGGGAAAAGTACCCTGCTCAAGCTTATCTGTGGGATCGAGCGGCCAAGCGCCGGGAACATCTTTTTTAGCGGGCATGATATCAGCCGCCTGAAAAACCGTGAGGTGCCGTTTCTGCGTCGCCAGATCGGCATGATTTTCCAGGATCACCACCTGCTGATGGATCGCACCGTTTTTGATAACGTGGCGATCCCGCTGATCATTGCGGGTGCCAGCTATGACGATATCCGCCGTCGCGTTTCGGCGGCGCTGGATAAAGTCGGGCTGCTGGACAAAGCGAAGAACTTCCCGATTCAGCTTTCCGGCGGTGAACAGCAGCGCGTGGGTATTGCTCGCGCGGTGGTGAACAAACCCGCCGTCCTGCTGGCGGATGAACCGACCGGTAACCTGGACGATGCGCTCTCGGAAGGGATCCTGCGTCTGTTTGAGGAATTTAACCGCGTTGGGGTAACAGTCCTGATGGCGACGCACGACATCGGGCTGATTTCCCGTCGTTCGTACCGCATGCTGACCCTGAGCGAAGGTCATTTGCACGGAGGCCACGTTGAATAAGCGCGACGCAATAAACCAGATTCGGCAGTTTGGTAATCGATTCGACCGCTTCCGCAAGCCGCAGGGCGGCGGAGAGGGTAACCGCAACACGCCAAAGCGTGCGAAAGCGGCGCCGAAGCCAAACTCTCGCAAGACCAACGTCTTTAACGAACAGGTGCGCTACGCCTTCCACGGCGCGGTGCAGGATCTGAAAAGCAAACCGCTGGCGACGTTCCTGACGGTGATGGTGATCGCCATCTCCCTGACGCTGCCGAGCGTCTGCTATATGGTCTACAAAAACGTCAATGAGGCGGCCTCACAATACTATCCATCTCCGCAAATCACGGTGTATCTGGATAAGGCGCTGGATGACAGCGCCGCCGCACAAGTGGTGGGGCAGCTCCAGGCGGAGCAGGGCGTCGAAAAGGTGAACTACCTGTCGCGCGACGAAGCGCTGGGCGAGTTCCGCAACTGGTCCGGGTTTGGCGGCGCGCTGGATATGCTCGAAGAGAACCCGCTGCCCGCCGTGGCGGTGGTGATTCCGAAACTGGACTTCCAGGGCACGGATTCGCTGAACACCCTGCGCGATCGCATCACCCGTATCAACGGTATTGATGAAGTGCGTATGGACGACAGCTGGTTTGCGCGTTTGGCCTCCCTGACGGGGCTGGTAGGGCGCGTGGCGGCAATGATTGGCGTGCTGATGGTGGCGGCGGTCTTCCTGGTCATCGGTAACAGCGTGCGTCTGAGCATCTTCGCCCGTCGCGATACGATTAACGTGCAGAAACTGATAGGTGCGACGGATGGATTCATCCTGCGCCCGTTCCTGTATGGCGGCGCATTGCTCGGTTTTTCCGGCGCATTTCTTTCACTGATTCTGTCAGAAATTTTGGTGATGCGGCTCTCTTCTGCCGTCACCGAAGTGGCGCAGGTTTTCGGAACTAAGTTTGATATCAGTGGCTTATCCTTCGATGAGTGCCTGTTATTACTGCTGGTGTGCTCGATGATTGGCTGGGTGGCCGCCTGGCTTGCCACCGTACAACATTTACGCCACTTTACCCCGCAGTAAAAAATCTCTGGTATAATCTTTCCCTGCAATGAGTACTTCACTCTGCAGGGAAAGAGTCCCTGTTGGCTCTCCCCCGCAATCAGTTGTCCATGTCACAATTTGTGCGTAATTTATTCACAGCATTACATGGAACTTGTGGATAAAATCACGGTCTGATAAAAATGTGAATGTTAGTCTCACTGCTCAAATGCTTTGGCATGCTTGTTGCCTGATGGGGACAAACAAACGCCAGAAGACACTAAATTGAGAGGAATGAATGACCAAAGAAATGCAAACTTTAGCTTTAGCCCCTGTTGGTAACCTGGAATCTTATATCCGGGCTGCGAACACCTGGCCGATGTTGACGGCTGAGGAAGAAAAGGAGCTTGCTGAAAAGCTGCATTACCAGGGCGATCTGGAAGCAGCTAAGACGCTGATCCTGTCTCACCTGCGCTTTGTTGTTCACGTTGCTCGTAATTACTCGGGTTACGGTCTGCCGCAGGCGGACTTGATTCAGGAAGGTAACATCGGTCTGATGAAGGCTGTACGTCGCTTCAACCCGGAAGTGGGTGTGCGACTGGTCTCCTTCGCCGTTCACTGGATCAAAGCGGAAATTCACGAATACGTGCTGCGTAACTGGCGTATTGTGAAAGTCGCTACGACCAAAGCACAGCGCAAACTGTTTTTCAACCTGCGTAAAGCCAAGCAGCGTCTGGGCTGGTTCAATCAGGATGAAGTCGAAATGGTAGCGCGTGAGCTGGGCGTTTCCAGCAAAGATGTGCGTGAGATGGAATCCCGTATGGCCGCTCAGGACATGACATTCGATATGTCTTCTGACGACGATGCGCAGGATAGCCAGCCGATGGCACCGGTTCTGTATCTGCAGGATAAAACCTCTAACTTTGCCGACGGCATCGAAGAGGATAACTGGGAAGATCAGGCCGCGAACAAACTCACCCACGCGATGGAAGGTCTCGACGAGCGTAGCCAGGCGATTATCCGCGCCCGCTGGCTGGACGAAGACAACAAGTCCACCCTGCAGGAGCTGGCCGACCGCTACGGCGTTTCAGCAGAGCGTGTGCGTCAGCTTGAAAAGAACGCCATGAAAAAACTTCGCGCCGCTATCGAAGCGTAATTCCCGCGAAGTTCCCCGATAACCCCTGGATGAAAATCTGGGGGTTTTGTTTTTTTAACGACCGCTCTGGCGAATTCCTCCCCCCTGGCAAACACTTACAGATGCGCTACGCATGCGAATCTTAGGGGGACAGGGTGAACAATCACGAGTTAAATGAACGGCGTTTGCAGGCAACGCCGCGCGGCATCGGGGTGATGTGCGGTTTCTACGCCGATAAAGCGGAAAACGCGACGCTGTGGGATATCGAAGGCAACGAAGTGATCGACTTCGCCGCCGGGATTGCAGTGCTGAACACGGGCCATCGCCATCCCAAAGTGATCGCCGCCATCGAAAAGCAGCTTCAGTCGTTTACCCACACGGCGTACCAGATTGTGCCGTACGAAGGCTATATCGCCCTCGCAGAGCGCATCAATGCCCGTGTGCCGATTGAAGGGCCAGCCAAAACCGCCTTCTTCTCGACGGGCGCAGAAGCCGTCGAAAACGCGGTCAAAATCGCCCGCGCCTACACCAAACGACCCGGTCTTATCACGTTCGGCGGCGCCTTCCACGGGCGTACCTTTATGACCATGGCTCTCACAGGCAAAGTGGCGCCCTACAAACTCGGCTTCGGCCCGTTCCCTGGCTCGGTCTATCACGCGCAATATCCCAACACGCTGCACGGCGTGAGTTCTCAGGACGCCCTGAAAAGCCTTGAGCGTATCTTTAAAGCCGATATCGCCCCGGATCAGGTGGCAGCGATTATCCTCGAACCGGTTCAGGGTGAAGGCGGATTCAACGTCGCGCCGCCCGATTTTATGCAAGGGCTGCGCGCCCTGTGCGACACCCACGGAATTTTGCTGATCGCTGACGAAGTGCAGACCGGCTTTGCCCGTACCGGGAAACTGTTCTCGATGGAGCATCACTGCGTTAAACCGGATCTGATCACCATGGCGAAAAGCCTGGCGGGTGGGATGCCGCTCTCGGCGGTGTCGGGCCGTGCCGAGGTGATGGACGCTCCCGCACCGGGCGGGCTGGGCGGCACCTACGCCGGGAACCCGCTGGCGATTGCGGCGGCACTGGCGGTGCTAGACGTGATCGACGAAGAGGATCTGTGCGCTCGCGCATCGCACCTGGGCCATCATCTGGTGGAAGTGCTGAGCAAGGCCAAATCTGGTTGCCCATATATCGCTGACATCCGCGCGCAAGGCTCGATGGTGGCGGTGGAGTTCAACGATCCCGAGACCGGGCAGCCCTCACCGGAATTTACCCGCCAGGTTCAGGAGCGCGCGCTGGCGGAAGGGCTGTTGCTGCTCAGCTGCGGCGTGTACGGCAACGTCATTCGTTTTCTCTATCCACTCACCATTCCTGACGCGCAGTTCCGCAAAGCGCTGGATATCATCTCTGCCTCGCTGACTCGATAAAGCCCGAGCCCGGTCGCAAAACTGCACCGGGCTGGCATAGTTACATTTCAAATTAGCTATTCCAAAATCATAAAAATGGGGTATGTTTTAGCAGAGTGTGCTGAAAAAGCGCGGACGGCAGACCTATAATTGAAATAAAGCGCTACACAACAACATCACAACAATCGTAATAACCATAATAATGGGGAATCTCAGGATGAATATGAAGGGTAAAGCGTTACTGGCAGGATGTATCGCGTTGGCATTCAGCACTATGGCTCAGGCGGATATTAAAGTGGCTGTTGTCGGTGCGATGTCCGGTCCGGTAGCGCAATACGGCGACCAGGAATTTACCGGCGCAGAACAAGCGGTTGCAGACATTAATGCCAAGGGCGGCATCAAAGGCGAAAAACTGCAGATCGTAAAATATGACGATGCCTGCGACCCGAAACAAGCGGTAGCAGTGGCGAACAAAGTGGTGAACGACGGGATCAAATACGTTATAGGTCACCTGTGCTCCTCATCCACCCAGCCTGCGTCTGATATCTACGAAGACGAAGGCATTCTGATGATCACTCCGGCGGCGACCGCTCCAGAGCTGACCGCGCGTGGGTATAAACTGATTCTGCGTACCACCGGTCTGGACTCCGACCAGGGCCCAACCGCCGCGAAATACATTCTTGAGAAAGTGAAGCCGCAGCGCATCGCGATTGTTCACGATAAACAGCAGTACGGCGAAGGCCTGGCGCGCTCCGTACAGGACAGCCTGAAAAAAGCCAATGCGAAAGTGGTGTTCTTCGACGGCATCACCGCCGGTGAGAAAGACTTCTCCACGCTGGTGGCGCGTCTGAAGAAAGAGAACATCGACTTCGTGTACTACGGCGGTTATCACCCGGAAATGGGCCAGATCCTGCGTCAGGCGCGCGCGGCCGGTCTGAAAACACAGTTCATGGGGCCAGAGGGCGTGGCGAACGTTTCCCTGTCTAACATCGCGGGCGACTCGGCTGAAGGGATGCTGGTCACCAAGCCGAAGAACTACGATCAAGTTCCAGCGAACAAACCGATCGTGGATGCCATCAAGGCCAAGAAACAAGATCCAAGCGGCGCGTTCGTGTGGACCACCTACGCAGCGCTGCAATCCCTGCAGGCAGGCCTGAACCAGTCAGCCGATCCGGCTGAGATTGCGACCTGGCTGAAAGCGAACTCCGTCGATACCGTCATGGGGCCGCTGTCCTGGGACGAGAAGGGCGATCTGAAAGGTTTTGAGTTCGGTGTCTTTACTTGGCATGCAGACGGTTCAGCGACCGACGCTAAGTAATTACAGTAACCCTCTCCCTTCGGGAGAGGGTTCTCTGATAATGTGTCACACCTATCCAACCGCTGATGAAGGGAATCAGAAATTAATTATTTGACGAACCCCATGAATAATTTCATGTATATACGTTTGATCCATCCCGATAATGCCCTCGACAGAAATCTCAGCGCGTACTTCCGTTGAGAGTTTAAATTTCAAATAATAACTCTCACTAGGCTGCATATTTTTTCCGACCGTCAGCGTAATCATTCCCTCCATTGGGCTGAAGGTGATTTCTTTGTTACTGTTAATGTCGCGTAATTCTACGAGTTGTCTATGGAATTCCTCAAACTCACCAACAAAGCAATCCCATTTTGTATCGAGGCTTATACCTTTGGATTTGAACTCGACATACAAATGTAGATACTCATGATAAAATCCAGGTTCGGACGTATTAATCATTTTCTCATAAGGCGTTATCGTTAAGCTGACTTCATTATTAATAATCTGCAGCACATTAATTACCTCAAAGGTTTGTATGCAAAATGCGTGATGGTCCAGTTGTTCTCATTGACAATAACTTCAAGAGTATAATCTTTGTTCTCATAGCTTCCTAAATGTTTATTATACCTTGAACGACGAATGCCTATCTCATAGCGAATCGTTTTGAGATCCGATTTACGCAGTAGGTCCGGCATTCTTCTCCCATAGCGAAGCGCTTTTTCCTGGATGTAAACGGGAACGTACCTGGCGGGTTCTTCCATATGTTTTGCCGCTGCTGGTGTAAATTTTAATGCTTCAGGAGACAACCCCACCTTAATCCTTCCTCTAAGGATATTCATGATACCTTCGCCGAGTAAGGATTTTAACTCGACAAATAATCCTCGCTGGGTTAATGCCTTAAATGAAAATGAGCCAAATCGAAACGCTTTGAAAATTAAAGCGCCAACAAATACAAAATCCAAAGGATCGAACCAGGGATGTTCTAACGGCAACTCCATCCTGGTAACATAGTATCCATTGTAATCATAGACATCATAAATATCTGACATGCTATTATTGAGATAGCCAATGCACAAACCATTTTCTTCATCAATAATTGGAGAGAAGGTTTCAGGTATGTTTCTTTCAGGTATGAGAGAAAAGAAAACGTCGTCTTCTAAAGGTGACGTGAAATTGTAATGCATTCCATAATGCACATCGTATAGAGAGTTGGAAGTTATATCTTTCATGAATTATTTCGCCGAATTATTACGTGCGACTAAAAATAATTATTTCATTTGAAAAATAAAAGATGAATGCGTGCTTTAAAGCGATATAACCCGAATATTCCCTGGCCAGGATGCGGGGCAGTATTGACTGTAAAAGTTCCTTTGGGGGAAAACTCCCCCTTCGACGATAAGCATCAGGGGGATCAGAATGAGGGATTAAGGGGAAAGGACTGCCGTCACCGCCGCTCCCACCCATTCTCCCGCTCTGCGAACCCTGTCGCCTGCATAAATGCAGACATCACGCTGCGGTCTTCCACACCGATATCGGACATCCACCAGGCTGACACGTCCGGATTATCGCGAATCACCTCTTCAATCAAATACTGCCCCACGCCGCGACGGCGGGTGATTTCCCGCACGCGCAGGGAGTCCAGCGCGCCATCGGTTCCGCTCAGGGTCACGCGCACTGCGCCCAGCAGACGCTCGTTAAAGCGGGCGGCATAAATTCGATGGGTTTCATCCACGGTCAGGGAGGAAGGAGAATATTCCGGCCAGATCTTGCCCAGGTCGATATGATCCTGGTCGCTAAAGGACACCAGACGAAGGATGGTCAGTTTCATTAGCTGCTTGTCCAAATCAAAAAGAGTAAAGGCAGTGTACTCAATTTATCTCTTCAGCGGCTTCCCCTTTTTTGAACCATTCTCCAGCTGATTACTTTTTTAGCAACGCGATGTGTAGCGAGAAAGAGCAGGGATCGAAAATTAAGCAGAATTTTACTCTAAAAGGCAGTGTTTTATTCGGTGCTTTGTACCGTTATTTTATGCTGCAAACTGCACTTTTATTTGTTTATCTCTGTCTGATTTCAGAATATTATCTTTGCTTAATCGCCTGAAAAATAGAGATTTTAGTCTGGTTTTTATCAAAAAACTGCGCTAAACCATTAAAGGCACTGGTAAAAATAGCGTTGTTCATTAAAAGTACAGAATGCTTTTT
Organism: Lelliottia nimipressuralis; assembly: GCF_004115925.1. GTDB lineage: Bacteria > Pseudomonadota > Gammaproteobacteria > Enterobacterales > Enterobacteriaceae > Enterobacter > Enterobacter nimipressuralis. The sequence goes on from NZ_SDDX01000004.1 coordinate 103,469, forward strand.
AACCATAATAAAACAAAATATATACATCACGTCACGAATGGGGATTCACAGATGAAAAGGAACGCGAAAGCATTGATCGCGGGAATGGTTGCATTAGCGATTTCGCAGGCAGCCATGGCGGAAGAGATTAAAGTTGCCGTCGTCGGTGCGATGTCCGGTCCGGTTGCCCAGTGGGGTGATATGGAGTTCAACGGCGCGCGTCAGGCGATCAAAGACATCAACGCCAAAGGCGGGATCAAAGGGGATAAGCTGGTTGGCGTGGAATATGACGACGCCTGCGATCCGAAACAAGCCGTCGCCGTGGCGAACAAAATCGTTAACGACGGTATTCAGTACGTTATCGGCCACCTGTGCTCCTCTTCCACGCAGCCCGCTTCAGATATCTATGAAGACGAAGGCATTCTGATGATCACGCCAGGCGCTACCAATCCGGAGCTGACGCAGCGTGGCTATCAGCACATCATGCGTACCGCCGGTCTGGACTCTTCTCAGGGGCCGACTGCCGCGAAGTATATCCTCGAGAAAGTGAAGCCGCAGCGCATTGCGATCATTCACGATAAACAGCAATACGGCGAAGGCCTCGCGCGTTCCGTACAGGATGGCCTGAAAAAAGGTGGCGCGAATGTGGTCTTCTTCGACGGCATCACCGCAGGTGAGAAAGATTTCTCTGCCCTGCTGGCACGCCTGCAAAAAGAGAACATCGACTTCGTGTACTACGGCGGTTACTACCCGGAGATGGGCCAGATGCTGCGCCAGGCGCGCGCGACCGGTCTGAAAACGCAGTTTATGGGCCCGGAAGGCGTGGGTAACGCGTCTCTGTCCAACATCGCAGGCGATGCGGGCGAAGGCATGCTGGTGACAATGCCAAAACGTTATGACCAGGAACCGGCGAACAAGGCTATCGTGGAGGCACTCAAAGCGCAGAAGAAAGATCCGAGCGGTCCGTACGTCTGGATCACCTACGCGGCGGTGCAGTCTCTGGCGACTGCCATGGAGCGCACCGGCAGCAAAGAGCCGCTGGACTTAGTGAAAGATTTAAAAGCACACGGAGCAAACACCGTGATTGGGCCGCTGAACTGGGATGAGAAAGGCGATCTAAAGGGATTTGAATTTGGTGTCTTCCAATGGCACGCCGATGGTTCTTCTTCGGTAGCCAAATAATCATCCCGCCGCCCGCGCAAAACGGGCGGTTATAAAAAGGTTTTCTTATGTCCGAGCAGTTTCTCTATTTCTTGCAGCAGATGTTTAACGGCGTCACGCTGGGAAGCACCTATGCGCTGATCGCCATCGGTTACACGATGGTTTACGGCATTATCGGCATGATCAACTTCGCCCACGGCGAGGTCTATATGATAGGCAGCTATGTCTCCTTTATGATCATTGCCGCACTGATGATGATGGGTATCGACAGCAGCTGGCTGCTGGTGGGTGCCGGTTTTGTCGGTGCGATTGTGATTGCCAGCGCCTACGGCTGGAGCATCGAGCGCGTGGCCTATCGGCCTGTGCGCAGCTCCAAACGTCTGATTGCGCTGATCTCCGCCATCGGGATGTCCATCTTCCTGCAAAACTACGTCAGCCTGACGGAAGGCTCGCGCGATGTGGCGCTGCCAAGCCTGTTTAACGGCCAGTGGATTATCGGGGCCAGCGAAAACTTCTCGGCTTCTATCACGACCATGCAGCTGGTGATCTGGGTTGTGACCTTCCTTGCGATGCTGGCGTTGACCATTTTCATCCGTTACTCCCGCATGGGCCGCGCTTGCCGCGCCTGTGCAGAAGACCTGAAAATGGCCAGCCTGCTGGGTATTAACACCGACCGCGTGATCGCCCTGACCTTTGTGATTGGTGCCGCGATGGCGGCGGTGGCGGGTGTGCTGCTCGGTCAGTTCTACGGCGTTATCAACCCCTACATCGGCTTTATGGCCGGGATGAAAGCCTTTACCGCTGCGGTGCTCGGCGGGATCGGCAGTATTCCTGGTGCGATGATCGGCGGCCTGATTCTGGGCGTTGCCGAAGCGCTCTCCTCGGCGTATCTGAGTACCGAATATAAAGACGTCGTCTCCTTTGCACTGCTGATTCTGGTGCTGCTGGTGATGCCTACCGGGATTCTGGGTCGTCCGGAGGTAGAGAAAGTATGAAACCGATGCATTTTGCGATGGCGCTGCTCTCTGCCGCCATGTTCTTCGTCCTCGCGGGCGTCTTTATGGGTGTGCAGTTAGAACTGGATGGCACCCGACTGGTGGTCGATACCGCTGCGGATATCCGCTGGCAGTGGGTGTTTGTCGGTACGGCAGTGGTGTTTCTGTTCCAGCTGCTGCGTCCGGTGTTCCAGAAGACGATGAAAAACGTCTCTGGCCCGAAATTCGTGCTGCCAGCCATTGATGGCTCGACCGTTAAGCAGAAACTGTTCCTGGTGGCGCTGCTGGTGGCCGCTGTTGCGTGGCCGTTCATGGTGTCGCGCGGGACGGTGGATATTGCCACCCTGACCATGATCTACGTGATTCTGGGTCTGGGCTTGAACGTGGTGGTCGGTCTGTCTGGCCTGCTGGTGCTGGGCTATGGCGGTTTTTACGCCATCGGTGCCTACACCTTTGCGTTGCTGAACCATTATTACGGGCTGGGCTTCTGGACCTGTCTGCCGCTGGCGGGCCTGGTGTCTGCCGCCGCAGGTTTCCTGCTCGGCTTTCCGGTGCTGCGTCTGCGCGGTGACTATCTGGCGATTGTGACCTTAGGCTTTGGCGAGATCGTCCGTATCCTGCTGCTCAACAACACCGAAGTGACCGGCGGTCCGAACGGCATCAGCCAGATCCCGAAACCGACCTTCTTCGGCCTGGAGTTCAGCCGCACGGCGCGCGAAGGCGGCTGGGATACTTTCAGCAACTTCTTCGGCGTGAAGTACGATCCCTCCGACCGCGTGATCTGGCTCTACCTGGTGGCGCTGCTGCTGGTGGTGATCACCCTGTTCGTGATCAACCGTCTGCTGCGCATGCCGCTGGGCCGCGCGTGGGAAGCGCTGCGTGAAGACGAAATCGCCTGCCGCTCCCTGGGGCTGAACCCGACGCGCATCAAACTGACCGCGTTCACCATCAGCGCCGCGTTTGCCGGTTTTGCCGGAACGCTGTTTGCCGCGCGTCAGGGCTTCGTCAGCCCGGAATCCTTCACTTTTGCCGAATCAGCCTTTGTGCTGGCCATCGTGGTACTCGGCGGGATGGGCTCCCAGTTTGCGGTGATCCTCGCGGCGATTCTGCTGGTGGTCTCCCGCGAGCTGATGCGCGACTTTAACGAATACAGCATGTTGATGCTGGGTGGTTTGATGGTACTGATGATGATCTGGCGTCCGCAGGGCTTGCTGCCGATGACCCGTCCACAGTTGAAGCTGAAGAACGGGCAAGCGAAAGGAGAGCAGGCATGAGTCAGCCATTATTATCCGTGAACGGCCTGATGATGCGTTTTGGCGGCCTGCTGGCGGTCAATAACGTCTCACTGGACCTGTTCCCGAAAGAGATTGTCTCCCTGATCGGCCCGAACGGCGCAGGGAAAACCACGGTGTTTAACTGCCTGACCGGTTTCTACAAGCCGACGGGCGGGACCATCATGCTGCGCGATCAGCATCTCGAAGGGCTGCCGGGCCAACAGATCGCCCGTATGGGCGTGGTGCGTACTTTCCAGCACGTGCGCCTGTTCCGTGAAATGACGGTGATTGAAAACCTGCTGGTGGCACAACATCAGCAGCTGAAGAGCGGGGTGTTCTCCGGCCTGCTGAAAACCCCGGCCTTCCGCCGCGCGCAGAGCGAAGCCCTGGACCGCGCCGCAACCTGGCTGGATCGTATTGGGCTGTTGCAGCACGCAAATCGTCAGGCCAGCAATCTGGCCTATGGCGACCAGCGTCGCCTGGAAATTGTTCGCTGCATGGTCACGCAGCCGGAAATCCTGATGCTTGATGAGCCTGCCGCCGGTCTGAACCCGAAAGAGACCAAAGAGCTGGACGAGCTGATCGTCGAGCTGCGTAACCATCACGACACCACCATTTTGCTGATTGAGCACGATATGAAGCTGGTGATGGGCATCTCGGATCGGATCTACGTCGTCAACCAGGGGACGCCGCTGGCGAACGGCACGCCTGAAGAAATTCGACATAACCCGGACGTGATCCGCGCCTACTTAGGTGAAGCATGATGGGGGCGAGTCATAATATGGAAAAAGCGATGTTATCTTTTGACAAGGTGAATGCCCACTACGGCAAGATTCAGGCGCTGCACGATGTCAGCCTGCATATCAATCAGGGTGAGATCGTGACGCTCATCGGTGCCAACGGCGCGGGGAAAACCACGCTGCTCGGCACCCTGTGCGGCGATCCGCGTGCTTCCAGCGGGCGTATCATCTTTGACGGTAAAGACATTACCGACTGGCAGACCGCGAAAATCATGCGCGAAGCCGTGGCGATAGTGCCGGAAGGCCGCCGCGTGTTTTCCCGTATGACGGTGGAAGAGAACCTGGCGATGGGCGGCTTCTTTGCCGAGCGCGAACAGTATCAGACCCGCATTAAGCGCGTGTATGAACTCTTCCCGCGCCTGTATGAGCGCCGTATTCAGCGTGCGGGCACCATGTCAGGCGGTGAACAGCAGATGCTGGCGATTGGTCGTGCGCTGATGAGCCAGCCGCGTCTGCTGCTGCTCGATGAGCCGTCCCTCGGCCTTGCGCCGATCATCATTCAGCAGATTTTCGACACCATTGAGCAACTGCGTAAAGAGGGGATGACCATCTTCCTCGTGGAGCAAAACGCCAACCAGGCGCTGAAACTCGCGGATCGCGGCTACGTGCTGGAGAACGGCCACGTCGTGCTGTCCGATACCGGCGAAGCGCTGCTAGCGAACGAAGCGGTGCGAAGTGCATATTTAGGCGGTTAAGTTGTCTGTTGCCCGGTGGCGCTGCGCTTACCGGGCCAGTAAAACCTGAATCACAGGCCGGGTAGGGCGATGCCTCCCGGCTTTTTTTTGCCATGCTATCGTCACCATTCCATCATCCCCCTGACCCCGGTCTGTCATCATTCTGTAAATAAACAGTTATTTTTCTGTCATTCGAGCATGTCATGTTACCTCGCGAGCATAAAACGCGTGATATCGCGCATCCGGCACAAAAAAGAGAGATGACAATGACATCGTTACGACACACAGCTTTGGGTCTGGCAATCGGTCTGGCTTTTGCGACGAACGCAATGGCTGTCACGACCATTCCGTTCTGGCATTCCATGGAAGGGGAGTTGGGCAAAGAGGTTGATTCTCTGGCGCAGCGTTTCAACGACACCCATCCGGATTACAAAATTGTGCCGGTGTACAAAGGTAACTACGAGCAGAGCCTGAGCGCGGGCATCGCCGCGTTCCGCACCGGGAATGCACCGGCGCTGCTGCAGGTGTATGAAGTCGGCACCGCCACCATGATGGCCTCGAAAGCGATAAAACCGGTCTATGAAGTGTTTAAAGACGCGGGCATTAACTTCGATGAATCCCAGTTTGTGCCGACGGTTTCCGGTTACTACACCGATTCCAAAACCGGGCATCTGCTGTCTCAGCCGTTTAACAGCTCCACGCCGGTGCTCTATTACAACAAAGACGCCTTCAAAAAAGCCGGTTTAAACCCGGATCAGCCGCCGAAAACCTGGCAGGACCTGGCGGAGTACACCGCCAAACTGAAAGCGGCAGGCATGAAGTGTGGCTACGCGAGCGGCTGGCAGGGCTGGATTCAGATTGAAAACTTCAGCGCCTGGCACGGTCTGCCGGTCGCCACGAAGAACAATGGCTTTGACGGCACCGACGCCGTGCTGGAGTTCAACAAACCCGAGCAGGTGAAACACATCGCGCTGCTGGAGGCCCTGAATAAGAAGGGCGATTTCAGCTACTTCGGCCGTAAAGACGAATCTACCGAGAAGTTTTACAACGGCGACTGTGCGATCACCACCGCCTCTTCCGGTTCGCTGGCGGATATCCGTCACTACGCCAAATTCAACTACGGCGTGGGCATGATGCCTTATGACGCCGATGCCAAGGGCGCACCACAGAACGCCATCATCGGCGGAGCGAGCCTGTGGGTAATGCAGGGCAAAGACAACGGCACCTACAAAGGCGTGGCGGAGTTCCTCGACTTCCTCGCGAAACCTGAAAACGCCGCCGAGTGGCACCAGAAGACCGGCTACCTGCCGATCACCAAAGCCGCTTACGACCTGACGCGCGAGCAGGGCTTCTATGACAAAAACCCAGGGGCGGATATCGCGACGCGCCAGATGCTGAACAAGCCGCCGTTACCGTTCACCAAAGGTCTGCGTCTGGGCAACATGCCGCAGATTAGGACCATCGTGGATGAAGAGCTGGAAAGCGTATGGACCGGTAAGAAAACGCCACAGCAGGCGCTGGATTCAGCGGTAGAGCGCGGAAATCAGCTGCTGCGCCGCTTTGAGCAGTCGACGAAGTCTTAATGTTTTTATGCCGGATGACCCGGCCTGCGAGGGGGACATTCTCTTCGTTGGCCGGGTCATCCGGCACTGTTCAGGAATCCAATCTCAATGTCATCCTCCCGTCCGGTATTCCGTTCGCGCTGGCTGCCCTATTTGCTGGTCGCCCCGCAGCTGATTATCACCGTCATCTTTTTTATCTGGCCTGCGGGCGAAGCGCTCTGGTACTCGGTACAAAGCGTCGATCCGTTCGGGCTTTCCAGCCAGTTTGTCGGTCTGGATAACTTTACCGCGCTGTTCCACGACAGCTATTACCTCGACTCCTTCTGGACGACGATCAAATTCAGCGCCATGGTGACGGTCAGCGGCCTCGTCGTGTCGCTGTTTTTTGCGGCGCTGGTGGATTATGTGGTGCGCGGCAGCCGTCTCTATCAGACGCTGATGCTGCTGCCCTACGCCGTCGCGCCTGCCGTCGCCGCCGTGCTGTGGATCTTCCTGTTTAATCCAGGGCGCGGGCTGATTACCCATTTCCTCGGTGAATTCGGCTACGACTGGAACCACGCGCAAAACAGCGGTCAGGCGATGTTCCTGGTGGTGTTTGCCTCGGTCTGGAAGCAGATCAGCTACAACTTCCTGTTCTTTTTCGCCGCGCTGCAATCCATTCCGCGCTCGCTGGTCGAAGCCGCCGCGATTGACGGCGCAGGGCCGATTCGCCGCTTCTTCAAACTGGCGCTGCCGCTGATTGCGCCGGTGAGTTTCTTCCTGCTGGTGGTTAACCTGGTTTACGCCTTCTTCGACACCTTCCCGGTGATCGACGCCGCCACCGCCGGTGGGCCGGTACAGGCGACCACCACGCTTATCTACAAAATCTATCGCGAAGGCTTTGCGGGGCTGGATCTGTCGGCCTCTGCCGCGCAGTCCGTGGTGCTGATGGGGCTGGTGATTGTGCTGACGGTGGTTCAGTTCCGCTATGTCGAAAGTAAGGTGCGCTACCAATGATTGAGAACCGTCCGGGGCTGACGATTTTCAGCCACACCCTGTTAATACTCGGGATCATCGTCATTCTGTTCCCGCTGTACGTGGCCTTTGTTGCCGCCACGCTGGATACCAAAGCCGTGTTCGACACGCCGATGACGCTGGTGCCTGGTGGCCATCTTTTCGAAAATATGGCAACTATCTGGACCCAGGGCGTAGGGGCCAACAGCGCGCCGTTCTGGCTGATGATGCTCAACAGTTTCATCATGGCCTTTGGCATTACGGTGGGGAAGATCGTGGTGTCGATGCTCTCGGCCTTCGCTATCGTCTGGTTCCGTTTTCCCCTGCGTAACCTCTTCTTCTGGATGATCTTTATCACTCTGATGCTGCCGGTCGAAGTGCGTATTTTCCCGACCGTCGAGGTGATCGCCAATCTCGGGATGCTCGACAGCTACGCGGGCCTGACGCTGCCGCTGATGGCGTCGGCCACCGCGACGTTCCTGTTCCGCCAGTTCTTTATGACCCTGCCGGACGAACTGATTGAAGCGGCGCGCATCGACGGCGCATCGCCGATGCGTTTTTTCCGCGATATCGTGCTGCCGCTCTCCAGAACCAACCTCGCCGCGCTGTTCGTGATCACCTTTATCTACGGCTGGAACCAGTACCTGTGGCCGCTGCTGATTGTGCAGGACGTTAATCTCGGCACCGCCGTGGCGGGCATCAAAGGGATGATCGCCACCGGCGAAGGCACCACCCTCTGGAATCAGGTGATGGCGGCGATGCTGCTCACGCTGATCCCTCCGGTCGTTATCGTTTTAGCCATGCAGCGCGCGTTCGTGCGTGGTTTAGTAGACAGTGAGAAATAAGATGGCTGGATTAAAATTACAGGCAGTAACTAAAAGCTGGGACGGCAAAACCCAGGTGATTCAACCCCTGACCCTCGACGTGGCAGACGGTGAATTTATCGTGATGGTCGGCCCGTCCGGCTGTGGGAAATCGACGCTGCTGCGCATGGTGGCGGGGCTTGAGCGCGTGACCAGCGGCGACATCTGGATTGACCGCCAGCGTGTCACCGAGATGGAGCCGAAAGATCGCGGTATCGCGATGGTGTTCCAGAACTACGCCCTCTATCCGCACATGAGCGTGGAAGAGAACATGGCCTGGGGCCTGAAAATTCGCGGGATGGGCAAAGGCCATATCGACGAACGGGTGAAAGAGGCGGCGCGCATTCTGGAGCTGGACGGCCTGTTAAAACGCCGTCCGCGTGAGCTTTCCGGCGGCCAGCGTCAGCGCGTGGCGATGGGCCGCGCCATCGTGCGCGATCCGGCGGTGTTCCTGTTCGACGAACCGCTCTCTAACCTCGACGCCAAACTGCGCGTGCAGATGCGTCTTGAGCTGCAACATCTGCATCGCCGCCTGAAAACCACCTCCCTGTACGTCACCCACGATCAGGTGGAAGCCATGACGCTGGCGCAGCGCGTGATGGTGATGAACAAAGGTATCGCCGAGCAGATCGGCACGCCGGTGGAGGTGTATGAAAAACCTGCCAGCCGCTTTGTCGCCAGCTTTATCGGCAGCCCGGCGATGAACCTGCTGGAAGGGCGCATCAGCAACGCGGGCACGCATTTTGAGCTGGAGAGCGGCATGGCGCTGCCGGTGAACTGGTTTTATCGCGGCTACGCCGGGCGTAAAATGACGCTCGGTATCCGCCCGGAACATATTGCGCTAAGCTCGCAGGCGGAAGGCGGCGTGCCGCTGGTGATGGACACGCTGGAGATGCTGGGCGCGGACAACCTGGCGCATGGACGCTGGGGCGATCAAAAGCTGGTGGTGCGTCTGGCGCATCAGGAACGCCCAAAGGCGGGCAGCACGCTGTGGCTGCATCTGCCGGAAAATCATCTGCACTTATTTGATGGTGAAACAGGACAACGCGTATGAGTAACTGGCCATATCCTCACATCGTCGCCCACCGAGGCGGCGGGAAACGGGCACCAGAAAACACCCTGGCGGCCATTGATAAGGGCGCGTATTACGGTCATTCAATGATCGAATTCGACGCCAAGCTGTCGAAAGATGGCGAAATTTTCCTGCTGCATGACGATAACCTCGAGCGCACCAGCAACGGCTGGGGCGTGGCGGGCGACTTGCCGTGGCGCGATCTGCTGAACGTAGACGCCGGAAGCTGGTTCAGCAGCGAATTCAAAGGCGAGCCGTTGCCGCTGCTGGCGGAAGTGGCCGATCGCTGTCGCCAGCACGGGATGATGGCCAATATCGAAATTAAACCGACGACCGGCACCGGGCCGCTCACCGGAAAAGTGATTGCCCTCGCCGCGCGTGAACTGTGGGAAGGAATGACCGCTCCGCTGCTGTCGTCGTTTGACATTGACGCGCTGGAAGCCGCACAAGCCGCCGCACCGGAACTGCCTCGGGGATTATTGCTGGACGAGTGGCGTGACGACTGGCGCGAGCTGACCACTGACTTAGGGTGTGTGTCGATCCATCTCAATCATCGCCTGCTGGATGAGGCGCGCGTGAGGATGCTCAAAGACGCCGGGCTGCACATCCTGGTTTATACGGTCAACAAACCCCAGCGAGCGGCAGAGCTGCTGCGCTGGGGCGTGGACTGCATCTGTACCGATGCGATTGACGTGATTGGCCCGAACTTTAATTCTGTGGATTATTAAGCATATCGCCATTCGAACGCGGCGGCAGCATATGCTGCTGACCGCTGCTCGGGCTTGTTCCCCCGCTTAACATGCCGCCGCTGGTATTCGGCAGCGGCTGCTCCCGCACCTGGCCCTGCTGAATCATCTGCGTATTGTTGTTCATCTGCGTTTGCAGGTGCTGCTGCTGAATCTGCGTCTGGGTGTGCAGCTGTTGATTGAGCATCCCTTTTTGCTGCTGCTGTTGGCCCATCATCTGGGTCTGCATCCGCTGCTGGCTGGGGATTTCATAGCCCGGCTGGTTCGGGTTATTCAGGGTATTCAGTGGCTGTGCGAGCACGGCGAACGGGAGCAGTGCCGTTAAGATTAGTAGTCGTTTCATTCTCATTTCCTCCTTCTGAGGCCTCTCTTAAGTTTACCCCGAATCTGCCACAACGATGATTTTTTAGGAGTTGTGAACCAGGCTTAAACGGGAATCTGGATCCCTCACCTGGAGAACAACAATGATAAAACCAACGTTTTTGCGCTGGGTAGCGATCGCTGCGCTGATGGCCGGCGGGACATTTACCGTGGCGGCGAACCCGCCTGCTGCACCGCCAGTCTCCTACGGCGTGGAAGAGGATGTCTTCCATCCCGTCAGGGCGAAGCAGGGGATGGTGGCGTCCGTGGACGCGATGGCCACCCAGGTCGGCGTGGATATCCTCAAGCAGGGCGGTAATGCAGTTGATGCGGCGGTGGCCGTGGGTTATGCCCTGGCGGTAACCCATCCGCAGGCGGGGAATCTTGGCGGCGGGGGCTTTATGCTGCTGCGCACCAAAGACGGCAATACCACGGCCATCGACTTCCGCGAAATGGCGCCAAATCAGGCATCGCGCGATATGTTCCTCGACGATCAGGGGAATCCGGACAGTAAAAAATCCCTCACATCCCATCTGGCAAGCGGCACGCCGGGCACCGTCGCCGGGTTCTCTCTGGCGCTGGAAAAATACGGGACCTTACCGCTGAACAAAGTGGTGCAGCCAGCCATCAAACTGGCGCGCGACGGGTTTGTGGTCAATGACGCGCTGGCGGACGATCTCAAAACCTACGGCAGCGAAGTGATTCCGAACCATGAGAACAGTAAAGCGATCTTCTGGAAGGACGGCGAGCCGCTGAAAAAAGGCGACAAGCTGGTGCAGACAAATCTTGCGAAAAGCCTGGAGCTGATTGCGGAAAACGGCCCGGATGCCTTCTACAAAGGGGCGATTGCCGATCAGATTGCCGACGAGATGCAAAAGAACGGCGGGCTGATTACCAAGGCGGATTTGGCGGAGTACAAAGCGGTTGAGCGCACACCGATAAGCGGTGACTATCGCGGGTATCAGGTGTTCTCAATGCCTCCACCGTCCTCCGGCGGGATCCACATCGTGCAGATCCTCAACATTCTTGAAAACTTCGATATGCACAAATTTGGCTTCGGTAGCGCCGATGCGATGCAGGTGATGGCGGAGGCAGAAAAATTTGCCTATGCCGACCGCTCGGAGTATCTCGGCGATCCGGATTTTGTCAAAGTGCCCTGGCAGGCGCTAACCAACAAAGCCTATGCCAAATCGCTGGCGGATCAGATTGATATCAACAAAGCGAAACCGTCCAGCCAGATCCGCCCCGGCAAACTGGCGCCGTACGAGAGCAATCAGACCACCCATTTCTCGGTGGTGGATAAGGACGGCAACGCAGTGGCGGTGACGTACACGCTGAACACGGTGTTTGGCACCGGGATTGTGGCGGGTAACAGCGGCATTCTGCTAAACAACGAAATGGATGACTTCTCCGCCAAACCGGGCGTGCCGAACGTTTACGGGCTGGTGGGCGGCGATGCCAACGCCGTTGGGCCGAAGAAACGCCCGCTGTCCTCCATGTCTCCGACCATCGTGGTGAAAGACGGCAAAACCTGGCTGGTGACGGGTAGCCCAGGCGGAAGCCGAATTATCACCACCGTGCTGCAAATGGTGGTCAACAGTATCGATTTCGGGATGAACGTGGCCGAAGCGACCAACGCGCCGCGCTTCCACCATCAGTGGCTGCCGGACGAACTGCGCGTGGAAAAAGGCTTTAGCCCGGACACTATCAAACTGCTGGAACAGCGCGGGCAGAAAGTGGTGGTGAAAGAGGCGATGGGGAGCACGCAGAGCATTGTGGTGGCGCCCGACGGTTCCCTTTCCGGGGCATCCGATCCACGGTCGGTGGATGATTTGACGGCAGGGTACTGATACGTTGTCGCCCGGCAGCGCAGCGCTACCGGGCAATTTTTCACTTCATCCGCGCCATATAATAGGCATCCACAAACTCGCCATTACGCAGGGCGAATCTCTTTCCGGTGCCTTCGATTTCAAAGCCAAACTTCTTGTACAGCGCCAGCGCAGGAGGATTATCGGCAAAAACCGTGAGTTCGATACGTTCGATGCGCATCCAGTTGTCGCACAGGTTGATCATCTCACGCATGAGTGCACTTCCGACGCCTCGCCCCTGAGCATGCGCCGCAACGCTGATACCAAAGGTTGCCACATGGCTGCGTCGCGGGCTGGCTTCGACCTGCAGCGCCAGATCACCGACAATAATCTCATCCATGCAGGCGACAAGACGTTTTTGCCCAGCTTTAGGTTTAAGGCGTTCCTGCCACATCTCAAGGGAAGGATGAGGGAGTTGTAGCGTGTCGTGATACACCTCTGGATGCATATAATTTTGGCGCAGGGCTTCGGCATCTTTCGGTTCAGCGTGGCGTATCACTATCTCACTCATTCTTTTGTCCTCGGTGGGTTGATATCCCTTTCAACATCATTGACTTTGAAATTCGAGTCAACTCCCTTTTTTTTGCAAAAAGTATTGGACAAGTGCGAATGAGAATGATTATTATTGTCTCGCGTTCAGGAAGACCTCTACGGAAACCTGAAAGCACGACATTGCTCACATTGCTTCCAGTATTACTTTAGCCAGCCTCGCGCTGGCTTTTTTTTTCTCCTGTTTTAGCCAGACAGACCTGCCCGTTCCCCTCGGGAAGCGTTCTCCATCCCACATACGTGAAGCTCGCACCGGCGGATGCGCGCGCATTTAACTTGCGCTATGGTTGTCCCAACAACCTTAACAAGGACTGAGCCATGACATTACATTGCGCATTTATTGGATTTGGTAAAAGCACCACTCGCTATCACCTTCCGTATGTTCTCAACCGTAAAGACAGCTGGCACGTGGCGCATATCTTCCGCCGTCACGCGAAACCTGAAGAGCAGTCCCCACAGTATTCCCATATTCATTTCACCAGCGATCTGGATGAGGTGTTAAGCGATCCGCAGGTCAAACTGGTGATCGTTTGTACCCATGCCGACAGCCACTTTGACTACGCGAAACGCGCGCTGGAAGCGGGCAAAAACGTGCTGGTGGAAAAACCCTTCACCCCGACGCTTGCGGAGGCCAAAGAGCTCTTCGCGCTGGCAAAAAGCAAAGGGCTGACCGTCACGCCGTACCAAAACCGTCGCTTTGATACCTGCTTCCTGATGGCGAAACAGGCCATTGAGAGCGGCAAGCTGGGCGATATCGTTGAAATCGAAAGCCATTTCGACCTCTATCGTCCGGTGGCGGAAACCAAACCCGGCCTGCCGCAGGACGGCGCGTTTTATGGTCTGGGCGTGCATACCATGGACCAGGTAATCTCTCTGTTGGGCCGCCCGGATCACGTGACCTACGATATCCGCAGCCTGCGCAACAAAGCCAATCCGGACGATACCTTTGAAGCACAGCTGTTTTACGGCGATTTAAAGGCGATCGTCAAAACCAGTCATCTGGTGAAAACGGACTACCCGAAATTTATCGTGCACGGCACCCGCGGCTCGTTTATCAAATACGGTATCGACCAGCAGGAGACCAGTCTGAAGGCCAATATCATGCCGGGCGAGCCGGGATTCGCGGCGGATGAATCGGTCGGCGTGCTGGAGTATGTCAATGACGAAGGCGTGACGGTAAAAGAACAGCTCACCCCGGAAACCGGCGATTATGGCCGCGTCTACGATGCGCTGTATGACACCCTCACCAAAGGCGCGCCGAATTACGTCAAGGAATCTGAAGTTCTCACTAATCTGGAGATTCTCGAGCGCGGGTTCGAGCAGGCTTCTCCTGCCACGATTACCCTCACGAAGTAAGCTCTGTCGACTCCTCTGTGCTTGTTCATAATTTTTGAACAGAGGAGTCAATTTTCACCCTCTATGATCCCAGGCCAATTGCGTCCACACTTACTTCATCGAAACGAACTGGGGTGAAAAACAATGATCTTTTTACGTAAAGCAGGCGATCGTGGTCACGCAAATCATGGCTGGCTGGACTCATGGCATACCTTCTCGTTCGCGGACTATTACGACCCGAACTTCATGGGCTTCTCGGCACTGCGCGTGATTAACGATGACGTGATTGACGCGGGCCAGGGCTTCGGTACCCATCCGCATAAAGACATGGAAATCCTGACCTATGTGCTGGAAGGCGCCGTAGCGCACAAAGACAGCATGGGTAACGAAGAGCAGGTTCCGGCCGGTGAGTTCCAGATTATGAGCGCCGGTACCGGGGTTCGTCACTCGGAGTACAACCCGAGCAACACAGAAAAACTGCACCTGTACCAAATCTGGATCATTCCAGAAGAAACCGGCATCACGCCGCGCTACGAGCAGCGCCGCTTCGATGCCCTGCAGGGCAAACAGCTGGTGCTTTCCCCGGATGCGCGTGATGGCTCCCTGAAAGTGCATCAGGATATGGAACTGTACCGTTGGGCACTGGCGAAAGACGAACAGTCTGTGCAACAGATTGCCGCGAACCGCCGCGTGTGGATTCAGGTGGTCAAAGGTGACGTGACAATCAACGGCACCAAAGCCACCACCGCTGACGGTCTGGCGATTTGGGATGAGCAGGCGCTGTCCGTTCATGCTGACAGCGCGAGCGAAATTCTGCTCTTCGATCTGCCGCCCGTGTGATTAATCGTAAATAAAAGGCCAACCTTCCCCATTTGACAGGGGAAGGTTGGCCTTTGTCCGTGATAAACTGAGAGAATGTCTCATTACAGGTTTCTCTCAGGACGATGAAAAAGAAACGACCCGTACTTCAGGATGTGGCCGATCGCGTCGGTGTGACCAAAATGACGGTCAGCCGCTTTTTGCGTAACCCGGAACAGGTTTCCATGGCGTTGCGTGGCAAGATTGCCGCTGCTCTCGATGAACTGGGTTATATCCCCAACCGCGCGCCCGATATTCTCTCCAATGCCACCAGCCGTGCGGTCGGTGTTCTGCTTCCTTCCTTAACCAACCAGGTCTTCGCCGAAGTGCTGCGTGGAATCGAAAGCGTTACTGACGCCTACGGTTATCAAACCATGCTCGCGCACTACGGGTACAAACCGGAACTGGAAGAGGAACGTCTTGAATCGATGCTTTCCTGGAACATAGACGGCCTGATCCTAACGGAACGTACTCACACGCCGCGTACACTCAAGATGATAGAAGTCGCCGGCATTCCGGTGGTGGAGCTGATGGACAGTCAGTCCCCTTGTCTGGATATTGCCGTCGGGTTCGATAACTTCGAAGCCGCGCGTCAGATGACCGCCGCCATTCTCGCCCGCGGTCACCGCCACGTGGCCTATCTGGGCGCACGTCTCGACGAACGTACTATCATCAAACAGAAGGGATACGAGCAGGCAATGCTCGACGCAAACTTAACGCCGTACAGCGTGATGGTGGAGCAATCCTCTTCCTATTCGTCCGGTATTGAGCTGATGCGCCAGGCCCGCCGTGAGTATCCGCAGCTTGATGGTATATTCTGTACCAACGATGACCTTGCGGTCGGCGCAGCCTTTGAATGTCAGCGTCTTGGCCTGAAAATCCCTGACGATATGGCGATTGCCGGTTTCCACGGCCACGATATCGGACAGGTGATGGAGCCACGTCTGGCGAGCGTTCTGACGCCGCGCGAACGCATGGGCCGCATCGGTGCGGAACGCCTGCTGGCGCGCATTCGTGGTGAAGTGGTCACGCCTAAAATGTTAGATTTAGGTTTCACCTTGTCACCGGGTGGATCAATTTAGTCTGACAAATTTGAAGTAGCTCACACTTATTCACTTCTCGCACGAATGGATATTGCTTCTCCATAGCCCCGGCAGGACAATGTTACCGATAACTGTTACCCGTAACAATTGACTGAGGGGCACCCTTTGAGCACGACAAATCTCGATCACCACGTTTACGTCCTGATGGGCGTTTCCGGTAGCGGTAAATCTGCCGTCGCCAGCGAAGTGGCGCATCAACTTCAGGCAGCGTTTCTTGATGGCGACTTCCTCCACCCGCGCAGCAACATCACTAAAATGGCCGCTGGCGAACCGCTGAACGACGACGATCGTAAGCCCTGGTTGCAGGCGCTGAACGATGCCGCGTTTGCGATGCAGCGCACCAACAAAGTGTCGCTGATTGTCTGCTCCGCGCTGAAAAAGACCTATCGCGATCTGCTGCGTGACGGTAACCCAAACCTCTCCTTTATCTATCTGAAAGGCGATTTCGACGTGATCGAAAGCCGTCTTAAAGCCCGTAAAGGCCACTTCTTCAAAACTCAGATGCTGGTCACGCAGTTTGAAGCGCTGCAGGAACCGGGTGCAGACGAAAGCGATGTTCTGATCGTCGATATCGATCAGCCGCTGGACGGTGTTGTTGCCAGCACCATTGAGGTCATTAAAAAAAGGCAGTAAGTTTTGAGTACATTAACGCTAGTTTTGACAGCAGTTGGCTCCGTTTTGCTGCTGCTGTTTTTAGTGATGAAGGCGCGTATGCATGCCTTCGTTGCTTTGATGGTGGTTTCTATTGGTGCAGGTCTCTTTTCCGGTATGCCGCTCGATAAAATCGCAGCGACGATGGAAAAAGGGATGGGAGGCACGCTGGGCTTCCTGGCGATTGTGGTCGCGCTCGGCGCGATGTTTGGCAAGATTTTGCATGAGACGGGCGCGGTCGATCAGATTGCCGTCAAGATGCTCAAATCCTTCGGCCACAGCCGCGCGCACTACGCGATTGGTCTGGCCGGTCTGATTTGCGCGCTGCCGCTGTTCTTTGAAGTGGCCGTGGTGCTGCTGATTAGTGTGGCGTTCTCCATGGCGCGTCACACGGGCACCAACCTTGTTAAGCTGGTCATTCCGCTGTTTGCGGGCGTGGCGGCGGCCGCAGCGTTCCTGCTGCCTGGCCCTGCGCCGATGCTGCTGGCGTCTCAGATGCACGCCGATTTTGGCTGGATGATTCTGATTGGCCTGTGCGCCGCGATCCCGGGGATGATTATTGCCGGGCCGCTGTGGGGCAACTTTATCAGCCGCTACGTTGAGCTGCACATTCCTGATGACATCACCGAGCCGCACCTTGGCGAAGGCAAAATGCCGTCCTTCGGCTTCAGCCTGTCGCTGATTCTGCTGCCGCTGGTGCTGGTTGGCCTCAAAACCATCGCCGCGCGCTTTGTGCTGGTCGGTTCCAGTGCTTACGAATGGTTCGAGTTTATCGGTCATCCGTTCACCGCGATTCTGGTGGCGTGTCTGGTGGCGATTTACGGCCTGGCGATGCGTCAGGGGATGCCGAAAGACCGCGTGATGGAGATCTGCGGCGCGGCGCTGCAACCGGCGGGTATTATTCTGCTGGTGATTGGCGCAGGCGGTGTGTTCAAGCAGGTGCTGGTTGATTCCGGCGTGGGCCCGGCCCTGGGCGAAGCGCTGACCGGGATGGGCTTACCGATTGCCGTGACCTGTTTCGTGCTGGCAGCCGCGGTGCGTATTATTCAGGGTTCTGCCACGGTAGCTTGTCTGACTGCGGTCGGCCTGGTGATGCCGGTGATTGAACAGCTGAACTACTCCGGTGCGCAAATGGCGGCCCTGTCTATCTGTATCGCGGGCGGCTCTATCGTGGTCTCCCACGTAAACGACGCAGGCTTCTGGCTGTTCGGTAAATTTACCGGCGCGACCGAAGCGCAAACCCTGAAAACCTGGACGCTGATGGAAACCATCCTCGGCACGACAGGGGCGATTGTTGGGATGATTGCGTTTTCGCTGCTGAGTTAAGTGCGATGTTTGTCGGGAAGGCGGCGACGCCTTACCCGACCGATAAAACGGTGATATGAAGGCCGGGCAAGCGCAAGCACTACCCGGCTTTTTTACAGCGGCTCTACACCTTCTTCAGTCCTGAAGGTGAACGGAACAACGCCTTTACCCGATATACTCCTCAACCTTATCCCTTCATCCACGCCCGAATTCCATCCAGGAACATCTGCGTCGCCATCATCACCAGAATCAACCCCATCAGGCGTTCCAGCGCGTTCACCCCTTTTTCGCCCAGCAGGCGCAGGAACAGCGACGACTGTAGCAGGATGATGAAGGTCCCGCCCCATGCGATCAGCAGAGCAATCACCAGATGGCTCATCTGATTCGGATACTGATGGGAGAGCAGCATCAGCGTCGCCAGAATGGTCGGTCCGGCGACCAGCGGGATCGCGAGCGGTACGATAAACGGCTCTTCGCCCGCAGGCAGGCCGCTGCTGCTTCCTTCGGCGCTCGGGAAAATCATTTTAATGGCGATCAGGAACAGAATAATGCCGCCAGAGATCGAAACCGTCTCAGCGCGTAAATTCAGGAACGCGAGGATCTTTTCACCCGCGAACAGGAAGATAAACATCACCAGCAGCGCGATGAGCAGCTCGCGGATCATGATCGCCCGGCGGCGCTTCGGCTCGGTGTGTTTCAGCACCGACATAAAGATGGGCAGGTTCCCAAGCGGATCCATAATCAGGATCAAAAGCACCGCTGCGGAAATGATTTCAGTCATTGTTATTTATCCCTGATAAACCCTGTGGTTTCTATTGTAATTAGTGGTATTACTGATCGCAGCGCAATCATTGATTAATTTCACTTGCGACTTTGGCAGCATTTTGTAATGTGAAGGCTATGCCCGTTGGATACGGGTTGACACACACAGCACACACCTCTGCAGGAACATACGCTATGAAAAACGTTGGTTTTATCGGCTGGCGCGGTATGGTCGGCTCTGTCCTCATGCAACGCATGATCGAAGAGCGCGATTTTGACGCCATCCGCCCGGTCTTCTTCTCCACTTCCCAGTTCGGGCAAGCAGCGCCCGCGTTCGGCGGTGCCTCTACGGGCACGCTTCAGGACGCCTTTAATCTGGAAGCGCTGAAGGCACTTGATATTATAGTGACCTGCCAGGGCGGCGATTATACCAACGAAATCTATCCAAAGCTTCGTGAAAGCGGCTGGCAGGGTTACTGGATTGACGCCGCGTCTTCTCTGCGTATGAAAGACGACGCGATCATTATTCTCGACCCGGTGAACCAGGGCGTGATCACCGATGGCCTGAACAACGGCGTGAAAACCTTTGTCGGCGGTAACTGTACCGTCAGCCTGATGCTGATGTCCCTGGGCGGCCTGTTCGCGCAGGATCTGGTGGAGTGGGTCTCCGTTGCCACCTATCAGGCCGCATCCGGCGGCGGCGCGCGTCATATGCGCGAACTGCTGGCACAGATGGGTCAACTGCACAGTCACGTTGCTGACGAGCTGGCGAACCCGGCCTCGGCGATTCTGGATATCGAACGCAAAGTCACTCAGCTTTCCCGCTCCGGCGAACTGCCGGTCGATCACTTCGGCGTTCCGCTGGCAGGCAGCCTGATCCCGTGGATCGACAAACAGCTCGATAACGGCCAGAGCCGCGAAGAGTGGAAAGGTCAGGCCGAGACCAACAAAATTCTCAGCACCTCTTCCGTGATCCCGGTTGACGGTCTGTGCGTGCGCGTTGGCGCGCTGCGCTGCCACAGCCAGGCCTTCACCCTTAAACTGAAAAAAGATGTGTCTATTCCGACCGTGGAAGAGCTGCTGGCTGCGCACAATCCGTGGGCGAAAGTGGTGCCAAACGATCGCGATATCACCATGCGTGAACTGACCCCAGCCGCCGTTACCGGCACGCTGACCACGCCGGTCGGTCGTCTGCGTAAGCTGAACATGGGGCCGGAGTATCTCTCGGCCTTCACCGTCGGAGACCAGCTCCTGTGGGGCGCCGCCGAGCCGCTTCGCCGCATGTTGCGACAACTGGCCTAATAATTTGCTAATACCGGGGGTGATATTCACCCCCTTTTTTTTGCGCGTAACACGGAGTCATGCGCAGAGCGTCAATTTTTATCAGGAGTCATTTCGTCGTTGGCTATGCTTTAAGGAAGAGTCATTTCTTACCTGAGGGTGGGATGGCGCAGAGAGGATGAACAATATCTGCGTCGTTCAGGTCACATTAAAAGTCGCACCGGAGCGCTTAAATAGGGCGACATTAGAAAAAACAGGATGAATACCATGTCCGATCGTATTGATAGAGACGTGATAAATGCGCTAATTGCGGGTCATTTCGCTGACCCATTTTCTGTGCTGGGTATGCACAGGACGGAGGATGGACTGGAGGTCCGCGCACTGTTGCCCGACGCCACCGAAGTGTGGGTCATTGAACCTAAAACCGGCCGCAAGGTAGGCAAGCTGGAGTGCCTTGATTCGCGCGGTTTCTTCTCAGGCGCGATCCCGCGTCGCAAAAACCTGTTCCGTTATCAGCTCGCCGTGCTCTGGCATGGTCATGAAAACCTGATTGACGATCCCTACAGTTTTGGCCCGCTGTTACAAGAGATGGACGCATGGCTGCTCTCCGAAGGCACGCACCTTCGCCCGTACGAAACGCTGGGCGCGCATGCCGATACGATGGATGGCATCACCGGCACCCGTTTTTCCGTCTGGGCACCGAATGCGCAGCGCGTGTCGGTGGTCGGGCAGTTCAACTATTGGGATGGTCGCCGCCACCCGATGCGCCTGCGGCGTGAATCGGGGATCTGGGAGCTGTTTATCCCCGGCGCGCATAATGGCCAGCTCTACAAATTCGAAATGATCGATGCCCACGGTCAGCTGCGGGTCAAAGCCGATCCTTACGCCTTCGAAGCGCAAATGCGCCCGGATACCGCGTCGCTGATTTGCGGTCTGCCGGAGAAAATCGTGCAGACCGAAGAGCGTAAACAGGCCAACCGCTTCGATGCGCCAATCTCTATTTATGAAGTTCACCTCGGCTCATGGCGTCGCCACACGGACAACAATTTCTGGCTGAGCTATCGCGAACTGGCGGATCAGCTGGTGCCCTACGCCAAATGGATGGGCTTTACCCATCTGGAGCTGCTGCCAATTAACGAGCACCCGTTCGACGGCAGCTGGGGCTATCAGCCGACCGGCCTTTACGCACCGACGCGCCGATTCGGCACCCGCGACGACTTCCGCTATTTCATCAACGCCGCCCATGCCGCCGGACTCAGCGTGATCCTCGACTGGGTGCCAGGCCATTTCCCGACGGATGATTTTGGTCTCTCTCAGTTTGATGGCACCAATCTGTACGAGCACAGCGATCCGCGCGAAGGCTTCCATCAGGACTGGAACACCCTGATTTACAACTATGGCCGTCGCGAAGTGGCGAACTATCTGGTGGGCAACGCCCTGTACTGGATTGAACGTTTTGGTATCGACGCTCTGCGCGTGGACGCCGTGGCGTCGATGATCTATCGCGACTACAGCCGCAAAGAGGGCGAGTGGATCCCGAACGAATACGGGGGCCGCGAAAACCTCGAAGCCATTGAATTCCTGCGCAGCACTAACCGCATTCTCGGCGAGCAGGTCGAAGGCGCGGTGACGATGGCCGAAGAGTCGACCGACTTCCCCGGCGTATCGCGTCCGCCTGCCATGGGCGGGCTGGGCTTCTGGTACAAGTGGAACCTGGGCTGGATGCACGACACCCTCGACTACTTCAAACTCGATCCGGTCTATCGTCAGTATCACCACGACAAACTGACCTTCGGGATGCTCTACAACAACACCGAAAACTTTGTTCTGCCGCTCTCTCACGACGAAGTGGTGCACGGCAAAAAATCGATTCTCGACCGCATGCCGGGCGACGCGTGGCAGCGCTTTGCCAACCTGCGCGCCTACTACGGCTGGCTATTTGCCTTCCCGGGCAAAAAGCTGCTGTTTATGGGCAACGAATTCGCCCAGGGCCGTGAGTGGAACCATGATGCGAGCCTCGACTGGCATCTGCTGGAAGGCGGCGACAACTGGCATCACGGCGTTCAGCGCCTGGTGCGCGACCTCAACCTGACCTATCGCCATCACAAAGCCCTGCACGAGCTGGACTTTGACTCCTACGGCTTTGAGTGGCTGGTGGTGGATGACCACGAGCGCTCGGTGTTTATCTTCGTGCGCCGCGATCGGGAAGGGAATGAAATCATCGTCGCCAGCAACTTTACGCCGGTGCCGCGTCAGAACTATCGCTTCGGCATCAACCAGCCGGGCAGATGGCGCGAAATTCTCAACACCGACTCCAGCCACTACCACGGCAGTAACGCCGGTAACGGCGGCAGCGTTCATAGCGATGAGTGGGAAAGCCACGGGCGTCCGAACTCTCTGAGCCTCACGCTGCCACCGCTGTCCACAATCTGGCTGGTTCGGGAGGGCGAATGACGCAACTCACGGCAGGCAAACCCGCTCCGCTTGGGGCAACGTTTGACGGCAAAGGGGTGAATTTCACCCTCTTTACCGCCCACGCAGAACGGGTGGAACTCTGTGTGTTTGACGGCGAGGGTAATGAGTACCGCTACGATCTGCCGGAACGCAGCGGGGACATCTGGCATGGCTATCTGGCCGACGGACGGCCCGGACTGCGCTACGGTTTTCGCGTGCACGGCCCGTGGGAGCCGGGGCAGGGACTACGATTTAATCCGGCCAAACTACTCGTCGACCCTTGCGCCCTGCGCGTCGAGGGAGAGGTCACCGATAACCCGCTCTATTTTGATGGCGACCACGAACCCGAGCCTCGCGATAGCGCGGCGATTGCGCCAAAAAGTGTGGTGGTGAGCGATGCTTACGACTGGGAAGATGACGCCCCGCCCGCGACGCCGTGGGGCAGAACGGTTATCTACGAAGCCACGTCAAAGGGCTGACGTATCTGCATCCGGCAATTCCGCAGGAGATCCGCGGCACCTACAAGGCGCTCGCTCATCCGGTGATGATTGCCTATCTCAAACACCTGGGCGTCACCGCGCTGGAGCTGCTGCCGGTGGCCCACTTTGCCTCCGAGCCGCGCCTGCTGCGCCTGGGGCTGACCAACTACTGGGGCTACAACCCGCTGGCGATGTTTGCTCTCGATCCGCGCTATGCCTCACATCCGGAACGCGCCAGAGATGAGTTTCGCGATGCGGTAAAAGCGCTGCACCAGGCCGGTATCGAAGTGATTCTGGATGTGGTGTTGAACCACAGTGCGGAGCTGGATCTCGACGGACCGACGCTCTCAATGCGCGGAATCGATAACCGTAGCTATTATTGGATTAGGGAGGATGGTGATTATCACAACTGGACCGGTTGCGGTAACACGCTCAACCTCAGTCATCCGGCGGTGGCGGACTTTGCTTATCACTGCCTGAAATCCTGGGTCGAGACCTTCCATATCGACGGTTTCCGCTTCGATCTGGCGTCTGTGATGGGCCGAACGCCTGCGTTCAGCCAGCAGGCTCCCTTGTTTGAAGCCATTAAAAACTGTCCGGTGCTGTCGCGCGTCAAACTGATTGCTGAGCCGTGGGATATCGGTGACGGAGGTTATCAGGTGGGGAACTTCCCGCCGCTGTTTGCCGAGTGGAACGATCGTTTCCGCGATGCCACGCGCCGTTTTTGGCTGGAAAAAAATCTCTCTCTTGGCGACTTCGCCGGGCGGTTTGCGGCGTCCAGTGATGTGTTCAGGAAGAGTGGTAGAGCACCGTCGGCCAGCGTCAATCTGGTGACGGCGCACGACGGGTTTACCCTTCGCGACTGTGTTTGTTTCAATCAGAAACACAATGAGGCAAACGGCGAAGAAAACCGCGATGGGACTAACAATAACCATAGCTTTAATCATGGTATAGAAGGGTTAGGCGGCAGTCAGGATGTTATCGAGCGGCGTCGCGCCAGCGTACATGCGTTGCTGACTTCGCTGTTGCTCTCGCAAGGGACGCCAATGCTGCTGGCGGGTGATGAGTTTGGTCATAGCCAGCACGGCAATAACAATGCGTATTGCCAGGATAACGCGCTGACCTGGCTCGACTGGGAACAGGCAAACACGGGGTTAACGCACTTTGCAGCGGCCTTGATCCACCTTCGGCAACAGATCCCGGCACTCACGGCGGATCGCTGGTGGGAAGAGGGAGACGGCAACGTCAGCTGGCTGAATAAAGAGGCGCAACCGCTGAGTGCGCACGAGTGGCAGTACGGTATTCCCTGCCTGCAAATCCTGCTTTCGGATAACTGGCTAATCACGTTAAACGCGACGAACGATGTCGCAGAGATTGTTTTACCTCACGGGGAATGGCGCGCCATTTCCCCCTTTGCCGGA
Organism: Lelliottia nimipressuralis; assembly: GCF_004115925.1. Taxonomy (GTDB): domain Bacteria; phylum Pseudomonadota; class Gammaproteobacteria; order Enterobacterales; family Enterobacteriaceae; genus Enterobacter; species Enterobacter nimipressuralis. The sequence goes on from NZ_SDDX01000004.1 coordinate 128,014, forward strand.
GTGGATAATCCGGTGGTAATGGCTGTCTGGCACGGGCCTGCACACGGAGTGTGCGTATTCCAAAGATGATAAAAAAGGAGTTAGTCATGGTGAGATTAGAGAAGAACGATCCCTTGATGTTGGCGCGCCAGTTACCCTTAAAAACGGTCGCGCTGATACTTGCTGGTGGACGTGGTACCCGTCTGAAAGATTTGACAATCAAGCGTGCTAAGCCTGCGGTTCACTTTGGTGGTAAGTTCCGTATTATCGATTTTGCATTATCCAACTGCCTGAACTCCGGTATTCGTCGCATCGGCGTGATTACTCAGTATCAGTCGCACACCCTGGTGCAGCACATCCAGCGCGGCTGGTCATTTTTCAGCGAAGAGATGAACGAGTTTGTCGATCTGCTTCCGGCGCAGCAGCGCGTACACGGTGAAAACTGGTATCGCGGCACGGCCGATGCGGTGACGCAAAACCTCGACATCATTCGCCGCTACGGCGCGGAATACATCGTGATCCTCGCGGGCGACCATATTTATAAGCAAGACTACTCGCACATGCTCATCGACCACGTCGAAAAAGGGGCGCGTTGCACCGTGGCGTGTCTGCCGGTGCCCGTTGCTGAAGCGACGGCGTTCGGCGTCATGGATGTGGACGAGAACGACAAGATTATCGATTTCGTCGAGAAACCGGCCAACCCGCCGACCATGCCGACGGACGCCACCAAATCCCTCGCCAGCATGGGCATCTATATCTTTGATGCCGATTACCTTTATGAACTGCTGGAAGAGGACGACAAGGACGAGAATTCGAGCCACGACTTCGGCAAAGATATCATCCCGAAAATCACCAAAGCTGGCATGGCTTATGCACATCCCTTCCCGCTGTCCTGCGTGCAGTCTGACCCGGATGCCGAGCCGTACTGGCGCGACGTGGGTACGCTTGAAGCGTACTGGAAGGCGAACCTCGATTTAGCCTCCGTCACCCCGGAACTGGATATGTACGACCAGAACTGGCCGATTCGCACGCACATGGAATCGCTGCCGCCGGCCAAATTTGTGCAGGACCGTTCCGGTAGCCACGGCATGACGCTGAACTCGCTAGTGTCGGGCGGGTGCATTATTTCTGGCTCAGTGGTGGTGCAGTCGGTGCTCTTCCCGCGCGTTCGGGTGAACTCCTTCTGCAATATCGATTCGTCGGTACTGCTGCCGGATGTGTGGGTGGGGCGCTCGTGTCGTTTGCGTCGCTGTGTTATCGACCGTGCCTGTGTGATCCCGGAAGGGATGGTGATTGGAGAGAATGCGGAGGAAGACGCTCGCCGCTTCTACCGCTCAGAAGAAGGCATCGTGCTGGTCACGCGCGAAATGCTGCGCAAACTGCAGGTCAAACAGGAGCGATAATGCAGGTTTTACATGTATGTTCTGAGATGTTCCCGCTGCTGAAAACGGGCGGGCTGGCGGATGTACTGGGCGCACTCCCGGCGGCGCAAATTGCGGAAGGTATCGACACCCGCGTGCTGCTGCCGGCTTTTCCTGATCTCCGCCGTGGCATTCCCGACGCGCAGGTGGTGAGCCGTCGCGACACGTTCGCCGGGCGCATCACCCTGCTGTTTGGCCATTACAATGGCGTCGGCATTTATCTGATTGATGCGCCGCATTTGTACGATCGTCCAGGGAGCCCGTACCACGATACGAACTTATTCGCCTATACGGACAACGTGCTGCGTTTTGCGTTGCTCGGATGGGTGGGTGCTGAAATGGCGGTCGGACTCGATCCCTTCTGGCGCCCGGAGATCGTCCACGCGCACGACTGGCACGCAGGGCTGGCTCCCGCCTATCTGGCGGCGCGCGGCCACCCGGCAAAGTCGGTCTTTACGGTGCACAACCTGGCGTATCAGGGCATGTATTACGCCCATCATATGAATGACATCGATCTGCCATGGTCGTTCTATAACATGCACGGGCTGGAGTTTAACGGTCAGATTTCGTTCCTGAAAGCGGGGCTGTACTACGCCGACCACATCACGGCGGTCAGCCCGACTTACGCACGCGAAATCACCGAGCCGGAGTTTGGCTACGGCATGGAAGGGCTGTTGCGCCAGCGACATCGTGAAGGACGCCTGTCGGGGATCCTCAACGGCGTCGATGAAAAAATCTGGAGTCCGGAAACGGACCTTTTGCTGGCCTCGCGCTACAACCGTGATTCGGTGGAAGACAAAGCGGAAAACAAGCGCCAGCTGCAGATTGCGATGGGGCTGAAGGTGAACGACAAAGTGCCGCTGTTCGCCGTGGTCAGCCGCCTGACCAGCCAGAAAGGGCTGGATCTGGTGCTGGAAGCGCTGCCGGGGCTGCTGGAGCAGGGCGGTCAACTGGCGCTGCTGGGGGCAGGCGATCCGGTGTTGCAGGAAGGTTTCCTTGCCGCTGCCGCCGAACATCCGGGGCAGGTTGGCGTGCAGATTGGTTATCACGAGGCGTTCTCGCACCGCATTATGGGCGGCGCGGATGTCATCCTGGTGCCAAGCCGCTTTGAGCCGTGCGGCTTAACCCAACTGTATGGACTCAAGTACGGCACGCTGCCGCTGGTGCGCCGCACCGGTGGGCTGGCCGATACCGTATCGGATACGTCGCTGGAGAATCTGGCGGACGGCATCGCCACCGGTTTTGCCTTTGAAGACAGCAATGCCTGGTCGCTGCTGCGGGCGATTCGGCGGGCATTTGTTCTGTGGTCGCGTCCCTCTTTGTGGCGTTTCGTGCAACGCCAGGCGATGGCGATGGACTTTAGCTGGCACGTTGCGGCGCAGTCATACCGCGATCTTTATCAACGCTTGATGTCATAAGGCGGAGTCACTGATATGAATGCACCTTTTAGTTATGCATCCCCGACACTTAGCGTAGAGGCGTTAAAGCATTCCATCGCCTATAAGCTGATGTTTACCATCGGGAAAGATCCGGTGATCGCCAACAAGCACGAGTGGCTGAACGCCACGCTGTTTGCCGTGCGTGACCGTCTGGTCGAACGCTGGCTGCGCTCGAACCGCGCCCAGCTCTCGCAGGAAACCCGTCAGGTTTATTACCTGTCGATGGAGTTTTTGATTGGCCGCACCCTTTCCAACGCGCTGTTATCGCTCGGGATTTACGACGATGTCAAAAACGCACTGGAAGAGATGGGGTTAGATTTAGAAGAGCTGATCGATGAAGAGAACGACCCCGGTTTAGGCAACGGTGGTCTGGGCCGTCTGGCGGCGTGCTTCCTCGATTCGCTGGCGACGCTGGCCCTGCCGGGGCGTGGGTACGGGATTCGCTACGATTACGGCATGTTCAAGCAGAACATCGTCGACGGGCGGCAGAAAGAGTCGCCGGATTACTGGCTGGAGTACGGCAATCCGTGGGAATTTAAACGCCACAATACGCGCTACAAAGTGCGCTTTGGTGGCCGCGTGCAGCTCGAAGGCAAAAAAAGCCGCTGGCTGGAGACCGAAGAGATCCTGGCGGTCGCTTACGATCAGATTATCCCCGGCTATGATACCGACGCCACCAATACATTGCGTCTGTGGAACGCCCAGGCCAGTAGCGAAATCAACCTCGGTAAATTCAACCAGGGCGACTACTTCGCGGCGGTGGAAGACAAAAACCACTCCGAAAACGTGTCGCGCGTGCTGTATCCGGATGACTCCACCTACTCCGGGCGCGAACTGCGTCTGCGTCAGGAGTATTTCCTGGTGTCGTCGACTATCCAGGACATTTTGAGCCGCCACTATCAGCTGCACAAAACCTACAACAACCTGGCCGAAAAGACCGCGATTCACCTCAACGACACCCACCCGGTGCTGTCGATTCCCGAACTGATGCGCCTGCTGATGGATGAGCACAAGTTCAGCTGGGACGAGGCGTTCGAAGTGACCTGTCAGGTGTTCTCTTACACCAACCATACGCTGATGAGCGAAGCGCTGGAGACCTGGCCGGTCGACATGCTCGGCAAGATCCTGCCGCGCCATCTGCAGATCATCTTTGAAATTAACGACTACTTCCTGAAAACGCTCCAGGAACAATATCCGAACGACACCGGGCTGTTGAGTCGCACGTCGATTATCGATGAGTCCAACGGTCGTCGCGTGCGTATGGCGTGGCTGGCGGTGGTGATCAGCCACAAGGTGAACGGGGTGTCCGAGCTGCACTCGAACCTGATGGTGCAGTCGCTGTTTGCTGATTTCGCGAAAATCTTCCCGATGCGCTTCTGCAACGTCACTAACGGCGTCACGCCTCGCCGTTGGCTGGCGCTGGCGAACCAGCCGCTCTCGGAAGTGCTGGACGAAAACATCGGTCGCACCTGGCGTACCGATCTCAGTCAACTGAGCGAACTGGAGCAGCACGCCGATTTCCCGACGGTGAACAAAGCGGTACGCGACGCCAAGCTGCTGAACAAAAAACGCCTCGCGGTGTACATGGCTCAGCACCTGAACGTCATCGCAAATCCGAAAGCGCTGTTTGACGTGCAGATTAAACGTATTCACGAGTACAAACGTCAGCTGATGAACGTGCTGCATGTGATCACCCGCTACAACCGCATCAAAGCCGATCCGACGGCGGAGTGGGTGCCGCGTGTGAACATTTTTGCCGGTAAGGCCGCCTCGGCGTACTACATGGCGAAGCACATCATTCACCTCATCAACGACGTGGCGAAGGTGATCAACAACGATCCGCAGATTGGCGACAAACTGAAGATCGTCTTCATTCCCAACTACAGCGTGAGCCTGGCGCAGCTGATCATTCCGGCGGCGGATCTCTCCGAGCAGATTTCGCTCGCGGGGACCGAGGCGTCCGGGACCAGTAACATGAAGTTTGCCCTGAACGGCGCGCTGACTATCGGCACGCTGGACGGTGCTAACGTCGAGATGCTGGAGCACGTCGGCGCGGACAATATCTTTATCTTCGGGAATACGGCGGAAGAGGTGGAGGAGCTGCGCAAGCAGGGCTACAAACCACGCGAGTATTACGAGCAGGATGAAGAGCTGCGCGAAGTGCTGACGCAGATTGCCACCGGCCTGTTTAACCCGGAAGAGCCTGGCCGCTATCGCGATCTGGTGGATTCCCTGATTAACTTCGGCGATCACTATCAGGTGCTGGCGGATTATCGCAGCTATGTGGATTGTCAGGACAAGGTGGACGAGCTATATCGCCATCAGGAGGAGTGGGCCACCAAAGCGATGCTCAATATCGCCAACATGGGCTATTTCTCATCCGACAGGACCATCAAAGAGTATGCCGAGACCATTTGGCATATCGATCCGGTACGGTTGTAAATGCAAAACGGCAACGTAAGTTGCCGTTTTTTATGTCTTCGCCCTCACGCTGTGTGGGAGGGCGGGGCATTACGATGCCAGTGACAATTTACGCTTTCCCGCATGTTGGGCCAGCCACTGCGCCACGCGCGATTGCTGCTCCGCATCCAGCCACATCCCCTCTTTGGTACGACGCCAGATGGCATCGTCCAGACGGCGCACCCACTCGTGCTCGACCAGGTAACGCAGCTCCGCTTCATACAACTCATGACCAAAATGTTCACCGAGATCGGCGAGCGTTTTCGCTTCCCCCAGAATCCACTCGGTATTGCTACCGTAAGTGCGCGCGTAATGGCGTGCCATGGATTCAGTAATAAACGGATAACGGCGGCGCAGTTTTGCCGCAAAGTCATCGCGGTCGCTGCCGATATCACCGCCAGGCAGCGTCGCGCCTTTGGTCCACGCCGGGCCGATACCTTTGTAGTACGGCGTCAGTTTTTCCAGCGCATGTTCCGCCAGCTTACGGTAGGTCGTCAGCTTGCCGCCAAAGACTGACAGCAGCGGCGCCTGGCCGTCAACGTCATGAATATCGAGCGTATAGTCACGGGTGATCGCCTGCGGGGAATCAGATTCGTCATCGCACAGCGGACGCACGCCGGAGTAAGTCCAGACCACGTCATCGCGGCCCAGCTGTTTCTTAAAGTGGGCGTTATAGACTTTCAGCAGGTAGCCGATTTCGCTCTCGTCGATTTCGACGTTCTTCGGATCGCCTTTGTACTCCACGTCGGTGGTGCCGATGATTGAAAACTCGTCCATCCACGGGATCACAAACACGATACGCTTATCTTCGTTTTGCAGGATGTAGGCCTGCTTCTGGGTGTGTACGCGCGGAACAACGATATGGCTGCCCTTGATCAGGCGGATGCCGTACGGCGAGGGCAATTTCATGCCGTCGTCAAAGAACTGTTTCACCCACGGGCCAGTGGCGTTCACCAGGCCGCGCGCCTGCCAGCTGAATTTCTCGCCGGTATCGATATCTTCGGCTTCCACAATCCACAGCCCGTTTTCACGGCGTGCAGCGGTGGCGCGAGTGCGGGTTTTCACCTCGCCGTCTTTCTTCACGACCATCTGGGCGTTCGCCAGCACCAGACGCGCATCGTCTACCCAGCAGTCGGAATATTCGAATCCGCGCACGATTTCCTGTTTCAGAACCGATTCTGAGCCAAAACGCAAACCGGTCGATCCCGGCAGACTGGTACGTTTACCCAGATGATCGTACATAAACAGACCAATTCGGATCATCCATGCCGGACGAAGATGCGGGCGATGAGGCAGACGGAAACGCATCGGAATCGCCAGGTGAGGGGCCATTTTCAGCAGCACTTCACGCTCCGCCAGCGCTTCGCTGACCAGGCGGAACTCATAGTGCTCCAGGTAGCGCAGGCCACCGTGGATAAGTTTGGAGCTGGCGGACGACGTCGCGCAGGCGAGATCGTTGGCTTCCAGCATCAGTACAGATAACCCGCGTCCTGCAGCATCCGCCGCAATACCGGCACCGTTAATGCCACCGCCTATCACAATCAGATCTTTGGTTTCCATATCACCCTCACGCACTTTCGTTAAAGCTCAGAAATGTTCGATATCGCTCATAATAGCAAAGGAACGCTCTTTTGGTAACATCAAAAAAACAATTTTGAGTGATAGAGATAACATAATGGCGTTTCGCCGCCGCCAGGACGTACACTACGGGGTAAAATAGTTTTCCCCTCTTCCTGCGGGAGAGCGCACCAAACCTGAAAAACGAAGAGAATCGAATGGAACAGTTTGAATGCATTAATGTAGAAGAAGCCCATCAAAAGATGCACCAGGGAAAGGCGGTGCTGGTGGATATCCGCGATCCGCAAAGTTTTGCGATGGGCCACACGCCGGGCGCGTTTCATCTGACGAACGACAGCCTGGGCGCGTTTATGCGCGATAACGACTTTGAAACGCCAGTGATGGTGATGTGCTACCACGGCAACAGCAGTAAAGGTGCCGCGCAATACCTGCTCCAGCAGGGTTATGACGCGGTATACAGCGTCGATGGCGGCTTCGACGCCTGGCATCGTCATTTTCCGGCGGAAGTAGAACACGCCTTTGGCGGCTGACGCAGTTATACTGTCCTCTTTTGTACGGAAATAAGCGACTGCCGCCCATGTTGATGATTACCTCTTTTACGAACCCGCGCGTCGCTCAGGCGTTTGTCGATTATATGGCGACGCAGGGTGTGATCCTGACAATTCAACAGCATACGCAAACCGATGTCTGGCTTGCTGATGAAAGCCAGGCGAATTTTGTTAACACCGAGCTGGCGCGCTTTCTTGAAAACCCTGCGGACCCGCGCTATCTGGCGGCCAGCTGGACCTCTGGCCACACGGACAGCGGGCTGCACTATCAGCGTTTCCCTTTCTTAGCCACCGTGCGCGAGCGCGCCGGGCCGTTTACCCTGCTGCTGATGGCGGCCTGTATTCTGGTGTTTATCATCATGAACGTGGTGGGCGACCAGCAGGTGATGATTGCTCTGGCCTGGCCGTATGACGCTTCGGTGCAGTTTGACGTCTGGCGCTACTTCAGCCATGCCCTGATGCACTTCTCGGTGCTGCATATCCTCTTTAACCTGCTGTGGTGGTGGTATCTCGGTGGTGCCGTTGAGAAGCGCCTCGGCACCGGTAAACTCGTCGTCATCACCGTGATCAGCGCCCTGCTGAGCGGCTATGTGCAGCACAAGTTTAGCGGCCCGTGGTTCGGCGGTTTGTCCGGCGTGGTGTATGCGTTAATGGGCTATGTCTGGCTGCGCGGCGAGCGCGACCCACAAAGCGGCATCTATCTGCAACGCGGGTTAATCACCTTTGCTTTAATATGGCTCATTGCCGGATGGTTTGATCTGTTTGGTATGTCTATCGCCAATGGCGCACACGTTGCCGGGCTGGGCGTGGGGCTGGTGATGGCCTTTGCTGATACGCTGAATGCGCGAAAACGAACATAATTCCCAGGGATATTTCATGAAACAAACGCAACGTCATGACGCCATTATCGAACTGGTTAAAAAGCAGGGATACGTCAGCACCGAAGAGCTGGTGGAGCAATTCGCCGTCAGCCCGCAAACAATTCGTCGTGATTTAAACGACCTGGCCGATCAGAACCGTATTCTGCGCCACCACGGCGGCGCGGCCCTGCCGTCAAGCTCGGTGAATACCTCATGGCATGACCGTAAGGCGACGCAAACCGCAGAGAAAGAGCGTATTGCCGCCAAAGTGGCGAGCCAGATCCCCAACGGCGCGACGCTGTTTATTGATATCGGCACGACGCCGGAAGCGGTGGCCCATGCGTTGCTCAACCATGAAAATCTGCGTGTGGTCACCAACAACCTTAACGTCGCCAATACCCTGATGCAGAAAGAAGATTTCCGCATCATCCTGGCGGGTGGCGAACTGCGCAGCCGCGACGGCGGAATCATTGGTGAAGCGACGCTCGATTTTATCTCCCAGTTCCGCCTCGATTTCGGCATCCTTGGGATCAGCGGCATCGACAGCGATGGTTCTCTGCTGGAGTTTGATTACCATGAAGTGCGCACCAAACGGGCGATTATCGACAACTCGCGCCACGTAATGCTGGTGGTGGATCACTCGAAATTTGGCCGTAACGCGATGGTAAATATGGGCAGCATCAGCATGGTCAATGCCGTGTACACCGACGTAATGCCGCCAGCGGGGGTGTTGCAGGTGATTAAGGACAATAACGTTCAGTTAGAGCTGTGCTAATCCCAGTCCGGGCGGCGGCGCCTCCCGACTGACTTAATCGCAGGCCCGGCAAACGTCCCGCCGCCGGGCATTGCATTACACGCCGTAACCCATCATCTTCAGCAATTGCTGCGCATGCTGCACCGCATCCTGACGATGCGCCACGCCGAGTTTCTGATACAAATTGCGAATATGGGTTTTGATGGTGGTCGCCGCGACCGCCAGCTCGCCCGCAATCTGTTCGTTGCTGTAACCCGAATAAATCAGCCCCAGAACCTGCCATTCACGCTGGGTGAGCGGGCTGGTGCGAATCAGCTCCGGCACCTCCGGGTGGTTCAACAGACGTTCGACAAAGTTCTCATCAAAATGCGCGAACTTGTGGCGATGATGCTGGTTTATCTCCCGCAGAATACGCTGGGCGCGGTGCTGATCCAGCTCCGGCAGGGTGTTGAGTTGAATCAGCTGACGCAGTTGCTGCGCCATCGTTTCGCCTTCAATCACAAAGTGGCTGATAAACCCGGTGCGGTTCGCCAGCTGTAATGCTTCCAGCAAGACGCGCTGTGCGTCATTTTTCCGCCCTGCCTGCCAATAAAGCTGATTGAGCAGCAGCAGGTTGCGGTTCAGATCGCTCATCAGACGCAGACTGCGGGCGTTTTCGTTCAGCTCTTCGAGCACAATTTCCGCAGGCTCAAACTCACCGAGCAGGATCTGCGCGCGGGCGATGTTGCGCCACTGGCTTTGCAGGAAGTGGTTATTGGCAAATTCCGGTTTCGGCGTCTGACGCAGCCAGTTGGCGGCTGATTTCTTATCGCCGATCATTTGCCAGTAAATCACCCGGACTTTATCGGCGTTGGAAACCCAGTCGCTATGGTACTGACCATTGCCCAGCAGGTTTTCCAGACGGTTCAGATGGTTGCGGGCGTTATCCAGATCGCCGCGCGCCAGCGAGCACTGCACCAGCAGCGCCAGACATTGCAGCTGCTGCTGCGGCTGGAAGGTGGAAAGGACGTCAACGCCATGACGGGCAGAGGCTTCGGCCTCATCGAGACGCGCCCAGGCCCACAGCAGCTGCGCGCGAATACGCAGCAGGAACTCGTGCATCGGCAGCTGTTCCAGATGTTGATCCTGAATCAGCTGGAACGCTTTTTCCTGTGTCTCCCAGGCGGCTTGCAAGAACCCCTGAGCAAATAAGATTTCGCTCTGCTGGATCATGCTCCACAGAGCGTAATGCCAGACGTCATGGCGGCGGGACATCTGCTCCGTCTGCTGCATCAGCGACAGAGAACGGGTGAGGTCCCCTTTGCAGTGCAGCACTTCCCCGTGGACCGAGGTGGCGACAATGCGGCTGTAATAGTTCGCCAGCGGCAGCTCGTCGAGGGCGATCATCGCCAGACGTTCGGCCTCTTCCTGGTCACCATCGTTGATGGCCACCTGTGCGCGCAGGGCGTTAAATTCGCCGTGCAGCGTACCGTCCATCTCGCCTTTCATCTCTTGTTCGGCGCGGGCCAGCAAGGTATTCACTTCGCTGTAGCGGTGCTGACTCTGCATCAGCCACGCCTGCAACAGGACAAGACGCGGATTTTCCAGCAGGCTTTCCCACGGCAGGGCGCGGAGTGACTCTTCGAGCAGCGTCAGCTCGCTGTGATTGAACAGGCCCCAGGCGTGGTTGAGCAAGATATCGCGCAGCATGTTGGCGTCACCGGCGGCAAGCGCGTGGTGGATCGCTTCGCTCGGGAACCCTTGTGCCATCCAGCTTTCCGCTGCGGAGCGGTGGACGTCAGGTAATTCGGTGGCCATTTCCCACTGACAGCGCTGGCGCAGGAAATTGCCAAACAGCGGGTGGAAGCTGAACCATTCGCCGGAGTCGTCCATGCGTTGCAGGAACAGCCCCTGACGTTCAATCTCTTCGAGGCGCATCTGGCCGTTGTCTTCGCCAGTGACGCGCACAATCAGCGCATCGTTCATGGAGCGCAGCAGCGAGCTTTTCAGCAGGAACTGACGGGTCGCCGGGTCAACGCTGTTCAGCACTTCGTCGACCAGATAATCGGACAGGTGGCTGGCATTAATGCCCGCCAGACGGCGCGCAGACTGATGCGTCGGGCTGTTATTCTGACGCGCTGAGAGGGCGATGAGTTGCAACGCGGTTGCCCAGCCGGCAACGTCGTCGCACAGGCGGCTGCTTTCAGAGGCTTCAATCGGCGAGCTGAGGCGGCAGTCAAAGAACTGTTTCGCTTCCTGATGGTTAAAGGCCAGCTGTTGGCTGCCCACTTCGAGCAGCTGATCGCGCACGCGCAGGTTGGCAATTCCCAACTGCGGCAGATTACGTGACAGTACCACCAGGGTCAGGTTTTCCGGCTGATGGCGCAGGAAGAAACGCATGGATTCGTGGATCACCGGATTGGTGATCAGGTGGTAATCGTCAATCACCAGGAACAGCGGGCGATGCCATTCGGCCAGCTCAATGAACAGCTGGGCGAACAGGGAGGAGAGGCTGGCGTACTGGCGTTTTTGCACCATCACTTCGCTGGTGACGCAGTGCCCGTTAGTCGCCTGCTGTATGGCGGCGATCAAGTAGCTGGCAAAGCGCTCCTGCTGGTTATCGCCCTCATCAAGGGAGTACCAGCCTAAATCGCTTTTGCCTGCGGCCCACTGTGAGATGAGCGTTGTTTTTCCATAACCTGCAGGACTCGTAACCAGCGCCAGTCGGAAATTATTCGCGCCGGAAAGTTTCGCCAGCAGACGTTCGCGGACCACAGTATGGTCAAGACGAACCGGGCGACTTAATTTGGACGGAATCAACATAAGTTTTTCACTTCACTGTGGGGAAACGAGGAAAATCGATTTTTTTTGCGCTTCGTAATTAATAGATATAAGGTCGGCCAGAAAAGGAACTATTGCAAGTTATGTCCGTCTTTTCTATCCCTTAATTTGCACTCTGTCACAAAATTATTTCTCATTGACCGGGAACTTTCTTAGATGCCCTATATCCCGCATGGATGCTGGCTTGTATGCATTTAGTGCGCTTATCCTGAAACTGGTTTCATTAGGCGATTCTCATCACGAAGTTAATAAATAACCGGTATAGTTATTCCTGGAAAATAACCCTCTGAGAAAGGCCTAAAAGCAAGAAATATTATTCCTGGTAAGCAATCATTTCTGCTGTTATTAATTTCATCCGAAACTGCATTTCATTTTTTTGACACTCTTCCCGTTTATCCTCGCGCCGTATTGGCACACTCGTTCTATGCTCACAGAGTGGCCTTGATCACACTTTTGCGCTCATCCCCGCTACTCCTCCCTGTCTAATCCCTGGCAGGAGGAGGAAGAGCCGGAATGAGCCTGGCACACTAGCGCCATTATCTTTTCTTTCTCTACAGGATGCCGATTCCCTATGTCTCAGCCTACCTTCAACAAAGCTCAATTTCAGGCTGCCCTGACGCGTCAGTGGCAGCGATTTGGTTTGTCTGCAGCCGAAGACATGACGTCTCATCAGTGGTGGCAGGCCGTGAGCGGTGCGCTGGCCGAACTGCTCAGTGCTCAGCCTGCGGCGAAGCCGGTGAAAAACCAGCGTCATGTGAACTACATCTCCATGGAGTTCCTGATCGGTCGTCTGACCGGCAACAACCTGCTGAACCTCGGCTGGTATCAGGAGGTGAGCGACGTACTCAGCGAGCACAGCGTTAACCTGACCGATCTGCTGGAAGAAGAGACCGACCCCGGTTTAGGTAACGGCGGGTTAGGGCGTCTGGCGGCCTGTTTCCTGGATTCCATGGCAACCGTGGGGCAATCCGCTATCGGGTATGGTCTGAACTACCAGTACGGCCTGTTCCGTCAGTCCTTTAACGACGGGAATCAGATTGAAGCGCCGGACGACTGGCATCGCGGCAGCTATCCGTGGTTCCGCCACAACGCACAGCTCGATGTGCAGGTAGGTATCGGCGGGAAAGTGTCTAAACAGGGCCACTGGGAGCCGGGTTTTGTGATCACCGGTGAAGCCTGGGATTTGCCGGTGCTGGGCTACCGCAACGGCGTGGCGCAGCCGTTACGTCTGTGGCAGGCGAAACACGCCCATCCATTCAACCTGACCAAATTTAACGACGGCGATTTCCTGCGTGCCGAGCAGCAGGGTATCGACGCCGAAAAACTGACTAAAGTGCTCTACCCGAACGACAACCATCTGGCGGGCAAAAAGCTGCGCCTGATGCAGCAGTATTTCCAGTGCGCCTGCTCTGTGGCGGATATCCTGCGTCGCCATCATCTGGCGGGGCGTAAGCTGTCGGAGCTGGCAGATTACGAAGTGATTCAGCTCAACGATACCCACCCAACCATCGCGATTCCGGAACTGCTGCGCGTGCTGCTTGATGAGCACCAGCTGAGCTGGGACGCGGCCTGGGCAATCACCAGCAAAACCTTCGCCTACACCAACCACACCCTGATGCCAGAAGCGCTGGAGTGCTGGGATGAGAAACTGGTGAAAGCGCTGCTGCCGCGCCATATGCAGATCATTAATCAGATCAACGATCGGTTCAAAGTGCTGGTGACGAAAACCTGGCCGGGTGATAAAGCGGTCTGGGCGAAACTGGCGGTGGTGCACGACAAACAGGTCCGCATGGCGAACATGTGCGTGGTCAGCGGTTTTGCGGTGAACGGCGTAGCGGCGCTGCACTCGGATCTGGTGGTTAAAGATCTGTTCCCGGAATATCACCAGCTCTGGCCGAACAAATTCCATAACGTTACCAACGGCATTACGCCGCGTCGCTGGATCAAACAGTGCAACCCGGCTCTCGCCGCGCTGCTGGATAAAACGCTGAAGAAAGAGTGGGCCAACGATCTCGACCAGTTGATCAACCTGGAAAAACAGGCTGACGATGCCAGGTTCCGCCAGAAATACCAGGCTATCAAACAAGAGAACAAAGTGCGCCTCGCGGCGTTCGTGAAAGTGCGCACGGGGATTGAAATCAACCCGAACGCGATTTTTGATATCCAGATCAAACGCCTGCACGAGTACAAACGTCAGCACCTGAACCTGCTGCACATTCTGGCGCTGTACAAAGAGATCCGCGAAAACCCGAACGCGAACCGCGTGCCGCGCGTGTTCCTCTTCGGTGCCAAAGCGGCACCGGGCTACTACCTGGCGAAGAACATTATCCTCGCCATTAACAAAGTGGCTGAAGCGGTGAACAACGATCCGCAGGTGGGCGACAAGTTGAAAGTGGTGTTCCTGCCGGATTACTGCGTGTCCGCAGCGGAAATGCTGATCCCGGCGGCGGATATCTCCGAGCAGATTTCGACTGCGGGCAAAGAGGCGTCCGGCACCGGTAACATGAAGCTGGCCCTGAACGGAGCCTTAACCGTCGGCACGCTGGACGGCGCGAACGTCGAAATCGCCGAGCAGGTGGGTGAAGAGAATATCTTTATCTTCGGTCACACGGTCGAGGAGGTGAAAGCCCTTAAAGCCAAAGGCTACGATCCGGTGAAATGGCGCAAGAAAGACAAGGTTCTGGATGCAGTGCTGAAGGAGCTGGAAAGCGGCAAATACAGCGACGGCGACAAACACGCCTTCGACCAAATGCTGCACAGCATCGGCAAACAGGGCGGCGATCCGTATCTGGTAATGGCTGATTTCGCGGCCTACGTTGAAGCGCAGAAGCAGGTGGATGTGCTGTACCGCGATCAGGACGCCTGGACGCGCGCATGTATTCTGAATACCGCGCGCTGTGGGATGTTCAGCTCTGACCGTTCAATCCGTGATTATCAGGCCCGTATCTGGCAGGCAAAACGCTAAGGAAGCGCGATGGACAGCAAACGTCTGGATAATGCCGCCCTGGCGGCGGGGATCAGCCCCAGTTACATCAATGCTCACGGCAAACCACAGTCAATTGGCGCTGAAACCAAACGACGTTTGCTGGACGCCATGCACAAAACAACGCCCGCCGCGAAAGCGGCGATAGCGCCGGTGCCGGTGGTGAAAGTGTTCACAGCCGGTAAGAAGATGGCGTTGCTGGTGGAAGGCCGCGGCGAATTCAGCTGGCTGTTAACCACCGAAGAGGGCCAGCAGCATAAGGGCCATGCGACGGGCGGGAAAAATCTCACCCTTCCGGCAAAACTGCCGCACGGTTATCACACCCTGACGCTGACGCAGGATGATAAGCGCTATCACTGCCGGGTGATCATCGCGCCGAAACGCTGCTACGAGCCGCAGGCGCTGCTCGACGGGAAAAAGCTGTGGGGCGCCTGCGTGCAGCTTTACACGCTACGTTCGAATGAGAACTGGGGGATCGGCGATTTCGGCGATCTGAAAAATATGCTGGCGGAGGTGGGCAAGCGCGGCGGGGCGTTTATCGGCCTCAACCCAATCCATGCCCTCTATCCGGCGAACCCGGAAAGCGCCAGCCCGTATAGCCCGTCGTCCCGCCGTTGGCTGAATGTGATTTATATCGACGTCAACGCGCTGGAGGATTTCAGGAAAAGCAAAGAGGCCCAGGCGTGGTGGAATCTCACCACCACCCAGCAGACGCTGAAACAGGTGCGTGAAGCCGACTGGGTCGACTATGCGACGGTAACGGCCCTGAAAATGGCTGCCCTGCGTATGACCTGGAAAGGCTTTGCAAAGCGCACGGACGACCAGATGAAAGCGTTCCGTCAGTTCGTCGCCCAGGAAGGCGAAAGCCTCTACTGGCAGGCGGCGTTTGACGCGCTGCATGCGTATCAGGTGAAAGAGGACGAAATGCGCTGGGGCTGGCCGGTGTGGCCGGAAGCCTATCAGTCGGTGGACTCGCCGGAGGTGAAAGCCTTCTGCAAGCAACACGCCAATGAAGTGGACTTTTTCCTGTGGCTGCAGTGGCTGGCGTACAGTCAGTTTGCCGCCTGCTGGCAGGAGAGCCAGGGCTACGACATGCCGATTGGTCTGTATCGCGATCTGGCCGTTGGCGTGGCGGAAGGCGGAGCCGAAACCTGGTGCGACCGCGAGCTTTATTGCCTGAAAGCCTCCGTCGGCGCCCCGCCGGATATCCTCGGCCCGCTGGGACAGAACTGGGGATTGCCGCCGATGGACCCGCATGTGATGGTCGCGCGCGGGTACGAGCCGTTTATCGATCTGCTGCGCGCCAATATGCAAAACTGCGGCGCGCTGCGTATCGACCACGTGATGTCCGTGCTGCGCCTGTGGTGGATCCCTTACGGTGAAACGGCGGATCACGGTGCCTATGTGCATTATCCGGTGGACGATCTGCTGTCGATCCTCGCGCTGGAAAGTCAGCGTCACAACTGCATGGTCATTGGCGAAGATCTCGGCACCGTGCCGGTTGAAATCGTCAGTAAATTACGCGAGAGTGGCGTTTATTCATACAAAGTACTCTATTTCGAAAGTGACCATGAGAAGACGTTCCGTTCGCCGCAAGCGTACCCTCAACAATCAATGGCTGTCGCGACAACGCATGATCTTCCTACGCTGCGAGGCTACTGGGAGAGCGGTGATCTCACGCTCGGCAAAACGTTAGGGTTATATCCAGACGAAGTGGTGTTGCGCGGGTTGTATCAGGACCGCGAGCTGGCCAAACAGGGGCTGCTGGATGCGCTGCACAAGCACGGCTGCCTGCCAAAACGCGCCGGGCATAAAGCCTCGCTGATGGCGATGACGGCAACCCTGAATCGCGGCATGCAGCGCTATATCGCCGACAGCAATAGCGCCCTGCTGGGCCTGCAACCCGAGGACTGGCTGGGAATGGCGGAGCCGGTGAACATTCCGGGCACCAGCTATCAGTACAAAAACTGGCGGCGCAAGCTCTCCACCACCCTTGAAAAGATGTTTGCCGATGAGGGTGTGAACAAGCTGATTAAGGATTTGGATAAGCGCAGAAAAGCAAAGAAGTGATAAAAAAAGCCCGGCAAACATCATCAGTTTGCCGGGCTTTTAACGGTCCAGGCCGGGTTAGGTGCAACCACCACCCGGCTTTTTTGTGCTTAAACCACCATCGCCAGCAGCAGACACCCAATCAGGCCGCACACTGAGATAATCGTTTCCAGCATCGACCAGGACTTGATGGTCTCGCCGATCGTCAGGTTGAAGTACTCCTTGAACAGCCAGAAGCCTGGATCGTTCACGTGGGAGAAGATGACGCTACCGGAACCCACCGCGATAACCATCAGCTCAGGCTAACGCCCGTGGTGGCAATCAGTGGCGCAACAATACCGCCAGCAGTGATTGCCGCAACAGTTGCAGAACCCAGCGCGATACGTAGCACTGCAGCAATCGACCAGGCCATCAGGATTGGCGAGATGTTGGTTTCATGCATCATCGAGGCGATGTATTTGTCTACGCCGCTGTCGACCAGAACCTGCTTGAACGCACCGCCACCGCCGATAATCAGCAGCATCATGGCGATGATTTTGATGGAAGAGCCAAGCGTCTCGTTGATCTGATCCATGCTACGGCCACGGTTAAGACCGAAGGTGAAGAGGGCAATCAGAACCGCAATCAGCGTCGCCATCACCGGGTCACCGAGGAACTCAGCGACGGAGAGGAACGCGTGACCTTTTGGCAGCACCATTTCAGCAACTGCGCGCATCGCCATCAGCACAACCGGCACCAGAGAGGTCCAGACGCTGACGCCAAAGCTTGGCATTTCCGCTTCGGTGAAGGTTTTTGCGCTATACAGACCTTCCGGAATTGGCTTGTCGATACCTTTCAGGCAGCGTGCAAACACCGGGCCTGCCAGAATAACGGTTGGGATCGCCAGAATCGTACCGAACAGCAGGGTTTTACCCATATCCGCATGGAAGATGGTCGCGATAGCGGTTGGACCCGGGTGCGGCGGCAGGAAGCCGTGCGTCACGGACAGGGCAGCCGCCATCGGCACACCGACGAACAGCAGCGGAATGTTGGCGGCAGCCGCGATGGTGAAGACTAGCGGCAGCATCAGCACGAAGCCGACTTCATAGAACAGCGCGAAACCGACGGTAAAACCGGTTAACACCACCGCCCACTGAATGTGTTGTTTACCAAATTTGGCAATCAGCGTGGTCGCGATGCGCTGTGCGCCACCGCAGTCTGCCAGCATTTTACCGAGCATGGCACCGAAGCCCATGATCAGCGCCAGGCTGCCGAGCGTTCCGCCCACACCTGCTTTAATTGAGCTGATGACTTTCACCAGCGGCATCCCTTGCATCAGACCCACTGCAAGTGCCACCAGAACCAGAGCGATGAAGCCGTTCAGTTTGAAACGGATCATCAAGAGCAGTAATAAGACAACACCGATAGCGACAATAACTAATGGCATGATTAACCTGGCCTTTCAATTGTTATGGGTAACGTCATTGTTTCAACGACAATTTCCGATTGTCCCAACCGGGAACAGAGAATTAACGGCACTAATACTGATTGCCTGCGAAACTAATAAGTTTAGTCGGCTGTTATGAGGATGCTTAGTGCCCACGCGAATGATACGGGTAACATGTGCAGATTGAGAATCACCCAGGCAGGCAAAATTTGAATTATGAGACGCAGGTCAACATATGGGGCGGGGAGCGACAGGCAAACAAAAGCCGGGGGGCGAAATCGCCTTACCCGGCCTGGGATCTGATTTAATGGCCCGGCTCGCTGCGCGGCACCGGGTAAAAACAGACGGGAACTTAGTAGTAAGAGTGCTCGCCGCGCTGGTGTTCGGTGAGATCGCGCACGCCTTTCAGTTCCGGGAACTCGTTCAGCATCTGCTTCTCGATCCCTTCTTTCAGGGTCACGTCGACCATGGAACAGCCGTTACAGCCGCCGCCGAACTGCAGGATCGCCAGACCGTCTTCGGTGATCTCCATCAGCGTGACTTTACCGCCGTGGCCCGCCAGCTGCGGGTTGATCTGGGATTGCAGCAAATACTCTACGCGCTCCATCAGCGGCGCATCATCAGACACTTTACGCATTTTGGCGTTCGGTGCTTTCAGCGTCAGCTGAGAACCCAGCTGATCGGTGACGAAATCGATCTCGGCGTCATCAAGGTATGGCGCGCTTAACTCATCGACATAGGCGGTGAGCTGCTCAAATTTAAGGGCAGTGTCAGATGCTTCCACAGCGTCCGGAGGACAATAAGAGACACCGCATTCTGCATTCGGAGTGCCTGGATTAATCACAAACACGCGGATCTGCGTCCCTTCTTCCTGATTTGCCAGCAGTTTGGCAAAGTGTGATTGTGCAGAATCGGAAATACGGATCATAGCTTTGGCCTAATAGTTGACTAAATTACCTGGGTATAATAATACGCCCATCGGAAAAGGGCTACAAGGTACGACACAAACACCATACCTGAACCGTCGCTGCACCGCTTTGCAAAAGCAGTCGGGAAAGCTCCGCCACGGTGCTGCCGGTTGTGACGACATCATCCACAATCGCGATATGGCGCCCCTTGACCGCTAAATCAAGGCGAAAGGCATTTTTTAGATTTCTTTTGCGCAACCGCGCGCTTAACCGGTGCTGAACGGCCGTTGCGTGTGTGCGTTTTAACGCGTCCGGTTGCCAGTCACAGCGTAGCCAGCGGGAAAGTGTGCGACACAACAGATCGCTCTGATTGTAGCCGCGACGCCAGTGGCGTCGATGGTGCAACGGCACGCTGATAAGAAGATCCACGGCTGGTAACCCCCGTGAGCGCCGGGCCTGCAAAACGGCGAGTATCAGCAGGCGCGCCAGCGGCCCCGCCAGCTGCGTCTGACGAGAAAACTTAAACTGGTGGATCAGGCTGCTCAGGGGCTGAACGTAATTATCGACGGCCACCAGATCGCCCCACGGCGGCGGTTTTTGCAGGCATCGCCCGCAGGGGATATCGACGCGCGTTGCGGATAAACCGCACTGGGGGCAGCAGGGAGGGCGGCGCTCGAAGGCGCGCGTGCAGACGGAGCAGATCCCCCAGCGGCTCATCCTGAGCGGCATTCGGCATAGCCAGCACAAGCCGGGCACTGATAGCATGGGCAACTTCCTTGTTAAAAAAGAGAATCCTAACCGATGAACAATCTTTGGTGGCAGACCATGGGCACGGGAAATGTTGATCTTGTGCTGCTGCACGGATGGGGGCTGAACGCTGAAGTCTGGCATTGCATTCAGGAGGAACTGGCCTCGCAGTTTACGCTGCATCTGGTGGATCTGCCGGGATTTGGCCGCAGCCACGGGTTTGGCGCGATGCCCCTCGATGAGATGGCCCGGCATGTTCTGGAACGCGCGCCGCAAAAAGCGATCTGGCTCGGCTGGAGCCTGGGCGGGCTGGTGGCGAGCCAGATAGCCCTGACGCACCCGGAGCGCGTTCAGGCGCTGGTGACGGTCGCATCATCGCCTTGCTTTGCGGCACGGGATGAGTGGCCGGGTATCAGGCCGGAGGTGTTGGCCGGTTTCCAGCAGCAGCTGAGCGAAGATTTCAAGCGGACGGTTGAGCGCTTTCTGGCGCTGCAAACTCTGGGAACCGAAACGGCGCGTCAGGATGCGCGAATGCTCAAAAACGCGGTGCTGGCACTTCCCATGCCGGAGGTTGAGGTGCTTAACGGTGGGCTGGAAATTCTGAAAACCGTCGACCTGCGTGAACCGCTGGCTGCGCTTTCAGTGCCGCATCTGCGAATCTACGGTTATCTGGATGGCCTGGTGCCGCGCAAAGTGGTGCCGATACTGGATGCGTTATGGCCGAACAGCGAATCGAAGGTCATTGCCAAAGCCGCACATGCGCCTTTCGTCTCGCATCCCGAGGCGTTTTGCGACGCGCTAACGGCGTTAAGTCAGCGTTTAAACTGATTATTTACTGATCCACCTGGAAAAAGTTTCATACCGCAACAATACTTCAAATATCGTTGCGGAAGTTGAGCCTACGATAATCAAAACTACAAACCTATGGAGAGTAATGGTTATGAAACTTGTTACGGGAATTGTTACATCACTGGTTATTGGGTCTCTGTCATTTGGCGTATTTGCAGCGAAAGAGCTGGAAAAAGACAAAGTTAAAGAGATGAATCTGACCAAAATTGGCGAGATTACGACCTCAAAAACGACTGCGCCAATGGATGCACGTAAAGAATTATCGAAAAAAGCTGATGAGCTGGGCGGTACGTATTATGTAGTGACCAGCGCGAACAAAGGCGAGAAAACCGTTCATGCAACGGCGGAAGTCTATAAATAACAGTATTGCCGGGCGGCATAGGCTGCCCGGCAAATCGTATTAGCGCAGCGCCCACCACTCCCGCAGGCAGGCTTTGCCTTCCGGACAGCTTTTGCAGCTACCGGTCAAACAACCCTCCGCATCTTCCTGAATCCGCACGGCTTTACCCATCGCTTCCATTCGTTCGAGCATAGCATCGATCATCGGCTGCGGCGTATGCAGGGAAAGGCTCAACTGTCTGGCCTCCATTCGCCCCTGAAGAGCCAGTAAATCCCGAACCTGAATCATCGATGCCATCATCTCACCTCTTAGTGGCAGTCGCCCGCAGGGCTGTTACAGCAGTTCGCCGCAGTTTTATTCGTGGCCAGCAGGTTGACGTTCACGCGGCTACGGGCGCGGCGCAACAGGCCAATCAGCACGACGTTGAACAGCACCACCGCCAGAATGCACACCAGACTGTAGCGCGGATGCTGGCTGAAGTTAGCCGCCTGGTAGAAGACGGTTGCCAGCGAGTAAGCGATGTTCAGCCCCCACAGGACCGAGAAGCCCATCCAACCGCGGCTGGATTCGCGGGCAATGGCCCCCATTACCGAAATGCACGGGATGTAGAGCAGGACGAAAATCAGATAGCTGTACGCCGCTGAAGGGCTGCCAAATTTCTGGCTCATCACACCCATCGCACCGGTGGCCATTTCGCCGTCACCTTTGCTGGCTTCGATAGGGTTTGCCAGTACGCTCAGGCTGATGGTGTCTTTCAGGCTCTGCCAGGTTTCGTCAACGGCGCTGAGCAGCTCGTCCCCGAGATGGAACTCAGCCGGGTTAAACTCCTCTTCCTGAATATTTTCCGCCGTATAGAGCGTGTTGAGCGTGCCGACGACCACCTCTTTCGCCATCGCACCGGTAAACAGCCCGACGGTGGCCTGCCAGTTATCTTCGTGAACGCCAATCGGCTTGAACAGCGGGGTGATGACGCGACTCACGGAAGCCAGCGCCGAGTCGTTGATGTTATCTGCCGCCTGGCCGCTGAGGGTAAAACTGTTCAGCGCGCTCAGGAAAATACTGACGATGACGATCACTTTACCGGCGCGCAGAACGAAGCCTTTCAGGCGCTGCCAGGTCTGGATCAGCAGACTTTTGATATGCGGCACGTGGTAAACCGGCAGCTCCATCACAAACGGCGACGCTTCGCCGCGCATGATGGTGTGCTTGAGCATCAGGCCGGTGAGAATCGCCATCACAATGCCCAGCAGATAGAGGGAGAAGACCGCCAGTGCACCTTCCTGCCCAAAGAACGCCGCCGCAAAGACCGCGAAGATCGCCAGACGCGCCCCGCAGGACATAAACGGCGCCATCATGATGGTCATCAGACGCTCACGCGGAGCATCCAGAGTACGTGCGCCCATCACCGACGGCACGTTACAGCCAAAGCCGACAATCAGCGGGACGAAGGACTTGCCCGGCAAACCGAGCGCCTGCATCAGGCGGTCCATCACGAACGCCGCGCGGGCCATATAACCGGAATCTTCAAGGAAGGAGAGGAACAGGTACATCATGCCGATCTGCGGCACCAGCGGCAGAACGGTGTTAATCCCGCCGCCCAGCCCCTGGGCGAGGAAAATCGTCAGCCACTCCGGGAAATGCAGGGTGTAGCCCAGCCATTGCAGGCCGTGAATGAAGATCGCAACCGAGCCGACATCGAACAGTGGCTGCAGCGCGCCGCCAATGTTGATGGCGAGCAGGAACATCACATACATCACCAGCAGGAAGATCGGCAAACCGAGGAAACGGTTCAGAATGATTTTATCCACCGCCGCGGTGAAACGGCTCGGCTCGGCGGTCAGGGTATTGCTGACCACTTCGCAAATGGCCGCGATACTTTGATAGCGCGCATCGGCGATATGCAGCGCCGGATCGTCCAGCTCGTCGCTCAGGCGTGCCAGTGACATCTCCAGACTCTCTGCGGCGTCGCCAGCGTAGCCCCGGCTATAGATATCGCCTTCCAGCATTTGTAGCCCAAGCCAGTTGCGCTGTTTTTGTGGCATCGCGTTGTTCATCTCTCCGGCCAGAATGCTGGCCTCGCGCACCAGCGGCTGCGGATAGTGAACCAGCTCCAGATCGGTATTGCCCGTATGGCGATCGACCGCCAGTTTCAGGGCATCAATCCCGCGCGCACGGGTCGAGACCAGCGGAATGACCGGGCAGCCGAGACGAGCGGAAAGCGCATCGATATCAATACGAATTTTTTGCTTCTCGGCGATATCGAGCATATTAAGCGCCACGATGCACGGAATGCCCAGCTCCAGCAGCTGTAGCGTCAGGTAGAGGTTACGCTCAAGATTGGAAGCATCGACAACGTTAATCAGTAAATCCGCATCGCCGCTCAGAATATAGTGACAGGCAATCTGCTCATCGAGAGAGGTCTGGGACGAAATGGTGGTGAGTGAATAGGTGCCAGGCAGGTCAACGAGGGTGACCTGATGATCGATTGTTGAAAACTGGCCTTCTTTACGTTCTACCGTGACGCCCGCCCAGTTACCGACACGCTGACGCGCCCCCGTTAACTGATTAAATAAGGTTGTCTTGCCGGAATTAGGATTACCAATTAAGCCAATGGTTAATTTTTTCATTGTTTTAGACTCGGTATAACTGCTGGCGGTTTATCGGGCTAAAGCTTCGACTTCTAATAAGGCGAGGTCTTTCTTACGCAATACCAGATTGACGCGACGGGTTTCGATATGAATGGGATCGCCCAAGGGTGCAATGCGAACCACCTGGAATGATGATCCAGGCAGCATGCCTAACGACAGCAGTTTTTGACGATACGCCGGGCTAATTTCGCGGGCAAAACCGGTAATTTTCCAGGCACTGTCTGGTGTGAATTGCATAGAGACCACTTTTACCGAAGGTTAAATAATCAACAGGTTCATGATAATGAGAATGGTTTCTATCAGCAATATTTAAAATGTGACGGGATGTTCATATGAGGGGTAAATCGAGGACTGTTTGACCTTGCTCAATATTTATTGAAATGGAGCGTCAGGGATGAATAATTAATTTGTTAACTAAGTGATAATCGATGGTTTAAATATGGATATGCAATCGGTTCCATATTTAATAAATAATGAGTGAGTACATTCTTATTTATTTTAACTTTGTGGGGTCTGATTGCCGGGCGGGAACGTGTTTGCCCGGCCAGGGGATACACAGGCCGGGCAAATGTATTTAACGTTAGCGCTTCTTGCCCATCGCGGCGGCCAGCGCATCCATCATCGCGCTGTTACCGGCAGGCTGCGCCTGAGGGTGAGGTTTCGCGGCTTTCGCGTTTGGACGCGATTGCTCACGCGCACCACCTCCGTTGCTGCGGCGGGCGTTAGTTTCGCCTGGCTGCTCGTCGAGACGCATCGTGAGCGCGATACGCTTACGCTGCATATCCACTTCCAGCACTTTCACCTTCACGATATCGCCCGCTTTGACCACAGTGTGCGGGTCTTCCACGAACTTATCCGCCAGCGACGAGATATGCACCAGGCCATCCTGATGGACGCCGATGTCGACAAAGGCACCAAAGTTGGTGACGTTGGTGACCGCGCCTTCCAGCACCATGCCCGGCTGCAGATCCTTCATCGTCTCCACGCCTTCGGCGAATTTCGCCGTTTTAAACTCAGGGCGCGGGTCGCGGCCTGGTTTTTCCAGCTCTTTGATGATGTCGGTTACGGTCGGCACACCGAATTTGTCGTCGGTGAAATCGACAGCTTTCAGATCGCGCAGGTTGGTGCTGTTGCCCATCAGATCTTTCAGGGCCTGCTGCGTGGCGGCCAGAATACGCTCCACGACCGGATAGGCTTCCGGGTGAACCGTAGAGGCGTCCAGCGGGTTATCGCCGTGGTTGATACGCAGGAAGCCCGCGCACTGTTCGAAGGCTTTCGGCCCCAGACGGCTCACTTTCAGCAGTTGCTGACGATTCTGGAACTGGCCATTTTCATCGCGCCAGGCAACGATGTTCTGCGCCATCATGCGGGTTAAGCCCGCCACGCGGGTGAGCAGGGCGACGGAGGCGGTATTCAGGTCCACGCCGACGGCGTTCACGCAGTCTTCCACCACCGCATCCAGACGACGCGCCAGCTGAGTCTGGCTGACGTCGTGCTGATACTGGCCCACACCGATGGATTTCGGATCGATTTTCACCAGCTCGGCCAGCGGGTCCTGCAGTCGACGGGCAATAGAAACCGCGCCGCGCAGGGAAACGTCCAGATCCGGGAACTCGAGCGCCGCCAGTTCGGACGCGGAATAGACCGACGCACCGGCTTCGCTGACGATCACCTTCTGCGCGGTCACTTTCGGGAACTGCTGCTGCACATCGAGGAAGAAACGTTCAGTTTCACGGGAGGCGGTGCCGTTACCAATCGCCACCAGCTCAACGTTGTATTTTTCACACAGGGCGGCAACCACAACGGCGGCTTTCGCGGCCTGGCCGGTGTGTGGATAGATGGTGTCGGTCGCGACCAGTTTGCCGGTGCCATCAACGACGGCCACTTTCACGCCGGTACGCAGGCCCGGATCGAGACCCATCGTTGCGCGCAGGCCCGCCGGGGCGGCCATCAGCAGGTCATGCAGGTTACGGGCAAAAACATTGATCGCTTCGTCTTCTGCGCGCTCGCGTACGGTGCCCATCAGTTCGGTTTCGAGGTGCATCAGCACTTTGATGCGCCAGGTCCAGCTCACCACGCCTTTGCGCCAGCTGTCTGCCGGGGCGTTATTCAGGCGCAGGCCGAGATGGTCAGTAATAATCTGCTCGCAGTAGCTCTCTTTCGGCGGCTCGTCGAACTGCGGATCGGCATTGAGAGAGAGTTGCAGAACGCCTTCGTTGCGGCCACGGAACATGGCCAGCGCGCGGTGCGATGGGGCGGTTGAAATCGGTTCATGGTGATCGAAGTAGTCGCGGAATTTCGCGCCTTCCTCTTCTTTACCGCTCACGACGGTAGAGACGATGTGGGCATTTTTCCACAGGTAATCACGCACTTTGGAGAGCAGCGCGGCGTCTTCGGCAAAACGCTCCATCAGAATGTAGCGCGCGCCATCAAGGGCGGCTTTGGTGTCGGCTACGCCTTTATCTGCGTCGATAAATTTCGCGGCTTCCGTTTCAGGATCGTGCGACGGCGTAGTCCACAGCAGATCGGCCAGCGGCTCGAGGCCTGCTTCAATCGCAATCTGCCCGCGGGTGCGGCGCTTAGGTTTGTACGGCAGATAGAGGTCTTCCAGCTCGGTTTTGCTCATTGTGCCGTTGATGGCACCTGCCAGCGCATCGGTCAGTTTGCCCTGTTCGCCAATGGATTTGAGAATAGCCTGGCGACGGTCTTCCAGCTCACGCAGGTAGCCCAGACGGGTCTCCAGGTTGCGCAGCTGCGTGTCATCCAGACCGCCGGTGACTTCCTTACGATAACGTGCAATAAACGGCACGGTGTTCCCTTCATCAAGCAGGCGAACGGCAGCTTCTACCTGTTCGGCTCTGGCCTGAAGTTCACCCGCAATAATGCGGCAGAGCGAATCTTTCATCATGGCTTTGTCATCTGGTTTGTCGAAAAACAGGGGATAGTTATACGGACTGGCACGGCAAAATGCCAGTCGTGGAGGGCGCTCTCGGACTATTTAACGTACTCAATTTCGTTGACGTACCAGCTGGCTTCCCCGGCAGGTGTCTGGACGACGGCTAAATCGCCGACCTCCTTTTTCAGCAGCGCGCGGGCCATCGGCGAGTCGATCGAGATGTAATCCTTACGACCAAAAATTTCATCGTAGCCGACAATGCGAAAACGTCGGGTCGCGCCGTCATCGTTCTCGATCTCTACCCATGCGCCGAAAAAGACTTTGCCTTCCTGCTGCGGCGAATAGTCAACGATTCGCAGGTTCTCGAGGCATTTAGTCAGATAACGGACCCGGCGATCAATCTCGCGCAGGCGTTTTTTATTATACTGATAGTCAGCGTTCTCGCTGCGGTCGCCAAGACTGGCTGCCCAGGTCACTTTTTTGGTCACTTCCGGGCGCTCTTCCCGCCAGAGGTAATCCATCTCTTTTTTGAGTTTTTCGTACCCTTCGCGGGTGATCAGCGGCGTTTTCATGGGATGACCTTTAAGACTCTACTCAATGACAGGCATTACGCACATTACGTACCACATAGCTTACCAGACAGGATTAATAATGATTTATGTGATGAAATGTGCAGATAAGCTCCTGTTAAATATGCTTTGTAACAATTTCGACTAGAATTTATACCAGATTTAGCTGGTCGTAGACGTGCACTTTTTTAGAATACGTACTGAAACACTATCCGGGCCTTTGGGAGTACATACAATGCAAGAGAACTATAAAATTCTGGTCGTGGATGACGACATGCGCCTGCGTGCGCTGCTGGAGCGTTATCTGACCGAGCAGGGCTTCCAGGTTCGAAGCGTGGCGAACGCCGAGCAAATGGATCGCCTGCTTACCCGTGAATCGTTCCACCTGATGGTGCTCGATTTAATGCTTCCTGGCGAAGACGGGCTCTCCATCTGCCGTCGTCTGCGTAGCCAGAGTAACCCGATGCCGATCATTATGGTCACGGCGAAAGGGGAAGAAGTTGACCGTATCGTGGGCCTGGAAATTGGCGCCGACGACTACATTCCTAAACCGTTTAACCCGCGTGAGCTGCTGGCGCGTATCCGTGCTGTGCTTCGTCGTCAGGCGAACGAACTGCCGGGCGCACCGTCTCAGGAAGAAGCGGTGATTGCCTTCGGTAAGTTCAAGCTGAACCTCGGTACCCGCGAAATGTTCCGTGAAGATGAGCCGATGCCGCTCACCAGCGGTGAATTTGCGGTGCTGAAAGCGCTGGTCAGCCATCCACGTGAGCCACTGTCTCGCGACAAACTGATGAACCTGGCACGCGGTCGCGAATACTCCGCCATGGAGCGTTCCATCGACGTACAGATCTCCCGTCTGCGCCGCATGGTCGAAGAAGATCCTGCGCATCCTCGTTATATTCAGACCGTCTGGGGTCTGGGCTACGTCTTCGTGCCGGACGGTTCTAAGGCATGAAGCGAATGCGCTTTTCACCGCGCAGCTCGTTTGCCCGTACCCTGTTACTGATCGTCACCCTGCTGTTCGTCAGCCTGGTGACGACGTATCTGGTGGTGCTGAACTTCGCGATTCTGCCAAGCCTGCAGCAGTTTAATAAGGTGTTAGCCTACGAAGTCCGTATGCTGATGACCGATAAACTGCAGCTGGAGGACGGCACGCAGCTGGTGGTGCCTCCGGCGTTCCGCCGTGAGATTTATCGTGAGCTGGGCATTTCGCTGTACTCAAACGAGGCGGCGGAAGACGCAGGCCTGCGCTGGGCGCAACACTACGAATTCTTAAGCCAGCAGATGGCGCAGCAGCTGGGCGGCCCAACGGAAGTGCGCGTTGAGGTCAACAAAAGCTCGCCGGTCGTCTGGCTGAAAACCTGGCTGTCACCCAATATCTGGGTGCGCGTCCCGTTGACCGAAATCCATCAGGGCGATTTCTCGCCGCTGTTCCGCTACACCCTGGCGATCATGCTGATGGCGATAGGTGGCGCGTGGCTGTTTATCCGAATACAAAACCGACCCTTGGTCGATCTTGAGCATGCGGCCCTGCAGGTGGGGAAAGGTATTATTCCGCCGCCGCTGCGCGAATACGGTGCTTCTGAGGTGCGTTCGGTGACGCGCGCGTTCAACCATATGGCGGCAGGGGTGAAGCAGCTGGCAGACGATCGTACGCTGCTGATGGCGGGCGTGAGTCACGATCTGCGCACACCGCTGACGCGCATTCGCCTGGCGACAGAGATGATGGGCGAAGAGGACGGTTATCTCGCGGAGTCCATCAACAAGGACATCGAAGAGTGTAACGCCATCATCGAGCAGTTCATCGATTACCTGCGTACCGGTCAGGAGATGCCGATGGAAATGGCAGATCTCAACGGGGTACTGGGCGAAGTGGTGGCCGCAGAGAGTGGTTACGAGCGTGAAATCGATACGGCTCTGCAGCCGGGCGAAATTCAGGTGCGTATGCACCCGCTCTCCATCAAGCGCGCGGTCGCCAATATGGTGGTCAACGCGGCGCGCTACGGCAACGGCTGGATCAAAGTCAGCAGCGGCTCCGAAATGAATCGCGCCTGGTTCCAGGTGGAAGATGACGGTCCGGGGATCAAGCCTGAACAGCGTAAACATCTGTTCCAGCCGTTTGTACGCGGCGACAGCGCGCGCAGTACCAGCGGCACCGGATTAGGGCTGGCGATTGTGCAGCGTATTGTGGATAACCATAACGGGTTGCTGGAGATTGGTACCAGCGAACGGGGTGGGTTGAGCATCCGCGCGTGGCTGCCGGTTCCGGTGACGCGGGGGCAGGTGAAAGAGAGTTAAAAAAAGCCGGGTGGCGTTACCCTTACCCGGCCTTCTCATGCTCTATAGTTCGGGTGAGCGCAGCGCCACCCGACACTATTTAAGCTTCTTACAGCTTCGGTCCCGCACTCACCAACGCCGCACCTGCTGGCGTATCGGTGTACTTCTCAAAGTTCTCAATAAACAGCTTCGCAAGGGCTTCTGCCTTCTCCTGCCACTGTTCCGGTGAGCCGTAGGTATTACGCGGGTCGAGGATATGGGTATCCACGCCCGGCAACGCCGTTGGGATTGCCAGATCGAACATCGGCAGGGTGAAGGTTTCCGCATCGTCCAGCGAGCCATCGATAATCGCGTCGATAATGGCGCGGGTATCTTTGATGGAAATACGTTTCCCCGTTCCGTTCCAGCCGGTATTCACCAGATAAGCCTTCGCGCCTGCAGCCTGCATGCGTTTCACCAGCACTTCTGCGTACTGTGTCGGGTGCAGCGACAGGAACGCCGCGCCGAAACAGGCGGAGAAGGTTGGGGTTGGCTCCGTCACACCGCGCTCAGTGCCCGCCAGTTTCGCGGTAAAGCCCGACAGGAAGTGATACTGCGTCTGGCTGGCCGTCAGACGAGAGACCGGTGGCAGCACGCCAAAAGCATCGGCGGTCAGGAAGATCACCTTCGAGGCGTGGCCCGCTTTGGAAACCGGCTTGACGATGTTATCGATGTGATAGATCGGATACGACACACGGGTGTTTTCGGTCTTCGAAGCATCGTCAAAATCAACGGTGCCATCGGCGAGCACGGTGACGTTTTCCAGCAGCGCATCGCGGCGGATGGCGCCGTAAATGTCCGGCTCGGCTTCGGCCGACAGACGGATCGTTTTGGCGTAGCAGCCGCCTTCGAAGTTGAACACGCCGTCGTCGTCCCAGCCGTGTTCATCGTCGCCAATCAACCGGCGCTTAGGATCGGTGGAGAGGGTGGTTTTCCCGGTCCCGGAGAGACCAAAGAACACGGCCACGTCACCGTCTTCGCCCACGTTAGCGGAGCAGTGCATGGAGGCAATGCCCTGCAGCGGCAGCAGGTAGTTCATCACCGAGAACATCCCTTTCTTCATTTCGCCACCGTACCAGGTGCCGCCAATCAGCTGGACGCGCTCGGTCAGGTTGAAGGCAATGAAGTTTTCCGAGTTCAGGCCCTGCTCTTTCCACTGCGGGTTGGTGCATTTCGCGCCGTTCATGACGATGAAATCAGGCTCGAAATCCTGTAACTCTTCATTGGTCGGGCGAATAAACATGTTCTTCACGAAATGCGCCTGCCAGGCGACTTCGGTGATAAAGCGAACGGAGAGGCGAGTGTCGGCATTGGCGCCACAGAAGGCATCAACAATAAACAATCGCTTGCCGGAGAGTTGATTCGTGACGAGTCCTTTCAGATGCTGCCAGGTTTCCTGGGAGAGCGGCTTGTTGTCGTTCTTCCCTTTGCCCTTATCTGCCCACCACAGCGTATCGCGGGTAGTGTCGTCACGGACGATATACTTATCTTTCGGCGAACGGCCGGTAAAAATCCCGGTGTCCACGGCGATAGCACCAGTGTTCGTCAACACACCTCGCTCGTATCCTTCCAGTGCTGGATTGAGCTCTTCCTGATACAGCGTATCGTAATCGGGGTTGTAGACGATTTCCTGGACGTCGTTGATACCATAAGCCTTGAGATCTTGCGGGGTTAAGTCTTTAACGCGCATGTCACTGCTCCTTAGCCAATATGTACTGCCTGAAATTGTAGGGTTTTTCTTAGGATGTTAACCGCGACGGGGCTCATAGATTTACGTATCTGGACAAAACCCTTCCTGACGGAAAACGCTGTGACTCCTGTCACGAAGCAGGGCGGATTATCGCAGGATTCGCTTTTTTGTGGGGGGAAATGTTCTCAAAAGGTTAAAACATGGAGTATTTAACCGGAAGAATGTGAATGTAATCGCATACATGTAAGAAAGTTACGTAAGGATTACATTACGAAAAACGATTCAGCTTAAAAGGGAGTTTTCCCCCTCACCGGGCGTGAGGGGGAGGGCATCAATGAACCTGCGGATCCGCCGGGGAGGCGTTGTTGCGGATCTCGGCGATATCCATCGAGTTGAACACGTAGTGAGAACCACAGTAATCACAGTTCATATCGATTTCGCCATCTTCAGCCATGATGCTGTCGATCTCTTCGTCCGGCAGAGTACGCAGCGCGCCTGCGCAACGTTCACGGGAACAGGTGCATTTGAACTCCACGTCCTGCGGATCGTAAAGCGTCACCTCTTCTTCGTGATACAGACGCCACAGCACTTCATTCGCAGGCAGCGTAAACAGCTCTTCTGCTTTGATGGTTTCGGTCAGCGTCGCCAGATGCTCGAAATCGTTGCCCTGCGCATTTTGAGCAGGCAGAACCTGCAGGAGCATACCGCCCGCCGCCAGTTGACCGTCCACTTCACCGGTGCGGATAAACAGGCGTGTTGGCAGCTGTTCGGAACGCAGGAAGTAATCTTCCAGGCACGCGGCCAGCGTATCGCCTTCCAGACCCACTACGCCCTGATAGCGCTCGCCTTCTTCTGGCGTAATAGTAATCACCAGGAAACCGTTGCCCACCAGCGTTTTCAAATCAGCACCTTCCGGCACCTCACCCTGCACGCGCGCCACACCGCGCATCTGCTGCTGGTTATTGCCGTTGATCACCGCCAGGGTCATCGGGCCGTCGCCCTGCAGCTGCACGGTGATATCCCCTGCAAACTTCAGCGTCGCTGTCAGCAGGCTGGTCGCCACCAGCAGTTCGCCAAGGATGTTTTTCACCGGCTGAGGATAGCTGTGGTTTTCGAGGATCTGTTTCCAGGTTTCGGATACCGTCACCAGCTCGCCGCGAACGGCAAATTGTTCAAACAGATAGCGATGTAATTGGTCGTGTTGGGACATAATTTTCTCTCTTTAAACGGCGATTACTCGTGTTCGCCGTGTTTAAATTTCATCAGATCGCGACGTTCTTTTTTATCCGGTCGCCTGTCCGGATGCGGCATGGTGAGGGCATTCATCTTGCGAGCCAGCGCCACTTTCTCGCGCTTTTCAACGCTTTCCGCCGTCTCTTCATACATCAGAACTGCTTCGGCAGCCGGGCGACGATGCTCGGTAACGGCTTTGACGATCACCGTGCGTTCATCGTTTCCCTGGCGCAGGGTCAGGGTGGCATTCAGTTCGACAAGTTTACTTGGCTTGCTGCGCTGCCCGTTGTAGTGCACCTTTCCCCCGTCGACCATTTCACGGGCCAGCGCGCGCGTTTTATAAAAACGGGCGGCCCACAGCCACTTATCCAGTCTTACCCCTTCGGAGGGTTTTTCTTTCATGGCGTCTCCTTCACGGTGAGTGAGGGGATCATTCGGCGATAGTCGTTCAGCGCCGGATGCCGCAGATAGCTTTTATCCGCCAGGCCGGAATCAGGATTCGTCACGCCCAGACAATAGCGAATACCAAATTTTGCCGCCGAATCCAGAATCGGTTCACTGTCATCAATGAACAAGGTTCTTTCGGGCTGCAAACCGGTCTCTTCCGCCACGGCCTGCCACAATCGCTGATCCTCTTTCGGATAACCAAATGTGTGGGTGGAAAGTAATAAATCAAGGTGTGACGCTAACCCGGTATGTTCGAGCTTTACCGCCAGATTGTGCGGATGCGCGTTGGTCAGCAAAATGCGTCGCTTGCCGCTCGCTTTTAGTGCGTCCAGAAATGGCACCGTATCGTCGCGCAGCACCGCGTTCGGTCCCTGGGCGGTGGTCATGGCGCAGATATCCAGCCCGAGCTTTTCGCTCCAGTAATCCAGGCAGTACCAGTTTAGCGTATGCTGCACGGCGTGATACTGCTGGCGAATATAATCCTGCGCTTCTGCCGGAGTGATGCCCTGCTGCGCGCCATAAGTTTCAGGCACCAGCTTTTGCCAGAAGTGGGTATCAAATGCGAGATCGAGCAGCGTGCCGTCCATATCCAGCAGGACGGTATCAACGTCCTGCCAGGCAATATCAAGATGCATGAGGGGAACTCTCCAGCCAGAAGAAACGTGCGCGACAGGGTAGCATAACTGTCGCGCAGCGGTATTATCCGATCAGGCTGTCAGGCGCGGGGATGAGCTGCGGGTTGAGGCAGTTCTCGTAGTACTGCTGGATCTCTGCAAGACGCGTGCGCGAGCGCTGATAGCGGCGCAGGGCGGCAATCCCGTTCCAGATAATGCACACCAGCATTGCCAGCATCAGCAGGGTGGTGCCGATATAACGCCACAATCCGGCGCTGTCCGGCATACGGTGCAGGTCAACGTGGCGCGTGCCGTTGGCGTCCGTGAAAATGCCCGTCACAATCCCTTCGGCACTGAACGGCGTTTGCATCAGCATCTGCGCCAGGCGCTGGAATTCACCCCACTGATCCTGGGCCGGATAATCATACAGGGCCACCGGCGGATAAGGCTGGTCGACCAAATCGCTGCCCTCGTCACTGACAATCACAAACCCACCCGGTGCCGGGCTGTTTAACGCCTGGGCCGCGCGGGTGGTTTCCCGCATCACAAACGGTGCGGTGGAGGTGGTCACCAGATTCTCAAGCGATTCGGCACTCACCGGGCGCAGCAGAACGTTCACGCCATCGAGACGCCCTGCGTCAGCGCGTTTCACCAGCGCTTCCCAGTCTTTGCTGTTCCCGAGATTCACCAGCGCGTTTTTGAGACGTACACACTCATCTTCCGCAGAGCATAAATCCTGGGTTTTCATCACGATGTCGCCAAAATCATCCAGCAGCACCATTCCGGATTTCTGAATCGCGGCGCGCAGGGACTGGCTTACACGGGAGTTGTCTTCCGGCTTTGGATGAAGCTGGCGGCTCAGCGCCTGCGTCAGGGCTGTCGCTTTGCTGACGGTGTCTGATTCCGGCAGCGGTAGCGGTGGGGCGTCGTTCCAGATGATTTGTGAGCAATCAAACGGCGTAAACGGTGAATTCTGCCGCGTGTTCCAGGTGCCAGGCGCATGGATATTACACATGCCCGTTCCTTTCAGCTTCAGCGTATCACCCACGCGCACACCGGCCTCTTCCAGCTGATTAACGCTGGTGGCTTCAATGGTTTGTGCGCCTTTGATCCAGGAAAGAGTGAATTTGATCGGCATATCGAGCGGTACCAGCAAAATCAGCATCGCCAGCACCAGCGCAGCGCCACCGGCGATGACGGTACTGCGCAGCCAGTGCTGCAGCGGGAAGTTTTTCACTTCATCATGAAGCGATAAGAAACGGCCCTGACGCACGACGTGGCGGTCGAGGTAAATATCGATATCGGTTTTCTGCCCTAAATCCTGAGCGATCCACGGCTGCCAGTGGCGGGGATAGATCAGGTCGATAATCCCGAGCGAAATGTTGTTGATATGCTCCTGATCGTTCTCGCCGAACAGCCCCCACCGCTTTGGCGTACCGCGCAGGCAGTGGATTTCCCGCAGTGCGGTTTTGGCCGGTTTCGCGAACAATCCCCACAGGCCTGCGGCCAGCAGCAGAACGGCGCCGCCTGCGAGCCACGGCGCAAAAACGTCGGGCGTCATCAGGCAGAAGAAAAAGAGCAGGAAGGCGGCGACAATAAGGACCGCTTCACGAATGCCGTCCGGGCGGCTGAGGGCGTACTCTTCGTGGGTTTCCTGGCGAATATTCAGCAGTTCGATCTGCTCGGTCTCTTCGCCGCGAATGGAGGCCTGCGTGCCGCTGGTGCGTTCCAGCGCAAAGCGCGGCGCTTCCTGAACATATTCGCTCAGCGTATGGCCATTCAGGGCAATCACCAGCGGGATGGAATCTGTATGGATCAGCTCAACGCTATTTTCGTCATTAATATATTGTTCCCAGAACGGCGGCAGATGCACCTCGACGGAGTCGAGATAGTAGCGCCATTTATTGGGATCGTCGGTGTTAATGCCGTAGCGGGTGATCGAGCGCGTCACGCAGAGCACAGTATCGCTTTGCGCGTTCAGCGTCAGGGAGATGGGCGCGGTGCTGGCGCCGGTCGGGCCTGGCGTCTGCAGGACACGGTTCAACGTATCGAGGTAATTTTCAATCGCGCTGCGCTCTTCAGGTGCGAGTTTGCGCGTGGTGGCTCCGGCAAAGGCGTTTAAAAAAGGCAGACGGTATTGCCGTTGTGCCCGACGCCTGAATAACCACCCTGCGAGCAATGCGCAGGCCAGCATAGCAACGAAAATTATTAGAATGGTGCTCATGCTTTCCCCATCTTACTTATCTTCAGGTGTTGTCAGTTGCACCCTTTACCGTGAATGAGTCTCTGTGGTTGGCTATCGGCAAGTATGGAGTCGAACTTGAGCGTTTTGAAGCGCATCCCAGTGACCGGAGATAATAGCAAAGGCAGCGAAGGCGGGATATCAGCAAATTCCTGGAGTTATTTCAACCTCTTGACTTTTGTTGTGAAATGAGGATTAACTCACGACACGTTGCAAAAATGTAAATAAAGAGCGATTGACATTGCCGAAACCGTGCGGCGTATCGCACAATGCACTCAGTTCACACAGCAAAGACCCATCAAGATGAGCAAACCCTTACAAAAGCCCACCATTCTGAATGTTGAAACCGTCGCCAAATCACGCCTGTTTACGGTGGAAAGTGTCGACCTGGAGTTCAGCAACGGCGTGCGTCGCGTATATGAACGTATGCGGCCCTCCACGCGCGAGGCGGTGATGATCATCCCCATTGTGGACGATCACCTGATCCTGATCCACGAATATGCGGTGGGCACAGAATCCTATGAGCTGGGTTTCTCGAAAGGGCTTATCGATCCCGGTGAAACCGTTTTTGAAGCGGCGAATCGCGAGCTGAAAGAAGAAGTGGGTTTTGGCGCGAAAGATCTGACGTTTTTGAAAAAGCTGAGCATGGCGCCGTCCTATTTCTCCAGCAAAATGAATATCGTGCTGGCAGAAGATCTCTATCCGGAGAAGCTGGAAGGGGATGAGCCTGAGCCGCTGCCGCAGGTGCGCTGGCCACTGGCGCATCTGATGGATCTGCTGGAAGAACCCGATTTTAACGAAGCGCGTAACGTGAGTGCGCTGTTCCTGGTGAGGGAATGGCTGAAAGGACAGGGTCGGCTGTAGCGCTTAAAAAACCGGGGGGTGTATTACCTTACCCGGCCTGGATTGTTAAAAACGGCAGCCTTAGGGCAGCCGTTTTGCATTTTACTTCTTAGAACAACTCGTGCGTCTCGCCGTTATCGATAAGCTCGGTTCCCACCTCATGCACTGCCTGTGTGGTCGGCTGCGTGCCTTCGATGAAATACTCTGCCCGGCTGTTACCACCGTTCGCTAACTGACCGGTGCTGCGATCGATATTCACCGTCACGATACCTGGCGGAGGGGTAAGCGGCTGCTCCGGTACGCCCTCAAGAACCGCTTTCATGTAAGCGTCCCAGGCTGGCTGCGCACTCTTCGCTCCACCTTCGTAACCCGAAATCTGATCTTTAATCGCGCCGGATGCCGTTGTGCGGCCCAAATCGCGGCGGTGATCGTCAAAACCGATCCACACGGATGTCACCACGCCCGGGCCGTAACCCGAGAACCAGGCGTCTTTTGAGCTGTTGGTAGTCCCGGTTTTACCGCCGATGTCGTGGCGCTGCAAATCACGCCCCGCACGCCAGCCCGTACCCTGCCAGCCCGGTTCCCCAAAGATGTTGGTGTTCAGTGCGCTCTTGATCAGGAACGACAGCGGCGTGTTGATCACGTGCGGTGCATACTCCTGCGCGCCGCTTTGGGCGACCAGCGCCTGGTTTGCCTGCTCAAGCTGCGGCTGCGGAACGACGGCGTTTTGCTGCTCCTGCGACTGAGCAACGTCTTCCATATCTTTGTTATCCAGCACGTTTGATTTTGGCGTATCGCCATAAATCACCGGAATATCGCACTCCGGGCAGGCGATTTTCGGTTTCGCCTCAAACAGCACGCCGCCCTGATCGTTTTCAATCTTGCTGATGAAATACGGGTCGACCAGGAAGCCGCCGTTAGCCATCACCGAGTAACCGCGTGCCACCTGCAATGGCGTAAAGGAGGCGGAGCCGAGAGCCAGCGATTCCGTATGCACAATATTTTGCGCCGGGAAGCCGAAGCGCTGCAGGTACTCTGCCGCGTAATCGACGCCCATTGCGCGCATCGCGCGAACCATCACCACGTTTTTGGACTGCCCCAGACCCTGGCGTAAACGGATAGGGCCAGAATATTCCGGCGGGGAGTTTTTCGGCTGCCAGTCGGAACCGGCACCCGCATCCCAGCGTGAAATCGGTACGTCGTTGAGAATACTCGCCAGCGTCAGACCTTTATCCATCGCCGCGGTGTACAGGAACGGTTTGATGTTCGAGCCGACCTGGCGCAGCGCCTGCGTCGCACGGTTAAATTTGCTCTGGTTGAAATCAAAGCCGCCAACCAGCGCCATCACGGCACCGTTTTGCGGATTGATCGACACCAGCGCGGAGTTCACGTCGGGAACCTGCGCCAGCCACCAGGCGTCGTTCACCTGACGCACCCAGATTTGCTGTCCGGTTTGCACCGCATCGGTCACTTTACGCGGCGTCGGGCCTTGCGCTGTATCAGAGCGATACGGACGCGCCCAGCGGATACCGTCCATGCGCAGCGACACGGAGGTGCCGTCGGCCATCATCGCGGTGGCTTCCTGCGGATCGGCACTGGTGACCACAGCCGGTAACAGCGGCCCGTAGGTCGGCAGCGTTTTCAGGGAGTCGATGATTTTTTTGCTGTCCCATGCGCTTTCGCCCACTTTCCACAGCACGTTCGACGGGCCACGGTAGCCGTGGCGCATGTCGTAATCCATCACGTTGTTACGCACCGCCTGCTGTGCCGCCTGCTGCACTTTGCGGGTGATGGTAGTGGTGATCCGGTAGCCATCTTCATACGCCTGCTCGCCGTAACGGCTGACCATCTCCTGTCGAACCATTTCGGTCAGATAGGGGGCGGAGAAGGCGATTTCCGGCGCGTGATAGTTGGCGTCGATGGCGTCGTTGCGTGCCTGATCGTACTCAGTCTGGCTGATGTAGCCTTCGCTCAGCATGCGCGACAACACCACGTTACGACGCGCAGTGGCGCGGTTGAGGGAGTAGAGCGGGTTGAACGTTGACGGCGCTTTCGGCAGACCGGCAATGGTCGCCATCTCGCTTAAGGTCAGCTGATCGACAGGTTTACCGAAATAGACCTGCGCCGCCGCACCTACGCCATAGGCGCGATAGCCCAGATAGATCTTGTTGAGGTAAAGCTCAAGGATCTCGTCTTTGCTCAGCAGTTGCTCGATGCGAATGGCAAGGAACACCTCTTTGATCTTACGCGTCAGGGTTTTTTCCGGGCTCAGGAAGAAGTTACGCGCCAGCTGCTGCGTGATGGTACTCGCCCCCTGAGAGGCACGACCAGAGAACAGCG
Source organism: Lelliottia nimipressuralis (assembly GCF_004115925.1). Lineage (GTDB taxonomy): Bacteria > Pseudomonadota > Gammaproteobacteria > Enterobacterales > Enterobacteriaceae > Enterobacter > Enterobacter nimipressuralis. The sequence continues at coordinate 167,013 of NZ_SDDX01000004.1, forward strand.
CGACGCTGGCGGCACGGAAAATCCCCACCGGATCGACGCCATGGTGTTCGTAAAAACGGCTGTCTTCCGTGGCGATAAAGGCTTTCACCATCACCGGCGGAATCTGGTTAAGGGTCAGCGGGATACGTCGTTTTTCGCCGTACTGGGCGATCAACTCGCCATCGGCGCTATAGACCTGCATTGGGATCTGGAGTCGCACATCACGCAGTGTGGCGACATCGGGTAGTTGCGGCTCAATATATTTGTACAAACCATAAATCGAGCCTGCTCCCAGCAGAATGCAACAGACTGCAAGGATCAATAAATACTTTACGAACTTCACTGGAGATTTCCCATTTAGTTTCACTTGGGCAGTTTCTAAACAATCGCGCGGTAGTATAAAGGCAAGCCTGAAGCATTGATAGAGCCGTCACCTGACGGGCGATAAGGAGATCGTGAAGTATGGCTTTCAAAACGTGGCGAACAGGTTTTCATCTTCATCAAGATAGCGTTCTGGCTGTCTCAGTCACCCAGGAGCGCACCGGGTGGTGTCTGCGCCGCTGGTGGCATATCCCGCTACCGGCGGGAATTATCCGCGATGGGAAAATTATCCAGCCGGAACAACTGGTTGCGGCGCTGAGGGACTGGAGTCAGGCACTGCCCCATCACCACCGCCTGTTTATCGCATTTCCGGCCGCCCGCACGCTGCAAAAGACGCTGCCTGCTCCGGCGCTGACGTTACGCGACAGTGAACAGGCGTCGTGGATTGCCTCAGCGATCTCCCGTGAACTGGAAATGCCGCCAGAAGCGCTGTGCTTTGACTATACGCAAGACACCTTTAGCCGTGCCTTTCACGTCACAGCCGCACAAAACCAGGAGGTGGCGGCGCTGTTAACGCTCGGGGAGTCGTTGCGTCTGCATGTGGCGGCGATCACGCCCGACGCTGCGGCGCTGGCGAATCTCCTGCCGCTTCTTGACCCTCCCGCGCAATGCGTGGCGTGGTGCGACGGCCAGCACTGGCTATGGTCGATGCGTCACCAGTGGGGGCGAAAACGCGCGGATGAGGCGAAAGATGTGGCCGAGCTGGCGGCCCTGTTAGCGCTCAGCCCTGAGGATATCGCGCTCTTCGACGCCGCAGCGCGTGATCCTTTTAGCCTGCTGGCGCGTTCTCAGCCGCCGCTGCCTGAATGTGGCGCGGAATTTACCGTTGCTCTGGCCCTCGCGATGGGAGAACTCTTCGAGTGACAACGACTAACTTTTTGCCGTGGCGCCATCAAAAACAGCAAGCCTGCTGGCGTTTTTGGGTATGGCTTTTTGCAGGCTCCGGTCTGGTTTCTCTTGCCGTGATGATAAACCTGCGAACTGGCGATGGGCTTAAGGTGCGGGCGCTGGAGGCGCATCTGGCGGGTGAGCGCGTGATTCAACAAAAGCTGCACGCCCACCGCGCGCAGTGGCAGGCGCTGCAGAAAGCGCACCCGCAAACCCTGCAAACTGGAGTACAGCGCGCGAAAACACAGGCCTGGCAATCATCGTTGGTTTCACTGGCGTCAGCGATGCCGGAGCAGGCGTGGCTGACACAGCTTCAGTACCAGAAGCCTCGGCTAATGTTGACGGGGTTTGCCGCGACACCCGTCGCCCTTTCTGCACTGGCGGCGTCGCTCAGGCAACTGCCGGGTTTTATTCTCGGGCCTGCGGGTGAAATGCAGCAGGACACTGAGGGACGCTGGACGTTCAGTTTTACCCTCACGAGCCAGGGGTGAACCGTGCGCCTCTTTTATGAACGCTGGTATGGGTTTCTACCGCGCACGCGCCTGTTCTGCTGGAGCCTTTTTACAGTTGCTGTTCTGCTGGGTGCCTGGCTGCTGTTGGCGCGTCCGGTCATTCAGCAGCTCTCGCAGCTTGAGGTAAAGCGAAGTCAGGCTGGCGCAGAGCGCGCTGAATTATGGTTGAGTGAAGCGCAGCCACATCCGGTTTTGGCTGCGCCTGTGATCCCCGCGTCGCTGCCGTTTTCTCCACTGGATTTTCAAACCGACGGCGTGCGGCTGGTGCGCTGGCTGCCTGGTGCGAACGGAGGTGAATTAACGCTGAAAGTAGACTGGGCGCAGATTCCGGCCTTGTTTGAGCGGCTCGCGCAGCGTGGGATGGCCGTGAGTGGGTTTTCCGTCAAGCCGGAGGAGACGCGGTTACAGCTGGTTTTGCAGGTGGAGAACACCGATGCGAACTGAGCTGCGCTGTCTGATTTTGTGTTCACTGGCACTGCTCACCGGCATGCGTGACCCCTTCCGCCCGCCGGACGATCGCTGTGCCACAGGGACATTAGCGCGCTGGCGCTATCAGGGGATGATCCAGAGCGGAAGTGCTGTGGGTATCGTCAAGGATGAGCAGGAGCGCTGGCATCGCATACGGCAGGGCGAACGACTGCCAGCGGGCTGGCAGGTGCTGACATTCAATGAAACGGAAATGGTCGTCGGGCTTGGCGAGGGATGCGAGCCGAAAGCGTGGCGATGGCAACGAGAGGGAACGAAGAATGAAACGACTCAGGAGAATCATCCTGCTGATGATGCTCAGCATGCCGACATGGGCCGCAGTGCCAAAACCCGTCACTCTGGCGGTGGATGATGTACCCGTGGTGCAGATTTTACAGTCACTGGTGGAGCTTGAGGGCCGCAATCTGATTGTTGCACCGGACGTAAAAGGCGCGCTTTCGCTGCATCTCACCCATGTGCCGTGGCGGCAGGCGCTGCACATCGTCGTGACCAGCGCCGGACTGGTTTTGCGCGAAGAGGGCGGCATTTTCTATGTCAACACCGCCGCAGGGCAACGTGAGCAGCAGACGCGAAAAGAGGAGGAGCTGGCGCAGCAGAAACTGAATGTGCCGCTCTCCTCGCGCGCGCTCTCTTTAGCCTACGCGGATGTCACCGAGCTGCAAAAAGCGGCGGAAAAACAGCTCAGCCCCAAGGGCAGCCTCTCCGTGGATAAACGCACCAACCGCCTGCTGGTGCGGGATATCCCCGTAGTACTCGATTCTCTGGAGCACTGGGTCGAACAGATGGACCTGCCCGTGGCGCAGGTGGAACTCGCCGCCCATATCGTCACCATCAATGAAAAAAGCCTGCGTGAACTGGGGGTGAAGTGGAATCTGGCGGAGGCGCAGAGTGCCGGTTCACCGGGGCAAGTCACCACGCTGGGTGCTGATTTGTCAGTGGCGAGTGCCACAACGCACGTCGGATTTAATATTGGACGGATCGACGGCAGGCTGTTGGATCTGGAGCTGTCGGCACTGGAGCAAAAGCAGCAGCTGGAGATCATCGCCAGCCCACGGCTATTGGCGTCGCATATGCAGCCTGCCAGTATCAAACAGGGCAGTGAAATTCCGTATCAGGTGTCCAGCGGTGAGAGCGGGGCGACATCGGTGGAGTTCAAAGAGGCGGTGCTGGGGATGGAAGTGACGCCCGTGGTGCTTCCAAATGGCCGCGTGCGATTAAAGTTACACATTAGCGAAAATATGCCTGGCCAGGTTTTACAGCAGGCCGATGGCGAAACCCTGGCGATTGATAAACAGGAAATCGAAACGCAGGTGGAAGTAAAAAGCGGTGAAACACTCGCGCTGGGGGGAATTTTCTCGCAAAAGAATAAAACGGGCAGTGACAGTATTCCTGGTCTCGGTGGGCTTCCCTGGGTGGGGCAACTCTTTCGCCACGATGGCAAGGATAACGAGCGGCGCGAGCTGGTGGTCTTCATCACACCGCGTCTGATTAGTATTCAATAATGGAAACGATCCCCGCGAGGATTTTGCAGCCAGTTTGTTGCAGATGTTTGACGTGGGGCATGAATTAGCATACAAGGAGTACCGATTTGAGTTTCAGCTTCTCCTAATCTTACCTCTTGTTGCTTTAAGCATCTGGCGTGGTGATTTAATCAGTTGCCAAACAAGCAGGACTACTGAGATAATTTTTAGTCTGACTCTCGCACTATCGCATATGAGGTTTCAGTTCATGTCCTGCTACGCTGAGTGTCTGCGAAGCGGGGATTACCATTAACGAATAGTCTTAGTAGTACCGAAAAAATGGCAGAGAAACGCAATATCTTTCTGGTTGGGCCTATGGGTGCCGGCAAAAGCACTATTGGGCGCCAGTTGGCTCAACAACTCAATATGGAATTTTACGATTCTGATCAAGAGATTGAGAAACGAACCGGAGCTGATGTGGGCTGGGTCTTCGATGTAGAAGGCGAAGAAGGTTTCCGTGACCGTGAAGAAAAAGTTATCAATGAACTTACGGAAAAACAGGGCATCGTGCTGGCAACGGGCGGTGGTTCTGTAAAATCTCGCGAAACTCGTAACCGTCTCTCCGCCCGCGGCGTTGTGGTCTATCTTGAGACGACCATCGAAAAACAGCTGGCACGGACGCAGCGCGATAAAAAGCGCCCGTTACTGCAAGTTGAAACGCCTCCACGTGAAGTTCTGGAAGCATTGGCCGGTGAGCGCAATCCACTGTACGAAGAGATTGCTGATGTAACCATTCGTACCGACGATCAGAGCGCTAAAGTGGTTGCAAACCAGATTATTCATATGCTGGAAAGCAACTGATTCTGGCTTTATATACACTCGCCCACGGGTATAAGCATTTAAGGTGGATGTCGCGTCATGGAGAGGATTACAGTTACTCTCGGGGAACGTAGTTACCCTATCACCATCGCGGCTGGCTTGTTTAACGATCCAGCTTCCTTCTTACCACTGAAAGCGGGTGATCAGGCAATGCTGGTCACCAACGAGACTCTGGCTCCGCTTTATCTCGACAAGATTCGTCATCTGCTGGAACAGGCAGGCGTGAAGGTCGACAGTGTGATTCTGCCTGATGGCGAGCAGTATAAAAGCCTGGCGGTACTCGATACCGTCTTCACCGCATTACTGCAAAAACCGCATGGTCGCGATACGACACTACTTGCCCTGGGCGGTGGTGTTGTTGGCGATCTGACGGGGTTTGCTGCGGCAAGTTATCAACGTGGTGTTCGTTTTATTCAAATTCCTACCACGTTACTCTCGCAAGTCGACTCCTCAGTTGGCGGCAAAACGGCCGTCAATCATCCGCTTGGCAAAAACATGATTGGCGCGTTCTACCAGCCTGCTTCGGTGGTGGTGGATCTCGACTGTCTGAAAACTCTGCCTAAACGCGAACTGGCGTCAGGCCTTGCTGAAGTGATCAAATACGGCATTATTCTTGACGGTGAGTTCTTCACCTGGCTGGAAGAGAACATGGATGCGCTGCTTAACCTTGACGGTCAAGCGCTGGCGTATTGCATCCGCCGTTGTTGTGAGCTGAAAGCAGAAGTCGTTGCAGCGGACGAGCGGGAAACCGGCTTACGTGCTTTACTGAATCTGGGGCATACGTACGGTCACGCGATTGAAGCCGAAATGGGCTACGGTAACTGGCTTCATGGTGAAGCGGTTGCTGCAGGCATGGTAATGGCTGCTCGCACCTCCGAACGTCTGGGTCAGTTCACGAAAGAAGAGACTCAACGCATCATCACGCTGCTGGAGCGCGCGGATTTACCGGTGACGGGACCACGCGAGATGTCTTCGCAAGCGTATTTACCCCACATGATGCGTGATAAAAAAGTATTGGCTGGCGAGATGCGTTTAGTCCTCCCGCTGGCAATAGGGAAGAGTGAAGTGCGCGGCGGAGTGTCGCACGAAGTGGTTCTTGGCGCGATTGCTGATTGCCAGCAGGCGTAACAACTAGAAAGGTCTGGCTACTGTTAAAGGTGGCTATTTAGATTCAGGTGCAATGCAACGTCGTAAGCATGAGCCTTTGAGTGGGGTGTTAAATGGATGAATTCAAACCAGAAGACGAGCTGAAACCCGATCCCAGCGATCGTCGTACTGGTCGTTCTCGTCAATCTTCAGAACGTGATAACGAGCCGCAAATCAACTTTGACGATGTTGATTTGGATGCAGACGATCGTCGTCCGTCACGCAGCCGCAATGCGCGTGATGAGCGAGAAGAAGAAGAGGGTTATGAGTCCGAAGAAGATTCAATGGACGAAGAGCCTGTAGAGCGTCGCCCACGCAAACGTAAAGCGGCAGCCAAAAAACCGGCTTCCCGCCAGTACATCATGATGGGCCTTGGCGTGTTTGTCCTGCTGCTGCTGATTATCGGCATCGGCTCCGCGCTGAAAGCACCGTCAACGGATTCCACTGAGCAGACGCCTTCTGCCGAAAAGAGCATTAATCTTTCGGGGAATGACACTGCCGATCAGGCCAATGGTGCGCAGCCTGCGCCTGGCACAACATCTGCTGAGCAGACTGCAACTGCAAATGCGACGCAGGATGTTTCTCTGCCGCCTGTCTCCTCAACGCCAACTCAGGGTCAAACGCCTGCTACGCCAGAAGGCCAGCAGCGTGTAGAAGTTCAGGGCGATCTGAATAACGCACTGACCCAACCGCAGAGTCAGGATCAGGTGAACAACGTAGTGGCTAACTCTACGCTGCCAACCGAGCCTGCGACGGTAGCACCGATTCGTGGTGGCGCGGCTCAACCGCAAACCGCAGCAACGGAAACCAAACCGCGTCAGACTCAGACCCAGGCTGCGCCTCGACCAGAGCGCAAACAGGCTGTCATTGAGCCGAAGCGTGAAACCAAACCGCAGACGGTTGCGAAAGCGCCAGAAGCGAAACCTGTTGCACAGCCTAAGCAGACCGAAACCGCAGCTGTGAAAGCGCCTGCTGCGACAACGACTGCACCGAAGGCCACGACCTCAACGCCAGCAGCCACGCCTGCGCCAGCCGCGACGGCAACGGCCAGCGCTGCAGCCACGGGTAAATCTACGGGCAACGTGGGTTCGCTGAAATCAGCGCCTTCCAGCAACTACACGCTTCAGTTGAGCAGCTCTTCCAGCTACGACAATCTGAACGGCTGGGCGAAGAAATCGAATCTGAAAAACTATGTGGTTTATCAGACGACCCGCAACGGACAACCCTGGTATGTGCTGGTGAGCGGTGTGTACGCGTCTAAAGACGAAGCGAAACGCGCAGTCTCCGCGTTACCTGCGGATGTTCAGGCGAAAAACCCGTGGGCGAAACCGATTCATCAGGTTCAGGCTGATTTGAAGTAATGGTTAAAGCGCAGGATGCTGTCGGAGCTTTTTCCACAGCCGGAGAAGGTGTAATTAGTTAGTCAGCATGAAAAAAAATCGCGCTTTTCTAAAATGGGCAGGGGGGAAATACCCCCTGCTCGACGATATTAATAAACATCTGCCGAAAGGCGAGTGTCTTATCGAGCCCTTCGTGGGTGCCGGGTCGGTGTTCCTGAACACCGACTTTTCTCGCTATATCCTTGCGGATATAAACAGCGATCTCATTACCCTCTACAACATCGTTAAAACTCAGACAGATGAGTATATCGATGCGGCGCGTCAACTCTTTACCCCAGAGAACAACAACCCGGACGCCTACTATCAGTACCGCGCCGAGTTCAACCAGAGCACGGATGCGTTCCGTCGCGCGCAGTTGTTCTTGTATCTGAACCGTCATGGCTACAATGGCCTGTGCCGGTACAACCTGAAGGGTGAATTTAACGTGCCGTTTGGCCGCTACAAGCGTCCCTACTTCCCGCTGGCCGAGCTGCAGCATTTTGCCGAAAAGGCACAGAAAGCGGAGTTCCATTGCATCTCGTATGAAGAGTGTATGGAAATGGCGAACGCGGACTCCGTGGTTTATTGCGATCCGCCTTACGCCCCGCTCTCGGCCACGGCGAATTTTACCGCCTATCACACCAACAGCTTCAGCCCGAAAGAGCAGGCTCATCTGGCTGAAATGGCGGAAAAGCTGGTCAGTAAGCAAATCACGGTGTTAATTTCGAACCATGACACGCCTGATACTCGCGAGTGGTACAAAGCGGCGAACGATCGTATTCAGCTTAAAGTGCGGCGCAGTATCAGCAGCAACGGTGGCACACGTAAAAAGGTGGACGAACTGCTGGCTCTTTATCGACCCTGAGCCGTTTCGCCCGCCGGTAACTACATTTCAAGGAGATGCGGATGAAACAGTTTTTGATTGCTCCCTCAATTCTGTCAGCCGATTTCGCCCGCCTGGGTGAAGATACGGCCAACGCCTTAGCCGCCGGTGCGGATGTGGTCCATTTCGACGTTATGGACAACCACTACGTGCCGAACCTGACCATTGGCCCGATGGTTCTGAAAGCGCTGCGTAACTACGGCATCACCGCCCCGATTGACGTTCACCTGATGGTGAAACCGGTCGATCGCATTGTGCCGGATTTTGCCGCCGCAGGGGCCAGCATCATTACCTTCCATCCCGAAGCCTCCGAGCATGTCGATCGCACGCTGCAGCTGATTAAAGAAAACGGCTGCAAAGCGGGCCTGGTGTTTAACCCGGCAACCCCGCTCAGCTACCTTGATTACGTCATGGATAAGCTGGATGTGATCCTGCTGATGTCCGTTAACCCAGGCTTTGGCGGCCAGTCCTTTATCCCGCAAACGCTGGATAAACTGCGCGAAGTGCGCCGTCGTATTGATGAGTCTGGCTATGATATCCGCCTGGAAGTGGACGGCGGCGTGAAGGTCAACAACATCGGCGAAATCGCGGCGGCGGGTGCGGATATGTTCGTTGCCGGCTCGGCGATTTTCGACCAACCGGATTACAAAAAAGTCATTGAAGAAATGCGCGCTGAACTGGCAAAGGTAAGTCATGGATAAGTTGAAGGCAATTCGGGGCGTCGCGTTCGACCTCGATGGCACGCTGGTCGACAGCGCACCAGGTTTAACCAGCGCCGTGGATCAGGCGCTCTATGCGCTCGAGCTGCCGATGGCAGGCGAAGATCGCGTAGTAACCTGGATCGGTAACGGCGCAGACGTGCTGATGGAACGTGCCCTGACATGGGCGCGCCAGGAGCGTGCGATTCAGCGTGCCGCGCAGGGTAAACCCGGCGTTGATCACTCGGATATCCCCCAAGACGAACAGTTACGCGTCCTGCGTAAACTCTTCAATCGTTACTATGAAGAGACGGTGGAAGAGGGCAGCTTCCTGTTCCCGGACGTGGTGGAAACCCTTAGCGCGCTGCATTCTAACGGCCTGCCGCTGGCGCTGGTGACCAACAAGCCGACGCCGTTTGTCGCTCCGCTGCTTGAAGCGCTGGGCATCGCGAAGTATTTCTCCGTGATCGTCGGCGGTGATGACGTACAAAACAAAAAGCCACATCCTGAGCCGATATTACTGGTGGCAGGAAAACTGTCGTTATCGCCTGAACAGCTGCTCTTTGTCGGCGATTCGCGCAATGATATTCTGGCGGCCAAATCGGCAGGATCCCCCTCTGTCGGCCTAACCTATGGCTACAACTACGGTGAAGCCATTACGCTGAGTGAGCCGGACGTGGTGTTCGATCACTTCAAAGATTTACTGCCCGCACTCGGGCTTTCACACAGTGAACATCAGGAATCGAAAAATGACTAAGCCCATCGTATTTAGTGGCGCACAGCCTTCAGGTGAATTGACCATTGGTAACTACATGGGTGCGTTACGTCAGTGGGTCAACATGCAGGATGATTATCACTGCATCTACTGCATCGTGGATTTACACGCGATTACCGCGCGTCAGGATCCAGAAAAACTGCGTAAAGCGACGCTGGATACGCTGGCGATGTACCTGGCCTGTGGCATCGATCCTGAGAAAAGCACCATCTTCGTGCAGTCTCACGTGCCAGAACACGCACAGCTCGGCTGGGCGCTGAACTGCTACACCTATTTCGGTGAACTGAGCCGCATGACCCAGTTCAAAGACAAATCTGCGCGCTACTCCGAAAACATTAACGCCGGTCTGTTTGACTATCCGGTGCTGATGGCAGCAGATATTCTGCTGTACCAGACTAACCAGGTCCCGGTCGGTGAAGACCAGAAACAGCATCTGGAGCTTAGCCGTGATATCGCCCAGCGCTTCAATGCCATTTATGGTGATGTCTTCAAAGTACCAGAGCCGTTCATTCCGAAATCCGGCGCGCGCGTGATGTCTCTGCTTGAGCCGACCAAGAAGATGTCCAAGTCCGACGATAACCGCAATAACGTGATCGGCCTGCTGGAAGATCCGAAAGCGGTGGTTAAGAAGCTTAAGCGTGCAGTGACCGACTCCGACGAGCCGCCTGTTGTTCGCTACGACGTGCAGAACAAAGCGGGCGTATCAAACCTGCTGGATATTCTCTCCGGGGTGACCGGTCAGAGCATCCCTGAGCTTGAGCAGCATTTCGAAGGCAAAATGTATGGTCACCTGAAAGGGGAAGTGGCTGAGGCGGTTTCCGGCATGCTGACTGACCTGCAGGAGCGTTATCACCGTTTCCGCAACGACGAAGCGTTCCTGAACAACGTGATGCGCGACGGTGCTGACAAAGCCAGCGCCCGTGCGTCTGAAACCCTGAAAGCGGTGTATGACGCGATTGGGTTTGTGGGTAAGCCGTAAGCCGTTGCCGGGTGGTTTGACGTAGACCGGGAAAGCGCGAGCGCTACCCGGCGAAGCAACCGCTCTGCACCCATAAAAAAACCGGGATATTCCCGGTTTTTTTGTGCCTGAAAAAGACTTACGGCTGTTCTGCCGCCGGGCCGCAGCCGCCGATCATTTTCGAAATCGAGATCGCAGGGTGCAGGAAGTAATCATAGCCGCAGTTGTTTTTGGTGTTTTGTACGTGACCCGTACACGCCGTCAGGGTAGATAACAAGCCAACTAACACAGCCGCTTTTGCCAGTTTAAACATACACTTTCCTTGTAATGGAGCCGTACTTTTGGATGTAAAATGAGGGAATTAATGTAAAAGATTCCATTTCGCAGGCGGTATGTTATCGGCAGGTGCCAGGCGGGAGTAGTCCGGTTAAAGACTACTCCCTGAAGTGTGAATATGCGGGGGTGATTAATGGTTAGAGAACCAGTTCAGCTTTTCGCGCAGTTCGACCACGCGGCCGACAACGATCAGCGCCGGGCTTTCCACCTGCTGCGCCAGTTCACCCAGTTGAGTCAGAACGCCGCTCACCACGCGTTGCGTAATGGCAGTACCGTTTTCCACCAGCGCCACCGGCATATCCTCCGGCATACCGTGTTCCAGCAGTTTTTCCTGAATAGTGGCCGCCTGGTTTAGCCCCATGTAGAACACCAGCGTCTGTTTCTCTGCGGCCAGGTTATGCCAGTCCAGCTCGCTGCCAGTTTTCAGGTGGCCCGTCACCAGGCGCACGCTCTGGGCGTAATCGCGATGAGTCAGCGGAATACCGGAGTAGGCCGAGCAGCCAGACGCTGCCGTAATTCCCGGTACAACCGAGAACGGAATACCCGCATTGCAGAGCGTTTCTAGCTCTTCACCGCCGCGGCCAAAGATAAACGGATCGCCGCCCTTCAGGCGCACCACGCGTTTTCCTTTTTGCGCTTCGCGCAGCAGAATCTGGTTAATCTCTTCCTGCGGCACGCAGTGATACCCGGCGCGTTTACCCACGAATACCCGGTCAGCGTCGCGGCGCACCAGATTCATGATGTCATCAGAGACCAGACGATCGTAAACCACGATATCCGCCTGCTGGATCTGCTGCAGCCCTTTCAGGGTCAATAGCCCCGCGTCACCCGGCCCTGCGCCAACCAGCACCACTTCACCGCGATGGTCCAGCGGCTCGGTCAGCAGGCGTTCGGTGGTCTCGGTAATGGCTTTCTGATCCTGATTCGCCAGCGACTGCGCCAGGCGATCGTTTACAAAGAATTTTTCCCAGAAGCGACGGCGCTCGCCAACGGTGGCGAAGGTTTTCTTCACTCGCGAGCGGAGTTGCCCCGCGTAGTGCGCCACCTGACCAAGATGCTGAGGCAGTATCGCTTCCAGTTTCTCACGCAGCAAACGCGCCAGCACCGGAGAGGTGCCGCCGGACGACACCGCCACCATCAGCGGCGAGCGGTCGATAATCGACGGCATAATAAAACTGGCTTCTTTTGGCGCGTCGACCACATTGCAGAAAATACGGCGGGTTTCACAGGCGTCGCTGACGCGCTGGTTCACTTCGTCGTTATCTGTAGCGGCAATGGTCAGCCAGCAGGTGTCGAGCAGCGCTTCGTCGAATTCGCCTTCGACCAGTGTCAGCATGCCTTCCTGCGCCCATACGTTAAACTGCGGGTCAAAGGCGAGGGCATTCACCGTCAGTCGGGCACCCGCTTCTAACAGGAGACGCGCTTTGCGTTCAGCGACATCGCCACCGCCCACCAGCAGGCAGTCGCGATGGCGTAATTGACAGAAAATCGGCAGGTGATCCACGACATTACCTCTTAAGAGTGGGCTTTCGCCTGAACAGTTGCGATGGTTTACGGAGTCGGATGCTCCGCTTTGCGAGTAGCATACCCGTAACGACAAGCGTCATACAGAAAACATGTGAAACGCACGGGAGGCATTGCGCCTCCCGTTCTGGTTTAGCCTTTCAGCTGCACATTGCCGTCTTTAACGCGGACGTCGTAGTGCTTCACAGAGTGACTTTCATCTTCCATACAGTGCCCGTCCGTTAAGCGGAAACGCTGTTTTTTCAGCGGGCTGGCGACCCACAGCTCGCCCTGGTGTTCAGCAATCAGGCCGCGAGACAACACGCTGGCCTCAAAGAACGGATCGATATTGCTGATCGCGAAGAGCTGTTCATCGTGGCGCGGGCGGAAGATCGCCACATGCTCGTTGCCCAGCAGCGCACAGACGCCGGTTGCCGGAATGATGTCGTCGATTTTGCAGATGTTTACCCACTGGCTCATACGTTTTCCTCCACCAGAGTCACCGGAATGCGCTCGTATGGCGTTGCCGGACGGTGCTGCTCGCGCTCAGGAACAACCTGTACGTTCGGATCGCGCTGGGTGCTGTTGATAAAGTGTTTGAAGCGAACCTGCGCGGCTGGCGTGTTGACGGTTTCTGTCCACTCGCAAATGACGGCCTCGCGCAGGCGGGAAATCTCTTCTTCCAGATGCTCGTTCAGGCCAAGTTTATCGTCGATGATCACCGATTTCAGATATTCGATGCCGCCTTCCAGGTTATCGAGCCAGGAGGCGGTACGGGTCAGTTTGTCGGCGGTACGAATGTAGAACATCATGAAGCGGTCGAGATACTTGAGCAGGGTTTCGCGATCGAGATCGGCCGCCAGCAGGTCGGCGTGACGCGGCTTCATCCCGCCGTTACCGCATACGTACAGGTTCCAGCCTTTTTCGGTGGCGATAATCCCCACGTCTTTACCCTGCGCTTCCGCACATTCGCGGGTACAGCCGGAGACGCCAAACTTCATTTTGTGTGGGGTACGGATGCCTTTGTAGCGGTTTTCCAGCTCAACGCCAAAGCCCACGCTATCGCCCACGCCGTAACGGCACCAGGTGCTGCCGACGCAGGTTTTCGCCATACGCAGCGCTTTGGCATACGCGTGACCGGTTTCGAAGCCCGCTTCGATCAACTGACGCCAGATTTCCGGCAGGTCATCTTTCTGCGCGCCAAACAGGCCGATACGCTGGGAACCGGTGATTTTGGTGTACAGATTAAATTCGCGCGCCACGCGGCCCACCGCCACCAGCCCTTCCGGGGTGATTTCGCCACCGGCGGAACGTGGGATCACGGAGTAGGTCCCGTCTTTCTGAATGTTCGCCAGGAAGTTGTCGTTGGTGTCCTGCAGCGGCGTGTGCTCTGGCTTCAGGATGTATTCATTCCAGCAGGAGGCCAGCAGTGAACCGACGGTCGGTTTACAGACTTCGCAGCCGTAGCCCTGACCGTGTTTTTGCAGCAGTTCGTCGAAGGTTTTGATGCCTTCCACGCGGATCAGGTGGTAAATCTCCTGGCGTGAGTAAGAGAAGTGCTCACACAGGTTGTTGTTCACTTCGATGCCCTGTTTCGCCAGTTCGGCGTTCAGCACCTGGGTGACCAGCGGAATACAGCCGCCGCAGCCGGTACCGGCTTTGGTTTCGGCTTTCAGGGCGGCGACGGTGTGGTAGCCTTTGTTGATCGCCGAAATCAGCATGCCTTTGGTCACGTCGAAGCAGGAGCAAATCTGCGCGCTGTCGGGCAGTTTATCCACGCCGATAGAAGGTTTACCGTTGGAGGCGTGAGCCGGCAGGATCAGCGCGTCCGGGTTTTCCGGCAGTTCGATGGCGTTCAGGACCAGCTGCAGCAGATTACCGAAATCGCTGGTATCCCCCACCAGCACCGCACCCAGCAGGTTTTTGTTGTCCTGGCTGACGATCAGGCGTTTGTAGACCTCTTTGCTTTCGTCGAGGTAAACGTAGCTGCGACAGCCTGGTGTGCGACCGTGCGCATCGCCGATCCCGCCGACGTCCACGCCGAGCAGTTTCAGCTTGGCGCTCATGTCCGCGCCGGTGAAGGCATTTTCGTTACCGAGAATATGGTCAACGGCGACCTGCGCCATTTTGTAGCCAGGAGCTACCAGACCATACACGCGGTTGTTCCAGCTGGCGCATTCGCCGATGGCGTAAATGTCCGGGTCGGAGGTCTGACAGGCGTCGTTAATCATGATCCCGCCGCGCTGAGCCACGGCCAGACCGCACTGGGTCGCCATTTTATCGCGCGGGCGGATACCGGTGGAGAAGACGATGAAGTCGACTTCCAGCTCGCTGCCGTCGGCAAAGCGCATGGTTTTACGCGCTTCGGTGCCTTCCTGAACGATCTCTTTGGTATTTTTGCTGGTGTGAACTTTCACACCCATGCTTTCGATTTTACGGCGCAGCTGATCGCCACCCATGTGGTCGAGTTGTTCAGCCATCAGCATCGGGGCAAATTCGATGACGTGGGTTTCGACCCCCAGGTTTTTCAGCGCGCCTGCCGCTTCGAGGCCCAGCAGACCGCCGCCGACTACCGCACCGCGTTTACTGCGGCGTGCACAGGATTCGATCGCTTTGAGGTCTTCAATGGTACGATAAACGAAGCAATCCTGCGTTTCCGAGCCTTTGATTGGCGGGATCCACGGGTAAGAGCCAGTCGCCATGATCAACTTATCGTAAAAAACCGTGCGTCCGGCACTGGAGTGGATCACTTTTTCCTGGCGGTTGATGGTGATAGCGCGTTCGCCCACCAGCACCTTGACGCCATGCTTCTCGTAGAAACCTTCACGCACCAGCGAAAGTTCTTCCGCGGTGTGATGAGAGAAGTAGGAAGAGAGGTGTACACGATCGTATGCTTTGCGGGGTTCTTCACAGAAGACGGTAATATCGAACTGGGCAGCGTCAGCTTTATCAAGGAGATCCTCAATAAAGCGGTGGCCGACCATGCCGTTACCGATAATAGCGAGTCTGACTTTGCTCATTTTTGCCTCGATTTCTTTTCTATTACTGCCTACCTTAACGATTCAGCAGGGGCACTTATTGATGCAAATCAAATACGCCTTAACCTACCACTTAGTGGGTATATTCCTGATTTGTCAGGATTTTTATAAGTCATGGAAATAGCAAGCTTTTCGCGAGCGTCTAATTTATATACAAATTAGGGGGCTAATGATTACGATGACGTACCCCTTAATTTCAGCCGCATTTTTCGGGAGAAAGGTATGACGACAACACCGCTTTGGCTGGTTCAGAATGTTCGGTTACCTGGCCGGGAAGGGTTATGGCAAATCGGCATTGAGAATGGCCGTTTTGCAGAGATCACCCCGATGCGCGATGCTCATGACGAAAGTTATGAGGTGCTTAACGCTCGCGGTGGACTGGCGATTCCGCCGTTTATCGAGCCTCATATTCATCTGGATACGACGCAAACCGCCGGGGAACCGAGCTGGAACCAGTCGGGGACGCTGTTTGAAGGCATCGAACGCTGGGCCGAACGCAAGGCGCTGCTCAGCCATGACGATGTCAAAGCCCGCGCGTGGAAAACCCTGAAATGGCAAATCGCCAACGGTATCCAGTTCGTGCGCACCCATGTGGATGTCTCCGATCCGACTCTTACCGCCCTGAAAGCGATGCTGGAAGTGAAGCAGGAGGTGGCGCCGTGGGTTACGCTGCAAATCGTCGCATTCCCGCAGGAAGGCATTCTCTCTTATCCCAACGGCGCGGCGCTGCTGGAGGAAGCCTTGAAACTGGGGGCCGATGTGGTCGGGGCGATCCCGCACTTTGAATTTACCCGCGAGTACGGCGTGGAGTCCTTGCACATCGCCTTCGCGCTGGCGAAAAAATATGACCGCCCGCTGGATATCCACTGCGATGAGATCGACGATGAGCAGTCGCGCTTCGTCGAAACCGTCGCCATGCTGGCGTACGAGGCGGGCATTGGCCATCGCGTGACCGCCAGCCATACCACGGCGATGCACTCCTACAACGGCGCTTACACGTCGCGCCTGTTCCGCTTGCTGAAAATGTCAGACATCAACTTTGTCGCCAATCCGCTGGTGAATATCCATCTGCAAGGGCGTTTTGACGACTATCCGAAACGCCGCGGCATCACTCGCGTGAAAGAGCTGCTCGAGGCAGGAATTAACGTCTGCTTCGGTCATGATGACGTCTTTGATCCCTGGTATCCGCTGGGGACGGGCAATATGTTGCAGGTGCTGCACATGGGGCTGCATGTTTGCCAGATGATGGGCTATCCGCAAATCGACAGCGGGTTAAACCTGATCACGCACAACAGCGCCAGAACGTTTGGCCTGACGGATTACGGCATCGAAACGGGTCATCCGGCGAACCTGATTATTCTGCCTGCTGAGAGCGGTTTTGAAGCGGTGCGTTGCCAGGTGCCGGTGCGCTGGTCGATTCGTCAGGGACGGGTGATCGCCACCACACAGCTGGCGCAAACGTGGATACAAACCGATAGCGGGGGAGAGGAAGTGAGTTTTACCCGAAACAGCCCCTTCGCCGATGGCAAAGGGGCGTAGGCATTAGTGAGAAGCCGCTGCCGTGTTGTGCTGACGGTGGCGGGTGACAAAGCCCAGAATCAGACACATCACAAACACCACGGCGTACAGGCCGTTAGCCGTGTGCAGGGCTGCCAGCGGGCCACTGTGCGCCACAATAGGACCGGTCACCACGAAGGTCAGCATGGTGCCGATGGTGCCGCAGGTCAGCACAAAGTTCACCAGCTTCGGCGACGCCACTTTGGTTTGCAGGGAGCCAAGCGTAATGATTGAGGTGTAAATCGCGCTGGAGAAGAAACCGAGGGTCAGAATGAACCACGGCATATGCTCCGGCGAACCGTTGATGAACAGATACATCAGCACGGTTGCCAGGCCCGCCAGTACGGTCAGGATACGCTGCAGATCGAAGAAGCGCAGGATGAAGCTAAACGCCCACATGCCAAACATGTACGACATCCAGAAATCACTCACCAGTTTACCGGCGTCGTTCAGGCTCATGCCCAGCCCTTTGGCATATTCCGGCACCCACGAGATAAAGCCCAGCTGGCCGAGGATGTAGCACAGCGCGGCAATGGAGAGGAACAGCACGCCGATTCCCCATTTCTCTTTCACCACCGGCTCAGAGGTTTGCACCGCTTTTTTGCCCAGTACCGGGAAATCGCAGCCGAAGGTCAGAATAAAGATAGCGACGTACACCAGCCCGATGCAGGCATAAACCCAGTACCACTCGATGCTACGCGCCAGCAGAACGGCGGCCACCATTGGGAAGATCATCCCCGCCATGCTGAAGAACGAGTCGGTGAATAGCAGACGCGCGCCGCGCTGGCGGCCTTCATACATGTGGGTGATCAGGAAAGTCCCGATGGACATGGTGATCCCGCTGACCAGCCCGAGAACGAACATCGACGCCGAGAACAGGGCGATACTGTGGCTGACCATCAGGCCCGCCACGGCGGCGACCATCAGCACAAAGCCGAAGCGCAACTGAGTTTTCAGCGGCACGATTTCCATCAGCCAGGCGTTTAAAAAGATCGAAATCAGGATCCCGGCGTTCAGGAAGGTGAAGGTGTTACTCATGCTGGAAACAGGTAGCTGGAAATAATCGGCAATATTGCCCATTACCATCCCGGTGACGATCACCAGTGCGCCGGTGAGGGCGTACGAGAAGAAGCTGATCCATGTGAGCTTGATGCGGTTGCTGTTAGTCATGTCTGCCTTGTATATGTACGTAAAGCGCGTTGACGCGCGAAGTGCGGGCAGATTTTAGTCATTAAAGTGATCTATTTAAATCTTTTCTGAAAATTATGATCATCGTTACAGTATTTATCATGACGGAAATCACCTTTTTACCCGCTGGATTCAACTGTTTGCGCCGTTACAACTGTTTCAAATTCGTAAAATTAGGTAAAAGGCTGGCCTCCATCCATACTGCTCTTTAGAATCAAGCAACTTGCCTTATTTACCGCGCTTTTTTAAGGAATTCTCATGCTCAAATCAACTCTGGCGGCTGTCGCAGCTGTGTTTGCTCTTTCTGCTGTCTCTCCTGCTGTTCTCGCAGCGAAAGGCGACCCCCATGTTTTGCTGACAACGTCCGCCGGGAATATTGAGCTGGAACTGAATAGCCAGAAAGCTCCTGTTTCTGTGAAAAACTTCCTTGATTACGTCAATAGCGGTTTCTATAACAACACCACATTCCACCGTGTGATCCCGGGCTTCATGCTCCAGGGCGGCGGTTTTAACGAGCAGATGCAGCAGAAACAGCCTAACGCGCCGATCAAAAACGAAGCCGATAACGGCCTGCGTAACACCCGTGGCACCATCTCCATGGCACGTACTGCCGACAAAGACAGCGCGACCAGCCAGTTCTTCCTGAACGTTGCTGATAACGCCTTCCTCGATCACGGTCAGCGTGATTTTGGTTATGCGGTCTTCGGTAAAGTTGTGAAAGGCATGGACGTGGCGGACAAGATCTCTCAGGTGCAGACCCACGACGTCGGTCCATACCAGAATGTGCCGACAAAACCGGTAGTTATCCTCTCCGCAAAAGTGCTGCCGTAAGATTCTCCTCTGCGGGCATTCTCGCCCGCATTGCTTTCCCCTCCCTGCGAAAGCGCAGTTTGCTGCTTATACTTGTGGCAAACGGACACATTCAGGGAGGCGTTAAGTGAAAAAACTCACCGATAAGCAAAAATCCCGTCTCTGGGAGCAACAGCGAAATACCAATTTCCAGGCCAGCCGCCGTCTCGAAGGCGTCGATAGCCCGTTAGTCACGCTCAGTGCGCAGGACGCCGAGGTTCGTATCCAGGAACTCAGGAGGCACTATGAGCGATAAAATTGGTGACGACCGCGATCCGTACCTCTATCCCGGCCTGAATGTGATGCGTAATGCGCTCAGTATTCGTCAGGCGGAGCGTCTGGCACAGGCCTCCTACGAACTCACCGCCCTGCGCGCGGCCACGCTGCCTCTCGGCCCGCCGGCCCGCGGATTGCCGCATCTGTGCGCCATCCATCGCCACCTTTATCAGGATATTTTTAGCTGGGCGGGGGCAATTCGTGAGGTCGATATTTATCAGGGCGATACCCGTTTCTGCCATTTTGCCTACATCGAAAAAGAGGGCAACGCCCTGATGCAGGACCTGGAGGAGGAGCACTATCTGACCGGTCTTGAGCGCGAGGCGTTTATTGCCAGACTCAGCCACTACTACTGCGAGATTAACGTGCTGCACCCGTTTCGCATTGGCAACGGCATCGCGCAGCGCGTCTTCTTCGAGCAGCTGGCGATCCACGCGGGCTATCAGCTGAGCTGGCAGGGGATCGATCCGGATGAGTGGTCGGCGGCCAACCAGAGCGGGGCGATGGGCGATCTGACCGCGCTCAACGCCATCTTTGCCAAAGTAGTGAGCGAAGCGCGGGAAACTGAGTAGAATAGGGCGGCTATTTTTGTCCCGGAGCCGCCATGATCCTGCTGATTGATAACTACGATTCCTTTACCTGGAACCTTTACCAGTACTTTTGTGAACTGGGTGCAGAGGTCATTGTCCGGCGCAACGATGACATTACGCTGGCTGATATCGACGCACTGGCCCCGCAGAAAATCGTGATTTCACCAGGGCCGTGTACGCCTGACGAATCGGGTATTTCGCTGGAGGTCATCCGCCACTATTCCGGCAAACTGCCGATTCTGGGGGTTTGTCTCGGTCATCAGGCTATCGCGCAGGTGTTTGGTGCGACCATTGTTCGTGCCGAACGCGTGATGCACGGCAAAACCTCACCGGTCACCCACACCGGCGTGGGCGTGTTTCAGGGGCTGAATAACCCGCTGACGGTTACGCGCTACCACTCGCTGGTGATCGACCCGCCCACGCTTCCCGCGTGTTTTGACGTCACCGCCTGGAGCGACACCCGGCAGATCATGGGCATTCGCCATCGCGAGTGGGACCTCGAAGGGGTGCAGTTCCACCCGGAGAGCATTCTGAGCGAACAGGGCCACCAGCTTCTCGCCAATTTCCTCAATCGCTGAATTTTTATTGCCTTGTTGTGATTTTTTATGCATATTTTGTGATTATATTTTCACAATTAATGTGACATAAAACGGACGGGCATGACATGGCAACTGAACAACCTGCAATTACGCGCGCAACATTCGATGAAGTGATTCTGCCGGTTTATGCACCGGCGGAGTTTATCCCGGTGAAAGGGAAAGGCTGTCGGGTATGGGATCAACAGGGCAAAGAGTACGTTGATTTCGCGGGCGGCATTGCGGTGACGGCGCTGGGGCACTGCCATCCGGCGCTGGTTGAGGCGCTGAAAACCCAGGGGGAAACCCTGTGGCACACCAGCAACGTGTTCACCAACGAACCGGCGCTGCGCCTGGGCCGTAAGATCATTGATGCCACCTTTGCCGAGCGTGTGCTGTTCATGAACTCCGGCACCGAAGCCAATGAAACCGCCTTTAAGCTGGCGCGCTATTACGCTTCCACGCGTCACAGCCCATACAAAAGCAAGATTATTGCATTCCATAACGCCTTCCATGGCCGTTCGCTGTTCACCGTTTCCGTGGGCGGGCAGCCGAAATATTCCGACGGTTTTGGTCCAAAACCTGCTGATATTATCCACGTGCCGTTTAACGATCTGCATGCGGTCAAAGCGGTGATGGACGATCACACCTGCGCGGTGGTGGTGGAGCCGATCCAGGGCGAGGGCGGCGTGATGGCCGCGACGCCAGAATTCCTGAAAGGACTGCGCGAGCTATGCAATGAGCATCAGGCATTGCTGGTCTTTGATGAAGTGCAGAGCGGTATGGGCCGTACCGGCGATCTGTTTGCCTATATGCACTACGGCGTAACGCCAGATATCCTGACCAGCGCCAAAGCGCTCGGCGGCGGTTTCCCGGTGAGCGCCGTCCTGACGACGCAAGAGATCGCCTCGGCCTTCCACGTTGGCTCTCACGGCTCCACTTATGGCGGCAACCCGCTGGCGTGCGCGATCGCCGGGGCGGCGTTCGATATTATCAACACCCCGGAAGTGCTGAACGGCGTAAACGCGAAGCGTGAGCAGTTTGTGCAGCATCTCCAGCAGATCGACGCGCAGCACGACGTGTTCAGCGATATTCGTGGCATGGGGCTGTTGGTCGGTGCGGAACTGAAGCCGCAGTACAAAGGTCGCGCGCGCGATTTCCTCCACGCCGCTGCCCACGAAGGGTTGATGGTGTTGAATGCCGGGCCGGATGTGATGCGCTTTGCGCCTTCGCTAGTGATTGAAGGGCAGGATATCGATGACGGTATGAACCGCTTTGCCAGTGCAGTGAAGAAGATCGTTCAGGGCTAATGGAGTCGCGGCTACGTTTTGTTCCGACCTACGAAGCCGCAAACCTCACGACGTCTTACGGCGCATAATCCTCGTCAGCCAAATCCCGTGATGCGGACGCTGACGCCATGCCACCGACGAAATGGTGTGCATGGTGTTCAGATGTCCTATTACGCGCTGTAAATGCTGCTCCAGAGTGCTCATCGGCCCGTGGGTGAGCGTCTCTGGCGCTTCCAGAATGTTCGAGTCTCCCGACTCTCCCGGCGCGTCGTACTCCAGACGCTGCTGACAACGCTGCAATGCAATTTCACACGACTGCAAATAGCGCTGCGCCAGATCCGGCGTCAGCATCGTGTGCTCGCGCGCCAGGGTCGTCATCGCGTTAATGTGTTCGACGATGAACTGGCTGTGCGTCACCCACAGTTTCATATCTGCCAGATAGTCTGAATTAAAGCCCGGCTCCTGCATCGCCTGGTTGAGGGAGTTATACAGCGCGTTGTGCGCCTGGTTGACCTTCATGCGCTCGTACGCCAGCGGCGAAGGTTTGGGATCGTCGCTCAGGATCAGACGAATGGCCTGCTGGTCCGCTTCAAGGGCGTCGTGGGCGTTCTGGCGCAGCAGCCCGCTCTGCCACTGTGGCCACAGCCAGACCATGCCGCCAAAGGCGATCAGACAGCCAATCAATGTATCCACCAGCCGCGCCACGATAAACTGCTCGCCGTTCAGGGTCAGCAGTTGCAGGGTGTATACCGCCGTCACTGTAAACCCGACCATTGCCCAGCCGTAGTTTTTGCGGATGATCAGATAGCCGACCAGGGTAATGACCAGCATTCCCAGCAGGGTATAGCCGTCAGGAACATGGAAGTGCAGGGTGATCCCGGCAATCACCAGCCCGGCAAACGTCCCGAGCGCACGGTGCAGTATTCGCACGCGCGTCGCGCCATAGCCATTCTGGGTGACAAACAGCACGGTCATTAAAATCCAGTAGGGCTTGGGTAAGTGCAGCGCGACGCCCATCAGGCTGGCGATGCTCAGCATCACGCTGATGCGTGCGGCATTGCGCAGGGCGGAAGATTTCAGTGATAAATAGCTTTTCAGTGCCGGCAGCAGCGGCAGACGCTTTTGTTTATCGGCCATCAGGTCGCGCGGGTAGAGCGGGCGCTGAGTGCGCAGTACGCGTGCGATGCGACTAAAGTGCCACGCGCAGAACTGCCCAACCGGATTATCCGGATGCTGACGGGCAATTTTCTCCAGCGCGCCCAGCTGTTTATCCATCGTAAAACGCGTGGGATAACGGTGGTAAAGAATATCGTCAGCCAGCACCCGCAGGCGCGCCGCGACCGTCTGGGCATTCCAGCGGATCACCGCTTCGGCGTGGCTGCGTTCCACCAGTTTTTGCACCTCCTGCGGGTGATGCAGACTGACCGAAATATGCTCCTGCAGATCAAGCCCCACCTGGAAGACACGCAGCAGTCGCTTGTATTCATGGTTTTTATTGGCCGCCAGCATGTGCAGCTGCTGATAGCACTGGCTGATTAAGTCGACCACTTTTTGCTGGCGCGTAAGCAGCGGAGGCAATGATTTTTCCGGGTCCATGTGTTGCGTCAGCAGGGTGTATTTGGCTTCGCAATAGTCCGCGAGCTGGACGTAGAGCAGGCTCAGGGATTCGCGCAGGGGCTGCTCCCGCCACATCCAGAACCAGAACCAGTTAAACAGCCCGTACCACAGGGTACCGAACGTATAGATCAGCAGCGGCTCCCAGACGGGCATATTTCCGGCGAGGCTCAGCGTGAAAATCGCGGCAATCAGTGAGGCGGGCAGCAGGCGAGCGTGCAGCGAACTGATCTCCGCCGTGACGCCCAGCGTCATCGCCAGCACGGTCAGGATTAACGGCAGCGGGATATCACGGGCCAGCAGCAGCTGCACGGCCAGGCTACATCCGGCGAACAGGCAGCCGCCGATAATCAGGCGTTTGAAAAAGCGTTTATGCGGTGTATCGAGACCGGCGATGTTGCAGCAGGCAGGAACGAGAGAGAACAACAGCCCATGTTGCAGGTGGCCCAGGATTAAACCGACAGCCACGGGAAGACATAACACCAGAGTTTGACGTAGTGCGTAGTTAACTTCGGGGTGATAAATCAGCCTGCGCCACATGTTCGTCAGAGACAAAAACGGCGTGACACCTTGCGATGGCACGCCGTTCGTTCCGGAATTAACGCGTTCCGTAGACCACGATAGTTTTACCGTGAGCGGAGATCAGGTTTTGATCTTCCAGCATTTTCAGGATACGGCCAACGGTTTCACGAGAACAGCCGACGATCTGACCAATCTCCTGACGGGTAATTTTAATTTGCATACCGTCCGGGTGGGTCATGGCGTCAGGTTGTTTCGCCAGGTTCAGCAGGGTCTGCGCGATGCGGCCTGTTACGTCCAGGAAGGCGAGGTTACCCACTTTCTCGGAAGTGACCTGCAGGCGGCGAGCCATCTGCGAAGAAAGACGCATCAGGATGTCCGGGTTTACCTGGATCAGCTGGCGGAATTTCTTATAGGAGATCTCTGCAACTTCACACGCGGTTTTCGCACGCACCCAGGCGCTACGTTCCTGGCCTTCTTCAAACAGGCCCAGTTCACCGATGAAATCGCCCTGGTTCAGATAAGAAAGGATCATCTCTTTCCCTTCTTCATCTTTGATCAGCACTGCCACCGAGCCTTTGACGATGTAATACAACGTTTCCGCTTTTTCACCCTGGTGAATCAGCGTGCTCTTCGATGGGTACTTATGAATGTGGCAATGAGACAAGAACCATTCGAGAGTCGGGTCTGTTTGCGGTTTGCCAAGCACCATGCGCTGTTATCCTCTGTTATAAGCTGTCTCAGAGTCAAAATCGCATCCTGACTCTGGGGTTGCAATCGAATTCTTACCCGTACCTGGGAAGTGGCTGTCGCACTGTTCGCAGCCAGTAAAGTTTGATGTCCTCTGCATACATGTGTAACGTCAATGTATTACTGTAGCATCGAGACTGTTTTAGCATAGCTTTAGCCGCGTGTCTCCTGGTGTCTCGCTTCAGCATGATGCAGGTCGCCTTCCGTTGCGAGAATTGTAACGCACGCGTAATCTGTTCGGAAAAATGCAACTTTGGAGTTAATGAAAATGCAAGCGCGTGTGAAATGGGTTGAAGGTTTAACGTTCCTTGGCGAATCCGCTTCAGGACACCAGATTTTGATGGACGGCAACTCCGGAGATAAAGCGCCAAGCCCGATGGAAGTGGTGCTGATGGCGGCGGGCGGATGCAGCGCGATTGACGTGGTTTCCATTTTGCAGAAAGGCCGTCATGACGTGACGGACTGCGAAGTGAAGCTGACGTCTGAGCGTCGCGAAGAGGCGCCACGTCTCTTTACACACATCAACTTGCATTTTATCGTCACCGGTAAAGAGCTGAAGGATGCGGCGGTTTCCCGCGCGGTGGATCTGTCTGCGGAGAAGTACTGCTCTGTGGCGCTGATGCTGGAAAAAGCGGTGAACATTACGCATTCGTACGAAGTGATCGACGCTTAACACAATGCCCGGTAGCGCTACGCTTGCCGGGCCTGTCACCGCATGATTCAGCCGGATAGCGAAGCGCTTCCCGACGACTGAACTCAGGCGATCTTCTTGCCTTCCATCAGCCGTTGCACCAGCGGCATCATGATCAATTCCATCGCCAGCCCCATCTTCCCGCCCGGGACCACTAATGTATTGATATGGGAAATGAATGAACCCTGCAGCATCGCCAGCAGCCAGGGATAATCAATGTCTTCCAGATTGCGGAAGTGAATCACCACAAAACTCTCGTCCAGCGACGGAATTGTTTTCGCCGCAAACGGGTTAGAGGTGTCCACCGTCGGGACGCGCTGGAAGTTGATGTGGGTGCGCGAGAACTGCGGCGTCAGGAAGTTGATGTAATCTTCCATCGAGCGCACGACCGAATCCATCACCGCTTCACGCGAATGGCCGCGCTCGCTCATGTCACGGGTCAGCTTCTGAATCCACTCCAGATTGACAATCGGCACCACGCCGACCAGCAGATCCACGTGGCGCGCCACGTCGTGCTGCGGCGTTACCACGCCGCCGTGCAATCCTTCATAAAACAACACGTCCGTCGGCTCCGGCAGGGGCTGCCACGGCGTGAATGTGCCAGGAACCTGATTCCATGGCACCGCTTCATCGTAGGTGTGCAGATATTTACGCGACTGACCTTTTCCCGTGTGGCCATAGTCCTGAAAAGTTTGTTCCAGCAGGCCAAAGTCGTTGGCGTCTGGCCCGAAATAGCTGATGTGTTTACCTAAATCCCGGGCCTTGCGGATAGCCATGTCCATTTCAGGACGGGTGAAGCGATGAAAGCTATCGCCCTCAACCTCGGCAGCGCGCAGATTGAGCTGTGCGAAAATCTTGCGAAAAGCGAGGCTGGTGGTGGTGGTTCCCGCACCACTCGAACCCGTAACGGCAATAACCGGATGTCTGGCGGACATAGCAACTCCCTGACTGGAAAGATGGAACAATCAACCGCGAAACTGATTGCGCGGCATGATGTTGACGGTTTCGTGCAGTTCAGACCACACCAGCAACACCTCGCCACTCTGTAGCTGCCGTTTTACATCGGCGACCTTTTGTTCGAGCGAACGCTCATGTTCACCATAATCGGTGCCTTCGCGTAATACAAAGCTTTCAATCAGGCTATCCAGCGTTTCGGGAGCCAGATCCTGCCAGGGAATCATCATTTTACTCTCTCCAGAAATGGGGTTAACCAGTCAGGGATGCGCGATTCCAGCCACATTTTCGGGCGAAGCAACGTCCCGGTGATAAAGCCGACGTGGCCGCCGTGTTCGGTCAGCTGATACTGCACGTTTGCAGGCAGATGTTCCGGGGCCGGAATCGAGTGATGATCCATAAAGGGATCATCCTTCGCATGGATGATCAGCGTCGGTTTGGTGATCTGGTTCAGCAATGGCATCGCGCTACACTGACGATAGTAGTCGATCGCGTCGGCAAAGCCGTGGATCTTCGATGTGATCAGATCGTCAAACTCGCGAAGACGGCGCATCCGCTTCAGCTGTTGCAGGCTGATGGGCAGGGTGTCCGGATAGGCCTTTAGCTTACGCGCGGCGTTAGCTTTCAGCAGGTTGAGCAGATAGCGCTGATAGACCCGCGAAAAACCCTTTTCCATATGGTAGCTGCACTGCTCAAGCATGAACGGCGCGGAGACAATCACCGCCGCATCCAGCGGAACGTTATTGCTCTCTTTTGCCAGCAGGCAGGCGAGCATATTACCGCCCAGGGAGTAGCCTACGGCGGCCGTCGGCACGGTGCCGAAGGTATTGCTTAACCAGTGTAAAAACCAGGTGCCGTCTTCGGTTTCGCCAGAGTGATAAATTCGCTCACGGCGATTCGGCTCGCCGCTGCAGCCGCGAAAGTGCATCACGACGCCGAGCCAGCCGCGTGATTTTGCCGCGTGGATCAGCCCGTGGGCATAGGGGCTGTGCAGGCTCCCTTCCAGGCCATGAAACACCACCAGACGCGGTTTGTGCCTGGCCTGTTCGGGATCTTCGCTCCAGGCTAAATCCACGAAATCTCCGTCCGGCAGGTCGAGGCGCTGCCAGTGCGGCGTAAACTGCAGTTTTCGGCGCAAAATCCGCGGCAGCATGGTCTGCAGATGTGGGTTCGCCACACCCCGCATGGGGACGAATGCTGCGCTCTCATCGCTTGCGATGTCGAAATCTGATGGAATAATTTGAGTCATAACGATGCAATGTTAATTCTTGTCAGTCATTTACTATACCTTCCGAATTGTACCCTGTTTATAAAAACGAAGAGCGTTTACCTCCGATTCAGCCATTTCTGCCACCTCTGGCATTTTTTCGCGCGATGCGAACTGATCTCGATCACAAATCTTTACCTCGATTATTACTCTCAGGCTAATGATTCCACACTACGCTTAATTGATGCCTTTCTCACCAGAGCGCACACTTTGTTCAGCGTTAAGCAAATCAGAATGATGTGCTGAATCAGGAGGTTAATAATGTTATCTGGGCAAACACCCGCCCGGGTCTGGAACACGCGTCGCACTGAAAAAGCGCGCCGCCTGGCTTCCGTCCCGGTGCAAGGCAAGGTTCTGCCAACCGACGATCTTGTCGCCATGCTGGAAAAACTGATTGCTCCGGGCGATAAAGTCGTACTGGAAGGCAACAACCAAAAGCAGGCTGATTTTCTGTCCCGTTCACTGGCCGAGGTCAATCCGCAAATCGTGCATGACCTGCATATGATCATGCCAAGCGTCGGTCGCAGCGAGCATCTCGATATCTTCGAAAAGGGCATCGCCCGCAAACTCGATTTCTCCTTCTCCGGAACCCAAAGCCTGCGTATTTCGCAGCTGCTGGAGGACGGCCAGCTCGAAATCGGCGCCATTCATACCTACATCGAACTCTACTCCCGCCTGTACGTCGATCTTTCACCGAACGTGGCGCTGATTGCCGGTTTTAAAGCGGACCGCAAAGGCAACCTGTATACCGGCGCAAGCACCGAAGACACGCCTGCACTGGTGGAAGCCGCCGCGTTCCACGACGGGATCGTCATCGCTCAGGTGAACGAGTTGGTGGACGACGAGTGCGAGCTGCCGCGCGTCGATATTCCTGGCTCGTGGATTGATTACGTGGTCGTTGCCGACAAGCCGTTCTTCATCGAACCGCTCTTTACCCGCGACCCGCGTCTCATCAAACAAGAACACATCCTGATGGCGATGATGGCGATTAAGGGCATCTACGCGGAACACCAGGTGCAGTCTCTGAACCACGGTATTGGCTTTAACACCGCTGCGATTGAGCTGCTGCTGCCGACCTACGGCGAACAGCTCGGTCTGAAGGGTAAAATCTGTAAGCACTGGACCCTGAACCCGCATCCTACGCTGATTCCGGCGATTGAAAGCGGCTGGGTCGAGAGCGTTCACTGCTTCGGCGGTGAGCTGGGGATGGAAGAGTACATCCGTGCCCGTCCTGACGTGTTCTTTACCGGTGCCGACGGCTCTATGCGTTCTAACCGTGCATTCTGCCAGCTGGCAGGCCAGTACGCGGTGGATATGTTTATCGGTTCAACCCTCCAGGTTGACGGCTATGCCAACTCCTCGACTGTGACCCGCGGTCGCCTGTCGGGCTTCGGCGGTGCGCCAAACATGGGCCACGATCCCCACGGTCGTCGTCATGCCACACCAGCATGGCTCAACATGATCACCGAACCAGACCCGATGCAGCGCGGTAAAAAGCTGGTGGTGCAGATGGTGGAAACTTTCCAGGCGGGCGTTAAACCGACCTTCGTGGAAAAACTCGATGCCGTTGAAGTGGCGAAAACCTCCGGGATGCCGCTGGCGCCAGTCATGATTTACGGCGATGACGTGACGCACGTGCTCACCGAAGAGGGGATTGCGTACCTCTATCGCGCTGAAAATCTCGAAGAGCGCCGCGCAATGGTTGCGGCAGTGGCCGGGATCACCGACATCGGCCTGGGCGTGGACGCCAAACGCGTCGCTGCGCTGCGCCAGAGTGGCAAAGTGGTCTATCCGGAAGATATGGGTATTCGTCGTACCGATGCGACCCGATCTCTGCTGGCAGCCGGGAGTGTCTCTGACCTGGTGGAATGGTCTGGCGGTCTTTACAACCCACCTGCGAAATTCCGGAGCTGGTAATGAAACTTCTGCCACAGATTCAGGTTGAAGGCGGTGCCGAATGGCTGGCGCGAACCGCCACGCAGTGTCTGATTGACGAAGCACGATTAAGCCCGAAACCCGGTCTGGTGGACAGTCGGGGGAATGGCGCGCACCTGGATCTCTCGCTCGCGTTAATGGAGCGTTCCGCGCACAGCCTGACCCCCACGTTTCAGGCACTGGCACAGCAAAGCTGGCAGCGTCCGGCCGACATTGCGCTCAGACAAACCATCGGCAGGCTCGGCCGTGAGGGCGAGCAGAACATGATGGCGGCCACCCAGGGAGTGAACACCCACCGTGGCGCAATCTGGGCGCTCGGGCTGCTGGTAAGTGCGGTAGCGATGCTGGGCGGCGACGCGCGTCCGCAGACTATCGCACGGACTGCAGCCGAACTGGCCACGCTGCCCGATGACGCCGCCCCGAAAGTGTTCAGCAAAGGGCTTCGCGCCACGCACCGCTACCGGGTGCCGGGCGCACGTGAAGAGGCGCAGCAGGCGTTCCCACACGTTTTACAACGGGCACTGCCGCAGCTTCGTCTCAGCCGCCTGAACGGCAGCAGCGAATCGCACGCCAGGCTTGATGCGCTGATGGCCATCATGACCTCGCTGACCGACACCTGCGTGCTCTCCCGCGCCGGGATGGAAGGGCTGGAGACAATGCAGGACGGCGCTCGCGTCGTGCTGAATGCGGGCGGAACCGCGCAGCCGGAAGGCCAGCGCGCTTTGGCGGAACTTGACCGCCGGATGCTGGCGCTCAACGCCTCTCCGGGTGGTGCCGCCGATCTGCTTGCCGCCACGCTGTTCCTCGACCGCGTCGAGACGCCTTATTCAAAGCATTAAGAGGATGTTATGGAAAAAATCACATTGACCGTGCCAGCCAGCCGCGAAGTAAGCGGCAGGGCGCTGGCAGGGGTTGTCGGTTCTGGTGATATGGAGGTGTTATTCACCGCCGACCAGAGCCAGACCTTAACCATCGATATCACCACTTCCGTTGACAACAGCCGTGGTCGCTGGGAGGCGCTATTCAACCGTCTGCACACCGTGAGCAGCCTGCCTGCCGGTCGCCTCACCATTCATGACTTTGGTGCCACCCCTGGCGTGGCGCGCATTCGTATTGAACAGGTCTTTGAAGAGGTGAGCCATGCGTGACGATCTGAGTTTTATCGAATTAAAAGCGCGCCAGCGTGCGCACGCGCTGCTGGACGATGGCAGCTACCGTGAACTGCTGGACCCGTTTGAAGGCATTACCTCTCCGTGGCTCGGCGCACAGGGTATCGTGCCGCAGGCAGACGACGGGATGGTGGTCGCGAAAGGGACCATTAACGGTCAGCCCGCTGTCGTCGTGGCGATCGAAGGCGCGTTCCAGGGCGGCAGTATGGGCGAAGTCTCAGGGGCCAAAATGGCCGCCGCGCTGGAGCTGGCGGCAGAAGATAACCGCAACGGTATTCCGACACAGGCGGTGCTTTGCCTCGAAACCGGCGGCGTTCGTCTGCAGGAAGCGAATCTCGGTCTGGCGGCGATTGCTGATATTCACGCGGCGATTGTCGATTTACGTCGTTATACGCCGGTCATCGGGATTGTCGCCGGGACCGTCGGTTGCTTCGGTGGGATGTCGATTGCGGCGGCCCTGTGCAGCTATCTGATTGTCACCCGCGAAGCACGTCTCGGTCTTAACGGCCCGCAGGTTATCGAGCAGGAAGCCGGGATTGATGAGTACGACTCACGCGACCGTCCGTTTATCTGGAGCATGACCGGCGGCGAAATCCGCTATGAAAGTGGTCTGGTGGATGCGCTGGTGGGTGACGGCGTGAACGCGGTGAAACAGGCGATGAACGAGGCCATTGCCAAAGGGGTTCCGGCTGCGCATCGCACCGATAACTATGACGATTATCTGAATCGTCTGAGCCATTTCGACACCCGCAAACAGGCGGATACCGAACAGATCCATGCGCTTTTTGCCCGGGAGGTGAAATGATGACTACTACAATCAGCCGCGGCGAACTCTGGCTGCAAACGCTCGCCCCACATGCCCAACGTCTGTCAGGGCTATGCCCGTCCGTGCAGGCCGCTGACGGTGAACTGAACGGTGAAACCGTACGTTTCGTTGCCGTGGTCCCGGATGCTAACAACCATTTCCCGCGCGCCGCGCAGGGTGAAGTGGGGCTGCTGGAGGGCTGGACGCTGGCTAAAGTGGTGAGCGAAACCATTGCCGCTGATGCCGATAAAGCCGTTAAACGCCCTATCGTGGCGGTGATTGACGTACCCAGCCAGGCGTATGGCCGTCGCGAAGAGGCGTTCGGCATCCATCAGGCGCTGGCCGGTGCAGCTGCGGCGTATGCCAATGCGCGTCTGGCCGGTCATCCGGTCATCGGCCTCATCGTCGGTAAAGCGATGTCGGGTGCTTTCCTGGCACACGGCTACCAGGCAAACCGCCTGATTGCCTTTAACGACAAGGGCGTGTTGATTCATGCGATGGGCAAAGAGTCTGCCGCACGTATCACCCTGCGCACCGTCGATGCGCTGGAAAAACTGGCGGCCACCATCCCGCCAATGGCGTACGACATCAGTAACTACGCCACGCTGGGACTGCTCGCCGATCTGCTGGACATCAGCAATCCGGACGCCCCTTCCGACAGCGATCTGGCGCAGGTGAAAACCACTCTGCAACAGGCCATCAACGACGCACGTCAGGACACCTCGCTGAAAAGCCGTCTGGGTGCTGACAACCGCCGCAGCTCTGCTCTGGTACGCGAACGTATGCGAGCAAGCTGGTAATTAAAAAAAAAGTCCTGCCAGATGCAGGACCTCGTGGGCGCACTCGCTGCGCCTGCGCGGAAACCTGCATCCTGAAAATAATAATCATCGCGCCAGTGCTATCTCTTTTTTTAAATTACAGGTGATTTATGACTTACGTAATTGTTCATGCTCTTGCTCCGATTTTTGTCATCATGCTGCTGGGATTCTGGGCCGGTAAGGCCAAAATGGTCGACAACAAAAATGTCTCCCTGCTGAATATCTTTGTGATGGATTTTGCGCTGCCTGCGGCGCTGTTTAGTGCCACAGTACAAACCCCGTGGACGGGTATCCTCGCCCAGTCGCCACTGATTCTGGTGCTGACGCTGGCGATGTGGATCACCTACGCGGCGATCTATTTCCTGGCCACCAAGGTCTTTAAAAAATCCCCGCAGGATGCGGCCGTACTGACCCTGACGGTGGCCCTGCCTAACTATGCGGCGCTCGGTCTGCCCATTCTCGGCAGCGTGCTCGGGGAAGGTTCGTCCACCTCGCTCTCCGTGGCGGTCTCCATCGCCTGTGGTTCTGTCCTGATGACGCCGTTCTGCCTGCTGATTCTGGAGCGCGAAAAAGCGCGCGCCGAAGGCGGCAACAGCGGTTCGACTCTGGCGATGCTGCCGGTGCTGATGTGGCGCTCTATCAAAAAACCGATCGTAATGGGCCCGCTGCTTGGGGTAATTCTGTCGGCTATCGGTATCAAAATGCCGGAACTGGTTCTGGCGGCGATTAAACCGCTGGGTCTGGCGGCTACGGCGGCAGCGCTGTTCCTGACCGGGGTGATCCTCTCTGCGCGTAAACTGCAAATCAACACCATGGTGATCACGTCCACTATCGCCAAACTGCTGATTCAGCCTGCCATTGCCTGGGGTCTGGTGCTGATTTTCGGTCTGCATGGATCTGTGGCGATCACGGCAATTCTGATGATTGCGCTCTCCGCCGGTTTCTTTGGCGTGGTCTTCGGCAACCGTTTTGGCGTGCAGTCTCCTGATGCAGAAGCGGTGCTGCTGTTAAGCTCGGTCCTGTGTATCCTGTCTCTGCCGCTGTTTATCTCGCTGACTTCAGGAATGTAATTATGATCCCAACATTACGCCCGCACGATCTTATCTGGCTTAACGCGCGCGACGCGCTGGAAGGTATCACCGAATCCTGGGTGGATGGCGTGTGGCATACCGGTCTGCCTGTGGTGGTGCGGCGTGATGTTGATGGTACCGGACGGATCCCCGTCGGCGTGCGCGGTTTGAAGCGCGAGCAACGCGCCGCCGGTTGGGTTAACCCCGAGCGCGTGACCCGTGTGGTATCTCCGGAAAATTTAAGCGTCGCGACCGATTTGCTGCGCTCGCCGTTTATCACCCAGCCGCCCGTGCAGGTGGCGTTTCAGGTTGCGCAGCAGGCGTGGTCCTGGACGTGGGGGATAACCGGCAGTACCGGCTACGCGCTGGCAACCGGCGTTCCGGTGATCCATGCCGAGAGCGATCTGGATCTGCTGATCCGGGCGCCGTGCCGCTTCCTCAGGAAGCGTTCCAGCGCTGGGCGGCGCAGCTCGGTAGTGCGTTGTGCCGCGTGGATACGCAGGTGGAAACCCCTGCGGGCGGGTTCGCGCTGAACGAGTGGTTGCGCGAGGGGAGAGCGCTGCTAAAAACGCATCGTGGGCCGCGCCTGGTGGCCGACCCGTGGGGCAGGGAGGAGTCATGAAAATTCTGTTTACCTTCCCGGGACAGGGGACGCAGCGTGCAGGCATGCTGCAGGACCTGCCGGGTACAGAGAGAGCGGTAGCGCGCGAAGTTCTGGGCGAAGAAGCGGATCGGCTGGATTCCCCCGACGCGCTGAAACACACCCGCGCGGTGCAACTGTCTCTTCTGATCGCTGGCGTTTCTTGGGCGCGAGAACTGGAACGACGCGGCGTGACGCCAGATATTGTCAGCGGTCTGTCGATTGGTGCTTATCCTGCTGCCGTGATCGCCGGTGCACTGACGTTTACCGACGCGCTTCGGCTGGTGGCCTTGCGCGGTGATTTGATGGAGCAGGCGTATCCCCACGGCTACGGTTTGACGGCCATCATGGGGCTGACGCTGCCACAGGTGGAGGCGCTGCTCGCGGGCACTGGCACGTACATCGCTAACCTTAACGCGGAAACGCAGATTGTGATTGCCGGCACCGATGAGGGAATGGCCGAAGTGGCAAAACGCGCGCTGGAGAAGGGCGCGAATAAAGCCCATCGGCTGGCGGTGAGTGTGCCTTCACATTGTGAACTGCTGGCGGCACCGGCGCAGAAACTGGCGGAGGCGTTCAGCCATGTGACCCTTTCTCGCCCGCGCTGTGCCTGGCTCAGTGGCAGTACCGGACGCGTATTATGGGCGCCGGAGAAAATTGCCGACGATTTAGCCATGAACATGGCGCGTACGGTGCGCTGGCAGGAGGCAGTGATTTCCGCCAACGAGCGTGAGGCGCGACTGGCGATAGAAATGCCTCCCGGCGGTGTGCTGACGTGCCTGACGCGACAGGCGGCGTGGGAAGGCGAAGCGGTTTCGCTTGAGCGCAGCGGTGTGGATGTGGCGGTGCATCTGGCAAAACGTCTTCGCGGGTAGTTTTTGCCTGTTGGCACCGGGCTTTTTGTTCCTGCAAAAACCTGGGCCGTTAACGCGGAGTTACACCCGGCAAAGCATCAGCTACCGTCCTGCAAACTGCGGGCGTACATTCGCCCCTCTGCAGCCAGTGCCCGCAGGCTCGGGTCCTGCTCGCGGTTGCGGGCAAAGACAATCGCGATCAGCTGTTGCATCTGGTACGGCTGCGCCAGCTTCAGCAGCTGCACGGAGTTTTCGTAGACCTTTTTCATCCTGCCGGGCATCAGCGTAAAGCCCACACCCGCCTGCACCAGACTCAACATCGAGAAGATATCATTCACACGGGTGACGATTTCCGGCTCAAAACCGGCGATCTGGAACGCGTCCTGAAAACCGGCGTAGGTGGCAAACCCTTCCGCGAGCGAGACGAACTTCTGGTCTTTGTAATCCCGCAGATCGGCCAGGCCGTTACTGTTGAGTTTGGCCGACGCGGGCGCAGCGAGAAAAATGTCGTCGTGGAACAAGGGCAGCACTTCGAGGGTATTTCGGTCGATATCGCTTTCGGAGATGGAGATCAGGATTGCGTCCAGCGCGCCTTCATCGAGCAGATGGAGCAGGGTGTCGTTAGAGCCCATCGTCAGGTCCATCTCCAGATCCGGACGGCGCAGCTTCATCCCCATAATCAGCCGTGGGACGGTTTCCATCGTCAGGGAGTAAAGCGTACCGACGCGCAGGCGCCCCTGTCCTATCCCGGCAATTTTGCGCGACTCTTCCAGCCCGCGCTCCATCACCTGCATCACTTCCTGGCAATACTCCAGCAGTGTCCAGGCGGAAGGTAACGCAATCAGATTGCGTCCTTTGTGGGTGAACAGCGGGCAGCGAACGTTCTCTTCAAGGGTATGCAGCGCGCGGTGTACGCTGACACCGCTCAGGCCCAGAGCCTCGGCGGTGCGGGCGATATTGCCCTTTTCCATGAAGGTCATGAAAATACTCAGTTTGCGAAATGTGATGTCGCTCGTGATGTCGATAGTCATAACCTTCCTGATCCCTTAATCGGTTTGCAGCATCTCTTCCAGCTGTTCCTGCGCGTCGAGCCACGCCATTTCGCACTCTTCCAGGCCAGATTTGGTTTTGGCCTGCACCTGCAGGCACTCGGTCAGCTCGGCTTTGCGCGCCTGATCGTACAGACCGCTGTCGCCGAGCTTCTCTTCCACCGTGGCCAACTGGGCGTGCAGTTTTTCCATCTCTTTTTCCAGACGCGCGATCTCTTTACGCAGCGGCTGGGTTTGTGTGCGCAGTTCTGCCTCGCGACGTTTCTGGTCTTTACGCGCCTGAGCGCTGTTGGCGTTATCTTTCGCGTCATCGGCAGGCTGGTTTTCCTGCTTCTGCACGTCCGTTAGCCACTGCTGATAATCTTCCAGATCGCCGTCGAACGGTTCGACTTTGCCATCGTGCACCAGATAGAGGTCATCGGTGGTGGAGCGGATCAGGTGCCTGTCGTGCGAAACCACAACAAGGGCGCCTTCGAATTCGATCAACGCTTCGGTCAACGCCTGACGCATATCGAGATCCAGGTGGTTAGTCGGTTCATCGAGCAGCAGCAGGTTCGGACGTTGCCAGACGATCAGCGCCAGCACCAGACGGGCTTTTTCTCCGCCGGAGAAGCGCTCGGTGTTCTCGCTGACTTTATCGCCCTGGAAGCCGAAACCGCCGAGGTAGTCGCGCAGCTTCTGCTCCATTTCCTGAGGTGCCAGACGCGCCATGTGCTGAATCGGCGATTCGTCTGCGCGTAAAAATTCCAGCTGATGCTGGGCGAAGTAGCCCAGTTTGATGCCCTTCGCCAGCCCGATATCGCCGCTGACCGGGTCCAGTTCGCCCGCCAGCAGTTTAATCAGTGTGGACTTACCCGCGCCGTTACGCCCGAGCAGACCGATGCGAGAACCCGGCACCAGGTTGAGCTTGATGGAGTCGAGAATAATGCGCTCGCCGTAGCCGGCGCTGACCTTCTCCATTTTCAGCAACGGGTTAGGCAGGCTTTCCGGGGCGCGGAAGCTAAAGTGGAACGGGTTATCCACATGCGCAGGGGCAATCATCTCCATGCGCTCGAGCATCTTGATGCGGCTCTGGGCCTGTTTGGCTTTGGAGGCTTTGGCCTTAAAGCGATCAACAAAGCTTTGCAGATGGGCAACGCGCTGCTGCTGGCTTTCGTACATCGCCTGCTGCTGTGACAGGCGTGTGGCGCGCTGGCGCTCGAACGAGCTGTAGTTGCCCGTATATTCGAACATCGATTCCTGTTCGATATGAATGATTTTATCGACGACCGGATCGAGGAAGTCGCGGTCGTGGGAGATCAGGATCAGCGTGCCCTGATAGCTTTTCAGCCATTTTTCCAGCCAGATCACCGCGTCGAGATCGAGGTGGTTGGTCGGTTCATCGAGGAGCAGCAGATCCGAGCGGCAGACCAGCGCTTGCGCGAGGTTCAGGCGCATACGCCAGCCGCCGGAGAAATCGCTCACCGGGCGCTCTAACTGCTCGTTGCTGAAGCCCAGACCGTGCAGCAGGCTGGAGGCGCGCGAGCGGATGGTCCAGGCGTCGATGGCATCGAGTTTGCCGTGAACGGTGGCGATGGCGTGGCCGTCGTTACGCTCGTTGGCGGCGTTCAGCTCGGCTTCCAGCTTGCGGTATTCGCGGTCGCCGTCAATGACATAGTCGAGCGCCGGAACGCTCAGGGCAGGGGTTTCCTGGTTAACCCAGGCCAGCTGCCAGTTTCCCGGATAGGTGAAGCTCCCTGCATCGGCGCTCATCTCGTTTTTCAGAAGCGACAGCAGAGTGGATTTGCCGCAGCCGTTTTTGCCCACCAGACCGACTTTTTGCCCAGGGTTAATGGTGGCTGTAGCGTTGTCCAGCAGGACGCGTACGCCGCGACGAATTTGTAACGAGGAGAAAACAATCATAGAGCGCCGTGTGTTCCGACTATGTTAAGTTGTCATTATAATGGAGTTAAATGTTGTACCGCGCCTGACGCGGGAGTGCCATGTTAGCCCAAAATGGCAATGATGACGACCCGGGAGGGGAATGATGTCCCAGACAGCAAAAGTGCTGCTGCTGTATGCCCATCCGGAATCACAGGACTCGGTCGCTAACCGGGTTTTGCTCAAACCGGCTCGACAACTCAGCAATGTGACGGTGCACGACCTGTACGCGCACTATCCTGATTTTTTTATTGATATCCCACACGAACAGGAACTGTTGCGTCAGCATGACGTGATTGTGTTCCAGCATCCGCTCTATACCTACAGCTGTCCGGCGCTGCTGAAAGAGTGGCTGGACCGGGTGTTGACCCGCGGCTTTTCAAGTGGACCAGGGGGAAACCAGCTGGCGGGAAAGTACTGGCGGAGTGTCATCACGACCGGTGAACCCGAGAGCGCTTATCGTCACGACGGGCTAAACCGCTATCCCATGAGCGATATTCTGCGCCCTTTTGAGTTGACGGCGGCCATGTGCCGGATGCAGTGGATGAGCCCGATTGTGGTCTATTGGGCGCGCCGCCAGCCCTCAAAAGAGCTGGCGAATCATGCCAAAGCCTATGGCGACTGGCTGGCCTCACCGATTCTGACAGGAGGCCGCTGATGGAAGGTTCCGATCTGTTACTGGCAGGTGTGTTGTTCCTCTTCGCGGCGGTTGTGGCCGTGCCGCTGGCCTCCCGGCTGGGTATAGGCGCGGTGCTGGGCTATCTGCTGGCAGGTATCGCAATAGGTCCGTGGGGGCTTGGGTTTATTAGCGACGTGGATGAAATCCTCCACTTCTCTGAGCTGGGTGTGGTCTTCCTGATGTTTATCATTGGGCTGGAGCTGAATCCGGCGAAGCTCTGGCACCTGCGGCGCTCGATTTTTGGCGTAGGCGCCGCACAGGTGCTGTTCAGCGCGGTGATCCTCGCTGGATTACTGATGTTGACCGAGTTCAAGTGGCAGGCGGCGGTGATCGGCGGGATTGGTCTGGCGATGTCTTCGACGGCGATGGCGCTGCAGCTGATGCGCGATAAGGGGATGAATCGCAACGAGTCGGGACAGCTCGGTTTTTCCGTTTTGCTGTTTCAGGATTTAGCGGTGATCCCCGCGTTAGCGCTGGTGCCGCTGCTCGCCGGGTCTGGCGACGATCATTTCGACTGGATGAAAGTTGGCATGAAGGTGCTGGCGTTTGCAGGCATGCTGATTGGCGGGCGTTACCTGCTGCGTCCGGTGTTTCGCTTTATTGCGGCGTCTGGCGTGCGGGAAGTATTTACTGCGGCGACGCTGCTGCTGGTGTTGGGTTCCGCGCTGTTTATGGATGCGCTGGGGCTGTCGATGGCGCTGGGGACGTTTATCGCGGGCGTTCTGCTTGCCGAGAGTGAATATCGTCACGAGCTGGAGATTGCCATCGATCCCTTTAAGGGGCTGCTGTTAGGGCTGTTCTTTATCTCTGTAGGCATGGCGCTCAACCTTGGCGTGCTCTACACCCATCTGCTGTGGGTGGTGATCAGCGTCGCGGTGCTGGTGGCGGTGAAAACCGGCGTGCTTTACGCCCTGGCGCGGATTTACGGCCTCCGAAGTTCTGAGCGCATGCAGTTCGCGGGCGTGCTGAGTCAGGGGGGAGAGTTCGCATTTGTGCTCTTCTCCACAGCATCGTCCCAGCGTTTATTTCAGGATGATCAGATGGCGCTGCTGCTGGTGACGGTCACCCTGTCGATGATGACCACGCCGCTGCTGATGAAGCTGATTGATAAATCCCTGTCGCGCCGCTTTAATCCGCCGGAAGACGAAGCGGAAACACCGTGGGTGGAAGACGATAAACCACAGGTAATTGTGGTGGGGTTTGGTCGTTTTGGGCAGGTGATTGGCCGCTTGCTGATGGCCAATGAGATGCGTATTACGGTGCTGGAGCGTGATATCAGCGCAGTAAATCTGATGCGCAAATATGGTTATAAAGTCTATTACGGCGATGCAACGCAGCTTGAGCTGCTGCGTTCGGCAGGGGCCGAGGCCGCAGAGTCGATCGTCATCACCTGTAATGAACCGGAAGATACGATGAAGCTGGTGGAGCTGTGTCAGCAGCATTTCCCGCATCTGCATATTCTGGCGCGTGCCAGAGGGCGCGTGGAAGCCCATGAGCTGTTACAGGCGGGGGTGAAAAACTTCTCGCGTGAGACGTTTTCCAGTGCCCTTGAGCTAGGCCGTAAGACGCTGGTTTCGCTGGGTATGCATCCGCACCAGGCGCTGCGCGCCCAGCTGCATTTCCGCAGGCTTGATATGCGTATGCTGCGCGAGTTAATGCCCGTCCATAGCGATACGGCGCAAATCTCCCGCGTGCGGGAAGCTCGCCGTGAGCTGGAAGAGATCTTCCAGCGTGAGATGCAGAAGGAACGGCGTCAGTTGGATGGCTGGGATGAATTTGAATAGGGGAAAAAGTATGGCAGTTCGTAAACGTTTTATTGCAGGCGCAAAATGCCCGTCCTGCCAGGCGCAAGATACCCTGGCCATGTGGCGCGAGAATAATATCGATATTGTTGAGTGTGTTAAGTGCGGGCACCAGATGCGCGAGGTGGACAAAGAGGTTCGCGAGCATGTTCGCAAAGAAGAGCAAGTGATCGGCATTTTTCATCCAGACTAGCGATATGCCCTCAGATTTTTTAAGCTAAAGGGTACACGGGTGCAGATTTCCGCTACAATCTGCGCCAGCAATTTTCCCACGCTCAGGAGATATCATGAAAGTAGCAAAAGACCTGGTGGTCAGCCTGG
Source organism: Lelliottia nimipressuralis (assembly GCF_004115925.1). Classification (GTDB taxonomy): domain Bacteria; phylum Pseudomonadota; class Gammaproteobacteria; order Enterobacterales; family Enterobacteriaceae; genus Enterobacter; species Enterobacter nimipressuralis. The sequence continues at coordinate 207,495 of NZ_SDDX01000004.1, forward strand.
CCTATCAGGTACGTACAGAAGACGGTGTGTTGGTTGATGAGTCTCCGGTGAGTGCGCCGCTGGACTACCTGCATGGTCACGGTTCCCTGATTTCCGGCCTGGAAAACGCGCTGGAAGGTCATGTTGTTGGCGATAAATTTGATGTTGCTGTAGGCGCGAATGACGCTTACGGCCAGTACGACGATAATCTGGTTCAGCGCGTTCCTAAAGACGTGTTCATGGGCGTTGACGAGCTGCAGGTTGGCATGCGTTTCCTGGCTGAAACTGACCAGGGTCCAGTACCTGTTGAAATCACAGAAGTTGAAGACGAGCACGTTGTGGTTGACGGTAACCACATGCTGGCTGGCCAGAACCTGAAATTCAACGTTGAAGTTATCGCGATTCGTGAAGCGACTGCTGAAGAGCTGGCTCATGGCCACGTTCACGGTGCAAATGGTCACGACCATAATCACGACCATGATCACGACCATGACGGTTGCTGCGGTGGTCACGGCCACGATCATGACCACGGTCATGACCACGGTCATGACCACGGCAAAGGCGGTTGTGGTGGTAACGGCGGTTGCGGCTGCCACTAAATCACCGGCGTCTTTCGAGCCGCAGAGGCGTTGACTGCGTTTTCCAGTCCCGGTTGTAGAGTGATCTTTGCTCTCGGGATGTTCTAACCAGTCACCTTTCTGCAGCTCGTATGACCGGTAATTTAGCAGTGTCGCAGGCACAAAAAAGCGGGAAATATTCCCGCTTTTTTTATGCCTCAATAGTGAGGTGGGGGCGTCTCTTCTGCCTGTGAGGCGATGTGTGACGACTGTGTCGCTTTCACTTTTTCCGTAAGCAGGCGCAGAAGATCGCGCAGTTTGGCCATTTCCAGTTCGTGAGCCGTCACCGTCTGGTTCAGCTCATCGATGGTCACTTCCTGAAAAGCCAGGCGGCTTTCCAGCTCGGCCAGCCGCGCTTCCAATGTCGTATTTTGCATGATTGACCTCTCTGTGATTTCGCACGCCAGGGGCGTTGGCGGCGGCGAATTTTACCCGAGTTTACTCCTCTGTAAAGCATCCTGCCTTAATGCAAGAAACTTATTTAAACAAAAATAGTCTGAAAAGAAGCGAGTTTAGGGAGAGTCTGTCTGTAGATTTCTTCTTCAACGTTCTATAGTACGCTTCTCATATACGTTTAACGCTGGGGTGAGAGGCCCCGGTCCTGGAGAAATGGATGAAATCACTGTTTAAAGTAACGCTGCTGGCGACCACGATGGCCGTCGCACTGAATGCGCCGCTCTCTTTCGCTGCTGATACCGCTGCGAAGCCTGCTGCAAGCGCAGACAGTAAAGCTGCGTTCAAAAATGACGACCAGAAATCAGCCTATGCGCTGGGCGCATCTCTGGGCCGTTACATGGAAAACTCTCTCAAAGAGCAAGAGAAACTGGGCATCAAACTGGATAAAGACCAGCTGATCGCCGGGGTTCAGGATGCGTTTGCAAACAAGAGCAAACTGTCTGACCAGGAAATCGAACAGACCCTGCAGGCTTTTGAAGCTCGCGTGAAAGGCGCTGCTCAGGGCAAAATGGAACAAGACGCAAAAGACAACGAAGCGAAAGGCAAAGCCTACCGCGATACTTTTGCTAAAGAGAAGGGTGTGAAAACCTCTTCTACCGGTCTGCTGTACAAAGTAGAGAAAGCCGGTACTGGCGATGCGCCTAAAGACAGCGATACCGTAGTTGTGAACTACAAAGGTACCCTGATCGACGGTAAAGAGTTCGATAACTCTTATACCCGTGGTGAACCGCTCTCCTTCCGTCTTGACGGTGTTATCCCAGGCTGGACCGAAGGCCTGAAAAACATCAAGAAAGGCGGCAAAATTCAGCTGGTAATCCCACCGGATCTGGCTTACGGCAAAACGGGCGTTCCGGGTATTCCGGCTAACTCCACTCTGGTCTTCAATGTTGAGCTGCTGGACATCAAACCAGCACCGAAGGCAGATGCCAAACCAGATGCTGCAGCAGATGATAAAGCTGCAGACGCAGCGAAGAAGTAAAACGCTGAAAACCGCCGCCTTTAAGGCGGCGGTTTTTTTATTGTGGGGCAGATATAATTAACACTGGAAAGCGTTACCTACGCTGTATTAATTTAGTTGTCCGTGTAAATATGAGCCTGCCCTGACAACCTAATGACAGGCTCCTGAAAAGGAGTGTTTTTTTCATGTCCAGGTCGCTTTTAACCAACGAAACCAGTGAACTCGATTTGCTGGATCAACGTCCTTTCGACCAGACCGACTTCGATATTCTCAAATCTTACGAAGCGGTGGTGGACGGGTTAGCGATGCTCATTGGCTCCCACTGCGAAATCGTATTGCACTCCCTGCAAGATCTGAAATGTTCCGCCATCCGCATTGCTAATGGTGAGCACACTGGCCGCAAAATTGGATCGCCAATTACCGACCTTGCACTGCGTATGCTGCACGACATGACCGGCGCGGACAGCAGCGTCTCCAAATGTTATTTCACTCGTGCCAAAAGCGGCGTTCTGATGAAATCAGAAACGATCGCCATCCGTAACCGCGAGCACCGCGTAATCGGACTGCTGTGTATCAACATGAACCTTGATGTGCCGTTCTCTCAAATCATGAGCACCTTTATTCCGCCTGAAACGCCGGAAGTGAACTCGTCGGTGAACTTTGCGTCTTCCGTTGAAGACCTCGTCACCCAGACGCTGGAGTTCACCATCGAAGAGGTCAATGCCGATCGCAACGTATCGAACAACGCTAAGAACCGCCAGATCGTGCTGAACCTCTATGAAAAAGGCATTTTCGATATTAAAGATGCGATTAACCAGGTGGCAGATCGCCTGAACATTTCCAAGCACACGGTTTATCTTTACATCCGCCAGTTCAAAAGCGGTGATTTCCTGGGACAAGAGAAGTAATGCGTTTTGCCATTATGGTGACAGGCCCGGCTTACGGTACTCAGCAGGCCAGTAGCGCTTTTCAGTTTGCCGAGGCGTTGTTGGCTGCCGGACATCAGCTGAGCAGTGTCTTTTTCTACCGGGAAGGGGTCTACAACGCTAACCAGCTGACCTCGCCTGCGTCGGATGAGTTTGATCTGGTACGCGGCTGGCAGAAACTTAATGAGTTACAGGGCGTCGAGCTGCACATTTGTGTCGCGGCGGCGTTGCGTCGCGGTGTGACGGATGAAGCCGAAGCCAAGCGTCTTGGCCTTGCCGGGGCGAATCTCCAGCCTGGCTTTTCCCTCAGTGGCTTAGGCGCGCTGGCTCAAGCGGCGCTGACCTGTGATCGGATGGTACAATTCTGATGAACCGCGTTGCCTTTGTATTTACTTCTGCCCCACACGGCAGTGCAGCCGGCAGGGAAGGGCTGGATGCGCTTTTAGCAACCTCGGCTCTGACGGAAGATATCGGTGTCTTCTTTATCGGTGATGGCGTGCTCCAGCTTTTGGCCGGGCAACAGCCTCAGCAGATTTTGGCGCGTGACTATATTGCGACCTTCAAAGTTCTGCCCCTGTACGACATCGAGACTTTCTGGGTCTGTGCGGCATCGCTAAAAGAGCGCGGGCTGGATGAAAACACCGCTATGGTGCTGGATGTGACCGTCCTCGCGCCCGAGGTGTTACGCGAACAACTCTCTCAATATCATACTGTTCTGACTTTCTGAGGCCGTCATGCTCCATACCTTAAGCCACTCTCCGTGGCAGTGCGATATCGACGGGTTGCTGAGAATGCTGGCCGACTGCGACGACCTGCTGCTGATTCAGGACGGCGTGCTGGCCGCAATTGAAGGCAGCCGCTTTGTTGAAATGCTCAATAATGCCCCCATTACTGTCTCTGCGCTAAAGGAAGACATTGATGCACGCGGCCTTGCTGCTCAAATTTCAGCCAAAATCGACGTGGTTAGCTATACTGATTTCGTCAATCTCTCGGTAAAACACACAACTCAAATGAGTTGGTGAGGTGAGATCGCTGTATATTTCTTGACACCTTTTCGGCGTGGCCCTAAAATTTCGCGTCCTCATATTGTATGAGGCGATTTATTACGTGTTTACGAAGCAAAAGCTAAAACCAGGAGCTATTTAATGGCAACAGTTAACCAGCTGGTACGCAAACCACGCGCTCGCAAAGTTGCAAAAAGCAACGTGCCTGCGCTGGAAGCCTGCCCGCAGAAACGTGGCGTATGTACTCGTGTATATACCACCACTCCTAAGAAACCAAACTCCGCACTGCGTAAAGTATGCCGTGTGCGTTTGACCAACGGTTTTGAAGTGACTTCCTACATCGGTGGTGAAGGTCACAACCTGCAGGAACACTCCGTGATCCTGATCCGTGGCGGTCGTGTAAAAGACCTTCCGGGTGTTCGTTATCACACCGTTCGTGGTGCGCTCGACTGCTCCGGCGTTAAAGACCGTAAGCAAGCTCGCTCCAAGTATGGCGTGAAGCGTCCTAAGGCTTAATGGTTCTCCGTTAAGTAAGGCCAAACTGATTTATCTTAATGTCAAACTAAACTCTTTGAGTTTTGGACAATCCTGAATTAACAACGGAGTATTCCCATGCCACGTCGTCGCGTCATTGGTCAGCGTAAAATCCTTCCAGATCCTAAGTTCGGATCAGAGCTGCTGGCAAAATTTGTAAATATCCTGATGGTAGATGGTAAAAAATCTACTGCAGAAGCAATCGTATACAGCGCGCTGGAGACCCTGGCTCAGCGTTCTGGTAAAAATGAACTGGAAGCTTTCGAAGTCGCTCTCGACAACGTTCGCCCAACCGTAGAAGTTAAGTCCCGCCGCGTTGGTGGTTCTACTTATCAGGTTCCAGTTGAAGTTCGTCCGGTTCGTCGTAATGCTCTGGCAATGCGTTGGATCGTTGAAGCTGCTCGTAAACGCGGTGATAAATCCATGGCTCTGCGTCTGGCGAACGAACTTTCTGATGCTGCAGACAACAAAGGTACTGCAGTTAAGAAACGTGAAGACGTTCACCGTATGGCAGAAGCCAACAAGGCGTTCGCACACTACCGTTGGTAATCCCTTCGGAGTCATAGTCACCAGGCGGGCGCTTCAGAGAAGCCGCCCGCTCTGGGTTACTTAACTGAACGCCAAAGAATCAAACGAGGAATCAAATGGCTCGTACAACACCCATCGCACGCTACCGTAACATCGGTATCAGTGCGCACATCGACGCCGGTAAAACCACTACTACCGAACGTATTCTGTTCTACACCGGTGTAAACCATAAAATCGGTGAAGTTCATGACGGCGCAGCTACCATGGACTGGATGGAACAGGAGCAGGAGCGTGGTATTACCATCACCTCCGCAGCGACTACTGCATTCTGGTCAGGTATGGCTAAGCAGTATGAACCGCATCGCGTAAACATCATCGACACCCCGGGGCACGTTGACTTCACTATCGAAGTTGAACGTTCCATGCGTGTTCTTGATGGTGCAGTAATGGTTTACTGCGCAGTTGGTGGTGTTCAGCCACAGTCTGAAACCGTATGGCGTCAGGCTAATAAATACAAAGTTCCACGCATCGCGTTCGTTAACAAAATGGACCGTATGGGTGCTAACTTCCTGAAAGTTGTTGGTCAGATCAAAACCCGTCTGGGCGCGACTCCGGTTCCGCTTCAGCTGGCAATTGGTGCTGAAGAAGGTTTCACCGGTGTTGTTGACCTGGTGAAAATGAAAGCCATCAACTGGAACGAAGAAGATGCAGGCGTCACCTTCGTTTATGAAGATATTCCAGCAGACATGCAGGACCTGGCCGACGAATGGCACCAGAACCTGATCGAGTCCGCTGCTGAAGCTTCAGAAGAGCTGATGGAGAAATACCTGGGTGGTGAAGAACTGACTGAAGAAGAGATCAAGAAAGCTCTGCGTCAGCGCGTTCTGAACAACGAAATCATCCTGGTAACCTGTGGTTCTGCGTTCAAGAACAAAGGTGTTCAGGCAATGCTGGATGCGGTAATTGATTACCTGCCATCTCCAGTAGATGTTCCTGCGATCAACGGTATCCTGGACGACGGTAAAGACACTCCGGCTGAACGTCACGCAAGTGATGACGAGCCGTTTGCTGCACTGGCGTTCAAAATCGCTACCGACCCGTTCGTGGGTAACCTGACGTTCTTCCGCGTGTACTCTGGCGTGGTTAACTCCGGTGACACCATCCTGAACTCCGTGAAAGCTGCACGTGAACGTTTCGGTCGTATCGTACAGATGCACGCGAACAAACGTGAAGAGATCAAAGAAGTTCGCGCAGGCGACATCGCTGCGGCTATCGGTCTGAAAGACGTGACTACTGGTGACACCCTGTGTAACCCAGATCACCCGATCATTCTGGAGCGTATGGAGTTCCCTGAGCCAGTAATCTCTATCGCCGTTGAACCAAAAACCAAAGCTGACCAGGAAAAAATGGGTCTGGCTCTGGGCCGTCTGGCTAAAGAAGACCCATCATTCCGCGTATGGACTGATGAAGAATCTAACCAGACTATCATCGCTGGTATGGGTGAACTGCACCTCGACATCATCGTTGACCGTATGAAGCGTGAATTCAACGTTGAAGCTAACGTGGGTAAACCTCAGGTTGCTTACCGCGAAGCGATTCGTGCGAAAGTTACCGATGTTGAAGGTAAACACGCTAAGCAGTCTGGTGGTCGTGGTCAGTACGGTCATGTTGTTATCGACATGTACCCACTGGAGCCGGGCTCAAATCCGAAAGGTTACGAGTTCATCAACGACATCAAAGGTGGTGTAATTCCTGGCGAATACATCCCTGCCGTTGATAAAGGTATCCAGGAGCAGCTGAAGTCTGGCCCTCTGGCAGGTTACCCGGTAGTAGATCTCGGCGTGCGTCTGCACTTCGGTTCTTACCATGACGTTGACTCCTCTGAACTGGCGTTTAAACTGGCCGCTTCTATCGCCTTCAAAGATGGCTTTAAGAAAGCGAAACCAGTTCTGCTTGAGCCTATCATGAAGGTTGAAGTAGAGACTCCGGAAGAGAACACCGGTGACGTTATCGGTGACCTTAGCCGTCGTCGTGGTCAGCTGAAAGGTCAGGAATCTAACGCTACTGGCGTTCAGATTCATGCTGAAGTTCCGTTGTCAGAAATGTTCGGGTACGCAACTCAGCTGCGTTCTCTGACTAAAGGTCGTGCATCTTACTCCATGGAATTCCTGAAGTATGATGATGCGCCGAACAACGTTGCTCAGGCCGTAATCGAAGCCCGTGGCAAATAAGCCTCAGGTTTAAAAACCAAAATCCCGTGTCCCCTCGGTGAGGGGGCACTATAGTAAGGAATATAGCCGTGTCTAAAGAAAAATTTGAACGTACAAAACCGCACGTCAACGTTGGTACTATCGGCCACGTTGACCATGGTAAAACTACCCTGACTGCTGCAATCACTACCGTTCTGGCTAAAACCTACGGTGGTTCTGCTCGTGCATTCGATCAGATCGATAACGCACCAGAAGAAAAAGCTCGTGGTATCACCATCAACACTTCCCACGTTGAATATGACACCCCGACTCGCCACTACGCACACGTAGACTGCCCGGGCCACGCCGACTATGTTAAAAACATGATCACCGGTGCTGCTCAGATGGATGGCGCAATCCTGGTTGTTGCTGCGACTGACGGCCCTATGCCTCAGACTCGTGAGCACATCCTGCTGGGTCGTCAGGTTGGCGTTCCTTACATCATCGTGTTCCTGAACAAATGTGACATGGTTGATGACGAAGAGCTGCTGGAACTGGTTGAAATGGAAGTTCGTGAACTTCTGTCCCAGTACGACTTCCCAGGTGATGATACTCCAATCATCCGTGGTTCTGCTCTGAAAGCGCTGGAAGGCGAAGCAGAGTGGGAAGCTAAAATCGTTGAGCTGGCTGGCTTCCTGGATTCTTACATCCCAGAACCAGAGCGTGCGATTGACAAGCCGTTCCTGCTGCCTATCGAAGACGTATTCTCCATCTCCGGCCGTGGTACTGTTGTTACCGGTCGTGTAGAGCGCGGTATCGTTAAAGTTGGCGAAGAAGTTGAAATCGTTGGTATCAAAGAGACTGCTAAGTCTACCTGTACTGGCGTTGAAATGTTCCGCAAACTGCTGGACGAAGGCCGTGCTGGTGAGAACGTTGGTGTTCTGCTGCGTGGTATCAAACGTGAAGAAATCGAACGTGGTCAGGTACTGGCTAAGCCAGGCTCTATCAAGCCGCACACCAAATTCGAATCTGAAGTTTACATCCTGTCCAAAGATGAAGGCGGCCGTCATACTCCGTTCTTCAAAGGCTACCGTCCACAGTTCTACTTCCGTACAACTGACGTGAC
>NZ_SDDX01000005.1 GCF_004115925.1 Lelliottia nimipressuralis
GATATTGACACCGGGGGGGGCGCTGCCGTTTGCCCCCTTTACCCGGGAAAACCCGATTGCGGTGGATGAAAACACCCCCGACTACACCGTCGTGCTGTCGCTGGACTACGCGCAGTTTCTGCCCAACATGCGCCTGTCCTGTACCTCGGACGGCCAGGACCTGGACGCTCCGGCGAATTTCGACGGCAACATCACCCTCAGCCTCAGCACGGTGAATGATAAGGCGCTCGACTGGACGGGGGAGGCGCAGACCACCAACAACGGCATCAAAATGAAGATGTACATCAAGGCGGTGTCACTGAGCGAAGAGACCCCGCCGGACAGCTATCCGTCTGCCCGTATGGTGCTGGGGAAACGCCTCGGGGTGGAATACCCGATTATTAACGGGAAAGAGGACTCGACGCTGGTGCAGTTTGGTGCCCAGTACAACGCCGGAAAAACCCTGTACCGGTTTGATAACAAATACAATTTCGCCATCGAATCGATGCGCGTGGAGCTGATTAAACTGGGCTGGGTGGATTACCGCTCAGAAGCGGTGATCCCGCCGGGGGCGCACCTCACGTTCTCCATTGACGGCCTGGGCGGCGCCTCAAGCGTCGACGTACCGCTCGGATCGGGCGTCTATATGGCAGCGCCGTCGTGCTCGCTGGATAACAAACATCAGACCGTGGACCTGGGGGAATTTCGTAAAAGCAGCAGCGGTTCATTCCCGCGGGAAGGGAAGCTGACCCGTTTTGGTATGGATTTTACCTGCAGCAGCTACACCAACAATGTCGAGTTTACCTTTGATGAGCCCTACACCATTGTGCCCGGACGAGAGACCATTTCGGCAGTGAGCGATCAAAATGGCGAAAAGCTAAATGGGTTAGAAGTGGGTATGTTTAACAGCGAGGGTAGAGCGGTCAGGATGGGCGTGAAGCAAAGCGTTGGGATTGCCCAAAAAGGGAAAAATACGGCGTATTTTCAGGCGGCGGTCATACAAACTGCGCCACAGGTTACCGATGCGAGCGATCACGAGTTTACCGGTGCCTTCACCGCGAAGGTGAATGTGACGATCACCTATTACTAGGATTTCTCTCTTTCTCAATGCACAAAGGGCGTATCAACAGCCACAGCTATGTTAGTTTCTGAGGAAACCTATCGGCTCGCAGGCCGGAGTTCATCTTCTTTCCTGCGACGCCGTGCAAAATTCGAACAGAATAGTCTATGATTTTTAGAGGGTTACTTGAAACTGACAGAATTTGCCCACATATTTAGCGTATGACACGGTAGATGGACAGAAGAGGTGAAATTATGACTGCTGATGATCTTAAAAGAAAAGCCGAGGAAGAGATTTCTGCACTTATCTCAAAGAAAATCATAGAGCTTCGGAAAAAAACCGGGAAAGAGGTGTCTGGCATAGATTTTACTGAGCGTGAAACAATGATCGGTCTGGAAGGTTACGAGGTAAAGATCAATCTTCTCTGATGACCACGCGACATGACTTTGCTATTCCTCGCTTTTTAGCATCATCACATCACAGATAACAGTTAAGCTGCTTGCTTTCGGCGGGTGGCTTTTTTTTATCAACGCCCTCCGCGCGGGGGATTTTTGAAGGGGCCAGAACCCGCCTGAAGTGCCGCTTCGCATGGCTTATTGAGGTCACCGACCTATACTTAGTCTGCAGTGAATGGCTGCATACCCTACTGGAGTAAGCCGTGAAAAACTATTCTACGCAAGTCAACAAAGACACGCCGAAAAAACCGGATAATACGCCGAAAGACAACGATAAGAGCCCGCAGAAAAGCAAAAAGTAGTGACTCAGGCTGTGCCTGACACACCGTTCGTCGGAGGTTAATGTGACTGAACGTCGAGATTGGGTTGATCCTGTACCGGTAGATGACCCTCTGCCGGGTGATACTGACCCCGTTGACCCCATCATACCTGATGATGTTGATCCACCGCTCAGGTAGCTTGCTACTAACCGCCTACGGGCGGTTTTTTATTTCCGTTGTGTAGCGGGTGGTTGATAGTCGGTTACAGCGCCATCGCGCATAATCAGCCCATTCATATCATCAGAAAAGGATGTCAAACATGTCAGATAAACATTGGTCGAGGACGGAATATCTTCACCAGACGGTGACGAACCCCAATATTCACATCAAAGGCACGCACAGTTATTACAGCGACTGCTGGGACAAGGGTTTTGAGCGCTCGGTGGTGCGGTATCTGCTCGGCGATGAGGTAAGCAGAAACTGGGAACCGCTCGGCGAACTGGACCAGCTCTTCATCGGTAACTTTGTCTGTATCGGTGCGGAGTGTGTGATTCTGATGGGCGGGAACAGCACCCACCGTCTGGACTGGCTCAGCCTTTACCCGTTTATGGAATCCATCAAAGAGGCCTATCAGCCGCGTGGGGATACGGTGCTGCAGGATGGATGCTGGCTGGGAATGCGGGCCATGATCATGCCTGGCGTCACCATCGGCGAAGGGGCTGTGGTCGCGGCGGGAGCGGTTGTGACCAAGGACGTGCCGCCGTACGCCGTGGTCGGTGGCAATCCGGCAAAAATACTGAAATATCGACTGCCGGAAGAGGATATTGCACGGCTGCTGGCGCTGAATCTGTATCAGCTGCCGGAAGAGACGCTGATGGAACTGCAGCCGCTGTTGTCGTCCGGGGATATTTCAGCGCTCGAACGGGGCGTGTCGGGTTATCAGGTTTCCCAGGCATGTGGCGCAAACAAATAGCCTTTGTTACGCACGGTTTTGATGCGGTACGGCTCGGTGGCGTTATCCAGCAGCTTTTTACGCAGCCGCGAGATGGCGACGTCGACGCTGCGGTCCATACCGTCGTAACTGACGCCGCGCAGGTTTTTCAGCAGCGCATCGCGATCCATAATTTGCCCGGCATGGGTGGCCAGTTCCCATAGCAGGTCAAAATCGGCGGTCGACAGCGCGATATCTACCCCGGAAAGCAGTACCTGGCGGTTAACGGGATCGATCGACAGGGTGCCAAAGCGCATGGCTTTGTGGGGCGTGAGTGCGGCAGAGGCTGTCTGGTTTTCCGTCGCAACGCGCTGGCGCAGATGCAGGCGCAGACGGGCCAGCAGCACCGCTGGCGGCGTGGTTTTGAGAATATAATCGTTCGCGCCCATCTCAAGCGACAGAATATGGTTCATGTCGCTGTCGAGTGAGGTGAGCAGCACGATCGGGCCGTCCCATTGCGCGCGCAAGTCGCGGCACACGGTCATCCCGTCTTTGCCGGGCAGCATGATGTCGAGCAGGACCAGGTCCGGTTTCTCGCGCAGCACCACCTCTTCAGCGCGGTCGCCACGCGGCTCAACGATTACGTCCATATCGTGTTTTCCCAGATAGGCGGCAATCAGTTGGCCGACTTCGGGTTCGTCCTCAACAAAAACGATCTTATTCATACAACGTCTGTTTTCGTGAAAAAAGCCAACATACACCGCGTAACCTTAACCTTCCATTAATCTTTCTAAATTAACCTGAGTTCCGTTATTCTGACCGGTATTATTAGTTGATTGTTAAGGGAAAAGAATGGCGCTCTTAATCAAAGCCGCGCTGGGTGCGCTGGTCGTGGTGCTGATTGGCATTTTAGCGAAGACGAAAAATTACTATATCGCCGGGCTGATTCCGTTATTCCCGACCTTTGCGCTCATTGCCCACTATATCGTGGCGTCAGAGCGTGGCATTGACGCGCTGCGCACCACCATCGTGTTTGGCATGTGGTCCATCATTCCCTATTTTATCTATCTTCTGTCGCTGTGGTATTTCACGGCCATGATGCGCTTACCCCTGGCGCTGGGCGGGGCGGTAGTATGCTGGAGCCTCAGCGCCTGGGTGTTGATCTTCTTCTGGAGCCGCTTTCACTAATTCAGCGGGCGGCCGCCATCTACGCCAAAAGAGCGCCCTGTGACGTAGCGGCTGGTCAGCAGGTAGTCGATAAGATCGATCACCTCTTTCTCGCCCGGCGCGATTTTCATCAGTGATTTATTGAGCGCTTTTTGGCGGTATTCCGCGTCATCATGATCGTTAAACATAATCAGCGACGGGGCGATAGCATTCACCTTGACCTCTGGCGCGAGCTTGCGGGCGAACGAGCGCGTCATGTTGTCCAGCGCCGCTTTACTCGCCGCATAGGCGATATGTTTGTCGCTTCCGCGTTCCACCACATAGTCGGTGAAATGAATAATATCGCTCGCGGCGTGACCGTGCCCGCACAGCAAATCCTGCAGGGCGTGGTTGAGCAAATAGGGGGCGTGGACGTGGATCTGCATCATCGCCGCGAGGGTTTCGCTGAGCGAGGTTTCCGGGGTTTCCGCCAGCCAGGCGCTGGCGTTATGCACGATGGCGCGCAGACCGTCGGTGGTTGATTTTACCTTGTCGGCAAACGCCAGAATCCCGTCGTCGGTGGCAAAATCTGCCTGGATGCAGACGGCACCGGCTTTTCTCAATCCTTCTATAGCGTTGTATTCTGTTCGGTAACTGACGATCACCGGCTGATGCTGGCTAAGAAAATGGTGAGCAAGGGCGAGGCCGATGCGTCGGCCAGCGCCAGTAATCAGAATCGGGCGTTGCGGTGCATTTCCCATCGTATTTTCCTTGAGAGTTCAACGATGGGAAAAATCGCGCTTATCCCATCAACATCCACGTTGCCGGTACGGCAGCAACCAGTAACATGCCAATCAACGCCATTTCACGACGCTTGAGCGCGTGACCCAGCTGATGCGTGCGGCGAGCGTAGATAAACACCAGCAGGCCCGGCGCATACAGCACCACAGAGAGCAGCAGATGCATAGGGCCCGAGGCATAGAGTAACCATAATCCGTAGAGACAAGCGCCAACACCGACCATGTAATGTGCCGGGCGGCTGGCTATTTTTAACAGATAAGCCCCGACTAAGAAATAGGGTACCAGAATCATCTCGGAGGCAATGGTCAGCAGGGTGTTATAGTCAGAACCTGTGAGCCAGATCAGCACCAGACAGACCTGCACGCTGATGTTGGTCAGCCACAGGGACGCCGAGGGTGCGCTGTTTTTGTTCTGACGCGCAAACAGGCGCGGGAAAGCCTTATGCGTCGCGGCCAGGAAGGGCACTTCTGCCGCCATAATGGTCCAGCTCAGGTAAGCGCCGCAGACCGAAACAATCAGCCCAGCCGCAATCACAACGTCGCCCCAGGACCCCATCATTCTGACCATCAGGCCCGCCATCGACGGGTTACGCATCTCAGCCAGCTCAGGACGCGCCACCACGCCGATAGAGAGCAGCGTCACCAGCAGATAGACGCTCAGCGCAGCCAGTACCGCCAGCAGCGTGGCACGGCCTACGTCGCGCTTATTACGGGCGCGCGCTGAAACCACCACCGCGCCTTCGACGCCGATAAACACCCACAGGGTGATAAGCATGGTGTTTTTCACCTGCTCCCAGACCGGTACGCCAAGCGCGACACCGCTGAAATCGAGGCTGAAAACATCAAGACGAAACGCGATAAACGCCAGCACGATAAACAGGCCCAGCGGAACCAGCTTGGCCAGCGTCGCCACCAGGTTAATGCTCGCCGCCGTCTGCACGCCGCGCAGCACCAGCCAGTGAACTAACCACAGCAGCACCGACGCCCCGACGATCGATTGCCAGGTATTGCCATCGCCAAAGAAGCGCAGTTCAGGCGTATCGGTAAAGAAACTGAGCGCAGAGAAGACGATCACCAGATAGGAGACGTTGGCGATCACCGCGCAGAGCCAGTAGCCCCAGGCCGAGCAGAAGCCGATCAGCTCGCCGAACCCCTCGCGGGCGTAGGTGAATATTCCGCCGTCCAGATCCGGGCGGATGCGCGTGAGCAATAACATGGCAAAGGCCAGCAGCAGGATCCCGACGCCGGTGATCCCCCAGCCGATGAGCAACGCCGCGGGGCTGGCGACTTCCGCCATATTCTGCGGCAAACTGAATACGCCTGCACCCAGCATGGAGCTTAAAACGAGCGCAGTTAAAGCGCTCAGGCCAAGTTTCTTTTCCATTGGCTTCCTGTTATGAAAGGTCCAAATCCAGAATAATTATTTCGCACAAGCGCATAAAAATGGTGGATCACACTAAGGCGCGGGATTTTACGGAGTGTCTTGCAGGCATGCAATGATGTGAGGCAGAAATTAGAGAAAAGTTACAAAAAAGGCGGCATTGCGCCGCCTTTTCACACCTGATGATTTACTTGTACAGGTCTGCGCTGATGGTCACGTTGTTACCACGTTCCTGCCACTGGCGGGTGATGTGGTAATACTTCGCACCTTTCTTCGCTGCACGCTTCGCCACCTGGTAGGAGACTTCGGTCATGTTGCCGTAGTTACCGGTGAATTTGACGCTATCGAAAGGCACCATCTGCGCGGCAGTGGCTTTGTTCAGCTCTTCAATTTTTGTGCCGTCCGGCAGGGTGACAGTGTAACGGCCGCCCTTGGTGGTCTGAGTTTCAAAGAAACGACCGACGTCAGCACTTGGGGTCGCGGTGGTTGCCACGCCCGGGATTTCCACTTTCTTCGCTTCTTCGCCGCCTTTCGCCAGCGCTGCGCGACCGGCTTCAGAATCCGCAGGGATCACATCCGGGCTTTGCAGAACGCGTTTTTTGGCATCGGCTTTGTACAGGAAAGCGGTAATACGCTGGTTGCCGCCCTGGTTAGCGTCAATCTGGCGCACGATATAGAAAGAGGCAGCCCCTTTCGCCTTCGCGGCTTTGGTGATGGCATCGTTCACTTCAGGCTGGCTGCGGTAGAAGCCCTGGACGGTCACGGTGTCATACGGCTCAAGCGCAATCGCCTGCTCCTTTGGCAACTCCATCACGCCATTAATGACGCGGTTTTTCGGCGCATCCGCTTTTTTCGCATCTTGCTTGTAGAGATCGACCACGACGCGCAGGTTGCCGCCGCTACCGTAATCAGATGTATCAACGACATAAAAAGAGGCGGCACCCTCTTTATCAGCGCGAAGTGACGCTGCTCGCACTGCATCGCTAATGGCGTTAAAACGACCGGTAACCGTCACACGATCGTAAGGTTTCAACGCTGCCGCTTGCTCCGGCGTTAACTCTGTCGCGGCGTTAGCGGACAGGGCGATCGCAGAAAGGAGTGCGGACGCCAGGAGAGTGTTCTTAAGCTTCATAAAAATAATCCTTCGCCTTGCGCAAACCAGGTACTGGTGTTGTTGTTAATTTGAATTCGTCGCCGATTATGGCATTTAAAACCCGTCGCTGTCTGCGCGATTTTTCACTCCCTGTGCTCACGACAGGATCAAATTCGATAACATTTACTGATATGTCGAGTAAACAAGCGTTTTAGCAGTAAAACTGATTAAGCATATGACTTTTACAAGTTAATTTAATGTTAATGGGTTGTTCTAATGCGGCGCTATATCATGTTTTACCGCTTCGCTTGAGCTATTTATCGGCCCTGGCGATGAAAATAAGGTAAATATCGCTGTCAGAGACCGCGATCACTTATTTTTCACAGATAAAGTCAGAAATAGTGTTTTCTTGCTGTAGATCACAAGCGGTATTTTCAGTAGGTTATAGAAAGTTTGTTACTGTTTTATTTTCCGTGGTTATTTACCCGTCAGGGCTCTCCCTGGCGACGCTTATGTAAATCGCGGTCATTTATCGACAAACCATCATCAAGAACCGATGGAAGGGAAAACTATGCGTATTGGGGTACCAAAAGAACGGTTAGCCAATGAAACCCGCGTTGCTGCTACGCCGAAAACGGTCGAGCAGCTGCTTAAACTGGGTTTTACCGTCGCGGTTGAAAGCGGCGCGGGCAAACTGGCGAGCTTCGATGACGAGGCATTTATTCAGGCGGGCGCTGAGGTGGTGAGCGGGTCTGAGATCTGGCAGGCACCGGTAATTCTGAAGGTGAATGCGCCAACCGAGAGCGAAATCGCCCTATTAAATCCGGGCACCACGCTTGTGAGCTTCGTCTGGCCTGCGCAAAATCCGGAGCTGATGGAGAAACTGGCCGCGCGTGGCGTCACCGTCATGGCGATGGATTCCGTGCCGCGTATCTCCCGCGCACAGTCGCTGGATGCGTTGAGTTCCATGGCGAACATCGCCGGCTACCGTGCCATCGTTGAGGCTGCCCATGAATTTGGTCGCTTCTTTACTGGTCAAATCACGGCGGCAGGGAAAGTCCCACCGGCAAAAGTGATGGTGATTGGTGCGGGTGTCGCGGGTCTTGCGGCGATCGGTGCGGCGAACAGCCTCGGTGCGATCGTACGTGCGTTTGATACGCGCCCTGAAGTGAAAGAGCAGGTGCAGAGTATGGGCGCCGAGTTCCTTGAACTGGACTTCAAGGAAGAGGCGGGCAGCGGAGATGGCTACGCTAAGGTGATGTCCGAAGCGTTCATCAAAGCGGAAATGGAACTCTTCGCGGCGCAGGCGAAAGAGGTCGATATTATCGTCACCACGGCGCTGATCCCTGGCAAACCCGCGCCGAAGCTGATCACTCGTGAAATGGTCGATTCCATGAAAGCCGGGAGCGTGATTGTCGATCTGGCCTCGCAGAACGGCGGTAACTGTGAATACACCGTACCGAACGAAGTGATGACCACTGCCAACGGCGTGAAAATTATCGGTTACACCGATCTGCCAGGCCGCCTGCCAACGCAGTCTTCCCAGCTGTACGGCACGAACCTTGTGAACCTGCTAAAGCTGCTGTGTAAAGAGAAAGATGGCAACGTGGTCGTTGATTTTGACGATGTGGTAGTGCGCGGCGTGACGGTGATTCGTGACGGCGAAATCACCTGGCCGGCTCCGCCAATTCAGGTTTCCGCGCAGCCTCAGGCGGCGCAGAAAGCCGCACCGGCACCCAAAGAGCCGCCGAAACCGGTCTCTCCATGGCGTAAATACGCGCTGATGGCGCTGGTGATTATTCTGTTCGGCTGGCTTGCTGACGTGGCACCGAAAGAGTTCCTCGGCCACTTCACCGTGTTCGCGCTCTCCTGCGTTGTCGGTTACTACGTGGTGTGGAACGTCTCTCACGCACTGCACACGCCTTTAATGTCGGTAACGAACGCCATTTCAGGGATCATCGTGGTGGGGGCGTTACTGCAGATTGGTCACGGCGGCTGGATCAGCTTCCTGAGCTTCATCGCGGTGCTTATCGCCAGTATCAATATTTTCGGTGGTTTCACCGTGACTCAGCGCATGCTGAAAATGTTTCGTAAAGGCTAAGGGGTAGCATATGTCTGGAGGATTAGTAACAGCTGCATACATTGTTGCCGCAATCCTGTTTATTTGCAGTCTGGCGGGGCTTTCCAAGCACGAAACGTCGCAGCGCGGGAACCACTTCGGTATCGCGGGGATGGCGATTGCGCTGATTGCCACCATTTTCGGGCCGGATACCGGCAATGTCGCGTGGATCCTGGTGGCGATGATTATCGGTGGGGCGATTGGTATTCGCCTGGCAAAACGCGTCGAAATGACCGAAATGCCAGAGCTGGTGGCGATTCTGCACAGCTTCGTCGGTCTGGCGGCGGTGCTGGTCGGCTTTAACAGCTATCTGTACCACGAACCGGGCATGGAACCGATTCTGGTCAATATCCATCTGACCGAAGTATTCCTCGGGATCTTCATCGGTGCGGTGACCTTTACTGGTTCAATCGTGGCCTTTGGCAAACTGCGCGGCAAAATCTCGTCTAAGCCGCTGATGCTGCCAAACCGTCACAAAATGAACCTCGCGGCGCTGGTGGTCTCTTTCCTGCTGCTGGTGGTGTTCGTGCGTACCGAAAGCACCGGCATGCAGGTGCTGGCGCTGCTGGTGATGACCGTCATCGCGCTTGCGTTTGGCTGGCATCTGGTGGCCTCTATCGGCGGGGCGGATATGCCTGTCGTGGTATCGATGCTGAACTCCTACTCCGGTTGGGCAGCGGCGGCAGCGGGCTTTATGCTCAGCAACGACCTGCTGATCGTTACCGGCGCACTGGTGGGCTCGTCGGGTGCGATTCTGTCTTACATTATGTGTAAGGCGATGAACCGTTCATTCTTCAGCGTCATTGCCGGTGGTTTTGGTACGGACGGCGCGTCATCCAGCGGTGACGAAGAAGTGGGTGAGCACCGTGAAATCACGGCGGAAGACACCGCGGATATGCTGAAAAACTCCCATTCAGTGATCATCACCCCA
Source organism: Lelliottia nimipressuralis (assembly GCF_004115925.1). Lineage (GTDB taxonomy): Bacteria > Pseudomonadota > Gammaproteobacteria > Enterobacterales > Enterobacteriaceae > Enterobacter > Enterobacter nimipressuralis. The sequence goes on from NZ_SDDX01000005.1 coordinate 10,156, forward strand.
GGCTACGGCATGGCGGTGGCGCAGGCGCAGTATCCGGTGGCAGAAATCACCGAGAAGCTGCGTGCGCGTGGGATCAAAGTGCGTTTCGGTATTCACCCGGTGGCAGGGCGCTTGCCTGGTCACATGAACGTGCTATTGGCGGAAGCCAAGGTGCCTTATGACGTGGTGCTGGAAATGGACGAGATCAACGATGATTTCGCCGACACCGATACGGTACTGGTGATTGGCGCCAACGACACGGTGAACCCGGCGGCGCAGGATGATCCAGGTAGCCCGATTGCCGGGATGCCGGTTCTGGAAGTGTGGAAGGCGCAGAACGTTATCGTCTTCAAACGCTCGATGAACACTGGTTACGCTGGCGTACAAAACCCGCTGTTCTTCAAAGAGAACACCCACATGCTGTTTGGCGATGCGAAAGCCAGCGTGGATGCGATTCTGAAAGCGCTGTAGTCGCGCTATTGCCCGGCGGCGCTAGCTGCCGGGCCTTTGACGAACCTCAGTGCCGGGCAAACCGGCATAAAAAAGCCGCCATCGTTGGCGGCTTTTTCTGTCTAACACTACTCAATCGTCTTCTTCGTCATCCAGCTCCACCGGGGTTTGATACTGATCCGGTTTGATGACCAACAGATCGCAGCGCAGATGGTCGATCACCTGTTCCGCCGTATTACCGAGGAACGCTGCGGAAATACCGGTGCGCCCAACCGTGCCGAGCACCACAATCCCCGCCTGCAAATGCTCCGACAGATCCGGGATCACCTCTTCAGGCAGCCCTTTTTCTACGTGCGTCATTTTCTCGTCGATACTGAATTTCTGGCGCAGGGATTTCATGGCCAGCAGGTGCTGACCGCGAATAGCGTCGTTATAGACGCTCGGGTCAAATTCAGGCAGTTCGATGGCGATATTGATAGGGGTAACCGGATACGCACCGACCAGATGGACTTCCGTATGGTTAACCTGTTCGGCAAGCTGGATTGTCTCTTTAACCAGTTTTTCGTTCAGCGCGTTGTGATAATTCTCTTCGCTGGCGAGGTTTACGGCCACCAGCGCTTTACCGCCTTCTGGCCACGGCTGGTCTTTCACCATCCACACCGGGCAAGGGCATTTACGCAGCAAGTGCCAGTCGGTTGGGGTAAAAATCACCGCTTCCAGCTTGTCGTGCTGGTGCGCCATCTTCAGCAGCAGGTCGTGTTTTTCGCTGATCACTTCCTGGATAATGGCTTCGAAAGGACGGTTATGCCACACGACTTTGATGTCGATGGGGATCCCCGCATCAATGTAATATTTAGCTTGCTCGCGGATCCACGCGGTCCGCTGGCTGATCACTCCCTGACGCATAGCAGTGCGCTCGTCAGGCGACAGAAGGGTGGTCATCTCATATGAGAAGTCATAGATCGGCAAAAACGCTTTGATTTTGCCGCCAATCCGTTGATGTAAATAGACAGCTCGCCGTAACGCCGGTTGATCGTCCTGATTAGGATCGATGGCCACCAGCATGTTTTGATACTTTGCCATACAGGTCTCCTTACTACTGTCACCACAGTCTGTAATTAAAAGAGTAACCTATATATGTTGAATGAAACAGGGGATAAGGTTTTGCCAGATCAATAAATCACGAAAATTTATCGATCCGGCTGAAGAGAAGCGAGGCTTAGGCGACGTTGCGGGAGTGACCGGCGAGAACCGCCAGTGCTTCACCGTTTTCGATGGTGATATATTTGCCTTTCACCGCCAGCATGCCACTTTTCTGGAAACGACCCAGCAGGCGGCTGATGGTCTCAACGGTCAGGCCCAGATAGTTACCGATGTCGCCACGGGTCATGGTGAGACGGAATTCACGCGGGGAGAAACCACGCTCAGCAAAGCGACGCGACAGGTTATAGATAAAAGCTGCCAGACGCTCTTCCGCATTCTTTTTGGAAAGCAGCAGGATCATGTCCTGATCGCCTTTGATCTCACCGCTCATCAGACGCATCATCTGCTGACGCAGATTAGGCATTTTGCCTGACAGATCGTCCAGCGTTTCAAACGGGATTTCACAAACCATGGAGGTTTCCAGCGCCTGAGCGAAGCTCGGGTGATGGCCGGTGCCGATAGCGTCAAAGCCCACTAAATCGCCCGCCAGATGGAAGCCTGTGATCTGCTCATCACCTTGCTCGGTGATGGTGTAGCTCTTAATGGTGCCAGAGCGGATCGCATAGAGCGATTTCAGTTCGTCTCCCGCTTTAAACAGCGTTTGCCCTTTCTGAATAGGCTTTTTGCGCTCGATGATATTATCAAGCTGATCGAGTTCATGCTCATTCAGGGTAAACGGGATACAGAGCTGGCTAATGCTGCAATCCTGGCAATGGATAGCACAACCGCCAGACTGAATGCGTCGTATAATTCGCTTTTCCGGGATCATAGGTCTGCTCAAGCCTTAATTGATATTGGTCAATTTTAACATCTTTTTGGAGTGTGCGTAAGCCTGGGAAACCATCAATAGCGGCAAGTGGCGACATTGTGTCGCCATCTTCTTGAAATTCCACAGCTTGATTGTGGAATAATGACCTAAATCATAGAAAATTAAGCACTAAAAGCCTGGATTTCTACAACAGCAAATAGCCTTCGTGGCGCAATAACCACTCTTTACGCTGCACACCACCGGCATAGCCGGTCATGGTGCCGTTACGGCCAATCACGCGATGGCAGGGCACCACAATGCTGACCGGGTTTGAGCCGTTGGCGGCACCGACGGCACGCGCGGCACCCGCGCGGCCTAACTGTTCGGCAAGCTGACCGTAATGCATAATTTGCCCGCAGGGAATGGTGCGCAACACCTGCCACACTTCGCGCTGGAAAGGCGTGCCTGCCGTGGCGGTCGGTAAGGTATCAATGATGCCGAGATCGCCCTCGAAGTAGTCCGCCATTTTCGCGCTCAACCCGCCGGGGTTCGTTGCGCTGACGCGCTCATAGCCGCCACGATAGTGGATATTCAGCAGTTCCACCATCCGGTCGCTGTGCTCTTCCCACTCCACCGCGCGCAGGTTGAACTGCTCATCGGCAATGATCCACAGCGGGCCAAGCGGCGTGGCAATCTTATCTTCGAGTAATCTCAGCATCCTTTGTCCCTTAATTAAGCCGTGGGTAAATCCCCGGTCCAATTGGCAGCCCCACAAGATACCATGCGATTAACATCACCAGCCATACCCCTAAAAAGATAAGCGGATACGGCAACACCAGCGAATAGTAGGTACCCAGTTTCGCCTCGGGCTTATAGCGTTGCAGGAAGCCTAAAAACAGTGGCACAAACGGCGACACCGGTGCGAGAGGGATCACCGACGAATCGGCCACGCGGAACAGGATCTGGGCGAACGCCGGGTGAAAGCCGAGCAGCATAAACATCGGCACAAAGATTGGCGCCAGAATCGACCAGATGGCGGACCCGCTGGCGATAAACATACACAGCAGGGATGACAGCAGCGCCAGCCCGACAAACGCCGGTACGCCGCTCAGTCCGGCGGACTCCAGGGCATCGGTCAGGCCAACGGCCATAAACTTGCCCATGTTGCTCCAGTTAAACATCGCCACAAACTGCGCCAGCGGGAACACCATCACGATAAAACCCGCCATCTCTTTCATCGGCTCGATCATCAGATGGGGCAGATCGCCCTGGCGGCGAATTTTGCCGGTGGCAATGCCGTAAGCGAGAGAAACGATAAAGAAGAACAGAATAATCAGCGGCACAATGCCCTGAATAAACGGCGACGGCAGGACCGTGTGTTTGACCGGATCGCGCAGGACACCGTTTTCAGGCACCACCATCAGCGCTATTGCCGCGATAAACAGCAGCGAGACGACGCCGGCGACGCGCAGGCCGTGGCGCTGTTCCTTGCTCAGTGTCTCCAGCTTTTCATCACGGCTGCCTTCCCATTGACCAAGACGCGGTTCGACGATCTTATCGGTGATCAGGCCGCCCACAATCGTCAGCACAATCACCGAGCTTGCCATAAAGTACCAGTTGTCGATCACGCTGACGTGCATAGCGGTATCAATGGTTTTCGCCGCTTCGGTGCTGATCCCCGAGAGCAGCACATCGGTGGTGACGATCAGCAGATTGGCGGTAAAGCCGCACCCGACGCCCGCGATGGCCGCGAGCAAACCCGCCACCGGATGACGGCCCACGGCGAGGAAAATCAGTGCACCCATCGGCGGCATAATCACCAGCGCCGCGTCAGAGGAGATGTGGCTGAAAAAGGCGATAAACAGCACCATATAGCTGGCGTAACGTGCGTTAACCACCGACGCCATTTTGACCATCAGCGCCGGTAACAGCCCCACGCGTTCGGCCAGACCCGCGCCCAGCACCAGCGCCAGAATCGCCCCCAGCGGCGCAAAACCGCTGAAGTTTTTAATCACATTCGGCAAAAACCAGTGCAGCCCTTCGACGCTGAGCAGGTTTTTCACCGCCACCATGCTGCCATCCGCCGGGCTGCGCACGCTAACGTCAAAAGCCGACAGCACGGCGGTGGCGATCATCAGAATCACAATCAAATAGATAAAAAGCAGGAAAGGGTGCGGCACTTTATTGCCGATCCTTTCAACCCAGCCATAGACCTTACCGGATGGGGAATGCGAAGGTATGGAAGACATACTCATGGGCGTTCCTCGGGACTGTTGTGTTGTTGTTTGCGTGTTTTATTATTTTAAAGGTGACGGTGTCACGTTATGTGGGATCGGACACTCGTACGGTCGTTCTTTTATCTGTTGTTCAAACTCATTCCGGCAGGATTGCAGAAGCGACGCGTCCTGCAGCAGATTCAGCGCCGTAGCGCCCATCACTTTTCCCGCCAGCAGCATACCTTTGTGGGCAATAGAGGTGCGACCCTGCGCCACCAGCTGCCAGGTGTGCAGCGGCGTGCCGACGGTAAAGCAGGGGCTGAAGCACTGTGCCACCGGCATTTTCCAGCTCACGTCGCCCACGTCAGTGGAACCCGCCAGCACATTATCGGTGATGGCGTAGGGCGCGACCTCATCCACCAGCAGCGTCTCATGATGTCGACGGGCAAAGGCTTTACCCTCGTCTGCGCCCGTAGCGGCGATATTTTTCAGGCTGTTTTGCAGATCGTTTGGCGTGAGGGTTTTACGAATTTCAGCGGCAAATTCGCGCTCTTCTTCCGTCCACGCAGGCGTGCCGTAATGCTGTAACGCGCTGTACATCGCGGCTTCAAGGGTGCGGTTCGGCAGATAACTGGAGCAGGCTTTATCAAAGCGGCGTTCGACGGTGGTTTCTGTCATCAGCGCAGCGCCCTGCGCGATCTTTTCAATACGCTCGTAGATCTGCTGGGCGTCAGCCATCTCCGGGGCGCGGATCAGATACAGCACCTCGGCCTGAGCCTGCACCACGTTCGGCGAAATCCCGCCGGTGTTGGTGATGGCGTAATGCACGCGGGCTTTTTCGATGATGTGCTCATTGAGGAAGTTTGTGCCGGTGGTCATCAGGGTAACGGCATCCAGCGCGCTGCGCCCGAGATGAGGCGAATTCGCGGCATGCGCGGCGATCCCCTGAAAGCGCCACGAGGCCTGGATATTCGCCAGCGTGCTGACGTTAAACATCCCGGCAAAGGCTTCCGGATGCCAGGTCACGGCGGCATCCACATCGTCAAACAGCCCCTCGCGCACCATAAAGGTTTTGCCGGAGCCGCCTTCCTCACCCGGGCAGCCATAAAAACGCACCGTGCCGCTGCCGCCGTGTTTTTCCAGCCAGCTTTTCACGGCTACCGCGCCTGCCAGCGCCGCCGTTCCCAGCAGATTATGACCACAGCCGTGGCCGTTCTCGCCGGGTGTGTCTGATTGCGGCTTGGCGCAGTGCGCGGTCTGGCTTAAACCCGCCAGCGCGTCAAATTCCCCTAACAGGGCCACCACAGGTTTGCCGCTGCCAAAGCTGGCGATAAAGGCATTCGGAATACCGCCTGCCTCGCGCGTCAGGGCAAAACCTTCGGCTTCCAGCGCGCTCGCCAGACGTTCGGCGGACCAGAACTCTTCAAAACGCGTTTCCGGGTGATCCCAGATTTCATCCGCGATATCGGTGAAGGTCTGACATCGGGTTTCAATCGCATCGTCAATAAAACGGTAGATCTCCTGCATCACACACCTCGCGTCCACGGAAAATTGAGCGCAGTTCGGGCCAGCGTTTCAATCGCCACCGCCATGACCTGCTCGTCAAAATCAAACTTTTCATTGTGATGACCGGCGCTCAGATCGGTGCCAAACACCATATAGGAGGCCATCCCGCCATTCTGCTGCACCCGCGCCATCATCAGCGTGGCATCCTCTGATCCCGCCGGGGCTTTTACTTTGTCGATGGCCTGGCGCACGCCCGGCACCTGGCTTGCCTGTTCACGCAGATAGTCAACCCACGCCGGTGACGGGGCGCTGGAGGTCGCGGCGCCCATCAGGCGCATTTCAGCCTTTACGCCGTAGAGCGCAGCGGCACCGTCGATCACCGCCTGAGCACGTTCAAACACGTACTGATTGATGGCCTCGCTTTCGCCGCGCGTTTCCACTTTTAACAGCGCGCTGGCGGGAACGACATTACGCCCGCTGCCCGCCTGCATGACGCCGACGTTAACGCGTGACGCGCCTTCGCTATGGGGCGCAATGCTGTGCAGGGCCAGAGCGGCCTGAGCGGCGGCGAGCAGGGCATTGCGGCCATCTTCCGGTTTCCCGCCCGCGTGGGCAGCAACGCCTGTGAAACGCACGTCAAATTTGGTGGTCGCCATAAAATTATCGCTCCCACAGATAACGGTTCCGGTCGGGACACCGGTGCCGATGTGGATCGCGGTAAAATAGTCGACGCCATCCAGCGCACCGGCGGCCACCATGGCGCGCGCGCCGCGTGTGCCTTCCTCAGCGGGCTGGAAGATAAGTTTAAGGGTGCCGTTCAGCCGGGATTCGTTCTGCTTCAGCAGATGCGCCAGCCCAAGGCCGATGGTGGTATGACCGTCGTGGCCGCAGGCGTGCATCATCCCTGGGTTGCAGGAGGCAAAACCGTCGCGGAACGGGCGATGGCTGTCGTCGAGGGCTTCGCTGAGATCCAGCGCGTCCATATCTACCCGAAACGCGAGAGTCGGCCCGGGACGACCGGTGTTGAGCGTGGCGACAAGGCCGGTAAAGCCGCCTTCAAAGGCGCTGAGCCATTTCTCTGGCGCGCCCTGCTGGCGGGCGCGGGCAAATTCCGCGGCCAGCGTGTCCGCGTCGGGCAGTCCCATTCGGCTGTCGGCATCGACCACATCACGGCCCATCGCCAGCGCATAGCCCAGGTTATCGAGGATCTCCGCGACTTTTGCGGCGGTGCGAAACTCCACCCAGCCGGATTCGGCATACTGGTGAAAATCACGACGCCATGTTGTCAGCTGAGGCATTAATTTTTGAAGGGATTGTGTCAATGAATCCATCTCTCTTCCTGTCATCATGAAAATATGTGAACTGCTTCACGCTGTGATAGTTTTTACTTATCACTAACCAATTTTTCACAGTTTTAACCGTTCAGGAATTACCCTCGCACATCCATTTCCATTAAAGTAGATGACAATTTCTTTACTCTGATAAACAACGGTTATCGGTCGGGCTATGTCATTTCAGGTCAAATTTCATCAGATCCGCGCGTTCGTCGAAGTGGCGCGTCAGGGCAGTATTCGTGGTGCCAGCCGGGCGATGAATCTGTCGCAACCGGCGTTAACCAAATCCATCAAAGAGCTGGAAGAGGGGATGGCTGCACAGCTGTTTGTGCGGCGCAGTAAAGGCGTGGCGCTGACGGAATGCGGCGAGAGTTTCTATCAGCACGCCAACCTGATCCTCGAAGAGCTGCGCGCCGCGCAGGATGATATTCGCCAGCGTCAGGGGTTGCAGGGCGGGCAGATCAATATCGGGATGGGAGCCAGCGTGGCCCGGACGTTAATGCCTGCGGTGATCACCCGTTTTCACGAGCAGCATCCGCAGGTGAAAGTGCGAATTATGGAAGGGCAGCTGGTGTCGATGATCAACGAATTACGCCAGGGAGAGCTGGATTTCACCATCAATACCTATTATCAGGGACCTTACGATCACGAATTTACCTTTGAAAAACTGTTCGAAAAACCCTTCGCCATATTTTGTCGGCAAGGTCATCCGGCGATTGGCGCAAAATCCATTAGTGAGCTTATGAATTATAACTGGACGATGCCCACACCGCGCGGAAGTTATTACAAACAACTTGAAGACATATTCCGCCATCGCTCACAAATACCGCAAATTGGCGTAGTGTGTGAAACATTCTCGTCCTGTATTAGCCTGGTGGCGCAAAGCGATTTTTTGAGCATTTTGCCGCAGGAGCTGGGCTGCGACCCTCTGCTGGCGCACCGTCTGGTGATGTTGCCGGTTGAAGAAATATTACCCAAAGCCGCTTATTATTTAATCCAAAGACGTGATTCCCGACAAACACCGTTGACGGCGTCATTAATAACGCAGTTCAGAAGACACGCCCGTGGAATAATGTTCAACGAAGGACAATAAAAAAATAGAGCCTGCCGACATCGGACAGACCCTACAGTACACACAGCAGTGCATCCTTGTGCAAGTCCCGCTTATTATCCGTGTTGCAGGTTTATTTAGTTATAACAGCTTTCCTCTAAAAATAAAGTGATCGGAGTGCATGATTTAACTTATTTTTAACTTAAACTGTACACTTAATCACCTGTTAAATTTATTTTAAGGCGGCTTCACGATTATCTATTAGCTTTTTTAATACATATCTGCGCGTTATTATTTTTTCAGGGCGCTCGGCTGATATTGAGACGCTCGCCGGGCGCAGGTATAGTACGCCTTCAGATGTAGCGGGAGGAGCACCATGAAACCTGACGACAAATCGCTTTTTCTTGACGCCATGGATGATGTCCAGCCGCTGAAGCGCAGTACCGATATTAACTGGCAGCCGAGCCGCAATCCGCGTGCCCGCCAGCGTATCGACACTACCCAGCTCGATAATTTCCTCACCCTCGGCTTCCTCGATGTTCTGCCGCTTTCCGAACCGCTGATGTTTCAGCGCGAAGGCGTTCAGCGGGGAGTCATTGATAAGCTACGCACGGGTAAATACCCGCGTCAGGCCAGCCTGAACTTATTACGCCAGCCGGTGGAGCAGTGCCGTCAGATGCTGTTTGCATTTATTCAGCAGGCGCAGCAGGACAGTTTACGCAATCTGATTATCATCCACGGCAAGGGCCGGGAAGAGGGCTCGCATGCCAATATCGTGCGCAGCTACCTGGCGCGCTGGCTGGCGGAATTCGACGCCGTGCAGGCCGTCTGCGTTGCGCTGCCCCATCATGGCGGCAGCGGTGCGTGCTATGTAGCCTTACAAAAATCGGACGACGCTAAGCTGGAGAACCGGGAGCGGCACGCAAAGCGCAGCCGCTAAGTGCATCAAAAAGTTTCCCAGTTGCCATCTCCGGCGGAGGCTGCCGCCGGGCGCAATACCTGCGGTGTTTTCAGGTTTGCCGCGCGCGGGGAGATCGTCTGCGTTTGCACGTTCAGGCGAAATGCGGCGACGGCCTGGCGCAGCTGTTCCGCCTGATCCTCCAGCGCCGCTGCCGCCGTAGCGGACTCCTGCACCAGCGCGGCGTTTTGCTGCGTCACGCTATCCATCTGCGAAACCGCCAGACTCACCTGCTCAATACCGCGACTCTGTTCATCGGACGCCGATGCGATTTCACCCATGATATCGGTTACGCGGGTGACAGCTGCGACGATCTCTTTCATGGTTTCCCCGGCCTCACTCACCTGGCCGGAGCCGGTATTCACCCGGCTGACGGAATTTTCGATCAGTGCTTTGATCTCCTTCGCCGCCTGTGCGCTGCGGCTCGCCAGGGTGCGAACTTCCCCGGCGACCACGGCAAATCCGCGCCCTTGTTCACCGGCTCGCGCCGCTTCCACCGCAGCGTTCAGCGCCAGAATATTCGTCTGGAAGGCGATGCTGTCGATCACGCTGGTAATGTGCGCAATTTGCTGGGAGCTGTCGGCAATTTCGGTCATCGTGCGAATTACGTTATCCACCACACGCCCGCCGCGATCCGCCGTCTCCGATGCGTTTTTCGCGAGCAGCGTCGCCTGGCGCGCGTTATCAGAGTTCTGTTTCACCGTCGCCGTCAGCTCTTCCATACTGGCCGCCGTCTCTTCCAGCGAAGAGGCCTGCTGCTCGGTACGGGCCGAGAGATCATTGCTGCCCGCGGCGATTTCGCCCGCGCCGGTGTAGATAGAATCGGTACTGCCGCGCACCGCGCTGACGGTCGTAACCAGCGACGTCTGCATCTCATGCAGCCCTGCCGCCAGCTGGCCCATCTCGTTACGGCTGTCGATGGAAATAGCTTGTGTTAAATCACCGCTGGCGATGGTGCGAATATGATTCATCACGCTGCGCAGAGGTTTCAGCAGCAGGTGCTGTAATCCTTGCCAGAACACAATCAGTACCGCTACCACCACCAGGAAAATGGTGCCCAGCGTCCACTGCATATGGGTAAAGCTGTTCTGGTTCTCTTTGGCCGCCGCTTTCAGCAGAGTGTTGTTTTCCGCCCGCCATTGGGTGTAGACGGCTTCCATTCCATCCTGCGCCTGCTGCGCGTCGAGATCGCCATACGCCTGATAGTTATCCGCGCGCAGATACTCAATCGACAGGCGCATCACTTCATGCATTTGGGTGTACGCTTTTTGCATTTCAGCCGTGAGTTCCGGGCGCTGGCCCTTCACCGGAGGCATGGCCTGCCAGGTGCTGTAGTAGTTTTCCGCTTTGGTCAGCGAATCGCTGGCGTTACCGAGCAGCTTATTGATCGCCGCCAGAGAGGCCGGGTCGCGCTGATTTTTGAGGTAACGAATGGCGACGCGCGTGACCGTGACGCGAGTTTTGACCAGCGTGTTGACGCTGTCGCTCAGGCTCTCCTGCTGTGCATTCAGGTTGCCTGAGTTCTGGAAGTTATGACGGTCATTGCTGACAGCGGAATAAAACAATCCCCCCGTGACGACTTGCAACAGGCAGAATATAGTGAGAGCAAAGACAATCCCGGTAATAACGTGCAGATTTTTCAGCATGACGGAAGCCCATTTGATGTGCAGAAGTTGCATCATTGTTATCGACGTAGTAGGGCTAAACTTTAATTTTACTACTGCTTAATTGGCAGTCAGACAGGTAGACGCATATGACCCGTATTGAGAAAAGTGGCAGTTATACGTTAGGGACTCGCGCGGTTAACCGACTCGGCTATGGCGCGATGCAGCTTGCTGGTCCCGGTGTATTTGGTCCGCCAAAAGACAAAGCGGCTGCGCTGGCAGTGCTGCGTGAAGCGGTGGCGGCAGGGGTGAATCATATTGATACCAGTGATTTCTACGGCCCGCATGTGACCAATCAGCTGATTCGGGAAGCACTGCATCCGTACCGTGACGATCTGACGCTGGTAACGAAAATTGGTGCCCGTCGCGGAACTGACGCCTCCTGGCTGCCGGCCTTTTCGGCGCAGGAGCTGACGCAGGCGGTGCACGATAACCTGCGAAACCTGCAGCTGGACGTGCTGGATGTGGTGAATTTACGCATCATGTTTAGCGCTCACGGCCCTGCAGAGGGATCGATCGAAGAACCTTTAACCACGCTTGTGGAATTACAGCGTCAGGGTCTGGTACAACACATTGGGCTGAGCAATGTTACTGCCACGCAAATTGCGCAGGCGCAGCGCATCACGCCGATTGTCTGCGTGCAGAATCTCTACAACATCGTGAATCGTCGCGACGATGCGCTGATCGATGAGCTGGCGGAGCAGGGGATTGCCTATGTGCCGTTCTTCCCGCTGGGGGGATTCACGCCGCTGCAATCGTCCGGCCTTCAGGTGGTTGCTGATTCACTGGGTGCCACGCCAATGCAGGTTGCACTGGCATGGCTGCTGAAACGCTCGCCGAATATTCTGCTGATTCCTGGCACTTCGTCGGTGGCGCATCTGCGCGAAAACCTGGCAGCTGGCGATCTGGTGCTGCCGGATGACGCTCTGGCTGCCCTGAACGCGCTGGCGGAATAACTAGCCAGCCAGTTAAACCGGCGGCCACGTCTTTATTCCGTGGCCGCTTCCGTCATTCGGCTTCTTCTGTGCAGCTCTAGCGCCTCAGCAATAATTTCCTGCTTACTCAGCCGCGTTTCATACGCCGTGGCTCTGACATATTCGACCAGCGTGGATTCAATCCTCGCGCTTAACATTTTTAAGTTAGCATCCTTTGCTGTACCGCGTGCTACACGCTTGTCCGGGTAATCTCGGCTTGGCATTGCTCAAGTCCTCCAAACGTTGTCTTGTTAATTTGTGCTGTGAAATATGCGTGGAGAGTGATTACAAGTCAACTTTCTGAAACTGCGGTTTAATTTGTATTAAATCCGTTAAAAACGCGCCTGGTTTTTGTGCCGATTTTCATTTGAAAGGGGAAAGACTTGAGTATGGAAAGTGTGCAAATCAGCGGAAAATAATCATCCGGTTTTGCATAGTGTGTAAACGCTTCCATTCTCGGGGTGAGGTCCTGCGTGAGAGCTTCTGGCTTAATCATAAATCTGCTCAATGAATTACAGGGATGTAAACAATTAAACATCACCTCAACGTGGGATCTTTACCTATGCAATAAAATGCTTTTTTATGCACTTTAAAATCGGAAAGTCCCATTTTTCGTCGATAGTGCGCCTGAGAGAGGGCGTGAAAGATGTAACATTTCTGCAAAGAATGGTTGCAAGAGCGGGCGTAAAAACAGCATAAAATTCTGAAAAAGTTTTATTTTAGTGAGTTTGTAGTGTCTATTTTTTATGTGAAGTGATGATTTTTATTTATGTTAGTGTGCTATGTTTTTTATTGTAGTGTGCATTAAGTGTATGTTGTGTCTGCAAAGGGATACTGGCAATTAACAACCCCATTATTAATCTGTGTTATCCTTTGCGGATTGGCGCTATCAGGAAGTCCTCGGCATGTATCACCTTTTCTTGGAATTCGATAATCTTGAACCCGGCGTGAAGTCTGTCGAAGATCTGAAGTATGTCATCCGTGATGATAAGCACACCGCCTTTGTGATGAGTGCGGTGGTGGCCAGATTTATCAAAGATGCGTTGATCATGAACCACACTATCATCAGTCTGAAGAACTGCCGTTTCGCCTTTGCGAACGGGGCAGAGTTCGTCGAATTTGACAGCAAAGGTCGGTCAAGGCGCTTCACCGACACACCGGACTGGTTCATTACACCTGGCGCGTTTGCGCGCTCCCAGTGGCTGGTGAACCATGAGCTTCACGATCTGATGACGCCGCAGTTTATCTCTACCTTTCTGGAGATGTTCTCCGATGTGAAAAAACGTCGGGAGCACTGCAATCTGCTGTTTGATTTGCAACTCGAAGAAAGCCCTCAACGCGGGAGAAGCGGTGCGAAAGCGGCCAGCAAAACCCGTGGCTCCACGAAACAGAAGATTTCTGATTTAAGCTCGTTTGAATTATTCAGCCAGTTCTTTAACCGCCTCAAAACAGCCGTCGAGGCCAACCAGTTTCCCACGGTGCAGGTGCTGACGGGCATCGACGACGTCGCCAAAGTGCCCGCCACGCTGAAGAGCGCCGTGCGCACCTGGTTTAAAGCGATTTCGTCCGAGCTGCCGCCCAACAGCAAAAGAGTGGGGGCCGGTAACCCCGAGCTGTTTTGCGCACCGGTCCGTGCCCAAATCCAGCACATCGAAGCCTACGGCGTTGAGCGTTATTACAAGAAGCTGTCGAAGGCGATTGCCGAAGGCGGCGAGCGGTATATCGCTGATTTCACGTTTAAACTGTAGGGCTGAAACTGCCCATCAGAATAAAGGTTGGCGCTTTTCGCTGGTGCTGGTTAATCATCGGCACCAGTCGTCTGAAGTGTTCGCTCGCGCAATGTGCATCCAGCGCGGCACGATCCGGCCACTCTTCGATAAAAACGAATTGCCCGGCATCTTTCTCGTCCACATATAAATCGTAGGCAATGCACAGCGGCTCCCGTTTGGTGGCCTCCACCAGCGCGCGGTAGAGCGGGAGTACGGTCTCAATGGCTTCCGGTTTAATAAAATCTTCCGCGATGACTTTCAGCATGATCTCTCCTTTTTAAATTCCGTGTGACTTCAACGGCTTCATTTTCGCGGGCCAGAATCGACTTGATCTGATCGCTAAATGCATAATACTGTATTTATATACAGTTATTATTGAGTTGGCTATCATGAATCCTGTTTTTTCATGTGAACATAAAGAAATCATCGAATTACCGCTTTTCCTGGAGCGCGTCCCGTGCGGGTTTCCCAGTCCCGCGCAGGATTATGTCGAAGATCGTCTCGATCTGAACAAATTGCTCATCGCACATCCCAGTGCGACCTATTTTGTGAAAGTGAGCGGGGATTCCATGATCGGCGCAGGGATTGGCGACGGGGATCTGCTGGTGATCGACCGATCGTTAACGGCAGAACATGGCGATATTGTGGTGGCGGCGATTGCGGGGGAGTTCACCGTGAAAGAGCTGCGCACCCGCCCGTACCTCCATCTGCTGCCGCACAACAAGCATTACTCTCCCATCGTTTTCCAGTCAGAGGACGAGCTGCAGCTCTTTGGGGTGGTAACGCACACCGTGAAATCGCACAAACATGTTCGCGCTCGTTGACGTCAACAGCTTCTACACCTCCTGTGAGACGGTGTTTCGCCCCGATCTGCAGGGCAAACCGGTGGTGGTGGTGTCCAACAACGACGGATGCATTATTTCCCGCTCGGCAGAAGCTAAAAAGCTTGGCATCAAGATGGGTGCGCCTTACTTCAAGATCAAAGATGAACTGCGACGGCAAAAAGTGGCGGTGTTTAGCTCCAACTACGCCTTGTATGCGGACCTGAGCCATCGCGTGATGACGATCCTGGCGGAGATGGCGCCTGCGATTGAAGTGTATTCCATCGATGAGGCCTTTATTAATGTCTCCGGCGTGGCAAACTGCATCGCGCTTGAGACGTTTGGCCGTCAGATCCGCGAGCAGATCCTGAAAAATACCGGGCTGACCGTTGGCGTCGGTATCGCGCCGACCAAAACCCTCGCCAAGCTGGCCAACTTTGCGGCCAAAACCTGGCGTAAGACCGATGGCGTGGTAGATCTGTCCGATCCGGATCGTCAGAAAAAGCTGCTCGCGCTGGTGCCGGTGGGCGAAGTGTGGGGCGTGGGGCGGCGCATCGGCAAAAAACTCAATCAGATGGGCATTGAAAACGCGCTGCAGCTGGCGGAGTGCTCAACCTGGGTGATCCGTAAACATTTCAATGTGGTACTGGAGCGCACGGTGCGTGAGTTGCGCGGCGAGCCTTGTCTGGAAATCGATGAATTCGCGCCAGTGAAACAGCAGATCATCTGTAGCCGCTCCTTTGGGCACCGTATTACGGAGTACCGCGAGATGCAGCAGGCGGTGTGCGCTTACGCGGAACGTGCCGCCGAGAAGCTACGGGCAGAAAAGCAGTTCTGCTGCGTGATCAGCGTGTTTATGCGCACCAGCCCGCACGCGGAAAATGAAGTGTTTTATGGCCCTCAGGCCAGCGGTCGTCTGGCGATCCCGTCGAACGACACGCGCGATATCATCCGCGTCGCCAGCCATGCGCTGGAGCGGATCTGGCAGGACGGTTTTCGCTATATGAAAGCGGGGGTGATGCTGAGCGATTTTTTCAGCCAGGGGGTCGCGCAGCTGAATTTGTTTGATGAATACCAGCCGCGAAACAATAGCCAGGCGCTGATGCAGACTATCGATCGGCTCAATCTCTCCGGGCGTGGAACGGTCTGGTTTGCCGGTCAGGGCAGCCAGAAAAGCTGGGCGATGAAACGCGAAATGCTGTCGCCGGGGTATACGACACGCTACGCCGATTTGCCTGTGGCAAAATAGTCGTTTCCCTCGTCGCGCGAGACATTAAACTCGTGCGGTTTAACTCTGCTTGGGGCCGCTGATGAACAACGTTGCGCTAATGTACCGCCGTTTTGGTGAGCCGGAATCGGTGCTGCAACTGGAAACCTCCCGCTGCGGGCCGCTGGCTCCCGGCCAGTTACGGGTGCAGATGCTGTTCGCGCCGGTCAACGCCTCGGATCTGATTCCCATTACCGGGGCTTATCGCCATCGCACGCCGCTGCCTGCCATTGCGGGTTACGAGGGGGTTGGGGTGGTGATTGACGGGCCGCCCGACTGGACCGGTAAACGGGTGCTGCCGCTGCGCGGACAGGGAACCTGGCAGCAGGTGGTGGATTGCCCGGCGGATCTGGCGGTTCCTGTGCCCGACTTTATCGATTCCGTGCTTGCCGCGCGCGCGTACATTAACCCGCTGGCCGCGCAGCTGATGTTGAAACACTCTCCGCCACGGGGAAAACGCGTGCTGCTGACGGCCGCCGGATCGGACTGTGCGCTCCTGCTGGGACAGTGGGCGCTTCAGGCGGGGGCCGAATCCGTGTACGGCATTCATCGTTCAGCGGTTCACGCCGACCGGCTGGCAGCGCGGGGGATCACGCCAATATCACACCATGACACGGCGGCGATCCACGCCATCGCCAAAGAGACGGATATTGTCTTCGACGCCACGGGTGGCGAGGTGGCCGAGCAGATCCTGAATTCGCTGCCTGCGGCAGGCGTGTTTGTCAGCTACGGTCTGCTGTCCGGGAAGCTGTTCCGGCAACAGCCGCAGGTGCGCTGGTTTCATATTCGTAATTATCTGGCGGGAATGAGCGTGGCCGAGTGGCAGGGGGAGTTTCGTGAAATCTGGCCAAAACTGCAGGCCAGCCACGGCGGGGACGCCACGCTGTTTTCCCTTACAGAGTGGCGTCCGGCGCTGACGTATTACCGCGAGGCGGGCAGGATCGCGAAGCCGGTGTTTGCGATCAGCGATGGCTGACGTCGCTCAGCAACACGGCAATACTCTGGCCGCCCACCGTCTGCTCGAGGGCAATCTTCACGATAATGGTCAGCGGCACGGAGAGCAGCATCCCGACCGGGCCGAGCAGCCAGCCCCAGAAGATCAACGATAAAAAGACCACCAGCGTGGACAGCCCCAGCCCACGCCCCATCATGCGCGGTTCGAGAATATTGCCGAACACCAGATTTATCACCAGGTATCCCGCCAGCACGATCAGGGCATCGTACAGTCCGCTAAATACCAGCACCTGAGCGATAGGGGGGATGGCGGCCAGCACCGAGCCAATGTTGGGAATATAGTTGAGCGCAAAGGCCAGCAGCCCCCAGACAAACGCGAAGCGCACGTCCAGCGCGGCAAGCATGGCCCACGCCACCAGACCCGTCACAATACTGATGGCCGTTTTCAGCACCAGGTAGCGCGAAACACTGTCCAGCGCCCGCTGAATCGCCTCCATCCCCTCAACCGGGCGAGACATCATCTGCTGCAACTTCACGGGCAGCTGCGGCACTTCAATCAGCATAAACACCACCGTCAGCAGTAGCAGGAAAATCGAGGTCATCGCGCTCGAAAGCTGTGACAGCAGCGCCGTCACCAGCGTCATGGCGGCATTGGGGTCGATGTACTTCAGTAACTCTTCCACGGAGACTTCAATCCCGGCGCGCTGCAGCCAGGGTTCGAGATGCTGTAACGGCACGACCAGCGAGGAACGGTACTGCGGCAAAGTGCGCGCCAGCTCGTTCAGGGAGGTGCCCAGATACGCCACCAGCAGCACCATGGCCAGAATAATCACCGTGATAAGCAACGTAATCGCCAGCACCCGCGGGACGCGCAGGCGCACCATACGCTGCACCAACGGGTTGAGGATCACGGCGATAAACAGTGCCAGAATAAAGGGCACAATGATGTCGGCGGCAAAACGTACCCCCGCAAGAATGATCACCAGCATGCCGAGCATGATGACAATTTTCAGTCCGTTCAGTGTAATGATGGGCTTAGCCATGTGAGTTCCCGCGTGACGCTTTTTATTTATAATAATGATAATAACGGCAACGCGCATTTTATATGCGAACGAAAATAAAACGGGCAGGGTAAAGAATTGAAAATGTTTTGAGTAAATCCTTAGCTTATGGTACAAATCAGGCGTGTTTAACTACCGAGGACAATTTTCATCCGCAATGACGAGAAGCAATACCGCGGATAATTGTAATATTATGGACAATCTGTTCAGGACGTACTTTTCAAATAACACCGCTGTATTTTCCACCTCCCTCTGCCTGCTGTCCGGTGAGCAACACTGGCGCAACGCGCTATAGTCCCGTCTTCTGCCTGAGCTGACGCCATGCGTCTGGCTATCTGATTTATTTCATATTTTTGGGTTTGTCGTTTTCGACAAGCCGCAGTGATTTATATTCTCATGCAGGAGAAGTACCATGTTTTACTGGATATTGTTAGCCCTGGCCATTATCGCTGAAATTACCGGAACCTTGTCGATGAAATGGGCAAGCGTCAGCGATGGCAACACCGGATTTATTTTAATGCTGGTGATGATTTCCCTTTCGTATATTTTCTTGTCGTTCGCGGTTAAAAAGATCGCCCTCGGCGTGGCGTATGCGTTGTGGGAGGGGATCGGTATTCTGTTAATCACGCTGTTCAGCGTGATGTTATTTGATGAAACCCTGTCAACGATGAAAATTGCCGGTCTGACCACCCTGGTCGCGGGCATTGTGCTGATCAAATCGGGCACCCGCAAAGGCAAAAAACAGCCACAGGAGCCAACTCATGCAACAGTTTGAGTGGGTACATGGGGCGTGGCTGGCACTGGCGATTGTGCTGGAAATTGCCGCCAACGTATTCCTGAAATTTTCTGATGGCTTCCGCCGTAAAGTCTACGGCCTGATGTCAATCGCCGCAGTGCTGGGGGCGTTCAGCGCGCTGTCCCAGGCGGTGAAAGGGATCGATCTTTCCGTGGCCTACGCCCTGTGGGGCGGTTTCGGTATCGCCGCAACGCTGGCGGCGGGCTGGATTTTGTTCGGTCAACGTCTGAACCGTAAAGGCTGGATTGGCCTGGTCCTGCTGCTCGCCGGCATGATCATGATAAAACTGGCCTGATGTGATCGCTGCCTGTATTTACGGGCAGCGAAATTCGCTACCTGTATTACTCTTAGAAAGAAGTGCTTTTGAGAGGGCGGCGAATGTATAACCCATTAAGCTGGCGCAATATTCCCACCGCGAAAACCCTGTTTGTCATGATTTTTATGGCCGGGATCGGCCTGATCGTTTCCATCATCGCGCTGCTTTACCTTTCCCTGCACCTCATCAGCAGTAAAACCAACGAAATAGATGAACATCGTTCGGCGCTCTCCGTACAAGGGGCGATCCAGACGTCGGCCAACCGCGTCTGGTCGCTGGTGATTGATAATGCCGTCTGGGATGATGCCGTTCGCGAGGTTTATCCCCCGGTGCTGAACACCGAGTGGCTGTACAATACCTGGGGAGCGGGCTTTAAGATCAATAATTTGTACGACGGCACCTTCGTGCTGGACGAGCATTTCAACGTGTTGTGGGGGTCGTTTCAGAGCAAAGCCTTCCACGAGAAAAACCTCGATTTTTTTGGCAATGGCCTGAAGGCGCTGATTCGCGATAACGCCGACGCGCTGCGCGCTGAGAAAAATATCTACGCCGGGATCACCCGCACGCGCCAGGGGGTAGCGTTTGTCGGCATTGGGCTAATCCGCCCGATGATTGGCCGCCTGCAGGTGCACAACGATGTGCGCCGTTACCTGGTGATCACCCGCCACCTGAATCCGCAAATACTGAGCGATCTGGGCAATACCTTTCAGATTGAAGATCTCAATTTCACCGTCGATCACACCAGCATCGCCAGCGTTCCGCTGAAAAGCTCGGCGGGCGAGCTGCTGGGCTATCTCAACTGGCAGCCGCGACTGCCCGGTGCGCAGGCGGCCAGCGCTGCGTCGAACGACATCACGCAAATTGTTACCCTGGCGGCGGGGCTGATCCTGCTGTTTATTCTGCTGAGCAGCGTCGGGCTGTACAAACTGGCGCGCGGAGAAAATCAGGCCCGGCGGGTGGCGCGGACGGACTGGCTGAGCCATCTGCCCAATCGCCGCGCCCTGATTGAGGAGCTGGAGCGGGTGAGTTTGCGCGGCGATATTGATGTCAAAAGCGTAGTCTTTATCGATCTCGATGGTTTTAAAGATGTGAATGATATTTACGGTCACGACGTGGGCGACGATCTGATCATCATGATGGCCGGCGCCCTGCGTGAACGGGTGCCGGAAGGGGGCATGCTGGCCCGCATGGGGGGCGATGAATTTGCGATGTTGATTGGCGGCGACCATTCACAGGCGCAGGCGGCGTTTGCCAGTAACGTGCTCGAATTCCTGAGTGCGCCCCTGCGCCTCGGTGAGCGCACCATTCACATCAGCGCCAGCATCGGAATTGCCAGCGGCACGCTGATCGAATGCACCAGCTCGGAGCTGTTCCGCCGGGCCGATATCGCCATGTATCACTCGAAAATTACCGGCAAGGGCCGCGTCACCCAGTATGACGCTGAACTGAACAGCGTGCGCGAGCAGCAGCTGGCGATTGAAAATGAGATCCGCAGCGGCATGGAACGCGACGAGTTCGACATCTGGTACCAGCCGATTATCGATGCGCGTAGCCAGAAAATGACCAGCGTTGAGGCGCTGCTGCGCTGGCCACGGCGTCCGGCGGGGGAGCTGGGACCGGATGTGTTTATCAGTATCGCCGAAACCAGCGGCCTGATTTATGGTTTAGGGCAGTTTGTCCTGCGTCGCGCCTGTCAGGATCTGGAGCCTTTTGGTGATTTGAAGCTGTCGGTAAATATCTCTCCGGCGCAGTTTCGCGATCCCGAATTTGAGGACAAAGTGGCGCGAATCATTGAAATGACGCGTTTTCCGGCCACGCGTCTGCAGCTGGAAGTGACGGAAACCTACGTGCTGGAAAACCCGGAGCGCGCCAGGGCGGCGATTTCGAATCTTAAAGCGCTGGGCATCGCCGTCGCGCTGGATGATTTCGGCACGGGCTACTCCAGCATCGGTTATTTGCGCCGTTTTAATTTTGACACCATCAAGATCGACAAATCACTGGCCGGGCTGGTGGATAACGACGAACAGGCGGCGGCGCTGGTGAGCGGCACCGTGCGGATTGCCAGTGCACTGGGGATGGCGGTGGTGGCCGAAGGCGTGGAAAACGAAAAGCAGATGAAACTGCTACGCCTCGCGGGCTGCGACCAGTTGCAAGGGTTCTGGTTCAGCCAGCCGATGCCCATCGAGGCGATTATGGAATTACGTGAAATCAAATATGGCTGAGCTATTCCTGCGCCAGCGCTTCCAGTTTTTCCCGAAAACCGGTCACGGATAACGCCCGGTTATCGGCGCGCCAGCGGTCTTTGGCGGCAGGCGCTGAACTTTGTACGCCAATCAACTGCCAGCCGCCGTCGGTTTTCAGCATCAGCGGAGAGCCGCTATCGCCCGGCAGCGTATCGCACTGGTGGGATAAGACGCTGTTTTGCGCCCAGCCGGTGACGATGCAGTCCGTGTGGGTGTAGAGCGAATCCAGGTGATCGACCGGATAACCCGACTGCGTGACTTTACGGTCGGCGGCTTTTAAGGCTGCCGTCAGCGCCGCTTTGTCGCCATCAAACAGAGGCAGAGGAGTGATCCCCGAGGGCGGATAGCGCAGAACAATCAGACCAAAATCCCACTCGGCTGCCGCCGGCGGCACAATCCAGCCGTCACCGTCCGGTTTTAAGCGTTTGCCTAACGACGGATCGACACGACCTTCGATGCCGTGGATCTCATAGCGCCAGAGACCTTTTTGGGAGATAAAACGCAGCGCAACGGCTTTGTCCGGCTTGCCTTTCGGTGGGATCAGTAAACAGTGCCCGGCGGTCAGGGCCAGATGAGGTGAGATCAGGGTTGCGGTGCACAGGTTGCCGCTGGCGGTTTCCAGCTGCCCGATGGCATCCCAGGGCGCCCCGGTCGGATCGGTGACACGCGTGCGGTCATCATGACCAAAGAACAGCGTTTTGATCTCTTTGGCAGCCATGGCGCTATCATCGCCATCGTCTGCATGTGCCAGGCCTGAAAAGAGACAGAACGTTCCCAGTAACAACACAACAGTTTTCCGCATATCACACTCTGGTGGGGTAATTATGATTATAAAAAGTTGAACCCTATGAAAATACTATAGACGGGACGGCGTTAAAGTGGGAGTAAAATCAGCGTGCTACAATCAGGAAAGATAAAACATGCTGGCGATAATCGCGCATAAAATAAGCGTGATAAGAATGAACTCAAACCGATAGCGCCGCAGCATACGCCCTCCGGATAAAAAAACGGCGCCGATAAATACAGCTCAGCGCCGGTTTAGCAACGTGCCCGCGAGGGGCACGGTTTAGCGAGTGCGATTACGCAGCAGGCTGTGCAGCTGGTTTAGCCGCTTCGTGTTTTACTGCTTTTTTGTGATGCTTTTTAGCAGCCTGAGCTTTCTGCTCTACAGCAGGTTTAGCAGCGGCTTTCTTGTGGTGTTTTTTCGCAGCCTGGGCTTTCTGCTCAGTTGGCGCAGCCGTAGTGGTGGTGGCGGCTGGTTTGGTTGCTGCTTTTTTGTGGTGCTTTTTAGCGGCCTGAGCTTTCTGCTCTACAGCGGCTTTCTTGTGTTTTTTGTGGTGTACAGTTTTTGCTGGCGCCGCTTTCGTGGTCGCAGCAGCAGCCGGAGCTGGGGTAGCAGACGTTGCAGCATCAGCAGCAAACGCAGCAGAAGACAGACCCATAGCAGCGGCAACAACCAGAGCTAATACTTTTTTCATTCTCATACCCTCGAATTTGGTTTCTTATTTAACCCCACTGCGGGGCCGTTGAAATAACTATATCCTTATGAATTCGAGGCTTCCGTGAGTCATTGGTATCGGCGTGTAACGGAATGTACAGCGCCGGGTACACGCCCCGGCGCGGGGGATTACAGATAGCGGGAGGTGAGGTGGTCGCGGAAGTAGCGGCTGTTAAGATCTTCCCCCGTGGCCTGGGTAATCAGTTGCGAAGTGGTGAAGCGGCTGCCGTGCTGCCAGATGTTCTGGTTCAGCCAGTCAAACAGCGCCGAGAAATCACCCTCCGCAACAGAAGACTCCAGCCCCGGCAGCGCCGTTTTCGCCGCACTGAACAGCTGTGCGGCATACATCGCCCCTAGCGTATATGACGGGAAGTAGCCAAAGCCGCCGTCGGTCCAGTGGATATCCTGCATACAGCCGTTGCGGTAGTTATCTTTTGTCGACAACCCAAGCCACGCCTGCATTTTCTCGTCCCACAGGGCCGGGATGTCGTCCACTTCGATTTCACCGTTGATCAGCGCGCGTTCAATTTCGTAACGCAATACCACGTGCGCCGGATAGCTCACTTCATCCGCATCAACACGGATATAGCCCGGTTTCACGCGCTGGTTCCAGGCGATGAAGTTCTCTTCACTAAACGCCGCCTGACTGCCAAAGCGGGTATGTACCGCCGGGAGCAGATGTTTCAGGAACGCATTGCTGCGGCCCAGCTGCATCTCGAAGAACAGGCTTTGCGATTCGTGGATGGCGGTGGAGCGCGCCAGAGCGACGGGCTGGCCGAGCCAGTTGCGCGGCAGATTTTGCTCATAGCGCGCATGGCCGGTTTCGTGCACCACACCAAACAGGGCGCTCAGCAGCTCGTCTTCATCGTAACGCGTGGTGATGCGCACATCTTCCGGCACGCCGCCGCAGAACGGATGGGCGCTGACGTCGAGACGCCCGGCGTTAAAATCGAAGCCCAGCATTTTCATCGCTTCCAGCCCCAGATCACGCTGAACGGCGGTCGGGAAAGGGCCTTGTGGCGGAACGAACGATTTTTGTGACTGCTTCTCTACCACTTGCGCCAGCAGATCGGGCAGCCAGGATTTCAGATCGCCAAACAGCACGTCGAGGCGGGCGCTGGTCATGTCTGGCTCGAAGATATCAAGCAGAGCGTCGTATGGGGTGCAGCCCTTGGCTTCGGCACGCAGACGCGCCTCTTCACGGCTGAACTTAACCACCTCTTTCAGGTTGGCTGAAAAACCCTGCCAGTCGTTAGCCGGACGCTGGGTGCGCCAGGCGTGTTCACATTTGCTCCCGGCGAGAGACTTGGCTTCCACCAGCGATTCCGGCAGCAGGGAGGCCTGCTGGAAATGGCGCGTCATTTCGCGCAGGTTGGCGCGTTCAACGTCATTAAGATCTTCACTTTCGGCAGCGGCCAGCCAGTCGCCCACTTTTTTATCCGTCAGAATTTGATGCTGTAACACGCTCATTTCCGCCAGTGCTTCCCCACGCGCCTGGCTCCCGCCCGGCGGCATCATTGCGAACATGTCCCAGCTGGCGATGGAGGAGAGATGGGAGAAACGGGAGAGACGCTGGAACGTGCGGGTGAGTTGTTGGTAGTTGTTGTTATTCATGAGGTCCTCGTGTCGGAATCGGGCGATGGTTCTGGCAATGTAACAGATATGCGCGTTTCTGACACGACGGTGAGTTAATCAACAGTGAATATTCATCTCATGGCGTATTCATGAATTTCAGCGCTGAATTGTGGAATATATATCCTGACGGGGGCGGGGCTTTTCGTGACCTGTAATATGACTAAAACTCACCGCAATTTTCATACTCGGTGCGGCGCAACAAAAAAAGATGAGCATAAATGCCCATCCTCTCTCTTCGTGCGAGAAATTAGTGCATTGCAGGATAATCCGTATATCCTTCGGCACCACCACCATAGAACGTTGCCGGATCGGCATTGTTCAGCGGTGCCCCTGTTTTAATACGACGGGTAAAGTCTGGATTAGCCAAAATCATCTGGCCATAGGATTCCAGTTCAGCAAATTCGGACTCGACATCATCGCCGATGGCTTCTCTGCTTTTGCCTGGCCGATTCAGTATCAGCGATTGGGACCACAATGCCCGCAGCTCGCTAAGCAATTCCTCATTGCCCATATGCATAATATGCAGGTAGCTCAGTCCGAGTTTATTTAGCTCAGCCACCAGATAACGATAAAGCGTCGGGCCTTCTTCACCTTCATCAATACCCCAGATCTTGCTGCCCGGCGACAGACGGATTGCCGTTTTATCTGCACCAATCTCATCGGCGATGGCTGCAGCCACCTCCAGCGCAAATCGGGCTCGATTCTCAATGGAACCACCATATTCATCTGTGCGCTGGTTAGCGCTCGGTGTCAAAAATTGATGTATCAAATAGGCATTAGCACCGTGGATTTCCACGCCGTCTGCGCCAGCTTCAATCGCGCGTCTGGCTGCGTAACGAAAATCAGCCACGGTGCTGGCGATTTCTGCCGTTGTCAGTTCTCGTGGCACCGGAATATCCTGCATCCCGGTTGCTGTAAACATCTGTACACCGGGAGCAATGGCGGACGGCGCTACGCCCTGACGATGGTGCGGGGTGTTGTCAGGATGATTCATACGCCCGACATGCATAAGCTGAATGAACATATGTCCACCCTGACGGTGAACGGCTGAAGTGATAGTTTTCCAGCCGACCACGTGCGCGTCGGTGTAAATACCCGGCGTCATCAAATATCCCTGTCCGTCATCGCTGGGTTGTGTCCCTTCTGCAATGATAAGACCCACACCGGCGCGCTGTGCGTAATATTCAACCGCAAGAGCACCCGGCGTGCCATCATATTCAGCACGGCTGCGAGTCATGGGGGCCATAACCAGGCGGTTGTTAAGGGTTAATTTCCCGAGTGTGAATGGGGTAAATATTTTATTCATTTTTCTTTTCCTGTAGGCTGAAAAATAAAGGCGGTAAATTCCCTGAGATAATAAAAAGAAATTAATTCAGCAGCCCGGCATGCTGAGGGGAAATGTAAAGGTAATAACGCTCAACGGATAAAGGGTGAACATCAAAAAAAATATAAGAGTATCACGGCGCTTTCTGTGGGGATGATATACGCTGACGTATATTTCCACTGTTCATTCCACCACAGAAAGATTTTGCTGCCGGGTCAGTGGCCAAAAGCTCAGTGTTTACTGGAAAGATTCCATTAATACCTGAACCAGTTTTTCACCCTGCGGTGTCGCCCAGCTTCCTGCCAGCTCAGCAATCAGCTGGTTCGTTGTGGTAAGCGTGATGCCATTCTTATCCATACGGCGCAGGGCGATGTCGTCGGCCATTTTGGTTGGAGAAGCACCGGCGTCCGCAACAACCTGCACGTCAAACCCGGCTGCAACCAGCGACAGCGCCGGGTATACCGTACAGACGTCGTTAGTTACGCCCGCAATAATCAGTTTTTTTCTGCCGGTTGCGTGAACGGCGGCGGCAAAGTTCTCATCGTCCATGGCATTCACAATGCCCATGCGTTTGATTCGTGCTTCAAATTCTTCTGGCAGAATGGATTTCAGTTCTTCAAGCAGCGGCCCCTGCGCATATTCTTCCATGCTGGAGGTAAGCACCACCGGCATATCCAGAATGGCGGCAGATTTAGCCAGCATCAGTGCATTGCGTTTAAGTTCGTCAAACGCCATCGATTTAGCCCAGCCCATCGTCCCGACCTGATGGTCAATCAACAGCATGGCGGCATTGTCAGCGGTGAATTTTTCAAAGCTCATAAAGGTAATCCTCTTTTGTGGTTAACTGACTGAGATAGCTAGTATTTATCAGAGTTTGTGCAGGTATCTCCTACGAATGACTAAAGTATAGCTCTGTTAATTTTTGGGATAAATAGCTAAAATCAGAATTGAATATTCCATCAATGGCACAATGAATATGGAACTTCTTAACCACATGTCCTACTTTGTCGAGGTCGTCAAAGCGCGCAGTTTTCGTGGCGCAGCTCAGGCTCTCGGCATGCCGAACTCCACCCTGTCCCGCAAAATAAATGAGCTTGAAAAGTTTATCGGCCTCAGGCTGTTACACCGGACGACGCGCAAGATTGAGCTGACTGAAGCGGGGCAGATCTATTACGAACGAAGCCGGCGCATTATTGATGAAGCGCGTCTGGCACATGAGCAGCTCGGTTCTCTCCTGGCTCAGCCACAGGGCATGTTGCGGGTCTCTTTGCCGGCCGATTTTGCGGTAGTTATTCTCGCACCGCTCATCAAAGCGTTTTCGGACTGCCATCCGGGGATAAGCTTCGATTTTGATTTAACCCCGAGAAATGTCGATTTGGTTTCGGAACCCTATGATCTGGCTATTCGCATGGGAAGTTTGCCTGATTCCGGTCTTATTGCGCGAAAGCTCGGCTCGCTCCCTCGCAGCCTCTATGCCTCCCCGGCGTATTTACGTCGTAACGGCACGCCCGACAATCCTGATGAACTGACACATCATGAATGTATTGCTATGCGCCAGGACAAGCCCGGCCACTGGTTATTACAGCGTAAAGAAGATGAAATTAGCATCACGCCGACCGGGCGTTTTCAGATGAACAGCATTGGTATGATGCGTCGTTTTGCCGAGATGGGCGCTGGCATTGCAATCCTGCCGGATAAAATTGTCGAGGAAGATGTTATCGATAATAAACTGACACGGGTTTTGCCTGACTGGCAGGCAGAAGAGGTCACCATTTATGCGCTGACTGAGACACGTCTGTTACCTGCAAAAGCTCAGGTATTCATTGAATTTCTGCGCGAGAAATTAAGCGAAAAAACGGACTGACAGAGAATAGTCTACTTTTTTGCTTAATCTGAACCGAATGGCACAAACGGGAAGACGTCTCGCTCTACTAACCTGCACTATCTCCGTCAACGTTTCATGGATCGCCAATACAGGAGCAGGTTGAATGTTGCGAGGTAAAAGAGCGGTTGTCACCGGAGGTGGCAGTGGGTTTGGTCAGGCATTGGTTGTCTGGCTGGCTCGCGAAGGGGTTGACGTGGAATTTTGCGCGCGGCGGCCAGAAGATATTCAGACAACCTGCGGTATCGTCTCAGCAGAAGGCGGGAAGGCAAGGGGCTATGTCTGTGATTTAACCCATGAGGCATCCATAGAAGAGTTCGCAGGGCTAATAACAAATTCAGATGCACCGGTCGATATCCTTATTCTCAACGCCGCACAATGGTTGTCCGGGGAATTAGAGGATCAACCCGCATCAGAATGCATTGCTACCATTAGCTCTGGTCTTACAGGCTCGATTTTACTCACTCAGGCTTTACTTCCCTGCTTAAGACGTTCCAGCTCGGCTGATATTATTTCCATCATCTCAGCATGTGGTATTCCTGGCTTTACAGATTCAATTGCACATCCGGCATTTTTTGCGAGTAAGCATGGTCTGAGCGGTTTTACGCAGACGCTGTCACACCAGCTTGCAAAGGAGAATATTCGCGTCACCGGTCTGTATCCACCCGATTTTGAAATGACCGATTTAAATGAACTGCCGAATGGCACGGTTAAAATGGGTGAGGCGTTGTTGAACGGGCGTTCAATCTGGGAAGCGGTACGTTTTGTATTGATACAGCCCCGAAGCTGCCATGTGAGTACCCTCTATTTTCAGGGACCTACGCGGGAGAATGTAGTACGCCGAAACGGATAATCCCAGGTTGTCATCTGTCTCTGCTTTTCATTTATAACTGCATGCATTTTACTTTTCGCAGACCTGGCTGCGGGTGCCAGGCGCGGATATCAGCGTCATTTTGCAGCAGTAAACACAGCTGAACCTTCAAGTATTTCAATGATCAAATCGGCTGGAAAGATGATTTCAGTGGTCTGTCTCAGCTCTTCGATTGTCCACCAGTGGTGCTCGCGAATGAGGTTCTTTTCATTGCTGCTCCATCCTGAGCGGTCGATATCCCATTGATCTGCATGAATAATAAAGAAACTCTCTTCGGCGAGAACAGTCTCCCCACTCGGCAGCATCATTTCGAAGGTTCTGGCGGCTATCTGCGGACCTGCTAAGTCTCTTGTCAGGCCCGTCTCTTCACGTAATTCGCGCAACGCAGCCTGCTCGAAAGATTCATTGTGCTCAAGCCCTCCACCAGGCGTTGCCCAGTAGGTCTTTCCACGCAGAGCGTCATCGTTATGGCAGAAGCAAAAGAGCAAAACGCGATTCTCAGGCGAAAGAACGATCAACCGGGATGACGGGCGAGTGCGCACAAAGCCTCCTGAAATAACGTGTTAATCCCAACAACTCATAAAATATAGTAGCTATACATATACACTGAGTTACCAGGTAATACAGGTGGGATACTTTACAGGATAATCATTATGCACTCACATCCGTTACGTCAGATTATCGAATCTTGTGACAGAGCAATTTCCGCTAAAGACTTTGACTCTCTGATGGAGAATTACGCTGAGGATGCTGCTCTGGTGGTGAAGCCGGGATTAACCGTCACAGGTAAAGAGAATATCCGTAAAGCGTTTATCGCCATCTCTGATTATTTTCAGGATCAACTTATTGTTGAGCAGGGAGAGATGCAGGTGATCGAAGGGGGCGGTAATGCGCTCGTTATTATGGAAACTGTACTTCGCTTTCCTGATGGCAAGGGGGGAACGGTCGAAACCACACGTCGTGCGACCTATGTTTTCAGGCAGGAAGCGGGGGAGCATTGGCTGTGTACAATCGATAATTCCTATGGCACTTCTCTGTTAGATCCTGTGACGGCCTGAAGAGAGGAGGGTACAGTGAAGGGAACTCAACCCTCTCGCCCTGGCAGGTCTGCTATGGACGCCACCCGTCTGCAAAATGCGTACAGCGCGACGAATCAGAAAACCCTCGCGCTCTGGCGGGAAAACCCCGCTATCGGAGAGATCAGGAAACAGCATTACTACGATCCTGACAAACTGGCGCTTGCAACGGGCATACAGCCGGTATTGCCCGAGCCTGTGGTATGCCTCATTCGCGAACTGGAGCAACGCACGGAGGGCGATCGACTGGCCGATGTTCTCCCTGTCAGTAGCGTCCATTTTACTTTTCTGCCTCTGACTCTGCCGCTGTATGAAGAAAAGGAGTCGCTGCCGGAAAAAACAGGGCAGTTGACCGATATCTGGCGTGAATATCAGGGAAAGCACATTGTGATCCGGCAGCTAAGGCTGGTGGCACTGCCCAGTCAATTACTGCTGGCAGGTATCCCCGATGATCCCGCCATTGCCCTGCGCCAGTCATTCTGCGAGAGCGTTTTAAATTCCCAATGGAAAGATGAGCTGCTGCTGCGCCATACGGGCAGCCCTTTGCCCGCTCCGTTCTGGCACAGCACACTGTTGCGATATAGCGCAGCGTTTTTACCCATGCAACTGCGCGAGTTTTTTGTCCGGCATCAGACGGTCGATTTCGGCGAAGTTTCGGGAGCGTTGGCGTTAGCGAGAGTTAACTATAATTGGACTAAGTGCTTAATAAATAAGTTCGAATGATGTCAGTGGTTGAAAAATGTTTAACAACGGGCACTAATCAGATTGTTGATATCAGGTTATCGCGTTCGTTATCTCTGGCTGCTTTAATACCAGGTGACAGGAGTTTCAACGAGGATGAACGCCATGCTGCTGGAAAAGCTGGAAGCACTTGAATGCACTCTTCATGGGATCAAACGGAACGACCTTGAATGGCTTGAGCACATACTTCATCCTGAGTTCAAGGAAATTACACGCTCGGGCGTCCTGGTGACTCGTGAGGAGACGATAGCGTCTCTTATGGGTGAAGAATGTGTCCCGGCCATTCTCAGCAACGACTTTCGGCTCATCAGCATTCGCGAGGATTTCGCCATCTTGCATTACAGGACGTTTCATCCGGATGGTAGTCGCGTTTCCCTTCGTTCATCGTGCTGGGCGCGTTCTGATAATGGGCAATGGAAGTTAGTTTTTCATCAGGGAACCCCGGAGCCGAAGAAAGTTTAGACGCGGAACAGTAAAGTCTGCTCTGTGCTAAGAGCAGCACTCAGGATGCTTTTTCATTTACTGTCATGATGAATGTGAGTGAACTTTTACCCCGGTTCTCATAGAAATGCGGGACGTCGGTTCTGGCCGTTGCTGAACAGCCGGTATTCACCGAATACAGGTGCTCCTGTACGCCAAGCGTAAGCGTCCCCTGTTGTACATAAAACAGTTCAAGCGTTCCCTGCGGGTGACCGGCTGAAGCAAATTTTTCCCCCGGCTGCATTTCCCACATCCATAGCTCGGTCATATCGGGGCCGCCAGAACCTGCGAGCAGTCGTGCTCTTCCCCCTTTTTCACCATTCCAAAGCTCAGGGATCTCATCTTCAGCAATAAGATGCACGGTCGGTTTGGAACTGACATCAACAAAATCCGCTACTGAAACGCCCATCGCAGCAGCCAGGCGGCATAGCAGGGCGATGCTGGGATTTGCCCTGCACCCCTCAATCTCAACCAGAGCGCCCTTACTGACGCCCGCCCGGCGGGACAGCTCATCGAGTGATATTTTCTTTTGCTTACGGTAAAGCTTAATCCGCTGCGATACGGCTTCGTTAACGGTATTCACAATCGAATTTGCATCGGTCATTAAATTGACTTTTTTGGTCATTGGTCATTATCATGGAGTAAATTGGTCATTACAGGATTATCACGTGTTCATTGTCTCTCCGTCAATTGCCCCAGAGGTTTATGGTATCGCCCCCGGTTTCCGGGCTCTGAGTATCTGTGTAGAGGCCGCCCCGGTACGTAACCCGTGTGTTGGTGAAATCGCTCTGCAAGCAGCCTGCGAAGCCGTTCTGGCTGGAACCCCTGCCTGGGCTGAAGCACATTTGACCGCGTGGGCAGAAGTGTTTCAGGGATTTGGTGCCAGGCCAAAACGCACGCCGTGCTCAGCTGATGCGCTGCGTAAACGCGTTCTTCGCGACGGCGCAATGCCCGCTCTTGATCCGGTCGTGGATCTCTATAACGCCGTCAGTCTGAAGTATGCCGTTCCGGTTGGGGGAGAAAATATCGCTGCCTATCAGGGGGCGCCACGGCTGGTTGTGGCAAAAGGCACAGAACCTTTTGATACCGTCAAAGAGGGTGAACCCGCAGTTGAATATCCTTCGCAGGGAGAAGTTATCTGGTGCGATGATGCCGGAGTGACCTGCCGCCGCTGGAACTGGCGACAGGGGATCAGAACTCGCCTGAGTGTGGACGCGCAGCAAATGTGGTTCATTCTGGAGAGTCTGCCGCAGATGCCCCTGGAGAAGCTTCATGAAGCCGGGAAGATGCTGACAGACGGTCTTGAAGAAATGATGCCGGGTGTAATGATTGACGTGGCTTTTATAGAAGATGCTAAACAGCCCGCTCCAGGTTTATGACATCCGTTTCGCCCTGACAGCGCGACCCCGTATAATGCCGCACAACTTACCGTAATAACGACCGTGACCGCGCCTATGAATCTCAATCGCTTCTGTTACTTGCTCCTCATCGTTTCAGCGATCGGAAGCACGTTTACCGCCCATCCCATTGTCAGCTGGCTCTTGCTCGCCAATGTGCTTACGCTGGTGATCTATGGCGTGGATAAAACGGCGGCGCGCAAGGGCTGGCGCAGAGTGCCGGAATCTACATTGCTGGTGTTTGGCCTTGTGGGAGGATGGACCGGCGCGATGGCGGGCCAACAACTCTTCCGCCATAAAACGCAAAAGCAGCCGTTCAAAACCAGGTTCATCATCAGTGTGATTGTGAATATCTCAGCGCTGGTGGCGGTGTACCAGCTTTCCCATTTCGCGCTCGTTTGAAGCATAACCGTCAGTGCAGACGTTTATGCAGGCTCGTACCCACCAGCAGCGCGGCGCACAGCATCAACGCAATAAATCCTCCGACACCATTCCAGCCATAGTTGTGCCAGAACACGCCGCCGAGAGTCCCGGCGATGCTGGAGCCCAGGTAGTAGCTAAACAGATAGAGTGATGACGCCTGGCCTTTGGCGCGACGGGCGCGCGGGCCGATCCAGCTGCTGGCGACGGAGTGCGCGGCGAAGAAACCAGCGGAGAAGAGCAGCATTCCGGCGAAAATGACCCACAGGGGAGAGAGCAGGGTCAGCAGCAGGCCCGCGAGCATTACCCCTGTTGAAACCAGCATCACCGGCCCTCGACCGAAGCGTGCGGTCATCGCGCCTGCTTTCGGCGAGCTCCAGGTCCCGGTGAGATAGGCCACGGAGAGCAGGCCGACAAAGGCCTGGCTCAGATGCCATGGCGAGAGCATCAGGCGATAACCGATATAGTTAAACAGGGTGACGAACGACCCCATCAGCAGGAAGCCCATCAGAAACAGACGCGGCAGACCCTGGTCGCGCCAGTGCAGGCGGAAGTTGATAAACAGCGTTTTTGGCCGCAGGGAAGTAGGGCGGAAATGGCGTGACGCCGGCAGGATACGCCAGAACATCAGCGCTGATGCCAGGGCAAAGCAGCCAATCACCGCAAGCGCGATGCGCCAGTTAAACAGATCCGTGAACACCCCGCTCAGCAGACGTCCGCTCATGCCGCCAATCGAGTTTCCGCTGATATACAACCCCATCGAGAAGGCGACAAAACTCGGGTGGATCTCTTCGCTGAGATAGGTCATTCCGACTGCCGCCACGCCGCTCAGGGACAGCCCAATCAGAGCGCGCATCACCAGAATCCCGTGCCAACTGGTCATCATTGTCGAAAGCAAAGTACACACCGACGCGAGCAGCAGCGCGGTCACCATCACCGGTTTGCGTCCGATAGCGTCGGAGAGCGGGCCGGTAAACAGCAATCCGACCGCCAGCATCCCGGTTGAGATCGACAGGGAAATGCTGCTGCTGGCGGGAGAGACGCCAAACTCATGAGAGAGAACCGGCAGGATCGGCTGCACGCAGTAGAGCAGGGCGAAGGTCGCAAGACCGGCGGAAAACAGCGCCAGCGTGACGCGCATAAATTGGGAAGTACCACGTTTGATAAACTGGTCCGGCGCGGGTGCTGCGGGTAAATCATCAATGTCGCTTGCCGGGGCGATATCAACGGTAGATGTACGACTCACACTCATTCCTTGCTTAAACATCCCCGTGATTTCTGGTGACGGGTATGACCACAAGATCAGAGTAGGAAATTGTAAATATTCTGTCTAATATATTAATAATCTCAAATGATACGTTAAAAATATGAATATCGAGCTGCGCCATTTACGCTACTTTATCGCGGTTGCTGAAGAACTCCATTTTGGCCGGGCGGCCGCGCGGCTGAACATCTCCCAGCCGCCCCTGAGCCAGCAGATCCAAATCCTTGAGCAGCAGGTTGGCGCACGTTTGCTGGCCCGCACCAACCGCAGCGTCAGCCTGACGGAGGCGGGAAGGCAGTTTCTGGCCGACAGCCGACAAATACTGAGTCTGGTCGATGACGCCGCCGCGCGCGCCGAACGTCTGCATCTGGGCGAAACGGGCGAATTGCGCATCGGATTTACCTCGTCGGCGCCGTTTATCAGCGCGGTGTCGGATACCCTGTCGTCGTTTCGCCGCCATTATCCCGATGTGCACATTCAGACGCGCGAGATCAATACGCGGGAGCAGATTGTCCCGTTGAATGAAGGTTCGCTGGATCTGGGGCTGATGCGCAACACCCATCTGCCCGATACCCTGGCCTGGGAAGTGATCCTGCGCGAGCCGCTGCTGGCGATGATTCCTCGCGATCACCCGCTGGCCGAACTGGACTCGGTAACGCTTGCCCAACTGGCGCAGGAACCCTTTGTCTTTTTCGACCCTCACGTCGGGACCGGGTTATACGACGACATTCTTGGCCTGATGCGCCGCTACGGGCAGGCGCCGGTGATCACCCAGGAGGTGGGCGAGGCGATGACGATAATCGGTTTAGTCGCGGCAGGGCTGGGGGTATCGATTCTTCCGGCGTCATTTAAACGTGTGCAGCTCAGCGAAATGCGCTGGGTGGCGATTGCCGAAGAGGATGCCGTCTCTGAGATGTGGCTGGTGTGGCCAAAACACCATGAACAGAGCCATGCGGCACAGCGTTTCAAAAACCAGCTGATTGCAGCCTCAAAGCGGCCAATAATGGCCTGAAAAAGGGCGAAAAATGTGCGGCAAATCACATGGCTAAGTTTAAATTTGACGATTGCCTGCGAAGTGCTTCACCATAGCCCAAAGTTTATTTCGAAGCGCGAAAATAAGGATGTAAGAGGTGGTTGCTGATAGTCAGCCAGGACATATTGATCAAATTAAGCAGACCAATGCGGGTGCGGTGTATCGCCTGATTGATCAGCTTGGCCCGGTCTCGCGTATCGATCTTTCCCGACTGGCGCAGTTGGCGCCAGCCAGTATTACCAAAATAGTGCGTGAAATGCTGGAAGCGCATCTGGTTCAGGAGACGGAAATCCAGGAGCCGGGCAGCCGTGGCCGTCCGGCGGTGGGGCTGGTGGTGGAAACCGAAGCCTGGCACTACCTGTCGATTCGCATCAGCCGCGCGGAAGTGATTCTCGCCCTGCGCGATCTGAGCAGTAAGCTGGTGGTCGAGGACCGTCTCGAACTGCCGCTCCAGTCAGAGCAAACCCTGCTTGAACGCATCATTGTCCATATCGATCAATTTTTTATTCGCCATCAGCAAAAGCTGGAGCGGTTGACGTCCATTGCGATCACCCTGCCGGGAATTATTGATACGGAAAATGGAATCGTCCATCGCATGCCGTTTTATGACGACGTCAAAGACATGCCGCTGGGTGAAGTGCTGGAGAATCACACCGGCGTACCGGTCTATATTCAGCATGACATCAGCGCCTGGACGATGGCCGAGGCGCTGTTTGGTGCCTCTCGCGGCGCGCGTGACGTGATTCAGGTGGTGATTGACCACAACGTAGGGGCGGGCGTGATTACCGATGGCCGCCTGTTGCATGCCGGGAGCAGCAGCCTGGTGGAAATTGGTCATACGCAGGTCGATCCCTACGGCAAGCGTTGCTACTGCGGCAACCACGGCTGCCTCGAAACCATCGCCAGCGTCGAAAGCGTGATGGAGCTGGCGCAGCTGCGTCTTAGCCAGTCGATGAGCTCATCGCTGCACGGCCAGCCGCTGACCGTCGAATCCCTGTGCGGCGCGGCGCGGCAGGGCGATCTGCTGGCGAAAGACATCATTACCGGTGTGGGCAATAACGTCGGGCGTATTCTGGCGATTATGGTGAATCTCTTTAATCCGCAAAAAATCCTGATTGGCTCGCCGCTGAATCAGGCCGCCGAGATCCTGTTCCCGGCGATTTCTGACTGCATTCGTCAGCAATCCCTTCCGGCCTACAGTAAAAATATGGTGGTCGAGAGCACGCAGTTTTCCAATCAAGGCACCATGGCCGGGGCCGCGCTGGTGAAAGATGCGATGTATAACGGTTCGCTATTGATCCGCCTGCTGCAGGGATAACTCTTTTTCGCTGATCTCATAAAAATTGCGCTATCTCAATCTGGACCGACGGCGCATACCTTAGACTCACTCCACTGAATTATTTACTTAGTTTATATTTTCAAAGCATATGCCCAAAGGTGGAGTGAGTGATGCTTAAGCGTTTCTTTGTAACGGGTACTGATACTTCTGTCGGTAAGACGGTGGTGTCCCGCGCTTTGCTGCAGGCCCTGGCGGCAGGCGGTAAGAGTGTGGCAGGTTATAAACCGGTCGCGAAAGGAAGTAAAGAGACGCCAGAAGGACTACGCAATAAAGATGCGCTGGTGCTGCAAAGTGTCTCAAGCCTTGAGCTGCCTTATCAGGCCATCAACCCGATCGCGCTGAGTGAAGACGAAAGTAGCGTCGCACACAGCGGTCTTATCAATTATTCCCTGTTGTCCAACGGGCTGGCGAACCTCAGCGATAGCGTCGATCACGTGGTGATCGAAGGCACCGGCGGCTGGCGCAGCCTGATGAACGATCTGCGTCCGTTATCGGAGTGGGTGGTGCAGGAACAATTGCCGGTGCTGATGGTTGTCGGTATTCAGGAAGGGTGCATTAACCACGCGTTGCTGACCGCGCAGGCCATTGCTAACGATGGTTTGCCGCTGATTGGCTGGGTCGCTAACCGCATCAACCCCGGTCTTGCCCATTACGCCGAAATCATCGACGTGTTGAGCAAAAAACTGCAGGGACCGCTGGTGGGTGAACTGCCGTATCTGCCCCGCGCTGAGCAGCGCGATCTGGCGCGTTACATCGATCTGTCGATGCTGGACAGCACCTTCTCCGTTGAGAAGGTCGTCGCGTAACACCGAAACCGGGCAGCAGTCCTGACTGCCCGGCTATTATCCGCAGTATTTTACGTGTCGCTGTGAATATTCAGCGCACGACGGGTTCGCCCTGAACTCAGATACTCCGCAATATAATCCTGCGAAATCTCACCGTTATAACGACCCTCTTCATCTACGATCGGCATCCAGCTGGTGTTGCTCTCATACAGACGCGACAGAACAACGCGCAGGTTGTCTTCCGCTTTGCCCGTCATTCGGAACGGATGCAGCATGTCTGCGCAAGAGCCAGTGGCGTGACGTGCTTCGCGGCGCTTCACAAAGCCCAGCGGTTTGCCGTTGCCATCCACCACGGTGATGGCGCGGATGTCGTTGTCATCCATGGTGGCAAACGCCTCCGGCAGGGGGGTGGATTCGCGCACGGTGATCGTTGGCTGTTGATCCGTAACGTCACCCGCCGATACCAGCAACAGGCGTTTCAGGGTGCGGTCCTGACCGACGAAAGAGCCAACAAATTCATTCGCCGGTTTTGCCAGCAGTTCATCGGGGCTGGCGCACTGCACGATACGGCCCTGACGGAACACGGCGATACGGTCACCGAGCTTCAGCGCTTCGTCAATATCGTGGCTGACCAGCATCACCGTCTTTTTCAGCTTGCGCTGCATCTCCAGGAACTGGTTCTGGATCACCTCACGGTTGATCGGGTCTACCGCACCGAAAGGTTCATCCATCAGCAGCACCGGAGGATCCGCCGCCAGGGCGCGAATCACGCCGATACGCTGCTGCTGGCCGCCGGACATTTCGCGCGGATAGCGGTTGAGGAATTTATGCGGGTCCATCGCCACCATATCCATCAGCTCTTCAGCACGCGCTTTGCTGCGCGCCTTATCCCAGCCCAGCATGCGCGGCACCACGGTGATGTTCTCTTCGATGGTCATGTTCGGGAACAGACCAATCTGCTGAATCACGTAACCGATATTGCGGCGCAGGGTGACGGTATCCATCTCGTTGGTATTTTCGCCGTTAATCAGAATAGTGCCGCTGCTCGGGGTAATCAGGCGGTTAATCATCTTCAGCGTGGTGGTTTTACCACATCCTGACGGCCCCAGCAGGACACACATTTCCCCTTCAGGAACGTTCAGGTTAACGTTGTCGACGGCTTTAAAGGTCTGGCCATTTTTCTGTGAAAATTGTTTGGTGAGGTTTTCCAGTTTTATCATTATCGAATCCCCTTCGGAGTCAGCACGACCTGCAGGCGATGGAGCAGCCAGTCGAGCACAATAGCTAAAAGACAAATCATTAAGGCACCGGCAATCAACATGCGAATGTCGCTCCCGCCGATACCGTTCAGCAACAGCAGCCCCAGACCACCCGCGCCAATCACGGCGGCGATAGCCATGACGCCGATATTCATCACCACGGCAGTACGAATGCCGCCGAAAATCACCGGCAGGGCCATCGGGATCTCCACCCAGCGCAGGCGCTGCCAGAAGGTCATGCCGATTCCGCGTCCGGCTTCACGCAGACCAGGCGGCAGGCTGTCGAGGGCGGTGTGGGTGTTACGCACAATCGGCAGCAGCGAGTAAAGGAATACAGCGGTAACGGCGGGCAGGGCGCCAATACCCTGACCGATCAGCGAAAAGAGCGGAATCATCAGGCCGAAAAGGGCAATCGACGGAATGGTCAGAACAATGGTCGCGATGCCCAGCACCGGCGTCGCCAGCCATTTATGGCGCACGATTAAAATGCCCAGCGGCACGCCGGTTACGATCGCCAGTCCGACGGCTAATGCCACCAGCCACAGGTGCTGAAAGGTGAGGGTTAATAAATAATCCCAGTTATCAATAATGTAGTGAATGGTCTCCATAGCGCCTCCTTACAGCAGCTGCTTGCTACGCAGGAAATCACGGGCGACCTGCTGCGGTGACTGATGGTCGATATCAACCTTTTTATTCAGCTCGGTGATAACGTCGTTATTAAGCTGGCCGGAAAGGGTGTTGAGCGCCTCTTCCAGACCAGGGTTGGCCGCGAGGGTGTCTTTGCGCACCACCGGCGTGACCGCATAGCTCGGGAAGAAGCCTTTATCATCTTCCAGCACTTTCAAATCGAAGCCTTTCACGCGCCCGTCAGTGGTGTAGATCAGGCCCGCATCGACAAAACCGTCGCGCACGGCGTTATACACAAGGCCGGGGTCCATCTGGCGGATTTGCGGACGGTCCAGTTCCATCTGATAGGCTTCCTGGAGCGGCTTCATGCCATCGCTGCGCCCGGCGAATTCCAGGTCTAAGCCCAGCAGCCAGTT
Source organism: Lelliottia nimipressuralis (assembly GCF_004115925.1). GTDB lineage: Bacteria > Pseudomonadota > Gammaproteobacteria > Enterobacterales > Enterobacteriaceae > Enterobacter > Enterobacter nimipressuralis. The sequence continues at coordinate 49,513 of NZ_SDDX01000005.1, forward strand.
GTTGTCCGGATCGGTTTTGCGGATCTGCTCAATTTTGGCCACCATCTCGGACATCGTATTGATGTGCTCGGCTTCGGCGCGTTTACGTTGCATGGCGAACGCGTAGGTGTTGTTCATGTCCGCCGGTTTAAGCCACACCAGGCCGTGTTTCGCGTCCAGGCGTTTCACCGTGTCGTAGGACTCCTGCGGCGACATGCGTTTGTTGATGTGGTTAAAGATAATCAGCGACGTCCCGGTGTACTCCCACGTCATATCAATCTGCTTGTTGATCATCGCATTCCGGGAAATGACCGTCGCGATATTGGTTTGCGGCTGAACCTGAAACCCTTTCTTTTGCAGATACTGTACGGTCATGGCAGATAAAATATGCTGCTCGGTAAAGCTCTTGGTAGCCAGAATCAGCGGTGCGGCCTGGGCCTGGCTGACCAACAGCGCGGCGGTAAACAGGGCCGCCAGGCGTGAAGACAGTCTCATACTTGCTCCTTGTTATTGTTATCGTGCGATATGTGGGCTCATCAGACGGCCCAGTGCAGCCAAAAGCGTATCCAGAATCAGCGCGAAGAGCGCCGTGGCCGCCGCACCCAGAATCAGGGTCGGGAAATCGTTCAGATAGATACCGGGGAAAATCAGCTCGCCGTAGCTGCTGGCACCGATCAGGAAGGCCAGCGGTGCAGTACCGACGTTAATCGCCGTGGCGATGCGGATGCCGGAGAGCATCACCGGCCAGGCGTTAGGGATCTCCACCTGACGCAGGCGCTGCCATTTGGTCATCCCGATACCGTTAGCGGCTTCGAGCAGTGAGGCGGGAACCGAGCACAATCCGGCATAGGTGTTACGCACAATCGGCAGCAGCGACGCCAGGAACAGGGCGATAATCGCCGGTTTGTCACCGATGCCGAGTACCACCATCGCCAGGGCCAGAACCGCCAGCGGTGGCAGGGTGTTGCCGACGTTAAAGATTTGCATCACGTATTCGGCGGTGCCACGCGCGGCCGGGCGGCTCAGTAATATTCCGCTCGGGATCCCGACTAACAGGGCAAAGAACATGGAAGAGAAAACTAAAATCAGGTGCTGCTGACCGAGATAGAGCAGGTCAACCTGGCGCGCTTTGATCGTATCCAGCCCAATTCCCCAGGCGAGGAGAGCGAGAACTGCAATAATCGCGCCGATGAAAAGCAGCGTACGTGTCAGTAATGATGAGTGCATTGCGGTGTGTCTCCCTGTGCGCATGCGTTATAGCAACCCATTGATTGCCTGTTGTTATGCCATGTTTCGGCAGGGGTACATGACCTATAGCAAGCGATTGGGAAGGGTTCCAGCGGCAGAGAAAATCAGTTCGGGGAAGATGGCAATGTAAACAGGGTGTTACGCCTTATGGAGTAAGGCCTCAGGGGATGCGGGCAGAATAGTCCTAAAGGTAAAACTTAAGAAGTGACACCGTCACAAATAAGGGGTTTCGCACGGCAGGTAAGTGCCATGCGAAGAGACAATTAGCGATACAACGGTTTGTCGGCGACCGGGATTAACAGGGAGGATTGCCAACTGGCCAGCGTCTGGCGGGCAAGCTGAGCAAGGCCGACGTAAAACGGATGACCTGCTTCTTCAATGAACACCGTCAAAAAGCGCTGGCTCCACGGCAGCAAATGCCATGCCAGGAGTTGATCGCGCTCGGCGTCGCGTCCATTTTCGGCAAGCCAGGCGGCCAGCATCAGCAGCGTGCCGAAATGGTCTTCCGGCTCGTTTTGCTGTACCTCGAAAGCGATGGCGTTTTCCCGCATCCACTTGCGCAGGGCCAGCGTCGAATCGCCAAACAGCACCGATTCACGATCGAGCCACACGGAACCCCATGGCGGCGCAGGCAACGCCCACGGGCCGATGAACAGACGCTGCCAGGCATCCGCCAGCGGCTCGTCGGTGGTGGTGCGCAAGGTCTCAGCGATGGGCCGTAAATCGTCCTGCGTCAGCGGCCAGTCCAGGTGCCAGTCGCTGGTGGTCAGCGCTGACACCAGCGGAGCGGCCTGCTCGCTGTCGGGTGAGAAATAAAACAAGGCTCCCAACACCCGGGCACTCAGTGCGAAAGATTCGCGCGGTAACACTTCATTCATAACAACGTTCCTTTAAACCTTCTCGATCTGCACCAGGTTGGTGTGCTGCGGGTTGCCTTTCGCCAGCGGCGACGGGCGGTGTGTGGTCAGGGTGTTGATGCACGAACCGTGATCGACACGATCACCGCTCATATTCGCATCGTGCCATGCGCCCTGGCCCATCGCGCTGACGCCAGGCATGATGCGCGGCGTCACTTTTACCGGAATACGCACCTCGCCACGGGCGTTAAACACCCGCACCAGATCGCCATTTTTAATGCCGCGCTGATCGGCATCGACCGGGTTAAGCCACACTTCCTGACGGCAGGCGGCCTGTAAGATATCAATATTGCCATAGCTGGAGTGGGTGCGAGCCTTAAAGTGGAAACCAAACAACTGCAGCGGGAACTTGCTGCGCTCCGGAGCGTCCCAGCCGTCAAAGGTTGAGGCGTACACCGGCAACGGACTGATAGTTTCATCTTTTTCCAGCTCCCAGCTGCTGGCAATTTTCGCCAGCTGGCTGGAGTAGATCTCAATTTTGCCCGACGGCGTTTTCAGCGGATTGGCCTGCGGGTCGTCGCGGAATTGCTTGTACGCCACAAAGTGGCCGTTCGGATCTTTGCGCTTATAAATGCCCATCTCTTTGAGGGCGTCGTAGGAGGGCAGCTGTGGATCTTTCTCAAGCATTTTCGCGTACAGCAATTTTAGCCACTCTTCCTGCGTACGCCCTTCGGTGAACTGCTGATAGACATCCGGTCCCAGGCGCTTCGCCACTTCGCTCATGATCCAGTAGATCGGTTTACGTTCAAATTTCGGCGCGGTGACGGGCTGGAGGAAAATCAGATAGCCCATGTTACCCGCGTAGTCGTTAGGAATAATATCTTCCTGTTCGACGGTCATCAGATCGGGCAGCAGAATATCGGCGTATTTCGCCGACGAGGTCATAAAGTTATCGATCACCACAATGGTTTCGCACAGGCTTTCGTCCTGCAAAATATCGTGGGTTTTGTTGATATCCGAATGCTGGTTGGTGATGGTGTTACCGGCATAGTTCCAGATGAATTTAATCGGCACATCCAGCTTATCTTTGCCGCGCACACCGTCGCGGGTGGCGGTCATTTCCGGGCCACGCACAATGGCATCGGTCCAGCTGAAGCAGGAGATCTGGGTTTTGACCGGGTTATCCGGGAGCGGCATCCGCTCAATGGTGATGGTGTAGGTGGATTCACGGGCACCGCTGTTACCGCCGTTGATCCCCACATTGCCGGTCAGAATGGGCAGCATGGCGATGGCGCGGGATGTCAGTTCGCCATTGGCCTGACGCTGTGGTCCCCATCCCTGGCAGATATATGCCGGTTTCGTGCTGCCAATTTCACGGGCGAGTTTGATGATTCTGTCGGCGGGAATACCGGTGATGCGTGACGCCCATTGCGGCGTTTTGGCCGTACCGTCTTCGCCCTGGCCGAGAATATAGGCTTTGTAGTGGCCGTTTGCGGGCGCATCGGCGGGCAGCGTTTTTTCGTCGTAGCCGACGCAATAGGTGTCGAGGAAGGGCTGATCGACCAGGTTTTCGTCGATTAACACCCAGGCGATACCCGCGACCAGCGCGGCGTCGGTGCCTGGGCGGATCGGAATCCACTCATCTTCGCGTCCTGCGGCGGTATCGGTATAGCGCGGATCGATGACGATCATGCGCGCATTTGAGCGTTCACGCGCCTGTTCCAGAAAATAGGTGATCCCGCCTCCGCTCATACGCGTTTCCGCCGGATTGTTGCCAAACATCACCACCAGTTTGGTGTTTTCGATATCCGAGGTGCTGTTGCCGTCGTTGGAGCCGTAGGTGTAAGGCATGGCGCAGGCGATTTGCGCGGTGCTGTAGGTGCCGTAGTGGCTGAGAAATCCGCCGTAGCAGTTCATCAGTCGCGCCACCAGCGAGGCATACGGCGAGGAGCGGGTAATGTTGCCGCCGACGATACCGGAGGAGTAGTTGATATACACGGCTTCGTTGCCGTATTTCTCCACCACGCCTTTCAGACTGCGGGTGATCGTATCAAGGGCTTCATCCCAGCTGATACGCTCAAACTTGCCTTCACCGCGCTTGCCGACGCGTTTCATTGGATAGTTAAGACGGTCGGGATGGTTGATTCTGCGGCGGATCGAGCGGCCACGCAAACAGGCGCGCACCTGATGATTGCCGTAGATATCCTCGCCGGTGTTGTCGGTTTCAACCCAGTAAACTTCGTCGTCGCGGACGTGTAGTCGCAGGGCGCAGCGGCTGCCACAGTTCACTGAACAGGCGCCCCAGACCACTTTATCCGCGGCAGGCTGTACCGCCTGTTGTACGGCAGCAGCGGCACTTTTCAGGCCGAAGGGTAGTGAAATCCCTCCGGCAGCGAGCGCCAGAGAGCCAATTGCAGTGGATTTAACGAGAGTTCGACGGCTGATCCCGCCGTGATGTTCGATATCGGACATGACTCACTCCATCTTTGTCATTGCGTAGGGTTTTACCCGCGATAAGAACCGGGTAATGATGGAGTGAGTTTTACCTATTCAGGGGTAATAAACATTAATCCTTATCAAGCTAAGGGAATTCCCGCAGATAAATTACTGCGGTTCGTTCGGCGCATTGTCTTGCGTCCCCGCGCCACCCGCAGGTGCGCTGCTGCTGCCGGTACGGGTGTAGAGAATTTTAAAGGTATCGTTCGCGCAATGTCCCACCACCTGCGCATCCGCCTGGTCGGCCTGATCGTTTGGCACAATGTTCAGGCTAAAACCGGATTCAGGCACGCCGTTATTGATAATGCGTTGCTGAATATCACTTTTCACGCGCTCGCACGAGTCGGGGGCAGCCAGAACAGCAGGGGAAATGCCTGCTAACAGCAGCGCGGTAATCCAGGGTAACCGTTTCATGTGTGGCTCCTTCTCTCTGTGTGTAAGTCTTATTTTAGCAGGCATAATGTAAATAGTTGTATTGCCGCGAAATTTTCTGAAAAATCCGAGAGCGAATTAAATTCTGGTTAAGTGCACGTTGTGATTATTTAAGCGAGCGATGAGTAGCCTTCTAATAAATCCATTCGTTGGCCATATTCCTGTACATTATTTATTTGAATGTGGATTTTAATTTCCAGCGTCGTCAATGAAAATAAAATTGAGCGAGTGGCTTATTTAATTATGCCCGTTAGGCTTATTGGCTGACGTTTCATTTTAATTCTGTACTTTTAAATTTTACGGAACAGGAGAAATAAAATGTTAAGCCAAAAAAGTTTGACGGAAAAAGAGCGTCAGGATGGAATGTATGTGTTAGAGCAGTGCATGGGATTTGTCTGGCAGGCTGCCCTGCGTACCGCTGCGTTATTACGGGTTGCGGATCATCTTAAAGACGAAGATAAAACCGCAGAGCAGCTCGCGCACGAGCTAAATGTCGATGCCGGGTATCTGTATCGGGTTATGCGAACCCTGGCCTCTCGCGAAGTGTTTAGCATGACTGAAGATGGCCTGTTTACCCTGACCCCCGCCGCACAGTTTTTGCGGTCTGACACCCCTTACTCCTTGCGCGAAGCCGTGCTGATGTTAACGGATAAAACCCTCTGGCAGCCCGCCGGGGAGATGACGGATATCGTAAAAGGCAGGCCGGTCTTTAACGAATTATTTGGCATGCCGTTTTATGAGTACTGGGGAACGAAAAAAACACCGTCAGGCGACGACGGTTTTCATGCCGGGATGGCCTCGATGTCGAGCGTCGAAAACGACATGCTGGCCGATAATTATCATTTCCCGGAAAATGCCACGGTGGTTGATATAGCCGGTGGGCTGGGGAATCTTTTATTGACGGTTTTGCGGCGTAATCCCACTCTGCACGGTATTTTATTTGATCGCGATAACGTGGTTAGCGAAAACAGTTTGCATTTATTAGGCAATACATCCCGCTGGGAAACCATAGCAGGGAGTTTTTTTGAAGCCTGCCCGGTGGCGGATATTTATATGCTGAAATATATTTTGATGGACTGGCCAGATGAAAAAGCCAGTCAGATATTACATACCTGTCGTAAAGCGATGAAAGCCAGTTCCCGCTTAATAATTCTGGAGCCGCTGATCAAAGAGCAAGATAACGAGCAGGGAAGGTATGAAATTGATCTTCTCTTGCTGTCGGGTTTCGACGGCGGACGTGCTCGCACCGAGAAAGAGTATGCAGACTTGTTAGGTCACGCCGGGCTGAAGATAAACCGGGTGATCCACACACCGTCCTATTTATCCATTGTGGAGGCGGTACCGGCCTGACGAGTCGCCGGGCTCACAAATGTCATCATTGCTGCTGTGTTTCGCTAAAAAGTAACCCTCTGTATTTGCTAATATGTGAGGTAATAATGTTCACGCATCGGTGAGAATGTGAAGAAACTAGCAGTAATGATTGCGCTGACAGGCGTGCTGGCGGGGTGTGATAACGCCTCCGCGCCGCTGTCGTTTACGCCGGAGATGGCCAGCTTTTCGAACGAATTTGATTTTGATCCCCTGCGCGGGCCGGTAAAAGACTTCACCCAGACGCTGTTCAATGAGAAAGGGGAAGTGAGTAAACGCGTCACAGGATCGCTCTCGCAGGAGGGGTGTTTCGATACCCTGGAGTTGCACGATCTGGACGCGAACACCGGCGTGGCGCTGGTGCTGGACGCCAATTTTTATCTGGATGCAGAAACCCAGCAGCAAAAAATCAAGCTGCAGGGAAAATGCCAGCTGGCTGAGCTGCCCTCGGCGGGCGTGACATGGGATACAGACGATAACGGATTTATCGTCACGGCACACGGGAAGGCGATGGAAGTGAAGTACCGCTACGACGCTGACGGCTATCCGCTGGGTAAAACCACAGTGTCTGGCGATCAGCATCTGTCGGTGTCGGCCACCCCGTCGAACGATAAGCGCAAAAAACTCGATTACTCTGCGGTCAGCCTGCTTAACGACAAACCGCTTGGGTCGGTGAAACAGAGCTGTGATTACGATCGCCACAATAACCCGGTAAGTTGCGAGTTACATATTGTGGATGACAGCGTGAAACCGGCGGTGGCGCACAAGTACACCATTAAAAACAGTATTGAATATTACTGACTGGCAGGCGTTTAAGCCGGGTGGGGCGAAGCCGCTACCCGGCGTAAAAACGCGTCACTGTGCGGTGGGTTTCAGAAGCTGGCTTCCGGTCGCTCTGTGTTCTGCCAGGTAGCGATCCTGGAAAATACACATGCGAATGGTGTTGCGGTACTCGCCGTTGATAAAGAACTCATGAATCAGTTCGCCTTCAACCATAAACCCGAGTTTACGGTAAATATGGATGGCTTTTTCATTCTCTTTATCGACGATCAGATACAGCTTATACAGGTTGAGCACCGTAAATCCGTAATCCATCGCCAGTTTCGCCGCCCGGGTGGCAAGGCCTTTCCCCTGGTATTCCGGCGAAATAATGATCTGAAACTCCGCCCGGCGGTGGACGTGGTTAATCTCAACCAGTTCGACCAGACCGGCTTTTTCTCCGTTGCACTCGACAACGAAACGGCGCTCGCTCTGGTCGTGAATATGTTTATCGTACAGATCCGACAGCTCAACAAACGCCTCGTAAGGCTCTTCGAACCAGTAACGCATGACGCTGGCGTTATTATCGAGCTGGTGAACGAAGCGCAAATCCTCGCGCTCCAGCGGTCTGAGTTTTACCGTTAACGGGCTGGCCATAATCATCCTTTCTGGCTGTCGAAATTAAGGCGCGACCGAACGACCGGTACGACGATCCAGGCAGCGCAGGGTATTCGGTTCCCAGTAAGCATTCACGTTCGCGCTTTGCTGGCATTTATCACGCATATCAAAAGCGACATCATCTTTGTCCCACTCTTTTTCAACGCGTTTATTAACTTTATGGCGAAGACTGCGGGTGTCATTCCATTGTTCTTTATCCATTGCGGCATTCTGACGGCTCTGCGCGCTGTCACCCGACTCAATGATCAGTTTGCTGGTGTTGGCGGAGGCGGGGGCCGTAAAGGCGAACGCCGTCAGGGAGAGCATGGCCGCCAGACAGAAGCGTTTGCGTAATGTACTCATTGCATGTTCCTTGTAGTGGGTTTACCCAGGGTCAATTCTACACCAATCTGAAAAGGTGGCATACCCACGCGGCAGGCAGGGTAATGGTCGCGTCATTATCGCGTATCATGGTTAAACCTATTCTCACTCACTCGTCAAAATGATTAAAACAACCTTACTTTTCTTTGCGACCGCGCTGTGCGAAATCCTCGGCTGCTTCCTGCCGTACCTGTGGCTGAAACGTGGGGCATCGGTATTGCTATTACTTCCGGCGGGGATCGCGCTGGCGCTGTTTGTCTGGCTATTGACGTTACACCCGGCGGCCAGCGGGCGCGTTTATGCCGCTTACGGCGGTGTTTATGTCTGCACGGCGCTTGTCTGGCTGCGGGTGGTCGATGGCGTGAAGCTCAGCGCCTACGACTGGGCAGGCGCGCTGATTGCACTGTGTGGGATGTTGATCATCGTGGCAGGCTGGGGGCGCACATAAGCGCCTTTGTTTTGTGATCTGTGGAAGATTTTTTGATCACTATACTTGTATGGTAGTTGCGTAATTAAGTAAGTTCCTTGCATCACACTGAGCGATGTAAGGAACTGGATCATGAAAATTGTCGGGGCCGAAGTCTTTGTCACCTGCCCGGGTCGTAATTTTGTCACCCTTAAAATCACCACGGACGACGGGATCGTCGGCCTGGGTGATGCCACCTTAAATGGACGCGAGCTTTCTGTTGCCTCCTATCTGAAAGATCACCTTTGCCCGCAGCTGATTGGCCGCGATGCGCACCGCATCGAAGATATCTGGCAGTTCTTCTATAAAGGTGCCTACTGGCGGCGCGGGCCAGTCACCATGTCGGCGATTTCCGCTGTCGATATGGCCCTTTGGGATATCAAAGCTAAAGTCGCCGGTATGCCGCTATATCAGCTGCTGGGCGGTGCATCGCGCGAAGGTGTCATGGTTTATTGCCACACTACCGGGCACACCATCGATGATGTGCTGGAAGATTACGCGCGTCACAAAGAGATGGGTTTCAAAGCGATCCGCGTGCAGTGCGGCGTTCCGGGCATGAAAACCACCTACGGCATGGCGAAAGGGAAAGGGCTGGCCTACGAACCGGCGACCAAGGGCGACTGGCCTGAAGAGCAGCTGTGGTCCACGGAAAAATACCTCGATTTCACCCCTAAACTGTTCGACGCCGTGCGTAACCAGTTCGGCTTTAACGAGCATCTTCTGCATGACATGCATCACCGCCTGACCCCCATTGAGGCGGCCCGTTTTGGCAAGAGCATCGAACAGTACCGCATGTTCTGGATGGAAGATCCGACGCCCGCCGAAAACCAGGAGTGCTTCCGCCTTATCCGCCAGCACACGGTCACACCGATTGCCGTCGGGGAGGTGTTCAACAGTATCTGGGACTGCAAACAGCTGATCGAAGAGCAGCTGATCGATTACATCCGCACCACCATCACCCACGCGGGCGGGATCACCGGGATGCGCCGGATTGCCGATTTCGCCTCGCTTTATCAGGTGCGCACCGGCTCGCACGGCCCGTCGGATCTGTCGCCGATTTGCCACGCCGCCGCGCTGCATTTCGACCTGTGGGTGCCAAACTTTGGCGTTCAGGAGTACATGGGCTATTCCGAGCAAATGCTGGAGGTCTTCCCGCACAGCTGGAGCTTCGATAACGGCTATATGCATCCGGGCGATAAGCCGGGTCTCGGCATTGAGTTTGATGAAAAACTGGCCGCGAAATATCCGTACGACCCGGCGTATCTGCCGGTCGCCCGCCTGGAAGATGGCACCTTGTGGAACTGGTAAATTGAGATCGGGAGTCCGTATGACAACTGAAACTATCAGTACAGAAAGTTTAACCAAGCCTGCGCGGATTAAAAAAATCCAGACCCTCACTCTGGTGCTGTTATTCCTGGCAGGGATTGTCAATTTTCTGGACCGCTCCTCACTGAGCGTGGCTGGTGAAGCCATTCGCGGTGACATGGGGCTGTCGGCAACAGAATTTGGCTTTTTGCTTTCCGCATTTTCACTTTCGTACGGACTGGCGCAACTGCCTTCCGGCATATTGCTCGATCGCTACGGGCCACGACTGGTGTTAGGCGCAGGCGTGATCTTCTGGTCATTGATGCAGGCTCTGACGGGCATGGTGAACTCCTTTAGCCATTTTATCCTGCTGCGCATTGGCTTAGGGATTGGCGAAGCGCCCTTTATGCCTGCCGGGGTGAAATCCATCACTGACTGGTATGTGCAAAAAGAGCGGGGGACCGCGCTGGGGATTTTTAACTCATCCACCGTCCTGGGCCAGGCCATTGCGCCACCGATCCTGGTGACAATGCAAATCCTCTGGGGCTGGCGGGCCATGTTCGTGATCATTGGTCTGCTGGGGGTGATAGTCGGCGTCTGCTGGTACGCCTGGTATCGCAACCGCGCGCAGTTTGCTTTCCAGCCGGAAGAACGTGAATACCTTTCCGCGCCGGTAAAACCGCGCCCAACGTTACGCTTTAGCGAATGGAGTGCGTTATTCAAACGCCGCACCACCTGGGGAATGATTTTAGGGTTCTCTGGCGTGAACTACACCGGCTGGTTGTATATCGCCTGGCTGCCCGGCTATCTGCAGGCACAGCAGGGCTTTAGCCTGGCAAAGACCGGCTGGGTCTCGGCGATCCCGTTCCTGGCGGCAGCCGTCGGGATGTGGGTCAACGGACTGGTGGTCGATGCACTTGCCAAAAAAGGCTATGACCTCGCCAAAACGCGCAAAACGGCGATTGTGGTGGGGTTGATCCTGTCGGCTTTAGGCACTCTGCTGGTCGTGCAATCGTCGTCCCCGGCGGAAGCCGTCACCTTTATTTCGTTAGCCCTGTTTTGCGTCCACTTTGCCGGAACCTCCGCGTGGGGCCTGGTACAGGTGATGGTCGCTGAAAGCAAAGTCGCCTCCGTTGCCGCCATCCAGAACTTCGGCAGCTTTGTTTTTGCCTCGTTCGCGCCAGTCGTGACCGGCTGGATCGTCGATAAAACGCATTCCTTTAATCTCGCCCTGGTTGTCGCGGCCTGCGTCACCTTTGTTGGGGCGATGTGTTATCTCTTTATTGTTAAACACAGGATTGATTAATTTCTTAATAACAACGCGTTATGTAAGAAAGGGATCGATCAGGAGCAACCATGAAAAGCATCGTTATTCAAAAACCGAATGAGCTGTTGATCGAAGAGCGTCCGTTGCCCGTTCCGGCACCGGGCGAAGTCCGCGTCAAAATCACCTTAGCCGGGATTTGCGGCTCCGACAGCCATATTTATCGCGGTCACAATCCGTTTGCGAAATACCCGCGTGTCATTGGCCACGAATTCTTTGGCGTGATTGACGCAGTCGGAGAGGGCGTGGAAAAAGCGCGTCTCGGGCAGCGCGTGTCCGTGGATCCGGTAATTAGCTGCGGAGAGTGCTGGCCTTGCTCAGTCGGCAAACCGAATGTCTGCACGTCGCTGGTGGTTTTGGGTGTGCATCGTGACGGCGGGTTCAGCGAATATGCCGTGGTTCCGGCGAAAAATGCGTGGACCATCCCGGATGCCATTTCCGATCGCCACGCGGTGATGGTGGAGCCTTTCACCATTGCGGCCAACGTCACCGGGCACGCTCAGCCGACGGACAAAGACATCGCGCTGATTTACGGTGCCGGTCCGATGGGGCTGGTGACCGTTCAGGCGCTCAAAGGCGTCTATAACGTGAAACAGGTTATCGTCGTCGATCGCATCGATGAACGGCTTGAGATGGCTAAACGCAGCGGTGCGGACTGGGTGTTCAACAACGCGGAACAGTCTCTGCAGGCGGCGCTGGATGAGAAGGGGATAAAACCAACGTTAATCATCGATGCCGCCTGTCACCCGACAATATTGCAGGAGGCGGTTACCCTAGCGTCACCGGGCGGTCGCATCGTGCTGATGGGCTTCTCCAGCGACCCGAGCCAGGTAACTCAGCAGGGTATTACCGGCAAAGAGCTGTCGATATTCTCATCTCGTCTGAATGCCAACAAATTCCCGGTGGTCATCGACTGGCTGGAAAAGGGGCTGATCGACCCGGAAAAACTGATTACCCACACTTTTGACTATCACCACGTGACAGACGCCATCGAACTGTTTGAGAAAGACCAGCGGCAGTGCTGCAAAGTCTTGCTGACGTTCGGCCAATAACAACAAACGCGGTTAAGTGGTACGCATCTTACCTACATTCAGAGATAGCCATTATGACTCAGACACAACCTCAAAGAACGACGTCGGATCTGGTGAAAGCGGCGGTGTCCGGCTGGCTTGGCACCGCGCTGGAATTCATGGATTTCCAGCTCTATTCGCTGGGTGCGGCGCTGGTCTTTCATGAAATATTCTTCCCGGAGCAATCCGCTGCGATGGCGTTGATTCTGGCGATGGGGACCTACGGCGCGGGCTATATCGCGCGCATCGTCGGGGCGTTTATCTTCGGCAAAATGGGCGACCGGATCGGGCGTAAAAAGGTGCTGTTTATCACCATCACCATGATGGGGATCTGTACCACGCTGATTGGCGTTCTGCCAACCTACGCGCAGATCGGGATTTTTGCACCGGTTCTGCTGGTGACGCTGCGTATTATCCAGGGGCTGGGTGCCGGGGCGGAAATTTCGGGTGCGGGGACAATGCTTGCGGAATACGCGCCGAAAGGGAAACGCGGGATTATCTCATCGCTGGTCGCAATGGGGACCAACTGCGGGACCTTAAGCGCCACGGCGATATGGGCGGTAATGTTCTTTGCCCTTGACCGTGAAGAGCTGGTCGCCTGGGGCTGGCGCGTACCTTTCCTTGCCAGCGTCGTGGTGATGATCTTCGCCATCTGGCTGCGAATGAACCTCAAAGAAAGCCCGGTGTTTGAGAAGGTCAACGATGAGAGCAGCCCAGTGGTGACGGCAGAAGAGACCTCTCTGGGGGCGATGTTTAAAAGCAAATCCTTTTGGCTGGCAACCGGCCTGCGCTTTGGTCAGGCGGGGAACTCCGGCCTGATTCAGACGTTCCTCGCGGGCTATCTGGTGCAGACGCTGCTGTTTAATAAAAGCATTCCGACCGACGCGCTGATGATCAGCTCAATTCTCGGGTTTATCACGATCCCGCTGCTGGGCTGGCTCTCCGATAAGGTCGGGCGTCGTCTGCCGTACATTCTGCTCAATATTTCCGCCATTATTCTGGCCTACCCGATGCTGTCGATTATCGTCGATAAAAGCTACAGCCCAGGGGTGATCATGCTGTCGATCATCATCATCCATAACTTTGCGGTGCTGGGGCTGTTTGCGCTGGAAAACATCACCATGGCGGAGATGTTTGGCTCGCGTAACCGTTTTACGCGGATGGCGATTTCGAAAGAGGCCGGTGGTCTGGTGGCGGTCGGTTTCGGCCCGGTGCTGGCGGGGATTTTCTGCAACATGACCGGCTCATGGTGGCCGATTGTGGCGATGATGGTGGTCTACTCCCTGATTGGGCTGGTATCTGCTTTCCTGATGCCGGAAGTGCGCGATCGCGATCTGAGCCTCGCGGAAGATGCCGCCGAAAAATCGGGTTCGGCATTGCCTCTCGGGCACACGGTGAATCAGTAACCTGATGGGGCGGGAGCGTGATCCCGCCTTTTCTTCTCTTCTTGTATGGTAGTTGATGAAAATCAAAGATGTCATACCAATTGCGTGAGATGGTCTACCTCCTCAGATTCGACGACCTCTCACCTAAATGAGCCTTCTCATGAATAATAAATTGTTGAATGCCAAAGCGACACTTCCTGCTTATGACCGTAACACACTGGTACCACGTATCGTGCACCTGGGTTTCGGTGCGTTTCACCGCGCCCATCAGGCCGTTTACACCGATATCCTGGCGGCTGAGCACCATAGCGACTGGGGCTACACCGAAGTCAACCTGATTGGCGGCGAACAGCAGATTGCCGATCTCAAAGCCCAGGATAATCTCTACACCGTAGCGGAAATGTCCGCCGATGCCTGGACCGCTCGCGTCGTCGGTGTGGTGAAAAACGCGCTTCACGCGCAGGTAGATAGTCTGGAAACCGTGCTGGCTGCCATGTGCGAGCCGCAGGTGGCGATTGTTTCGCTCACTATCACCGAAAAAGGCTACTGCCACGCGCCTGCGACCGGGCAACTGATGCTCGATCACCCGCTGATTGCCGCCGATCTGCAAAACCCGCAGCAGCCAAAATCCGCGCCGGGCGTGGTGGTCGAAGCGCTGGCACGCCGCAAAGCTGCGGGTTTACCGGCGTTCAGCGTGATGTCCTGCGACAATATGCCGGAAAACGGCCATGTGATGCGTAACGTCACCTGTGCGTATGCGCGTACTGTTAACGCTGAGTTGGCAGACTGGATTGAAGCAAATGTAACGTTCCCATCGACGATGGTCGATCGCATTGTTCCGGCCGTGACGGCAGAGACGCTGGATAAAATCGAGCAGATTACCGGCGTTCGCGATCCGGCTGGCGTGGCCTGTGAACCTTTCCGTCAGTGGGTAGTTGAAGACAACTTTGTCGCCGGGCGCCCTGAGTGGGAAAAAGCAGGCGCAGAGCTGGTGGCTGATGTGATTCCGTTCGAAGAGATGAAACTGCGTATGCTCAACGGCAGCCACTCTTTCCTTGCCTATCTCGGCTATCTGGCGGGCTACCAGCACATCAACGACTGTATGAAAGACGAAAACTATCGCCGTGCAGCCCATGCGTTGATGCTCAACGAACAGGCACCGACTCTGAAGGTAAAAGGGGTCGACCTGGCACGCTACGCTGACCTGCTGATTGCGCGCTACAGTAACCCGGCGCTGCGTCACCGCACCTGGCAAATCGCGATGGACGGCAGTCAGAAGTTACCGCAGCGTATGCTCGATTCCGTGCGCTGGCATCTGGCGCATCAGCAGAGCTTCCCGCTGCTGGCGCTGGGCGTGGCAGGCTGGATGCGTTATGTCGGTGGTGTGGATGAAAGCGGAAACGCGATTGAAGTCTGCGATCCCTTGCTGACAACGATTCAGGCTGCGGTGAAGGGCAGTGCCGAAGGCGAAAGCCGCGTGAAAGCGCTGCTGGGAATTGAGGCGATTTTCGGCAATGAACTGCCGCTGGAAGCGCGTTTTGTGGATGCGGTAATGCACGCATATAAAATGTTGCTGGAGCAGGGCGCGAAGGCCACCGTGGCGCAGACTGTCTCTCAGAAATAATCACGACTCATGCCGCCGCGTGCGGCGGCATGTCATTGCACCTGTTAGTGCATTCCCAGACGAATCAGTTCAATCGGTTCGAACTTGCCTTCACAACCTTCCACTTCTACCGTTTTGTTGCGGCGTACCTGGGTCGCATCCAGCCCCTCGGCGTGAATTGCGCGGATAACCCCAATATGGCCAGTGCCGTTAATCATTACACGGCTGCCAGTGGTAATAGCGTTGCGGTTGCGGTCGTAAGTCATCATGGTTATTTCTCCTCTTCTCAACACATCACGGCGATATACAGTTCCAGCCGCTGACGGGAGAATATAAATACGCCTCTTGCGGCAACATTTTTTTGTTTTTGATCAAGGTCACACTTTTTTGTCTGCATTTTATCCGCATAGCCCCGCTCAGACGTAAATTGACAAAACGGACAATTGTTTTCGTTTATTGATAGTTCCCTCAGTGAATGGTTTATCCTTCGTTTCAAATAGGCATGTCACTCTGAAGACAGATAAGTAATTATTTTTATTTGGATAAGGAAGGGCTTATGTACAAGAAAATATTGATGCCTGTGGACGTATTTGAAATGAATCTGAGCGATAAAGCAGTACGCCACGCCGAGTTCCTGGCGAAGGCGGATAACGCCACCATCACGCTGCTGAACATCTTGCCCATCAGCAGCCGCTCGTTGCTGCGCGGCTTTAACTCTGACATCAAAAAATTTGAGGCTTATATGGTCAGCGAGTCAGAGAAAAAGATGAATGAATTAAAACGTTTGTTTGATATCGCGCCGGAGAATATTCACACCGAAGTACGTTTTGGCAATGTTCGCGATGAGATCATCAGTATGAGCAATAAAGACGATTATGAGGTGATTGTTATCGGCTCTAAGACGCCCGGTTTATCCAGCCATCTGCTTGGCTCGAACGCGGAATCTGTTATTCGCTACGCCAAAATACCGGTATTAGTGGTACGTTAAATCGTATGCCGCATCCCGGAATTTACGCGGGATGCGGTTTTCATTAATCTTCCGTAAACCAGTCGCTGTTTTCCTGGCGAATAAGCTGAACCGACTCGCCAATTTCCTGCAAATGCACGGTCATCGCTTTGACGATGGCGTCTCCGTCGCGTTTTTCTAGCGCGGCAAAAATATCGTGATGCTGACGCAGCAGCATTTCCGGCGGGGAGACGTGATTGAGACTCATATAGCGCACGCGGTCCATCGTCGCTTTAATATTTTCAATGGTATCCCACGCCAGCTGACAGTCGGCAATTTGCGCCAGCTTCTGGTGAAATTCATCGTCAAGCTGGAAAAAATCATTGATCTGCGTGCGTTCAATCGCAATGCGCTGCTGGTGGAGGTTTTGTTCCAGAAGATAGCACTGATGCTCGTCGACCAGCGATGCCGCCCGACGCACAACCGCGCACTCAATCGCCTGACGGACGAAACAGCCATTGCGCACCTGCGAGAGGGAAATCTTATTGACGTAGCTACCGCGCTGCGGGCGAATCTGAATCAACCCGTTTTCCGCAAGCTTAATAAAAGCTTCGCGAACCGGCTGGCGCGACACGTCAAAACGCACCGATACCTCTTTTTCAGAGAGTGGAGTGCCAGGCGGAATCAGACAATGGACGATATCTCGTCGCAAAATGCGGTAGATTTGCTGATTAACAGGTTGGGTAGGATTAAGTTGCGATTCGGCGGCCATTGGATGTGGTTTCTCAGAGAGTTAACGCTTCAATACTACCATTCTTTTGCCGCGCATCCCATACCCGACCCGCAGGCCGGGCAGGGAAGTATCAGCCGCGATGCACGCTTAAACCCGCAAAACTCTGGCTAACAGGCATCATTTCGACGGTATTGATGTTGACGTGTTTTGGCAACGTCGCGACCCACCAGACGGTTTCGGTCACATCTTCCGGCGTCAGGGCTTCGGTGTTCTCATAGGTTTTGCCTGCTTTCGCATCATCACCTTTGAAACGCACGTTGGAAAATTCCGTGCCGCCCACCAGGCCTGGTTCGATATCCGTCACGCGGATTGCCGTACCGTGTAGGTCGGTGCGCAGGTTCAGGCTGAACTGACGCACAAAGGCTTTGGTTGCGCCGTACACGTTTCCGCCCGCGTAAGGCCAGCTCCCGGCGGTAGAGCCGATGTTGATCACATGCCCACGGTTGCGCTCGACCATGCCAGGCAGCACCGCGCGGGTCATGTACACCAGACCTTTATTGTTGGTGTCGATCATGTTTTCCCAGTCTTCTACGCTGGCCTTGTGCGCAGGCTCCAGACCCAGCGCCAGACCGGCGTTGTTCACCAGAATATCAATGGCACGCCATTCGGCAGGCAGGTTCGCAAGCATCTCTTCAATGGCGGCGCGATTACGCACGTCTAGCTGCGCCGTCAGAATGCTATCGCCAAGCTCGTCTTTCAGCTCCTGTAAACGCTCCTGACGACGGCCTGTTGCAATCACTTTATGCCCGTTGGCGACGAAGCGACGCGTGATGCTTTCACCAAAACCCGCCGTTGCCCCGGTAACTAATACGATCATCTCACTGTTCCTCAACGCTTTTTGTGTTGTACAACCATAGCACGGCATCCGGCACACCGTTAAGGCAACTTTTGTATCGCTAAATGATCGACTTTTCCGTCAACAAAGGTCACGTCAACATTAAATATCAGCGATACATTTACACCGCCTGGAATTCAAAACCGGGTCTTACTGTGCTTCTTAATCATCCCGGAAACAGAATATCTTGCAGCAAGCAGTCTGCCGTTAATGGGGATTGCAGCTCACTGCTGCCTGTCCTACTCTGGGAGGATAATTATGTGCCCAGGAGTCAACGATGTCGGTTTCCAATCCATTTTTTGAAGTCAGCGTATTGCCTTACCAGGCGCCTCGATTCGACGTAATCGAAGACAGCCACTACCGCCCGGCATTTGATGAGGCGATGCGCCAGAAGCGTGCAGATATTGATGCCATCATTGCTAACACCGCCGCACCCGATTTCACCAACACCATTCTGGCGCTGGAAAAAAGCGGCGCGATGCTTTCCCGCGTCAGCAGCGTCTTTTTCGCGATGACCTCGGCGCATACCAATGATTTTCTACAGGAACTGGACGAAGCCTTTTCCACCGAACTGGCCGGACTGGCTAACGATATCTGGCTGAATAACACGCTATTTTCACGCGTCGCGGCGGTGCGGAAAGGGGCCGCGTCGCTGGATGCCGAGTCCCGTCGCCTGGTGGAAGAGACGTATCAACACTTTATTTTGGCCGGTGCGCAGCTAACCGACGAGCAAAAAGTCGAGTTAAAAGCGCTGAATACCGAGGCCGCGTCTCTCACCAGCCAGTTTAATCAGCATCTTCTGGCGGCGGATAAAGCCGGTGGGCTGGTGGTGGATGATGTTCATCTGCTTGAGGGGCTGAGCACCGAGGAGATCGCGACGGCCGCGCGTGCCGCTGCGGAAAAAGGGCTGGCTGACTGCTGGCTGATTCCGTTGCTCAACACCACCCAACAACCGGCGCTTGCGGCGCTACACGACCGTAAGACGCGGGAAAAACTGTTCAGGGCGGGCTGGACGCGCACGCAAAAAGGCGATGAAAACGACACCCGTGAGATTGTGCTGCGCCTGGCCCAACTGCGCGCCCGCCGCGCGCAACTGCTAGGGTTCGACAGCTATGCCAGCTGGAGCATTGCCGATCAGATGGCGAAAACGCCTGACGCAGCGCTGAAATTTATGCGCGGGATTGTCCCAGCCGCGAGAGCGCGCGCCGAGCGCGAACAGGCGGATATCCAGAAAGTGATCGATGGTGAGCGGGGGCATTTCAGCGTGCAGGCCTGGGACTGGGCCTATTACGCGGAGCGCGTGCGCCTTGAAAAATACGCCCTCGATGAATCGCAGATTAAACCCTATTTCGCTCTTGATAATGCCCTGCGCGATGGCGTGTTCTGGGCGGCCAGCCAGCTGTTTGGCATCCGTTTTGTCGAACGTTTCGATATTCCTGTCTATCACCCGGACGTGCGCGTGTGGGAAATCTTCGACCATACCGGCGAAGGGATGGCGCTGTTTTACGGCGATTTCTTCGCACGTGATTCCAAAGGCGGCGGGGCGTGGATGGGCAATTTCGTTGAGCAATCCCATGAATTCTCCGCCCGCCCGGTGATTTACAATGTCTGTAATTACCCGAAACCGGCCGCTGGCCAGGCGGCGCTGCTCTCCTGGGATGATGTGATCACGTTGTTCCACGAGTTCGGTCACACGCTACACGGTCTGTTTGCCGATCAGCGTTTTGCCACGCTATCCGGTACCAACACGCCGCGCGATTTTGTGGAATTCCCTTCGCAAATTAACGAACACTGGGCCAGCCATCCGCAGGTGTTTGCGAACTATGCCCGTCACTATCAGACCGGCGAGCCGATGCCGGACGCCTTGCGCGAGAAAATGCTCAGCGCGACGCAGTTCAACAAAGGCTACGACATGACCGAGTTGCTGAGCGCGGCGTTGCTGGACATGAACTGGCACGGCATCGGGGCGCAGGAAACGGTCAGCGATGTTGAGACGTTTGAAACCGCCGCGCTGAAAAAAGAGGGGCTGGATCTGCCCGCCGTGCCACCGCGCTATCGCAGCAGCTATTTTGCCCATATTTTTGGCGGCGGTTACGCGGCGGGCTATTACGCCTATCTGTGGACACAAATGCTGGCAGACGATGGCTATCAGTGGTTTGTCGAGGAGGGCGGATTAACGCGTGAAAACGGGCAGAAATTCCGTGAAGCGATTTTGTCGCGCGGGAACAGCACTGATTTAGCTGAACTTTATCGCAAATGGCGCGGGCACGATCCGAAGATTGAAGCGATGCTCCTGAACCGTGGATTGAGTGAATAAGGTTTTCGCATGACGACTTTTCATCAACTTAATGCCACCAGCCTGCAAGGCCAGATCATCTCTATGGCCGACTATGCGGGGAAGCTGGTTCTGGTGGTAAACACTGCCAGCCATTGCGGCTTTACGCCACAGTACGCCGGCCTGGAAATGCTCTACAAAAAGTACGCGGATCAAGGGCTGGTGGTGCTTGGTTTTCCCTGCAACCAGTTTGGAAAGCAAGAGCCTGGCGGCGCTGAAGAAATTACCCAGACCTGCCGCATCAACTACGGGGTGAGTTTCCCGATGTTCGAGAAAGTGGAGGTCAACGGCGACGCGGCGCACCCGGTTTTTCGTTACCTAAAAGAAGCCTTGCCCGGCGTGCTGGGTGGGCGAATCAAGTGGAACTTCACAAAGTTCCTGATTGGGCGCGACGGGAAACCGCTCAAGCGTTTTGCCCCCATCTCCACCCCGGAGAAAATGGAGGCCGCTATCGTTGCGGCACTTAAAATCTAAGCATCAGGGAAAGTCGAAAACATAAATGCCCTTACGGGCATTTATGTTTTACATGCAACCATTCTGATATTACTGATTAAACAGCCAGTCTGTTACTCCAGCGTATTAATGGAAAAACAGCGCAATCAGAATAATGATGGGAATAGGAACGCCTAAGAAGAACAGTAATAATGAGCGCATTGTAGACCTCTCGCTTAATTAAAGATTATAAATCACGTTGACGGCCACCGAAGGTCGCACACAGGCTGGCGACAAAGGCACCGGCCAGCAGAGAAATAAATGTCCACAGCATGAGATAGCTCGTGGTTTTGCGTGCGGTATCAGCAGCTTGCTGCGCTTTCTCCTTCGCTTCTTTTAATTTAGCCTGGGCTTTGTCATAGGTGCTCTGTACCCGCTGCTCAGCCTCTTGCTGAGTAATACCCGTGTTTTGCGCAATCAGCTGGGCGACATACTGACGATCTTCCTGAGGTAAAGCGCCGGTGGTTATGCTATTGGCAAATATGCCGGTCACTTCACCTAACTGTGCAGGAGAAACGTGTTGCTGAGAGGGCGCTGCAGGAGCAGGCGCTGCGGCAGGAGAGGCGGAATCGGCTGCACCGTTTGCCGGTGTGGCAGGATTATTCGCCCTGAACAGAGAGTTAACAAAATAGTTTATTGACGACCCCTCTATACCCGACGATCCGTTCGCCATACTCGCTGCGCCAGTCGCCGTGGCCACCGCAGCACCTCCGGCAACGGTACCCACCACTTTAGCGCCCCCGCCAACGATGGCACTCATCGTGCTCGTTAACAGTGCTGCGGAGACCAGCGCCGCCACAGCCCAGGCTAAAAACCCGTGTGCAGTGTCGCGAAAGTAAACTTCATCGGTGTGGGTATCGACCCACTTCGAGCGCAGTCGTCCGGCTAAATAGCCGCCCATACCCGACGCAACAATTTGAGTGAACGTCAGCCAGGCGATGGCAGCGATCCCTACCGTACCCGCGTCAAGCCCACGGCTTTCCCATGGCGACACGGACGTAAGCCCCAGGCCTGCGCCCAGAATCAGCAATATCAAAGAGAGGGATGCTGCGGCTGCGGCACCGGCAAAGATGGCGCCCCATGAGACGGCGCTACTGCTCGCGGCGGGCACGGGCAGGCGCGTATCAGGATACGTCGTGTTAACGGAGGCGTGTTCGTGAATGTGAGTCATAGCTGTTGTCCTTTGATTAATCTTTGCGTTCGGAACCAGGAACTGATTGAAAAAACAGGAAACATTATCACCTTCAACATTAAGGCTCTTGAGGAGCCTGGTAATGCCATAGATAAAAGGGAAAGCTGTAAAACCTTAAAAAACGAAAACTTAAAAATCAGACTGGGAATGCATTCCACGAACTAAGGATAGTAGATAATTTTGCCCCTTCCGGATTTTTAACGTTATAAATCCGTTAGCAATCTAGATGACGGATTTTATAGTGAGCCGTAAAATTACCGGGCGCGGCAGGGGGAATGACACAAGAACTACTCTGCGTTGGCACTCTCGTCTGAGCCAAATAGGAGTCCGCTTTGTGCCAGGAGTGGACTTTTTGCACTTAAGCCGCCGGGAGGGCGGCTCTCAGTCTTATCTCATTTCTCAGAATAAAAGCTCCAGTCCGCTGCTGTCGCGAGCGTCACAAACGGGCCAGCAAGGGTGGCGTTGTGATGGTTGATGATTTCATTAGCTGACAGGTAGCTGTTATCCATTGTCGTGTGCGCATCTGAAATCAGCACAGTCCTGAATCCCAACTCCGGCGCTGCACGGCAGGTAGTGTCCACACAGAATTCTGTTTTCATCCCAGCGATGACAAGTTGTTTTATTCCCCGCTTGCCGAGCTGAAGCTGCAGGCTCGTATCCCGGAAACAGCTGGGGTACTTTTTAATAAAAACGACATCTTGCTCAGCATTCACACTCATTTCGGGTATCAGCTGTGTGAAGGGACTTTGCTCAGAGAAGGGGGAATCGTCAGGACCGGTGTGACGGGCAAAAAAGACTGGCACTTGCGCTTGCCTGGCTTTTTGTAAAAGCAGGCAAATGTTTGACAAAACCGAGTCTGCGAGATGGGGTGACGAGGGGCCACGGAAAAGCCCCTGCTGCATATCGATAACTAAAAGTGCATTTTCAGATGAAATCATGGTGTATCTCCATTCAGTAAATCATGAACGGAGAGATTTTCTTCCCCGTCCGGTTTGGCGGGGAGTCAGAATCTGTTTTGTCAGGAGCCAGTCACAGATGCGCACACGCCGCCGAAGGTTTCGGTGGTGGTAACGGTTGTCGCTGGCTGAGCTGGCTTAATCATTTTCCGGCATTCTCTTATGAGTTGAGAATCAGTAAACACAACAAATCTTAAAAACGGCTCTTCATGTTTTAGCACCGGGAATTGAAGATTTCAAAGGATATGTTTCCTGATTGATGACGTTCACGGCTGACATATTCCGACAAAAATTTAGCTTCCGCTCCTCGCTCAGAGCGGATCACCCCAAGGGCAGGCATTAGAGAAGGGCTCAAGAGAAGATGAATCGGTGAAACTTTTGCGCCCTTAAGGATCAAAAGAGGTGTGATTACCGGTAACTGCGGAGTGCCGCTGGGAATACCTCGGTTAGCCAGTCAATAAACACGCGTAACCGATGTGTCATGTGCCTGTTCTGGGGATAGACGACATAAAAAGGATAACTCTCGGGGCGCCATTCTTGTAGGATCTCAACCAGCGTGCCGTTGTTCAGTTTATCTTTCGCCGCATAGCAAAAGGTCTGGATGATTCCCATCCCCGCCAAGGCCGCAGCCAAATGCGCATTACTTTCGTTAACCCCGATGTGATGTTGCGTCTTCATCTCCCGCTCTTCACCTTCTACGATAAAGCGAAAAGGAAAGGCTCTGCCCGTCAGCGGAGACAAATAGCTCACCAGCTTATGTCCATTTCTTAATTCTTCCGGATACGCAGGTACACCAGCGGCTTTCAGGTATCCCGGCGTAGCGCAGGTCACCATCGGGGCATCACCAATGTGGCGGGCGATCAACGAGGAGTCATTGAGCGCGCCACCGCGAATTACACAGTCCACATTTCCGCTAATAAGATCCACCGGCCTATCGGAAACGCCTAAATCGATTTTGATTTCCGGATAGCGCTGCAAAAAATCCGGTAACGCCGGGATCAGGACTTCACGTGCGGTAGAGCCGCCGACATCAATACGCAGATACCCTTTAGGTCTGCTCTGCAAGGCGCTAAACGACGTGTCTATCTCCTCAATTTCAATGAGTACCCGCGAGGCTTTTTCATAATAGTCCTGACCCTCTGGTGTTGCGACGACGCGCCGGGTCGTACGATGTAAAAGACGCACGTCGAGATGGGCCTCCAGTGATTTAACCAGCTTACTTAATGTGGCATTCGGCAGATTCAGTGAATCCGCTGCCCGCGTAAAATTGCCAGTTTCCACCACCCGCGTAAACGCACGCATAGCCATTAACTGATCCACGTTCTGGTTCTCCGTGAGGGAGTTGATTATTCACCTGTAGAAAGAGTGTTTTCTACTTTTGCTAATTTATCAATAATTTCTCTGCGGCTAGAGTGAGTTCACAGGCTGAATGACGGCCCATTCGAACCCACAACCGAGGATATGGATAATGAGTAAACCACTTTCAGACAAAATTGCCCTGGTCACGGGCGGCAGCACAGGAATCGGTCTTGCCAGTGCTCAGGAACTGGCGGCGCAGGGGGCAAAAGTCTACATCACCGGACGTCGTCAGCAGGAACTGGATGCGGCCATCGCGTTGATCGGCCCGTCGGCTAAGGGGATTCGGGCCGATATCTCCCGTCTTAGCGATCTGGATAATGTTTACGCACAAATTGCAGAAGAGTCGGGGCGTCTGGACATTCTGTTTGCTAACGCCGGTGGCGGAGATATGCTGGCGCTGGGTGAAATAACGGAAGAACATTATGACCGGATTTTCGGGACCAATGTTCGCGGAGTATTATTCACCGTCCAGAAAGCACTGCCACTGCTTGGTGCCGGTTCATCCATTATCCTCACCGCTTCCACCGTTTCGGTAAAAGGGACGGCTAACTTTAGCGTGTATAGCGCCAGTAAAGCCGCAGTGAGAAACTTTGCTCGCTCATGGGCGCTGGACTTGCAGGGGCGGGGTATTCGGGTGAATGTCGTGAGTCCGGGTCCGGTCAAAACGCCTGGATTAGAGGGGCTGGTTGCCGAGGAGCAGCGTCAGGGCCTGTTTGATGCGCTGGCGGCGCAGGTTCCGTTGGGCCGGATTGGTGAGCCAGCGGAAGTCGGCAAAGCCGTTGCGTTTCTGGCATCTGATGCCGCCAGTTTTATCAATGCTGTAGAGCTGTTTGTTGACGGCGGTATGGCGCAGATTTAAAACTGATATCACACCGTCAAATCCTACGAGGCGACGGTTTTTCAATGGACGGCGGGTGTCACGCCGTTTTAACGCCACAGTGTGACAGCGCACAATGCGGTTCCAGCCATTCCTGCTGGGTTTTGTCATGTCGCAAAACATAGCGACCGTTTGCAAATCACATCACTATCGTCGGCAAAATTTGCATAACTCCCTTCTTATGACGAGGTTCGGTCAAAACGGCTGCTGTGTGCCAGGAGCGGACATTGCTAA
Source organism: Lelliottia nimipressuralis (assembly GCF_004115925.1). Taxonomy (GTDB): domain Bacteria; phylum Pseudomonadota; class Gammaproteobacteria; order Enterobacterales; family Enterobacteriaceae; genus Enterobacter; species Enterobacter nimipressuralis. The sequence goes on from NZ_SDDX01000005.1 coordinate 74,862, forward strand.
CCTTGGAATGCACCAATTAATGGCGAGCAGATGATAGTGCATAACTGTGTAGCAGCATCGAAATCATTATGGCATTTTTCAGGGGTATAAAGGTGCCGGAAATGCCCCTTACGCCTCAAAATGGCTCTGAGGCGTGTTGAGCAGCGCGGCCAGGGAATTTTAGCTAAGTCACTGGCAGGGAAGGTCTGTTCGATCCCCGCGCGGTGTTGGATGTGAGATGACGATAAATTCGACCGCAGAATCAGAGTCATTTCTTGCCTGATGCTCTGAGCCAGGGGGAATCTCAATACCCTGTTGAGCGACGATCCGATGCTCTTTCCCTTCCAGCTCCATGGTCAAAACCCCATCAAGAACGAAAAAAAACTGCCTGGATACGGAATGGTAGTGTCGCTTTTCGCACGTTTCTGGCGGCATCTTTTCGTGAATAATTAGCATGTCTTGCCGGTTTAGCAGATACCAACCATCGCACTTGTCACCCCATATGTAATGCTCAGCATTCGCCTTAGAAATCATTGGTTTTTACCTGTAGCTCACTTAAGAATTTTAGACCTGATGAGTTGTTATACTTTGAGAACTCTTTGATTAGCAACAGCATTATAATGTTTTATGTGGCAGAACTACCCTGTCCGCATGGTTTTGACGTCCGCTTTTCGCTCTCAGCGTACCTTCAACGCTGTTTGCTTGTCCGCTCTGTGCCAGGAGCAGACATCTGAGAGACACCCATCAAACTTTAACTATGCGTGTACCATTCTTGATTGCTTAGGCCTTTCAGTATCAGTCTTGGAATTATTTCTTAAGTATATCAAATGGATATGATTGATTTTTATCTGTGTTAGGGATAAAAATCGCTGATGCCATATGAAACATTTTAATAATGACAGAATCTAATGCACTTCGTAATGACCTTTATTTAGGGATGATATATAACGTGCTTCGAAAATAATTAACATTTTTATAACGTTATTAAGGTTAAGCAAATGAAGCAAGTTGGCATTGTAGGTTGGCGAGGAATGGTAGGGTCTGTTTTGCTCCAGCGCATGGTCGAAGAGAACGACTTTGACGATATTTCTGCGCATTTTTACAGCACGTCCAGTGCGGGTGCCACCGGTCCGGTCATTGGTGACGTGAGCTATATACTCAAAGATGCTAATTCCATTAGTGCCCTGGCCGAAATGGACATCATCATAACCTGCCAGGGTGGGGACTATACTAAAGCGGTTTATCCTGCATTGATTGCCCACGGCTGGGAGGGCTACTGGATTGATGCGGCCTCAGCGCTGCGGATGGATGAAAGAGCCTGCATTATTCTCGATCCCGTGAATCGCACCCATATCGATCGTGCCGTCAATGAGGGAATTAAGCTGTTTGTTGGTGGCAACTGTTCGATCACTCTGAGTCTGATGGGGCTCGCCGGGCTGATAAAAGCAGATCTCATTGAATGGATGAGCGTGATGACCTATCAGTCCGCATCGGGTGCCGGTGCTCAGTATGTACGGGAATTGATCGCGCAAAGTGCGTATATCAGCAGCCATTTGTCCGCCGATGAACTGGCATCTTCAGGTTCAGTACTTCCGTTAGTCAATAAAGTCAGTGAATTGATTAAAAGCGCTGACATGCCGATCCAGAACTTCGGTGCGCCTTTAATGGGTAGCATCATTCCATGGATTGATAGTGATTTAGGCGATGGCAACAGCCGTGAAGAATGGAAAGGTGAGGCAGAAACGAACAAAATCTTGGGCCTTCCTCCCGGTACGATCCCGGTAAATGGTTTGTGCATACGGGTCGGTGTGATCCGTTGCCACAGTGCTGCAATCACCGTGAAGCTCAAGCGTGAAGTCAGCGAAACAGAATTTGCGGAGTTAGTGGCGCATTCCCATCCCTGGGTTAATTATGTGCCCAATAAAAAGGTTGAGAGTGTCAGTAAATTGACTCCTGCCTATATCAGCGGTTCGCTTAAAGTAGGAATTGGCCGTTATAAGAAAATGTCGCTAAACAATGACCCTATCTATTCAGTTTTAACGGTAGGCGATCAGCTATTGTGGGGGGCGGCCGAACCTTTGAGACGCATGTTGAATATTCTGCTCGGAAGAGTTTGATTCATTTTATTCAGACTAAAGCACCTGCTCGGTAGGTGCTTTGGTTTTGTGGCGACGCGTCCTATTCTACGTCGCCGCAGATGTGATGGACATAAATGGCTCACTTCATCGTCCGCTTTTCGCTCTGAGCGGACCTTGATGTCTTTGAGAGGGTCCGTCCCGTACAAGCAGCGAACCCGACTAATCTAATGTTGAGCCAATCAATATGGTGCAAGCTAATCAAATTACAATTTGGGTCAGCCCCTGCTTATGTGTAAGTTCATCCGTTAGATAAAGCCGATTACTCACATTCTGAAATTACTCGTCTTCAGATTCTTCTTCCTCAATTTCTTGCGGCAAAGGCGGAAGGTTGTAGATGTCCTCCGGTGTGAATTCTGCGATTTGCTCAAGCAACCTTTCTGAGGAGAGAATGGGTTGTCTTTTACTCCGTTCATATGCGTTGTAGGAATAACGTCCTTCATTTACCCAGTCGAAATAACGATTGATGCTACCAATGAGGGTATTACAGGTGTGTCTATTACCATTTGTGCTACCGATCGAGTGCTGCCCCGCAGTAAAGCGAATCGACGATCTGGCAATATAGGCTAGATCTTTGCCACTGAGTGTCGATTCAGTTATTCGTTCTGTTGTCGCCTCATTCAGGGCAAACTCTCTTGCCCAGAGCTCATTAACATTGCCGAGATAGTACTCAAACGCGTTGTAGAAATATCCTGTCGTGATGAGCCTACGAATCTGCCAGGCCACCTCTTTTTTATCACTGCGTCGTTCTAGCTCTTCTAGTAATACCGGTAACGCCATCAATCTGCTATCTGCAATACCGATGATGTTTAAATGGAATTTCGCAACCCAGAGTATTTCATTAAACTGGTCCAGCACAGAATCCTCCAGCGCGTTGAAAGAAGCTGTGGACATTTTAATTAATCCGCCGATTGCCAGAGACTGGAAAAGCATCTTTGTCATTATCTCTGAAGGGAATATGTACTTCCCTGAACGTTCTAGCGTTTTGAATCCCCAATCATCACCGCAGCCATCAACAAAAGCGCATAGTACCATCAGCATTCTGGTAGGAATTTTTTCAAGTGAGACGGGGGTAATATGTTCAGGATTTAAAGGGTGAGCAATCCTTTCCCCTATTTTCTCTTCTAATTTAGCGATTGAACGCCTGAGAGTTGCCGCCTTGTCGTCATCATTAACGTAATCTATCCAGTAACAAGCTTCCTCAATATCAGCCAAATCTATAGCGGCATGAGCCGTATTGAATGCCAGTGAACTTAGATAGTTAGTGCGTCCTGCCGAAAGGTTGGGGGCGCTGAGGAACTGCTTGGCAACCTCGATACTGTGTTTAGGGTTTCTATCGAGGCTAAAATAGGATTCAAAAAAGAGCAAGCTCTGGGAGGTATCTTCGCCCACTTGATGAGATATAAATTGAGTTAGCTTTTCAAGGGTAGAGAGTTGGCGTGAGCTATCTAGCAGTACACGGTGCGTTGCTTCATAAAAGGCCATCAACTGAGCGTTATTCAGATTATTGATATCAAAAATGGGAGGTTCCTTGTTAAAAGAAGCCGAATTGCCCATCAGACAGTTAAAATAGGTAACATACTGCTGTTTTGTACCCGAAAGAATAAACGCTCTGATGATTGCCATGTATGGACTGAATGAGGCATCACTTTTCGCTAGGGAAAACACCGTACAAATCTGCTCACTAAACTCATACCGTTCGTCCAGCTCTAACGCTGATTGAATTAGTGGAGTCGCTGGAGCGCCAGAAAATGCTATCAGGTTCAGGACCGCCTGCCTTTCCGTCTGAAACGCTTTTGCCTCCCTTGCTATCACCGCTTTACAGAAATAATAGTCTGCAGAGGTTTCGTTGGTTTCTTCAGTATGCAGAATAACCTTTTCACAAACTGAATAAAAAACCTCTTGTTTTTGAATTGGTATCTGTTTCTTAGGGAACTTAGCCTCACGAAGTTTACGAGTGGCATTGGCTTTAACTTGCTTCCCATTCCGCTTTTTCATTCATTTAAATCCCTTAGATAGCCTTGGGGAAGTGTACTGCGAAGGAATTACGTGCTCAATGAAATGAACGATTTTTTGGTCACTTGCACTCATATACTTTGATATTGTAACTGTCGTGTTAAAACGGACAGTTCGCTTTTAGGAGTTTCCAGCAAGCGTTTTAGCTTCCCTTTAGACCAACGTCCGCTTCTCGCTCATAGCCAGCATTTTCCAACTTAGTAAGCTGGTGAGTGCCAGAAACAGACCGTCCTTTACTACTACCACCTTTAAAAGATGGTCACTCAGACGGCTGGAAAATTTTCATAGTGAATGTGATAAACCCTGCTCCTTATTTGCGGCCGAAAGAACGAAGGCATGTGCTGATGGAGATAAATGGCGATAGCAGATGACCAGATCGAACTCAGTTTCAGCACCTGATAAGGGATGATAACTAATCCGGTCACCTCGAAAGCCACTCATACTTTGAGGAACGACAGATACACCACCTCCCACAGACACCAATGACAAGACGGCATGCATTCCATGTGCTTCCTGAGTAATCATCGGCACAAAGCCAGCTTTAGCACAAAGGCGGATAAACTGCAGATGAAAGCTCTTCCCCTCAGGCATTGGCCACAAAATAAAAGATTCACCGGCAAGATCGGCAAGCGTAAGGTCTGACCGATTACTGAAAGGATGATCTTTTGGGATAGCTATACACAGACGATCACTGTCGAAATTGATCTGTTCGATATCATCAGCCTTTTCAAGAGGGGGGATCAGTACCCCGATGTCTAACGTCCCGTCGCGCAGAGCAGCAATCTGTGCAGCGGTTGTAGCTTCTAGCAATTCAAGTCGTACCTTCGGATGACTTGCCCTGAATTCACGAATAATATCGGGCAACCGGCCATAAAGTGCGCTTCCTACATAACCCAGGCGTAAAAGACCCGTTCGTCCTTCAGCCACATCTACCGTAGAAACAAGGGTTTTTTCAGCCTGGCGGAGGGTTTTGCGTGCCTCACTGACAAACTTTTCTCCCGCAGGCGTCAGCCTAACCACGCGATTACCACGCTCAATAAGAGCGACGCCGAGATCTTCCTCCAGTTTCTGTATGGCACTGGTCAGCGGAGGCTGCGACATGTTAAGGCGTTCGGCGGCCCGGTGAAAATGCAGCTCTTCAGCGACGGCAATGAATTGCTCCATTCTTCGTAGAGTGATCCGTGCCCGACTCTCTGTCGTCATATCCCGCCGTTCCTCTTGTTAGTGAGTCAATCTTCCCACGATACAATTAAAGTATTAAGAAGCCATATAAATAGTATTTTATATATCAAAGTTATCACTCTATGTTGTTTTCTCAATCACTTAGTGAAAACGGCGAGGGTGACATGGTGGATTTTAACGGTCGGGTAGTACTTATCACCGGTGCGGGGCGCGGATTGGGATTCGCCTATGCCCGGTGTATGGGTCAGCTTGGCGCAATGGTTTTGATTCAGGATATCGGTGCCAATTCTGACGGGAAGGGCGTCGATCCTCATATTGCAGAACTGGCGGCAGAGACACTTCGATTAGAAGGGCTGAATGTACACGCGATACCGGGGGAGCTGGCCTCACGCGAGAGCTGTCACAATTTGTGCAGAGACGCCCTTCAAGTCGCGGGGCGGCTGGATGCCTTAATCCATAATGCGGGTTGGGTGGCTTACGATAATATCGAGTCGATAGAAGAAAGTTCTTTTGACCATATGATGGCCATTGCTGCCAAGGCTCCTCTCTGGTTGGCACAGGCTGCCTGGCCTGCCATGAAAGCGGCTGGCTATGGCCGCATCATTATGACGACCTCTTGCCGGGCGATCTATCCGCAGTATGTTCACAACGGTCTTGCCTCCTACGCGGCAGCCAAAATGGCCGTGATAGGACTCACGAATGTCCTTGCCAGTGAAGGCAAAAAAGATGGAATTATCGTCAATGCAATTTCTCCCGTGGCCCAGACACGTATGTGGGGGATAGAGGGGGAACCTGCCGAACTCCATCCTTCGGAAGTGGCACCGGAAGTGGCCTATCTTGCCTCAGCAGAATGCACTGATGGGGGATGGATACTTCGTGCCGCGAACGGGCAGTTCCATGCAACCAAAATGAGGGAGGCCGCAAATGTGGACTATCCGCGAAATCTTCGCGCTGTTAAGGCATCAACTGCTCAGGAGGTTGCGGAGAACTGGCAATCGATCGCTATTCCTGATGTGGAACCGCGACAGTGAATGGCATTTCGGTGGTATTTCCAGGCAAGGCTGTGCTGGGAGAGTCACCTATATGGAGCTGGTCAAGAGCCAGGCTTTTGTGGGTTGATACCCTTGGTGCTTCTCTCAATTATTTTGATCCCAAAACGGGCCGGAATGTGGAACATGCCATGCCCGGGCCGCTGGGCTTTGTCGTGGAGAAAAATACGGGTGAGTTAATCATTGGCACAGGATGCCATGTTGAGCTAATTGACAGAGCCGGTAAGAGACGAAGGATCGGCACTGCGCCACACGTACAGGAGGGCTTTCGTCTCAACGATGCGAGCCTGGACTCCTCAGGCCGCCTTTGGGTTGGGCTGATAGATGAAGAACTGAAAGAGGGTTCAGGCTATTTGTATCGTCTCGATCCAGACGGTAAGTGGCACACCGTCGATTCTGGTTTCACGCTTATCAATGGAATCAGCTGGAGTCCCGACTGCAAAATACTTTACGTCACTGATTCCCGGCGTGGCGTAATTTACGGATATGATAACGATCCTTGCACAGGCGAAGTCAGTCATCGAAGGGTGGTTGTCAGCATTAATCCCAAAAAAGCAAGCCTGACGGACTGATCGTTGATCAGGACGGGTTTCTCCTGAGTGTACTCTTTGATGGTGCTGCCATTGCGCGGATATCCCCGGACGGAGAAATCGAGCGATGGCTTAATCTCCCCGTGCAGCGACCGACAAGCTGTGCCTTTGCAGAAGATGATCGTTATCTGTATGTCACTACAGCGCGACTTGGGCTTTCGGAAACGCTTTTAGAGAAGATGCCGTATTCAGGGGCTTTGCTCAGGATCGACTATAAGCGTGCACTGGAAGTTTGAGCGTTTTGCAGACCGTCTGGTGCCAAGGAGCGGAAGTTGGATGCTGAGAGGTGGGAACAGTGATGCTCGAATCAAACTGATGATAATGACATTTCTGAAAAATTCTGTGACCTTTTTAAACCTGTCCGCTAAGGATTTCTGTAAATTCTCTGCGCTTCCTTGTTGCCCATTCAGGTTTGATGGAGAGCATTAAACAATATTGTTTTCGAAAATAAACATACCTGAATTCCGTTCCAGCTAAGCTATTCATGGCTGCATATTCTGCAGCCAGACCAACCACACCACACTCAACAAACCAATAAAGAATATCATCATCACTCAGGGTAACTTTACGCGCTATTTCGGTACCTCTTTCATTGACAACGAAATGATATTCTTTGCCATGAATTTCCAGATATGGAGTCGCCATACCATCAGGTCTGTCAGGGATGATGAAGTAATAATTGGGTCTTATTCCCCCTCCAATTCTTTCACCGATTTTGAGAAGTTCTGCGCGTAACTCTTCGATATTCTTCATGATTTATTGTTTTTGATAGTTAACCATTCGTTCCAGACATCCTCTGCATCAATATCTTGATAGCCCCGGTTTTTAGTCATGTCTCTGACAATTTCTATCGGTAATTCAATAACGGTAGCATTATCTCGTATCGCCTCGACCTCATGCCTGAGCAGTTCACGGCCGGCCTCTTTCTCTTTTGCTTCAAGCAACGCAACAAGTGACGGGATGAATACAACGGCCATTTCAGTAGGTCTCTGCTAATCACTAAATTTGAATCATTTTGGCATAAGTAGCAGGCTGTTTACACCCTTAGGAACCAATGAATAATGACGCACATTCCCATGGTATCAGGTTCTGATGAACGCTCCTCGCTCACAGCGGTCCTCGCGCTACTTCAGCGGTCCGCATCTTCAGGTAGAACGAATGCTTAGAATAACAAAGAGTAATATTGTGAAACTGCCCAAAACGTCCTTTTTTATCCAGCGGTATCGGGCATGATTTTTCTCCACCAGTCAGGTTTCATATCCTGAAAAGAGTGGGAGAGGGGCGAAAAAATGACGGCTTCATTGTGGTCAAAAACACCGCTGAGTAAAGCCGTCACCGGCGCGTCATCAATCGCACCTAATGAACTGCCACACCTGGTGCAGAATGCTCTGGATGAGGTTTTAGATGAGCGATATAAAGAAGGTGTGCCTCCTTCACCCGTCCATTCAACATCCGCCGAGTGGAATTCAAGCCATACTGCGGTCTGACAACCTGAATGCTTCTGGCAAATATCACAGGAGCAGGAATGAGTGGAAACCGGGTTAATCGCTGTGAATCTGATAAACCCGCACAAACATCCGCCTGACAGTTTCAAATCCATATCAGTCGATACCTTATCAACGCTCAGAGAATGACAAAGATAGCATCGTCCGTTTTTTGCTCAAAGCATCTCCAGAACCTTACACATTATCCCCACCGTATCCGGTGCAGATCATCAATACGCAGTTACGTAACCAACTCACCCAAACCAGTAGTTAACAGTGAATTCATTTGACGAGCGAAGGCGACGGGGTTATCACTATTATGATATCTATCAAAAGGTTAGGCCTGAGAGGTTAAACGTGATTACGTTCCGCGCAATGACGGAAGATGAATATCCCGCTTATCTTGAATATTTTGTTCAGGATTATGCCAATGAAATCGAATCAAACTATCGCGTATCGCAACCGGATTCTCTGGCAAGAGCGAAACAGGAATTATCGGCATTGCTTCCCGAGGGTGTAAATACCGCAGGCCAGGTGCTGTTGTGTATTATCGCGCAGTCGGCCCATGTCGGTTATCTCTGGTACAAACCCGACCCAGTTATGCGTACGGCTTTTATCTATGATTTCCATATTCTCACTGCCTGCCAGGGAATGGGATTGGGTAAACAGTCGCTGGCTGCTTTCGAAGCGTATTTACGAGCGAAGGATATTAAAGAGATCAAATTGCGTGTGGCAGGGGACAATGCTCGCGCTCAGCATATTTATGAAGCCAGCGGATTTGGGGGGACGGGTATCAATATGAGTAAATCTATTACTGACTGAGGGACTAAGAAGAACCTGATTCGCACATCTTTTTGGCGGTGTTTATGTTGCGGGATTTATAGAGGCCGGGTACGTGTCAACGCCACCCGGCCTGGAACATCAGGCCACTTCGTTCGGACAGTCTTCGCCGTTTTCCAGCTGTTTCAGATTACCCAGCGTGGTTTCTGAAATGCTGATCAGCGCTTCGGCGGTCAGGAACGCCTGGTGGCCGGTAAACAGCACGTTGTGGCAGGCGGAGAGGCGACGGAACACGTCGTCCTGGATGACATCGTTAGACTTGTCTTCGAAGAACAGATCGCGTTCGTTCTCATACACGTCCATCCCCAGCGCGCCAATTTTCTGCGTTTTGAGGGCTTCGATCGCCGCCTGAGAGTCGATCAGACCGCCACGGCTGGTGTTGATAATCATCACCCCGTCTTTCATCTGATCGAACGCGCTCTGATTAAGCAGGTGATAGTTCTCGGGAGTCAGCGGGCAGTGCAGGGAGATCACGTCCGACTGAGAGAGCAGCGTCGGCAGATCGACATACTCCACGCCCAGCTCCAGCGCGGCAGCACTTGGATACGGATCGAACGCCAGCAGACGCATCCCGAAACCTTTCAGAATACGCAGCGTCGCCACGCCGATTTTACCGGTGCCGATGACGCCTGCGGTTTACCGTACATGGTAAAGCCCGTCAGACCTTCGAGAGAGAAGTTGGCATCACGGGTGCGCTGATAAGCACGGTGAATACGTCGGTTCAGAGACATCATCATACCGATGGCATGTTCAGCCACGGCTTCCGGGGAGTAGGCCGGCACGCGCACCACTTTTAACCCCAGCTCTTTCGCCGCATCCAGATCGACGTTGTTAAAGCCCGCGCAGCGCAGCGCGATGAACTTCACGCCGTGCTTTTTCAGCTCTTCCAGCACCGGGCGGCTGCCATCGTCGTTGACGAAAATACACACCGCTTCGCATCCGTTCGCCGTTTTGGCGGTTTTTTCAGTCAGCAGAAAGTCAAAAAATTCGAGTTCGAATCCGTAAGTCTCGTTAACATGTTGCAGATACTTTTTATCGTACTGTTTTGTGCTATATACCGCGAGTTTCATAAGACTTTCTCCAGTGATTTTACCATCACGTTAGCATGATTAAAATAATCTTACAATTTATAAAATATTATTGAATTCAATAAGTTCTATGAATAATTCTAGAGCAACTATCCTTAAAAATGGCGTTGACTTCAACTGACTGGCTAAACATGCCACAATGACGGGCACTGTCGGCTTATTTTTTCGCTAAATCAGGATATTAACTGCCCATGAGGGGTAAATACAAAGCCGCAATTGCGCTATTGCTGTTGTTCATTCTTCTGCCGCTGACGCTGCTGATGACGCTCGCCCAGTGGGTGCCAACCCTTGCCGGAATCTGGCTTCCCGTCGGGACGCGCATTGCTTTCGAGAAAAGCCCGCGTCTGACCCGCAATCAAATTATTATCCCCGATCTTCGCTATCTGGTGGAGGACTGCGAAATCGCTCGCGTGGAAAACGCCACGCTGTCGCACCCCAGCCGCTGGAAACTGGATATCGACGCACTCGATCTCAATACCGCCTGCCTGAGCAAACTGCCGCAGGCGGAACAGGCTAACACCGCGCCCAAAACACTTGCCGAATGGCAATCGATGCTGCCGAACACCTGGCTGACAATTGATCGCTTAACGCTCTCTCCTTGGCAGCAGTGGCAGGGCAAACTCGACATCTCTTTAACCCCCTCCGTTCAGGACGTGACCTACCAGGGCGAACAGGTCAAGGTGCGCGGCAAGCTTAGCGGGCAAAACCTGACCATCAGCGAGTTTGAAGTCCATCTGCCGGATTACCCGCAGCCGATCAGGCTGGCAGGGGAATTTACCCTGCCGCTGGTGCCGGACGGCGTGCCGGTGAAAGGCCATGCGGAGGCCACTCTGACGGTGCCGCCGCTTTCATCACCGGTGGACGCGGATCTCGACTGGGAAGAAAACCGTGGTCAGTTGGTGCTGACCGCCCGTGATAACCCCGATCCGCTGCTGGATTTGCCGTGGCAGCTCACCGCCGAACAGCTGATAGTCAGCGACGGACGCTGGCACTGGGATCTGGAGGGGCTACCCCTGAGCGGGCGCGTGGGCGTGAAAGTTGACAACTGGCAGCAGGGGCTGGAAAACGCCACCTTTAGCGGTCGTTTGAACGTGCTGACTCAGGGCGATGCCGGGAAAGGTAACGCCGTGCTGAGCCTAGGACCGGGCAAACTGAGCATGGAAAACAGCGCCATGCCGCTGCAGGTGACGGGCGAAGCCAAGCAGGGCGACCTGATTCTGTACGCGATTCTGCCAGCCCAACTGACGGGCAGCCTCGCCGATCCGCAGCTCGTCTTTGAGCCGGGCGCGCTGCTGCGTTCGCGCGGTCGGCTTATCGACTCACTCAATATCGACGAAATTCGCTGGCCGCTGGCGGGCGTTAAACTCTCGCAAAAAGGGGTGGATGGTCGGCTGCAGGCGATTCTAAAAGCCCATGAAAACGATATGGGCGATTTCGTGCTGCACCTCGACGGACAGGCCAATGACTTCCTGCCGGACAGCGGCCTGTGGCAGTGGCGCTACTGGGGCGATGGACATTTCACGCCGATGAATGCCCGCTGGGATGTGGCCGGGAAGGGCGAGTGGCGCGACAGTGCCATTGAACTGACGGCGCTCTCGACCGGTTTCGATAAACTACAATACGGCACCATGCTGGTGAGCAAGCCGCGTCTGGTGCTGGATCAGCCGGTGCGCTGGCTGCGTGGCGAAAACAATCCGCACTTTAGCGGCGCGCTCTCCCTGGATGCGGAGCAGACATCGTTCTCCGGCGGCAGCGTGTTACCGCCGTCGACCCTTAAGTTCAGCGTCGACGGCACCGATCCGACGTTCTTCCAGTTTAAAGGCGATCTGCACGCCGGGGCGATTGGCCCGGTCCAGTTGAACGGTCGCTGGGATGGAGAGCGTCTGCGCGGTCAGGCCTGGTGGCCAAAACAGTCCCTGACGGTCTTCCAGCCGCTGGTGCCGCCCGACTGGAAAATGAATCTGCGCGACGGCGAGCTGTACGCTCAGGTGGCGTTTTCGGCGGCCGCTGGGCAAGGATTCGAAGCGGGTGGTCATGGCGTGGTGAAAAGCGGCAGCGTCTGGATGCCCGACAACCAGATCAACGGCGTCGATTTTGTACTGCCGTTCCGCTTCAGCGAAGGCACCTGGTCTCTGGGCACGCGCGGCCCGGTCACGCTGCGCATCGCCGAAGTGATAAACCAGGTCACCGCACGCAATATTACCGCCGATTTGCAGGGCGATTACCCGTGGAGTGAATCTCACCCGCTGCTGCTGACCAACGTCAGCACCGACGTGCTGGGCGGAAAAATCACCCTGCAGCAGCTGCGGATGCCGCAGCACGACCCGGCGCTGCTGCGGGTGCAGAATATCTCCTCCAGCGAACTTATCAGTGCCGTCAACCCGAAACAGTTTACCCTGTCCGGCCCGGTGAGCGGGGCGCTGCCGTTCTGGCTGGAGAACGAAAAATGGATCATCAAAGACGGCTGGCTGACTAACCCCGGCCCGATGACGCTGCGTCTGGATAAGGACACGGCAGACGCCATCGTTAAAGACAACATGGCGGCGGGCGTGGCGATTAACTGGCTTCGCTATATGGAAATTTCTCGCTCGTGGACGAAAATCAATGTAGATAATCTGGGTGTGTTGACCATGCAGGCGGCGATCAGCGGCACCAGCCGCGTCGACGGTAAAAGCAACACCGTGAACCTCAATTACACTCACGAAGAGAATCTTTTTACCCTGTGGCGCAGCCTGCGCTATGGGGATAATTTACAGGCATGGCTTGAGCAACACGCGGCGTTACCGGATACCCGCTGTCAGGCAGGCAAGGAATGTGAGGAACAACAATGAAAAAGCTGACAGCCGCGCTCGGCGTGGTCATGGTCGCAATACTATCAGGCTGTACGCCCCGCATCGAAGTGGCGGCACCGAAAGAGCCGATCACCATCAATATGAACGTCAAAATCGAACATGAAATCCATATCAAAGTGGATAAAGACGTCGAAACCCTGCTGAAATCGCGCAGCGATCTGTTCTGAGGATGCCATGAAACGACTTCTTGCAATCGGTTTGCTGGCACTGGGCATGAGCATTCAGGCGCAAGCGATCACCTTAAACGAAGCGCGCGCGCAGGGGCTGGTGGGCGAGACGCTCAGCGGCTACATCGCGCCGCTGCGCCAGGATAAGCAAACGCTGGCGCTGGTGAACGAGATCAACGCGGCGCGCACCGAAAGCTACCAGAAACTGGCGGACAGCAACAATATTCCGGTGGATGAAGTGGCGAAAATGGCCGGGCAAAAGCTGGTGGCCCGCGCGCAGCCGGGTGAATACGTGAAGGGTATCAACGGAAAGTGGCTGAAGAAGTGATCAGCGGTAGCGCTTGCGATACTCGCCAGGTGACACGCCAAAGCGCTGTTTGAAGGCCGTAGAGAAATGGCTATGGTCGGCAAAGCCCCAGCTATAGCCAATGCCCGCCAGTTTTTCATCATCGCCTGTGGCGCGTAGCACCTGCGCGCACAGGTCCAGCCGCCGGTTTTTGATGTACTGCGCCACCACCAGCCCTTTATCGGCAAACATGCGATACAGGCTGCGTACCGACATCCCGCTCTCGGTGGCAATCCACTCCGGTCGCAGCGCTTCCGACTGAATATGAGAATCGATCAACGACAGCACATTCTGGAACTGACGCTCTTTACGCGGCGGCGCCGATTCGCGCTGCTGAAACGCCGGGCGCAACAGACACACCATCGCTTCCAGTGCCGCTTCGCTCTCCATATCGCTTAGCTGCGCATTATCCATACTCTCCTGCAACAGCCGATAGCTCAGCTGCACGGTGGGCAGCGTGCGCGACAGCTTATGGGCGCAGCTCACCTCCTGGAAACGGCACTGCTGTTCCAGAATCTGGCGTGGCAGTAAGAGGGAAATCTGGCGCGATTTGTCGTGCCAGTAGATCGAACAGGGGCGCGAGGCGTCAATCAGCGTAATGTCGCCCGCGTCGATCACAATCTGCTTATCATCCTGCTCCAGCGTAGCCTGACCTTCGAGCTGAAACACGGTGTAAAACCAGGCGTCGTTGCTGGTTTTGATCTCCTGACGGGTGCGAAACAGGTTAACGCCTGCGGCGGTGACGGTGCTGAGCTTCAGGCTTCTGGCATAGCTGGTTTCCAGTTCACCGATGAACTGGCCCGGCAACGGGCGCGCGGCAAAGCTGCCACAGACCTGGTTAATTTGCGCCAGCCACTGCTGATATTTTTCCTGCTCACTTGCACACGCCATCTTTCATCTCGCTGCACTGTCAATGTTTTTGCATTGTTGCATTTGTGTTGCATTTTGTCAGAGGTCAGGGCTGACTATAGGAAAGAACACTCGCTGATAACAGTGTTATAAGCCGGAATTATCATGATTTGCGGGGGCTGTCACAGGTGGCAAAACGAATGTCACAGAGATAAAAGCGCGTTTTGCAAACCCATCTTAGACTGCGATGACACCCTGCGAATAATAATGAAGGAGCAACGTATGTCTGAGTCACAGACCGCCGTCCTGCAAAGCGTGCAACAGTTTTTAGACCGTCATCATGGCCTGTGGATCGAGGGCCGCCCGTCTGCCTCTGAAAGTGAAAAACGCCTGAACATATTCAATCCGGCGACGGGTGAAGTGATTGCCTCGACGGCAGATGCGAGTGTGGACGACGTGGATCGCGCGGTGATGTCCGGCTGGCGCGCCTTTGTCTCCCGCAGCTGGGCCGGGAAACTGCCTGCCGAGCGCGAGCGCATTTTGCTGCGTTTTGCCGATCTGGTGGAGCAGCATACGGAAGAGCTGGCGCAGCTCGAAACCCTGGAGCAGGGCAAATCGATTAACATCTCCCGCGCGTTTGAAGTGGGCTGCACCCTGAACTGGATGCGCTACACCGCCGGGCTGACCACCAAAATTGCGGGCAAAACGCTCGATCTCTCCATTCCGCTGCCGCAAGGGGCGCGCTATCAGGCGTGGACCCGTAAAGAGCCGGTCGGCGTGGTGGCCGGAATTGTGCCCTGGAACTTCCCGCTGATGATTGGCATGTGGAAGGTGATGCCTGCACTGGCTGCGGGCTGCTCTATCGTGATCAAACCGTCGGAAACCACGCCACTGACCCTGCTGCGCGTAGCCGAACTGGCAAGCGAAGCGGGCGTGCCCGATGGCGTATTTAACGTCGTCACCGGCAGCGGTGCCGTGTGCGGCGCGGCACTAACCTCCCATCCCCATATCGCCAAAGTGAGTTTTACCGGCTCAACGGCCACCGGCAAACAGATCGCACGCACCGCCGCCGAGACGTTGACGGGCGTGACCCTGGAGCTGGGCGGCAAAAACCCGGCTATTGTGCTGAAAGATGCCGACCCTGCGTGGGTGGTGGAAGGACTCATGACCGGCAGCTTCCTCAACCAGGGGCAGGTGTGTGCCGCCAGTTCGCGCATTTACATTGAAGCACCGCTGTTTGATACCCTGGTGAGCCACTTTGAGCAGGCGGTGAAATCCCTGAGCGTCGGGCCAGGCATGTTGCCCACGGCACACATCAACCCGCTGGTCTCCCGCGCCCATTGCGACAAAGTACAAACCTTCCTCAACGAGGCGCAGCTCAGCCATGCCGAGCTGATTACCGGCAACAGCGGCCCGGATAAACAGGGCTATTACGTTGCGCCAACGCTGGTGGTAAACCCCGATGCCAGCCTGCGCCTGACCCGCGAAGAGGTGTTTGGCCCGGTGGTAAATCTGGTGCGAGTGGCCGATGGGGAAGAGGCACTCCAGCTGGCAAACGACACGGAGTATGGCCTGACGGCCAGCGTCTGGACGCAAAATATCAGCAAAGCGCTGGAGTACACGGACCGTTTACAGGCGGGAACCGTGTGGGTGAACAGCCATACGCTGATCGACGCCAACCTGCCGTTTGGCGGCATGAAACAGTCCGGCACAGGCCGCGATTTTGGTCCTGACTGGCTGGATGGCTGGTGTGAAACGAAGTCGGTGTGTGTGCGGTATTAATTGCCCTTGTCGGGTGGCGGCAACGCTGCCCGACCTACAAACGTAAAGCCCTCAGCCTCTGGGTGAGAGGGCTTCAGTTCACATACTTCTTTGTTGTCGTCCGTGCGATGCCGCCACTCACAAAACCCTCACCGTACCTGTCGATTTCGCCCACCGTTTTGCAGCCGATATAACGCCGAAGCTACCCGTATCACCTGCAGCGCGCGGGATCGAATTTGCGGGGGCAATGGTATCTCATTAAAAACAGGCCGGGCATTTGCCCGGCCAGATTTGCTACTTCTCGTTTTTCTTCTTGCCGAGCGTAGGTGTCTCGTCGAAGAAGTTCCACGGTTTGAGCAGGGTATGAACCCACTCGGTCGGCATGATCGGCCACTCCTCGGCGCGCGCACGTGCGTGGTGCCGGTGGTCATCCACACCACATCGTCCTGATTATCGATGGATTCGTTATCCTTGCTGTACTGCCCAAGACCGCTGTCGTGAATCGAACGGTTCGGGAATTTGCCTTCCGGATAGCGCTCATTCGCATGATAACGCGTGACCCACAGCTGCTTATCCATAAAGCTCAGGCGATGGTAGATCCACTCGTCTGGCGCGAATTTCGCGCCGCTCGCGACCGGGTGAGTGCCGCCCGCGTAAGGGATAATCTGGTACGAGACCGGGTTGCCCATGCGGTTCTCTTTGCTGGTGTTGCTCAGGAGTCGAATGGTGCCAGGGTCGAACTTCTGCGCCGCCTGCTGCTCCGTATCAATATTGTACTGATTCACCTGCATGGTACTGGTGCGCGGGCCACCGGCGGTGTTTGGTTTCACCTCCGGGTCCATCGCCACCAGACGGTTATTGGTGCCATCCACGTCCATATCCAGGCGGAAGTTGTAGATGTGCTGGTGGGTGGTACCGACGATGTTGTGGTCGATCAGGGTGCCATATTTGGTATCGTCTTTGGCGCTCGGGTCATGCATGGTTTTAGCCTGCACACCTTTTACCGCTTCGATACCCGTTGCGCCTGCATCAATGCCAATGGTGCCGTTTTCGTGGAAGATCCAGTCAAAGATATAGTCGTAGTTACCGACGGTACTGATCCAGCGCACCACCAGTTCACGGCGCTCGGTGCTGACGTTCGGTTTGCCCATCTCCTGGTGCTTATATTCCGGCCCGGCGTAGCGTTCAAACACGGCAATCGCGCGGGGGATCTCCATCGGCGTGCCGGTGTAATCCGGAATGGTTTCGTTGAGCATCACCGCGTTCGACGGCGCATCTTTGCCACGCACCAGCGGCGAGGTCAGGGTGCCCATGCCGTAATCACCGGAATCGAGATAGGCTTTAAAGTACCAGCCCACGTCCGGGTCGCCATAAGGGACAATCATCCCGCCGAGCGAGCCCTGATACATCACCTGGCGTTTTTTGCCGTTGTCGTTATAGGTCACAGTCGAGATGACAGGCCCGACGCGGGAGTCGAGACTCAGGTGGAAGTCCCAGTTCTGCCAGTGGATCATATCGCCCGTAATGGTGTAGTTCTTGCCCTCTGGCTCGACGATCTCCAGCGGTTTTTTGACGGTGGCGATACGGTCACGACCATCATACGGACGCGGATTCATTGGCACCGGCACCACCGGACCTTCTTCAATTTTGAGGATTTTTTTCTGCTCGAGGTCGACCACCGCGACCAGGTTTTCAATCGGGTGCGCCCAGTAGTTACCGTCGCCGGTGTCGAGATAGCTGACCACTTTCAGCAGGCGCTCTTCCTGTTTCAGACCGTCTTTCCCGTCAAAATAGCCGACGGTCAGTGGGGTACCGATCACTTTCTGCGGGTCGTCCACGCCGTGTTTTTTCAGCGCTTGCGCATATTCCGGGCTGCTCATGATGATCTGCTGTACGGCGGTGAAATCATCCAGCAGCACCATGCCGTGGGCGTCGTTGACCGGCGTCCAGCTCAGGACTTTTTTGTCCTTCAGATCAACGACGCTCTCAATGACGTGTTTACCATCCAGCATGGTGACATTCGCCTGACGCGGAGCATCGACAGCCGTGCCGTTCAGGACAAAATCCCACACTTTGGCTTTGTCGGGTTCGGCCAGCGCAATCTGGGTGAAACGGGTATTGGGTTTGAATTCCGCCGCAGTTTTCACGATCTCGACGGCCTGTTTAATTTCGTCTGCGGTTAGTGCGTTGAGCGGATGCGGGCGTTTTTCCACCTGGAAGGTCTGATCAAGCCCCGACTGGAAAACATCGTTGATGAAGGTGTCGGAGATGAACGCCTTGTTGTCTTTCATCACCACCGGCACCTGCAGTTTAAGCGGCTTGCCGTTGACGATGGCGGTATTTGCGCCCGGTTTGACCTTCACAAAGGCACCGTCTTTGGCAATGGTAAACATCTGGGCGTAATCGTCCCATTGCACATCGGCGCCAAAATCGGCGAGGGTTTTATCCATCGGAACCATATGCGCTTCGCCGCCATGGGCGAACACGGGAGATTGCCAGGCGCATAACAACGCGACAGCCACGGCCAGTGCCGTCTTACGGGCAGAAAAAGAAGAAGGGCTTCCCATCGTTGACCTCATCATTATTGTGTTATTGGTGTTGTGCAGCGTTATCCTGGCAGGCGCGGGCGCAAAGTGTTTGCCTGCACCTGCCAGGTTATTTGTCACTCTTGCCAAATTAAAAACCGGGAAGGGGCCTTCCCGGTAAAAAGACACATCAGTCGGTGAAATCGCCCTGCTGGCGAGCCACGAGAGTCAGAATGGAGTAAAGCGCGACAGGCTGCTGGTGCTGGTTAAAGACCTCGACGGCCCACTCCACCACGCCGGTTGGTTTTTCGTCTGCGGTGCGCTGTTTCTTCAGGGTTTTGCGCTTACAGGTCAGACGCACCTGAATGGTATCGCCCGGTTTGACCGGCTCGATAAAGCGCAGATTTTCCATGCCGTAGTTGGCGATAACCGGCCCGACGCCCGCATCAACGAACAGACCCGCCGCCGCAGAAATCACAAAGTAACCGTGTACCACGCGCTCGCCGAAAATAGACTCTGCCGCGCCAATTTTGTCCATGTGGGCGTAGAAATGATCGCCGCTCAGACAGGCAAAATTGACGATGTCCGTTTCGGTCAGGGTGCGGCGCGGGGTCAGCAGGCTGTCACCCGGCTGCAGCTCTTCGAAGTATTTGCGGAACGGGTGTACGCGATCTTCCTGCACCTGCGCACCGCGCACCCACTGCTGGCTGACGGCGGCGAGCATCGACGGGCTGCCCTGAATGGCGGTGCGTTGCAGATAGTGCTTCACCGCACGCAGCCCGCCCAGCTCTTCACCGCCGCCCGCGCGCCCCGGCCCGCCGTGAACCAGCTGCGGCAGCGGGGAGCCGTGGCCGGTAGACTCTTTCGCCGACTCGTTGTTAAGGATCTGGATACGCCCGTGCGCCCGCGCCGCGCCGGAAATAAATTGGCGGGCGATATTTGCATTCGCCGTTACCAGCGTTCCGGCCAGGCTGCCTTCACCGGCCCGCGCCAGAGCCATGGCGTGGTCTGCGTCGCGATACGGCATCAGCGTGGCGACCGGACCAAAGGCTTCCGTCGCGTGAACGGCAGGGGACTCGTCAGGCTGCGGACAGAAGAGCAACGTCGGCGGGAAGAACGCGCCCGCAGCGTGTAGATCGGCTTTGCCGCCGAGACGGATCTGGCAGCCCGCAGACACCAACAGATCGACTTTTTCCTGCACATCGGCACGCTGTTCCGCGTTGACCAGCGCCCCCATTTTGACCCCTTCCTGCGCCGGGTCGCCGACCACCACTTTTTCGAGACGGGCGATCAGCGCCTGGCTGACCGCTTCAGTCTGCCCTTGCGGAACAATGATGCGGCGAATGGCGGTACATTTTTGCCCGGCTTTGGCGGTCATCTCACGCACCACTTCGCGGATAAACAGCGCAAATTCCGGCTGCTCCGGCGTCACGTCTTCCCCCAGCACGCAGCAGTTCAGCGAGTCCGCTTCCATGGTGAACGGAATGGATTTGCCAACGATATTCGAGTGCACGCGCAGCATCTGCCCGGTGGAGGCGGAGCCGGTAAACGTCACTACGTCCTGGAAATCGAGATGATCCAGCAGATCGCCCGCACCGCCGCAGATCAGGCTAATCGCCCCCTCCGGGACCAGGCCACTGTCGACGATGGATTTGACCATCGCCTGGGTGACCTGCGCGGTAGCGGTAGCCGGTTTAATGATCGCGGGCATCCCGGCAAGCCAGGTCGGCGCCAGTTTTTCCAGCATCCCCCAACAGGGGAAGTTGAAGGCGTTGATATGCACCGCTACGCCGGATTTGGATGTCAGCACGTGGCGCGCGGCAAAACCGCCTTCCTTAGACAGGGGGATCAGCTCGTCTTCTGGCCACAGGGTGTCATCGGGCAGTTCGCGGCTGCCGAGGCTGGCGTAGGTGAACATCGTGCCGATGCCGCCTTCGATATCCACCCAGCTGTCCGCGCGGGTCGCGCCGGTCTCAGCCGACAGGGCATAAAAATGGTCTTTCTGGCTCAGCAAATGTTTGGCGACCGCTTTCAGCATCGCCGCGCGTTCGATAAAGGTCATCGCGCGAAGTGATTCACCGCCGCGTTCGATGGCAAAGCGACGCGCTGCCGCCATATCCAGACCTTCGCTGGTCACACTCCACAGGGCTTCGCCGCTGATGGCGTGATGAATGTTGCGCTCACGGCCCCGGCCAGACTGCCAGGTGCCGGACAAGAAGCTGGCTAACTGCTGCATCTCTCTTCTCCAAATGTTACGTAATTTCACTATAGATAGTTTGATTATGAATCATAAAAAGCAAGTGATGTTTTAATGATTTGTTAACAATGTGATCTTGTCGGATGAATCTTCAGGCGAACAGCGCCCGCCATAAGCGGCTTGCTGTAAAAGCCTTGCGAGCGACATCACAAAATAGACAAACACTCCTTGGGGTTATATTTAACCTTTGTGTAACTTTTAAGAAACGAAGTGATTCATCATTAAACGATGATTGACGATTTAACGAATCATAAAGGTGACGACGTGACGGAAGAAAAACGCTTTGAACAGCGCATCGCACAGGAGACAGCCATCGAGCCGCAAGACTGGATGCCGGACGCCTACCGCAAAACCCTGATCCGCCAGATTGGTCAGCATGCGCACTCCGAAATTGTCGGCATGCTGCCGGAAGGAAACTGGATCACCCGCGCGCCGACACTGCGCCGCAAAGCGATTCTGCTGGCGAAAGTGCAGGATGAGGCGGGGCACGGGCTGTATCTCTACAGCGCGGCGGAGACCCTGGGCTGTGCGCGGGAAGACATCTACCAGAAGATGCTCGACGGCAAGATGAAATACTCCTCGATCTTCAACTACCCAACCCTGAGCTGGGCCGACATCGGCGTGATTGGCTGGCTGGTCGATGGCGCGGCCATCGTTAACCAGGTGGCCCTTTGCCGCACCTCTTACGGGCCGTATGCCCGCGCAATGGTGAAAATCTGTAAAGAAGAGAGCTTCCACCAGCGCCAGGGGTTTGAAGCCTGTATGGCGCTCGCGCAGGGCAGCGAATCTCAGCGCCAGATGCTGCAGGACGCCATCAACCGTTTCTGGTGGCCCGCACTGATGATGTTCGGACCGAACGACGACAACTCCCCCAACAGCGCCCGCAGCCTGGCCTGGAAAATCAAACGCTTCGGCAATGACGAACTGCGCCAGCGCTTTGTTGACAACACCGTCGCGCAGGTCGAGATGCTGGGCATGACCGTGCCGGATGCGGATCTGCACTTCGATGAAGCGAGCGGCCATTACCGCTTTGGTGAAATCGACTGGCATGAATTTGAAGACGTGATTAACGGACGCGGCATCTGCAACCACGAGCGCCTCGCCGCGAAACGTAAAGCCTGGGAAGAGGGGGCGTGGGTGCGCGAAGCTGCACTGGCGCACGCAGAAAAACAACACGCCCGCACCGCCGCGTAAGAGGAATTAACCATGAGCAATGTCTACTGGCCGTTATATGAAGTGTTTGTTCGCAGCAAACAGGGGTTATCCCACCGTCACGTTGGCAGCCTGCACGCCGCCGATGACCGCATGGCGCTGGAAAATGCGCGCGATGCCTACACCCGTCGCAGCGAAGGCTGTTCGATCTGGGTGGTGAAAGCGAGCGAAATCGTCGCCTCGCAGCCGGAAGAGCGCGGAGAATTTTTCGACCCCGCAGAGAGCAAGGTCTACCGTCATCCGACCTTTTACACCCTCCCTGATGGCATCGAGCACATGTGAGGATGGATATGAAAGCAACAACGCAATATGCCCTGCGCCTCGGCGATAACTGTCTGGTCCTGTCGCAGCGTCTCGGCGCGTGGTGCGGCCATGCGCCGGAGCTGGAGATCGATCTGGCGCTGGCCAATATCGGCCTGGATTTACTCGGACAGGCGCGCAATTTCTTAACCTACGCCGCCGAACTGGAAGGACAGGGCGACGAAGACACGCTGGCCTTTGGCCGCGATGAGCGCCAGTTCAGCAATCTGCTGCTGGTGGAGCAGCCGAACGGTAACTTCGCCGACACCCTGGTGCGTCAGTATTTCATCGACGCCTGGCACGTGGCGCTCTTTACCCGTCTGACCCAAAGCCGCGATGCGCAGCTGGCCGCGATTGCCGCGAAAGCGATCAAAGAGGCGCGCTACCACCTGCGCTTTAGCCGCGGCTGGCTGGAGCGTCTGGGCAACGGCACGGAGGTGTCGGCGCAAAAAATGCAGCAGGCGATCGATTCCCTGTGGCGCTTTACCGCCGAACTGTTCGAAGCCGATGCGCTGGAAGAGCAGCTTGTTGCCGAGGGGATTGCCGTCGACCCACGCGAACTCCGCGCCGAGTGGGAAGCGGAAGTGTTTGCCGGTTTCCAGCAGGCCAGCCTGAACATTCCGGAAGAGGCGGCGTATCGCACCGGCGGCAAAAAAGGGCTGCACACCGAACATCTGGGACCGATGCTGGCAGAGATGCAGTATCTCCAGCGCATGTATCCCGGTCAGCAGTGGTAAGAGGAGGTCGCTATGCAACGTCTCGCTGAGATCGCCCCGGCGGAAATCCCGCAAATCTGGTCGCTGTTAAGCCAGATCCCGGACCCGGAAGTGCCGGTGCTCACCATCACCGACTTAGGCATGGTGCGCAGCGTCTGCGCACAGGCGGGCGGCTGGGTGATTGGCTTTACGCCAACCTATTCGGGCTGTCCGGCGACGGAGCATCTGCTCGGCGCCATTCGCGAGACGATGACCGCCCACGGTTTTACGCCAGTGCATATCGTCCTGCAGCTTGACCCGGCCTGGACAACCGACTGGATGACCGACGACGCCCGCGCGCGACTGCGTGAATACGGCATCAGCCCGCCGGTAGGCCATAGCTGCCATGCGCATGCCCCTGCCGAGGTGGCCTGCCCGCGCTGCGCGAGCACCGACACGTCGGTTATCAGTGAATTTGGTTCAACGGCCTGTAAAGCGCTCTATCGCTGTAACGCCTGCCGTGAACCTTTCGACTATTTCAAATGTATCTGAGGTTGCCATGACAACGTTTCATTCCTTAACGGTGGCAAAAGTGGAACCCGAAACCCGCGATGCGGTGACCATTACTTTCGCGATTCCACAGACTTTGCAGGACGCCTACCGTTTCCGCCCCGGTCAGCATTTGACGCTCAAAGCGCAGCTGGCAGGCGAAGAGCTACGCCGCTGCTACTCCATTTGTCGCAGCGTGACGCCGGGCGAAATCAGCGTGGCGGTGAAAGCCATCGACGGCGGGCGTTTTTCTCGCTATGCCCGCGATGAGATCAAACAGGGCATGGCGCTGGAGGTGATGGTGCCTCAGGGCCACTTTGGCTATCAGCCGCAGGCGGAACGCGCCGGGCGCTATCTGGCGATTGCCGCCGGTTCAGGGATCACCCCGATGCTGGCGATTATCTCCAGCACCCTGCGGGTCGAGCCGCAGAGCCATTTCACCCTGATCTACGGTAACCGCAGCAGCCAGAGCATGATGTTCCGCCAGGCGCTGGCGGATCTGAAAGACACCTGGCCGCAACGTCTGCAGCTGGTGAATATTTTCAGTCAGGAGACCCTCGACAGTGAACTGCTGCACGGGCGTATCGACGGCGAAAAATTGCAGCAGCTGGGAAAAACGCTGATCGATTTCAGCCTGTTCGACGAAGCCTTTATCTGCGGCCCTTCGGCGATGATGGACGACGCCGAGCTGGCGCTGAAAGCGCTGGGGATGCCGGAGAAAACTATACACCTTGAGCGCTTTAATACGCCGGGGAGCGCCGTGAAACGCGCGACGACGATTCAGGCGCAAGGGCAGAAAGTGACCGTCCGTCAGGATGGCCGCGACCGAGAAATCACGCTCACCGCTGATGACGAAAGCATTCTTGATGCGGCCCTGCGTCAGGGCGCGGATCTGCCATACGCCTGTAAGGGCGGCGTCTGCGCTACCTGCAAATGCAAAGTGCTGCGCGGAAAAGTCGATATGGCGACCAACTACAGCCTGGAGCCTGACGAACTGGCGGCGGGATATGTCTTGAGCTGCCAGGCGCTGCCGCTGACCGCCGACGTGGTGGTCGATTTTGACGCGAAGGGGATGGCATGAGCGAGCTGATTGTCACCCGTCATGGCCGCGTGCTGCTACTGACGCTGAACCGTCCGGCGGCGCGTAACGCCCTGAACAACGCGCTGCTTTCACAACTGGCGGACGAGCTGGAAGACGCTGCGATTGATGGCGAGATCTCCACCTGTGTCATTTATGGCAACGAGCGCTGCTTTGCCGCCGGGGCCGACCTCAACGAGATGGCGGAGAAAGATCTGCCCGCCACGCTGAACGACGTTCGCCCGCAGCTCTGGGCGCGCATTAACGCTTTTAACAAACCGCTGATTGCCGCCGTAAACGGTTTTGCGCTCGGCGCAGGCTGCGAATTGGCACTGCTGTGTGACGTGGTGATCGCCGGGGACAACGCCCGTTTTGGCCTGCCGGAAATCACGCTCGGAATTATGCCGGGCGCGGGCGGTACCCAGCGTCTGATTCGCAGCGTCGGCAAGTCCCTCGCCAGCAAAATGGTGCTGACGGGCGAAAGTATTAGCGCGCAGCAGGCGCAGTCGGCAGGGCTGGTGAGCGACGTATTCCCGACGGCGCTGGTGCTGGAATATGCCCTGAAGCAGGCCGCACTGATGGCGCGTCATTCTCCGCTGGCGTTGCAGGCCGCGAAACAGGCGCTGCGCCAGTCGCAGGAAGTGCCGCTACAGGCCGGTCTGGCTCAGGAGCGTCAGCTGTTTACGCTGCTGTCTGCCACGGAAGACCGCCGGGAAGGCATCGCCGCTTTCTTACAAAAACGCACCCCCGACTTTAAAGGACGCTAATTGTGGAATTTATTCTGAGTCATGTTGAGCAGGGCGTGATGACCATTACGCTAAACCGCCCGGAGCGTCTGAACAGCTTTAACGATGTCATGCATCAGCAGCTTTCCGAGTGCCTGAAGCAGGCCGAACGGGATGACACTATCCGCTGCCTGTTGATTACCGGTGCCGGACGCGGTTTTTGCGCCGGGCAGGATCTGAATGACCGCAACGTTGACCCGAACGGCCCCGCGCCGGATCTCGGCTACTCCGTGGAAACCTTCTACAATCCGCTGGTACGCCGCCTGGCAAAACTGCCGAAACCGGTGATTGCGGCGGTGAACGGTGTGGCAGCGGGAGCTGGCGCGACGCTGGCGCTGGGCTGCGATATGGTGATCGCCGCGCGTTCCGTGAATTTCATGATGGCGTTTAGCAAGCTCGGGCTGGTGCCGGATTGCGGCGGCACCTGGCTGCTGCCGCGCGTCGCCGGACGTGCGCGGGCCATGGGTCTGGCGCTGCTGGGCGATAAGCTGAGCGCAGAGCAGGCGCACGCCTGGGGGATGATCTGGCAGGTGGTTGACGATGAAGAACTCTCATCCACCGCGCAGAAACTGGCGATCCATTTTGCCTCTCAGCCGACCTTGGGTCTGGGGCTGATCAAACAGGCGATGAACGCCGCCGAAACCAACACCCTGGACGAACAGCTCGATCTGGAGCGTGATTATCAGCGACTGGCCGGGCGCAGCGACGACTATCGCGAAGGCGTGAGCGCGTTTCTCGCCAAGCGCCCGCCGAATTTCACGGGGAAATAAGATGACGATGAGAATTCACACCGTCGCCGTGATCGGCAGCGGCACCATGGGGGCCGGGATCGCGGAAGTGGCCGCCAGCAACGGACATCAGGTACTGGTGTACGACATCGCCTCAGACGCCGTGGTTCGCGCCATCGAGGGCATCCGCACGCGGCTGGAATCCCGCGTCGCGCGCGGAAAATTGTCCTCCGAGGCCAGCGAAAAAATCGTCGCGCGTCTGCTCCCCGTTAACGATATCCAGGCGCTTGCCGCCGCCGATCTGGTGATTGAAGCGGCCTCCGAGCGCCTTGAGGTGAAAAAAGCGCTGTTTAAACAGCTGGGCGATATCTGCCCGCCGCAGACGCTGCTCACCAGTAACACCTCGTCGATTTCGATCACCGCGGTGGCTGCCGAGGTGCGCCATCCGGAACGCGTCGCCGGGCTGCATTTCTTTAACCCGGCGCCGGTGATGAAGCTGGTGGAAGTGGTGAGCGGGCTGGGGACGTCAACCGAAGTGGCGGATCTGCTGTGCGAGCTGGCGCTGAACTGGGGCAAACAGCCGGTGCGCTGCCAGTCCACGCCTGGATTTATCGTCAACCGCGTGGCGCGCCCGTTCTACTCCGAAGCCTGGCGCGCGCTGGAAGAGAATGTCGCCCCGGCGCAGGACATCGACGCCGCGCTGCGCGAAGGCGGCGCTTTCCCGATGGGGCCGCTGGAGCTGACGGATCTCATCGGGCAGGACGTGAACTTTGCCGTGACCTGCTCGGTGTTTAACGCTTTCTGGCAGGAGCGCCGTTTTCTGCCGTCGCTGGTTCAGCAGGAGCTGGTGCTTGGCGGACGTTTCGGCAAGAAAACCGGGCAGGGGGTCTACGACTGGCACAGCGAGCGGCCAGCCGCCCAGTGGCTGGAACCGGTCGGCGTGACCTTTAGCCCGACGACCATCGCTAAAAGAAGTGACGGTGTCACAGAAATCGACGAAGTGCTACTGGTGGAGACCACCGGCGAAACCGCGCAAAGCCTCGCCCTGCGCCTTAATTCACCGGTGGTGGTGGTCGATCGGATGGACGGCGACGCCGTGGTGATTGCCGCAGCGGCCAGTAATCCGCACTCCGCCACGCAAAAAGCGATCTATCACCTGCAGCAGCAGGGAAAACGCGTTCTGCAGAGTGCGGATTATCCCGGTCTGCTGATCTGGCGCACCGTGGCGATGATCATCAACGAAGCGCTGGATGCCCTGCAGAAAGGGGTGGCCAGCGAGCAGGATATCGACACCGCCATGCGCCTCGGCGTGAACTATCCCGTCGGGCCTATTGCCTGGGGTGAACGTCTGGGCTGGCAGCGCCTGCTTATTCTGCTGGAAAACCTGCAACGCCATTACGGCGAAGAACGTTATCGCCCCTGTTCACTGCTGCGCCAGCGTGCGCTTCTGGAGAGTAGCTATGAGTCATAACGCCTGGCACAACGCCCGCGCCATGTATGAAAACGATGCCTGCGCCCAGGCGCTTGGGATCGACATTATCGAGATGGATGAGGGCTACGCGGTGCTGACCATGACCATCACGCCGCAGATGCTCAACGGCCACAAAACCTGCCACGGTGGCCAGCTGTTCTCCCTGGCGGATACGGCGTTCGCCTACGCCTGCAACAGCCAGGGGCTGGCGGCGGTGGCCTCGGCCTGCTCCATTGATTTTCTGCGCCCTGGGTTTGCCGGAGACAAGCTGACCGCCAGTGCCCGCGTGAAACATCAGGGCAAACTGACCGGCGTGTACGACATCGAAATTACTAACCAACAACAAAAAACAGTCGCCTTGTTCCGCGGTAAATCGCACCGCATTGGCGGCAGTGTGACAGGAGAAGCCTGATGCGTGATGCATTTATCTGTGATGGTGTTCGTACCCCGGTGGGGCGTTATGGCGGTGCGTTGTCCGGCGTGCGTGCAGACGATCTGGCGGCCGTCCCGCTGCGCGCGCTGCTGGCGCGTTATCCGCAACTGGATGCAGAAAGTATTGACGATGTGATTTTCGGCTGCGCGAACCAGGCCGGGGAAGATAACCGCAACGTGGCGCGCATGGCCGCGCTGCTGGCGGGCTTTCCGCAGACGGTGTCGGGCACAACCATCAACCGTCTGTGCGGCTCCGGACTGGACGCCGTGGGGTTTGCGGCGCGCGCAATTAAAGCGGGCGATGCGGATCTGCTGATCGCCGGTGGCGTTGAGTCCATGTCCCGTGCGCCGTTTGTAATGGGCAAAGCCACCACGCCCTTCCAGCGTCAGGCGGAGATGTACGACACCACCATTGGCTGGCGATTTGTGAATCCGCTCATGCATCAGCAATTCGGAACTGACAGCATGCCCGAAACGGCAGAGAATGTAGCTGAATTGTTAAATATTAGCCGCGCCGATCAGGACGCGTTTGCACTGCGCAGCCAACAGCGTACCGCGCAGGCCCAGCAGAACGGCATTCTGGCGCAGGAGATCGTGCCGGTGAGCGTGGCGGGCAAAAAGGGCGTTGTCACCGAAGTGCGGGTGGATGAACATCCCCGCGCCGACACCACCTTAGCGCAGCTTTCCGCCCTCAAAACCCCGTTTCGCAAAAACGGCGTCGTGACGGCCGGGAACGCATCGGGGGTGAACGACGGTGCGGCAGCGCTGATTATTGCCAGCCGTGAGATGGCGCAACAGCAGGGGTTAACCCCGCGTGCGCGCATCGTGGCGATGGCCAGTGCCGGCGTCGAACCGCGACTGATGGGGCTTGGCCCGGTTCCGGCCACACGCAAAGTGCTGGAGCGCGCGGGTCTGAGCATTAACGATATGGACGTGATTGAGCTGAACGAAGCGTTTGCATCGCAGGCTCTGGGCGTGTTGCGCCAGCTGGGGTTAGCGGATGATGCCGCGCACGTAAACCCGAATGGCGGCGCGATTGCCCTGGGCCATCCGCTGGGGATGAGCGGCGCACGACTGGTGCTGGCGGCCAGTAATGAATTGCATCGACGCAACGGGCGCTACGCGCTTTGTACGATGTGCATCGGTGTGGGCCAGGGCATTGCCCTGATCCTGGAGCGTGTTTGAGCAAAACTACCTGCGAGTACCCTACAAAATGACAACGACAACAACACAACTTGATGCCATTGAAACAGCCTCGGTGGACGAATTACAGGCGCTGCAAACTGAACGCCTGAAGTGGACGCTGAAGCATGCTTATAACAATGTACCTATGTACAAACGCAAATTCGACGCTGCGGGCGTGCATCCTGACGATTTCAAAGAGCTGTCCGATCTCAATAAATTCCCCTGCACGACCAAGCAGGATCTGCGGGATAACTACCCGTTCGATACCTTCGCGGTGCCGATGGAGCAGGTGGTGCGCATTCACGCCTCGTCCGGCACCACCGGTAAACCGACGGTGGTGGGCTATACCCAAAACGATATCGACAACTGGGCCAATATCGTGGCCCGTTCCCTGCGCGCGGCCGGTGGCACCGCGAAAGACAAAATTCACGTGGCGTATGGTTACGGGTTATTTACCGGCGGGCTGGGTGCGCACTACGGCGCTGAACGGTTAGGCGCGACGGTGATCCCTATGTCCGGCGGGCAGACGGAGAAACAGGCGCAGCTGATCCGCGATTTCCAGCCGGATATGATCATGGTGACGCCGTCCTACTGCCTGAACCTGATTGAAGAGCTGGAGCGTCAGATGGGCGGCGACGCCAGCCAATGCTCCCTGCGCGTCGGCGTGTTTGGCGCAGAGCCATGGACGATGGCGATGCGCCATGAAATTGAGCGACGTCTGGGGATTACCGCGCTGGATATTTACGGCCTGTCAGAGGTGATGGGCCCGGGCGTGGCGATGGAGTGCATCGACACTGCCGACGGCCCGACCATCTGGGAAGATCATTTCTATCCCGAGATCGTCAACCCGAACGACGGCACACCTCTGGCCGACGGCGAGCAGGGCGAACTGCTGTTTACCACCCTGACCAAAGAGGCGCTGCCGGTGATCCGCTATCGCACCCGCGACCTGACGCGACTGCTGCCGGGGACGGCGCGCACCATGCGCCGCATGGATCGCATCAGCGGGCGCAGCGATGACATGCTGATTATTCGCGGGGTGAACGTCTTCCCGTCACAGCTGGAGGAGGAGATCGTCAAGTTTGAGCATCTGTCGCCGCACTACCAGCTGGAAGTGAACCGTCGCGGGCATCTTGATTCACTTTCGGTAAAAGTCGAGCTGAAAGAGAGCAGCCTGGTGCTGAGCCACGAGCAGCGCTGCCAGGTGTGTCACCAGCTGCGTCATCGCATTAAATCGATGGTGGGGATCTCGACGGACGTGACGATTGTCAACTGCGGCAGTATCCCGCGCTCCGAAGGCAAAGCCTGCCGGGTGTTTGATCTGCGCAAAGTGGCGGCTAACGGTTAACCCTCCGCCCGGCCTATAAACTATCGTAGGCCGGGCAAGCGCAGCGCTGCGCGGTGTCTGTGTGCTATGATTCATCCAGGACAAAAATCACAACAGAATGAATCAGATGAGTAAACTCGATACTTTTATTCAGCACGCCGTCAGCTCTGTGCCCATCAGCGGAACGTCGCTGATTTCATCCTTATATGGCGATTCGCTCTCGCACCGTGGCGGTGAAATCTGGCTCGGGAGCCTGGCTGCGCTGCTGGAAGGGATGGGATTTGGCGAGCGCTTTGTGCGTACCGCGCTGTTTCGCCTGAATAAAGAGGGCTGGCTGGATGTCTCCCGCATTGGCAGGCGCAGTTTTTATCGTCTGAGCGACAAAGGGCTGCGGTTAACTCGTCGCGCAGAGAACAAAATTTACCGCGCGGAACTACCGGCGTGGGACGGAAAATGGCTGTTATTGCTCTCGGAAGGGCTGGATAAAAATACCCTCGCCGATGTGAAAAAACAGCTCATCTGGCAGGGGTTCGGCACGCTGGCCTCCAGCCTGATGGCCTCACCGTCGCAGAAAATGGCCGATGTGCAATCCCTGCTGCATGAAGCGGGTGTGGCCGAAAATGTGATCTGCTTTGAAGCGCACTCTCCGCTGGCGTTGTCGCGTGCGGCGCTGCGCTCCCGCGTGGAAGAGTGCTGGCAGCTCACGGAACAAAACGTGATGTACGAAACCTTTATCGACTCGTTCCGGCCTTTACTCCCTCTGCTGAAAGAGGCGAGAGCCGATGAGCTGACGCCGGAGCGCTGTTTCCAGATCCAGCTGTTGCTGATCCATTTTTATCGCCGCGTGGTGCTGAAAGATCCGCTGTTGCCGGAGGAGCTACTCCCCGCGCACTGGGCCGGGCAAACTGCCCGCCAGCTGTGCATTAATATCTACCAGCGCGTGGCACCGGGTGCCCTGGCGTTTGTCAGTGAAAAAGGGGAAACCTCGGTCGGGGAGCTGCCGGTACCGGGGGCGCTCTATTTCCAGCGCTTTGGCGGCCTGAATATTCCATAACGGAGGAAGAATGCCTGTATATCAAATAGATGGTCTTACACCTGTCGTGCCTGATGAGAGCTACGTTCATCCTACCGCCGTGCTGATTGGCGATGTGATTTTAGGCAAAGGTGTCTACGTCGGACCGAACGCCAGCCTGCGCGGCGACTTTGGCCGGATTATGGTAAAAGACGGTGCAAACATTCAGGATAACTGTGTGATGCACGGCTTCCCTGAGCAAGATACGGTGGTGGAAGAGCACGGGCATATCGGTCACAGCGCCATTTTGCACGGCTGCGTGATCCGTAAAAATGCGTTGGTTGGCATGAACGCGGTGGTGATGGACGGCGCGGTGATCGGCGAAAACAGCATCGTCGGCGCGGCGGCGTTTGTGAAAGCCAAAGCTGAAATGCCCGCCAACTATTTGATTATCGGCAGCCCGGCAAAAGCCATTCGACAACTGAGCGATCAGGAACTTGAATGGAAAAAGCAGGGGACGCGCGAATATCAGGTGCTGGTCGAGCGCTGCAAAATGACCCTGCATCAGGTAGAACCCCTGCGGGAAGTGGAGCCGGGCAGAACGCGTCTGGTCTTTGATGAAAACCTGCGCCCCAAATCCTCGCAAACGAAATAAAATTTGTCTGTTTATGTCAGGGCAAAATTATTTTCGTCGGCCTTTTCAGGGATAACATTGATGCACGGTTAAAATAAACATTGCTTATTATGCCCTGCCGTGCATTAATGCCCAGCGTTTACGATTTAAACAAATTTGCCAGCCGAAAGGCCAGAATAAAGGAGCCTTATATGTCTGCAAAAATTATTGGTTTAGTAAAGTGGTTTAACGAAGATAAAGGCTTTGGCTTTATTTCTCCGGTAGACGGCAGCAAAGATGTTTCTGTCAATTTATCTGCGTTGCAGGGCGATAATTTCAACACACTGTTTGAAGGTCAGAAAGTGGAATTTGTGATGGGCGCTGGCGCGAAAGGCCCGGCTGCCGCTAACGTGGTTCTGCGCGACTAACCTGTTTTGATCTCTGCGAGTCTGCAACCACGATGACGGCGCAAGCCTCAGTAGTCAGAATCGCAGAGGATCAACAAATCAGACTTTTTGGTTGGATTTGAACATTGTGCTGCAGTAAGGGCAAACGAGCAGTGACCCTTTTTGAACGCGCGTATAGCTGTGTTCAGAGTCTTTAGTGCAGTTTGGGCAAGGGCATTTAATCAGAAAGTTACGGCGGGCTTTTCCATCTTTGCGATCGGACATAGGCATTTCCTGTGTAATTGGCCTGCTACCATACACGTATCATCCTCAAATAGCTCGCATTCATTTCTGCTGTAAAAAATTATCTTCTCTTCGCATCAAAATCCTGCCGAAAATATTTCAGAATAATTCCGTATTATTATTTGCGGGGGCGTCATGGCGTGGTGGAAATAGGGTGCGGATAAAGAGAGAGGAAAAACCCTCCCACCGGGCGGTGAGAGGGGGAAAATCTTATGCAGCGACCAGGCTGTCGATAGCGGATTTCGCGTCGGTCTGTGCTTTGGTTGCCACTTCCGGACCGTAAGCGATGCCTTCAGCGAAGACAAAGTTCACGTCGGTGATACCGATGAAGCCCAGGAACAGGGTCAGGTACGGTGCAACCAGGTCAGTTGGGGTATCTTTGTGGATACCGCCACGGCTGGAGAGCACGATTGCGCGTTTGCCTTTCACCAGACCTTCCGGACCGTTTTCGGTGTAACGGAAGGTTACGCCAGCACGCGCCACCAGGTCGAAGTAGTTTTTCAGCTGCGTCGGGATGTTGAAGTTGTACATCGGGGCGTTGATGACGATCACGTCGTGCGCCTGCAGCTCGGCAATCAGCTCATCAGACAGCGCCAGCGCTTCCTGCTGACGTGGGGTCAGTGGGGCATCGCTCGGTCGCAGCGCGCCAACCAGCTCACCATCCAGTACAGGAATCGGGTTTGCAGCCAGATCGCGAACGGTAATTTCGTCAGCGCTGTGCTGTTCACGCCACTGTTCTACGAAATAATCAGACAGCTGACCAGACTGAGAGTACCCTGCCAGAATACTGGATTTGAGAACTAATACTTTGCTCATGGGTGATTCCTTAAATTGTATTGGATTGGGGGTTTCCCCGTTGCTTGCTGACACTTTATTCACAATCCTGTCGCAGAGATAGCGCAATATATCGAATTCTATGTTCGATTTTTTTGAATAAGGCAGTCAAAGCGGCGGTGTGGTACTCTATAGCAATCATTCAAGTGAGATTTAGCCTGGCAGAGCACTGCCCCCTAACACTATGACAGAACAACTAAAATTAACCTTCCCGATGCTTATGCAACAGCTTGATACGTTGATGCTGCGAGATAAGCAGCGCTTTGCGCGTCGCCTGCACGGCGTTAAAAAGGTTAAAAATCCTGATGCACAACAGGCCATTTACCAGGAGATGGCGAAAGAGATTGAACAGGCAGCAGGGAAAGTCGTGCTGCGCGAAGCGGCGCGACCAGCGATTGAATATCCGGAAAACCTGCCTGTCAGTCAGAAAAAACAGGAAATTCTCGAAGCCGTGCGCGATCACCAGGTGGTGATTGTCGCCGGGGAGACCGGCTCCGGCAAAACCACTCAGCTGCCAAAAATCTGTATGGAGCTGGGTCGTGGGATCAAGGGCCTGATCGGTCATACCCAGCCGCGTCGTCTGGCGGCGCGCACGGTGGCGAACCGTATCGCCGAAGAGCTGCAAACCGAGCCGGGTGGCTGCATCGGGTACAAGGTGCGCTTCAGCGATCACGTCAGTGACAACACCATGGTCAAACTGATGACCGACGGTATTCTGCTGGCTGAAATCCAGCAGGACCGGCTGTTGATGCAGTACGACACCATCATTATCGATGAAGCCCACGAGCGCAGTCTGAATATTGATTTCCTGCTCGGCTATCTGCGCGAGCTGCTGCCGCGTCGCCCGGACCTGAAAATCATCATTACCTCCGCGACGATCGATCCGGAGCGCTTCTCGCGTCACTTCAACAACGCGCCGATCATTGAAGTCTCTGGCCGCACCTATCCGGTGGAAGTGCGCTATCGCCCGATTGTGGAAGAGGCGGACGACACGGATCGCGACCAGCTGCAGGCGATTTTTGATGCTGTTGACGAGCTGGGCCGCGAAAGCCCCGGCGATATTCTGATCTTTATGAGCGGTGAACGCGAAATCCGCGACACCGCCGATGCGCTGAGCAAGCGCGATCTGCGCCACACGGAGATCCTTCCGCTGTATGCCCGCCTGTCGAACAGCGAGCAGAACCGCGTGTTCCAGGCCCACAGCGGCCGCCGGATTGTGCTGGCGACCAACGTTGCTGAAACCTCACTCACCGTGCCGGGCATTAAGTATGTGATCGATCCGGGTACGGCGCGTATCAGCCGCTACAGCTATCGCACTAAGGTGCAGCGCCTGCCGATTGAGCCGGTTTCACAGGCGTCGGCGAATCAGCGTAAAGGCCGCTGCGGACGCGTGTCGGAAGGGATCTGTATTCGCCTCTATTCCGAAGACGATTTCCTGTCGCGCCCGGAATTTACCGACCCCGAAATTCTGCGAACCAACCTTGCGTCCGTTATCCTGCAAATGACCGCCCTCGGGCTTGGCGATATCGCGGCGTTCCCGTTTGTCGAAGCGCCGGATAAACGCAATATTCAGGACGGCGTGCGCCTGCTCGAAGAGCTGGGGGCAATCACCACCGACGAACAGGCGAACGCCTATAAGCTGACGCCGCTGGGCCGCCAGCTCAGCCAGCTGCCGGTGGATCCGCGTCTGGCGCGCATGGTGCTCGAAGCGCAGAAACATGGCTGCGTGCGCGAGGCGATGATCATTACCTCGGCGCTGTCGATTCAGGACCCGCGCGAGCGGCCAATGGACAAAAAACAGGCGTCCGATGAAAAGCATCAGCGTTTCCACGATAAAGAGTCTGATTTCCTCGCTTTTGTGAATCTGTGGAATTATCTCGGTGAGCAGCAAAAAGCGCTGTCGTCGAACCAGTTCCGCCGCCAGTGTAAGGTCGAGTATCTGAACTACCTGCGCGTACGCGAATGGCAGGATATCTACACCCAGCTGCGGCAGGTGGTGAAAGAGCTGGGCATTCCGGTGAACAGTGAGCCGGCGGAGTATCGCGAGATTCACATGGCGCTGCTGACCGGGCTGCTGTCGCACATCGGCATGAAAGATGCCGATAAGCAGGAATATACCGGCGCGCGCAACGCTCGCTTTTCGATTTTCCCAGGTTCCGGTTTGTTCAAGAAACCGCCGAAATGGACTATCGTGGCGGAGTTGGTCGAAACCAGCCGTCTGTGGGGACGCATTGCGGCGCGTATCGATCCTGAGTGGGTCGAACCTGTCGCGCAGCACCTGCTGAAACGCTCGTACAGTGAACCGCACTGGGAGCGCGCGCAGGGCGCGGTAATGGCGACGGAAAAAGTGACCGTTTACGGCCTGCCGGTCGTGGCGGCGCGTAAGGTGAACTACAGCCTGATCGATCCGGCGCTCTCCCGCGAGCTGTTTATCCGCCATGCGCTGGTGGAAGGCGACTGGCAGACTCGCCACGCCTTCTTCCGCGAAAACCTTAAGCTGCGCGCCGAAGTGGAAGAGCTGGAGCACAAATCCCGTCGTCGCGACATCCTCGTGGACGACGAAGCGCTGTTTGAGTTCTACGACCAGCGCATCAGCCATGACGTGGTGTCTGCGCGTCACTTCGACAGCTGGTGGAAAAAGGCCAGCAAAGAGTCACCGGATCTGCTCAACTTTGAAAAGAGCATGCTGATTAAAGAGGGCGCGGAGCAGGTCAGCAAGCTGGACTATCCGAACTTCTGGCATCAGGGCAACCTTAAGCTGCGTCTGACCTACCAGTTTGAACCGGGGGCAGACGCCGACGGCGTGACGGTGCACATTCCGCTGCCGCTGCTGAATCAGGTGGATGAGAGCGGCTTTGAGTGGCAAATCCCCGGCCTGCGCCGCGAACTGGTGATTGCCCTGATCAAATCCCTGCCGAAACCGGTGCGCCGTAATTTTGTTCCGGCCCCGAACTATGCGGAAGCTTTTTTAGGCCGCGTCACGCCGCTGGAATTGCCGCTGCTGGATGCGCTTGAGAAAGAGCTTAGACGCATGACGGGTGTGACCATTGACCGCGAATCCTGGCACTGGGATCAGGTACCCGATCACCTGAAAATCACCTTCCGGGTGGTGGATGATAAAAACAAAAAGCTCAACGAAGGCCGTTCGCTGACGGAGCTGAAAGAGGCGCTGAAAGGCAAAGTGCAGGAGACGCTCTCGGCGGTCGCCGATGACGGTATCGAGCAGAGCGGGCTGCACATCTGGAGTTTCGGCAATCTGCCGAATCACTACGAGCAGAAGCGCGGCAACTACAGAGTGAAGGCGTGGCCAGCGCTGGTGGATGAGCGTGACAGCGTGGCGATCAAGCTGTTTGATAACCCGCTGGAACAACAGCAGGCCATGTGGCGCGGTCTGCGCCGCCTTCTGCTGCTGAACATTCCGTCGCCGATCAAATATCTGCATGAAAAACTGCCGAACAAAGCCAAGCTTGGACTGTACTTCAACCCGTACGGCAAGGTGCTGGATCTGATTGACGACTGCATCTCCTGTGGGGTCGATAAGCTGATAGACGAGGCGGGCGGTCCGGTCTGGACGGAAGAGGGTTTTGCGGCCCTGCACGACAAAGTGCGCGCCGGGCTGAACGACACCGTGGTGACCATCGCCAAACAGGTCGAGCAAATCCTGACGGCGGTGTTCAATATCAACAAACGCCTGAAAGGGCGCGTGGATATGACCATGGCGCTGGCACTGTCGGACGTGAAAGCGCAGATGGGCGGGCTGGTGTATCGTGGGTTTGTTACCGGCAACGGTTTCAAGCGCCTCGGCGACACCCTGCGTTATCTGAATGCGATTGAAAAACGCCTTGAGAAGCTGGCCGTCGATCCGCATCGCGATCGTGCGCAAATGCTGAAAGTGGAGAGTGTCCAGCAGGCATGGCAGCAGTGGTTAAACAAACTGCCGCCGGCGCGTCGTGAGGACGAAGATGTGCGGGAGATCCGCTGGATGATCGAGGAGCTGCGCGTAAGTTTCTTCGCGCAGCAGCTCGGCACGCCGTATCCGATCTCCGATAAGCGTATTTTGCAGGCGATGGAGCAGATTACGGCGTAGTTTGCAGGCCGGGTTAGGCGTCGCCGCCACCCGGCGGGTCGTAAGAGGTGTGTGATTAACGCCCGGTGGCGCAATGCTAACCGGGCGCTAAACACGGTTCAGCTATTCACCATTGCCAGGGTAAATCCATCCCAACCCTTAACCCCCACGGTTTGCAGCGCGGTGGCCGTGAGGCGAGGGTTTTCCCCGATCATATCGATAAAACGCCGTACGCCCTGTACGCGCTCATCCTCGCTTTGCTCATTGATCACCTCGCCGTCACGCACCACGTTATCCCCGATGATCACGGTGCCAGGGCGGGAGTAGCGCAGCGCCCACTCCAGATAGTCCGGATTATTCGGCTTATCGGCATCGATGAAGATCAGGTCAAAAGGGGGGATATCGCCGAAACCTTCCAGCGATTGCAATCCTGGTCCCTCGATAAGCTCAATCTGCGCCTCCAACCCGGCAAGGCGGATATTCTGCCTGGCGGTTTCGGCATGAACAGGGTCGGCCTCAAGGGTGATAATTTTGCCACCAGGCTGTAACGCGCGCGCCATCCAGATCGTACTGTAAGCACCCAGAGTGCCGATCTCCAGGATGCGCTTTGCCTGCGTCATCTGGACAAATAAAGCCAGTAACTGCCCCTGATTTGCCGCGACGTCATGCTCCGGCAGCCCGGCTCGTTTGTTATTTTCCAGAACGCTTTCCAGCACGCTATCCTGGGGAATAAGAGAAGAAATCATATAGTTATCTACTGCAGACCACATTTGTTGCATAGACTGACCCCTTAGTTTTTCTCAGACCACCCGCCGCCCAGCGCCTTATACAAATCAATCTGCGCCAGCAGCAGATTATTTTTTACCTGTACCACATTCGTTTGCACCGAGAACAGCGTGCGCTGGGCGTCCAGCACGTCCAGATAGGAGGAGTAGCCGTTGCGATAACGGTTTTGCGCGATGCGCAGCGTCTCCTGGGCCACATCCTGCTGCGCCATTAACTCCGTCAGCTGCTCCTGATAGCGCGTGATGGCATCCAGACTGTCGTTCACTTCCCGGAACGCATTGCGCACGGTTTTTTCATAGCTGTACAGCGCCTGATTACGCTGGGACTGAGAGATATCCACCTGCGCGTTCAGCGCCTGGCGGTTCAGCAGCGGTGCCAGAATGCTGCCGCCGAGACTCCAGAGCTGCAGCGGGTTGTCGAGCAAACCGGGCAGCGTGCGATCCTGTATCGATCCTGTGGCGGTGAGGTTGATCGACGGCAGCAGGCTGGCACGAGAGGCGGCGAGCGTGGCATCGGCGGCGATCAGCTGGCGTTCCGCCTGCACAATGTCCGGGCGGCGATTGAGTAACGTCGACGGCAGCTGCGACGGCAATGGCAGCGGCGTGAGCGTGCTGAAACTGTCGCTGCGCGCCACTGCACCGGGATTCGCACCCAGAAGCTGGCTGAGCGCGTTTTCCTGCATGGCGATCTGATGCTGGAGCAGCGGGATCTGCGCGCGCGTCGAACGCAGCTCGGAATCCGACTGCATAAGCTCCAGGCGCGAGCTGTAGCCTGTTTCGAACTGGCGTTTGGCCAGCGCCAGCGCATCTTCCCGTGATTTCACGGTGGACTGGGTGACACGCAACTGCTCATCAAGAGAAAGCAGGGTGACATAGCCCGAGGCCACCGACGAAGCGACCGTCAGATCCGCCGCGGCAGCCGCCGCTTTTTGCGCCTCCAGCGTCGCTTCGGCGGCATTCGCGGTGCTGCGATTGACGCCCCAGATATCCACATCGTAGCTGGCAGTGAGACTTCCCTTATACAAAGTGCTGTAAACAGGCAGGCCGGTCGCAGCCGACTGGGCACGGGCGCGCGTGCCGCTTACACCCGCATCCAGGGAGGGAAACAGGCTGCTGTCGGCGGCATAGACCTGCGCCTGATATTCGTTGATCCGCTCGCGGGCGATCAGCACGTCGCTGTTATTTTGCAGCGCCTGATCTACGTAGCGATTGAGATGATTATCGTGAAAATGGCGCCACCACAGCTGCTCCGCTGGGCTGGTAGGGCCACGGGTTTCGCGCCACTCGGCGGGGATGTGCAGCGTGCTTTTGGCCGGCGCGACATCCACCGACTGACAGCCTGCCAGCCACAGCGCACCCAGCATGCAGACGACGGGTCGAAGCGTCATTGTTTCGCCTCCCGCGTGTCGATGTTCACCTGAACGGACATGCCAGGGCGCAGCAGGGCGGACTCTTCGGGCTTGCCGAGCACTTCGATGCGCACCGGGATACGCTGGGCAATTTTCACAAAGTTACCCGTGGCGTTATCCGGCGTGATGGCGCTGAACTCGACGCCGGTCGCCGGAGAGATACTCTGCACGCGGCCCTGATAGCGTTTGCCGTTCAGGGCGTCGACGGTAAAGGAGACGGGCTGTCCGACGCGCAGATCCGCCAGCTGTGTCTCTTTAATATTGGCGATCACCCAGTGCTGCGGCGGCACCAGGGTAGTGAGATGGGTTCCGGCGGTGACGTAGGCGCCGAGTCGCACGGCAATTTGCCCGAGCTGACCGTCGCGCGGGGCGACAATCCGCGTGTTCTGCAAATCAATTTGCGCCAGTTCCAGCGCGGCTTTTGCGCTCTCGACGTCGGCCTCCAGCGAGCCGCGATTGACAATGACCGTCTGCAGGTCCTGACGCGACATCTCAAGCGTCGCTTTGGCCTGCTCAATATCGGCGCTGCCCTGAGCAGCGCTGGCGAGCGCCGCATCGCGTTCGCGAATCGACAGGGAGCCGTCGGCGGTCAAATCTTTAACGCGCTTTAAATCCGCCTGCGTTTTCACACTCTGGGCTCGCGCGTTTTTTAGCGCCGCATCGTTACGGGCAATCACCGCTTCGGCGCTTTTGCGCTGTTGCAAGTTATTGTTCAGCGCCGCCATTTTCATTGCCAGCTGCGCCTGCGCCTGATGCACGCGCTGGCGATAGATACGGTCATCAATTTGCAGCAGCAGATCGCCTTTTTTGACCTGCACGAAATCCTGCACCTTTACCTCGGTGATATAGCCGTTAACCTGCGGGCTGATAAAGGTGGTCTGCCCGCGCACATAGGCGTTATCCGTGAACTGACTGTGGCGGGTAAAGGGCGGCAGTTGCCAGGCGTAGAGGATCACCAGCACCCCGACAATCCCTATCGCCGCTGCGGTAAAAATGGAAACAATGCGCAAATTATTGCGGGTAGTGGCCTGCTCTTTGGCGGCATCCTGCTGACTCATAATCTCTCCGGAGGTAATGCGCTGTTCATTCTTGGTTTTCTTCCATTATTTGGTGCCCGTGGCGTGTTTTAAGGCCAGACGGGCGGTGATTCTCAGGCGCAGCAGGCGCCACAAAATCCACACCAGCGTGGCGGTGGCAATGCCTGCGGTCAGCAGATAAGTATCGTTATAGGCCAGAATATTGGCTTCCAGCGTCGTGACAGTTTGCAGCTGCGTGACGGCCTGGGTGTTAAGCAGGGCGCTGTCGCCAATCAGGTTCTGATACATCTGGGTGTAAATCTGTAGCCGCTCGTTGACCAGCGGATTGAGCGTGGTGAGTTGATCGGCCAGTAAGTTCGAATGGTATTTCTCACGCCAGGTCTGAAAGGTGCCGAGGATGGCGGAACCCAGCAGGCCGCCGACGTTCTGGCTCATGCCAAACAGCACCGAGAAGCTGACCAGATTGCGCGGATCGGCAATCACACCGCCAATACCCGCCAGCATCGCCGGGGCGAGGAAAAATGCGCTGCCAAAGCCGAGCAAAAACTGGCTCAGCATCAGCTGGTCCGGACGTGTCAGGTTGTTCGACTGGCTGTCCAGCAGCGACGCGACAATCATCAGCACCAGCGAGGTGACTATCGGCCAGGCCAGTCTGGTGGGTTTGATGGTCAGGCAGCTGGCGACTATGCCGCAGACAATCCCGGCGAGGATCGACCAGGCCAGATGCGTCATCTGTTCATTCTGCAAGCCGACATACTGTAGCCAGCCGATCACCCCGGTGTTTTGCTCCGCCAGCACGATGCGGATGAGCAGCATAATCAATCCCAGGCGCAGAATACTGCCGCTGGAGAGCCAGCGGGTATTGAGCAGGGGGTTGCTGCGGTTATGCTCGAAAACGATGGCCGAGAGGATCAGCACCAGCGACAGAGCCAGCGACCAGCCAATCCACGGCGCTTCAAACCACCAGTCGAGCCGCCCGAGCGAGAGCACCGCGCACAGCAGCGCCATGCCGGGTGCCAGCAGGAAGAAGGTAATGAAATCTTTCTTTTCGAACACTTTACGACGGTCGCCCGGCGGGAGTTTCAGCGCAATCACGCAGCCGAGCGAAATCAGCGCCAGACCGAGTTCAAAGAAGTACAGCCCGCGCCATTCGTCGAGCTGGAGCAGCTCCGTCGAGAACAGTCGCGCAATGGGGATCGCCAGCGATGACCCGGTGATACCGATGGTCAGCGCTTTCAGGCGATGTTTCGCCGGCCAGGCCTGAATCTGATAGTAAATCCCCAGTGAACTCAGAGCGGCGGCCACCATGCCGTGGGCGGCGCGTACCATCAGCGCTGAGCTGAGATCGTTAACGAACAGGTGGAAAAACGTCACCAGCACATACAGCACCAGAAACCCTTCCGTAAACGCGCGCAGCCCGTATTGCTGGCGAAACTTCACCAGCAGCAGGTTAATCGAGACGTTGGTCATCACGTAAACGGCAGGGAGCCAGGCGATCTCCGTCGACCAGACGGCGAATGTCCCCTGCAGATTTTGCAGGTTGGCGGCAACCATCGCGTTGCCAAGCGCTCCCGTCAGGCAAACCAGTAAACCGACCACGCCGTAGGCCACTCTTTTCGGTGTGCTGTGCAGCGGTGTGGAAGGGGACCCCAGCAGGGCGGGTTTTTCATGTGGCTGCCACTCGCGAGGAGCATAAGGATCGCGTTGAGGCAGGCGCATAACGTCGGTCACCTTTGGAATAGTTGAATAGTTAGTGGGCTAAGGATTCTACCTGTGGCAGAAATCATAATTCAAGTGAATATGAAATAGTTCATTAAATCAAATATGATTGCCCTCAACTGCGGTATCGTGCGGGCGGCTTTCGGAGAGATCCTCTGTTTCACAACCTCATACGCGCTACCCTGAAAGTAACCTGATGTAAGGAGGTAACGATGACGCTGACACTTTTTCCCTGCCTGCCCGAGACCACGCTGGCGGCGGTTAACACGGTGGGTAACTGGCTGGCGCAGGACGATAACCCGCGCGACCAGCCGTTCGACGCAGTGATCCTTGCCGGGAATGCGGTGATCCCGACGATAGACGCCGCCTGTCGGGTCGCGTCTGAACAGGCGATCCCATTGTTGATTAGCGGCGGTATCGGCCACTCGACGACGTTTCTGTATGCGGCGACGGCGCGCCACCCGCGCTATAACACGGTGCCGACCACCGGACGCGCCGAGGCGGCGATTCTGGCGGATATCGCGCGTCAGTTCTGGCACATTCCTGACGACCGTATTCTGATTGACGACCAGTCCACCAACTGCGGTGAAAACGCACGCTTTAGCTGGAACCTGCTGAAGCAGCACGCGCCCATCCCGCAACGCATTCT
Source organism: Lelliottia nimipressuralis (assembly GCF_004115925.1). GTDB lineage: Bacteria > Pseudomonadota > Gammaproteobacteria > Enterobacterales > Enterobacteriaceae > Enterobacter > Enterobacter nimipressuralis. The sequence continues at coordinate 118,557 of NZ_SDDX01000005.1, forward strand.
TGTGGTACAGGACCCGACCATGCAGCGGCGCACGATGGCGACCTTTGCCAGAGTGTGCCGTGACGAGCGCGAGTCGCCGCACTTTATCAGCCATCCTGGGATCACTCCGCATCTGCAAAACAGCGTAAACGGCCTGGTGTTTAGCGGCTGCGGTGAGGGGCTTTGGCCGGTTGAGCGCTATCTGTCGCTGGTGCTGGGTGAACTCCCGCGTCTGCGGGACGGCGCGAACGGTTACGGCCCGGCGGGGCGGGACTTTATCGCTCACGTCGAGATCCCGCCTGATGTGGAAGCCGCGTGGCAGATTTTGCGTTACGACACCACTCTCACCGACGCGCTGGTCAGTCGCTCTCTGCTGTAAGTGATGCCCGTTTGCGCACCCTGTGTCGCAAACGGGCATTTTATGTTGCCGGTCTGTAATGTCATTGTTTTGCTGACCCGTTTCTTTTTTGAGATATCTCACAAAAACAGCGCGATACGATAGGCAACCTGACGCCTGATTGTAATTTTTAACATTAATTTTACTTGTTAAAAACAGTGCAATTACAGGAGCAGGTCATGACAGTACCCGTACAACATCCTATGTATATCGATGGACAGTTTGTTGCCTGGCAAGGTGAAACCTGGATTGATGTGACCAATCCCGCCACCGAAGAGGTCATTTCCCGTATTCCCGATGGACGCGCCGAAGACGCCCGCAAAGCTATTGAGGCTGCCGAACGCGCGCAGGCGGGCTGGGAAGCCCTCCCGGCGATTGAACGCGCCAACTGGCTGCGCAAAATTTCCGCCGGTATTCGCGAGCGCGCCAGTGAGATCAGCGCCCTGATCGTGGCCGAAGGCGGCAAAATTCAGCAACTGGCCGACGTGGAGGTCAGTTTCACCGCCGATTACATCGACTATATGGCCGAATGGGCGCGCCGCTACGAAGGGGAAATTCTTCAGAGCGACCGTCCGGGCGAGAACATTCTGGTGTTTAAACGTGCGCTGGGCGTAACGACCGGTATTCTGCCGTGGAATTTCCCGTTTTTCCTGATTGCCCGCAAGCTGGCACCTGCGCTGCTGACGGGCAACACCATCGTTATCAAGCCGAGCGAATTCACGCCAAATAATGCGATTGCGTTTGCCAAAATTGTCGATGACATCGGGCTGCCAAAAGGGGTCTTTAACCTGGTGCTTGGGCGCGGCGAAACCGTCGGGCAGGAGCTGGCGGGCAACCCGAAAGTGGCGATGGTGAGCATGACCGGCAGCGTCACCGCCGGGGAGAAAATCATGACCGCAGCGGCGAAAAACATCACCAAAGTGTGCCTGGAGCTGGGCGGCAAAGCGCCTGCTATCGTGATGGATGACGCGGATCTTGAGCTGGCGGTAAAAGCGATTGTTGATTCGCGCGTCATTAACACCGGGCAGGTCTGTAATTGCGCCGAGCGCGTGTATGTGCAAAAAGGCATTTACGACCGCTTCGTGAACCGTCTGGGTGAAGCGATGAAAGCGGTGCAGTTTGGCAATCCGGCTGAGCGGAATGATATTGCGATGGGCCCGCTGATTAACGCCGCTGCCCTTGAGCGCGTGGAACAAAAAGTGGCGCGCGCGGTGCAGGAAGGGGCCAGAGTGGCGCTGGGTGGCAAAGCGGTGGAAGGCAAAGGCTATTTCTATCCGCCGACGCTGCTGCTGGATGTACGCCAGGAGATGACCATCATGCACGAAGAGACCTTCGGGCCGGTGCTGCCGGTGGTGGCGTTTGATTCTCTGGATGAGGCGCTGGCGATGGCCAACGACAGTGAGTATGGCCTGACCTCGTCCATTTACACGCAAAATCTGAATGTGGCGATGCAAGCGATCAAAGGGCTGAAGTTCGGCGAGACCTACATCAACCGCGAGAACTTTGAAGCGATGCAGGGCTTCCATGCGGGCTGGCGTAAATCGGGTATCGGCGGGGCAGACGGGAAACACGGTCTGCATGAATATCTGCAAACCCAGGTGGTGTATCTGCAGTCGTAATTTTGCGATACGCGGGCAGCCTGGCTGCCCGCTGAAAATCAGAGTGCGGCGAACTTATCCAGCGTGCGCACCAGCTGGGTAACGAAGCCGTATTCGTTGTCATACCAGGCGACGGTTTTTACCAGCTGCAGGTCGCCCGCCTCGGACACCTCTGTCTGAGTGGCATCAAAGATCGAGCCAAAGTGCGAGCCGATCACATCGGAAGAGACAATCTCCTCGTCCGTATACCCAAAAGAGTCGTTGCCTTCGGTCGCTTTTTTCAGCGCGGCGTGAATCTCATCGACCGTCACTTTTTTCTCCAGAATCGAGACCAGTTCTGTCACCGATCCGGTTTTTACCGGCACGCGCTGGGCGTGGCCTTTGAGCTTGCCGCTGAGCGCCGGGATCACCAGCCCAATCGCTTTTGCCGCCCCGGTGGTGTGCGGAATAATGTTCTCCGCCGCCGCGCGTGAGGCGCGCAGATCTTTCCCGCGCGGCCCGTCGACCAGGGCCTGGGTGCCGGTATAGGCGTGGATGGTGGTCATAGTCCCGACTTTAATCCCAAAGGCGTCGTGCAGTGCTTTCGCCATCGGCGCCAGACAGTTGGTGGTGCAGGAGGCGACCGAGATAATGGTGTCGCTGGCGTCAATCGTGTCGTCGTTGACGTTAAAGACGATGGTTTTCATCTCGCCTGCGGGCGCGGAGATGAGCACTTTTTTCGCCCCGGCGTCCAGGTGGGCTTTGGACTTTTCTTCCGAGGTATAAAAACCGGTACATTCAACCACCAGATCGACGCCCGCCGTGGTCCATGGAATGTGTTTGGCCTCTTTTTCGGCGTACACGGAGATCGATTTGCCATCGACAATCAGGGAATCTTCGGTGAAATCGACGCTCCAGGGGAAGGGACCGTAATTCGAGTCATGCTTTAGCAGATACGCCAGCACCTTGGGGGAGGTGAGGTCGTTAATGGCGACGACGGTGTTGCTGTCCTGAGTTTCAAGCAGACGGCGCAGGACGAGGCGTCCGATGCGACCAAAACCATTAATGCCAATTTTACTCATGGTTGACTCCTGTATGAACTGAACGATGCGACAGTTTGAAAACTCCTCCAGGCTTAGACCATGTCGGCGGGTGAGGCAATTGAAGATGATTCATGAGCAGGCGAAGTTTTTGAAAACCCATAAAGAAAAGTTAATGAATTTTTAAGGAAAGCCCGTTATGTTGACCCTTTGTTCGACCTTTTCCAGGAAATCATATGCGTAATAAATATACTGGCCTGCAAATTGGCATTCACTGGCTGGTGTTTCTTCTGGTTATCGTGGCTTACGCGGCGATGGAGCTGCGAGGATTCTTCCCCCGCAGCGCGCGTCCGGTAATTAATATGATTCATGTTTCCTGCGGGATTTCGATCCTGGTATTGATGGTGGCGCGTCTGCTGGTACGCCTGAAATTCCCGGCACCGCCGATTCAGCCTAAGCCAAAACCGATGATCACCGGCATGTCACATCTGGGGCATCTGGTGGTGTATCTGCTGTTTATTGCTTTGCCATTGATTGGCCTGGTGATGATGTACAACCGCGGCAACCCGTGGCTGGCCTTTGGCCTGGTGATGCCCCATGCGGCAGAAGCGAATTTCGATCTGGTGGACAGCCTGAAGGCGTGGCACGTGACGCTTGCGAACATCGGCTATTTCGTCATCGGCATTCACGCTTTTGCGGCGCTGCTGCATCAATATTACTGGAAAGACAATACGCTGCTGCGCATGATGCCGAAAAAGCGTTCCTGATAATCTTTCCTGCCTGTCCTAAACCCGCTCTCGTCAGCGGGTTTTTTGTGTTTATTTCCTACACCAATCCATAAAAAGAGCCATTCCAGTTAAGCGAATAAACATTCGTTCTTAAGGTGAGCTTTAACCCGATGATTTGCTTTAAGTCTGTTGTATTTCAGTCATGAATATATCCATGACAAACGCAGGGGGAACGATTATAAATGCACTATCCACCACGGACAGGGTGTATCCAAATCTGCAGTGCTGTGTGTTTACGGGACCTGACCGATGTCGGCAGGTTCCCGGATTTTCCTCAAGGCTGCGTGAATACACTTCCTAAACGTCTCCCTCTACAACCCTTTGCTCACTCGTCGCCAACCATTGCTATCCGCGTCATAAAATTCCGTTTAGGTCTGCGTTGTTAGACAAGGCCCGTTGATCATTTGCTTGAGAGTATGAATGAAGTTACTATACCCCCCTACAGTATCCATGAGGAGGGCGTATGCCTCATTCACCCGAAGACAAAAAACGCGTTCTGACTCGCGTGCGGCGCATTCGGGGGCAGGTTGATGCCCTTGAACGTGCGCTGGAGTCCGGCGAACCCTGCCTTGCCATCCTGCAGCAAATCGCGGCAGTTCGCGGTGCGGCGAACGGTTTGATGGGCGAGATGGTCGAAATTCACCTTAAAGATGAGCTGGTGACGGGCGAAACCACCGCCGACCAGCGTGCGGTTCGCATGGCGGAAGTCGGTCATTTGCTACGCTCTTATCTAAAATAAAATACTGGCATCACATAAAGGAAAGCAATATGAAATCACGTGCAGCTGTTGCATTTGGCCCTGGCCAGCCGTTGAAGATCGTCGAAATTGACGTTGCGCCGCCGAAGAAGGGCGAAGTGCTGATCAAAATCACCCATACGGGCGTGTGCCACACCGATGCCTTTACCCTGTCGGGTGACGATCCGGAAGGCGTCTTCCCGGCGGTATTAGGCCATGAAGGCGGTGGCGTGGTAGTGGAAGTCGGTGAAGGCGTCACCAGCCTGAAGCCGGGCGATCACGTTATTCCTCTGTACACCGCAGAATGTGGCGAGTGTAAGTTCTGTAAATCCGGTAAAACCAACCTCTGTCAGGCCGTTCGCGCCACGCAGGGCAAAGGCCTGATGCCTGATGGTACCACGCGTTTCTCTTACAACGGTGAGCCGATTTATCACTACATGGGCACCAGTACCTTCAGCGAATACACCGTTTGTGCGGAGATTTCCCTGGCGAAAGTGAATCCACAGGCGCCGCTGGATAAAGTCTGCCTGCTGGGCTGCGGCGTGACCACCGGTATCGGCGCGGTACACAACACGGCGAAAGTGAAAGAGGGCGACACCGTGGCGGTGTTTGGTCTCGGCGGGATCGGTCTGGCGGTGATTCAGGGCGCGGTACAGGCGAAAGCCGGGCGCATCCTCGCGGTGGATACCAATCCGGAGAAATTCAAACTGGCCGGTGAAATGGGCGCAACGGATTTCATCAACCCGAAAGACTACGACAAACCGGTTCAGGATGTGATTGTTGAACTGACCGACGGCGGCGTGGATTTCAGCTTTGAATGTATCGGCAACGTCAATGTCATGCGCTCTGCGCTGGAATGCTGCCACAAAGGCTGGGGCGAGAGCATCATCATCGGCGTGGCAGGGGCGGGTCAGGAGATCAAAACCCGTCCATTCCAGCTGGTGACCGGACGCGTCTGGCGCGGCTCCGCATTTGGCGGCGTAAAAGGGCGCACCCAGCTGCCGGGGATGGTCGAGGATGCAATGGCCGGGAAAATCAATCTCGACCCGTTCATTACCCACCGTCTGCCGCTTGAGCAGATCAACGAAGCCTTCGATCTGATGCACGAAGGAAAGTCGATCCGTACCGTCATACATTTCGGCAGCAACTAATTATTCTGCCAGCGGTTTTTTGCCGCTGGCCCTTCCTGCATATTCTTCTCTAAAGTGTGACCTGTCTGGCGCTTTTAGCCATAAGCAAATTTCCTGCCGTGCCGATGACTATTTTACAGGCGTGTTTTTCACGCATTTACCTATAAAGAGAGTCGACGGTCATGGACAACACAAAAACGATGCGCAGCCCGCAAACGCTGAGCTTCCTGCATCATATCCGGCTGGTTCCGCTGTTTTCCTCAATTCTCGGTGGCATCATTTTGTTATTCGCATTGAGTTCGGCTCTGGCGGGGTATTTCCTGCTGCAGGCTGACACGGATTTGCAGGATGTCACGTCTGAAATCCAGGTACGTACGGGGCTGTCGAATAGCTCGAACCATTTACGCACGGCGCGCATCAATATGATCCATGCCGGTGCGGCCAGCCGTATCGCTGAGATGGACGCGATGAAGCAAAACATTGCTGAAGCCGAGACGCGTATCAAGCAGTCGCAGGAGAGCTTCGCCGCCTATATGAATCGTGCCGTGCGCACGCCTGCGGACGAAGCGCTGGATGGAGAGCTAAAAACCCGCTTTGATGCCTACATCACCGGCCTGCAGCCGATGCTGAAATACGCCAAAAACGGCATGTTTGAAGCCATCATTAATCACGAAAATGAGTCTGCGCGTCCGCTGGACGATGGCTACAACGAAATCCTGCTGAAGGCGATTAAGATCCGTACCGATCGCGCGAATGCCCTCACGACGGACGCCCACAAGCGCACTCAGCTTGGCCTGATGTTTATGGTCGGCGCCTTTGCGCTGGCGCTGGTGCTGACCGCGATGACCTTCGTGGTGCTGCGCCGCACGGTGATTCATCCGCTGCAACGCGCTGCCCGCCGCATCGAACAGATTGCGAAGGGGGATTTGACCATGGCGGACGACCTGACCGGTCGCAGCGAGATCGGGCGTTTAACCCGCGATCTGCAAACCATGCAGCACTCGCTGGTGAATACCGTCGGAACGGTTCGCCAGGGCGCGGAGCAGATTTACCGTGGCACCAGCGAGATTTCTGCTGGTAACACCGATCTCTCTTCCCGCACCGAACAGCAGGCGGCGGCCATCGAACAGACCGCTGCCAGCATGGAAGAGCTGACGGCGACGGTGAAACAGAACGCCGATAATGCCCATCATGCGAGCAAACTGGCGGAAGACGCTTCCGGGAAAGCCAGCCGTGGCGGCCAGATGGTCTCTGGCGTGGTGAAAACCATGAGCAATATCTCTACCAGCTCGAAGAAAATCTCGGAAATCACGGCGGTGATCAACAGCATCGCTTTCCAGACCAACATTCTGGCCCTTAACGCCGCCGTGGAAGCGGCCCGTGCGGGCGAGCAGGGGCGCGGATTTGCCGTGGTCGCCAGCGAAGTGCGTACGCTGGCAAGCCGCAGCGCCAACGCGGCAAAAGAGATTGAAGGCCTGATTAATGAATCTGTCACCCTGATCGACCAGGGTTCCGGCGAAGTGGTTGCCGCGGGGAATACCATGAATGAAATCGTTGAAGCCGTGAAACGCGTCACCGATATCATGCTGGAGATCGCCGCAGCCTCCGACGAGCAGAGCCGGGGTATCGTGCAGGTGAGCCAGGCGATCTCTGAGATGGATAAAGTAACCCAGCAGAACGCCTCGCTGGTGGAGGAAGCCTCTGCGGCGGCGGCATCGCTGGAAGAACAGGGTGCTCGTCTGACCGAAGCCGTGGGCGCGTTCCGTCTTAACGGCACAACCGCCAGTCGCGGGAATAAAGCGGCGCCGGCCACGCAGCCTGCACCATTGCGTCAGGCGGTAGTTGACGGTGGGGATAACTGGGAAACGTTCTGAGTGGGTGAAATATCGCGAGGCGGCTATGTCTTACCCCATCGATAACATCATACGTCCGTAAACGTGAAACGTCGCTGGGCGATAAAAAAAGGGGCCAATCGGCCCCTTTTTCATTACTGCTTTTACGCCTTATCTGGCAGGGCGTACGCAATAATGTAATCACCACGGTCCGGTGACTGACGCGCGCCACCTGCATTAATGATGATGTACTGTTTGCCGGTTTTCGGCGACACATAGGTCATCGGGCCTGACTGGCTGCCCACTGGCAGACGGTCTTTCCAGATCTCTTTCCCGGTAGCGGTATCAAACGCGCGCAGGTAGAAATCCTGAGTGCCCGCGAAGAACAGCAGACCAGACTGGGTGGAAAGCGATGCGCCCAGCGTCGGCATCCCGATTGGGATCGGCATGTGCATGCGAATACCCAGTGGACCGGTATCTTCAACGGTACCAACCGGAACCTGCCACACCAGCTTGCCGCTTTTCAGATCCACGGCGGACATGGTGCCGAACGGTGGTTTCTGGCACGGAATGCCCAGCGGAGAGAGGAAACGCTCGCGCATTGCGCCAAACGGCGTACCGTCCATCGGCACAATACCCATCTCGATACCGCTGGCGTTTTTGGCAACATTCGCGCGCGGCACCATATAGTTCGCGAGACCCAGACGCATATCGTTGACGAACATCAGACCGTTATTCGGATCAACGGAGACGCTGCCCCAGTTCATCCCGCCGAGGGAGCCAGGGAACTGCAGGGAGCGGTCAAGACCCGGTGGGGTAAAGACGCCCTGGTGACGCATCTCTTTAAACTGAATGCGGCACAGCAGCAGATCGACCGGCGTTGCGCCCCACATGTCGGATTCGGTCAGCGTCTGGTTGCCAATCATCGGCATGCCAACGGAATACGGCTGCGTTGGGGAGTAACGTTCGCCTTCAATATTACCTGCCGGAACCGGACGCTCTTCCACTTTGGCTACCGGCTTGCCGGTTTCGCGGTTGAGCATAAAGATCATGCCCTGTTTGCTGGTCTGCACCAGCACCGGCGTGGTGCCGCCTTTACCGTCAGGGAGATCGTACAGCAGCGGCTGCGACGGCAGGTCGAAGTCCCACAGGTCGTGGTGTGTGGTCTGGAAATGCCAGCGCACCTGACCGGTGGTCGCGTCTACCGCCACAATTGATGAACTGTATTTATCGTCCAGCGCGGTACGTTCGCCAGCATAGAAATCGGGCGTTGCGTTGCCGGTTGGCAGATAGATCAGGTTCAGTTTTGCGTCGTAAGACATGGCAGACCAGACGTTCGGCGTACCGCGCGTATAGGTCTGGCCTTCTGGCGGCAGACCGGTCAGCTCCGGATTGCCGGGGTCCCAGGCCCACGCCAGTTTGCCGGTGTGCACGTCATAGGCGCGAACCACGCCCGGCGGTTCGCCAGTCGAGAAGTTATCCGCCACGCGGCCACCAACGACCACCACATTACCGGCCACCAACGGGGTAGAGGTTTGCTGGTAGTAGCCCGGTTTGATTTCACCCATGCCGACGCTGAGGTCAACAATACCGTGATCGCCAAAGTCTTCGCAGACTTTGCCCGTATCGGCGTTGATGGCAATCAGGCGCGCATCGGTGGTTGGCAGGAACAGGCGACGGGCACAGGCGGCCGGTTGCGTGTCTGTTTGTGACGTTGTCACGACGCTGTGATCTTCAAAGAAACCCAGGCCACGGCAGCGCTGCCAGTTTGGCGCGGTGGCTTTGGAATCGTAGCGCCATTTTTCTTTACCGGAATCCACGTCCAGCGCCAGCACTTTGCTGTATGGCGTGCAGACAAACAGGGTGTCGCCCACCTGCAGTGGCGTGTTCTGATCTTCTGCGCCAGAACCGTTGCTCACCGGGATATCACCCGTGTGCGCGGTCCAGGCCACTTTCAGCTCGCCGATGTTTTGCTTGTTAATCTGGTCCAGCGCGGCAAAACGGTCCCCGTGGGTGGTGTTACCCCAGTGTTCCCAGTTTTTCTGCTCCTCGCCTGGGGCGACGGGTTTCACCGGCACCGCTTCGTTAGCCGTAACCAGCGTTTGCGGCTTAAACATCCAGCCGAAGCTCACCAGCATCGCCACGGCGAGCACGGCGGCAAGGGTAAACGCCGGGGTTTTATTTACGGCCTGGTTGCCGTTTGCTGCGCGCAGGAACGGCCAGACAATGGCACATAAAAAGGCCAGCACGGCGAGGGTAAACAGGCGCGAGAAGAGCGGCCAGAAATCCCAGCCTGCGTCACTGACGGCCCAGAATAACGACGCGATAAACGCGATGGCATACAGAATGATGCCGCTGGTGCGGTTCATGAGGATTAAAACGGCGGAGATGACCATCACCACGCCAATGATCAGGAAGTACCAGCTTCCGCCTACGGTGGCGAGCTTAAAGCCCAGCCCGCCGACCGCCAGTCCGATGATTGCCATCAGGACGACCAGGAGCCACTGCAGGAGTCTCGGAACCCCGCGTGGCGCGCTGCCAAATGCCATGTCTATCTCCTTAAAGACCTCGTATTCCTCCGGTGGCACGGGCGCAGAGCCTGTACCAAATGGGTAACCGAATACGGGTTTAATGATGATTTATACGATGAATACCGTTTATACGGCTTTGAAATCCACCGAATGAAATAGGGTGTGAACCATTTGGTGAATTCGTGGCTATGATAAGTCTGTTAAATTGTTTGTTGCAATTGTTAATAAAAAATTTCGCATTATTTGATTAAAAGCGATAAAAAACCCGTCGGGATGACGGGTCAACTGGAAAGCGAAGGGAGACGGTTAAATCGGCATCGACTTGCGGATGGCACTCAGCAACGCTTGCGCCCCCGATGAGAGCGGGGTGTCCACGCGGGTCAGGATACCGATCGGCTCACCGGCGCCCGGCGACGCGACAGGCAGCGCGGTCAGGGTGCCCTGGCGGAGATCTTCTTTTACCGCCCCGGACGGCACGAACCAGACATAGTCATAATCTACCGTCAGCTGGCGCGACAGGGAGGCCGAGAGGGTTTCGATACACCCCGATGGCAGCTTGCAGCCCTGCATTTGCAGCATCACTTCGGCGTTATGGCGCGGAACAGTCCCTTTTGGAGACACCACCACCGGCCATTCCATGACCCGGCTCAGGGTGACCGTATCATGCAGCAGCGGGTGATTCGGGCGAACCACCAGCTTCAGCGATTCCAGGAACAGCAGCTCGTAATTCAGACCGCCCATTAACTCTGGATCGGACATTCGCCCAATGCCCAGATCCAGTTCGCCAGACTTTAACCCGGCCAGCAGCATGGTGTTATTCATCGTGGCGACCTGCAGCGTGGTGTTTTTTTGCTGCTTGTGAAACTGACCAATCGCCGAAGGCAGAATGCCGAGCGCCGCCGTAGGCAGCGCGCCAACGCGGACCACATCCGAGATCTGATCGTCCTTACGATTCAGCGCCTGACCGGCAGTATTGAGCGCATCCAGCACTTTGACGGCGTGGGTGAGAAACTGTTCGCCAACTAAGGTGAGCTGCGCGCCAAGGCGCCCGCGATCGAACAGGCGTGCGCCGGTGAGTTGTTCCAGTTCGTTCAGGGTCTTTGAGAGGGCTGGCTGGCTAAGATTAAGAGTTTCAGCCGCACGCCCCAGCGTTCCCTGTTGAGCGACGGCCACAAAAGTGTGCAGATGGCGCAAGCGTATGCGCTGACTAAACAAACCATTTTTTTCCATAATGCGATGTTAAGAACAGAGCCGTGCGAGTGACAAGGGAAGATGTTTAATTTTGATAACTTGATAGCAAAATATTATTAACATTTGATCTATTTGAGTTACAAGAATTTTTTCACCCGTGGATGAGGTGATTCTCCTGAGGTTTTTTCTTCGCGCAGAAAGAGAAAAAGCGCAGGGAATAACCACTTGTCTGTCAGGATCACAAATCGCAAATTCTTCCCCCCAACGACAGCGGCCTTCTCTACACTCCAGGTAATATTCACTGGAGGCATGACATCATGGCGAACACCATCACGGCTGATGATATTCGGGAACACTTTTCGCAGGCTATGTCAGCGATGTACCAGCAGGAAGTTCCGCAGTACGGCACGCTGCTGGAACTGGTAGCGGATGTGAATCTGGCGGTACTGGAAAACAATCCGCACTTACATGAACAGCTGGCAAACGCCGATGAGCTGGCGCGGTTAAACGTCGAACGCCACGGGGCGATTCGTGTCGGGAGCGCTCAGGAGCTGTCCACCTTGCGCAGGATGTTTGCCATTATGGGCATGTATCCTGTCAGCTATTACGATCTCTCCCAGGCGGGCGTCCCGGTGCATTCTACGGCGTTTCGTCCCATTGATGACGCCGCGCTGTCGCGCAACCCGTTCCGCGTGTTTACCTCGTTGCTGCGCATGGAGCTTATCGAAAATGTCGCCCTGCGCGAACGTGCGGCTGAGATCCTCTCCCAACGTACTATTTTTACTCCACGCTGCCTGGAACTGATTGCGCTGCATGAGTCAGAAGGGCAGTTTACTGAAACGCAGGCGCGCGAGTTTGTTCAAGAAGCACTGGAGACGTTCCGCTGGCATCGCCACGCCACCGTCGATCAGGAGACCTATCAGGCGCTGCACGATGAGCACCGTCTGATTGCCGATGTGGTCTGTTTCCCGGGATGTCATATCAACCATCTTACGCCGCGCACCCTGGATATCGACCGGGTGCAGGAGCTGATGCCGAAATATGGCATTGAGCCGAAGATTCTGATTGAGGGGCCGCCGCGTCGTGAAGTGCCGATTTTACTGCGCCAGACCAGTTTTAAAGCGCTGGAGGAGCCGGTGCTGTTTGCCGGAGAGCATAAAGGCACCCACACGGCGCGCTTTGGCGAAATCGAACAGCGCGGAGTTGCGCTCACGCCAAAAGGCCGCGAACTGTATGACCGTCTGCTGAATCAAGCCGGAACAGGCAAAGATAATTTGACGCATCAGCTGCATCTGCGAGAGGTGTTCCAGACCTTCCCGGACAGCGAAATGTTCCTGCGCCGTCAGGAGTTGGCCTATTTCCGCTATCGTCTGACGCCTGCGGGCGAAGCGCACCGACAGGCGTTTCGCCCCGGCGACGATCCCCAGCCGCTCATTGAGCGTGGCTGGGTAGTGGCGCAGCCGATTATTTATGAGGATTTTCTGCCGGTGAGTGCGGCAGGGATTTTCCAGTCCAATCTGGGGAATGAAACCCAGGCCCGCAGCCGTGGAAATTCGAGTCGTGAAGCATTCGAAGCCGCACTGGGATGCCCGGTAAACGACGAGTTTGCGCTGTATCAGCAGGCCGAAGACCGCAGTAAACGGCGTTGCGGTTTGCTCTGAAATCGCTACTCTGCTGGGGTGTGATGGAAAAAGAAGGCAAGTATGGAAAATTCCACGACCCCAGTAGTGACCACCCGCCAGGGCGCAGTAAGCGGTTTTATTGATGATGATGTGCACGTCTGGTGCGGTATTCCGTATGCCGCGCCGCCCGTTGGCGCGCTGCGCTGGCGTTCGCCGCAACCACCCGACTCCTGGGAAGGTATCCGTCCGGCCAATACGTTCTCGGCATCCAGCTGGCAAAACATCGACTACTGTCGGGAACTGGGCGGGGGCGACCCAGGGCGATTCTCGGAAGATTGTCTCTATCTCAACGTCTGGGCTCCTGCAAAACGGACCGGGCCACTTCCCGTGATGGTCTGGCTGCATGGCGGCGGGTATACCATTGGCGCGGGCGGATTACCGCCTTACCAGGGGAAAGCGCTGGCACACCGCGACGTCATTGTTGTCACCATTAACTACCGTCTGGGCCATCTCGGCTTCTTCGCTCACCCGGCGCTCGCCGGTGAGGAAGCCGATGTGGTGCATAATTTTGCGCTGTACGATCAAATCGCGGCGCTTCACTGGGTACAGGATAATATTGTTGCGTTTGGCGGTGATGCGGATAACGTGACCGTGTTTGGCGAATCCGCCGGGGCGCGAAGCGTGCTGTCACTGCTGGCTTCGCCGCTGGCAAAAGGGTTGTTTCACAAGGCGATCGTGCAGAGCGGTTACACCCTTCCTGATACCCCGCGCGAGCAGGCACTGCAAAAAGGTGAGGCGCTGGCGGCGCATTTTGGCATTGAGAATGCGACGGCTGAACAGCTGAGGGCGATCCCCGCCGATGCGTTCTGGTCACTGACGGCGCCCCTCAATATTGCCCCGACGCCGATTGTCGGCGACTGCGTGCTGCCAGAAGCAATGCTGGATGTGTTTTTCTCGGCCCGCCAGCATCCGGTTCCGGTGATGATTGGTTCCAACAGTGACGAAGCCAGCGTGATGGCGGTGTTTGGCATCGATCTCGCCGGGCAAATTCAGAAGCTGCGTCGTGAGCGTCGGTTTGGCCTGGGGCTAATCAAGCTGCTCTATCCCGGTGTGAAGGGGGATGAAGAACTGGGGCGGCAGGTGTGTCGTGACATGGCTTTTACGACCATGGGATTTGTGGTGATGCAGGCTCAGCAGCGGGTCGGCGAACCCTGCTGGCGCTACTGGTTTGATTACGTTGCGGAAGCGGAACACGAAACCTATCAGAACGGCGCGTGGCACGGCAACGAAGTGCCCTACGTCTTTGACACGCTCGGAAAGGTTGAACCCGCCAGCCAGTATGTGAACGATCGCGATTTGGCCTTTGCCGCGCAGGTGGCAGATTATTGGGTCAATTTTGCGCGATTCGCGGGCCGAACCTGTGATGCGTTACACGGCCCGACGCGCTGGCCAGCCTGCCGGAAAGGGCGTGATGTGCTGTTACGCATTGGTTTGAATAAACATGCAGGATTTCGCCTGGAAAACCGCTTTATGCGCGCCAGAATGAGTCTGTTTAAACGGGTAATGAAGCATCACGTGAGTCTGGATTGAGCAGACACGCGCGAAACGCGGCCAGCCCGGCGGCTTTTGCGCGTGATTCCCGTAAAACCAGCCGATAGCTGGCGCCGGTTTTCACGCTGGTAGTGAAGGGGCGCGCCAGGCGCCCGGCGCGAATATCTTCTCTCACCAGCGTTTCATCAGCAATCGCCACCCCCAGCCCCTGCATCGCGGCGGTTATCGCCAAATCCATGGTGTCGAAATGTTGATTTCGCTGCATTGTCAGCGCGAGCTCTTCCTGCCTGGACAACCACAACGACCAGTCGGTTTTATCTCGCGTGGGGTGCAGGAATGTCAGCGACTCCAGAGGGGCGCTCATTCGTAGTGGACTCATCACCGGCGTGAGCGCCTCTTCAAACAGCAGATCGCCTGCGCTGAGATGCGTTCCGAAGACGATAGCCGCATCGTAGGACTCGGTTTTGAAATTCACCGTGTGATCGGTGGTGGTGGTGAGGGCAATTTGCAGCTCAGGCTGATCGCGCTCCACTTCAAGCAGGCGTGGAACCAGCCAGCGCATGGCGCAGGTCGGGACTTTCAGACGCACCACCGTTTGCTGCGCGCGCGCCTGTTCCGCGACGGTCAGCAGATGTTCGAAGGCGGCCTGTAGATCAGGAAGCAGGGCGCTGCCCTGAGATGAAAGCCGCAGCCCGCGCGCATGACGTTCAAAAAGAGAAAAGCCGAACCAGGACTCCAGCGTGGCAATTTTACGACTGACGGCACCCTGAGTGAGACACAACTCTTTCGCGGCGTGGGTGAGATTCAGATGACGAGCGGTGACCAGAAAGGCGTCCACAGCATTGTGCGGAAATGAACGGCGCGACATAAACACTCCAGGTATGCGTTTTCATCATGTCGTCCATAACACCTGACCTTAAGGTGCCTGTCAATCGGCGAAAAAAAACCCGCCGGATGGCGGGTTTTGGGATTATGCGCAGAATTAGAACTGGTAAACCAGACCCAGGGCTACGATATCATCAGTAGAGATACCTGCTTTTTGATAGAACTCATCATCTTCATCCAGCAGGTTGATTTTATAATCAACGTAGGTGGACATATTTTTGTTAAAGTAATAGGTCGCGCCAATATCAGCATATTTAACCAGATCTTTATCTGAGTTATCACCGTAATAATTCAGGTCCTTACCTTTAGATTGCAGGTAAGAAATAGATGGGCGCAGACCGAAATCGAACTGGTACTGAGCAGTAACTTCGAAGTTCTGCGTTTTGTTCGCAATACCGCCAATATGACGATCATCGTCATTACCATAACTGGTCATATTACGGGTTTCAGAATACATGGTCGCCAGATAAATTTCGTGATCATCATATTTCAGACCCGCAGTCCATGCATCGGCTTTATCTCCTCCAGCGTAGTTGCCACCATGATTAACCTGATCGTTGGTACGGTCGGAAGAGGCGTATGCAGCACCTGCGCTGAAGCCCATACCGAAATCATAGGTAGTGGAAATACCGAAACCGTCGCCGTTTTCATGACGAGGATCGCGGCCGTTGTTGGTGCCTTCGTTACCGTTGCCGTCACCTTCGTTGTTACCCTGATACTGCAACGCAAAGTTCAGGCCATCAACTGCACCGAAGAAGTTGCTGTTACGATAGGTTGCAACGCCGTTTGCGCGGCTGGTCATGTAGACATCAGACTGTGCCCAGGTATCGCCACCGAACTCTGGCAGCATGTCGGTCCAGCCTTCTACGTCGTACAGTACGCCGTAGTTACGACCGTAGTCGAATGAACCGTAGTCACCGAATTTCAAGCCTGCGAAGCCCAGACGTGTCCAGGACTGGTTAGACGAACCTTCAGTGTTGTTCGCCTGAACGTTGTATTCCCACTGGCCAAAACCGGTCAACTGGTCGTTGATCTGCGTTTCGCCTTTGAAGCCAATACGCACGTAGCTCTGATCGCCATCCACACCAGAATCATCAGAGAAATAGTGCAGGCCATCAACTTTACCGTACAGATCCAGTTTGTTACCGTCTTTGTTATAAATCTCTGCTGCGTGAGCAGCACCGGCTGCCAGAAGCGCCGGGATAACAAGTGCCAATACTTTTCTATTCATTTTTTCATTCCTTAAAAAGGTTTTTATTATGATTTGAAATGAACTTTTGCCCATTACAAGAATCACCCGAATCCTAATATTGTTTTTAATAGGGCGGCAAACAGTATGCGCTTATAAAATGTTAAGAATTAATTCCGCCGTAACGGAATGAAACCTCAATTATATTGAGTTATGAATTGCTATTATTTATTGATGTGAATTATTAATTACTAATTAACAGTGCTGCAAATTTCGTCTTGTTTATCAAGTTTTCGCCAGTGTAATTTAATAATTGTGAGCGCTGCATGAGTTTTTAATGGAAAAATAAAAACTCTGTTTTTGTCAGAATTGCGCCCGGCGAAATGCGTCAGCCATGCGTTTTCATCATGGCTACTATGACAACAATTCGGTTGTCGCCACAGCTGCCTTCGCGTTGAATAGTTATGCAATATCCACGAGAAAGGATTGATGATGACTCTGCGTACTCCCGTGCACACCCGCTCGAAACTGCCTGACGTTGGCACGACTATTTTTACGGTGATTGGGCAGCTTTCTGCTCAACATAACGCCATCAATCTTTCTCAGGGGGCACCTAACTTCTCCTGCGATCCTAAGCTCATTGCGGGCGTAACCCGCGCCATGGAGGCGGGGCATAATCAGTATGCAGCTATGACCGGCCTGCAGCCGCTGAAAGAACGCATCGTCGATAAAATTGCCACACTCTATGGCACCCGTTATGACGCCAGCAGCGAAGTGCTGATTACCGCCAGTGCCAGCGAAGGGCTTTATTCGGCGATCAGCGGTCTGGTGCATCCTGGCGACGAGGTGATCTACTTTGAGCCGTCGTTCGACAGCTACGCGCCGATTGTGCGCTTACAAGGCGCTACGCCGGTGGCGATTAAGCTGACGGTGCCCGATTTTGCCGTCGACTGGGATGAAGTCCGCGCCGCGGTGACGTCGCGCACACGCATGATCATCATTAATACCCCGCACAACCCGAGCGGTCAGGTCTTCTCGGCGAACGACCTCGAACAGCTGGCGGCGATTACCCGCCAGACGGATATCATCATTTTGTCTGATGAAGTTTACGAACACGTCGTGTTTGACGGCCAGCCGCATCACGGCATGGCAACGCACCCGCAGCTGGCGGAGCGTAGCGTGATCATTTCATCATTTGGAAAAACCTATCATGTCACCGGCTGGCGAGTAGGGTATTGTGTGGCTCCCGCTGAACTGATGGACGAAATCTGCAAAGTGCATCAATTCCTGATGTTTTCTGCCGATACCCCTATGCAGTACGCCTTTGCAGAGCATATGGCCGATCCTCAGACCTGGCTGTCGCTGTCGGCGTTCTATCAACGCAAACGCGATTTACTGCAAAATCTACTGGCGGAGTCGCCGTTCCGTTTGCTGCCGAGCGCAGGTTCGTTCTTCCTGCTGGCCGATTACAGCCACTTCAGCGACGAAAGCGACAGTGAGATGGTCAAACGGCTGATCGTTGAATCCGGTGTCGCGACCATTCCGCTGTCGGCGTTTTACACAGACGGTACAGATAACAAATTGATCCGCCTCTCTTTTGCGAAAGACGAGGCAACATTACGGGCAGGTGCGCAGGCCCTGTGTCGGGTTAAACCACGCTAAGGAGTGTTGAGATGAAATTTAACGCGTTAGTTGTCGGCATGGGATTGCTGTGTTCTTTTTCTTCCTTCGCTGCAACCGAGCTGCGCTATGGCCTGGAAGCGGAATATCCGCCGTTTGAAAGCCGTAATGCGTCGGGTGAACTGGAAGGTTTTGATATCGATCTGGGCAAAGCGATTTGCAAAGCCGCTGAACTAAAGTGCAGTTGGGTCGAGACTTCATTTGATGCTCTGATCCCAGGGTTAATGGCGAAGAAATTCGATGCTATCAACTCGGCCATGAACATTACGGATCAGCGTCGTCAGAGCATTGATTTCACCCAGCCGATCTACCGTATTCCTTCCCAGCTGGTCGGGAAAGAAGGGAGTGGCGTCGACGCGACGCCGGAAGGTTTGAAAGGCAAAACCATCGGTGTGTTGCAGGGTTCCATTCAGGAAACCTATGCGAAAGAGCACTGGGAGAAGCACGGTGTCACCGTGGTGTCTTATAAAGATCAGAATATGGCCTGGGGTGATTTGCTGAATGGCCGTATTGATGCCTCGCTGGTGATGTCCGCGGCCGGGCAGGCAGGTTTCCTGAGTAAGCCGCAGGGGAAAGGTTTTGGCTTTATTGGCAAACCGGTGTCGGATGACACTATCCTCGGCAGCGGGATCGGTTTCGGGCTACACAAAGGTGACGAGGCCACCAAAAAACAGCTCGATGCGGCTATCGAAAAAGTCCGCGCTGACGGCACCATCGACCAGCTTGCGAAGAAATACTTCCCGGGCATTGATGTCAGCGTAAAATAATAATATTGCGCCTCTTCGCCTCTGATGCAGATGTCCATCAGAGGCTTTTTATTTTTGATTTATACATAACTTTACCGTCAATTCAGTCCTTTCCCCTCGACAGAAAATATTTCTCGCTTTGCTCAGAATATCGCCGCTCAACAATTGGATTTCTAACCGTTTTTGTTTAGGCTGTGCGTTCTTTCTTGCCGTCGTTTCGCTGCCCGCGAAACTCATTCACACGACCATAAGGACGTTTTCTCAGGCATGAATCGCAGACGTTTTTTACAAGGCTCGCTGGCAATGGCTGCGCTGAGCGGTACCGCTGGACTCTCATCGCTCTTTTCCCGTGCGGCATTTGCCGCGGAATCGGATATTGCCGACGGTCAGAGTCGTCGTTTTGACTTCTCTGTACTGCAATCCATGGCGCACGATCTGGCGCAAACTGCGTGGGGCGGTGCGCCGCGTCCGCTGCCCAATACGCTGGCGACCATGACGCCGCAGGCGTACAACGCCATCAAATACGACGAGAAACAGTCCCTGTGGAACAATATTGAAGATCGCCAGCTCGACGTGCAGTTCTTCCATATGGGAATGGGATTCCGCCGGCGTGTGCGTATGTTCTCGCTTGATTCTGCGACATCCCAGGCGCGTGAAATTCACTTCCGCCCGGAGCTGTTTAGCTATAACGATACGGATGTCGACACCCAACAGCTGCAGGGGCAGAGCGATTTAGGCTTTGCCGGTTTCCGCGCCTTTAAAGCGCCGGAGCTGGCGCGTCGCGATATCGTCTCCTTCCTGGGCGCGAGTTATTTCCGTGCTGTGGATGATACCTATCAGTACGGCCTGTCTGCGCGCGGTCTGGCGATAGATACCTTTACCGATACGCCGGAAGAGTTCCCGGACTTCACCTCATTCTGGTTTGAAACCGTCAAGCCGAACGACACCACGTTTACCGTCTATGCGCTGCTCGACAGTCCAAGTATCACCGGTGCCTATAAATTCGTGATCCACTGCGAAAAGAGCCAGGTGATCATGGAGGTGGATAACCACCTGTATGCCCGTAAAGACATCAAGCAGCTCGGCATTTCGCCGATGACCAGCATGTTCAGCTGCGGGAATAACGAGCGCCGCATGTGTGACACTATCCATCCGCAAATCCACGACTCCGATCGTCTGGCGATGTGGCGGGGCAACGGCGAGTGGATCTGTCGTCCGCTGAACAACCCGCAAAAACTGCAGTTCAACGCCTTCCAGGATAAAAATCCGAAAGGCTTTGGCCTGCTACAGCTGGATCGCGATTTCTCCCACTACCAGGACATCATGGGCTGGTACAACAAGCGTCCGAGCCTGTGGGTTGAGCCGCGCAATCAGTGGGGTAAAGGCAGTGTCGGTCTGATGGAGATCCCTACCACCGGCGAAACGCTGGATAACGTCGTCTGCTTCTGGCAGCCGGAAAAACCGGTTAAAGCTGGCGATGAGCTGGACTTCAAATACCGTCTCTACTGGAGCGCGCAGCCGCCGGTTCGCTCGCCGCTGGCGAACGTCTATGCCACCCGCACCGGTATGGGCGGCTTCCCGGAAGGCTGGGCACCAGGCGAAAACTACCCGAAAGTGTGGGCGCGTCGCTTTGCTATCGACTTCGTGGGGGGCGATCTGAAAGCCGCTGCGCCGAAAGGCATCGAGCCGGTGATTACGCTCTCTAACGGCGAAGCGAAACAGGTCGAAATCCTCTACGTCGAACCGTTCGACGGCTACCGTATTTTGTTTGACTGGTACCCAACGGACGATTCCACCGATCCGGTCGAAATGCGCATGTTCCTGCGCTGTCAGGGGGATGCGATCAGTGAAACCTGGTTGTATCAGTATTTCCCACCTGCGCCTGATAAACGCAACTACGTTGACGATCGCGTGATGCGCTAACGCTGAATTCCCTCTCCCAAACCGGGAGAGGGAAAGTGAGGACCCATGACGGCTAACACCCCTGAAATCATTCCTGTTACCGACCGCATCGAACTGCGGGCCATCGACGAGCGCTATACCGCTGAGCTGCACAATCTGGTGGTCAAAAACAAAAGCTGGCTACAAACCGCCTTTGACTGGGCGCAGTATGTGGGAACGGAAGACGACACGCGCAAAAATGTGCTCAGCAATCACATGCTGCATCAGCGCGGTTACGCGAAAATGTTCCTGATTTTTCAGGATCAGACCCTGAAAGGTGTGCTGTCATTCAACTCGATTGAGCCGACGAATAAGACGGGTTACATCGGCTACTGGCTGGATAAAGGCAGCCAGGGGCAGGGTATTTTGTCAAACGCGTTGCAGGCATTTATGCGCTATTACGCTGAGCGCGGGGAAGTCCGCCGTTTCGTCATCAAATGCCGCGTGGCGAATGCGCAAAGCAACAGCGTAGCCGTGCGCAATGGTTTTGAGCTGGAAGGCTGCCTGAAAGAAGCCGAATTTTTAAACGGCGAGTTCCAGGATGTAAACAGCTACGCCAAAATCATTCGTCTATAGCGCGCCGAGCAGCGGGGTGCGGGTGATGCGCTGTTTTCCGTTGATCACCTTCTCACCGCGCAAATGGATGTTATCGCCACCGAATGCCTCAATCACCGCATCGTCGGTGATTTCAATACGATGTTCGATCAGCACATCGCCGCTGATTCTCGCCCGTCCTTGAATCACCACTTTGTCATCAATCAGGATCGGGCCACCGCGCAGCCAGGCCTGGCCGCCGATCAGTACATGATGTTTGATGATCACGTTCCCCTCGACCACGGCGTTTTCTGCCACCTGCGAACTGTAGCGCAACGTCGGAATCGCATCGTCTTCACGGCCGGCAACCAGCCGGGCATTGCCATACACTTTTGCGCAGTCGCAGACCCAAACGTTATTCAGATCGTTGCCTTCGATGAGCGCATTCTCGAACACTTCGGCCCGATGCTCGATAAAGGCGAAATTGACCATCGCCTCCCCGTAAATCTGCGCCTGATGGACAATTCTGGACTGGCTGACGGTGGCATTGTCGTAAATTTTCAGAACCTGTTCACGATCCGGCGTCAGGCCAAGGGCTGCAATAACAGTGCTTTGATGCAGAATCCGTGCATTGCCGTAAAGATGGCAGATACCGCGCACTTCGGAAGACTGAACGGTGACGTTGTCACTTAACTGTGCGCCATGGCTGATGTGTGAACCGTCGACCCAGCTGTTATCAGCGATTTTCGCGCCGTGGCTAATCACACAAGGCTGGGTAATTCGCGCGTTATCGCGAATTTGCGCCTGTGCGAAAACCACGCTGTTTTCATCATAAACCCAGCAGTTGCCGTCATGGGACAGGGCGCTTTCATCCTCCAGCCAGCCGCCTTTTGTCCCGGCGGTCACATCGCTGAAATCTCGTGTGGCGATGATTTGCCGAAGCTTTACGGCTGCTTTTGTCTCACCGTTCTGCCAGTGGTGGAGGCGGGTTTCGTCGCTGAGTCGGTATTTTTGCATCTCATGATCTCGGCTAAGGGTCTTTACTAACCGTAGCAAACTTTACGCCTTCTGAAGTACTGGCAACCGCGTCTGAAACCCCTTAAACTAGCATTTCAAATATAATTTATACTTTAAAATGAATGCATAAAAGACACAAATCCCAACAGGTTCTTAACTTACCGTTCGGTTACTTTGGCATGGTATTAGGGACTATTGGCATGGGTTTCGCGTGGCGCTATGCCAGCACGATCTGGCCGGTTTCCCGCTGGCCGGGAGAGATTTTGGTGCTGCTGGCGATCCTCATCTGGTGTTTGCTGACCCTGGCAATGCTAACCCGCGCCGTACGCTTCCCGTACAGTGTTCTTGCGGAGATGCGCCATCCGCTGATGAGCAGTTTTGTGAGTCTGTTTCCGGCCACCACACTGCTGGTGGCCATAGGGTTTGTCCCCTGGTGTCGACCCGTTTCGCTGGTGCTGTTTGGTATCGGCGTTGTGGTGCAACTGAGCTATGCCGCCTGGCAAAGCGCCGGTCTGTGGCGGGGAAAACACCCCGAAGAGGCCACCACGCCGGGCCTGTATCTCCCGACTGTCGCCAATAACTTCATCAGTGCGATGGCCTGCGGCGCGCTCGGTTTCCACGATGCCGGGCTGGTATTTTTAGGTGCCGGCGTTTTCTCCTGGCTGAGCCTTGAGCCGGTGATATTGCAGCGTCTGCGCAGTTCTGGCGAGCTCCCGGCGGCGCTACGCACCTCTCTGGGTATCCAGCTGGCGCCTGCGCTGGTGGCCTGCAGCGCCTGGTTTAGCGTCAACGGCGGTGAGGCAGATACCTTCGCCAAAATGCTGTTTGGCTACGGTCTATTGCAGCTGCTGTTTATGCTGCGACTGATGCCCTGGTATCTCTCCCAGCCGTTCAACGCCTCCTTCTGGAGCTTCTCGTTCGGCGTTTCTGCGCTCGCTACCACCGGGCTGCATCTGGGGCAGAGCAGTCCATCGGGCTTTTTCCACGCCATTGCGGTACCGCTGTTTATTTTTACCAACTGCATCATTGCGCTCTTACTGGTGCGCACCTTCATTTTACTGGTGCAGGGAAAGCTTTTAGTTCGTTCAGATAAAGCCACGCTTATGCACGCTGAGGAAAAGAGATGACTCACTTTGATGAAAACTATTTTACGGAAAAATATGGCCTGACCCGCACCCACTCGGATGTGGTTTACAGCGCCGGGATTGTCAAACCCGGCAAAACCCTGGATCTGGGCTGCGGCAATGGTCGCAACAGTCTGTATCTGGCCGCGAAGGGTTATGACGTAACCGCCTGGGATAAAAACCCGATGAGCATCGATAACATCGCGCGCATCCAGGCGGAAGAAGGGATCGTCAATCTGCAGGCTTCCGTGCAGGATCTGAACAGCCTGAGCTTTGACGGTGAGTACGATTTTATTCTCTCGACCGTGGTGATGATGTTCCTGGAAGCCAAAACCATTCCAGGACTGATTGCAAACATGCAGCGCTGCACCGTGCCTGGCGGTTACAACCTGATTGTGGCGGCGATGGATACGGAAGATTATCCGTGCACCGTTGGTTTCCCGTTCGCCTTTAAAAGCGGCGAGCTGAGCCGCTACTACGAAGGCTGGGAACTGCTGAAATATAATGAAGACGTCGGTGAATTACACCGCACCGACGCCAATGGCAACCGCATCAAACTGCGTTTCGCCACACTGCTTGCCCGTAAACCGGCCTAACGCGCCGCCAGCAGGCAGAGTTGCAGGGCCGTTTTGTAAGAGGCCTCGAACGACGACAGCGGCAAAAACTCAAACTTCGAGTGGAAGTTATGCGCGCCGGTGAAGAAGTTCGGGGTCAACAGTCCTTTCGCCGACAGAGCTGCACCGTCGGTGCCTCCGCGCATCGGCGTCGGTTTTGGCGTGATGCCGAGCGACGTCATCGCCTCAAACATCAGGTCGATAGCACGACGATCTTCCCCAATCGCATTGCTGATATTGCTGTAGGTGTCTTCAATGTGATGCTCGACGCGGGCAGTAGGGTGTTGCGCGGCGATTTTACCGGCAACGTCAGCGATCTGCTGTTTGCGCGCGGCAAAACTCGCTGTGTCGAAATCACGGATATTAGCTTTCAGTACCGCCTCGTTTTGCCCGGCCTGAATGCCGTTAAACCAGATATACCCCTCGCGGCCCTCGGTGCATTCCGGCGTCTGCTGACGGTCGAAGTGGCTGATGTAGTCCATCGCCATCAGTAGCGGGTTCACCAGCACGCCTTTCGCCGACATGGGGTGAGCGGTTACGCCGGTAAAGCGGATTTCTGCCGCTGCCGCGTTAAAGTTCTCATAAACAATCTCGCCAATTTCGCAGCAGTCGATGGTCCAGGCAAAATCAACGTCAAAACGTTTTAGATCCAGCGCTTTCGCCCCGCATAAGCCAATCTCTTCATCGGGCACAAAGGCCACCACGATATCGCCGTGCTGATCTTCTGCCGTCAGGTTTTCCAGAACCGTCATTACCACCGTCACCGCGGCTTTATTATCTGCGCCTAATACGCTGGTTCCGTCGCTGAAAATAATCTCTTCGCCAGGATAAGCCAGTATTTCCGGATGCTCATTCACCCGTAACCAGATCTGTTTCTCTTTATTCAGACAGAGGTCTTCTCCTGCAAAAGTTAATATTTGCGGATGAATATCCGGTGATAATCCCACGTCTACCGTATCAATATGGGTAATAAAACCAATGCGCGGAGCGCCGCTGACATTGCCTTTTTTGACGGCGGTCACCGTGGCAAATTCGTCGATCACGATGTCGCTCAACCCCAGTGATTCCAGCTCTTCTGCCAGCACCCGCGCCATCTCGTGCTGGCCCGGTGTGGAAGGGAGGGTTGCGCTTTTCGGATCGCTCTGGCTGGTGATAGCCAGGTAGCGATAAAAGCGTTGGGTTAATTGACTGGAAAGCGAATTCGTCATAGTGATTCTCTCTTTATTTGTATTATCAGGTGTTTGCATTGTCACTTTAATGGTATTTATGCAATGGCAAAAGAATTAATTAGCCGTCGAATTAAAAAGACAGGAAAATGCGATGAATAGCAAACTGACAACCTTAACCCTGGCAATTGCTGCATTAACGGTAAGTTCCGCCGTAGCGGCAAAGACACTGGTGTATTGCTCCGAAGGATCGCCGGAGAATTTTAATCCCCAGTTATACACCTCTGGCACCAGCGTGGATGCCAGTGCCGTACCGGTCTATAACCGACTGGTCGATTTTAAACCCGGCACGACGGAGCTGGTGCCAAGCCTGGCCGAAAGCTGGGATGTCAGCGAGGACGGCAAGGTTTACACCTTCCACCTGCGCAAGGGCGTTAAATTCCAGAGCAATAAATTCTATAAACCGACGCGCGATTTTAACGCCGATGATGTGATTTTCTCCTTCATGCGGCAGAAAGACGTTAACCACCCGTACCACAACGTCTCCAACGGCAGCTATTCCAACTTTGAAAGTCTGGAGTTCGGCAGCCTGATTACCGCTATCGACAAATTGGACGACCACACCGTACGCTTTACCCTGGCGCATCCGGAAGCGCCGTTTGTCGCCGATCTGGCCTGGTATTTTGCCTCGATTCTCTCTGCGGAATACGCCGACGCGATGCTCAAAGCGGGTACGCCGGAAAAAGTGGATATGGACCCGATAGGCACCGGGCCGTTTAAACTGACGCAGTACCAGAAAGATTCGCGCATCCTCTTCACCGCGTTCCCGGACTACTGGCAGGGCAAATCAAAACTCGACCGACTGGTGTTTAGCATCACGCCGGACGCCTCCGTGCGTTTTGCTAAAATCGAGAAAAACGAATGCCAGGTGATGCCATTCCCGAATCCTGCCGATCTGCCGCGCATGAAGGCCAACAACGATATCAACCTGATGAGCAAAGCGGGGCTAAACACCGGATTCCTGGCGTTTAACACCCAAAAGCCGCCGCTGGATAACGTGAAAGTGCGTCAGGCGCTGGCGATGGCGATCAACAAACCGGCGATCATCGACGCGGTGTTCCATGGCACGGGAACCGCAGCGAAAAACCTGCTGCCGCCCGGCGTCTGGAGCGCCGACAGCGAGCTGAAGGATTACGACTACAGCCCCGATAAGGCCAAAGCGCTGCTGAAAGAGGCGGGATTTGCCAACGGCGTGAGTATCGAGCTGTGGGCGATGCCGGTGCAGCGCCCGTATAACCCGAACGCCAGGCGGATGGCCGAAATGATTCAGGCTGACTGGGCGAAAATCGGCGTGCAGGCCAAAATCGTCACCTATGAGTGGGGCGAATACCTTAAGCGTGTGAAGGGCGGCGAACACCAGGCGGCGCTGATGGGCTGGACCACGGCGACGGGCGACCCGGATAACTTCTTCGGCCCGCTGTTTACCTGCACGTCCGCCAACGGCGGCTCGAACTCGGCGAAATGGTGCTATCAGCCGTTTGATAAGATCATCAACGAGGCGAAATCGATAACCGATCACGAGAAACGCGTGGCGCTGTACAAAGAGGCGCAGCAGATGATGCACGATCAAATGCCTGCGGTGATGATTGCGCACTCCACTATTTTCGAACCGGTGAGAAAAGAGGTGACGGGTTACGAAATCGATCCGTTTGGTAAACACCTCTTCTGGCAAGTGGATATTAAATAACCATAAATCACTGCCCGTGACTATTCCGGGCAGTTTGTTTTTTGAATTGTGCCGCCAGCACCCTTTTTGTCACAACAAACCCCTGATTCTTTTGCTATAACTTCATATGCATATCTGCATATAACAGGGATTCACAACCATGCGTACTCAGACTTTTTTTAAAGTTGCAGCGCTCTCTGGCCTGCTGGTTTTAGCGGGCTGCGCGTCCAAAGTGGCGCAACCCGATCAATATTCGGGCTTTTTGAAAGATTATTCAGGCTTGCAGCAGACAACGTCAGCAACGGGCAAACCGACGCTGCGCTGGGTAGATCCATCCTATAAACCGTCTAATTACGATAATATTGTCTGGAATCCAATCACCTATTATCCGGTGCCTAAACCAACTACTCAGGTAGGGCAAAAAGTGCTGGACGATCTGCTGGCCTACACCAATACCAAATTGAAAGCGGCCATTGGCCAGACGAAACCGCTGGTGACAACACCAGGGCCACGTAGTCTGATCTTCCGCGGCGCGATTACGGGTGTGAGTTCGAAGAGCGAAGGGCTGCAGTTCTATGAAGTGGTGCCGGTTGCGCTGGTGGTAGCGGGTACGCAAATGGCGACAGGACACCGCACGATGGACACCCATCTCTTCTTTGAAGGTGAGTTGATCGATGCCTCAACGGGTAAACCGGTGATCAAAGTGGTTCGTAAAGGCGAAGGGAAAGAGCTAAGTAACGAAAATTCACCAATGACCGTGGCGACGCTGAAACAGGTCGTGGATGACATGGCGACGGATGCCACCATGTTTGATGTGAACAACACCAAAAAATAATCTGAAACCGGCGGCCTCACACCGCCGGTTTTTTTATGCCATCCGCAGACGCCTGAACCAGGTTTCTGGTCGGGTGAACATCACCAGGTTCCCCGTCAGTATCAGCAGTAATCCCGCCACCGCGTTCATGTGCCAGACGTAGCCCTCATACACCGTAGAAATCGACAGCGCGACCAGCGGGAACAGCAGGGTGCTGTAGGCCGCTTTGCCTGCACCGATGCGACCGACGAGGGTGAAATACGCGCCAAAGGCAATCACAGAACCGAAGATCGCCAGATACAGCAGCGCACCGATGTAGCTCATGGTCCACTCGGGGACAAAGCTGTCGCCGCGCACCAGCGCAATCGCACCCATCACCAGCGTACCGTAGGTCATCGCCCAGGCGTTGGTGGTCATGGTTTCCAGACCGTTACGCTGATGGCGAAGGCTGATCATATTGCCCAGCGAGAAACCGTAAGTCCCAAGCGCTGACAGGCCGATACCCAGCAGCAGTTCGTGGCTCCAGCCGCTGGCCAGCAAATCGTCCCAGAAGAGGGTGATGATGCCGAGCAGCCCGAGGATCGCGGCGGCCCAGAAGCGCGCCGGTGGTCGCTGGCCGAAGAAAATAAAGCTGTTTATGGCGTTATACAGCACCGCCATCGAGAAAATGACCGACTCCAGCCCGGTATTGATAAACTTCGCCGCCGTGTAAAAACACCAGAAGTTGAAGCAAAACACGCAGCAGCCCTGAACCATACAGAACAGATGATCGCGCACCGCCAGTTTACGCAGACGCCCCAGCGCCAGCAGGACCAGCATCATCGCGGCGCTCGCCACGGCAAAACGCCAGAAAATGGACACCGGCGCAGCAACCGGTCCTTGTTGCAGGAAAATCGCAATCCAGGTTGTCCCCCAGATCACTACCACCAGCCCATACAGAAGTGCGTTCATCGTTCTCTCTTATCAAAGGGTAAAAGTGAAGTTTGACCTGACCTGAACCGGCGCGCTTTCAGCCACTTGCGGCTCACTTGCAAATTCTTGCGCTTTTTTGTTTCCCCATGACTGGTATCGCGGGGCAACACTTCTTAGACTGTCGATCTGTTTACTTGCCAGTTACGGTTATGTCTCACGCTTACGACACCTTTGAAACCCTTCGCCAACAGAACGCCGTGCTGCGGGAGACGGTCGCCCTCAATTCGGGCATCCAGCTGGCGGCGTGGTACAACAAGCACGATACGGTGACGGTAAAAAGTAACCACCACACCCTGAGCCTGTATGTGGCGGACGGCTACGAGAGTTACCACAAAACGGCCAGCGGCTGGAAAAACGGCGGCGGGCCGGACCGTTTTTGCCTGATGCCAAAAGAGAGCGAGTCGAGCTGGGACATCCGCGACGATTTATCCTTTGTGCATCTCTACTGCACTGACGAGCACCTGCGTGAACTGGGTGAGAAGATCTGGGATAAAAGCCCAGCGGCGATCGCGCTGGATGAAAAAACCTTCGCCAGCGATCCTAAAATCGCGATGCTTTATCGCCAGTTTTTGCTCGGCTGCGACTGGCAGCAGCAGGCCAACCAGCTGACGCTCAGCACCGCCAGCACCTTGTTGCTGACCCATTTGATCCAGAACTATTCCAGCGTGCAGTGGAAGCTGCCCGTCGTCACAGGCGGCCTGTCGCCGTACGTGCTGCGCAACGTACTGGAGTATGTGAATAACCATCTCTCCCAGGCGTTAACGCTGGCTGAACTGGCTGCGGTAGCGGCGTTGAGCGAATACCACTTTGCCCGCATGTTCCGCCAGTCGATGAATATGGCGCCGCATCAGTACGTCATGCAGCAGCGTATGGAAAAGGCGAAGAATCTGGTGCAGTTCACTCAGCAACCTTTGACCGACATCGCGCTGGCCTGCGGGTTTAGCTCGGCAAGCCATTTCAGCAATCGCTTTAAAGCGACCCTCGGATTAACCCCCTCGCAGCTACGCGCGGCGAAAGCGTGATAACACGACAAAACAGATCCCACCCGCGATAAGCCCCCAGAACGCCGACCCAATCCCGAGCAGTGTTACACCGCTGGCGGTCACCAGAAAAGTGACGATGGCCGCATCGCGCTCCGCCTCATGCTGTAACGCCTGATACAGACTGCCACTGATGGTGCCCAGCAACGCCAGCCCGGCCAGCGTCTGGATCCAACTGAGCGGCAGCGCCGCCATCAGCGCGGTAATCGATCCGCCGAAAATGCCTGCCAGCAGATAAAACACGCCTGCCGCCGCCGCGGCCAGCCAGCGCTTGCTGGCGTCCGGGTGCGCGTCCGGGCTTTGACAAATGGCGGCGGTGATCGCCGCGATGCAGATGGAAAAGACGCCAAACGGCGAGAACAGCAGGGCCAGTGCGCCGGTAAAGATGATCAGCGGCGAAACCGTGACCGGATATCCGGAGGCTTTCATAGTGGCGAAACCCGGCGCGTTTTGCGACGCCATGGTCACGAGAAAGAAAGGCAGGCCGATGCTAACGAGCGTGGTGAAAGTAAACTTCGGCGCGATAAATTCCGGAAGCACCACGCGAAAAGCAAGATTATCCGTGACAACGTCACCTCCCGCCCAGGCAGCCATGCTTCCGACCAGCAGTGTGGCGACAATGGCATAGCGCGGCGCGAAGGCTTTTGCGATAAGCCACGCCAGCAGCATGCTTCCACACAGCAGAAAATGGCCCTCAAGATGACTGAACGCCTGCAGGCCAAAGCGCAGCAGCACACCTGCGAGCATCGCCGCCGCGAGAGTATGTGGGATAATTTTCATCAGCCGGGCGAACAGACCCGTCACGCCGCAAAGCAGAATTAGCGCGTTAGCGAAGATAAAAATGCCGATGGTTTCGGCAAGGGTGACGCCCTGCAGGCTGGTCGCCAGCAGCGCCGCGCCAGGCGTGGACCAGGCGGTAAGCACCGGCGATTTGTACCACAGGGAGAGGGCGAGCGTGCTTACCCCCATCCCGATGCCGAGCGCGGTCATCCAGCCTGCAATCTGATGGGGTGTGGCGCCTGCAGCGGCCGCAGCCTGCCAGATGATGGCGGCAGAGCTGGCGTAGCCCACCAGCACGGCGACGAAACCAGCCAGCACCGCCGGAAAAAGTGAGGAGGAAGGGCGCATAAATACTCCATTGTGCGTTATAACGTCCGTGGGAATGTAGCACTGTGCGCTATAGCGTACAAGTGGTACACTCCCGGCAACGGGAGGATCTATGAATATCACTCAACATCTGGCGTCAACGCTGAAAAACGAGCGTCAGGCGCGTGGCTGGAGTCTGTCGAAGCTGGCGGACGAGACAGGCGTGTCGAAAGCGATGCTCGGGCAAATCGAGCGCAACGAGTCCAGCCCGACGGTTTCGACCCTGTGGAAAATCGCCACCGGCCTGAACGTCCCTTTCTCCGCCTTTATTACACCGGAAACGCACTCGCAGCCCGTCTTTGACCCGCAGCAGCAGGCGATGGTGGTCAAGCCGCTTTTCCCGTGGGACGAGACACTTAAGTTTGACCACTTTTCGATTACCCTGGCGCCGGGCGCACTCAGTGAATCGACGCCGCACGAAGCGGGTGTGATTGAACATGTGGTGGTGATCAGTGGCGAACTGGAGATGTGTCTCGACGGTGTCTGGCGCACGATTTTACCCGATTCCGGCGTGCGTTTTGCGGGCGATAAACCCCATGCCTACCGCAACAGCAGCGGGCAGACCGTGCACTTTCATTCGTTGATACATTATCCCCGCTAAAGGTACGCAAAACGGTTTCGCTGTCGTAGACTTCTGACTACAATAGCCGCCATTTTGACCATAACGGATAACGACGAAGTATGCGCCTGCAATCCCATTATCTTGAACTCTTAAGCCCGGCCCGTGACGCCTCCATCGCGCGTGAGGCGATCCTGCACGGTGCGGACGCGGTCTATATTGGCGGCCCGGGCTTTGGCGCTCGCCATAATGCCAGCAACAGCCTGCGCGATATCGCCGAGCTGGTGCCGTTTGCCCACCGTTTCGGTGCCAAAGTGTTCGTGACCCTGAACACCATTCTTCATGATGATGAACTTGAGCCTGCCCAGCGTCTGATTACCGATCTGTACCAGACCGGCGTTGATGCCCTGATCGTGCAGGACATGGGCGTGCTTGAGCTGGACATACCGCCGATTGAATTGCATGCCAGCACCCAATGCGATATCCGCACGGTTGAAAAAGCGAAGTTTCTCTCTGACGTCGGTTTTACCCAGATCGTGCTGGCGCGCGAACTGAATCTGAACCAGATCCGCGATATCCACCAGGCCACCGACGCCACCATCGAATTCTTCATTCACGGCGCGCTGTGCGTGGCCTATTCCGGCCAGTGCAACATTTCCCATGCGCAGACCGGGCGCAGCGCGAACCGCGGCGACTGCTCTCAGGCGTGCCGTCTGCCGTACACCCTGAAAGACGATCAGGGGCGCGTAGTGGCGTTCGAAAAACACCTCCTGTCGATGAAAGACAACGACCAGACCGCCAACCTGGCGGCGCTGATCGACGCAGGCGTGCGCTCCTTCAAAATTGAAGGGCGCTACAAAGACATGAGCTACGTGAAAAATATCACCGCGCACTACCGCCAGATGCTGGATGCCATCATTGAGGATCGCGGCGATCTGGCGCGCGCGTCTGCCGGGCGTACCGAGCATTTCTTTATTCCGTCGACGGATAAAACCTTCCACCGTGGCAGCACCGACTACTTTGTGAATGCGCGAAAAGGCGATATCGGCGCGTTCGATTCACCGAAGTTTATCGGTCTGCCGGTGGGAGAAGTGCTAAAAGTCGCGAAAGACCATCTCGACGTGAAAGTGACCGAGACGCTCGCCAACGGCGACGGTCTGAATGTGATGATCAAACGTGAAATTGTCGGTTTCCGCGCTAATACAGTGGAGAAAACCGGCGAAAATCAGTATCGCGTGTGGCCAAATGAAATGCCTGCCGATCTCTATAAAGCGCGTCCGAATGCGGCGCTCAATCGCAACCTGGACCACAACTGGCAACAGGCGCTGCTGAAAACCTCCAGCGAACGTCGCATCGCCGTGGATATCGAACTGGGCGGCTGGGAAGAGCAGCTGATCCTGACCATGACCAGCGAAGATGGCGTGAGCGTCACCCATACACTGGACGGTCAGTTTGAAGAGGCGAATAATGCCGAAAAAGCGTTGAACAGCCTGAAAGAGGGCGTGGCGAAACTCGGGCAGACAATCTACTACGCGCGCGATATTCAGGTGAACCTGCCCTCCGCGCTGTTTGTTCCGAACAGCCTGTTGAACGCGTTCCGTCGCGAAACGGCAGAGATGCTGGATGACGCGCGTCTGGCAAACTATCCGCGCGGCAGCCGTAAAGCGGTTTCCGTGCCTGCGCCGGTCTATCCGGACACCCACCTGTCGTTCCTTGCTAACGTCTACAACCACAAAGCGCGGGCGTTCTATCATCGCTATGGCGTGCAGCTGATCGACGCGGCCTATGAAGCGCATGAAGAGAAGGGCGATGTGCCGGTGATGATCACCAAACACTGCCTGCGCTTCGCCTTTAACCTGTGTCCGAAACAGGCGAAAGGCAGCATCAAAAGCTGGAAAGCAACGCCGATGCAACTGGTGAACGGTGACGAAGTGTTAACGCTGAAATTTGACTGCCGTCCGTGTGAAATGCACGTTATTGGTAAGATGAAAAATCACATCTTCAAGATGCCACAGCCGGGTAGCGTGGTGGCATCTGTCAGCCCGGAAGATCTGATGAAAACCCTGCCGAAGCGTAAAGGGGTTTAATCAGCGAAAATGGGTCTCCGGTTTGCGCGATTTTTGCCAGTGATGGTGCTCGCGC
Organism: Lelliottia nimipressuralis; assembly: GCF_004115925.1. Classification (GTDB taxonomy): domain Bacteria; phylum Pseudomonadota; class Gammaproteobacteria; order Enterobacterales; family Enterobacteriaceae; genus Enterobacter; species Enterobacter nimipressuralis. The sequence goes on from NZ_SDDX01000005.1 coordinate 152,226, forward strand.
AAACCCTCCGCAGACTCCTCCGCCACATACCGTAGTTCGTCGCTGTCCGCGCTATGACGCAACTGATGGTCGGCATTCTGTACCAACAGGTATTCATGCCCTTTATGCCCCGCCATTAACTGACCCGAAAACAACGCGCAGGTCAGCAGTACGATTGATAAACACGTTTTAACCATTTCATCACCACCGCGTAATATTTGCGGCTACTATGCCAATAGTTGCGTCGGGTTATTATTCGGATATTCAAACTAACGAAAAGAATTTGTCAGTTTTTTAGCGCCAAATTTGTATCAAGTCCAATAATGGACCCAGCATTTTTAAGGGAATTTCAGCGTGTTGAAGAACCTGCAAATAATAGGCGCTAGAAGATTGGGAGGATTCCGATATAATAAGCTTTTGACTATGGACCAGGTCGATCAAATGACAAAAGCATCCTCTCTTTCCGCCATCGGTATTGCTGTCGCAATTGTTGGCGCTGCCTATATGGGTTACGCGCACTTCCACGATAAACCCGATTATCTGCAAGCCGCTGAAACCCGAGTCAGCTCTTATCTCACCAGTGACTATGGCCGCGTATCCTGTAACAGCACGCAGGTGAAGGGCCAGCAGTGGCATCTTGAGTGCCACAACGTAGCGAAAAGCAAAAACTTCGAATATGACGTCTATCCTGCTGAAGAGGCGCCCTATGCCGTATCACGCGCATTTTACCTTGAAGCGGTTAACGATAACGCCATTCAAAGCGCCAGTCAGGGGCTGATGAAATATCTGCAAATTAGTACAGCAGCGAATAATGTCCAGTCGTGATAATGCCGGATGGCGTTTGTTTAATATTCGTTTATGAAATGAATGGTAGTTTATTATGCGATCCGCTACCGGTTATGGAATACCGGACGTAGATACCAAAATACAAATCTATCCATGCAAGCATTTACCGCCAGATTATGGCGGTTTTTTTTGCGTTAAATTCAGCGAATATCGGCATGACACTGACGGGCTAAATACTGTTTTCGGTATTGCGCAGGCGAAAGATCATACTGCTGGCGAAAATGGTGGCGCAGGGTGGCGGAATGGCCGAACCCGGTTTGTTCTGCGATGCTGTCGATACTTAAGCGGCTATTTTCCAGAAACTCCTTTGCCCGCAGCAGCCGTTCGTTCAGTAGCCAGCGCGCGGGCGTGGTTCCTGTGGCATTAGCAAAACGGCGCAGAAAGGTCCGCTCACTCATTCCCACACGACGCGCCAGCGAACTCACACTGTGGTTCACCGTCAGCTGCTGATGCAGAAAATCAAACAGCTGCCCGAATCGCTGGCTCTCCCGCAATACCGCGACAGGACGACTCACCTGCTGCGTTTGTGCGCCATCGCGATGTGGCTGAATCACCAGACGGTGCGCCACACGGTTCGCTGCGTCCATGCCATAATCACGCCGGACGACGTGCAGGCACAGATCGATTCCGGCGGCGCTGCCCGCCGAGGTGAGAACTATCCCTTCGTCCTGGTAAAGCACATCTTCAATCACCTCAATTGCCGGAAAGCGCGTTTTCAGTGTCTCTGTATAGCGCCAGTGCGTGGTGGCTTTTCGCCCGTCAAGCACGCCCGCTGCGGCCAGCACGAACACGCCGGAACAGATTGAGAGCAGATGGCAGCCACGCGCGTGGGCATGGCGAAGCGCCTCGCACAGTGCGGGCGGAACGGTTTCCTCTACACCGCGCCAGCCGGGAACGATAATCAGGTCTGCCTGTTCCAGAAGTGTTAAATCACCGTCAGCCACCATTCTGATCCCGCCCGTAGCCCGCAGCTCGCCTTGCTCCACGGAAGCCACGCTAAACCGATACCAGTCATCGCCCATTTCCGGGCGCGGCAGGCCGAAAATCTCGACCGCCACGCCAAACTCGAAAGTACACAGGCCGTCGTACGCCAGGGCAACCACCCGCGGGCGCGGGACCTGTCGTAAGTTTGTCATCATTTTGCTGTTTTCTGGCATAACCGCAGGCATTCACTGACTCAATTTTTGGATAACGTACTGTTAACACAAACGCCATACAGGAGAAAGTACCATGAGTTATGTCACTGAGTTTCCCGCCGCCGACCCGCAAGAGTCTGTCGCCCATTTCCTGCGCCGTCTGAGCGTAGAAACGGACTGCGCCGACGTGCACCACGCCATAGCCAATCATCAGCAGGACTTTGTATTGCTGCACGTCGTGGGCCGCCCGGAGCAATTTGCCCGCCGTCATCTGCCTGGGGCGATCCATTTGCCCTGGTCGGCGATGAACGCCGAAACCATGGCGCAGTGGCCGCAGGATACCCTGTTTGTGGTCTACTGCGCCGGACCGCACTGCAACGGCGCAGACCGGGCGGCGCTGAAGCTTTCCCGTCTCGGCTTGCCGGTCAAAATCATGATCGGCGGCATTACAGGTTGGGAAGATGAAAACTACGCCTTTGCCACGGATGATTGACCCGAAGATGAAAAAAATTCATCTGCCATGAAATTTTCTCGTTTGCTGCAACGCAGGGGTTATGACATCTTTTTGGACATATAGCCATCCAGAAGTCTAAAAGTTCAATTACTGAATTATCACTGTTGGCAATCAAATGCTGGCAGCAAAGGAGAGAATCATGCAACGACAACACGCCCCGTACCGTGCCGATGTGGTAGGCAGTTTTTTACGTCCCGATGCGATTAAAGAGGCGCGAGCGAAATTCGCCAGCGGTGAAATTGACGCCGGTCAGCTGCGTGCCGTTGAAAACGACGCCATCCGTCAGGTGGTGGAGCAGCAGTGCGCCTGCGGCCTGCACGTGGTGACGGACGGTGAGTTTCGTCGCGCCTGGTGGCACTTTGATTTCTTCGACGGTTTACAGGGCGTGGAACGCTACGATTCAAACCAGGGTATCCAGTTTAACGGCGTGCAGACCAAGGCCCACGGCGTGCGTGTTACCGGCAAACTGGGCTTTGGCGACCATCCGATGCTGGAAGATTTCCGCTATCTGAAAAGCATCAGCGGCAACGCCCAGCCGAAAATGACCATTCCAAGCCCGAGCGTGCTGCATTTCCGTGGCGGGCGTAAAGATATCGACGCGACGGTTTACCCGGAACTGGACGCCTATTTCGACGATCTGGCGACCACCTGGCGTGATGCGATCCATGCGTTTTACGAAGCGGGCTGCCGGTATCTGCAGCTGGACGACACGGTCTGGGCCTATCTCTGTTCTGACGATCAGCGCCGCCAGATCAAAGCGCGCGGGGACGATGCGGATCAGCTGGCCCGTACCTATGCCCGCGTGCTGAACAAAGCGCTGGAAGGCAAACCAGACGATCTGACCATCGGTCTGCATGTCTGTCGCGGCAATTTCCGCTCCACCTGGATCTCCGAAGGCGGTTATGAGCCGGTGGCCGAAGTGCTGTTTGGTTCGGTCAACGTGGACGCGTTCTTCCTCGAATATGACAACGACCGCAGCGGTGATTTCGCGCCGTTACGCTTTGTTCGTCCCGGCAAACAGCAGGTGGTGTTGGGCCTGATCACCACCAAAAATGGCGAACTGGAAAACCCGGAAGGGGTAAAAGCGCGGCTGGAAGAGGCGGCGCAATACGTGGCAAAAGAGCAGATTTGCCTCAGCCCGCAGTGCGGTTTTGCCTCGACCGAAGAGGGCAACACCCTGACGGAAACCCAGCAGTGGGACAAAGTGCGTCTGGTGACGCAGATCGCTGACGAAGTCTGGTAATTCTTCGGGCACAGCGTTGCACTTTATTAATGCAGCGCTGTGCCATTCTGAGTCGTTTCCCGCCGTTTACTGCCTTTACCCCCCTGAAATTCCGCGATTTTCCATCCTGGCATCCTTTTTGCTCTCCTGAAAATGACACGTTTGATTCTGCGTCCAGATAGTACCGGACGTTTTCGCACAGCTTGTTTTTCAGGAGTGAAAATATGCACCGTCGTACCTTAATCAAAGCTTTCGCACTGTCTGCTTCCGTTGTCGCAATGGGGATGAGTTTCGGCGTGCAGGCTGCCGATACGATTAAAATCGGGATCATGCACTCGCTCTCCGGCACGATGGCGATCTCAGAGACGCCGCTGAAAGACGTGGCGCTGATGACCATTGATGAAATTAACGCCAAAGGCGGCGTGCTGGGTAAAAAGCTCGAACCGGTGGTGGTAGACCCGGCCTCGAACTGGCCGCTGTTTGCGGAAAAAGCGCGTCAGCTGTTAAGCCAGGATAAAGTCGCAGCGGTCTTTGGCTGCTGGACTTCTGTATCGCGCAAATCGGTATTACCGGTCTTCGAGGAGCTGAACGGGCTGCTGTTCTATCCGGTGCAGTATGAGGGCGAAGAGATGTCGCCAAACGTGTTTTATACCGGTGCGGCACCCAACCAGCAGGCCATTCCGGCAGTCGAGTATCTGATGGGTGAGGATGGCGGGAGTGCCAAACGCTTCTTCCTGCTGGGGACCGACTACGTTTACCCACGCACTACCAACAAAATCCTGCGCGCTTTCCTGCATTCCAAAGGGGTTCAGGATAAAGACATTGAAGAGGTCTACACCCCGTTTGGTCACAGCGATTACCAGACTATCGTTGCCAATATCAAGAAATTCTCCGCTGGCGGCAAAACGGCGGTGGTCTCCACCATCAACGGCGACTCCAACGTTCCATTCTATAAAGAGTTGGCAAACCAGGGCGTGAAAGCGACGGATGTGCCGGTGGTGGCGTTCTCCGTGGGAGAAGAGGAGCTGCGCGGCATCGACGCTAAACCGCTGGTGGGTAACCTCGCCGCCTGGAACTACTTCGAGTCTGTCGATAACCCGACCAACCAGACGTTCGTCGCTGCGTATAAAGCCTACGCCAAAGCGCACAAACTGCCGAACGCCGATACGGTAGTGACTAACGATCCGATGGAAGCCACCTACGTGGGCATTCATATGTGGGCGCAGGCCGTGGAGAAAGCCGGAACCACCGACGTGGACAAAGTGCGTGCCGCCATGGCCGGGCAATCCTTCAAAGCGCCGTCGGGCTTTACGCTGACCATGGATGAAACCAACCACCATCTGCATAAGCCGGTGATGATTGGCGAAATCGAAGGCGATGGCCAGTTCAACGTCGTCTGGCAGACCGATAAAACCGTCCGCGCTCAGCCGTGGAGCCCGTTCATTCAGGGCAATGATAAAAAGCCCGACCAGCCGATGAAAACCGCCAGTAACTAAGCCTACTCGCACGGAGAAAAGCCATGAGCGTAATGCGAATGTTCGTCGCAATAGTCTGGCTTGCCGGTCTGCTGCCAGGGATGGCGCAGGCGTCGGATGCGGACAACTTTGTCGCCGCAAGCCGCAGCCAGCAAACTGCACTGCTGGAACACTGGGCCGTCGCGCCGGATGTCAAACGCCTGCCGCTGTTGCAGGCCTTGCAGAAAGAGAACCTGTTTGCTGACGGGCAGAAGCACGCTTTTGCTCGCGTCAACGGCGAGATGGTCGCGCTGGGTGATGCGTCGACGGTGGCGGGTGAGCCGAAAGCGGTCCGTCTGACCAACCGCCTGCGGGTGTTGGCCTCGACGGCGCTGTCCACACACCTGCTCGCCAGTGACAACGTCACGCAAAGGGCGCGTGCCGCGCTTCAGTTGCAGCGCGATGCCACGCCGGACATGTTGAACATGTTGCAGCAACGTCTGCTCGTCGAGAAGGATGACGGCGTGCATCAGGCGCTGGAAGTGGCGCTGGCAAATCTCCAGCTGGTCAGCCCGCAGGCGGAGGTGCGTTTGCAGGCGGTTGAGCTGCTGGGGCACTCAGCCAATCCGGAAACCCAGACCCGTCTGTTGCCTTATACCCAGCCCCAAACGGAACCCGACGCCCGCGTGCGCGAGGCGGCGGAAAACAGCCTGAGCAAAATACAGCATCGTCTGCTGATAAGCGATCTGCTGGGGCAGGCCTTTATGGGGTTGTCGCTGGGGTCCGTACTGCTGCTGGCGGCGCTGGGACTTGCGATCACCTACGGCTTGCTGGGGGTGATCAATATGGCGCACGGCGAAATGCTGATGCTGGGCGCCTACTGTACGTGGATGGTTCAGCAAATGATGGCGCAGTTTATGCCCCAGTGGCTGGCATTTTATCCGGTGGTGGCGCTGCCGGTAGCCTTCCTGGTGACTGCCGGTATCGGTATGGCGCTGGAGCGCACGATTATTCGCCATCTCTACGGTCGACCGCTGGAAACGCTGCTCGCGACCTGGGGCATCAGCCTGATGATTATCCAGATTGTGCGCATGACCTTTGGCGCGCAGAACCTGGAAGTGGCTAACCCGGCGTGGCTGTCGGGGGGCGTGCAGGTGTTTGCCAATCTAATTTTGCCGTGGAACCGTCTGGTGGTGCTGGGATTTGTGCTGCTGGTCCTGTTCTTCACCTGGCTTATCCTCAACAAAACCCGCCTGGGGCTAAACGTACGGGCGGTGACGCAAAACCGCAGTATGGCCGCCTGCTGCGGCGTGCCGACCGGGCGCGTCGATATGCTGGCGTTTGGACTGGGATCGGGGATCGCGGGATTGGGAGGCGTGGCGCTGTCGCAGCTCGGTAACGTCGGGCCGGAACTCGGGCAGGGTTACATCATCGATTCGTTCCTCGTGGTGGTGCTGGGCGGTGTCGGCCAGCTGGCAGGCAGCGTGGCCGCGGCATTTGGCCTCGGGATCTTCAACAAAATTCTTGAACCGCAAATGGGTGCCGTGCTCGGCAAAATCCTGATTCTGGTGGCGATCATTCTGTTTATTCAGAAGCGTCCTCAGGGGTTGTTTGCACTTAAAGGGAGGGTGACAGACTGATGAGCCAGCCGCTGACGTTAACCCTGGCGCGAAAAGCGCCACGCTTTATCCCGCTTTTTGGCAGCCTGATACTTGCCATTTTGCTGGTCCTGCCGTTTCTGGCGCTGCTGCCGGCCAGCCATCCGCTGTCAGTTTCCACCTGGATGCTGACGCTTGTCGGGAAGATCCTCTGCTATGCGATCGTTGCCGTCGCCCTCGACCTGGTCTGGGGTTATGCCGGAATGCTCTCTCTGGGGCACGGTATTTTCTTTGCTCTCGGCGGGTATGCGATGGGGATGTACCTGATGCGTCAGGCGTCGGGCGAAAGCCTCCCGGCGTTTATGTCGTTTCTCTCCTGGAGCGAACTGCCGTGGTTCTGGTGGGGCACACAGCATTTTGCCTGGGCGATGCTGCTGGTGGTGATGATCCCCGGCCTGCTGGCGCTGATCTTCGGCTGGTTTGCCTTTCGCTCAAAAATCAAAGGGGTCTATTTTTCGATCATGACCCAGGCGCTGACCTACGCGGGCATGCTCCTGTTCTTTCGCAATGAAACCGGCTTTGGCGGCAACAACGGCTTTACCGGGTTTACCACGCTGCTGGGCTTTTCGGTGACGGCAACCACCACGCGTATCGCCCTGTTTCTGGCGACCGTTGTCCTGCTGGTGGCCTCGCTTGCCATCGGTTTTGCGCTGGCGAAAAGCAAATTTGGTCGCATCCTGACGGCGGTGCGCGATGCGGAAAACCGCTTGACGTTTTGCGGCTACGATCCGCGTGGTTTCAAACTGCTGGTCTGGACGCTTTCGGCGGTACTGTGTGGGCTGGCCGGGGCGCTGTACGTCCCGCAGGTGGGGATTATCAATCCCGGCGAAATGTCGCCAACTAACTCCATTGAAGCCGCGATTTGGGTGGCTCTCGGTGGGCGAGGAACGCTGGTCGGCCCGGTGATTGGCGCGGCGCTGGTCAACGGTGCGAAAAGCTATTTCACCGTGGCGATGCCGGAATACTGGCAGCTGTTTCTCGGCGGAATTTTTATCGCCGTCACGCTCTTTTTACCGCGCGGCGTCTACGGGCTTTTTCGTAAGGGAGAGAAATAATGCAGCCAGCCGAAGGACTCTTTACCCGGCAGTTGCCCGGCGACCGCTTTCGCGATCAGACCGACCCGGTGCTCCAGCTGGAGTCGATTAACGTCAATTTCGACGGTTTTCAGGCGCTGACGGATCTGTCGCTCAACATTGGCGTGGGTGAATTGCGTTGCGTCATTGGGCCGAACGGCGCGGGGAAAACCACGCTGATGGACGTGATTACAGGCAAAACGCGGCCACAAAGCGGGCGGGCGATTTACGATCAGTCGATAGATTTAACGGGTCTCGATCCGGCGGCGATTGCACGCCAGGGGATCGGGCGCAAATTCCAGAAACCGACCGTATTCGAAGCCCTGACGGTGTGGGAAAATCTGGAGCTGGCGATGAAGGGCGACAAATCCGTGTGGGCCAGTCTGCGCGCGCGTTTGACGTCAGAGCAGAGCGACCGTATCCACGAGATGTTAACGCTGCTGCGCCTGAGCGCCGAGCGCGACCGGCGCGCCGGGATGCTCTCTCACGGGCAAAAGCAGTTTCTGGAAATCGGCATGCTGCTGGTACAGGAGCCGCATTTGCTGCTGCTCGATGAGCCTGCCGCCGGGATGACGGATGCAGAAACCGAATATTCGGCAGAGCTGTTTCGCACGCTTGCCGGAAAGCACTCCCTGATGGTGGTCGAGCACGACATGGGCTTTGTTGAAACCATCGCCGATCACGTCACCGTTCTGCATCAGGGGCGAGTGCTGGCGGAAGGCTCGCTGCGCGAGGTGCAGGCCAACGAGCAGGTGATTGAAGTCTATCTGGGACGCTAAAGGAGCCGTCATGCTACAGGTTAACGAACTGAATCAATATTACGGCGGCAGCCACATTTTACGCGGCGTGAGTTTTGATGCGCCCGGCGGGGAGGTCACCTGCTTGCTCGGGCGCAACGGCGTGGGAAAAACAACCTTACTCAAATGCCTGATGGGGCTGATTCCGGCGCGTAGCGGGGAGATTGTCTGGCAGGGCAAAACCATCACTCACGCCAGGCCGCACCATCGCGTGCAGTCTGGCGTGGCGTACGTGCCGCAGGGGCGTGAGATTTTTCCGCGTCTGTCGGTGGAAGAAAACCTGCTGCTGGGGATGTCTCGTTTCTCCGCGCGCGAGGCGAAAAGCGTCCCGGAGGATATCTGGCAGCTGTTTCCGGTGCTCAAAGAGATGAAGCACCGTCGCGGGGGCGATCTCTCTGGCGGGCAACAGCAGCAATTGGCAATTGGCCGCGCGCTGGCAAGCCGTCCGCAGCTGCTGATCCTCGATGAGCCAACAGAAGGCATTCAGCCGTCAGTGATTAAAGAGATTGGCGTGGTGATCCGCCAGCTCGCCAGCCGGGGCGATATGGCGATTTTACTGGTGGAGCAGTTCTATGATTTTGCCGCGGAACTGGCGGATAACTATCTGCTGATGTCGCGCGGAAGCATCATTCAGCGCGGGCGTGGAGAAAACATGGAGCAGGAGGGCGTTCGAGGCTTAGTGGCGATCTGAGGGTTATTGTTTTTTGAGATGTTATATTATAACATTCGCATTCTCATAACATGGAGTGAGGATCGCGTTTTGGCAGCACATATTGGAAAATTTGCAATGACTCTGGGGGCGCTGCTGGTCAGCGGCCATCTGTTTGCCCACTCGCACGGTCACCAGATGACCGAAGCGGAACAACAAGCGGCGAACGGGGTATTCGAGGATAAAGACGTTAAAGACCGCAAGCTCTCCGACTGGGACGGTACCTGGCAGTCCGTTTATCCTTTCCTGGTTGACGGTTCACTGGATCCGGTTTTTAAAAAGAAAGCGGAAAAAGAGGGAAGCAAATCCTTTGACGAGGTGAAAGCCTACTATCGCAAAGGATACGCCACGGACGTAGACACCATCGGCATTGAAAATAACGTGATGGAGTTCCACACCGGCAATACGGTGGCGAGTTGTCATTATGACTACAGCGGGTTCAAGATCCTGACCTACGCGTCAGGCAAGAAGGGCGTGCGTTACCTGTTTGAGTGTAAAGACGCCAGCTCTAAAGCACCAAAATTTGTGCAGTTCAGCGACCACACTATCGGCCCGCGTGCCTCGGCGCATTTCCATCTCTTTATGGGCAATACCTCCCATGAGGCGCTGCTGAAAGAGATGGATAACTGGCCGACCTATTATCCGAATGAGATGTTTAAAAAGCAGGTGGTGGAGGAGATGTTGCACCATTAAGGTTCCTGCAAGACATGCTGTTAAACGCCGGGCACACAAAACGCTGCCCGGCAACACGCTACGCCGTTTCCACTCGCTCAGCCCAGGGCTTCACGCTCATCCCGCGCAGGATCATCAGCCAGGCCACCACAATCGCGACCATCATAATCACAAACAGCGACCAGTGCGGCAGGTGGGTCAGAATAAGCCCGGTAATCATCGGGTTCGCCGCCGCGCCCAGCCAGCCTAGCGCCTGCGCCGAGAAGTAGCTCGCTTTCATCCCTGGCGGCGCGATGTTATCGATCAGCAGATATTCACCCGGTGCATAGATAATCTCGCCGATGGTAAACACCGCCGAGGCAATTCCCCAATAGATCAAATTGGTGCCCGAGAGCATAAACCCGCCCAGCCCGAGCAGGAAGAAGAGTGTCCCGAGCGCCATCAGCGGACGAATATTGCTGGCCTTCAGCCTGCGACCGATAAAATATTGCAGAGAGACCACCATCGCGGCGTTGGCAGGCAGCACCACGGCGACCACTTTTTCTGCGAATTCACTGGTGTAATCCGCCGCCAGCACATACTGGGAGATACAGCTGGCGAACGAGCCGCCGACGTAAGAGGCCAGCAGACCAGAGAGCGTATACCAGAACAGCGCCCGGTCGCGAAGCAGCACCGAGGGTTGCCACGGAACGGTGACGTTGTCACTGTCTGCCGCAATGCTCTTTTGCACATACACCTGAATAAACACCAGCGGCAGCGCGGCGCAGAAAGCCGCCAGCCAGAACGGCAGTTGCAGGCTGTACATCACCAGCAGCGTGCCAATCGGCGGCCCGACCGTCCAGCCGATATTCAGGAAACTGTAGTTGAGAGAGAAGACGCGCGCTTTCTCGCCAGGCGTCAGTACATCTGCAAACCAGGCTTTGAGTACGGTTGAGAACACAGAGTACGCGCAGTTAATCACCGCGAAGAACAGCACCACCAGGGTGACATTATTCACCAGCGGAATGGCCACGAAACCGGCGATAAACGCCAGAATCGACAGCAGCATATAGCGCTTTTTATCGAACTTATCCGCCAGGATGCCAAACCCCATGCTGAACACCACGCCAATGGTCAGGGCGATGGTCAGGGCATAGCCGATATTCGCCACGCTCATCTGGTAAACGCGCGTGAGGTAGATGGTCATAAAGGGCAGCGTGGCCCCCCGACCGATGGTTAATAGTAATGACGATGCCAACAACGCTGCGGTTGAGCGCCTGAGTGATGATTTCATTTTCCTGCCCGACATATGCTTATGCTTTTTTTATGTCTCAATGATTATCACGCCATAAGGGGAGTTGTATACCACCCAATTTTTCCGTAAGTGCTTTGTCTGACTGCCAGAATTAATGATCTTTTCCTCACTCGCTTTTTTCGTTACCTTGAATCTGTTTACAAAAATTTAATAAATCAGGGGCAGGGTATGACGCGCAAAGACGGACTGCTGGCGTTGCTGGTGGTCGTGGTATGGGGACTGAATTTTGTGGTGATTAAAGTGGGGCTGCACAATATGCCTCCGCTGATGCTCGCCGGTTTGCGCTTTTTACTGGTGGCCTTCCCGGCGCTGTTTTTTGTCGCCCGTCCAAAGATCCCGTTTCGTCTGCTGCTCGGTTACGGCCTGACCATCAGCTTTGGTCAGTTTGCCTTTCTGTTTTGCGCCATCAAGTTTGGGATGCCAGCCGGGCTGGCGTCGCTGGTGTTACAGGCGCAGGCTTTCTTCACCATCATTCTAGGCGCGTTTGTCTTTGGTGAGCGTTTTCAGGGCAAACAGCTGGCGGGGATTACGCTTGCGGTATTTGGCGTGCTGGTGCTCGCCGAAGCGAGCCTGAACGGTCAGCATGTGGCGATGCTGGGCTTTATGCTCACACTGGCCGCAGGGCTGAGCTGGGCGTGCGGAAATATCTTCAACAAGCTGATCATGCAGCACGAGGCGCGCCCGGCGGTGATGTCGCTGGTGGTCTGGAGCGCGCTGATCCCGGTCATTCCGTTTATGGTGGCGTCGCTGATGTTTGACGGCCCGGCGCTGATGCTGAAAAGCCTGATTGAGATCGATCTCATCACCATTTTGTCGCTGGTGTATCTGGCTTTCGTCGCGACGATTGTCGGGTATGGCATCTGGGGAACGCTGCTCGGGCGTTATGAAACCTGGCGCGTGGCGCCGTTGTCGCTGCTGGTGCCGGTGGTCGGGCTGGCGAGTGCGGCAGTTCTGCTGGGCGAAAAACTGACGATGCTGCAACTGATCGGCGCGGTGCTGATCATGGCCGGGCTGTACATCAATGTCTTTGGATTGCGGCTGCGTCGGGCGACGCGCATCAGGGGATGAAAAAAGCCCCGCAAACGCGGGGCAAAAACGAATCAGAGGTCGTGCTGATTGTAATACGGCACGCCTAATTCGTCGGATTTGTCGCTACCCGCACCCATATGATTGAAATCAAACGGTGATTGATCGTGTGCGGTAGGCAGAACCATCGTAGTGCGGCTGTTCTGCTGATTAGCGTGAGTGGTTTGCTCCGCAAAAGTCTGGCCGGAGACCAGCACCAGTAAGGTGAGGGCGGCGGAGGCGATACGTTTCATGATTTCCTCGGTTACGTCTTATTACAGGCGATTAGCAATTACAATGTGTTAGCGGATGCAGATAGCGGGATTCGCCGGGCATACTGGTGATTCGGTACTTGTGCGGCGGCACGTCGAAATAGTTCTTAAACGTGCGGGTCAGGGTTTGTTGCGATTCAAACCCATAACGCTCAGCCAGATACAGAATCGGCTCGTTGCTCTCTTTCAGCTTCTGCGCAATTTCCGTCAGCTTACGGCTGCGGATGTATTGCCCTAAAGAATGACCGGTCTCTTTTTTGAACATCCGTTGCAGGTGCCATTTTGAGTAACCTGAACGCTCAGACACCTTCTCAAGTGAGAGCGGCGATTCCAGGTTATCTTCGATCCAGTCCAAAATGCTATGAATAGTGATGGCGTCATTATTGCGTCTGGACATCGTCATACCTCTTCTGTTTACGGCAGGATTTTCTTCAGCAAATGCTCAAGAGTGACCACTTCATCCGCCGTTAAGTTTTTTGTTAGTTCCTGGTGCAGTGTTTGTCCTACTAACTCATGACAGCGCTCACACATGGCCGCACCATCGCTGGTGAGCTGCACCAGTACGCCGCGCTTGTCATTGGGGTTAGGTCGCCTTTCAATCCATCCTTTGCAGACAAGACGATCGAGCATGCGCGTGAGCGCGCCAAGGTCGACAGAGAGCACCTTTTTCAGCTCAACCGGGGTGATGCACACTTCGCAGCGAATGGAGCACAGCACTTTGAACTGGGTCGCAGTGATGTCCATCGGAGACAGATAGTCGTTGAGCAGGCGATCTTTTTTCTGGTTCACCATATGAATAAGACGGCCCAGTGGAATAATTTCGTTAAAGAGATCACTGGTGCTTTTCACAATGGTTGCCCTGGCAAGTAGTTTAATCACGGCAGATATTATTGCTCAGGCAAGTATAAGTCAACCGAATGTATCCGCCGATGCCACGATTTGCTAAAACGTTTCATGAACTTTTTTTGAGTCCTTTTAAATCATAAACATAACGCAGGGTTATCGTAATTCAGCGGAAAACACTGCTTACGTTGTCTGCGTGGCTGTGTCAGGCCATTTCACCGTATACTGTCTGTGTTGATTATGGATAAGGACGACGACGCACTATGGTGGAATTAATTCAGGCAATAGGACTTGGGCTGGTGGTGCTGTTGCCGCTGGCGAACCCGTTAACAACCGTGGCGTTGTTTTTAGGGCTGGCGGGCAACATGAACAGCGCCGAACGTAACCACCAGTCGTTGATGGCGTCGGTGTATGTTTTCATCATCATGATGGTGGCTTATTACGCCGGACAGGTGGTGATGAACACGTTCGGGATTTCGATTCCCGGGTTACGAATTGCAGGGGGCTTAATCGTCGCCTTTATCGGTTTCCGCATGCTGTTCCCGGCGCACAAAGCCCATGAATCGCCGGAAGCGAAAAGCAAATCGGAAGAGATGGAGTCTGAGCCTTCCGCTAATATCGCATTTGTACCGCTCGCCATGCCAAGCACGGCAGGGCCAGGGACGATAGCGATGATTATCAGCTCCGCGTCAACGGTACGTGATGGCACAACCTTCTCCGCGTGGGTCGTCATGGTGGCGCCACCGCTGATCTTTGCCATTATCGGCTTCATTTTATGGGGATGTTTGCGCAGTTCCGGCGCGATCATGCGTTGGGTGGGTAAAGGCGGTATCGAGGCGATTTCTCGTCTGATGGGCTTCCTGCTGGTCTGTATGGGTGTGCAGTTTATTATTAACGGCGTACTGGAAATTATTAAGACCTACCACTAACACAGCCGGGCCTACACAATCTGTAGGCCCGGGCAATTGCTACTCTCTTCGGCAAAAATTACCCGTGATGCGTCTGCTCTTCCAGCGCCACCGGCCATTTGCGGAAGATCAGAATCGACCAGATCAACGCTGCCAGCGCCGGAATCGCCCCCAGATAGCCAATCGCTGACATAGAAAAATGCAGGCTGATCTGATTTCCCACCAGCGCACCCGCGCCGATGCCTAAATTGAAGATCCCGGAGAAGAGCGACATCGCTACATCGGTGGCATCCGGTGCCAGCGCGAGGACTTTAACCTGCATACCGAGGCCGATAATCATCATCGCCACGCCCCAGCAAATACTCAGTATCGCCAGATTTGTCTCGCTGCCTGCCGCCGGCATCAGCAACACCAGACACAGCATCAGGGCACCGATAGCGCCGCTCACCAGCAGCGACGCGTGTTGATTGCCCAGTTTGCCAAACAGGATACTGCCGATAATGCCAGCCCCGCCGAGGAGGAGCAGCAGCACCGTTGCAAAATTAGCGCTAAAGCCCGCGACAACCTGAACAAAAGGTTCAATATAGCTGTAGGCCGTGTAGTGGGCGGTAACGACAATGACCGTCAGCAGATAAATACTCATCAGCGCCGGGCGGCGGAACAGCACCGGCAAGCTTTTAAGCGAGCCAGAGTGTTCACTCGGTAATTTCGGCAGGAGTTTGATCAGGCACAGCAGGGTGATCAACGCGCCCATACCGATGGCAAAGAAGGTGGTTCTCCAGCCGAAATACTGCCCGACGATGCGCCCGATAGGCAGGCCGAGCACCATCGCCAGTGCGGTGCCGGTCGCCAGCAGGCTCAGCGCCTGCGCGCGTTTACCTGCAGGTGCCAGACGAATGGCCAGCGAGGCGGTAATCGACCAGAAAATGGCGTGAGCGAACGCAATACCGATGCGGCTTATCACCAGCACGGTAAAATTCCAGGCGAGGAACGACAGCACATGGCTGGCGATAAACAGCACAAACAGGCCAATCAACAGCTTGCGTCGCTCCATCTGGCTGGTCAGCAGCATAAACGGCAGGGACATCAGCGCTACCACCCACGCGTAGATGGTCAGCATGATCCCGACCTGCGCAGTTTCCATCTGGAAACTTTGAGCGATATCGGAAAGCAGACCCACGGGAACAAATTCCGTGGTATTGAATATAAACGCGGCAATGGCAAGCGTGACCACACGTAGCCACGCGACCTTGCGTGAAACTGTGTTCGAAGGCATAAGATTTGGGGTTCGTTGCTGAAAAGATGAGAGGGCGATCTTAAAGCCTTAACTGGCTAAAAGACAATCATTATGTGATGCAGATCTCAATATTTTGCTTATACGTCCTGTAGCGAAGGGCGTTGTTTTCCTTGAATATAAAGAACAGCACAATAAAAACAGGCGGTACGACGATGCAAGAAATTGATTTTTATCTGGTGGATGCCTTCAGCGATAAAGCCTTTGGTGGCAACGCCGCCGCAGTGTGTCCGCTGGAGGAGTGGCTTCCGGACGAGACGTTGCTCAGCATGGCGAAGCAACATAATCAGTCGGAGACGGCGTTCTTCGTGCGTACGGACGAGGGTTTTGAGCTGCGCTGGTTTACGACACTTGATGAGATTGACCTGTGCGGGCATGCCACGCTGGCGGCGTCGCATGTGATCTTCGAATATCTCGACTATCCGCATACGGAAATTACCTTCACTACCCGTTTTGTCGGCAAACTGACCGTAAAACGCAACGGCGACTGGCTGACGCTCAACTTCCCGGCCTGGGCGAGTGAGTCCGTCGATAACCCTCCGGCGCTGCTGTTTTACTCGCTTGGGATCACCAGCGCGAAAGAGGTTCGCGTGGCGCGAGACTATATGGTGGTGCTGGAAAACCAGCAGCAGGTTGAGTCCATCAGCCCGGATATCTCATCCATGATCCCGCTCGACAAAATGGTCTGCATTACGGCGCCCGGCGACGAAGCGGATTTCGTCAGCCGCTTCTTCTGCCCAGGTGAAGGCGTGCCAGAAGATCCGGTGACGGGCTCCACCCACAGTATGCTGATCCCCTACTGGAGCGAAAAGCTCGGCAAAACGCAGATGCAGGCGCGCCAGGTGTCGGCGAGAGGCGGGGATCTGCGCTGTGAGCTACAGGGCGACCGGGTGCTGATTGGCGGGCAAGCCACGCTGTATCTCAAAGGAAAAATCTTCCTGCGCCAGTAGTCTCCGTTTTTACGTCTACATGCCCGCAGCCTGCGGGCATGCTGCCAGTAGGGGGAGATGTTATCGCGGTTTAAACACAATGACTGTATATAATTACAGTTCCCCGCATTTTTGGCACCCTTTATCAGGTAATCCTCAAACGAGGTGCAGAGATAAGTTAAAAGTATGAACACCTGAACCGAGGTGGCAGCTATGTTGATAACAAACAACAAAAGGAGCCTGCCATGTATTCTATTACCTCTGAATCTGCCTCTCATCCGGATATTCTGGCGCTGATCGCCGCCCTGGACAGCTATCAAACTGAGCTTTACCCGGCGGAAAGCAACCATCTGGTCGATCTCACCCAGCTGGCGGCGGGGTCGCTTTTAATGATGGTGATCCGTGATAACCAGCTGAATGCCGTGGGCTGCGGGGCGATCGTGCTCAACGACGACGGCAGCGGGGAGATGAAACGGGTGTATATCGATCCCACCCATCGCGGACAAAGGCTTGGGGAAAAACTGCTGGCGGCGCTGGAAGACGAAGCCCTGAGCCGCCACTGCCACACGTTGCGCCTCGAAACCGGTATCAAGCAGCACGCGGCTATCCAGCTGTATGAGCGCTGCGGTTATCAGGCGCGCCCGGCGTTTCCGCCCTACGACGAAGATCCGCTAAGCCTGTTTATGGAGAAGGAGCTGGTGGCTGACGTTCGTTTAGCAGTGCTATAAACGCTTCAAGCTGACGCGTCATTGCACCGCGTCGCCACACCAGCCAGGTCGTGAGCCAGCGCCAGTTTTCTGCCAGCGGCCACGCCTCCACCTGAAGATGCCCCGGCATGCTCTCCAGCATCGAGCGGGGCATCAGCGCAATACCTGCGCCCGCAATCACACAGGCCAGCATACCGTGGTACGACTCCATCTCATGGATCCGCCCCGGCGTGGCGCGATCTGCGTGAAACCAGCTCTCCAGATGCCGTCTGTAGGAGCAGTTGGCGCGAAACGCGTACACGTCCCGACCGCTCACCTGCGTGGCGCGCGACACCTTTTCATGCCCGGCGGCGGCAACCAGCATCATCTCTTCCTGATAGACCGGCATCCCGTCCAGCTCCGGATGCGAGAGCGGCCCGTCGACAAACGCTGCGCTCAACGTGCCCTCCAGCACGCCATCAATCATCGTGCCGGAAGGTCCGGTGGACAGGGCGAACTGGATGCGCGGATAGCGCTGGTTAAACTGCGCCAGGGATTCAGGAATGCGCACCGCGGCGGTGCTCTCCAGCGCCCCCAGAGCGAACAGCCCCTGCGGCTCATCCCCGGCGACCACCATCCGCGCCTCATCGACCAGGGCGAGGATCTGCTTGCTGTAGCGCAGAAAGTTATGCCCGGCGGGAGAGAGGCGCAAACGCTGGTTTTCACGGATAAACAGCTCAACGCCAAGATCCGCCTCCAGCTGACGGATTCGGGTGGTCAGGTTGGACGGCACACGATGCACCTTTTGCGCTGCCTGGGTTATGCTCCCGGTCTGCGCGACGGCGTTAAACATTTCGAGCTGAGTTAAATCCATAGCATTCTCTTTTCGTGAATAAGTGAGTCAGTATTATTCATTTTTAAGAAATAGCAGAGTGAGCCACAATCAATCAACCCTTATTATGTGGAGAAGACTATGACTCATTCACCGGCTATTCATGCGCTGTCAATTAATCCGGCTAACGGCGAAACCCTCGCGGCCTATCCGTGGGCCACCGCCGCCGAGGTAGAGCAGGCGATCGCGCGGGCGGATCGCGGTTTCCGTCAGTGGCGCGATGAAACCGTTTCTCACCGGGCGCAGAAACTGCGCGATCTTGCTAGCGCACTGCGGGCGCGCGCAGAAGAGATGGCGCAAATGATGTCCCGTGAAATGGGTAAACCTATTTTGCAGGCACGCGCCGAAGTCTCTAAATCTGCCGGTTTGTGCGACTGGTACGCCGAGCACGGCCCGGCGATGCTGACTGCGGAACCGACGCAGGTCGAAAATCAAAAAGCGGTGATCGAGTATCGCCCGCTGGGACCGGTGCTGGCGGTGATGCCGTGGAACTTCCCGCTGTGGCAGGTGCTGCGCGGGGCGGTACCGATTCTGCTCGCCGGTAACAGCTATCTGCTGAAACACGCGCCGAACGTTCTGGGGTCGGCGACGCTTATCGGCGAGATGTTCGCGGATGCCGGTTTTGCGCCAGGGGTGTTTGGATGGGTCAACGCCACGAACGACGGCGTCAGCAAGGCGATTAACGATCGTCGCATCGCTGCGATTACCGTCACCGGGAGCGTACGAGCCGGGGCGGCGATTGGCGCCCAGGCGGCTGCGGCCCTCAAAAAATGCGTGCTGGAGCTGGGTGGGTCCGATCCCTTTATCGTGCTGAACGATGCGGATCTGGATCTGGCCGTGAAAGCGGCCGTTGCCGGGCGCTATCAGAATACCGGACAGGTGTGCGCGGCCGCCAAACGCTTTATCGTCGAAGAGGGTATCGCTGAGCAGTTTACCGAACGCTTTGTCGCGGCCGCTGCGGCCCTGAAAATGGGCGCGCCCGATAACGAAGAGAACTATCTGGGGCCGATGGCGCGGTTCGATCTGCGTGATGAACTGCATCAGCAGGTACAGGCGACGCTTAACGAGGGCGCAACGCTTTTACTCGGCGGAGAGAAAGTGGCCGGTGCGGGGAATTACTATCCGGCGACCGTATTAGGCAACGTCACCCCAGAGATGACCGCGTTTCGTCAGGAGCTGTTCGGCCCGGTCGCCGCGATCACCGTGGCGAAAGACGCGGAACATGCCCTGATGCTTGCAAACGACAGTGATTTTGGTCTGTCGGCGACGGTGTTTACCGCCGATGCGCAACGTGCCGAGGCGTTTGCTCGCCAGCTGGAGTGTGGCGGGGTCTTCATCAATGGCTACAGCGCCAGCGATGCGCGCGTGGCTTTTGGCGGCGTGAAGAAGAGCGGCTTTGGCCGTGAGTTATCTCACTTTGGTTTGCATGAGTTCTGCAATATCCAGACCGTATGGAAAGACCGCGTGTAGGTCTTGTTAAACTTGCATAAAAGGCCTTCACCGCGAAGGCCTTTGTCATTTTTGTGTCATGGTTCTGTCATTTGCGTTTCGTAGACTCCCACGCGTCTAACGTACTGTTACAGAAGAATATTATGAACCTAACACAAATTTTCAGCCGTATTGCGAAGCGTCAGTTTGGTCTGCTGGCGGGCATCTTTTGTATTATCGGGCTTTTCTCCGCCCTGCAGCTCTCCTCGTCAATTCTCCTGACCGCCTCGCTTCGCGATGCCCAGCGCAATGAACAACAAAATCAGCTGGCGCAACAGCAGCAAAGTAAACTGGATCTGGCGCGTGTCTCCCTGCTGGCGGCAAGCGATCTGCTCAATCGTTCGGGCGTCTATTTTATGCAGGATAAAGAGACCGGCTCTGAAGGGAGCTGGAATAGTCTGATGGATGAAGCGCAAAAGGCGCTTAATGCTTCCCAGGAGGCCTGGAAGGGCTGGCTGGCGCTGAATCCGCCCAAAGACGAGGCGCTGATTAATAGCTATCAGTTATTCTACGGCGCCATCAATGAGCAGGCGGAAGGGCTGGTAAAGACACACTCCATCGACGCCTTTTTTGCCGTCCCCGCCCAGGCGTTTCAGACCGACTTTAATGATAACTACGCACGCTATCAGCAGCTGAGCGAGCAACGGGCAGGAGAAGGGCGCCAGTCGCTGATGGATCGCCTCGCTGATTTGCAGTCGCTGTTCCTGCTGGCGCCAGTGGTCCTGCTGCTGATTGCGGTGGCGGTGTGGTTTGGGATGTCGCGCTGGGTGATTGCCCCGCTGCGCAGGCTTATCGCTCATATCAACCAGCTTGCCGCCGGAGATCTCTCGGGTGCCGCGCCGGCTGTAAACAGTTTTAACCGCGAAATCGGGCAGTTGAGCGCCAGTATTAGCACCATGCAGCGCGGATTACAGCAGCTGGTGACGCAGGTGAGTGACGCCACAACCGCAATGGTGGAAAACATCGGCGAACTGGCGGAAGGCAATCAGAAGCTGTATCAGCAGTCTGCGCGGCAGGCCCAGGAGCTGAGCGACGTGACGGCGCACATCGCCACGCTGGAAACCCACGTGGAGGGCAATACGGTGTACGCGAAGCTTGCCAGCTCGCGTGCAGATGAGGCGCGTAAGACGGCGGCGGGGGGCGATATCATGATGTCGACCGTTAATGCCTCCATGCAGGCGATCGTAGAACGATCGTCAGAGATGCGCTGGATCGTCTCGATGATCGACAGCGTGGCATTTCAGACCAACATTCTGGCGCTGAACGCCGCTATTGAAGCCGCTCATGCGGGCAATCAGGGGCGAGGGTTTGCGGTTGTCGCGCGTGAAGTGGGGCTGCTGGCGAGAAAAAGCAGTCATTCGACGCAAACCATTCAGGAGCTGATTAATCACTCGTTACAGGGAATTGAAGACGGATCGAAAGCGGTGGTGAAGCTTGAGAACAACCTGCAACAGGTGACCGGGCTGGTGGCAAATCTGAGCGGTCTGCTTGACGATATTTCTGCCGCCACGATGAGTCAGGGGGAGAGTATTCATCAGATGACGCGCCAGCTGCAGGCGCTGAATCAGGTGTCGCAACAGACAGATGTACTGGTGACCACCGCCTCCCAGGCGTCGCGTCGCTTACACGATGAGTCGTATTTGCTGATGCAGGCGGTTTCGCGTTTTCGACTTCCCGCCTGACGCGACACATTCGCCTCTGTTATACTCGCAGCCCGTTTTTGGCCTCCAGGCAAGGAGCAACATGTGGCTGCGGTCATCGATAATCAGATGCTGGAAGAGATTCTGGCGCAGGTTCGTCCGTTAATCGGGCAGGGGAAGGTTGCCGATTACATTCCGGCGCTGGCGTGCGTCAGTGGCAATAAGCTGGGTATCGCCATTTGCACCGTGAAAGGTGAGCTTTATCAGGCCGGCGATGCCGCCGAGCGCTTTTCGATTCAGTCGATCTCCAAAGTGTTAAGCCTGGTTGCGGCGATGCGACAGTATGACGAAGACGAGATCTGGCAGCGGGTGGGGAAAGATCCTTCCGGGCAGCCGTTTAATTCGCTGCTCCAGCTGGAAATCGAACAGGGCAAACCGCGCAATCCTTTCATCAACGCCGGTGCGCTGGTGGTGTGCGACATGCTGCAAAGCCGTCTTAGCGCGCCGCGTCAGCGGATGCTGGAGATTGTGCGCCAGCTGAGCGGCGTTTCCGATCTGAGTTACGACGCTAACGTTGCTCGCTCTGAGTTTGAACATTCGGCGCGAAACGCCGCCATCGCCTGGCTGATGAAGTCTTTCGGAAATTTCCATAACGATGTGGCTACCGTACTGCAAAACTATTTCCACTACTGCGCGCTGAAAATGAGCTGCGTGGAACTCGCGCGTACTTTCCTGTTTCTGGCCGACCAGGGCTTCTCCTCGCTGCATAATCAGGCAGTTGTCACGCCGATGCAGGCGCGTCAGGTCAATGCGCTGATGGCGACAAGCGGGATGTATCAGAATGCCGGAGAATTTGCCTGGCGCGTCGGGCTGCCCGCTAAATCAGGCGTCGGCGGCGGGGTGGTGGCGATTGTCCCGCACGAAATGGCGATTGCGGTCTGGAGCCCGGAGCTGGATGACGCCGGGAACTCGCTGGCAGGCGTGGCGGTGCTGGAGCAACTCACCCAGCGGCTGGGGCGGTCCGTCTACTAATGAACACCCTTGACGATCTTTTTGCCCGGCTGGGGCGTTCAACGTTTCGTTCTCGCTTCAAACTGGGCGCGAAAGAGCGGCAGTACTGCTGGGACAAAGGGGCGGAAACTATCGATCAACACGCCGCGGATTTCGTTGCCCGTCGTCTGGCGGCGGCCATGCCCGTCAACGACGGCAAGCAGACCCCAATGCGCGGACATCCGGTCTTTATCGCCCAGCATGCTACGGCAACCTGCTGTCGCGGTTGTCTCGCTAAATGGCACCATATTCCCCAGGGCGAGGCGTTAAATGCCGATCAGCAACGTTACATTGTGACGGTCATCCACCACTGGCTGGTGCTGCAAATGAACGCCCAACCTTGATGGGTTATGCATGCCGGCTATGTATGTTATAGATACGTGCTAATCTTTTATTATTCTGCTGATGACCGCGAAATAATTGCGCTAAGCAATTATATGGATTGATATTTGATGCCTTCTTCTTTGACATCCTTTAAGCCTTTTCTGCCCGATAATCCGCTTCGTAATGCGGTCAGTATTTTTATTCTGACCACGCTGTTCTATTTTATTGGCGCGGAACTGCGTCTGGTGGAAGCGCTCTCACTGTTCTGGCCGCTGAATGGAGTGATGGCTGGGGTGTTTGCCCGTTACGCATATCTCAATCGCCTGCACTATTACGCGGTGTCCTATGTCGCGATGCTGATGTACGACGCGGTGACCACCAACTGGGGGATGGCCTCGGTGGTGATCAACCTCTCCAATATGGTGTTTATCGTGACCGTGGCGCTGCTGGTGACGCGGGACAGACGTCGGGGCCGCACGGTTCCGGACCCGATCAATGCCTTACGCCTGTTTAACTTTTGCCTTATCGCCGCGCTGCTGTGCGCGCTGGTGGGGGCGATGGGTTCCGTCGGGATCGACAGTCAAACTTTCTGGCCGCTCTTTGCCGACTGGTTTAGCGAGCAGTTCTCGACCGGCGTGCTGATTCTGCCGTGCCTGTTGACCGTTAAAATCCCTGAGATCAAGAACCCGGTGCGGGTAGAACACTTTATGCCCGTGGTGGCGCTGATCGTCTCTGTCCTGGCCTCGGTGGTGATCGGCGGGGCGGGCAGCCTGGCCTTTCCGCTCCCGGCGCTGATCTGGTGTGCGGTGCGTTATTCGCTTCCCGCGACCTGTCTGCTGACCTTTGTCACCGGCGGGGTTGAGATCATCCTGGTGGCAAACTCGATTATTAATATTGCCGTGGCGACGCCGCTTTCGACGCCGATGATGTTCTCTGCGCGTCTGGGCATCGCGACCATGGCAATTTGCCCGGTGATAGTCTCCGTGAGCGTGGCGGCGATTAACTCTCTGATTCATCAGGTGTCATTGCGCGCCGATTATGACTTCCTGACCCGCGTCTATTCGCGCTCAGGTTTGTATGAAGCGCTGAAACACGAGGAGTCCCATCGTCATCCCCGTTTTCTGACCGTGATGCTGCTCGATATCGACTACTTCAAAAGCATTAATGACAACTATGGTCATGAGTGTGGCGATCGGGTGCTGGCCTCTTTCGCCGGGCAGGTGCAGCAGGTGGTGGGCGAGGACGGGCTGGTGGCGCGCATGGGCGGGGAAGAGTTTGCGGTCGTGGCCAATACCGTTGATGCCCGTCAGGGCGTTGAGCTGGCAGAACGTATCAGAGAATCTGTTGCTTCGCATCCCTTCAGCTGGGGTCAGCACACGCTGTTTTTGACGGTGAGTATTGGGCTTGGCAGTGCGAAAGCAGAATCCTGGCAGCTCACGGAGGTCTTTAATAAGCTGTTAGCCGAAGCCGACGAGTATCTCTATCGTTCGAAAAAAGCTGGGCGAAATCGTACCAGTGCGCGTCATCCAGACGATCTGCGCGTCGTCGAACCGCAAAAAAGTACGGAACAGGTGTAAACGTATCCATCCCAGGCAGAATGCGGCCCTGATGTTATCACTTTGCTGATAAATTGCTTGCTACGTATTTTTAAGCTCAATAAGATACCGGTGATAACACATCGGAAAAATCGCGTAATGAACGGAACTGATAAACTGAGTAAAAACCATCGCTTACCAGGGAGTCGTTTTGTTAAACGTATGTATCTGATGCGTATCCTGGGCACTTTTCTCTGCTTTATTCCTATTCTTTCTGTCCTGATTGAACATCAACGTTCAGTATGGCTAATGCTTTTGCTGGCGCTAAACGCGTTTGTCTGGCCGACCGTCGCCTGGCTGCGCGCTAGTCGGTCTTCTACGCCGCTGGCCGCAGAGCATCAAAATCTGGTGATCGATGCAGGGGCGGGAGGGTTCTGGATCGCGATGATGGCCGTGAATCCGCTGCCCTCGGTGGTGATTGCCACGATCCTGCTGGCCGATCGTCTGTCTGCAGGCGGTTTTGCCCTGATGAAGCGCGCGGCGATAGCCATGCTGGCGGTGTTTCTCGCCGCCTGGCTGTTGCAGGGCATGGCGATTATTATCACCGTTTCGCAACAGACCATGTTTGCCACCTTGCCCCTGATTGCGATCTACATCATTGCGCTTAGCGTGCTGACGGACAGTATTGCCATTCGTCTGCGGATCAAATCCCGCGAGCTGGAGCGGATCGCGATGATGGATCCGCTGCTGGATATCGCGAACCGGCGCCTGCTGGAAAAGCGCATCGAACACGAGCTGAATAAACTTCAGCAGGCCTGCCGGGAATCGGCGCTGATGTTCATTGATATCGATAATTTTAAAGAAGTGAACGATCGTTTCGGGCATAAAGTCGGGGATGCGTTGCTCGCCTCGGTCTCGGAGATTTTACACATTGCCACGCGTCAGACAGACACCCCGGCGCGGCTGGGCGGCGATGAGTTTGTGATCCTGCTTCCGGATACCAGCATCGATGAGGCGCACGTGGTGGCGTCGCGGATCATGGAGGCCGCCGCCATTATGCAAGATGTGGCGCATGAAACCGTCAATTGCACCCTCAGCATTGGCATCGCGGGGGCGACCCGCGAGATGTCCAACGTAACGGACTGGCTGCAGGCGGCGGACACCGCCCTTTACCAGGCTAAGCGCGGCGGTAAAAATCGAATTTTTGCGCACTGACAAGTCGTTTCTTTAGGCTAAGCTATTAAAAAGCTGCGTGTCAGGAGACATCATGAAAGCGCCCGCGATCCCTGCCAATGAATCAGACCGTCTGCTGTCCCTGCGTGATTCCAGGCTTTTGGAGTCGAACAACCATCAACCCTACGATCGCATCACCCGGCTGGCAAAACGCCTGTTTGCCGTGCCGATGGCGAGGGTGAACCTGATCGACGAACGCTCGCTGGTGGCGCTATCTTTAGACAATGCCATGGCCGCCGTTCTGCCGCGCAATCTCTCTTTCTGCGGGCATACGCTGTTTAATAACGCACCGCTGGTGGTGTCTGACCCGCGACATGATCCCCGTTTTGCCGATAATCCGCTGGTAAAAGGCCAGCCTGGCGTACGTTTTTACGCCGGGTATCCGCTGCGCCTGCCCGACGGTGCTATCGTCGGTACGCTGTGTCTGATGGACTATGTCCCCCGCGATTTTGTTGCGGCCGATCTTAACGCCCTGAGCGACCTGGCAGCTCTGGCGGAAGACGAGTTCGCTGCTGCCTGTGCGGCGACGACGGATGAGCTGACCGGGCTGTTTAACCGGCGTGGATTTAATCAGTTAGCGGCGTTTGCCTTATCCGGCGCCCGGCGTCGTGCAGAGCCACTGACGATCGCCTGGATGGATCTGGACCGCTTCAGACAGATTAACGAACGCTACGGGCAGGCTGAAGGCGATGCGGCGCTGAAAGCCATGACCGAGCTGATGCGCACCTCATTCCGTGAGGCGGATCTGCTGGTGCGTTACGGTAGCGATGAATTCGCGGTTCTGTTTGCCGATACGAATGAACAGGGGGCCTGGATTGCGATGCAGTATCTCAATGAGCAGGTCGCGGAATACAACCAGCGTGGGCTGCATCCCTGGAGCCTGACATTCTCCTGGGGAATCTGTGAATTCGACCATCAGCAGGATGATTTGCAACGCTGGCTACAGACCGCTCACGACAAAATCCTCGCCATGAAACAGCGATACAGTGCAGACAGCGGGCATAATAAAAGCCTATGAATGGCGTGCTTGCGTTAAATAATTGTTAAAGGCAATCTGAGGCGGTCTCTACACAAGGAAATCCCATGACCGCCTCTCTGCATATTCATACCCTTTCACGTGACGATATTCTCTCGCATCTCGACTCACTAGCTGACATCCTCGAAAACTGCGTTAATGGTGGGGCGTCGGTGAGTTTTATGCTGCCTTTTTCGGCTGAAAAAGCGCGTCAGTTTTGGCTCGGCGTGGCGGAAAGCGTGGCCCGCCGGGAGCGCACCGTGCTGGCCTGTCGCAACGAAGGTGGCGAATTTTTGGGTACCGTGCAGCTCATTACCGATCAACCGGAGAACCAGCCGCACCGCGCGGATGTAGCCAAGCTGCTGGTCCACGAAAAAGCCCGCCGTCGCGGTGTTGCGATGCTCTTGATGGAAGCCCTGGAAGGGGTGGCGGTGGAAGAGGGTAAAACCGTGCTGGTACTGGACACGGCTACGGGCAGCGGCGCTGAGACGTTCTATCAGCGTGCGGGCTGGCAAAAGGTCGGTGAGATCCCGCGCTACGCCCTGATGCCGGACGGCGAAATGACGGCGACATCGGTGTTCTATAAGTTTTTATAATATTTTTCACAATTGCTTTATGAATTGATCAAAACAGGGTTTCATGGTCGAAAAGTTTGATAAGTTATTGGACCAATCTTATCGGGCTGTATGACTAATTAAAAAAGGAACCCCTTGTGAACACACTCAATCGTCGTGATTTTCCCGGTGCTCTCTATCCTGAACGTATCATCCAGTTTGGTGAAGGTAACTTTTTACGTGCGTTCATCGACTGGCAGATCGACCTGCTGAATGAGCACACCGATCTGAATTCCGGGGTGGTAATTGTTCGTCCTATCCAGAGCGATTTCCCACCTTCACTGAGCACTCAGGATGGTCTGTACACCACGATCATTCGCGGCCTGAATGAGAAGGGCGAGGCTGTGAGCGATGCGCGTCTGATCCGCTCCGTAAATCGTGAAATCAGTGTTTACAGCCAGTACGACGAATTCCTTAAACTCGCACACAATCCGGATATGCGCTTTGTGTTCTCCAACACTACCGAAGTGGGCATCAGCTATCACGCTGATGACAAATTCGACGATGCGCCTGCCGTGAGTTATCCGGCAAAACTCACCCGTTTACTGTTCGAGCGTTTCAGCCATTTCAACGGCGCGGCCGACAAAGGCTGGGTGATTATTCCGTGCGAGCTGATTGATTATAACGGCGATGCGCTGCGTGAACTGGTGCTGAAATATGCCCAGGAGTGGGCGCTGCCAGCGGCATTCACCCAGTGGCTGGTTGATGCCAACAGTTTCTGCTCCACCCTCGTGGACCGCATTGTCACCGGCTACCCGCGTGACGAAGTGGCTGCGCTTGAAACGGAACTGGGCTACCACGATGGTTTCCTCGATACCGCAGAACACTTCTATCTGTTTGTGATTCAGGGGCCTAAATCTCTGGCCGCCGAACTGCGCCTCGATAAATTCCCGCTTAACGTGCTGATTGTGGACGACATCAAACCGTACAAAGAGCGCAAGGTCGCAATCCTTAACGGCGCGCACACGGCACTGGTCCCGGTGGCCTTCCAGGCGGGGCTGGACACCGTCGGCGACGCGATGAACGACGCCGAAATCTGCGCATTTGTGGAAAAGGCCATCTACCAGGAGATCATCCCGGTGCTGGATTTACCAAAAGATGAGCTGGAATCCTTCGCCAGCGCGGTGACAGGGCGTTTCCGTAACCCGTACATTAAACACCAGCTGCTGTCGATTGCCCTGAACGGGATGACAAAATACCGTACCCGTATCCTGCCGCAGCTGCTGGCAGGGCAGAAGGCGACCGGGAAATTACCTGCGCGTCTCACCTTTGCGCTGGCCGCGTTGATCGCGTTTTATCGTGCAGAGCGTGAGGGTGAAAACTATCCGGTGCAGGACGATCTGCACTGGCTGGAGCGCTATCAGCAGCTGTGGGCGCAGCATCATGACAAGCAGATCAGCACCAGCGAACTGGTGAAAGCGGTTCTCAGCGTGAGCGAGCACTGGGAGCAGGATCTGACGAAAGTGAGCGGATTGGTAGAACAGGTTACGCTCGATCTGGATGCGATTCTTCTGAAGGGGATGCGCGCGGCAGTGAAACCGCTGTGCTAATCCTCTCGCCCGGCTCCGGCCGGGTTTTATTTAAAGTATCGTTAGTTACAACATACTATATGCTCAGTTTTTTTATAAGACACTTCAGCACCGTGCGCTTTTTGTCTCGCAGTTAAAAAGGGGCAGCAATCCTGTAACAAGCTTGCAACCGTGACGGCGATCACGTTTAATAGTCGCGCTCTTTATTGACCTGAAGCTGACTATGATTGTTCGTCCTCAACAGCACTGGCTGCGCCTGATTTTTGTCTGGCACGGCTCCGTCCTGTCTAAAATCTTTACCCGGTTATTCCTTAACTTCCTGTTATCCATCGCTGTTATCGTGATGTTACCCTGGTACTCTTCCCTTGGGATCAAACTGACCGTTGCGCCGTTCAGCATTCTCGGCGTGGCGATCGCTATCTTCCTCGGGTTTCGCAATAACGCCTGTTATTCGCGCTACGTTGAGGCTCGCCAGCTTTGGGGGCAACTGATGATAGCGTCACGCTCGCTATTTCGCGAGGTGAAAAACACGCTCCCGGACGATCCGCATCTCAGCGAGTTCGTGCGTCTGCAGATCGCCTTCGCCCATTGCCTGCGCATGACGCTCAGACGCCAGCCGCAGGCGGAGCAGCTTTCACGCTATCTTTCTGCGTCACATTTACGCGCGGTGATGGATTCAAACTCGCCGTCGAACCGTATTTTGCTGATCATGGGCGAGTGGCTGGCGGTGCGCCGTCGGGAAGGGCAGCTGTCAGATATTCTGTTCCACAGCCTCAACAATCGTCTGAACGACATGTCCGTGGTGTTAGCCGGATGCGAGCGAATTGCCAATACGCCGGTGCCGTTTGCCTACACCCTGATTCTGCACCGCACGGTCTATCTGTTCTGCATTATGCTGCCGTTCGCCCTGGTGGTCGATCTGCACTACATGACGCCGTTTGTCTCGGCGCTGATCTCTTACACCTTTATCTCCCTCGATGCGCTGGCTGAAGAGCTGGAAGAACCCTTCGGCGTGGAAAATAACGACCTGCCGCTGGATGCCATCTGCAATGCGATGGAGATCGATCTGCTGCAAATGAACGATGAGCCGGAAATCCCCGCCCGCGTCTTACCGGACAAGCATTACCAGCTCACGTAATGAACATTCAGGAACGCTGCAAGGCGTTCCACTCTTCGCGGGTGATTTCCCATAACTCCGAGTCCAGCTCGCCGCTGACGTAGGCTTTCTTTTCGGTTCTCACCAGGCGCATCCCGCTGCTGGCAGAAATCCGCTGAGAGCGCAGGTTGACGGCGGCTTTTGGCGCACGCAGAAGCGGTTTGTTCAGCGTATTAAACCAGAAGTCCGTCGCGGCAATGCTCGCTTCGCGCATATAGCCCTGACCCTGCCATTCGGGTGCCAGCCAGAATCCCCGATTGTTATCCTCGACGTCGTAAAGGCAGATCAGACCAATCAGTTGATCGGGATTGTCTTTGCAACGAATCGTCCAGAACCACGCCACCCCATTTTCCACATCCTGCAGGGCGACGTTGTTCACGTATGTTTCTGCGCCATCGGACGGATAGGGCCAGGGTACGCTCGCCACCATATAACGCACGATCTCCCAGCGCGGATATAATGTCTGGATTTGCAGCGCATCTTCCGCTTCCAGCGGTTTGAGTAACAGACGTTCAGTGGTTAACGTGGGCGTTTTCACGATTCGGATCTCCATTATTTGTCGTTATGTTTTTGTTTGCCTTCTGCTATTTTCATGATTACCACATTCTGCTGTGACTGAATAGCCGAGGAAAATATGACGTTAAGATTGGCCGCACCGGAAGAGGCCGAAAGACTCTGGCTCGTTCGTAATCTGGCTATCCGTGCAGGCTGCCAGAGTAGCTATGATAGTGACGTGATCGCCCGCTGGACGCCGGAAGCAATGCCAGAAAGTTACCGTCAGGTGATAATCGATAATCCCTTTTACGTGGTCGACGATGAGAAGGGAGAAATCGTGGCAAGCGGCTATCTCGATCTGGCCGCCAGCAGCGTGGAAGCGGTCTTTACCGTCCCCGAAGCAGCCAGAAAAGGGCTGGCGGGGCGGATCATCGCGGCGATTAAAGCAGAGGCACGCGCACGCGGCATTTCGCAATTAACGCTCTCCTCAACGCCCAACGCGCAGACCTTCTATCAGAGACAAGGCTTTGTAACGGTTAGCGAGGGCTTTCATTATTCAAGAATGGCCGATGCGCAGCTGCGTTGTATTCACATGACGATCAATTTAACCGGCGAGGAGACCCTATGACGATAACCGTAAGGGCGTTGCGTGCAGAGGATTATGCCGACTGGCGGCCGCTGTGGGATGGCTACACGGCGTTTTACGAATGCAAACTCGATGAGTCCGTGACCGCGTCGACATGGGAAAGGGCGCTGAGCCCGCATTCTGCACTGCTCTGTCGGGTCGCGGAAATGGACGGGAAAGTCGTGGGTTTCGCCCTGTGTGTGCTGCATGAAGGGACATTTTCAACCGCGCCCGTATGCTATCTGGAAGATCTGTTTGTCGATGCAAATGTGCGTGGGAGCGGTGCCGGAAAGGCGCTGATAGAGGCCCTCCAGGCGGAAGGAAAGCGCGAAGGGTGGTCAACGCTGTACTGGGTGACGCGTCAAAACAACCCTGCGCGAAAACTGTATGACAAGTTTAGTGAAGCGGACGATTTTGTACGTTATCGCCTGTCGCTTTAAGTACTTTTAAGGTTCACGACGGGCAACGATAAACAGGCGCGGGAAAGCCAGCAAAATCTGCCCGTTTTCTTGCAGCGGATACTGCTGTTCCAGAAGTTCAAGATAGCGATCCAGATAGTTCCGCTGCTCGTGTTCGCTCAGCTCCTGCAACCAGGGGCGCAATCCGGTGGCACTCACCCAGTCAACGATCGCCTGATGCGAACTCATTTTGTGATAGTAGGTGGTGCGCCAGATATCCACGTCGCAACCCGCGTCCGTCAAAATATCAAAATAGGCATGAACGCCGGGCAGCGGATCGCGGCTGCGGTCCGGGAAACCTTGCTCGTAAGCCACTTCACGCATCAAAACGTGCGATGGCTCATCGCGATTATCAGGCATCTGAATCGCCAGCACGCCGTTCATTTTGAGCAGAGAAACCAGGTGCGGGAGCAGCTCATAGTGATCGGAGATCCACTGCAGCGACGCGTTGGCATAGACAAGATCAACCGAATGCGCCGGGCGATAGGTTTGAATATTGGCTTCAATAAACTGGCATTCGGGCAACGCAACCCGCGCCTGTTCCAGCATGGCCGGTGAATTATCCACGCCAACAATGCGTGCCGATGGCCAGCGCTGATGCAAAAGTGCGGTGCTGTTTGCCGGGCCACAGCCCAAATCCAGAACATCCGTCACCTCGTTCAGCGCCACTCTTGCCAGCAGTTCGGCGGCGGGACGAGTGCGTTCCGCGCCGTATTGCAGATATAAAGAAGGGTTCCAGTCGGCCATCATCGCATCTCCAGTTTGCGGGTTTCAGCAAGTGTAGATGATTGGCGATGGTTATGTTCAGGCGTTTAACCAGGCCTGGCCGTCAGCTTTCATTTTTCGCTCTAATTCACTGCCGCGCGTGGCAAAAACACGTTTAACCGGGAACCCGCTCTTTTCCAGCACGTAGGCGAGAGCGGCGTATTCACGCGGGTATTTCTCGGCAGTCGCCGCGTCTATCTCCACCACGCCCATCGGGAACGTAAAGGTGCTCATGTCGTAAATGCTCTGACGATGGAACAATTTCCAGACGCCGTCGCGTTTCTCCATCAGGTCGTAGAAACGGTTATGTCCGTTGCAGCCCACGTTCAGTTTGACGTTTTCGGCGATAATAATGGCGTTCGTTTCCACGATCGCTTTGTCACCCTTAAAAGTAATAATCGGGCTGCCCATCAGATGTTTGGTGCGGATATCCGATGCCCCCATACGCTCTGAACCCGTCACAAAATCACCGAAAAGCCCTTCAAACCAGGTGACTTCGATCGTGCCGTCAGGGTGAAAGAGTGAACGCAGCTGTTCCCATTCGTTCAAATCCCGGTGGATCCAGCCGTTGATCAGGTCGGTAATCTGCAGGCGATCTTCAGTTCTGTTTTCCATTTTTCGTGCTCCGCTAATGAAAGATGCATGGAGTATTCACCCTGCGTTCGATAACATCCAATACAATATAATGACGGATTAATCAGATTTAATGATTACTGGAGGTGCGACATGGATTTACGCCAGTTACGCTATTTTCTGGCCGTGGCGGAAGAGAAGCATTTTGGCCGCGCCGCTCAGAGCCTTAACATTGTCCAGCCGGCGTTGAGTATGCAGATTCGTGCGCTGGAGGAGGAACTCGGCGGCGCGTTGTTAGTTCGGACCAGCCGAAGCGTCGAGCTGACTGAAGCGGGAAAACTGTTCCAGACCGAGGCACGACGCACGCTGGAGCAGGCCGAGTTTGCCCGACACGCCGTTGCGCGTTCCCTGCGCGGAGAGACCGGCACGGTGCGAATCGGGTTTGCCGGGAATGCCGTATTTAGCGGGAAACTGATGCGTGATTTACGTCATTTTCGCCAACGCTATCCGGATGTTGAGATGATTTTGCAGGAGGTCCCGGCGCAGCAGCAGGTGGAAGCCATTCTCGCCGGGCGGCAGGATATCGGCTACACGCCGGATCACAGCAAAACCCTGACCGCCGGAATCAGGGTGCAGAGGATAGGGGACTGGGACATTCTGGTGGCATTGTCGGACGAACACCCGCTGGCTGAGCGTCCGCTCTTTACCGTCGAGATGCTTGCCGGGCAGCCGCTGATCCTCTACGACGCCCATGATACGCATGAAAATCTGTATCTCATGCTGAGCCAGCAGCTGCAAAACAGGCTGCAGATTGCGCACCGTTCTGACAGCACCCTGAGCGTCCTGGCCCATGCCGCCGCCGGAATGGGGCTTGCGCTGGTTCCCGCACCGCTGCAGCAGGTTAATATTCCCGGCCTGGTTTATCGCCATCTGAATGCCCCGGCGTTAACGGCCAATTTACTGATGATTAGCCGTGACACGGAGACCAGCGGCGCGGTGAACGCATTCCTGTCGTTAGCGGCACAGGGCGCTGCTCGTTGATCTGCCCCACGCCTCATTCTGAATCGCGTCATTTGCCCCATTTCCGCGAACCGATGACGCACAGAATGACGCCTGCGGTGATAACGATCATCAACGAGCTGACGCTTTCGTGCAGGAGCGTCGCCGACAGCCCCAGCCCGAAGAACGGCTGTAACAACTGAAGCTGACCGACGGCAGCGATCCCCCCCTGCGCAAGCCCTTTGTACCAGAAAATAAAGCCAATCAGCATGCTGAAAAGAGAGACGTATCCCAGCGCCAGCCAGGCGGAATATCCGATGTGGCTGAAGGAGGCAGGCTGGGTCATCACTGTGGCCGTCAGCATAAAGGGCAGAGAAATCAACAGCGCCCAGCTGATAACCTGCCAGCCTCCGAGCACACGGGTCAGCCTGGCGCCTTCGGCATAACCCAGACCGCAGACAATCACCGCAGCGAGCATCAGCAGATCGCCAACAAGAGAAACTGCCACGCTTTGTGAGAGGGCAAAGCCCATCACCAGAACACTGCCCAGCACAGAGAACATCCAGAAGGCTTTTTTGGGACGTTCACCGCCGCGCAGTACGCCAAAAATCGCGGTGCTAAGCGGCAGCAGGCCGAGAAAAACAATCGAGTGCGCCGAGGTGACATGCTGAAGCGCCAGCGCCGTCAGCAGCGGAAAACCGATCACCACCCCAAGCGCGACCACGACGAGCGGCAGGATGTGCGACAGTTGCGGGCGTTTTTCCTTAAACCCGACGATCAGCATCATGGCAAAAAGACCGGCAATGGATGCCCGCAGGAACGTCAGGAAAAAAGGATTCATATCCAGCACCGCCACACGTGTGGCGGGTAGTGAACCGCTGAAAATGATGACGCCCAGCAGCCCGTTCAGCCAGCCGGACATCGCGTTGGAATCCGTTTTATGCACTACGGAATTGACCACGAACACCTCATTATTTTCATCACGCCCGCAGGCTTGAGCATCTGTGAAGCCGATGGTAGTCTCATGAATCCGATACAATCAAAAAATTGTCATGGATACATTCGATGAAAGCCCGGTATAAAGCGATAGTGGATACCTTCGCAGCATTGATTCGGGCGGGGACGCTCACGCCGGGCACCCGGCTGCCGACCCATCGCCATCTGTCACAGCGGGAAAAAATCTCTCTGGCGACGGCGACCCGCGTCTATACGGAGCTGGAGGCGATGGGGCTGGTGAGTGGCGAAACCGGACGTGGTACGTTTGTTCGCGAGATTTCTGTTCCTTACGGCCACGGCGTCGATCAACAGGCCGTGGCATCCGATGTGCTGGATTTGAACTTTAACTATCCCGAGTTAGCGGGGCAGGGAGAGCTGCTGCGCGAGGCGTTACGCCAGGTATCGAACGCCGGTGATATCGAATCGCACTTACGCTATCAGCCCCATGCCGGGAGGCTGACCGATCGCGAGATTATTGCCGGGCATTTCTCCTGTCAGGGATTTCGGCCTGCGCCGGACAATGTCGTCATCGTCAATGGCGCCCAGCACGGATTGGCCGTCACGGTGATGGGGCTGCTGCGCCCCGGTGATGTGGTGGCCGTGGACGCGCTGACCTATTCCGGTTTTAAAGCGCTGGCCACGTTATATCATCTGGAGCTGATCCCTGTCCCGTCGCGGGCTGACGGCCCGGACCTGAACGCGTTACAGCAGATTTGCCAAAAACGCCCTGTTAGGGCGGTGTACACCATGCCCACGCTGCACAATCCTTTGGGCTGGGTGATGAATCGCGAGCAGCGACAAGTGCTGGCCGGGATCGCCCGCGCCCACGATCTCATCATTATTGAAGACACAGCGTATGCCTATTTGATTGGCAGGCCACCGCCGCCGGTCGCGGTTTATGCACCGGAACGCACGGTTTACGTCACCGGATTTTCAAAGAACGTGGCGACCGGGCTACGAGTGGGCGCGGTGATCTGCCCTGAATCGTACCGTCCGGCCCTGGAACGCGCGGTTCGGGCGACCAGCTGGAATACGCCATCCATCATGACAACCCTGGTGTGTAACTGGATTCAGGACGGTACGGTGTCGCGTTTTGAAACGCTGAAAAGACGTGATGCGCGCGAACGGCAGGCGGTACTCAGGGAGTCCTTAGGCGAGCTGGCGTGCATTACTCATCCAAATTCCTATTTCGCCTGGCTTCCCCTGGCTGAAGAGGCGCGCGCCGACCGGGTGGTAAAAGATCTGATGGACAACCATATCTCCGTTTCAACGGCAGAGCCGTTCTGTACGGCGCAGACCATTCCTCAGGCCATCCGCATCGCGCTGGGGTCGGTGTCGATTGATCATCTGCGCACCGCACTGGTCAAAGTGCGTGAAGCGATAGCGTTAGAGCAAAGCCGCTGAACAGAAGACCGGAACTCAATCCACTTTCAGCATCGCTAACAAACGTTTCACCGTCCGCGAGCGTTCGAAACGACGCCAGCAGAGGGCGATATCCGTAAAGAGTTCCGGTGTGGTCAGGGCATGATAGGTCACATCGATCGGCGAAATGGCGGCCATCGACTGTGGCACCAGGGCGAACCCGCCCCCTGCGGCGACCATGCTCAGGGAGGACGAAAGCTGGGAGGATTGCAGCGTATGGTGCATATCAATTCCGGCCCGCTCGCAGCAGCCGTAAACGCGCTCGAACAGGGCTGGCGCAACCTCCTGCGGGAATAAAATCATCGGCGTATCCCGAAGCTGGTCCAGCGCCAGCGCGTCGCACGCCGAAAGGGGATGCGTACGGTGTAACGCCACCACCATCGGTTCCCGATCGAGTAATTTCAGCTCAAATTGCTTGCTGCTCTCGCACGGTAAACGCACAAAGGCGATATCCAGTTCCCCCTCCGCCAGCATCGTCATCAGCGATGACATATTGGCTTCGACCTGGTGAACCGTCACCGCCGGGTTTTGAAGCTGATACTGATGAATCAGCGCAAAGATCTGTGGATGAAAGGCATCAGAACTGGTGATCCCAATCGATAAATTCCCGCTAAGCCCACGCGCAATGCCCCTGGCTTTCTCCAGCGCAGCATCGCTCATCGCGAGGATTTTGCAGGCGTCCTCATAGAACGCTTCTCCCGCCTCGGTGAGTTCCACGCCACGCGTCAGGCGCCTGAACAGCGGGGTGCCCACTTCCTCCTCGAGCCGCTTGATCTGCTGGCTCAGCGGAGGCTGCGACATCCCCAGTGCTTTAGCCGCTTTGGTGAAGTGTCGTTCGCGCGCAACCGCGACGAAATACCGTAGATAACGAAGTTCCATATCAAAAACGTCTCAAACCCGCATGCTTTCTATATTGGAACTCTCTGCTGAATCGGGTCAACATTTATTTAACCTTTATAAATAAAGTTGAAGAGGAAACGCATGATGACGCATTCATCTGCATGCGATTGTGAGGCGAGTTTGTGCGAAACCCTTAGAGGATTCTCGGCGCAACACCCTGACAATGTGATCTATCAGACATCGCTAATGAGCGCCCTGTTGAGCGGCGTGTATGAAGGGGAAACCACCATCGCCAGCCTGCTCACGCACGGCGATTTTGGCCTCGGCACGTTCAACGAGCTGGATGGCGAAATGATTGCCTTTAGCAGCCAGGTCTACCAGCTGCGCGCCGACGGTAGCGCCCGCGCGGCAAAGCCGGAGCAAAAAACGCCGTTTGCCGTGATGACCTGGTTCCAGCCGCAATATAAGAAAACATTTGATGAACCGGTCAGCCGCCAGCAGATCCATGACGTGATAGACCAGCAAATTCCATCGGATAATCTGTTTTGCGCCCTGCGTATTGATGGCAACTTCCGCCACGCACACACCCGTACCGTTCCTCGTCAGACGCCGCCTTATCGCGCGATGACCGACGTGCTCGACGACCAGCCGGTGTTTCGTTTTAACCAGCGCAAGGGGGTTCTGGTCGGATTCCGTACCCCGCAGCATATGCAGGGCATTAACGTGGCGGGTTACCACGAACACTTCATCACTGACGATCGTCAGGGCGGCGGGCATCTGCTCGATTACCAGCTTGAGCAGGGCGTACTCACGTTCGGTGAAATTCACAAGCTGCTGATTGACCTGCCTGCCGACAGCGCGTTTTTGCAGGCTAATCTCCACCCGGGCGACCTCGATGCCGCGATCCGTTCCGTCGAAAACTAACAGGAGAATCATCGTGAACAGTGATAAACAGGCTCGTCAGTGGGCGCATGGTGCCGATATGATCGTCGGCCAGCTGGAAGCGCAGGGCGTGAAACAGGTTTTTGGTATTCCCGGCGCAAAAATCGATAAAGTCTTTGATTCACTGCTGGATTCTTCCATCAGCATCATTCCCGTGCGTCACGAGGCGAATGCGGCGTTTATGGCGGCAGCGGTAGGGCGATTGACGGGTAAAGCAGGCGTGGCACTTGTCACCTCCGGTCCGGGCTGTTCGAACCTGATCACCGGTATCGCCACGGCCAACAGCGAAGGTGACCCCGTTGTTGCCCTGGGCGGGGCTGTGAAACGGGCAGATAAAGCCAAACTGGTCCATCAGAGCATGGACACCGTCAGCATGTTCAGCCCGGTCACCAAATACGCCGTGGAAGTGAGTTCTTCGGATGCCATTGCCGAGGTGGTATCCAATGCCTTTCGCGCCGCTGAGCAGGGCAGACCGGGCGGTGCGTTTGTAAGCCTGCCGCAGGATATTGTCGATCTGCCGGCTACCGGCGCGATTTTGCCCGCCAGCACATCGGCACTCATGGGCCCGGCCCCTGACGCGGCGATTAACGACGTCGCGAAGCTCATCGAAAACGCCAAAAATCCGGTCATTTTGCTGGGCCTGATGGCCAGCCAGCCCGCGAACAGCTCGGCGCTGCATACGCTGCTGGAAAAAAGCGGTATTCCGGTCACCAGCACCTATCAGGCGGCCGGAGCCGTGAATCAACAGCACTTCACCCGCTTCGCCGGACGCGTCGGCCTGTTTAATAATCAGGCGGGCGACAGGCTGTTACATCTGGCGGATCTGATTATTTGCGTGGGATACAGCCCGGTGGAATACGAGCCGTCTATGTGGAATAGCGGCGACGCCATTCTGGTGCATATTGATGTACTTCCGGCCTATGAAGAACGCAACTACGTCCCGGACCTCGAACTGGTCGGGGATATTGCCGGCACGCTAAACCGGCTCGCCAGCCGGATTAGCCATACGCTGGAGCTGAGCCCGCGCGCCACTGAAGTTCTTCTCGATCGCCGCCATCAGCGTGATTTGCTCGACAGACGTGGCGCATCGCTTAACCAGTTTGCCCTGCATCCGCTGCGCATCGTGCGTGCCATGCAGGACATCGTTAACAACGACGTGACGCTCACCGTCGACATGGGCAGTTTCCACATCTGGATTGCCCGCTATCTCTACAGCTTCCGCGCGCGTCAGGTGATGATTTCTAACGGGCAGCAGACCATGGGCGTTGCGCTGCCGTGGGCGATTGGCGCCTGGCTGGTCAACCCTGGCCGCAAAGTCGTATCGGTGTCCGGTGACGGGGGATTCCTGCAGTCGAGCATGGAGCTCGAAACCGCCGTGCGCCTCAAAGCCAACATTCTGCACATCATCTGGGTCGATAACGGCTACAACATGGTGGCTATTCAGGAAGAGAAAAAATACCAGCGCCTTTCCGGCGTGAACTTCGGCCCGGTGGATTTCAAAGCCTATGCCGATGCCTTTGGCGCGAAAGGCTTTGCCGTGGAGAGTGCCGACGCGCTGGAACCCACGCTACGTGCGGCGATGGAGGTCGACGGCCCTGCCGTGGTGGCCATTCCCGTCGACTATAGCGACAACCCGCTGCTGATGGGCCAGCTCCATCTCAGTCAGATTTTGTGAACTACTTAAGGACAAAGACATGCATAAAGTTGCTCTCGTAACAGGCTCCGGTCAGGGAATTGGTAAAGCGATTGCGCTTCGCCTGGTAAAAGATGGTTTTGCCGTTGCTATCGCCGATTACAACGGCGACACGGCAAAAGCCGTCGCCGATGAAATCACCCGTAACGGTGGCAAAGCCGTTGCCGTGAAGGTGGATGTATCGAACCGCGAGCAGGTGTTTGCGGCAGTAGAGAAAGCCCGAACGGCGCTGGGTGGCTTCGATGTGATCGTTAATAACGCCGGGATTGCGCCGTCTACGCCTATCGAGTCGATCACGCCTGAGATTGTCGACAGGGTTTATAACATCAACGTGAAAGGGGTGATCTGGGGGATTCAGGCCGCGATCGACGCTTTTCGCAAAGAGGGGCACGGCGGTAAGATCATCAACGCCTGCTCCCAGGCGGGCCATACGGGAAATCCTGAACTGGCGGTCTACAGTTCCAGCAAATTCGCCGTACGCGGCTTAACGCAGACCGCCGCGCGAGACCTGGCTCCGCTCGGCATCACCGTTAACGCCTACTGCCCGGGTATTGTGAAAACGCCGATGTGGGAAGAGATTGACCGTCAGATTTCCGAGGCCGCAGGCAAACCGGCGGGCTACGGCACTGAAACCTTCGCCAAACGCATCACGCTTGGCCGCTTGTCCGAACCGGAAGATGTCGCCGCCTGCGTCTCTTACCTCGCAGGGCCTGATTCTAACTACATGACCGGT
Organism: Lelliottia nimipressuralis; assembly: GCF_004115925.1. Taxonomy (GTDB): domain Bacteria; phylum Pseudomonadota; class Gammaproteobacteria; order Enterobacterales; family Enterobacteriaceae; genus Enterobacter; species Enterobacter nimipressuralis. The sequence continues at coordinate 192,594 of NZ_SDDX01000005.1, forward strand.
CAGTCTTTGCTGATTGACGGCGGAATGGTGTTTAACTAAAAAATAACGATAAGCTCTGACATGTGTTTCCCCTGCATCATTGCAGGGGTTTTTTTTTATGCGCGGTTTTCTCTGTCGCCCGCTATCTGCTAATCCTTAATGCTTGACCCACACCAGCTGTTCCACCGGGAAGCCCAGCTCACGCGCCGTCGCGAGGAAGTCCTGCTTGACAGTCTCTGGAAGGGTTGTTGAGCGAGAGAGGATCCATAAATAGTCGCGATTCGGGCCGCTGACCAGTGCGTGCTGGTAATCCTTATCCAGTTTAATTACGTTATAGCCGCCGTAAAACGGGCCAAAGAACGAGACTTTCAGCGCTGCAGTGGTGGGCGCTCCGGTGAAGTACGCTTTACCTTCACTTTCTTTCCACCTGTTCTTAATCGGATCATATCCACGGTTGAGTACGGTAATTCCCCCGTCGCTACGCAGACCGTACGTCGCTGTAACCTGTTCCATACCCTTTTCAAAGCGGTTTTCCAGGCGCGCGATTTCATACCATTTACCGAGGTAGCGGCTGGCGTTAAAGTCGCTGACAGGCTTCACGCCCTTTGGTGGGGTCGGTGATTTACATGCAACCAGCGTGAGCGCCACAGCGATACCCGTCATCACAGGCCATAGTTTCATGCGAACTCCTTTCTTTTTAGTAACCGGGAGTTAAGTGTAGTGTAAACAACAGGTCAGAATGATTATCACAAAAAATTGAGTATTTCCTGATAAGACGGCTGACGGTGAAAAGCGGAGGTTGCGCAGGTTATTCTCTACGGGCCTGAAAAATCAAAGAAGCACTGAGTGCTCCCTTGAACAGTCGTTATTTCTTGATCTGTTTTCCGTGTTCATCCACAACCGGTTCACCATCTTCTTTCGTGAACGCACCGCGCTGCTCTTCCGTCAAAATATCCAGCACCACCTCTGATGGCCTGCATAAACGCGTTCCCAAAGGGGTAACGACAATGGGCCGGTTGATAAGAATAGGGTGCTGTAACATGAAATCAATCAACTGGTCATCGCTGAAAGAGTCGTCTGCCAACCCTAATTGCTCATAGGGTTCGACATTTTTGCGTAACAGCGCCCGAACCGTTATCCCCATATCTGCAAGCAGTTTCACCAGTTCTTCCCGCGTGGGCGGGGTATCCAGATAGAGGATAATCTTGGGTTCCGTCCCGCTGTTGCGGATCATTTCAAGGGTATTTCGCGACGTGCCGCAGGCTGGGTTGTGGTAAATAGTGATGTTGCTCATATCAGTACCTCATTACACAGTGAAAGACAGGCGAAGCGCCAGCGCGACCAGCGTCACAAATAGCACCGGGATGGTCATGACGATCCCGACCCGGAAGTAATATCCCCAGGTGATGGTCATATTTTTCTGCGCCAGAACGTGTAGCCACAGCAGTGTTGCCAGGCTGCCAATTGGGGTGATTTTGGGGCCCAGATCGCTGCCGATAACGTTGGCATAGATCATCGCCTCTTTGATGACGCCGGTCGCGGTAACGCCATCGATCGACAGGGCACCCACCAGAACGGTTGGCATATTGTTCATCACGGAGGAGAGAAACGCCGTCAGGAATCCGGTCCCGAGTGTCGCAGCCCACAAACCGTGATCGGCCAGTTGGTTGAGCAGAGCAGAGAGGGCGTGCGTCAGGCCCGCATTGCGCAAGCCGTAGACCACGAGGTACATGCCCAGCGAGAAGATCACAATCTGCCAGGGCGCGCCCCGCAGCACGTTGCCGGTATTTATGGCATGCCCTTTTTTCGCGACGGCAAACAGAAGCAGCGCACTGACGGCAGCAACCAGGCTCACCGGCACGCCGAGCGGCTCGAGACCAAAGAATCCGACTAACAGCAGCACCAGAACCAGCCAGCCCATTTTAAAGGTCGCGCCATCGCGAATGGCCATTTTCGGTTGCTTCAACAGAGATACATCGTAAACGGCAGGGATCTCTTTGCGAAAGAACACATGCAGCATGACCAATGTTGTTGCAATCGCCGCGAGGTTGACCGGGACCATCACTGCGGCATATTGCGCAAAGCCCAGTTTAAAGAAATCCGCCGACACGATATTCACCAGGTTTGACACGATCAGCGGCAGGCTAGCCGTATCGGCGATAAATCCGGCCGCCATGACAAAGGCCAGCGTGGCGCCTTTGCTGAAACCCAGCGCGAGGAGCATCGCGATTACAATCGGGGTCAAAATCAGCGCGGCACCGTCGTTGGCGAACAGCGCGGCAACCATCGCACCCAGCAGGATAATCCAGGTGAACAGCAGGCGACCACGGCCATTGCCCCAGCGCGCAACATGCAGCGCGGCCCATTCAAAGAATCCGGATTCATCAAGGAGAAGACTGATGATGATCACGGCGATAAACGTGGCGGTGGCGTTCCAGACGATTTGCCAGACTACCGGGATATCTTCGGGATGAACGACACCCGTCAGTAAAGCCAGACCTGCACCCAGCATGGCGCTCCAGCCAATGCCCAGACCCCGTGGTTGCCAGATAACCAGAACGAGGGTAAGCAGAAAAATTGCACCGGCCAATAACATCAGTTACTCCATTCATATCTATTCAGACGAATATGTAAACGCATTTCAGCATGCAGCAGGTGAAGCGTTGTTGAGCGTGTTGCGAATGTTTTCACGCTCACAGTTCCAGGCTGAGTCAATAATCGCCGCCGCCCACGCGGGCATATGTGGCGAAAGGCGATAGTGCACCCATTTCCCTTCACGACGATCGGAAACCAGCCCGGCCTCACGTAATAAGGCCATATGGCGTGAAATTTTGGGCTGAGACTCTGCCGTTGCTGCACAGATATCGCATACGCAAAGCTCTCCGGACTCCCTGAGCAACATCACGATCGTTGAACGGGTTTCATCAGAAAGTAATTTAAAAAGCTGAACAGGCTGTAGCATGTTGCACCTCGATAAGATTTGACAACACATATGCTAATCCATATATGATAACTTTAAAAGCACAGCGTTTAAGAACGGAGCCATTTCATGAAACATCTACCCGCCATCGAACCACAATTCTTTGATGATACGGTCACCAGCAAAATTTCTGGCAGTGACCCAACAACGCCGCCACGCATTCTGATTCTCTACGGATCCATTCGGGAGCGTTCCTACAGCCGGTTTGCCGCAGAAGAAGCGGGGCGGTTATTGACCGAAATGGGCGCCGACGTGAAGATGTTTAATCCATCGGGTCTGCCATTGCCGGACGACGCACCAGAAACCCATCCGAAAGTGCTCGAACTGCGGGCGCTGGTCAGATGGTGTGACGGGATGGTCTGGAGTTCTCCCGAAAGGCATGGCGCAATGAGTTCGGTGATGAAAGCGCAGATTGACTGGATACCGCTGAGTGAAGGCGCAGTTCGGCCGTCCTAGGGAAAAACGCTGGCCGTGATGCAGGTTTGCGGAGGCTCGCAATCATTCAATACCGTCAACCAGATGCGAATCCTTGGCCGCTGGATGCGAATGTTCACCATTCCAAATCAGTCGTCAGTGCCGAAGGCGTGGCAGGAGTTTGATGAAGAAGGACGGATGAAACCGTCAGCCTGGTACGATCGAATTGTGGATGTGACAGAAGAGCTTTATAAAATCACGCTGATTCTGAAAAGACACACAGGTTATCTGTCCGACCGGTACAGCGAAAGAAAAGAGAATCACCAGGCGCTGTCGGCGCGAGTGAATCAGGCAAAAATCTGAGAACCGATTTCAGAGGGATGCGGAAAAGACCGGAGTGAACGAACTCCGGTTGTACATAATCAGCCTGATGTGGATGGCAGATTTGAGTAGTTATTTGGTTGGTGCGCATAATGTTCG